>JAGWON010000004.1 GCA_028871055.1 Alphaproteobacteria bacterium
ACCTTCATCCTCTCGACCAAGGAAGACCATATCGCGCCGTGGCGATCGACCTATGTCGCGACACAACTCTATGCCGGACCGGTGACTTTCGTGCTCGCCGCCTCGGGCCATATTGCCGGCGTGGTCAATCCGCCCGGCAAAGCGAAATACGGCCACTGGACGAACGACAAGCTGCCGAAGGATCCCGAGGCGTGGCTCAAGGCAGCGCAATTCCACGACGGCTCGTGGTGGCCGCGCTGGGAGGAGTGGGTGAAGCAGTTCGCCGCTGGCGAGGTCGATGCGCGGAAGCCGGGCGACAGCAAGCTCAAGCCGCTCGCCGACGCGCCAGGCACCTACGTGATGGTGAAATCGCAAGCGTAGAAGTCTTGGATGGCAGCCTACGTCGTCAGCGATACCGAAATCGTCGACCGTGCCCTCGGCGAGCGCTATCGCGATCTTGCGCAAAAGAGCATCGCCAAGTACGGCGGACGCTATATCGTTCGCGGCGGCGACGTCACTACGGTCGAAGGCGGCTGGCAACCCAAGCTGTTTGTCATCGTCGAATTTCCCAGTATGGCACGGGCACGCGAATGGTATCGCTCGCCTGAATATGCCGAGGCGCTCAAGCTCCGGCAAACCGCGCTCCGGCGCCGGCTGATTTTCGTCGAGGGTGTACCGCCAGCCTAAAGTGTCGCGTTCCGGACGAAGCACCAGATCAGCAGCCCACCACCGGCCGCCAGAACGAGAAACGTCAGGTTCATACCGACGAAGCGGCCGGCTGACGCTTCTGCCGAGCGCGTCAAGCCCCAGGCATGCAGAACCCGACCGAGCACGAGAGCGATGCCGAGCGTATGCACGATCCAGGCGTGATAGCCGGCGGCCTCGACGACGACGATCACGAGCAACACCAGCGGCGTGTATTCGGCGAAATTCGCCTGAACGCGGATCGCGCGTTGGAGATCGGCGTGACCGCCGTCACCAAACCACGTGTGGCGTGCGGCCCTCAGACGGATGACCAACACGCTCAGCACGAAAAAGATCAGCGCGCACAGGCCGACATAAAGCGGCGAGACGATCAGCGCGTGCGCGATCATCCCCCCGCTCTCTCCGCTTTACCGCCGTTCCAACGCGAGGCCCGCGGTCTCGGGCAGGCCCAGCATCAGGTTGAGGTTCTGGACCGCGGCGCCCGCCGCGCCCTTGCCGAGATTGTCGAGCAGCGCCACGAGCCGCGCCTGGCGCGTCGCGTCGGAGCCAAAAACATAGAGCTTCATGCGGTTGGTGCCGTTGAGCGCCTCGGGCTCGAGCGTCTTGAGCGTCGCCGCTTCCTCGAGCGAAGCCACTTCGATGAACGCCGCACCGGCATAGGCGCGCGCCAGCGCCGCATGAAGGTCCGTGAGCGTGGGCGAAGCCGGCAGAGCGTTCAGCTGCAACGGCACCTCGACGATCATGCCCTGGGCGTAGCGACCGACGGCCGGCGCGAAGAGCGGACGCTGCGTCAGGCCGGCGTGCAATTGCATCTCCGGCACATGCTTGTGCGCAAGGCCGAGCGCGTAAATGCGATAAGGCGCCTTGGTGTAGTTGGGCGCCGTCGTATCCTCGAATTCGGCGACCATGCTCCTGCCGCCGCCGGTATAACCGGAGACGGCGTTGACGGCGACCGGCCAGTTGCGCGGCAGCAGCTCCGCCTCGACCAGCGGCCGCACCAAGGCGATGAAACCGGTCGGATAACAGCCGGGATTGGCGACCCGGCGGGAATTCGCGATCGCGGCGCGCTGTTCGGCCGACATCTCGGGAAAGCCGTAGGTCCAGCCGCGCTCGGTGCGATGCGCCGTCGATGCGTCGATGACGCGCACCGAGTTGCTCTCGACGAGCGCCACGGCTTCGCGCGCCGCATCGTCGGGCAGGCACAGGATCACCAGGTCGGCGCCGTTCAACAGCTCGCGGCGGGCGCCCGCGTCCTTGCGCCGAGCCGGATCGATCGAGACCAGATCGAGGTCGCGCCGCGTCTTGAGCCGGCGGTGAATCTGCAGGCCGGTGGTGCCGGCCTCCCCGTCGATGAACACCTTGGGAGCCATCGGGAACCTTTCACATAATCGCGCGCAAAAGAAAAGGGCACCGGCTTGCGCCGATGCCCTGCATGCGTGAACCGCAGGTGGAATCAGCGCTTCGAATACTGGAAGCGGCGGCGCGCCTTGGCGCGACCGTACTTCTTGCGCTCGACGACGCGGCTGTCGCGGGTGAGGAAGCCGCCGGCCTTGAGCACGCCGCGCAGGCCCGGCTCGAAATAGGTCAGCGCCTTGCTGATGCCGTGGCGGACCGCGCCGGCCTGGCCGGAGAGGCCGCCGCCGGTGACGGTGCAGACGATGTCGTACTGGCCGACGCGCTGACAGATCGCGAACGGCTGGTTCAAGAGCATGCGCAGCACTGGCCGCGCGAAATAGGTCTGGCTGTCTTTGCCGTTGACGTTGATGACGCCCTTGCCTGGCTTGAGCCAGACGCGCGCGACGGCATTCTTGCGCTTACCGGTGGCGTAGGCGCGGCCCTGCGCGTCGAGCCGCGGCTTCGCTTCCTCGGCCGCTGCTGCCGCCGTCTTGATCAGCTGCGCGCTCTGCGCCTCGCGGAGGGATTGTTGCAGGTCGGCCATGCTTACCTCTTGTTCTTCCGGTTCATCGCCGCGATGTCGAGCTTCTGCGGCTGCTGCGCCTCGTGCGGATGGCTCGATCCCTTATACGCGAAGAGATGGCGCATCATCTTCCGGCCGAGAGGACCGCGCGGCATCATGCGCTCCACCGCCTTGACAATGACGCGCTCGGGATGCTGGCCGGCCAGGATCGAGCCCTTGGTCAGCTCTTTGAGGCCGCCGGGATAGCCGGTGTAGTGACGATTGAGGCTCTGCTTGGCCTTGTTGCCGGTGAGCGCCACCTTCTCGGCGTTGACGACGACGACGTTGTCGCCGCAATCCATGTGCGGCGTGTAGCTCGCCCTGTGCTTGCCCTTGAGCCGCGTGGCGATGAGCGACGCCAGCCGGCCGAGCACCAGGCCGTCGGCGTCGATGAGCAGCCACTTCTTGTCGAGTTCCTTGGGCTTGAGCGAAACGGTCTGGCCGGCGTGCATGGTTTGTCTGTCCCCGCGAAGGCGCGCACCCTAGGGAAAGAGCCCGGCCGCGTCAAGCTTTAAGGCCGGGTATTATGATACCTTAGCTGGCTTCATCGCCCTTGTCGGGCGGCAGCGAATAGGTGGCGGTGACGTGGGCCACCATGGTCGGATCGCCTTCGGAAAACAGCTCGGCCTCGCCCACCGCCAAGCGCTTGCCCAGCTTCAAGAGCCGCGCCTCGACGATAAGCGCCATCGGCGGTGGCTTGCGCAGGAAATTGATCGTCAGGCTGGTGGTCACCGCGAGCTCTTTCTTGCCGACCGCGGCCAGCACCGCGCCGTAGATCGCGAGATCGGCGAGGCCCATCATCATCGGCCCGCTGATCGTGCCGCCCGGACGGAGGAAATCGGCGCGGTACGGCAGGCGGAAAATCGCCCGCTCGCGCGTTAGCTCCACCGTCTCGACGCCGAGCGTCGCGGCGAAAGGCGCACCCTCGCGCAGCAGCGCCTCGAATTCGGCCGCGGTGATGCGCGTCATCGCCTCAGCGCACTTCCTTGCTGGCGCGCAGCTGACGGCCGGCGCGCAAAGCGCGCCGCCCCTCGGTTCCCTGCCACACGAGCAAGGCCGGCACGCCGATGGTCAGGTCGCGGCCACGCTTCAACAGCGACAGCGCCAGCGCGATCTCGGGCGACAGGCCGAACAGCGCGCCGAGCACGACGTAGGCGCCTTCCTGCACGCCGACGGCGTTGGGGACGAAGAAGGCAAAGCTGCGCAGCGCATAGAGCAGGCTCTCGATGGTCAGCACGGCGCCGATGCCCAAGGGCACGCCCATGAGGTGGAGCGCGATCCAGGCCTCGATGCCGTTGGCGAACCAGCCGGCGAGATGGAGGACGAAGCCGAGCTGCGGGCCGACCATCCGCATATACATCATGTGGATGTGATGGTTGAGTGCACGCGTATGCTCAGCCGCGTCCGGCAGCCAGCGCGGCGCAAGCCGTTCCGCCAGACGCTCGACCACGCCCATGCCGCGCCGCTGCACGAAGATGAAGGCGAAAACGGCGAAGACGGCGACGATCAGCCCGACGCCCAGCGACTTGGCGATCGCAGCATTGGGACGAAACCAGACCAGCAGGCCGAGGCCGACCGCGGCGTAGACGAGCTGCGCCAGCGTCTCGAGGGTGACGTCGACGACGGTCGAGGCTAAGGACAGGGTTCCCGGCAGGCCGGCGATCGTGACGGCGCGCGCGCCCATGGCGAAGCCGCCGAGCTGCGACAGCGGCAGCACCTCGGCGCCGGCATCGCGCACGATCCGGCCCCAGATCAGCGCGCCGGGACCGACCGATCGCGGCGGCGGCAGCACCGTGTACCACGCGACGCCCAGCAGCCCGAGCAGCCCGAGGTGGTACAGGCAGACGACGGCGAAGCCGCTCCAGCGGATCGCGCGCAGCGCGCTCCACACGTCGCCGAAGCCGTAATAGCCGACGATGAAGGTGCCGAGCAGCAATCCGAGGATTGCCGCGACGATGCTGACGATCCGCATCACGCCGGATCGCGGCGAAAGCTCCACAGCCGCAGGCTGGAGAGCGCGACGTCGGCAAGCTTCGGCAAAAAGCTGGGCCGCAGCAGGCCTTGGTCGAATTCCTTCATGCGGCGGGCGTTCTCGCCGTAGCAGTCCTCGAGGAAGCGGCGGAAGGTGAAGCCTTCGAGGAAGACACTGGCCTGCGTCGCCGAGAAATCCTTGCCGTCGTTCCGTTGCGCGCCGCGCCGCGCGGTGCCGACCAGACGCTTCAACGCGCGGTAATAGTAACGCAGGCTGGTCAGGCCGCGCCGCCAGGCCGAGGCCCGGCCGCGTCGCGCCTCGTTGTAGGCCATCCAGTTGACGAAGAAGACGATGTGGCGCGTCTCCTCGTACATCAGCGTCTCGAAGATCGCGAACATGGAGTCCGGCAGGAACCCGGCCTCATGCGCGATCTTGAACACGCCGAATCCCAAGAAGGAGTCGACGCATTCGCCGAAGCCGAAATCCTTGAACGCGGTCACGATGTCGTCGGGCAGTTTGTCGAGCGGGTGCTCCTGCACGTCGATGCCGTAGCGCCGGATCATCACCCGGATGAGTTCGGCGTGGCGCGCCTCCTCGAAGCCTTGCAGCGCGATCGCCTCCTTGAGCACCGGATCATCGACCGTCTCGGTGAACTGCTTGACGATGGCGCCGGCGCGCAGCTCGGTGTGCAGCACCTCCTGCCAGAACGGCACCCCACGCAGGCGGGCGAGCGCCGCGTCGTCGAGTTCCGGCCACGGCAGCGTCTCGGGCTCATAATCCTGATAGGTCGCCTTGAAGTGCTGGCAGAACAGGTCGCGATGCGCCGCGCTGCCGAGCTCGACCGTCTTCTTTCCGCCACGCATGAAGCGCCGTGCGAACCGCACCAGCCGCGGCACGACAGTCGGCCGCAGCAGGCGCGGATCGTAGCCGGCAAGTCGCCGGTCGTTCTCGGCGAGGCAGAGGTCCATGAGCTCCGCCGCCGGGAGCTCGACGCCGACCGACTTGCTGCCGGTCACGGTGAAGTTGTTGTCGGCGTCGGGCGCGCCGCCGATGCCGCGGGCGATGCCGATGCGCTCCCAGATCAGGAACGCCCACACGCCGAGCACCTTGAGCGCGAACCACGGCCGCCGCCACCACTTCATGTTGCGCTTGTGCCAGGCGACCCAGTTGACGAAGAAGAGGATGTGCCGGCCTTCCTCCTGCATCACCGGCTCGAAGGTGTCGACCAGCGCGGGCGGAAAATAACCCGAGCGCTTGGCGACCTCGAACAGGCCGAAGGCGAAGAAGCTGTCGATGCATTCGCTGTATCCGGTGACCATGAAGGCCCATTCCGGATCGCGTGGCGTGAGATAGGGCGGCTCCGCCGCGAGCTTGATGCCGTAGGCCTGCACCATGTTGGCAAGCACCTCCTTGTGCCGGCCTTCCTCGAAGCCGTTGAGGTCGATCGCCTCCTTGAGGAGCTCGTCGGACACGGTCTTGCCGTAGGTCACGACGCGGAGCCGCGCCTTGCCCTCGGTCTGCACGGCGATGTCCCAGATCGGCAGCGAGACCAGCCGCTCGCGCGCGTCAGGGTCGAGCTTCGGCCAGTCGATCACCGCCGGCTTGTAGGGATCGAAGGTGTCGAGCAGCATTCGGCAGAACAGTGTCTTGTGCTGCTCGCTACCGGGGCGGACAGGCCCCGGCCCGCCTTCCTGGCCGCGCCAGATCCGTGCCGCGCGGTCGGCGTCTGCGACCGATGAATCCACCGAAGGTCCCTTTCCTTAGACCGCCGCGGTCATATTACCCAAACCCGAGACCGGACATGAGCCAAATCGCCGCGCCGGAGCCGCTCTCGCTGGGCCCGAATCAGCGCGCCGCCGGTGCCGCGCCGGCTGTTGCGGCGGTGGTCCGGCGGTCGGCGCGAATGTGCTCGAGATAGGCCACGATGTCGCGCCGCGCATTCGCCTCGAGCACCTTGATCGGCATTTTGTTGCCCGGCACGAGGGCCTGCGGGTCGGCCAGCCAGCGGTCGAGATTGGCGACGGTCCAGGCGAGACTCGCGTGCCGCAACGCCGGCGAATACGGATAGCCCGGCGCGCTGCCGGCGGCACGGTCGAACACGGTGCCGAGCGGCGGCCCGATCTTCACGCGGTCGAGCGCATGACATCCCGAGCAGCGCTCAGCGAAGAGCTTCGCGCCCCGCACCGGATCGGGCGGCGCGTTCGGGTCGAAGCGCGATAGGTTCTCGATATCGTCGGGCTTCTCGGCGCGGAAGAAGGTGTAGGACAACGTGATCGTGTCGACATCCTTGGCTTCGGGATCCTTGTCGAGCGCCGGATCGACGAAGAAGTCGACCGGCATGGTCACGGTCTTGCCGGGCGCCAGCAGCTCGTCGCTGAAGCAGAAGCACTGGATCTTGTCGAAATAGAGACCGATCTTGGCCGGCGTCACGTTGAAGGTGGCATGGCCCACGGTCGGCGTGGTGCCGGTATTGGTGGCGGAGAAATAGACGAGCTTCTCCTCGCCGAGATGGACCTTGACCGATTCCTGGAGCGGGGCGAAGCGCCACGGCAAATCGGGGGCGACCGACGTGCTGAAGCGGACGGTGACGACGCGGCGCGAGATCGTGCCGGCGTCGGCCACCACGCGCTGCGTCGTGCCGTTATAGCCGGTCGCGGCGCAGAACAGGCGATAGAGCGGCACCGAGAACGCGACCAGCGTCAGCATCGCGACGAGGATGCCGCCCAGCACGACGACCGTTCGCACGTTGCGCTGTCTGCGACCTGCGGCCATCGCGCCGCTACCTCGACCCGCTCATGTTGGGCACGCCGTCCGCGCCTGTCATGTCAGTGATTTTTGATTGCATTGCTGCCGTGATCATAGCGCCGGTTACAGGCGCCGCACGCGTCGAGAGCGTGGCGCGGTGTCGCAGAATTCCGCCCTTTCTGCACTATTCATGAAGGATATTTCATCTCGTACGATGGCGGCCGCGGTTGCGCCCAAAATTCACGCCCCGCGTGGACAAAACCCAGCTTGGTCGCATATAATCAGTCGAATTCATTGGTCTAGTGGGGTTCCCATGCGCTCTGGCCTTCTGGCGTCCGTTGTGTTCGCGGCTCTCGTTGCGGCCGCGCCGGTATCGTTCGCGTTCGAGGTGCAGCACACGCCGAACAATTCGGGTCCTGGCGCCAATTTCAGCAATAATCCGGACAGCCAAAGCGACAGCATGTCCGCCAACCTCGCGGGCAACAATACCGGTAACAGCCCGATCCTGCATTTCGGCAACACATCGATGAGCTTCAGCGGCGGCAACGGTGGCTCGAACAACACCTACGGCATGTCGCCGGCGTATCGGGAACAGTTCATGGGCGGTCCCGATCAGATCGGCAGCGCGATTTCGCCGCGGTGACGTCATGAACCCGCCCGCGCGGGAACAGGCCGTGCCGGCGAAGGCGGTCTGCCCATTCTGCGGCGCACCGCTGCTCGGTTAGCGTACCAATCTCCTCGACGACGTCGCGGTTGCGCACTCGGCCAGCGCCTGACTGGAGCCGGCGGTCGCCGCGCCGCGATTCATCGATGCAACGAACCGGCGGCTGATGATCGATCTCGCCTTTGCCATAGTTGTTGCCGCTGCGCTCATGGGCACCGGTCTCGCGGTGCTCTACGCGCGCGGACCGGCGGCCAAGCGGCCCCATGCGGTGATTCCGCTCGTGCACGGCGCTTTGGGCGCGGCCGGCTTCGTTCTGCTGATCGCCGTTTTGCGCCACGGCCTACCGGCAACCGATACCGGCACCGGCGACTTCGGCGTCATCGCCGGCGCGCTGTTCGGTCTGGCGCTGGCTTTCGGCGGCTTGATTGCATTCGCGGCGTGGCGCGGTCGTCGGCCGGCCGGCCTGCTGGTCGCAACCCATGCCGGCGTCGCGATCGCCGGCTTCGTGGTGCTGCTGACGCTGGTTGTGTTGCGGTAGAGCGGCGCATTCCCGCACGCCGGACCCTCGACTCTCGTATTTTTCGCTTTTGGCGTAGAATAATCGGAGAACGAAACAACAATAAATTCCGGTGTCTCATTCCGGAAACACAATGGGGGAATTATGGCTGACGCACAACGATCCCACGAAGTCCAGGTCGTACAGGTTTCGCACCTGATCGACGAACGCGGCCTCAGCTCGATCAACATCATGCTGATCGTGTGGTCGCTGTTCATCGTTTTCATCGACGGCTACGACATCAGTGCCATCAGCTTCGCCGCGCCGCCCATTGCCAAGGCCTGGCACATCGCCAATCGCGGTGCGTTCGGGCCGGTATTCAGCGCCAGTCTCGTCGGCATCCTCGTCGGTTCCGGCCTGTTCGGCTACATCGGCGACCGGCATGGCCGCAAGAAGGCGCTGATCGGCTCGCTCGTCACCTTCGGCGTCTTCACCTGGATCGCCGCCTATTCGACGAGCTTGAGCCAGATTTTCTGGCTCCGCCTCGTCGCCGGCATCGGCATCGGCGGCGTGATCCCGAACGTCGTCGCGATGAACATCGAGTTTGCGCCTCGCCACCTCCGCTCCACGCTCGCCATCATCGCGGTCGGTCTGGTGCCCGTCGGCGGCGCCATCCCGGGTGTCGTCACGGCGACGCTCGTGCCACAGCACGGCTGGCCGATCATTTTCCTCATCGGCGGGATCGCGCCACTGGTGATCGCGGCCGTGGCGCTGTTCGCGCTGCCGGAATCGATCAAGTACATGGCGATCCATGAGGGCCATCGCCAGGACATGGAGCGGTTGATCGCGGTCATCCGGCCGGACATCAAGGTCGCACCCAACGCGCGCTTCGTGGTCGAGGACGAGAAGCAGTATCCGGGCTTCAATCCGAAATATCTCTTCCGCGACGGGCTCCATCTGATCACCCCGCTGCTGTGGCTGCTGTTCGCGCTCAACCTGATGGGTTATTTCTTCCTGCTGAGCTGGACGCCGCTGCTGTTGACGGCGTCGAAGCTCCCGTTGCAGGTCGCGGCGGCCGCGGGAACCGCGCTGCAGGTCGGCGGCACGGTCGGCGCCTTCGCGATTTGCCGATCGGTCGACAAATACGGCTTCAGGCCGATCGCGCTGCTGTTCGTCCTGGCCGTTCCCGTCGTCGGTTCGATCGGGTTCATCGGGCTCGGTGGCTCCGTGCCGGCGCTGGTCGTGGTTTCTTTCTTTGCCGGCTTTTGCGTCCTCGGCGTCCAGTCGGCGATCAACGTCGCCGGTGCGATGGTCTATCCGACGTCGCTGCGCGCCAACGGGTCGGGCTGGGAGCTCGGACTCGGTCGCATCGGATCGATCGTTGGACCGCTGGTCGGCGGGGTGTTCGTCATGCTGCCGATTCAGCAGCTCTACATGTGGTCCGCCCTGCCCTTCGTCGTCGGTGCCGTCATTTGCTACATCATTTCCCGGCTGAACGAGGCCCGGCTCGAGGGCCGGTTGGGCCAGCCGGCGGTGCAGTGACCGGCTGATCTCTGCGCACTCCGGGGCTGCGGGAACGGCCGCAGAATTCCTCTTTCGGCCGGGCGCAGGCGCGCTTACGGTTGGGCGGAATCTGACGGAGGTCTCGCCATCATGGATGCGCGCGACAAATCGCCGGCTCACGACGCGATCCTGCTACGGCGCGACGTCGACGGCATCGCCTGGCTGACGCTCAACCGACCGGCGGCACGCAACGCGCTGTCGGTTGCGCTGATGGGCGCCTTACAGGACGCACTCGATGCCCTTGCGCGCGACGACGCGATCAAGGTCGTGGTGATCGGCGCCAACGGGCCGGGCTTCTGCGCCGGCCACGATCTGCGCGAAATGCGCGCCAATCCCGGCCGGCAGCATTACGAAGCGGTATTCCGGCAATGCGCGCGACTGATGACCAGCATCGTCCGGCTGCCCAAGCCGGTGATCGCGCGCGTGCACGGCGTCGCCACCGCCGCAGGCTGCCAGTTGGTGGCGAGCTGCGATCTCGCCGTGGCCGCGGCGGAGGCGCGCTTCGCGACGCCCGGCGTCAATATCGGCCTGTTCTGCTCGACGCCGATGGTGGCGCTGTCGCGCGCCGTGCCGCGCAAGGCGGCGATGGAGATGCTGCTCACCGGCGAGCTGATCGGCACCGACGAGGCGCAGCGTCTCGGCCTGATCAACCGCGTCGTGCCCGGCGAAGCGCTCGACGAAGCGGTTGCCGAGCTGGCGCGCACGATCGCGGCCAAGTCGCCGCTGGTGCTCAAGATCGGCAAGGAGGCGTTCTACCGCCAAGCCGAGCTCGATCTCGACGAGGCCTACGCCTATACCAGCGAGGTGATGGTCACCAACATGATGGCGCGCGACGCCGAGGAAGGCATCGACGCCTTCCTGCAAAAGCGCCCGCCCCGATGGGAGAACCGGTGAACCACGACGCGTACAGCGACGACTATCTGCGCGGTATCCTGCGCCGCGTGCGCACCATCGCCATAGTCGGCGCCAGCGAGAACTGGAACCGGCCGTCCTATTTCGCGATGAAGTATCTCCAAACCAAGGGCTATCGCGTCATTCCAGTCAATCCGGGCGCCAGCGTGCCGGAAATCCTCCGCGAGAAGGTCTACAAGTCGCTGGCCGAAATCCCCGATGCTATCGACATGGTTGACATCTTCCGGCGCAGCGAGGAAGCGGCGGCGATCGTCGACGCGGCGATCGCGAAGGGCGCCAAGGTCGTGTGGATGCAGATCGGCGTGCGCGACGACGCTGCGGCGCGGAAGGCGGAAGCGGCCGGCCTCGAGGTGGTGATGAACCGCTGTCCCAAGATCGAGTACTCGCGGCTGTGCGGCGAGCTCGGCTGGAGCGGCGTCAACACCGGCATCATCTCGGCCAAGCGCCGCCGGCTCTGATGGCGGACGCGCGGAAGCCGGCAGCGCCGGGCTTCGAGACGCTGGCGGTCCACGCCGGCGCCTCCCCCGATCCCGCGACCGGCGCGCGCTCGACGCCGATCTACCAGACGACCGCCTATGTCTTCGACGACGTCGACCATGCCGCCTCGCTTTTCAACCTCCAGACCTATGGCTACCTCTATTCGCGGCTGACGAATCCTACGGTCTCGGTGCTCGAGGAGCGCGTCGCCGCGCTCGAAGGCGGCCGCGGCGCGATCTGCGTCGCCTCGGGCCACGCGGCGCAGGTGCTTGCGTTCTTCACTTTCATGGAGCCGGGCGATCACTTCGTCGCCGCCAACAAGCTCTATGGCGGCTCGATCACCCAGTTCGGTCGCAGCTTCAAGAAATTCGGCTGGGAGGCGACGCTGGTCGATCCCGACGAGCCGGAGAATTTCCGCCGTGCGATCACGCCGCGCACCAAGGCGATCTTTGTCGAGAGTCTCGCCAATCCGAGCGGCGTCGTGGTCGATCTCGAGCGCGTGGCGCGGATCGCGCACGATGCCGGGCTGTTGTTCATCGTCGACAACACCATGGCATCGCCTTATCTGTGTCGGCCGTTCGAGTGGGGCGCGGACCTCATCGTCCATTCGACCACCAAGTTCCTGTCCGGGCACGGCAACGCCATGGGCGGCGCCGTCATCGACAGCGGCAAGGTCGATTGGGCGAAAAATCCGAAATTCAAGTCGCTGACCGAACCCGAGCCTGCCTATCACGGGCTGCGCTTCTACGAGACCTTCGGCGACCTCGCCTTCACCGTGCACGGCCACGCCGTAGGCCTGCGCGATCTCGGCGCCACCATGGCGCCGGTCAATGCCTTCCTCACCATTACCGGCATCGAGACGCTGGCGCTGCGTATGGAACGCCACGTGGCGAACGCGCTGGCGGTGGCGCGGTACCTCGAGCGCCATCCGGCGGTTGCCTGGGTATCGCATGCCGGTCTGGCGTCGAGCCCCTATCACGGGCTGGCGAAGAAGTATCTACCGAAGGGCACCGGCCCAGTCTTCACCTTCGGCCTCAAAGACGGTTACGATGCTGGCGTGAAGCTGGTCGAGGGCGTCAACCTGTTCTCGCATCTCGCCAACGTGGGCGATACGCGATCGCTCATTCTGCATCCGGCCTCGACCACGCACCGGCAATTGACGGCCGAGCAGCAAGCCGCCGCCGGCGCCGGGCCGGAAGTCGTACGATTGTCGATCGGTATCGAGAGCGTTGCCGACCTCATCGCCGATCTCGATCAGGCACTCGCCTCGGCAGGGCACTGACGCGGCGTCAGGGTTTTCAGCGTGACCGACGCGCCGTCGTTCCGCGCCGCGACCGCCGGTGCCGGCCGCGATAGTTTGCGACCTCGACCAGATTGCCGTCGGGATCGCGGAAATAGATCGAGCGCATCGGTCCCAAGGCGCCGGTCTTCGGCACCGGCCCCAGCTCGATCGGCACGCCGCAATCCACGAGACGCGCGACGATCGCGTCGAGCGGCGTCGCCGCAATCAGGCAGAAATCGCCGGTGCCTGGCAGCGTCCGGCGCGCCTTGGGCTCGAATTCGTGTCCGGCTCGGTGCAGGTTGATTTTCTGTCGGCCGAAGGCGAGCGCGACCCGGCCGACGAATTCAACGCGCTTCAAACCGAGCGTCCGCTCGTAAAATCGGCAGGTCGCATCGATATCGGCGACGGTCAGCACGAAATGGTCGATGCGGTCGATTCGCGGTTGACTCATCGGAAATCCTACCACGGCTTTGTCACGCGACGCGGAGGTGACAGTTCGGTGACATACGCGTTTGCCGAACGAATTGGAGCCGATCCATGCTTCGGTTGGGACTGTCGTGGATCAATACCTTCGACGCGACGGTCATTCAATTCTTCGACCAGTTCGCCGACAAGGGCGTCACCTTCAATCTGTTGGTGCGCGACGTCGGTGATTCCCACCTGCTCAAGGGCGGGTTGTTCATGGCGTTTCTTTGGTGGGCGTGGTTCAGAACCGGCGGCGATGCCGCTGCCCGCCGCCGTTACGTCGTGTTATCGATCATCGGCGCGCTTGCCGTGGTCGTCGCCGCGCGCACGCTGCAACTGACGCTACCGTTCCATGATCGGCCGCTGTACGCGGCGGCGAATTTTGTCATGCCGATCGGCGTCGATCCTGCGAATCTGAGCCATTGGAACTCGCTGCCGAGCGATCACGCCGCGCTGTTCTTCGCGCTGTCGCTCGCGGTCTGGTACGAGGCGCGCGCGCTGGGCTATCTGGCCATGGCGTGGACTCTCATCGTGGTCTGCCTGCCGCGGCTCTACCTCGGCTACCATTACGCCAGCGACATCGTCGCCGGCGCCATCCTCGGCCTGGTCATGATGGCAGCCATTCAGCACTATCTGCGAAATTGGAAGCTCGTTGAGGGGGTCGTGCAATGGGAAACCGGTCATCGCGCGGCGTTTTACGGTCTGGCTTTCTTCGTGACCTACGAGACAACAATCCTGTTCTACGATGTCCGTGAACTCGTCACCGACAGCATGCACGTGGTCAAGGCGGTGCTGATCGCGCTGGCATAGCGGCGTCAGATGTGCGCCACCGCGACCTCGCTGCGCACCCAGTCGAGATACGGCGCATATCCGGCAGCGACCGGTATGGCTTCGATGCAGGGGCAGTCGTAGGAATGCAACGCCTTAATCCGGGCGATCAGCTGCTCGATGCGGTCCGCCGTCGTCTTCACGATCAGCAGCGCCTCGCTGTCCTGCTGAATTTCGCCCTGCCACCAATAGAACGAGCGCACGTTGTCGAGCACATTGGCGCAGGCGGCGAGCCGCTCTTTGACAAGCGCAATGCCGATCTCCTCCGCCTGGACGCGCTCGCGCGCCGTCGCGTAAACGAACATCACCGTCTCCGCCGGCATGGTTGCCTCCCGTTTTCGGTCACGCGCCCGCGAGCCGTCGGCTCGCTTTGCGCGCCTGCCCCCGTCCGCTACCATGGCGCGTCCGCACGACGACATCCAGGGGATGGACATGTCCGAGGATTCGAAGCCGGCCGTGCCGGAAAGACCGCCGCGAGCGCCGAGCCCGACCGCGAATCAGCGGGCTTGGCTACAACGCGGCCTGACCGAGCCAGGCGGCAAGCTGCCGCTGTTCGATGCCCGGGGCCGCGAGGTCGATCACCGTACCATCCAGGCCTGTCTCGATGCCGGCTGGGCCGAGCCGTGGTTCGCCAATCCGCTCAACCCGGCAATGCAGATCTGCCGATTGACTGAAAAGGGTCGCGCCGTCGCGGAAGGACGCCGCACTAGACGTCATACGAAAGATGAATAGGAAAGCTTAACAGGCTGGATTTTCGTTATTTTTTGTGACGCGGCGGATCGAAAAGATGGTCGGAGCGGTGAGATTTGAACTCACGACCCTCAGCACCCCATGCTGATGCGCTACCAGGCTGCGCTACGCTCCGGCCGGCCGTCCTGTGGGGCGGATACTAGCTCCCGTCCCGCAACTTCTTCAATTCCTCGCGCAACGCGATGAGGTCGCGGCGCAGATCGAACAACTCGCGCCGCATGTCGTCCACCTTCTCGCCCTCGCGCGCCGCGACGGTAGTTGGCAGCGTCAGCCGCGGAATCTCGTCGGTCTTGAGCGCCCCTTCGCGCAGCAGCTTTTGCACGCCCTTGATGGTGTAACCCTGCTCGTAAAGACACTGGCGGATGCGGCGCAGCAACGCCACATCGTCCGGCCGGTAATAGCGGCGGCCGCCGGCGCGCTTCAGGGGCCTGACTTGCGGGAATTTCGACTCCCAAAAGCGTAAGACGTGCTGCGGCACCTCGAGCTCGGTTGCGACCTCGCTGATGGTGCGGAAAGCATCTGCCGACTTGCCGCGCCCCGTGGCTGGCGGCGGCGGCATCATTTCGGGCAGGCGCATGTTCATGCCGCGCCGGTCCCGCTATCCGCTTTCGACAGGGCGCCGTTGATCTGATCCTTGAGCACGTGCGAGGCGCGGAAGACCAGGACGCGTCGCGGATTGATCGGCACCTCTTTGCCGGTCTTCGGATTGCGGCCGATGCGGCGGCCCTTCTTGCGGACCGCGAAGCTGCCGAAACTCGAAACCTTGACCATCTCGCCGCGGGCAAGCGCTTCGGCGATCTCGTTCAACACCGTCTCGACCAGCTGGGCCGATTCGTTACGAGAAAGTCCGACCTCCTGATAGACGGCCTCGCTCAATTGCGCACGCGTGACCGTTTGCCCCGCCATGCCGGCCTCCCCTGCAATCTGGCCCTGAATTTGGAAAACCTAACGCGAGGGCGGAAGTTTTGCAATTACAGCGATTTGGCCACTGATCTTGAACCCTGGGGATAACTGCCAAGGCCGCACGCCAGCAGGGTTTCCGCCCTACCAGCGCACCAGTCCGGCGCCCCAGGTGACGCCGCCGCCCATCGCCTCGACCAATACCAGCTGACCCGGCTTGATACGGCCGTCGGCGGTCGCCTCGGCGAGCGCCAGCGGCACCGAGGCTGCCGAGGTGTTGGCATGGTGATCGATGGTCATAACCACCTTCTCCGCCGGCAGCCCGAGCCGCCGACCCATGCTGTCGATGATTCGTTTGTTGGCCTGATGCGGCACCAGCCAGTCGATGTCGGCAGCGATCAGTCCGTTCGCCGCCAGTGCCTCATCGACCACGGCCGCCAGACGCTCGACGGCGAGGCGGAAGACCTCCTTGCCTTCCATTCGCAGATGGCCGACGTGGCCGTTGAGCGACGGACCGCCGTCGACGTAGAGGATGCCGTAATTGCCACCGTCGGAATGAAGGTGGGTCGACAGCACGCCGCCCTCCATGTTGGAGCCGGATCCGGCGCCGGCATGACCGTTCGTAGCCTTGGCCTCGAGCACCAGCGCCCCCGCCCCGTCGCCGAACAGCACGCAGGTGCCGCGATCGGTCCAGTCGAGGATGCGCGAGAAAGTCTCGGCGCCGATTACCAGCGCACGACGCGCCTGTCCGCACTTGAGAAAATTATCTGCCACCGCCAGCGCGTAGATGAATCCGGTGCACACCGCATGGACGTCGAAGGCTGCGCCACCGGTCATCCCGATTCGCGCTTGGACTTTGGTTGCCGTCGCCGGAAAGGTGTTGTCGGGTGTCGCCGTCGCCAGCACCAGGAGGTCGATGTCGCCGCCCTCGAGGCGCGCCGCCGTCAGCGCGCGCTCGGCCGCCTTGACCGCCAGATCGGAGGTCAGCTCCCCGTCTGCCGCGATGTGGCGCTGACGAATGCCGGTACGCTGCACGATCCAGGCGTCCGAGGTGTCGAGCGTCTTCGCGATCTCGTCGTTGGTGACGATGCGTTCGGGCAGATAACCGCCGCAACCGAGAACGTGCGAGCGGAAGTTCATCACAACGCCGCGGTCGTCTTGTCGGGCGCGGCGGCGGCCGCCAGCTGCAGGACCTCTTCGTGTACCTTGTCGAGGAAGCCGTTCATCGCCATGTCGGTGGCGACGCCGATCGCGTTGGCGAAACCGAGCTCGTCGGTCGAGCCGTGGCTCTTGACGCAGATGCCCTGGATGCCGAGAAACACCGCGCCGTTGTAGCGCCGCGGATCCATCCGCTTGCGCAGCTTCGCGAGCGAGCGATAGGCAAAGAGATAGCCGAAGCGCGCCGACCACGAGTTGGTGAAAGCCGCGCGCAGGAATTCGGCGAAGAGCCGCGCGGTACCTTCGGCGGTCTTGAGCGCGACGTTGCCGGTAAAGCCGTCAGTGACGACCACGTCGACCGTGCCCTTGGCGATGTCGTCGCCTTCGATAAAGCCGTGGAAATGGACCGGCGCGCCCGGACCGCGCAGGCGCACCGCCGCGCCGCGAACCGCATCGTGCCCCTTCTGCTCCTCGGCGCCGACGTTCAACAGGCCGACGCTCGGCTCGGCGATGCCGAGCACCGTGCGGCTGAACACGTCACCGAGCAATGCGAACTGGACCAGATTCTCGGAATCGCAGTGCACGTTGGCGCCGAGATCGAGCATCACGCTTTCGCCGCGCTGCGTCGGGAAAAACGAGGCGATCGCCGGCCGGTCGATGCCGGGAATCATTTTGAGCGCAAATTTGGCCATCCCCATCAGCGCGCCGGTGTTACCGGCCGAGACGACGCAGTCGGCCTCACCCGAGGCGACGGCATCGATCGCGAGCCGCATCGATGAGCGCCGGCCACCGCGCAGCGCGACCGACGGTTTCACGTCGTCGGTGATGAACTCGTCGGTGTGATGGACGATCGCACGCGGCGCGAGCGCCGGCAGCTTGGCGAGACAGGCGCGGATACGCTCTTCCACGCCATAAAAGAGGAATTCGGCCTGCGGGAACCGCTGCTGGGCGATCGCCGCGCCTTTGACGACAATCTCGGGCGCATGTTCGCCGCCCATCGCATCGAGCGCAATGACGATACGTCCGGTCAAGCGTGGTCTCCGACTGCCGCGGCGCCTCTCACGCCGTTTCCGTCTTCACCGAAATCACTTCGCGCTCGTCGTAATGCCCGCACGCAAGGCAGACATGATGCGGACGCTTGAGCTCGCCGCAGTTCGGACACTCGACATAGCTCGACGGCTTGAGCGCGTGATGGGCGCGGCGCATGTTGCGACGCGACTTGCTGGTCTTTTTCTTCGGTACGGCCATGGGATCACTCGAAAAAAAGGCGCCCCGCGGAGGGGGCTTGAACGTCTCAGTAGCCAAAAAACCGCGCCGCCGCAACCCCGCTAGCTAGTCTTTGGAATCGTTCTTGTTTCTCAGTGGCGCCAGCACCTTGAATGGCGACTCGACAGCGGGATCGGCACCGGCGGTGACGTTCACCGCCGCCGTGCCCGGTGCATGTGGAAACGGGTCGAGCGCGAGCGACAATTGCTGCGCCACCGCCTCGCCGATATCGATCGCGCCGCCGGCGATCGGCTCGATGGTCTCGGCCGCGCCGTCGAGCGTGACCTCGCGTGCTTCGGCGCCCGCGCCGTAAAGCACGGTGAAGCCTTCGGCGACATGGTTCCGGACCGGCTCGAGCGTGACGACGCAGCTCTGCGTGACGTCCGCGGCAAACTCGGCCTCGAGACGGACGAGTCCGCCGGCGATACGACCGAGCCGCACCACGGCTTCAAGCTTGTCGAGGCCGAGCAGGCCGAAACGCGCCGCGAGCGCGGTGCGCTCCGCCGCGTTGGCGATGATCTCAAAGTGCTGCTCGCCGCGGCTAAGCCGCGAAAGTTCGACCGGGCGGGCAAATTCGGTTCCGGAACGAGCGTCCATCTCAGGCCTCCCTGGCAAGGGGCAACTCGCCCGACAGCAGCACCGCAACCGGCGCCGCATCGAGCGCCTGCGCCTGATGACGCAGGTAATTTGCCGCGGCCGCGACCTGGCCCGAATTCGGCGTCGCGGTGCCGTAGAGATTGCGGCGCAGCGCATCCTCAAGGTTGGCATCACCGGCAAGACCGTGCTCGTAAGCAAGGATCCGGCCGTAGAACGCCTTGGCCATGGTCTTAACCTGCCGGCCGACGCCCAGATCGCCGGTGCCCATCTCGCGCAGGTTACGGTCGAGGTCGGCGAACATGGTGTCGAACAGCGCCTGGGCGAATTCGACGCACTCGTTCGAATGCTTCAGCCGGCGCAAGGCAAGAAACGCATGCAACGCAATCAGCTCAAACCGTCCGTCGAGCGTGTCCGGCACCCCCCATTTTTCATAAAACACCGGCGCACGCCCGGCCGCGACGATGGCGCCATAGAGCGCCTGGACGGCACTGCGGGATTTACGGTGGAAGAGCGCGGCGAGCGGCATGGTTGGAAAGGCCCGCCATTGAATAATCGGGCGCTTCAAGGTACAAGATTTTGTCGAGATTGGGATGATTTTCAAGCCTGTTCATCACCGTTTGTTGCGCTGCGCCGCGGCTGTCGCGTGCGCGACACTGCTCTTCGCCTGTCAGCCGACTGTCGACCAGCGCGGCAACTCGCCCGAGGCTGATCGGCTGGCGCAGATCCAGCCGGGCAAGACCGACAAGGCCACGGTCACGCGCCTCCTCGGTTCGCCGTCGAGCGTCGCCGAGTTTGATCCCAACGTCTGGTACTACATCAGCGCCAAGACCGAGGATATCGCCTTCCTGAAGACCCAAACGCTCGACCAGAACGTGGTCAAGATCACCTTCGACAAGAAGGGCGCCGTGCAGTCGATCCAGAAGAAGGGCCTGCAAGACGCCGAGGCGATCACGCCGAATCCGAACGCGACGCCGTCTCGCGGCCGCGAGTTTTCGTGGATCGAGGAGTTCCTCGGCAACTTCGGCCGCTTCGTCAGCAAGAACCGCCCGCAGGGAGCCAGCGGCGGTAGCGGCGGCGGACCGTAACCGGCCGCGCCGCTTCAGTGCGTCGCGGCTAGCACCGCTAGCAGCAGGATCGCCACGATGTTGGTGATCTTGATCATTGGGTTGACCGCCGGACCCGCCGTATCCTTGTAAGGGTCACCGATGGTATCGCCGGTCACCGCGGCCTTGTGCGCATCGGAGCCCTTGCCGCCGTAATGGCCCTCCTCGATATACTTCTTGGCGTTGTCCCAGGCGCCGCCACCCGAGGTCATCGAGATCGCGACGAAGATGCCAGTGACGATGGTGCCGAGCAGCATGGCGCCGAGGGCGCTGAAGCCCGCGCCCTGCCCGCCGATCGCCGAGACCACAAAGAACAGCACGATTGGCGCGCCGACCGGCAGCAGCGACGGCACGATCATCTCCTTGATCGCCGCACGGGTCAGCAGGTCGACGGCGCGGCTATAGTCAGGCTTCGCCTTGCCCGCCATGATGCCCTTGATCTCCTTGAACTGGCGGCGCACCTCGAGCACCACTGCGCCGGCGGCGCGGCCAACCGCGGTCATGCCGAGCGCGCCGAAGAGATAGGGCAGCAAGCCGCCGATGAAGAGCCCGACCACGACATACGGGTTCTGCAGGGTGAAGTTCACGTCGACGCCCGGGAAATAGTGACTCAGGTCGTTGCTGTAGGCGGCGAACAGCACGAGCGAGGCAAGGCCCGCCGAGCCGATGGCGTAACCCTTGGTCACCGCCTTGGTGGTGTTGCCGACGGCGTCGAGCGCGTCGGTGATCTTGCGCACGTCCTTCGGCAAATCGGCCATCTCGGCGATGCCGCCGGCGTTGTCGGTGACCGGTCCATACGCATCGAGCGCCACGATCATGCCGGCCAGCGCGAGCATGGTGGTCGCGGCGATGCCGATGCCGAACACGCCCGCGTAAAGATAGGCGACGATGATGCCCGCGCAGATCACGACGACCGGCAGCGCGGTCGCCTCCATCGAGACCGCCAGGCCCTGAATCACGTTGGTGGCATGACCGGTGATCGAGCTGTTGGCGATGCTCCGCACCGGACGGTACGCCGTCGATGTATAGTATTCGGTGATCCACACCAGCAGGCCGGTCACCGCTAGACCAGTGAAGGCGCAGACGAGGAGCCCGCCGCCGGTGATGGTACCGCCGGTCAGCGCGATCGGCTGGCCGTAACCCACCAGCAGCGCAATGACGCCGGCGATCGCCGTGGCCGAGAGCACGCCGGCGGCGATGACGCCCTTGTAGAGCGCCATCATGATCTGGCCGCCCGGCCCGAGCCGCACGAAATAGGTGCCAATGACCGAGGCGACAATGCAAACGGCGCCGATCGCGAGCGGCAGCAGCATCATGGTGTCGCGCAGAAAGCCCTGGAAGAAGATCGCGGCCAGCAGCATGGTCGCGACCTGCGTCACGACGTAGGTCTCGAACAGGTCGGCCGCCATACCGGCGCAGTCGCCGACGTTGTCGCCGACGTTGTCCGCAATCACCGCGGGATTGCGCGGATCGTCCTCGGGAATGCCGGCCTCTACCTTGCCGACCAGATCGGCGCCGACGTCGGCGCCCTTGGTGAAGATGCCGCCGCCGAGGCGCGCGAAGATCGAGATCAGCGACGCGCCGAAGGACAACGCGACCAGCGCCTCGAGGATCGGACGCGGATCGTCGATCGGCAACGTCGAGCGCAGGAAGATGTAATAGACGCCGACCGCAAGCTGCCCGAGGCCGACCACGAGCATGCCGGTGACGGCCCCGGCGCGAAAGGCGAGCTTAAGCCCCGCCGCGAGACCGCCGCGCGCCGCCTGGGCTGTGCGCAGGTTCGAGCGCACCGAGACGTTCATGCCGATGAAGCCGGCGGCGCCCGACAGCACGGAGCCGATGAGGTAGCCCACCCCGCTCCGCCAGCCGAGTGCGAAGAACAGGACGACGAAGATCACGACGCCGACCATGGCAATGGTGCGGTACTGGCGGCCGAGATAGGCCTGGGCGCCTTCCTGGATCGCGGCGGCGATCTCCTTCATGCGGTCGGTGCCGGGATCGGCAGCCAGCACCAGACGCGCCGTGACGATGCCATAAAGCACCGCAATGAGGCCGGCGCCGATCACCAGCCAATACCAGGAGGCCATGGTCATGTCGAAAATCCCCTAAGCTTCGCTCGGTCAGGCTTTTAAGGCGCGCGGAACATGCCAGAACGTAACGGCCGAGGCAATCGCCGCGGCGGGCCGTGTCCCTGAGGAATTTATCGCGATTCGACCGGCTCCACGGCGGCTCAGAAATGGCGGTAGCCGGTGCGTCCGAACCGCATCGCGCGACCGCGCGCGTCGAGCACCCGGACTGCGTGGCCTTCGACCACGCGTCCCACCGCCGTGACGCGCACGCCGGCCGCACGGGCGGCGGCGGCGACGCGTGCCGCCGCTGCCGCCGGCGCGGTGAAGACGAGCTCGTAATCGTCGCCGTGGATCAGAGCCGCACGGATGCGCCGTGGCGAGCGGGCGATGACCTGGTGGGCGGCGACCGAGAGCGGCACCCGTGCCGCCTCGACGATTGCGCCGACACCCGATGCCGCGCAAACGTGGCCGAGATCGGCGACCAGCCCATCGGAGATATCCGCCGCCGCGCGTGCGACGCCGGCAAGACGTCGGCCCAATTCCAGGCGCGGCTCGGGCAGGCGATAGCGCCGCGCCAGATAACGCCGTGCCGCCGGGCCGATGCCCTTGAGCCGCCCCGTGATGACGGCAAGGCCGAGCGCCGCGTCGCCGAGCGTCCCCGAGACATAGACGACATCGCCCGGCCGCGCGCCGCTACGCAGCACCGCCCTCCCCTTCGCCACGCGGCCGATCGCCGCCAGCGACAGCACAGTCGGTCCGCGTGTCGCGTCGGAATCGCCACCGAACAGGCCGAGCCGGTACTTGCGCTGGTCGGCGGCGAGGCCGCGCGCGAAAGCGGCAAGCCAGCGATCATCGCGCGCCTTGGGCAGCGCCATGGTCAGCAGGTAACCCACCGGCGTCGCGCCCTTGGCGGCAAGATCCGACAGGTTGACGCGCAGCAGCTTGCGCGCAACATCGCCCGGCGGATCGTCGGGAAAGAAATGGATGCCTTCGACGATGGCATCGGCCTTGAGCACGTATTGCTCGCCGTGGCGGCCGGCGATCAGCGCCACGTCATCGCGCAGCGCGAGGCCGCCCGGCAGCGCGAGCGGCGCGAAGAAGCGCGCGATGCGCGCGAACTCACCGAGCGGCTTCGCCGCCACGGGAACGCCCCATCTCCTCGGGCCGCAGATCGTGTGCCATCCGGTCGAGCACGCCGTTGACCAGTCCCGGCTCTTTCTCGGCGAAGAACGCATGCGCGATGTCGATGTATTCGTTGATGGCGATCTCCGGCGGCACGTCGCGGCGGTGCGTCAACTCGTAGGCGCCGACGCGCAGGATGGCGCGCAGCACCGCATCGAGCCGCGCCAGCGGCCAGTCGGGCGACAGTGCCGCTGCGATGGCGCGGTCGAGCGCGTCGCGTTGTGCCGCGGCGCCGCGCGTCAGATCGGCGAACAGCGCACGGTCGGCTTCGCCGAAATCGGGTTCCTCGCGCGGCGCATCGGGCGCCAACCGATGCGCCAGGAATTCGTCGACCACGGTGTCGGCCGGTACGCCCGCGAGCTCTATCTGATAGAGTGCCTGCACGGCCGCGAGGCGCGCCGCCGTACGCTTGCGTACCGGCGGCCGCGGCGGTTTGGCGGCCGCGCTCACCGCCGGGCCTTGAGTTTCTGCCTGAGCGCGATCATCGCGAGGCAAGCGCGCGCCGCTTCGCCGCCCTTGTCCTTCTCGTCGACGCGCGCTCGCGCGAACGCCTGGTCGACGTTCTCCACCGTCAGCACGCCGAAACCGATCGCGTGGCCCGCCGCCGCCAGCGTCTGAATGCCGCGCGCACATTCCTGGCAGACGTGGTCGTAATGCGTGGTCTCGCCACGGATGACGCAGCCGAGCGCGACGTAGCCGTCGTATTTCCGGGTGGCGGCGGCGAGCGCGATGGCGGCTGGAATCTCGAACGCGCCCGGCACCGTCACGCTGTCGTAGCGAACGCCCGCCGTGTCGAGCGCGGCTTCGGCGCCTTTCAGCAACGCGTCCGAAATATGCGCGTAATAGCGCGCTTCGACGATCAGCACCGACAGTCGCCGGGCCATGTCAGGATTCCAGGACGATGGGACGGCGTTCGACGACGGAGAGGCCGTAGCCTTCGAGGCCGACGATGGTCTGCGCCGTATTCGACAGCAGGATCATGTCGCGCACGCCGAGATCGAGCAGAATCTGTGCGCCGATGCCGTAGTCGCGCAGCTGCGGCACGGTCTTTCCGGTTTCCAGAAAGCCGCGGACGCGCTCCGACAGCGCGGTCGGCATGGGTTCGCGCAGCAACACGACAACGCCCCGCCCCGCCCCGCCGATCATTTCCATCGCGCCCTGGAGCATGCCAGCGCGGCCGCTGCGCAGATTTCCGAGCGCATCGTCGAGCACGTTGACGGCGTGCATGCGGACCAGCACCGGTTCGGGCGTGCGCACATCGCCCTTCACCAGCGCGATATGCTCGGCATACGCGATCTTGTTGACGTAGACGTGCATGTCCCAGGCGCCGCCGTGCGCACTCGCGAGGTCGGCCGAGACCTTGCGCTCGACGATGCGGTCGTGGCGGCGACGATAGGCGATGAGGTCGGCGATGGTGGCGACCTTGAGTCCGTGGTGCTGCGCGAAGGCGATCAGGTCGGCGCGGCGGGCCATGGTGCCGTCATCGTTCATGATCTCGCAGATCACGCTGGCGGGAATGAGCCCGGCGAGCCGCGCAATGTCGACGGCGGCCTCGGTGTGGCCCGTGCGCACCAGGACGCCGCCGTCGCGCGCCATCAGCGGAAAGACGTGGCCGGGCGTGACGATATCCTGCGGCCCCTTGGTCGGATCGATCGCCACCGCGACGGTGCGCGCGCGATCCGGCGCCGAAATCCCGGTAGTGATCCCGTCGCGCGCCTCGATCGAGACGGTGAAGGCGGTCTGCAGCCGCGACTCGTTGTGCCGCGCCATCAGTGGCAGCTTGAGCTGTTCGACGCGTTCGTGGGTCAACGTCAGGCAGATCAGCCCGCGCCCGTGCTTGGCCATGAAGTTGATCGCGTCGGGCGTCGCCATCTGTGCCGGGATGACGAGATCGCCCTCGTTCTCGCGATCCTCGTCGTCGACCAGGATGAACATCTTGCCGTTGCGCGCGGCGTCGATGATCTCCTCGATCGGCGAGGCGACTTCGACGAAGCTCATGCCGGCTCTCGCGCGAGGAGGCGCGCAACATAGCGCGCGATCACGTCGAGTTCGAGGTTGACCTTGTCGCCCGACTGGAGATCGCCGAGCGTCGTCTCAGCGCGGGTGACTGGGATAATATTGACGCCGAAGCGGCGGCCCTCGACCTCATTCACCGTCAGCGACACGCCGTCGAGCGCGACCGAGCCCTTGGGCGCGATCGAAGCCTCACAGCCGCGCGGCACCTCGAAGCCGAGGCGCAAGGAGTCGCCGTCCGGCCGACGCGACACGAGCTCGGCCATGGCGTCGACATGGCCGAGCACGATGTGGCCGCCGAGTTCGTCGCCCAGCCGCAGCGCGCGCTCGAGATTGACTTGCGTGCCGATGCGCCAGGCGCCAGCGGTGGAGCGCGCGCGGGTCTCGGCCGAGACTTGCACCGCGAACCAGCCATCGCCCTTCTCGATCGCCGACAGGCAGACGCCGGCGCAGGCGATCGAACCGCCCGGCGCGAGGTCGGTCAGGTCGAGCGCAGTGGCAATTTCGAACACCGTGTCGGCTGCCGTACTCACGGCCTGGATGGTGCCTCGGTCGGCAATGATTCCGGTAAACATGGCAATACCTTAGGCCGCCACCTTAAGCTGCGCGGCGGAGGGTTTCTAGCACATCCTCGCCGATGCTTTCGATGCCGACGCGGACGAAGCGCGGCGCGTGGGCCGGAGCCTCGATGCCGAGCGCGGCCAGGGTCGGCACGCCGTCGCCGCCGATCAGCGACGGCGCGCGGAACCAGGCAATCCGGTCGATCAGGTCGGCGCGCACCAACGCGGCGGCGAGCGTCGCGCCGCCTTCGACCAGCAATCGCGTGATGCCTTTCCTGGTAAGCGCCGCGAGTGCCGCGGCAAGATCGGTCTCGCCGCCGGGCATCGCCGGCACATCGATAATCTCGACGCCGCAATCCGCCAGCGCGGCGCGGCGCTCACCGGCGATGCCATGGCGAACGATGAACCAGGTCGGCGCGCGCTTCGCCTCGGCGACGACGCGGGCCGTCAGCGGCACCCGCAACCCGCCGTCGATCACCACGCGTACGGGGCTGCGCTCGGTCAATCCCGGCAGGCGGCAAGTCAGCTCGGGATCGTCGGCGATGATCGTGCCGCTGCCGACTATCACCGCGTCATGCGTCGCGCGCAGCAGGTGGCCACGCGCCCGCGCCGCCTCGCCAGTGATCCACCGGCTTTCGCCCGAGGCGACCGCCAGCCGTCCGTCGAGCGAAGTCGCAAGCTTCAACGTCACCGATGGCCGGCCACGCTGGATCGCCGAGAAGAAGCCGGCGTTGAGCTCGGTCGCCTCGGCGGCGCAGAGACCAGTCTCGACGTCGACCGAAGCGGCGCGTAACGCCGCCAGGCCTTTTCCGGACACGCGTGGATCGGGATCTTCGATAGCGACGACGGCGCGACGAATGCCCGCGGTGATCAGGGCGTCGGTGCAGGGCGGCGCTTTGCCGTGATGGCAGCACGGCTCGAGCGTGACATAGGCGACGGCGCCCTTCGCGCCGCGCTTCGCGCGCGCTAGTGCCTCGGTCTCGGCGTGCGGCCGTCCGCCTTTCTGCGTCCAGCCCCGCCCGACGACGGCGCCATCCCTGACGATGATGCAGCCGACGCTCGGGTTCGGCCACGATTGGCCGAGGCCGCGCTGCGCGAGCGCCAGCGCCGCGCGCATGATGCGGGCATCGCTCATCGCCGGGCCTTCAGTCGCGATCGGCGGTCAGGCGGTCGATGAACTCGCCGAAATCCTTGGCCTCGCGAAAATTGCGGTAAACCGACGCGAAGCGGACATAGGCGACGGGGTCGAGTGTCGCCAGCATCTCCATCACCAACTCGCCGATCATGTCGCTCTTGATCTCGGTCTCGCCGGAGCTTTCGAGCTGGCGAACGATGGAGTTGATCGCCCGCTCGACGCGCTCGCCCTCGACCGGGCGCTTGCGCAGCGCAATCTGGACGGACCGCGCCAGCTTGTCGCGCTCGAACGGTTCACGCTGGCCGTTCTTCTTGATCACGGTGAGCTCGCGGAGTTGCACCCGCTCGAAAGTGGTGAAGCGCGCCGCGCAGTTGGGGCACAGCCGTCGACGCCGGATCGAGGCCCGGTCGTCGGTCGGCCGCGAGTCCTTCACCTGGGTATCTTCGCATCCGCAGAACGGACAGCGCATCGTTTCCTCTCCTAGGGGTAGACCGGAAAGCGCGCGCAGAGCGCCCGCACGCGCTTCTTCACCGCCGCCTCGATAGCGCCGTTGCCGGCATCGCCGTTAGCGGCGAGCCCGTCGAGCACTTCGACGATGAGCTCGCCGATCTGGCGAAACTCGGCCTGGCCGAAACCGCGCGTGGTGCCAGCCGGGCTGCCGAGGCGGATGCCCGAAGTGACCGTCGGCTTTTCCGGATCGAACGGAATGCCGTTCTTGTTGCACGTGATGCCGGCGCGCTCGAGCGCGACTTCGGCGGCGCGGCCGGTCAGCTTCCTAGGCCGCAGATCGACCAGCATCAGATGCGTGTCGGTGCCGCTCGAAACGATGGCGAGCTGGCGCTCGGCCAGGGTCGCCGCCAGGATGCGAGCATTGTCGACGACCGCACGGGCGTAAGCCTTGAACTCCGGTTGCAGGCATTCGCGCAGCATCACCGCCTTCGCCGCGATGACGTGCATGAGCGGCCCGCCCTGCAATCCGGGAAAGATGGCTGAGTTGATCTTCTTGCCGATCTCTTCGTCGTTCGCGAGAATCATGCCCCCGCGCGGGCCGCGCAGGGTCTTGTGCGTCGTCGTGGTCACGACGTGGGCATGAGGCAGCGGCGACGGATGCGCGCCGCCGGCGACCAGGCCGGCAAAATGCGCCATGTCGACCATGAGATAGGCGCCGACCGCGTCGGCGATGCGGCGGAAATGCGCGAAGTCGATGACGCGCGGATAGGCCGAGCCGCCGGCGATGATCAGCTTCGGCCGGTGCTCGCGCGCCAGCCGTTCGACCTCGTCCATGTCGATGCGGGCGTCGTCGCGGCGCACGCCGTAGTGGATCGGCTTGAACCATTTGCCCGATAGATTGACCGGCGAGCCGTGCGTCAAGTGACCGCCGGCGGCGAGCGACATGCCCATGAACATGTCGCCGGGCTGGAGCAGCGCCAGGAAGACCGCCTGGTTCGCCTGGGAGCCGGAATGCGGCTGCACGTTGACGAAGCCGCAGCCGAAAAGCTTCTTCGCGCGATCGATCGCGAGCTGCTCGGCCTGGTCGACGAACTCGCAGCCGCCGTAATAGCGCCGACCCGGATAGCCCTCGGCATATTTGTTCGTGAGCACCGAGCCCTGCGCTTCGAGAACGGCGCGCGAGGCGAGGTTCTCCGACGCGATCAGCTCGATCTGGTCCTGCTGGCGCTTGAGCTCGCGGCCGATGGCCGCGGCAAGATCGGGATCGGCCTCGGCGAGCGTGGCAGAAAAGAAACGGTCGGCGGCGGGAGCGGGCCTGGTCGCGGTCATACGTTGGCTTTCACTGGCGAGAATTTGGCGACGCGCCGCGCATGGCGGCCGCCTTCGAACGGGGTCGAGAAGAACACCTTGATGCACTCCTTGGCGAGCTCGGGTCCGAGGATGCGGCCGCCGAGCACCAGCACGTTGGCGTCGTTGTGCTGGCGCGCGAGGCGCGCGGTCAGGCCGTCGTGGACGAGCGCCGCGCGCAGGCCGCGATGGCGGTTGGCCGCCATCGACATGCCAATGCCGGTGCCGCAGGCGAGCAAGCCCCAGCGCGCCCGCCCCTCCTCCATCGCCCGGGCGACGGCTTCGGCGAAATCAGGATAGTCGACGGACTCACGGCTGTCGGTGCCGAGATCGAGCACGCCGAAGCCGAGCGCGCGCAACTCCGGCAACAACGCGCATTTCAGGTCATATCCGCCGTGATCGGCGGCGACGGCAACGGTGTCGGCCATGGCCCCTGGAGACGGTCCCGAATCCGGCGGCGAATCTACCAGATATCGGCCAACAAAGTCAGCCGCATACCATCCGTCGCATTATCCCCGTGACTCACAGGGCGGCTGTCCGGATCCGCGGGCGCCTCCTCACCAACGTCAACCGTATCAATTCTGTCAAAGCGACCGGAATTACTGGGTTCGTTTGACATAAACCGCGCGGCCGCCATATACCAGCCCGATACTTTCCCGAATAGAGGCAGCACGTTATGACCGACGACGCGCCCAAGCCGATCAGCGACGATTTCCTGCGCATGACGGCGCAAATGGTCGCCGCCTATCTGCGCAAGAACAGCGTGCCGACGGGACAGATCACCGAGGTGATCAACTCGATCTATAGCTCGCTCCGCGCGATCGACGGCCGTGCCAACGCGCCCACGGCTGCGGAACTCAAGCCGGCCGTGCCGATCAAGAAATCGGTGACGCCGGAATACGTCATCTGCCTCGAGGACGGGCGCAAGCTGAAGATGCTGAAGCGCCACCTGCGCACGGAATACAACATGACGCCCGAACAGTACCGCCAGAAATGGGGCCTGCCGGCGGACTATCCCATGGTGGCACCCAATTACGCCAAGCAGCGCTCGGCCTTCGCCAAGGAGATCGGCCTCGGCAAGGGCGCCGGCAAGAAGCCGAAGTAATCCGCCTACTTCTTGAGCTCGGCGTAGGTCCCGTCTTTCCAGTCGTAGACCACATAGTCGGGTCCGATCACGTCGCCCTTGGCGTTGAAGCCGATAGTGCCAATCACCGTCCTGAACCGGTTAGCCTTCATTGTCTTCGACAGGTCCGCGACTTTGATCGAGTGGGCCTTCCGAGCCGCCTCGGCGAACACCTGTATCGCCGCGTAGGTGTAAAGCGTATAGCCTTCTGGATCGTAGTTGGCGGCCTTGAACTCCTTCACGACCGACCGCGCCGCCGCCAGGTTGCGCGGATCCGGCGGGAAGGTCATCAGCGTGCCGGTGCCGGCCTCGCCGGTGATCTTCCATAGATCGGTCGTCACCAAGGCGTCGCCGCCCATGAGCACTGCGTTCAGTTCCTGCTCCTTCGACTGGCGCACGATCAATCCGGCCTCGCGGTAATAGCCGCCGAAGTAGATCGCCTTGACGTTGGCCGCCTTCATCTTGGAGATCAGCGCCGAGAAGTCGCTGTCGCCCGCGTTAATCGAATCATGGACCGCGGGCCTCATGCCGTGCACCGCCATCGCCTTGATCGTCTCGTCGGCGAGGCCCTTGCCGTAAGTCGACTTGTCGTCGATCACCGCGACCGGCTTGCCCTTGAAGCGGGCGGCGATGTAGTTGCCGGCGATCTTGCCTTGGCTATCGTCGCGGCCGCAAACGCGGAACACGTTGATCCAGCCCTTGGCGGCTGCGTCGTCGGTGAGGGCGGGATTGGTGGAAGCCGGCGTGATCTGGAGGATGTTGCTGTCGGCGTAGACCGCCGAGGCCGGAATCGAAGTGCTCGAGCAATAGTGGCCGGCCACGAAAACGACGCCCGCGTTAGCGAGTTGGTTGGCGACGCTCACCGCCTGCTTCGGATCGCAGGCGTCGTCGCCAACGGTCAACGCCAGCTTGTGGCCGAGCACGCCGCCGTGGGCGTTGATGTCCTTGACCGCCATTTCAGCGCCGCGCCGCATCTGTACGCCGACTTCGGCGTTGGAGCCAGTCATCGGTCCGACCGTCGCGATCTTGATGTCCTGGGCATAAGCACCCGCCGATAGCGCGGCAAACGTCGCCACCAGAAAAATCCGAACTGTCCAACGCATGAGAACCTCCCCGGTTGATCGCAGCTTAGCAAACGGCAGTCGGTTGGTTAAGCGGCGCCGCGCGCGCCGCCTTCAATATAAGCCGCCCGCACCTCCTCGTTGGCCAAGAGCTCGGCCCCGGTGCCGGATAGGACGATGCTGCCGGTCTGCAGCACATAAGCCCGGTGCGCCATCCTCAGGGCGTGATGGGCGTTCTGTTCGACCAGCAGGACCGTGATCTTCTCTTCGGCGTTGATCGCGCGGATGACGCCGAAGATCTGCTTGGCGACCAGCGGCGCGAGCCCGAGCGACGGTTCGTCCAGCAGCAACAGCCGCGGCTGGCTCATCAGGGCGCGGCCGATCGCCAGCATCTGCTGCTCGCCGCCAGAGAGCGTCCCGCCGCGTTGGTGGCGCCGTTCGCCCAGGATCGGGAACAGCTCGAAGACGCGCGCGCGGTCGCGGTCGAAGCGCTCGGGCGCGGCGGTGGTCGCGCCGATCTGGAGGTTTTCGAGCACCGTCATACGCGGGAAGATGCGCCGCCCCTCGGGCGCCTGCGAAATGCCGAACCGCACGATGGCGAAGGTCTGGAGGTTCGTGATGTCGCGGCCGTCGAACACGATCGTGCCCGCAGCGGCGCGCGGCCGGCCGCAGATCGTCATCAGCAGGGTCGACTTGCCGGCACCATTGGCGCCGATCAGCGCGACGATCTCGCCGGCACCGACGGTCAGGTCGACGCCCTTCAGCGCTTCGATCTGTCCGTAGGCCGCGCGCAGGCCTGAAATTTTGAGCAGCGCGCTCAATCGCCCTCCTCGCCGAGATAGGCCTTGATCACGGCCGGATCGCGACGCACCTCGGCCGGCGAAGCGTCGGCGACCTTCTTGCCGTAATTGAGTACGATGACGTGGTCGGAAATGCCCATCACCACGGTCATGTCGTGCTCGATCAGCAGGATGCCGATGCCGAAGCGATCGCGGATCAAGACCAGGAACCGCGCGAGGTCTGCGCTCTCGTGCGGATTGAGACCAGCGGCCGGCTCGTCAACGCAGAGTAGCCGGGGTCCGGTGCACATCGCGCGCACGATCTCGAGCTTGCGTTGCGCGCCATAGGGCAGATTGCCGGCAACCTCGTCGGCGCGCCCGGTCAGATCGATCAGGTCAAGCCACTCCCGTGCGCGCACGATGGCTGCACGTTCAGCGTCTTGGTGACGCTTAAGTCCGAGCAACCCGCCGAGGTTGTAGCCGCTGGCACGGGTGAGCGCGACGTGCTGGGCCACGACGAGGTTCTCGAGCACGGTCATGCCGGCAAAGAGACGCACGTTCTGGAAGGTTCGCGCGACGCCCGCATCGCGCGCAATGCGATAGCCTTTCAGGCGTTCGAGCTGGAAATTCCTGTCATCCTGCGTCAGCACCAGACTGCCGCCAGTCGGCCGATAAAAACCGGTGAGGCAGTTGAAGACGGTGGTCTTGCCGGCGCCGTTGGGTCCGATGATGGCGGTGATCTCGCGCCGGTAAGCGGTAAACGAGAGATCGTCCACCGCGACCACACCGCCGAAGCGCATCGACAGGTTCTCGACAGCGAGCAGTGATTGTCGCGTCATGTCTGATCGAGCCGCACCGACGGCGCGCGGACGGTGAAGAGGCCGCGCGGCCGCCAGATCATGATCGCCACCATCGCCGCGCCGAAAATGAGCATGCGGTATTGTGCAAACTCGCGGCCGAATTCCGGCAACGTCGCCAGGATCACCGCCGCCAAAGCGACGCCTAACTGGCTACCCATCCCGCCGAGCACCACAATCGAAAGAACAGTCGCGGATTCCTGGAAGTTGAAGCTCTCCGGACTGATGAAACCGGCGCGCGCCGCAAACAGCACGCCGGCGAAACCGCCAGTCATCGCACCGGTCGCGAAGGCCGAGAGCTTAATCGTCGTCGGATTGAGGCCGAGAGCGCGGCAGGCGATTTCGTCCTCGCGCAACGCTTCCCACGCGCGGCCGACCGGCAATCGGCGAATGCGCAGGCTGAACCAATTGATGATCAGCGCCACGGCCAGGGCGACATAATACAGCCAGATCAGGCGCTGGATTGGATCATAGGCAATGCCGATGACGTGATTGAACGTCGTCACGCCGGCTGGCGCGCCGGGCGCGATTGGCATGCCGAAAACCGTCGGACGCGGTATGTCGCCGATGCCATTCGGGCCGCCGGTCATCGAGGTCCAATTGTTGAGCACGATGCGCACAATTTCACCGAAGCCGAGCGTGACGATCGCGAGGTAATCGCCGCGCAGACGCAACACCGGTATGCCCAGTAGGATTCCGGCCGTGGCCGCGGTCACGCCGGAGAGCGGTAGCATTTCCCAGAACGACAAGCCAAACCACTGGACCGCAAGCGCGAAGGAGTAAGCACCAACGGCGTAGAATGCGACGTAGCCGAGATCGAGGAGCCCGGCGAGCCCGACCACGACGTTCAGGCCCCAGCCGAGAATGACGTAGATCAGGGCCAGCGTCGCCAGGTCGATCGATCGTCGCGACGCGAACGGCAGCACCGGCAGCAGCACCGCGAACACGATCAAGGCGGCGGCGGCAAGCTTCACGAATTTGCCGTCGGATACAGCGGTGCTGCGCGACGCGCGCTGCCGCAGATGGAAACGCTGCGGCAGGAGGCCAAGCAGCAGCCGCCCGGCGAAAACCGCGGCACCCGCGATCGCGACCCACGGAAACCGCGTCGTGAACCCGACGCCGCTCTCGGCCGTCTCGAAACCGATCAACGGGAAGGCGAGAGCGAGCGCGACCAGCGCCGCGAGACCGGCATCCTTAAGCCGCGGCGCGGCGCCCATCACACTTTCTCGACCTCCGGCCGGCCAAGGAGGCCGGTCGGCCGGAACATCAGCACCAGGATGAGCACCGCGTAAACGGCGACGTCCTTGTATTCGGACGGGCAATAACCCGACCAGAGGGCCTCGATCAGACCTATCAGCAGGCCGCCGAGCACCGCGCCGGGCAGCGAGCCGATGCCGCCCAGCACCGCCGCGGTGAACGCTTTGACGCCGGCGAGGAAGCCGATGAAGAAATCGATCACGCCGTATTGCAGCGTTACCATCAGGCCGGCGACCGCAGCGAGCGCCGCGCCGATGACGAAGGTGAGCGAGATGGTGCGGTCGACATCGATGCCGAGAAGCGCCGCCATGGTCATGTCTTGCTCGGTGGCGCGTTGCGCCCGGCCGAGCGGCGTCAGCTGAATGACCGCCGTAAAAACGACCATCAGGAGCAGGGTCACGCCGACGATGATCAGCTGCAGCCAGCTCACGCTCACCATGAAGCCCCCGCTCTGCATCAGCTCGAAGCCGCCCGTGATCATCGGCGGCAGGGTTTTCTCGTGCGCGCCTTGGACGAGCAGGACGTAATTCTGCAGGAAGATCGACATGCCGATCGCCGAGATCAGCGGTGCGAGGCGGAACGAGCCACGCAACGGACGATAGGCGATGCGCTCGACCGCCCAGCCGTAGACTGCGGTCAGCGCCATCGCGAGCAGCAGCACCAGCAACAGCGCCAGCGGGAGCCACGTGACGCCGAGCACGCCGAGCACGACGAAAAAGATGAGCGAGATGAAGGCGCCGATCATGAAGATCTCGCCGTGGGCAAAATTGATCATGCCGACGATGCCGTAAACCATCGTGTAACCGATGGCGATCAGTGCATAGATCGCGCCGAGCGTCAGCCCGTTGACGAGCTGCTGAAGAAAATAACCCATGCCCCTCCCCGCGCGGCGGGCAACCGGGCCTCGCCGCGGCGGCCGCTCAAGGTAAATGCGCGCCCCCGGCCGGAGCAAGCCTGCCGCGCTCCGTGATTTGTGATCGAAAGTGCCTGGGCGGCCGGCGCCGGGCACGTTAGATAAGGAACCATGCAACCCGTCAAGCGGCCCTGGCGCGATTACAGCGGCCGCGTTTCGCCCCTCAAGACCGCGGTCTTCATCGGCTTGTTCCTGCCGGGGCTATGGGTTGCCTACAAATTCGCCACCAATCAGCTGGGTGCCCGTCCGCTGAACGAAGCGCTGCTCGAGATCGGCCAGTGGACCCTGCGCATCCTGTTCCTCGCCCTGACGGTAACGCCGCTGTCGCGGATGCTGGCCTGGCCGCGGCTCAATCTGGTGCGGCGCATGCTGGGCGTCGCCGCCTTCGCGTATATCGCCACGCATCTCGGGCTTTATACCGCGAGCCAGGACTTCAATCTCGGCACGGTCGTCAACGAAATCCTCAAGCGCGTTTACCTGTCGATCGGCATCGTCGCCTGGCTTGGTCTCGCCGCGCTCGCCGCCACTTCGACCGACGGCATGGTCCGACGCATGGGAGCGCGACGCTGGCAGGCGCTTCACCGCTTCGTCTATCTGATCGGCGTCTTCGGCCTGGTGCATTTCTTCCTGCAAACCAAGCTCAACGAATGGGAGCCGATCGTGATGATTGGCCTGTTCTCATGGCTGATGGGCTGGCGCGTGCTGGCCTGGGCCTATGGTCGCCGGCCGGCGCCGCTGTGGAGCGTCGCACTACTGAGCCTCGCCGCCGGACCGGCCACCGCCCTGTTCGAGGCGTTTTATTTCAATCTTGGCATGCACGTGCCGATCATGCGTGTGCTCATGGCCGATCTTTCGCTCGAGACCGGGGTGCGGCCGGCCTGGGTCGTGTTCGGCATCGTCGCAGCGGCGACGGTGGCCGCCTACGGGCGCGCCGCGCTGCACCGCCCGCGTCTCAAGCCGGCTTGAAGGCCGGTTGCCAACGGCGCGATTTCGAACTAAGAGGAGCGTCATGACTTCCGCTCCTGCGCGCCAGGAAAAGGCGCCAAAGGCCAAGCCCGCCGGCAAGGCGGTGTTCGACTGGCAGGATCCGCTGCGCTTCGACGATCTGCTGTCGGAGGACGAGCGCCTGGTGCGCGACGCGGCGCGCGCCTACGCGCAGGACAAGCTCGCGCCGCGCATCCTCAAGGCTTTCCGCGAGGAGCACTTCGACCGCGAGATCCTGAACGAGATGGGCGCGCTCGGATTCCTCGGCTCGACCATCGACGGCTATGGGTGCGCCGGCGCGAGCTATGTCGCCTATGGCCTCGTCGCGCGCGAAGTCGAGCGCGTCGACAGCGGCTACCGCTCGGCGATGAGCGTGCAGTCGTCGCTGGTGATGTTCCCGATCTACGCCTTCGGCACCGAAGATCAGCGGCAGAAATTCCTGCCCAAGCTGGCGACCGGCGAGATCGCCGGCTGCTTCGGCCTGACCGAGCCCGATGTCGGCTCCGACGTCATGGGCATGAAGACGCGCGCCCGCAAGGTCGACGGCGGCTATGTGCTGAAGGGCAGCAAGATGTGGATCAGCAACGCGCCCTTCGCCAACGTCATGGTGGTATGGGCAAAGCGCGGCGAGGGCAACGGCGACGTCATCACCGGATTCATTCTCGAGCGCGGCATGAAGGGGCTGTCGACGCCCAAGATCGAGGGCAAGTTCTCGTTGCGCGCCTCGGCGACCGGCGAGATCGTGATGGACGACGTGTTCGTGCCGGAGGCGAACCGCCTGCCTGGCGTTAACGGCCTCAAGGGTCCGTTCTCCTGTCTCGACAACGCGCGCTTCGGCATCGCCTGGGGCGCGCTCGGCGCGGCCGAGTTCTGCTGGCACGCGGCGCGCGACTACACGCTGTCGCGCACCGCCTTCGGCAAGCCGCTCGCCGCCAACCAGCTGATCCAGAAGAAGCTCGCCGATATGCAGACCGAGATCGCGCTCGGCCTGCACGCCTGCCTGCGGCTCGGCCGGCTCAAGGACGAGGGCCGTTCGACGCCCGAGATGGTCTCGCTACTGAAGCGCAATTCCTGTGGCAAGGCGCTCGAGATCGCGCGTCTGGCGCGCGACATGCACGGCGGCAACGGCATCGTCGACGAGTACCACGTCATTCGCCACATGATGAACCTCGAGACCGTCAACACCTACGAGGGCACGCACGACATCCACGCCCTGATCCTCGGCCGCGCCCAGACCGGCATCGCCGCCTTTTAGCAACGCGAGTTTCCGCTCGCGCGACTTAGCCCTGCCCCCAGGTCGCGACCATCAGGATCGTGGTGCCGGCCATCGCCAGCGTCGCCACCCAACCTGCCGCCGCCAAGGGCGCCGGCAGCACCAACTCGCCCATGACGCGGCGATTGCGCGCCAGCAGCATGGTCGCCAGCATGAGCGGTGTCACCGCGACGCCGTTCAATACGGCGCTCCAGAACAACGCCTTGATCGGGTCGAGCGGGGTCAGGTTCATACCGAGGCCAAGTGCCGTGGCGGTGGCGATCGCCCCGTAGAACGCCTTGGCGTTCATCGGCCGGCGGGCGAGACCGACCGGCCAATGCAGTGCCTCGCCGAGCGCATAGGCGGCGGAGCCAGCCAACACCGGCACGGTCAATAATCCGGTGCCGATAATGCCGAGCGAGAACACCGCGTAGGCGAAGGGTCCCGCGATCGGTCGCAGCGCCTCGGCCGCCTGCGACGAGGTGTCGATGTTCGTCACGCCGTGGGTATGGAGTGTAGCGGCAACGGTCACGATGATGAACCAGCCGATGAGGTTGGAAAGGAACATGCCGATCCAGGTATCGACCCGAATGCGATGAAACTCGGCCACGGCATCCACCGATGAGCGCAGCAGCGGATGGGCGTGGCGGTCGCGGCGTTCCCTTTCCGCTTCGTCGGAGGATTGCCAGAACAACAGATAGGGACTGATCGTGGTGCCGAGGACGGCTGTCAGGGCGAACGCCGAATCGAGCGTGATTGTCGGGCGGAACGTCGCGTCGATGACGGTACCCCATGGCACGTTGACCGCGAGCGCCGCGGCGACATAGGCCAGAAGCGACATCGCCGTCCATTTCAGCAGACCGATGTAGCGCGCATAGCGCATATAGACTTCGGCTACGACGCAGAACGCCGCGAACGCAGCGATATAGAGAAGCCGCGGCCCACCGACCAGCATGTGCACGACGTCGCCCATCGCGCTCAGGTCGGCGCCGATATTGAACAAGTTAGCGCCGATCAGCAGCCACACCGCGCCGTGGAGCAACGCCGGGTGATAGTGGCGGCGCATGTTGCCGGCGATGCCGTGGCCGGTGACCCGGCCAATGCGGGCGCAAATTTCCTGGATCGCCGCCATCAGCGGAAAGCTAAAAAGCATCGTCCAGGCGAGGCCGTAGCCGAGCTGGGCGCCGGCCTGGGAATACGTCGCGATGCCGCTCGGGTCGTCGTCCGACGCGCCGGTGATCAGGCCTGGCCCCAGGATCTGCCAGATGTGCCGCTTGCCGGAAGCGCCGTGCGGCGAATGATTCGGTACAGCGCGCCCGCGGGTCATGCGCACAGCATGGCGGCAAACGCTCCGGCGTCAATCGTCACGCCGACTCGGAGCCACTTGCAAGCGGCGCGGCACCGAGAAAAGAAAACGGCCGGCCCCGCTGGGGACCGGCCGCGATCGCGGATGACGAAGGTTCCGCTCAGGCGGCCGTGGTGAACGCCAGATTGCGCGCACCGAGCTCGACGGCCTGAGTCCAGAAGCGCTCGAGCCGGCGCAGCGTCTTGTGCGATTGGCTAAGCTCCTCGGCCGTCAACACGCCCTGGCCGAGCGCGGCGATATGCCGCTCGTGCATGGCGTTGAGCTTCTCGTGCAGCGCCAGACCCTTCTCGGTGAGGCGGACACGGACCGAGCGGCGATCGTGCGGCGAACGCTCCTGCACAATATAGCCGTTCTCCAGCATTTTCTTCACATTGTAGGAAACGTTGGAGCCGAGATAACAACCGCGCAGCGTCAACTCGCCTACGGTCATTTCCATATCGCCGATATTGTAGAGGATCATCGCCTGCACGTTGTTGATATCGTGCACGCCATTGGTATCGAGCTCGAGCTTCACCACCTCGAGGAACTGGCGGTGGAGACGCTCGACCAGCGCGATCACGTCCATATAGGCGGTTTGCATTGCTGCCTCGGCTTACTGTGTTTGGACTCGTTACCGAGGATTTTAAGGGTCCACGGGTTAATACATCATTTAAGCGAAACTCTCCGGAGCATCGGCGATAAATCTGTACATCACGGAAAAGTCACGGGCGGCGAGGCCCGTCTCGCTTAACCGCTGGTAAAGGTCGGCGGCCCGACGGCCGAGTGGCGTCGCCGCGCCGGCGCTGGCCGCGGCCTCCATCGCCAAAGTCAGGTCCTTCAGCATCATCGCCGCGGTGAAGCCCGGCTGGTAATCGCGGTTGGCGGGCGACGTCGGCACCGGCCCCGGCACCGGACAATAGCTCGTCATCGACCAGCATTGGCCCGACGACTTGGACGAGATGTCGAACAGCTTCTGCTGCGCGAGCCCGAGCTTGTCGGCGAGATTGAACGCCTCGCTCACCGCGATCATCGAGATGCCGAGGATCAGATTGTTGCAAATCTTCGCCGCCTGGCCCGCGCCCGACGCGCCAGCATGCACGGCCGTCTTGCCCATCGCCTGGAGTACCGGCAACGCGCGTGCGAACGCCGCGTCGCCGCCGCCGACCATGAAGGTGAGCGTCGCCGCGGCCGCACCGGCGACGCCGCCCGAGACTGGCGCGTCGAGCATGTCGAAACCGCGCTTCTGCGCCTCCGCCGCGACGGCGCGCGCGGTCGCCACGTCGATCGTCGAGCTGTCGATCAGCAGCGCGCCCTTGGCTGCGCTCGCCAGCACGCCACCGGCGCCGCGATAGACCTCGTCGACATGCTTGCCCGCCGGCAGCATGGTGACGATCAGCTCTGCATCCTTCACCGCGCCGGCGACGCTTGCAGCGCGCGCGCCGGAAAAGTTGTCGAGCGCGGTCCGGATCACGTCGAAGCCGGTCACCGTGTGACCCGCCTTCAACAGGTTGGCCGCCATCGGCCCGCCCATGTTGCCGAGCCCGATGAAACCGATGCGCATGCGTTCCTCCCCTAGGAAAAGTGCAACTCGCGCGCGCCCAGATTCTTGAAATAGCCCGCGACCTCGGCCGCGCTCACTTCAGCGAGCGCGGCGTGTTGCCATTTCGGCGCGTTGTCCTTCTCGACCAGCAAGGCGCGAATGCCTTCGAAGAAATCGTGGCCCGCCATGACGTGCTGGGTCAAACGGTATTCGAGGGTCAGCGCCTCCTCCACGCTCATGCCCTTGCCGAGCTGCAATTGATGGAACGTCACCTTGAGCGAGATCGGCGATGCGCGCGCGATCGCTTCGCGTGCCTCCGTGGCCCAGGCGGACGTCTCACGGTCCAGCGTGGCGACGATCGCCTCGACCGAACGCGCCGCGAACACCCGGTCGATGTCTTGTTGGAATCCGGCGAGCGTGGACGTGCCCGCGTCGCCGGCGAAGCGCTCGAGCACGGCGTCGACCTGCGCGCGCGCATTGCCCGCTTCCCACGCAACGGCCGACAACGCATCGATCAGTGCGGGCAGCTTGGCGCTCGCGACGTAATGGGTCGCGAAGCCGCAATAAAGCGCGTCGGCGGCGCCGATGCGGCGGCCGGTCAGCGCAAGATAGAGCCCCAGCCGGCCCGGGCACAGATTGAGAAAGCGGCTGGCGCCGACATCGGGAAACAATCCGATATGGACTTCGGGCATTGCGAACAGCGTCTTCTCGGTGGCGACCCGGTGCGAGCCGTTGACCGCGATCCCGGCGCCGCCGCCCATGACGATGCCGTCCATCAGCGCGACGTAGGGTTTCGGAAAACGATGCACCCGCGAAATCAACAAGTATTCTTCCCGGAAGAAGTCGGTCTTGTAATCGCCGGTGCCGGTCGGGCTCGTGCGCGTGTCGTAAATCGCGCGCACGTTGCCGCCGGCGCAAAACGCGCGGCCGCCCTCGCCCATCACTACGATCGCGTGCACTGCCGGATCCACGCCCCAGGCGACGAGTTGCGGGTCGAACTTGCGGTACATCGCGAGCGACAGCGTGTTGAGCGCCTTCGGACGGTTGAGCCGAACCACGCCGAGCCCGCCGCGGCGATCGAAGATGATCTCTTCGGCGGTCACCGCGCTATCGGTTCCTCTCCGAGAGCAATCGGCGCGCGATGATGACGCGCATGATCTCGTTGGTGCCTTCGAGAATCTGGTGGACGCGCAGATCGCGCAGATAGCGCTCGATCGAATACTCTTTGATGTAGCCATAGCCGCCGTGAAGCTGGAGCGCCTCGTTGACGACGTCAAAGCCGGCATCGGTGGCGAGACGCTTGGCCATGGCGCATTGCGTCGACGCCTCGGGATCGTCACGGTCGAGGGCGCAGGCGGCGCGTTGCACCATCAGCCGTGCGGCGTCGAGTTCGGTCGCCATGTCGGCGAGGCGGAACTGCAAAGCCTGGAACTCGGACAGCGCCTTGCCGAACTGCTTGCGCTGGCCCATGTGCGCCTGCGCCGCCTCGAGGCAGGCGCGCGCGCCGCCGATCGAACAGGCGCCTATATTGATGCGCCCGCCATCGAGCCCCATCATGGCGATCTTGAAGCCCTCGCCTTCCGCGCCGAGCCGGTTCGCCGCCGGCACCCGGCAGTTCTCGAACATCACCGTCGTCGTCGGCTGCGAGTTCCAACCGAGCTTCTTCTCCTTCTTGCCGAAGGCGAGGCCCTTGGTGCCTTTCTCAACCAGGATGCACGAGATGCCGCCCGGCCCATCGCCGCCGGTGCGGCACATCACGGCATAGACGTCGGATGCGCCGCCGCCCGAAATAAAGGCCTTGGTGCCGTCGAGCACATAGTCGGCGCCGTCCCGGCGGGCGCGGGTTTTGAGCGCGGCCGCGTCCGAGCCCGAGCCCGGTTCGGTGAGGCAATAGCTCGCGCAATGCGCCATGCTGACGAGCTTGGGCAAAAACTTGGTGCGCTGCGCGTCGCTGCCGAAGCGATCGGTCATCCACGCAACCATGTTGTGGATCGAGAGGTAGGCGGCGGTCGACGGACAAGCTGCGGCAAGCTCTTCGAAGACGAGCGTCGCCTCGAGCCGGCCGAGCCCGGCGCCGCCTGAAGCCTCGCGAACGTAAATGCCGGCGAAGCCCAGCGCCGCCGCCTTCCTGAGCGCCTCCACCGGGAAGATGCATTCTTCGTCCCATCGGGCGGCGTGAGGCAGGAACTCGGCGCGGGCGAATTCCTGCGCCGTGTCGCGGATCGCGCGCTGTTCCTCGGTGAGGGCGAAATCCATGGCGTCAGCTTGGGCGGCGGGCGAGCCAGGACATCGGCTTGCGATCGTCGGCGTCGCCGCCGTCGGGCGCAACTACAAGCGCCGCAACGACCGCTGCCAGCCTCACCTTCACACGCATGCGTCCTCCCCCGGCCCGATGCTAGCTCGCTCGCGGCGGAACGCAATATCCGGGCTACAGTGACGCCATGCAACCGCTCGCAATAGCCCAACTGCTGTTTCTGCTGACTCTGGCGAACGGCACGCCGGTCGTGGCCCGGTGGCTGTTACGCGACCGCTGGGCGTGGCCGCTGGACGGCGGCGTCAAGTTCGTCGACGGCCGCCCGCTCCTCGGCGCCACCAAGACCGTGCGCGGCATCGCTCTGGCGCTCGGCATCACGGCGGCTGCGGCGCCGCTCGTCGGCGTTTCAACCGCGATCGGTCTCCAGCTCGCCGGCGCGGCGATGCTCGGCGATCTGCTGTCGAGCTTCGTCAAGCGGCGGCTCGGCTTGCCGCCGAGCAGCCGCGCCATCGGCCTCGATCAGATTCCGGAAGCGCTGCTGCCCGCCCTCGTCTGCCAGCAAGCGCTGGCGCTCGACGCCGCCGATATCGTCGCCGCGACGGCAATCTTCTTCATCGGCGAAGTGGTGCTGTCCCGCCTGCTCTATCGCTGGCGCATCCGCGAGCGGCCGTATTAGCCGGCGCTCAGGCGGATTGGAGATGATGCAAGGTGATCTCGGGCGGACAGTTGAAGCGCACGGGCACGATCGACGATCCGGCGCCGACCGACGTGTATCCCGCCATCGTGTGATAATGCCAGGCGCCCGAGCCGAGGCGGCGCGGTAGCCTCGAATCGAGCGTGACCGGAATACCGCCGGGCAGGCAAATCTGTCCGCCATGGGTGTGGCCACTCAGCAGCAGGTCGAAACCGGCGTGCGCCGCCTGGCGATAGATTTCGGGCGTGTGCGACAGCAGCACGGCGAATTCGCCTTGCGGCAGCGCCGATGCCGCCTTCTCGATGTTATCGACGCGGAAATAATGTGCGTCGTCGATGCCGGCAAGATGAATGCGGGCGCCGCCGCGCTCGATCGTCTCGGCTTCGTTGAGCAGCATGCGGATGCCCATCGCCTCCATGCCGGGCACCATGAGAACGGTGTCGTGATTGCCAAGTACACCGTAGACCGGTCCGGTGAGGCCCGCGCGCACGCGCGCCAGCCCGTCGAGCGTCGCCGCGAATGGACCATGGGTCTGGCCGCGGAAATCGCCGGTCATGACGCTGATGTCGTAACGCTCGCCCGCCGCCAGCTCGATCACGCGCCGCATCGCCCCGGCGTTCATGTCGACGTGCATGTCGCTCAAGTGGAGAATGGAGAAGCCGTCGAAGGCCTTGGGCAATTTTGCGCTGTGGACGATGTTGTGGCGCAGGCGCACGCGCTCGCTGTTGCGGTGGCCGCGGCCATAAAGCCCCGTCAGCCGCAGGGTGGCGCGGACTACCGAATGGGCCGAATACCAGTTCTCGATGTGGAAGAAATTGATTCCGCCGCCGAAGATCCGAGCTTCGTGGTCGGTCTCGATGCCGAGCCGCTGGCGCGCGTGGAGGCGGCCGAGACGCCGCTCCAACTGGCTCAAGACATCCTGGTCCACCGCCCGCTCCGCTTCCGCGCCGCCGGAGCATGGGCGGCGGAGCGGTCAGGGGTCAAGGTCGCCTCGCTCTGGCTTCGTCGCGGAAACTGTGCGATTTTCTAGGCCCATGGACGACCAACCGCGCCGCGCACCGGCGGCCGACCAGCAGCGTCGGCCCGGCCAGTTTCCCCGCCTGCGTTTGCGCCGCAACCGGCGCCACGCCTGGTCGCGCAAGCTGGTGGCGGAGAACACGCTCACGGCTGGCGACCTGATCTGGCCGGTCTTCGTTCACGACGACAAGGCCGCCCGCGTGCCGATTCCGTCGATGCCCGGCGTCGATCGCCTATCGGTTGCGGCCCTGGTCGTCGAGGCCGGCAAGGCCAAGGATCTCGGCATTCCGCTCATCGCCCTGTTCCCGGCGACGCCGCCCGCGCTCAAGACGCCGGAAGGCGACGAGGCGTTCAACCCGGACAATCTGGTCTGCCGCGCAGTGCGTGCGGTAAAGCAGGCGCATCCGGATTTGGGCGTGATGTGCGACGTGGCGCTCGATCCCTACACCACGCACGGCCACGACGGGCTGGTGCGCGACGGCGACGTCGCCAACGACGAGACCGTCGCCGCGCTAGTGCGGCAAGCGCTCGTCCAGGCCGAGGCCGGCTGCGACGTGATCGCGCCCTCCGACATGATGGACGGCCGCGTCGGCACCATCCGCGACGCGCTCGATCGTGCCGGTTTCGAGCGGGTGCAGATCATGGCCTACGCGGCGAAATACGCCTCGGGCTTCTATGGTCCGTTCCGCGACGCGGTCGGCTCCAAGTCGTCGCTCGGCAGGGCGGACAAGCGCACCTACCAGATGGACCCCGCGAACGGCGACGAAGCGCTGCGCGAGGTCGCGCTCGATGTCGCCGAAGGCGCCGACATGGTGATGGTGAAGCCCGGCATGCCCTATCTCGACGTGCTGTGGCGGGTGAAGGAGCGCTTCAAGCTGCCGACCTTCGCCTATCAGGTGAGCGGTGAATACGCCATGCTCAAGGGCGCGATCGAGCGCCGCTGGCTCGATGAGAGCGTGATTATGGAATCGCTCATGGGCTTCAAACGCGCCGGCGCCGACGGCGTGTTGACCTATTTCGCGCTAGACGTCGCCGCGCGACTCAAGCAGGGCTGACGGCGTCGAAGAACCGCGCGATGGCGAGATCGTGCCAGGCCGCGCCGCCGTCGCCGTGAAAGCCGACGTGGCCGCCGCGCCGCGTCAGCACGGCGTGCAGGTTCGGATGGCCGCGCCAATCGAAATCCCGATAGGGTTCCGGCGGAATCCACGGATCGTCGAGCGCGTAGACGATCAAGGTCGGAATCCTGACGCCACCGAGAAATTGGCCCGAGGCCGTGCGCGCGTAATATTCGGCGGCACCGCCGTAACCGGCGCGCGGCGCGCTGTAGACATCGTCGAACTCCCACACGCTGCGCGCGTCCATGATGGCGCGGCGCTCGCCTGTCGCCAGATCGGCACCCGGCGCCATCGCCTCCGCCTTCATATAGCGCAGCAGGTAACGCTGATACGCCGTGTTGCGGAAACGGTTGAGCCGCCGCGCGGTGCCCGCGAGGTCGAGCGGTGCCGATACGACGGCGGCGGCGACGAGCTTCGCCGCCGTGCCGTGCTCGCCGAGGTATTTGAGCAGCAGGTTCGCGCCCAGCGAATAGCCGACCGCGGCGACACCACCGGTCGTGACACCGCCCGGCAGCGAGGCAAAGACATGCGCCAAGTCGTCGCTGCTGCCGGCGTGATATTGCGTGCTGCAAAGCGGTCGTGAGCGCCCCGCGCCGCGAAGATTGAGCCGCAGCACCGGAAAGCCGCAGGCCAGGAAATGCGCGGCGCTCTCGCGCATGTAGAAACTGTCCTCGAGCCCGGTCAGGCCGTGCACCAGCACGACCAGCGGCTTTTCGGTCGCACCCGCGGGCCGGTTCACGATCGCCGCGAGCCGGTCGCCGCTGCCGTCGGCAAACGGAAGGTACAGGCGTTCGCCGGCGTGGCCGTCGAGCGCGCGGCTTCTGATCAGCACGGAGCGGATGGTCTGGAGATCGGGTCCCCACCACGGCAGCCGGGGCCGGAACGGCGGTAAGCCGTCTAGGACAGCTTCAGCCATGTGAGCTCGTGCTTGTTGTGATGGAGATGCAGGAGCCGCGCGCCCGGGATCCGGGCGAAGCGCTGCGCGATCTCGAAATCGGTCGCGCCCTGGAATTTCACGGTGCAGACGAAGCGCCGCACGGTCCCTGCCCTCATCCACTTCTCGATCAGCGCATAGAGACGCGATGGGTAACATATCACGTCGGAGAACAGCCAATCGACCGGACCGATCGCGTCGGGCTCGAGCGCGAAAGCGCTCTGCCGCAAAACCGTAACGTTGGGCAGCTGCGTGACAGAAGGCGCGAGCGGCGCCTTGTCCACCGCCATCACGCGCGCGCCCAGCCGCGCCAGCACCCAACTCCAGCCGCCGGGGCTGGCGCCGAGGTCGAGGCAGGTCTCGCCCAGATGCGGACGCTCGCCGATCAGCGTGAACAGCTCCCACAGCTTCAGGTAGGCGCGGCTCGGTGCTGTCTTGTCCTCGACGAAGCGCGCCTCGCCGTTGGGAAAGGGACTCGAGCACTTGGCCGCCGCCAGCACCGTATCGGCATCGAGCAGCGTCCACGAGCCGAGCGGCGCCGTTGGCGCCGGCACGCCGAAGCGCAGCGGCTTGGCCGAAACCTTGGTCAGCTTCTCGACGATCAGCGCGGCGCGCCGGTGATATGCCGTCGGATAGAGCACCCAGTTGCGCTGGATGGCACGTAGCTGCTTGGCGGCATCGCCAATCGACGCGATCGTGAGCCGCCGCGGCGCGTGCCAGACGTTGGCGACCCACGCGACCGGGCGCGGCGGACCCTCGGCGATGACGAGCCGGCCATGCGTTTCGCGCACGGCGGCGCCGAGCTCGTGCTTGAGGTCGTTGACGAAACCGGCAGGCGCGAGGTAGCCCGTCGTCTCAGCCACGCAGGAAGTTCCGTACGCAGGCGATCTGGTCGGATACGGTCAGCGACGGCGCGTGGCCCATGCCGGAGAACTCGACCAGCTTGGCGCGCGGCCCGCGCCGCGTCATCGCTTCGGCGTCGGCGCGGCGCAAGATGTCGCTATCGGCGCCGCGCAGCACCAGCGTCGGACAGGTGATGGCGTCGTAAGCGTTCCACAGCTTGACGTCGCGCACGAACCATCCCCGCTTGAAGGGCACCGCGATCTTGGGATCGTAGTTGAAGCCGAGCGTGCCGTCGGGCTTCGACCGCGCGCTCTGCTCGGCCATGCGGCGCCAGGTGCCGTCCGTCAGCATGCCGAAGCCGGCGAAGACCCAGCGCAGCGCCGCCTCCAGCTCGGCGAGGTCCTTGAAGCTGGGATCGCGGCCGACATAGCGGCGGATGCGTTTCAAACCCGCTTTGGCGATTAAGGGCCCGACATCGTTGATCACCAGCTTGCGGATGGGATTGTTGCGCTGCGCCGCCAGCGCCATGCCGACGATGCCGCCCATCGAGGTGCCGACGATGTCGATCCGTTCGACGCCGAGCCGCGCGATCAGCGCAGCCACGTCGGCGGCATAGGTCTCGGTGACGTAATCGTGTGGATCGGCGAGCCAGTCGCTCTTGCCGCGGCCGGGGAAATCGAGCGCGACGACGCGAAACTCGGCGCTCAGGCTCTCGGCCAGCACGTCGAAATCGTGACCGTTGCGCGTCAGCCCATGCAGGCACAGGACCGTCGGCGCATCCGCCGGCCCGGGCCATTCGTAATAGGCGAGCCGGTAGAAACCGCGGCGGCCGAGGCAGGCGAGACTCCGCTCGATCATGGCACCAGCTTGCGCCGTCAGTGATCGAGCGATCAAGGATTGGACGGCGGGCGGCTCCTGGGCTAAGACCACGGGCCAAGAATCGGAACCGAGAGGAACGAACAAAGGATGGCCATCAAAGGGCCGCTCACGAGCATCACCGTCGTCGACCTGTCGCGCATCCTCGCCGGACCCTACTGCACCTTCCTGATGGCCGAGCTCGGCGCGCGCGTCATCAAGGTCGAGGCGCCGCCCAAGGGCGACGACGCGCGCGAATACGGTCCGTTCAAAGGCGGCAAGTCGACCTATTTCTCCTCGGTCAATCGCGGCAAGCAGTCGATCGCGCTCGACCTCAAGAAATCCGCCGATCAGCGCATCTTCGAGGCGTTGCTCGCGCGGGCCGACGTGCTGGTCGAGAACTTCCGCCCCGGCACGATGGAGAAACTGGGCTACGGCTGGACGGACTTGCACGCGCGCTTTCCCAAGCTGATCTATGCCGCCGCCTCGGGCTTCGGTCACAGCGGGCCGTGGTCGATGCGTCCGGCTTACGACATGGTGGTGCAGGGCATCGGCGGCCTGATGTCGATCACAGGACATCCCGGCCAGCCGCCGGTGCGCAACGGGATGTCGATCGGCGATATCGGCGCCGGTCTTTATACCGCGGTCGCGGTCAATGCCGCCCTCGTCCACCGCGAACGCACCGGCGAGGGCGCGAAGGTCGACGTCGCGATGTTCGATTGCCAGCTCGCGCTGCTCGAGAACGCGATCATGCGCTATACCGTCACCGGCGAGGTGCCGGGACCGCTCGGCGCGCGCCATCCGACCATCACGCCGTTCGAGGCCTTCGCCACGTCCGACGGCTACGTCATCATCGCCGCCGGCAACGACGTTACCTTCGGCCGGCTCGCCGCCGCGCTCGGCCAGCCGGCGTTGGCGCAAAACCCCGATTACGCCAGTAACGAGAAGCGGCTTGCCAACCAGCCCAAGCTCAAGGCCGAGATCGAGAGCGTGCTGAAGCGCAAGCCGACAGCGCATTGGCTCATCGCGTTCGAGCAGGCGGGCATTCCGGCCGGCCCGATCAACAATGTCAAGCAGGCGATCGAGCATCCGCAGGTCGCGCCGCGCAACATGCTGGTGACGGTCGAGGATCCGCAATCAGGCACGCTCAGGCTCGTCGGCAATCCGATGAAGATCTCGGGCATGGCCGATCCCGCAACGCGCGACCCGGCGCCCGACCTCGACGCCGATCGCGCCGCCATCCTCAAGGAGTTGGGGCTTTAAGGCCCGCCTTGCCCTGGCCTAAGATCGGCGCCAAGCCGTAGTCCCAGGGAGGGCAAACCGATGCTGCAAAATCGCCTCGAGCCCGTGCTCGATCCGCGCGCGTTGGCGCGGGAGATGTCGAACAAGCTGCTGATCGACGGCGCGATGGTGCCGGCGGTTTCGCGCAAGACCTTCAAGGTGGTGAATCCGGCGACGCAGGAGACCGTGAGCGAAGCCGCCGACGGCGCGGCGGCCGACGTCGATGTTGCGGTCAGCGCCGCGGCCAAGGCGCAGAAGGCCTGGGGCAAGATGGCGCCGCGCGAGCGCGGCCGGCTGGTGCAGGAATGCGGCCGCATTCTCAACGACCACGTCGAGGAGTTGGCGCGTCTCGTCACGATCGAGACCGGCAAGGCGATCCGCACCGAAAGCCGCGTCGAGGCTGGCGTCTTCGCCGATATCTTCGTGTTCTATGGCGGCCTCGGCTCGGAGCTCAAAGGCGAAACCGTGCCGTTCAAGCCCGGCATGCTGACCATCACACAGCGGGAGCCCATCGGCGTCGTCGGCGCGATCATCCCCTGGAACGCGCCGCTCCTGCTGATGGCGCTCAAGGTTGCGCCGGCGATGGTCGCCGGCAACACGGTCGTGCTCAAATCCGCCGAAGAAGCGCCGCTTACCGTCTTGCGCGCCTGCCAAATCATGAACCAGGTGCTGCCACCCGGCGTGCTCAACATCCTGTCGGGCGACGGACCGCAATGCGGCGCGCCCTTGGTCGCGCACAAGGGCATCGGCAAGGTCACGTTCACCGGCTCGGTCGAGACCGGCAAGCTCGTGTACGGCGCGGCATCCCAAAAATTGATTCCCGTGACCCTCGAGCTCGGCGGCAAGAGCCCGATGATCGTCATGGGCGACGCCGATCTCGACAAGGCGATCGACGGCGCGATTGTCGGCATGCGCTTCACCCGCCAGGGGCAGAGCTGCACCGCAGCGTCGCGGATCTTCGTCCATGAATCGATCCACGACGCGTTCGTCAAGCGACTCAAGGCCAAGGTCGACGCGATGAAGATGGGCGATCCGCTCGACGAGAAGACCGACATCGGCACCATCATCTCGAAGCAGCAATACGACAAGGTTGTGTCGTACATCCGATACGGCGAGAACGCTCCGGGTGCAACGGCGCATCGCTGCTCGTCCATGCCGGCCGACGCCAAGCTCGCCAAGGGCTATTTCGTGCAGCCGGTGATCTTCACCGGCATCGCCAACGACAACAAGCTGGCGCGTGAGGAGATTTTCGGTCCGGTTGCCTGCGTCATCAAGTTCAAGGACTACGAGGAGGCGATTCGCCAAGCCAACGATACCGAATACGGCCTCGCCGCCACGATCTGGACGCGCGACCTCAAGACCGCGCTCGACGCGACCCAGCGGCTCGAAGCCGGCCTCGTCCAGGTCAACCAGAACCTGGTGGTGCAGGCCAACATGTCTTATGGCGGCATCAAGAATTCCGGCCTTGGCAAGGAAGCCTCGCTCGAGGCGATGCTCGAGCATTTCACCCGCAAGAAGACGATCGTTTTGAATTTGGGGTAGACTGCATTGCGGTTGTGCGTGCTTCGAGACGCGCGGCTCGCGCCGCGCTCCTCAGCATGAGGAAACACCGTGAGGGCATTAAGAAAAGTTCCTCATCCTGAGGAGGCTGCGAAACCGCCGTCTCGAAGGACGGACGATGCCGAGCCAGCCTAGAACCGGCCGCCACGCAATCCGCGTCCTGGCGGCAGCGCTGGTCGCGCTCATCCTGTTGGTGGTCGGCAGCTGGTTCTATCTCCGCAGCTCGCTGCCGCAGACCAGTGGCACCGTCGTGGTCAGCGGATTGAGCGCGCCCGTGACGGTCACGCGCGACGCGCACGGCATTCCGACCATCGTCGCTGAGACCGACGCCGATGCCGCTTTCGCGCTCGGCTATGTCCACGCCCAGGACCGCCTGTTCCAGATGGACCTGATGCGGCATTACGGCGCCGGCCGCCTCGCCGAGTGGTTCGGCGCGAAGGCGGTGCCGGTCGACCGCTTCACCCGCACGCTCGGCCTCTATCGCGCGGCCGCGGCGCAAGCCGGGCATCTGGCTCCCGCGGTGCGCAGCATCCTCGACGCCTATGCCGCCGGCGTGAACGCGTGGATCGCCACGCACCGCGGCGCACTGCCGCCGGAGTATGAGGTCCTGCGCGTCGGCATCGAGCCGTGGAAACCAGCCGACACGCTGGTCTGGGGCAAGGTTATGGATCTGCAGCTCACCGCCAATTTCCGCGGCGAGCTGCTGCGTGCGCGCATGCTGCAGCGGCTGACGCCGGCCGAGCTCGACGTGCTCTACCCGCCCTATCCCGACGATGCACCGGTGACCGGCGCGCACGCGGCGCTCGACGGCCGATTGCTCGACCGCCTCGCCGCCGCCTTGCCGCCGGGCTCCGCCGCGCCGACGCGCGCCTCGAACAATTGGGTCGTCGCCGGACAGCACACGGTCTCGGGCAAGCCGTTGCTCGCCAACGACACCCATCTCGGCCTGTCCTCGCCCGGCGTGTGGTACCTAGCGCGAATCGAGGTCGGCGGCCGGGTGCTTGCCGGCGTCACCGCGCCGGGCACGCCCTTCATGGTCGTGGGCCACAACACGCGCATTGCCTGGGGCTTCACCACCACCGGCAGCGACGTCGAGGATCTGTTCGTCGAGCAGACCGATCCGCACGATCCGGCGCGCTATCTCGCGCCTGGCCGTACCCTGCCCTTCGTCACGCGGCAGGAGACCATCCGCGTCCGCGGCGGCGCCCCCGTAGTCCTGACGGTGCGCGCGACGCGGCACGGGCCGGTGATCTCGGACCTGGCGAACTGGAACGCCGGCGACGGCAGGGTGCTCGCACTGGCCACGACCTGGCTCGTCGATGACGATCGCACGCCGAACGCGCTGTGGAACTTGTCGCGCGCCGGCAGCTGGGCCGAGTTCCGCGCGGCGCTGCGCGACTTCGTGGCGCCGCAGCAGAACATCGTCTACGCGGACGTCGACGGCAACATCGGCTTCATCGCGCCGGCGCGCGTGCCGATCCGCGCCAAGGGCAACGGCTGGTTGCCGGCGCCGGGCGCGAGCGGCGCATACGACTGGACCGGCTTTGTGCCGTTCGATGATTTGCCGCAGGAATTCGATCCGCCGTCCGGGCGCCTGGCGACCGCCAACAACCGGATCGTCGCCCAGGGCGATTTCTATCTCGGCAGCGATTGGGATTTGCCCTATCGCATCGAGCGCATCCTGACGCTGCTCGACACCGTGCCGAAGCAGAGCCCGACGACGGCCGCTGCGATGCAGGCCGACGTGCTGTCGCCGATGGCGCGCGCTCTGCTGCCGCTGATGCTGCGCGGCTTACCGCACCTAGCGCGCGACGAGACGGCCATCGCACGGCTCGCCACGTGGGATGATCGCATGGACCGAATGCGGAGCGAGCCGCTGATCTTCGCGGCATGGCTGCGCGAAACCACCCGCGCGCTGTTCGCCGCCAAGCTGGGCCCGCTCTTTCCCGATTACTGGGCGGTGCGCCCGAACGTCGTGCGCGACATTCTGGTCAACCATCCAACATGGTGCGGCGTGGCGGGATGCCCGGCGCTACTAGGGCACGCGCTCGACCGCGCGCTGGACGATCTCCGGCGACGTTACGGCGACGACATGGCGGCCTGGCAGTGGGGCGATGCCCATCGGGCGATCTTTGCTCACCCGGTGTGGTCGCGCCTGCCGCTGTTGCACGCCTCCCTGACGCCAGCGATCGCCGCGCCCGGCGCGAGCGACACGCTCGACGCTGGTGCGTTCGCGTTCGCCGACGAGGCGCAACCCTTTGCCGACCGCCTCGGCCCGGTCATGCGGGTGATCGTCGACATGGCGCATCCCGCCGCGGCGCGGTTCATGATCGTGCCCGGTCAATCGGGCAATCCGCTGTCGCCACACTGGGCCGACCTGCTGACACCCTGGCGCAACGTGCGCTATGTCGCGTTCAGCGACGATATCAGCGGCGGACGTCTCGTCCTTATGTCGCGTTAGGCTTCGACGATGTAGAGGCGACCTTTCGACGCCTTCTGCCGGACCTTCACCGCCGCTTGATAGTCGGGCGAGTGGTAGAATTTTTCCGCCGCTTCGACGCTCGGAAACTCGACGACCACGATCCGCTTCGGCTTCTCGCCCTCGAGTGCGACGGTGCGGCCGCCCCGCACGATGAACTTGCCGCCATGGCGCGGGATGGATTCGCCCGCCATCTTCTTGTAAGGCTCGTAGGCGGCGGCATCGGTGACTTCGATTTCCGCGACCAGATAGGCCGTCATGCGCTTCCTCCGTGCGATGCGGCGGCGAGTCTAGCGCGATCCCACGACGCTTTTCTACTCGGCCGCGCGCGAGTTTGCCCGCGACTGCCGTGACATCGAGTCGGAGAAATGTCATGCGACATGGCTTGCGCAGCCGCCGCAGCGGCGACCATAATCAAGCGATTCCAGGGGTTTGTTTTCATGCCCGAAGGCCGCACGGATCAAGTCCAAGGCGTCATCAGAAAAGCGACGCGGCCGCGCATAACCACCGCGCTGGCGCCACTGCACCATTTTTTTGCCACAAGCGTTCTGCCCTGCCCCTATGTCGAAGGTCGGTTCGAGCGCAAGCTGGTGGTCGAGCTGTGCGGCTGCGACGCGCCGGCTTTCTATAACGATCTGTCGCGCGCGGGATTCCGCCGCAGCCATTCGCTCGCTTATCGCCCCGCCTGCGCCGGCTGCGCGAGCTGCGTGCCGGTGCGGATTCCGGTCGCCGATTTCGTCGAGAGCCGATCGCTGCGCCGCATCCGCAACCTGAACCGCGACCTCGGCGCGAGCGTCACCACCGCGCGCGCCGACCACGACCAGTTCCGGCTGTTCCAGCGCTACCAGCATTCGCGCCACGCCGAAAGCGACATGGCGGCGATGAGCTACGGCGATTATCGCGCCATGGTCGAGGACACGCCGCTGACCACGGCGCTCGTTCGGCTGCGCGACCGCGCCGGCGACGGCGCGTTGCGCGGCGCCTGCCTCACCGACCTGCTCGATGACGGCGTCTCGGCCGTCTACAGTTTCTACGATCCGGCCGAAGCCAAGCGCGGGCTCGGCACCCTACTCATCCTGTCGCTGGTCGACGAGGCGCGGCGGCGGCGCTTGCCTTTCGTCTATCTCGGCTATTGGATCGCCGAGAGTCCGAAGATGGCTTACAAGGCGCGTTTCCGCCCGCTCGAGGCGCTGCGGCCGGAAGGCTGGCAACGGATTTTTAGTTAGCGCGACCGGTATCCGAGAGAACACCCGACGTCTCATGGCCGCGATCACAGAGCGCCGTGTCGGCGGCGTTCGAGTCGCCACGAATTCCGACAAAGCTGTAAAACTGAAGCCATATGCAGCTTACTTAAAGTGAGGTGTCACTTGGGTCGACTCGAACGAGAACATTGATATTAAAGTAAACTTATTCCGCCGCCTGCCGATAGCCGAGTCGCTGCAAACACCGGTCGATCCACAGCGCCGTGAGGTTCTCCGCAAGCGTGTTCTGCTCGAGTCGTTGGCCCAGAACGTCGAAATCCACGCGCTCGAGCGGCTGGTCCTGGTTGAAACAGGAGAACACGACGGTTTCGGCGCCGGTTATCGGGTCCTTTTGCACCTGCAGGCACTGGGCGCAGATTTCCTTCATCATGCATTGCATCGGTGAGTTGATCGACGCGATGCCGACCGTATGGGGCTTGAGATAGGGTTTGAGCGTCTCGGCGCGCGCCCGCGCCACCGCCGCCATCATGGCGTCCGAACCGATGACGATCAGCCGGTCGACCTGTTGCAGCGGAATCGGCGCCGGACCGAGCCGGCCCGCGCCGTAGCCTTCGAGCGCCGCGACGATGTTGCCGACGAAAGTACGGTCCTGCGGCCGCGTCGCCGTGAAGCCCGGCGCCTGATCGCAGCACCACACCACGATATCGGCGCAGGATTCGATCTCCGCCACCTTGTAGCGGTCCTGCATGTGTTTGTAGCCGGCGAAATAGAGCACGCGTGAGCCCACCTCGCGCAGCGCCTTGCCGATCGACAGCAGCACCGCATTGCCGAGTCCGCCGCCGATCAGAAGAACGGTCTCGCCGCCCGGAATTTCGGTCGGCGTTCCGGTCGGACCCATCAGGATGATCGGCTCGCCCTTCTTGAGCAGCGTGCACAGGTCGGACGAACCGCCCATCTCGAGCACGATGGTCGACAGCAACCCGTTCTCGTGATCAACCCACGCGCCGGTAAGCGCCAGACCCTCCATCGCCAGGCTGGTGCCGTCGACCTTAGGCGCGAGCCGCTCGTAGTTCTGCAGCCGATAGAATTGGCCGGGATGGAAGGCGCGCGCGGCGATCGGCGCCTTGACCACGACCTCGACAATGGTTGGCGTCAGCCGCTGCACCTCGTGCACCGTCACGCGCAGCTCGCGATTAAGCTTCGTCATCAGGAGCTCGGGCGACGGCGCCGATGGCGGGCGCCGCGCGAGCATGCGGCTGACCACCGGATAGCCCTGTTTGGCGCTGGCCATCGCCTTGACCACGTTACCGGCGAACGATGGATGCAGGTCACCGAAGAAACTGATGGCGCGGCCGTCGTCGCGATGGCTGATCAGCACACGCACCTGCGACGGCTTGGCAACTCGCTCGGGAGTTACCGGACGGCCGTCCTCGTCGTACGCCTGGAAGTACCTACCGTCGAAGGCGACGTTGAAGGGGTCCTCGCGGCCGAGAACGGTATTGGGCTGGGTTCCAGCGGCAACCAGAATCGTGCGCGCTGGCAGAGTGACGCGCTCGTCAGTCGCGATCAATTTGCCGATCGCGTCGTCATGGCGCCATTTCTGGAGGGTGAGTGCCGTGACGTGATCGAAGCGGTCGACTTCCACCGCCTCAGGCGCGAGCATTTCGGCGAAGCGGATGCCTTCCTCCATCGCCTTGGCGACTTCCTCGTGGTTGAGGGTGTAGCTCGGCGCGTCGACCAGGCGGCGGCGATAGGCGATGGTGACGCCGCCCCAGGAATCGATCAGCGAGGCGAGCCGCGGCGGACGCCGCTCCCGCGCTGCGGCGGCGCGTTCGGCCCGGAGCGCGCGGCCATGGGCGATGAACTCGGCGGCCGTCACCGTGTCTTCTTCGCTCCACTCGGCGCGCACCGCCGCTTCGCCGCGTTCCGCCACCAGCGTCTCGTAGCGCGCCAGGAATTTCTCGACCTGGACGGCGTAATAGGCGAGCGATTCCGTAGCCGTGTCGATCGCCGTCAGGCCGCCGCCGATCACCACCACGGGCAGCCGGACTGTAAGGTTGGCGATGCTGCCGGTCTTGGCCGCGCCGGTGAGCTGCAACGCCATCAGGAAGTCCGAAGCCTGACGCACGCCGCGCGCCAGCCCGTTCTTCATCGGCACGATCGTCGGCCGGCCGGCCCCCATGCACAGGGCAATATGGTCGAAGCCCAGGGCGAAAGCGTCGTCGACGGTGAGCGTGCCGCCGAAGCGCACGCCGCCGAACATGGTGAATGCGCTGCGCCGCTCGAGCAGCAGGCGGATGATCTTGAGGAAATTCTTGTCCCAGCGCACCGTGATGCCGTATTCGGCGACGCCACCGAAGCCGGCCATGAGCCGGGTGTCGAGCGGTTCGCGGATCTCGGCGATGTCGCGCACGGGCTTGAACGGATGACGCTCACCGGCAACGTCGACGCCGGAGAGCTCGACCGGCAGCGGCTCGATCTTGAGCCCGTCGACGCCCATCACCGTGTGACCATCGTTCATCAGGTGATGCGCCAGGGTGAATCCAGCCGGTCCCAGACCCACCACCAGCACCTTGTAGCCCGTCGGCGCCTTCGGCAGCGGCCGGCGCAGGTTCAAGGGATTCCAGCGTGTCAGCAGGCTGTAGATCTCGAAGCCCCACGGCAGATCCAGCACGTCCTTCAGCGTGCGGGTCTCGATCTGCGGAATATCGACCGGCTCCTGCTTCTGATAGATGCAGGCCTTCATGCAGTCGTTGCAGATGCGGTGGCCGGTGCTGGCGACCATCGGATTGTCGACGATAGCGATGGCGAGCGCGCCGAGCGAGTGGCCGCGCGCCTTCACCATGTTCATCTCGGACACCTTCTCCTCGAGCGGGCAGCCGGCGAGCGTCACGCCGAAGATGCTCTTCTGGAACGTGTCGCTCTTTTTCTCCTTGAGCCCGTGCGAACAGCTGTCCTTGCCCTGCTCGTGGCACCAGATGCAGTAGTTGGCCTGGTCGAGTGCGCCCAGGAGATCGGTGCCCGGATCGGTGAGCCCGAAGCCGTCGCGCGGACGCCACCGCGTCGGCGGATAGCGATCGACGGAAACGCCTTCGGCCGCGACCTTCTCGACCGGGACGAGGTTCATCGGATCGAGCTTGTGCGGCTGCCTGAACAGCACGCCGGCATGGTGCGCCGCTCGACCGGAAGGCGACAGCGTCGCCCACGCGGCGTAGCGCGATGCCCGCTCAAGCGCGGCGGCGTTGGCGCCTTCGTCGTCGAGCCAGCGCGCGACGTGCCTGGCGAAGCTCAGTTCCGTCAGCGGTTCGCCGAACAGACCGGCGAGCTCGGCAGCAAGTCCCAGACCATCGAGCGCCGCTGCCTGCTCGGTCGTCACGCCCTTCACCGCCCGGCGTTGAACGAAGAGCCGCTTGACCGTATGCATCGGCGCGAGATCGTCGTGCCGCGCCTGAAGCTCGCGCACCGCCGCGGCGATGCCGAACAGCCCGCCGATGAAATCCTCGACATGCGGCGCCAGCTCGATCAGCAGCGCCGATTCGTCCTGTCCTGCGAGCGCACCGGGATTCGTGCGCGCCGTAACCAGACGATCACGCAATGTCGCCTCGACCGCGGCGAGATGCTTCAGGAACGCGTCGTCCACCTTCGCCAAGCCCTCGCGGCGATAGAGATCGCCGAAGGCTAGGCCGTATTTCAGCTCAAGTTCGGCCATTGCTCGCAGTATCGGTGGCATGACCGCAGGTTAAAACCCCAAATTTTGTGTGGAAGAACGATAATACCAGTCCCGATAGTGGAGTTTTCTTTACTGGAGCGCGACGGAATCGGGAAGACGCTGCGCGATTTTGCCGCGTCTCAGTATCCGAGCGCCATGCCGTCCTTGCGCGGGTCCGATCCGCCTGTGAGCGTGCCCGTCGCGTGATCGATCCGGATCGCCTGCGCGCCGCCCAGCGGCTTCTCCGGACGGACGACCGTGTGACCGCGGCGCGCCAATTCTGCCGCCACCGCGTCGGATACGCCGCGCTCGAGCTGCAGCACGCCGCCGATGGCGAAGCTGCGCGGCTCTTCAGCCGCCGCTTGCGGGTCCATGCCGCGATCGAGAATCTGCGACAGGTAATGCGCGTGGCCATTGGCTTGGTAATGCCCGCCCATGACGCCAAAGGGCATCACCGCGCGTCCGTCCTTCATCAGCATGCCCGGAATGATGGTGTGCAACGGCCGCTTGCCGGGCGCGATGGCGTTCGGATGACCGGGCGTGGTGCGGAAGATCTTGCCGCGGCTGTGCAGCAGCACGCCGCTTCCCGGCGCCATGATGCCGGTGCCGAATTCGTCGAACAGTGAATTGATGAACGAGACGCAATTGTGGTCGCGGTCGACGATGCAGAGATAGACCGTGTGCTTGTGCTCGGCGAATTCGAGCGCCGAAGACAGACCGGCGCGGTCCATCCGGATTCCGGTGCGTACGTCCCGTGCCCAATCCTCGGACAGCAGCCGCTCGACTGGCACCTTCACCAGCCGCGGGTCGCCGAACACGGTATCGCGCTCGGCATAGGCGGCTTTCGCGGTCTCGGCCAGCAGGTGAATCCGGTCGGCATCCGACAGCTTGCCCTCTCCGAGTTCGTAGCCGGCGAGGACGCGCAGCATCATCAGCGCGGCGAGGCCCTGGCCGTTGGGCGGACATTCGAAGACGCCGTGCCCGCGATAATCCGTCGAGATCGGGGTGCACCACTCCGTCCGTTGCGCGGCGAGGTCGTCGAGCGTGTGCAGGCCGCCGAGCGCGGTCAGCTTGCGTACGATGTCCTGCGCCACCGGGCCCTCGTAAAAGCCCTTGCGCCCGTGCTCCGCGATGCGCTGCAGCGTCTCGGCCAGCGCCGGAAACGTCAATGTGTCGCCGACGCCGGGCAGCTTGCCGTCGGGCTTGAGGACCTTGGTCGCGTCGGCATCGTGCTCGAATTGCGCGTGCGCGAAGGCGAAATCGAAGGCGACGCGCGGCGTCAGGCGCATGCCGGTTTCGGCCAGGCGGATCGCCGGCTGCAACAGCTCCGCCCAATCCTTGCTGCCGTATTCGGCGTGCAGCACGGTCCAGGCATCGACCGCGCCGGGCACGGTGACGGCATGCGGTGAGCGTGCCGGAATTTCCTTGAAGCCGCGCTCGGCGTACCACGACACGGTCGCCTCAGCCGGCGCGCGGCCCGAGCCATTGAGCGCCTTCGGCGCGCCCGCTTGCGGCGAATAGAGCACGAAGCAATCGCCGCCGACGCCGGTCATCTGCGGCTCGACGACGCAGAGCAGCGCCGATGCCGCGATCGCCGCGTCGACCGCGTTGCCGCCGGCGCGCAACACCTCGATCGCGGTGAGCGTGGCCAGAGGGTGGGATGTCGCCGCCATCGCCTCGCCCGCGATCGCGGGCGAGCGGCGCGGCTGGTGGAAATCACGCATGTCGGGGCGGATGCATGGCACCGCAGCCGGAGCAGGGCAAGTGGAAAAGCGCTTTGGCAAACATGCCATGCCGCTTGTCGCGCGCCGCTTCATTCCCTAACGTCGCCATCCGGCAGGTTTCAACGCAATCAGAAGGAGGACAAGCATGGCCACCGATATCAATACGCCACTCTTCACCAAGGGCCTCGGCGTGCGCCGCGAGGTTCTCGGCAAGGAGTACGTCGACAAGTCGCTCGCCGACGCCGACGAATTCATGATGGCCTTCCAAAAGCTCACCACCGAATGGTGCTGGGGCGAGATTTGGTCGCGGCCGGGCCTGCCGCGCAAGACGCGCTCGATGCTCAATCTCGCGATGCTGTCCGCGCTCAACCGGCCCGGCGAACTCAAGCTTCATCTGCGTGGCGCGCTGACCAACGGCGTCACTATCGAGGAGATCAAGGAGATTTTCCTCCAGGTCGGCATCTATTGCGGGATCCCGGCGGCGCTCGAAAGCTTCAAGACCGCGCGCGAGGTGCTCAAGGAGCGCGGCAAGGCCTGAGATCGGTTCGCAGCCATCGCTCCGGCGCAGACCCCACTGGTCATTTCGCGCCTTGCCCGGACGCGCGGCGGTGCCTAGTTTCTGCCGTGCCGGAGGCTTGGGAGACCTGCCATGATGGACGCCTATATCTACGACGGTTTGCGCACGCCGATCGGCCGGCATGCCGGAGCACTGGCGCCGGTGCGGCCGGACGATCTGCTCGCCGGCGTCATCGCCACCGTCGTCAAGCGCAATCCGTTCAAGGCCGAGCAATATGAGGATGTGATCGCCGGCTGCACCAACCAGGCAGGCGAGGATGCGCGCAACGTCGCGCGCCATGCCGCCCTGCTCGCCGGTCTGCCGGTCGAGACCGCCGGGCAGACGGTGAACCGCCTATGCGGCAGCGGCCTCGCCGCCGTGCTCGACGCCTCGCGCGCCGTCACCTGCGGTCAGGGCGAGCTGTTCGTCGCCGGCGGCGTCGAGAGCATGAGCCGTGCGCCCTTCGTCATGCCGAAGGCGGAGAGCGCTTATAGCCGCGACGCCCGGCTGTTCGATTCCACCATCGGCGCACGCTTTCCCAATCCAAAGGTGGCGAAGCAGTTCGGTCAGGACACCATGCCCGAGACGGCCGACAACGTCGCGCGCGAGCACGGCATCTCGCGTCTCGACAGCGATCGCTTCGCCCTCGCCTCGCAGGAGAAATACGCCAAGGCCAAGGCGGCGGGCTTCTACACCGGCGAACTCATGCCGGTGATCGTCGCTGGCGCCAAGAAGGGCGTGGCCGTCACCGTCGATCAGGACGAGCATCCGCGGCCGAACACCACGTTCGAACGGCTGTCGGAGCTCAAGCCGCTGTTCGCCGACGGCGTCGTCACCGCCGGCAACGCCTCGGGCATCAACGACGGCGCCGCGGCGCTCATCGTCGGCAGCAAGCAGGTAGGCGAAAAATTGGGCAAGGCACCGCTGGCGCGCGTCGTCTCGGGCGCCGTCGCCGGCGTGCCGCCGCGCGTCATGGGCCTGGGCCCCGTGCCGGCGTCGCAGAAGGCCCTGAAGCGCGCCGGTCTCACGCTCAAGGACATGGACGTGATTGAGCTCAACGAGGCCTTCGCCAGCCAAGTGCTCGGCTGCCTCAAGCTGCTCGGCCTGCCGTTCGACGACAGCCGCATCAATCCGAACGGCGGCGCGATCGCCATCGGCCATCCGTTGGGCGCCTCCGGCGCAAGGTTGGCCTTGACTGCGATGCGCGAGCTCGAGCGGCGCCAGGGCCGCTATGCGCTCGTCACCATGTGCATCGGTGTCGGCCAGGGCATCGCCGCGGTTATCGAACGCGCGAACGGCAAGGCGTGAGCGTCGCCGACGCCGCCGGTGCATCCGAGGAACCCGCGGACCGTCTGTTCGCAGCGCTCCGCCGCCTGTGCGCCGACGGCACGCTGTCCCTCCGCATCGACTACAGCAAGTTGTCGCATCTCGACAGTCCGGTCGGCTCCGAGGCCGACGGCAACATCTGGGCCTATGGTGGCCTCGCCCTGACCATCACCGCATGGTGGTTCCACCGCTGGCAGGCGGCGGCCGGCATCGCCGTCGCCAGCGTCATCGCCTATTTCACGCTCGGCCGCCTCTACATGCGCCGTCGCATTCGCCGTCGCGTCGAAGACAAGGCGCTCGGCGACATCGCGCTCTGGCGTCGATTGCGGAAGTTCGGCGGCGTCGCACTGGTGCCGAGCGTCGGCGAAGAATGCGCGGCGCCGCAAGGTACTGGATGGCGCTGATGCGGAGTCTCGATAACTGAGGACCTATACCGCCGGCGCGGCGAGTTTCTTCCAATCGTTGGCAAGCGTCAGCGGCGGCTCGGTGAGCTTCTGCAGCACCGCAAGGTCGAGACCGTCGACCATCTCGCGCACCAGCAACCCGTCCTTGGTCACGTCGATCACCGCGAGGTTGGTGTACACGCGCTTGACGCAGGCCTTGGCGGTCAGCGGATAGCTGCACGTCCGCCTGAGGCGCGGCGCGCCTTCCTTGGTGGTGTGCTCGACCAACACGCGCACTTCTTTCGCGCCGGCCGCGAGGTCCATCGCGCCGCCGACGCCGGGCGGCGCGTGCGGATCGTTGGTCGTCCAATTGGCGAGATCGCCGTTCTCGGCCACCTCAAACGCCCCCAACAGCGCCAAGTCGAGGTGGCCGCCGCGGATCATCAGAAAGGCGTCGTTGTGATGGAAATAGCTGCCGCCCGGCACCAGCGTGACGAGCTGCTTGCCGGCGTTGATAAGATCGGGGTCCTCCTCGCCCTTCTTGGGCGCTGGTCCGGTGCCGAGCACGCCATTCTCGCTGTGGAAGACGATCTCGCGGCCCTTCGGTATGTAATCGCCGCACAGCGTCGGCAGGCCGATGCCGAGGTTGACATAGGCGCCTTCGGGAATGTCCTGCGCGGCGCGCCACGCCATCTGACGGCGCGACAAGGGCTGCAAACTCATTTCCGCATCTCTTCCGGCGATCTGAGGCCGAGCATGACCGCCCAGGCGTTCACTATCACGGAAACCAGGAAATCGACAAAGGCGGCGGTGACCAGGTAAAGACCCCAGCCTGCCCCGAAGAACAGCGCTGCGCCGCCGACCACGCCCGTTAGGTAACCGGCCATGTAGGCGATCGCGATCGACAGCACCGAGCCGCCTCGCCGGCCCAATTCGCGGTCGCGGATGAACGCGCGGTGGGTGAAGGTGATGGGGATCGACAGGCCGAGCAGATTGACCGCGCAAATTTCCAGACCGAGCAACGTCATCGGTTGCGGCGCCAGAATCGCCGTTGCCTGGACCAGAAGCGCCAGTAGGTGCAGCGCAATATTGCGGGCGCGATGACGGTAGACCTGGTTGGCGATGATGTCGTCGAGGTGCAGCGACGTTGCGACGAACAGCAAGCCGATCAGCGCCGCCGCCGAGCTGCCGAGCATGACATAAAGGTCGTGCCAGGCTTCCAGCATCACGCCACCTGGACCACGCGGTCGACGAAGATGCTCGGCGTGACGATGGCCTCGGGATCGAGCGATCCCAGTTCGACGATTTCCTTCACTTGCACCACGGTCAGGTCGGCGGCGGTCGCCATCACCGGATTGAAGTTCCGCGCCGACTTCCGATAGACGAGATTGCCCCACCGGTCGGCCTTGAGCGCGCGGATCAGCGCGACGTCGCCTCTGAGCGGCTTTTCGAGCACATAGGTCTTGCCGTCGAATACGCGCGTCTCTTTGCCCTCGGCCAGCTGCGTGCCGGCGGCGGTCGGCGTGTAGAAGCCGCCGATCCCTGCCCCGGCCGCGCGCAGACGTTCGGTGAGCGTACCCTGTGGCACCAGATCGAGCTCGATCGAGCCGGCCTTATAAGCCGCCTCGAAGACGTGCGGATCGGCGGTGCGCGGATAGGAGCAGATCACCTTGCGCACGCGGCCTTCCTTGATCAGCCGGGCGATCCCGGTCTTGCCGGTGCCCGCGTTGTTGGCGACGACGGTGAGATTGCGTATGCCGAGATCGAGCAGCGCCTCGGTGAGCTCGGTCGGCTCGCCGACCGTGCCGAAGCCGCCGCACAGCACGGTCGCGCCATCCCTTATCCCGGCCACCGCAGCGGCTAGGTCCTTCACGCGCTTGTCGATCATCTAGAAACTGACCCGGTCTCCGCCCTTGAGCGCGAGCATGTCGCGCGCCTCCTTGGGCGTGGCGATTTCGAGCGACAGGTTTTCGAGGATGGCACGGATGCGTTTCACCTGCTCGGCGTTGTTCCTGGCGAGCTGGCCCTTGCCGATATAGAGCGAATCTTCAAGCCCGACGCGGACGTTGCCGCCCATGATCGCGCCCATGGTGATGAGCGGCAATTGATGGCGCCCGGCCGCCAGGATCGACCAGTAGTACTGCTCGCCGAACAGCTTGTCGGCGACCGTCTTCATGTGGACGACGTTCTCGGGATCAGCGCCGATGCCGCCCAGGATGCCGAAGATCGTCTGCACGAAGAGTGGGGGCTTGACCAGCTTGCGGTCGAGGAAATGGGCCAGCGTGTAGAGATGGCCGACGTCGTAGCATTCGAACTCGAAGCGCGTGCCGTGTCCCTCGCCCAGCTCTTTCAGCGTGCGCTCAATGTCCTTGAAGGTGTTCTTGAAGATGAAGTCGCGCGTCATCTCCAGGTATTGCGGCTCCCACTCGTGTTTGAACTCCTTGTAGCGGCTCAACATCGGATAGAGCCCGAAGTTCATCGAGCCCATGTTGAGCGAGCACATCTCGGGCGACGCCTTGAGCGGCGCGGCCAGGCGCTGCTCCAACGTCATGCCGTGGCCGCCGCCGGTGGTGATGTTCACCACCGCGTCGCAGGCCTGCTTGATGCGCGGCAGGAACTGCATGAACACCGCCGGATCGGGCGTCGGCCGGCCGTCCTTCGGATCGCGGGCATGCAGGTGCAGGATCGCTGCGCCCGCCTCGGCCGCGCCGATCGCCTGTTCGGCGACCTGATCGGGCGTCAGCGGCAGATGGGGACTCATGGTCGGGGTGTGGATCGACCCCGTCACCGCACAGGTGATGATGACCTTGCCGCGCTTCGCCATTCGCCCTCCCGTTCCAACCGCGTTCGGCGGTCACCCGTGGGCGAGAATGAACTCCCGCACCTTCGGGTAGATCTCGCTGCGCCAGCGCCGGCCGTTGAACACGCCGTAATGGCCGACCTCGGCCTGGACGTAGCGCGCCTTTTTTCCGGCCTCGAGGCCGCACAGCAGACCGTGCGCGGCCGCAGTCTGGCCGACGGCGCAAATGTCGTCGTTCTCCCCCTCGATGGTCAAGAGCGCGGTACGAGAAATCGCCGCCGGCTCGACCGGGCGCCCCTGCCACTCGAAGGTACCCCGCGGCAGCGCGTGGTCCTGGAACACGCGCTTCACCGTCTGAAGGTAGAAATCCGCCGGCAGGTCCATCACCGACATGTACTCGTCGTAGAACTTGCGCGTCATCGCCGCGCTCTCGCCGTCGCCCCGCACCAGATGGTTGAACAGATCGACATGCGCGGTGACGTGGCGATCGAGATTCATCGTCATGAAGCCGGCAAGCTGCAGGAAGCCGGGATAGACCCGCCGGAACGCGCCGGAATAGCGCGCCGGCACCGCGGCGATGACGTTCTTCTCGAACCACGACAGCGGCCGCGTGGTCGCGAGCTTGTTGACGGCCGTCGGATTGACCCGGGTGTCGATCGGCCCGCCCATCAGCGTCATGGTCCGCGGCTGAGCGGGATCGTCGGCGGCGGCGAGCAGCGCCACCGCCGCCAGCACCGGCACGGCAGGCTGGCATACCGCGATCACGTTGAGATCGCCGGCGAGGTCGCGCAGATACGACATCATCAGCGCGATGTGGTCGTCGAGACCGAAGTGGCCATAGAGCAGCGGCACGTTGCGCGCGTTGGTCCAGTCGGTCACATAGACGTCGAAGTCGGGCAGCAGCGTCTCGACCGTGCCGCGCAGCAGAGTCGCGAAATGGCCGGAAAGCGGCGCAACCAGCAGCACGCACGGCTGGACCGCGGCGACGCCCTCCTTGCGAAAATGGAGCAGCGTGCAGAACGGGTGACGGGCGACGACCTCCTCGTTTACCGGCAGGACGCGGGCGCCGATCGCGACCGATCGGATGGCGAAGGGCGGCCGCTCGTGCCACATGCCCGCACGTGCCACCATCTCGCAGGCGGCCGCGGCGGTACGCACCATCGGATGATGCGCGACCACCGGCCACGGCTGGTTCAGCAGGCCCTGGACGGTCTGCGCCAGCATCCGGATCGGGGCGAAGGCGTCGCGATGCGCCTGATAGGTCTCATAGAGCATCGCCACGGCCCTCCCGCAGAGTTAACGGAACATGAAGGCCAGGCGCCGCGCGTAACAGCCAAGCCGGCGAAAAATCGATCACGTTCGATTTAATCGTGCCGCGTCCCAGGGTCAAGCAAACTTACCTAAGCTGCTCACGAATCGGGCAAATTCACGGCTCATTAACATCCTCAACCGATAGTTAGCGTTCCCACCCTGCCACGAGACTCCTGCTATGCCCGCGGTGCAGAAGCAAATCTCCCGGGATGACAATTCGGTTGCGGGATCAAGCGATTCTGCGGCGTGTCTCGCTATGGCCGAAGCGCGACTCGCGGCGACCGAAGCCCGACTCGCCGACGCCGAGCAGATGCTCGGCGATGCCTTGCAAAGCTCGCTGTCGTGGCTGTGGGAAACGGACGCGCAATTGCGCTTCTCGCGCGTCGTCGGTCCCATCGAGCAGATCCTGGGTACCCTGCCCGACCGTCTGATAGGAAGGACACTCAAGGATTTCACCCGGACGCCGGACGATCCGCACGTCCAGCAATATTTCGCCACCATAACGGCGCATCAGTCCTTTCACGACGTGGTCACCTCGATCAACACGCGCAAGGGCGCGCGCTGGGTCAAGGCGAGCGGCAAGCCGATGTTCGACGAGGGCGGAACATTCATCGGTTATCGTGGCATTGCCGGCGACGTCACCGCCCAGATCGAGAACGAGCGCAGCGCCGCGGAGGCGCATCGCCGTTTCATGGAGGCCATCGAAAACGTGCCGGCGGGCCTGATGCTGTGCGATCGCGACGATCGAATCGTGTTCTGCAACAGCGTGACCCAGCGCTATTTCCCCGCCGCGTCGCACCTGCTGGTGCCTGGCACGAAATACGAAGATCTGCTGCGGGCGCATGCGGCCAGCGGATATGTTCAGGGCGTCGGCGACGATTTTGAGGGTTGGATCGCCGAGCGCATGAAGACGCATCGCTCGGGCAGCGGCAACACCGTGCGCGCCTTCAAAGATGGCCGCTGGGTCCATACCATCGAGCGACGCACTTCCGACGGCGGCATCGTCAGCGCCCGCATCGACATCACCGAGCTGAAGAAACGCGAGAAGGAGCTCGAAACCCTGAGCGAGACGCTGCGCAAGAGCCAGGAACACCTGGCGCAGGCGCAACGCACCTCTGCCACGGGCAGCGTCGAGCGCAATCTTCAGACCGGCGAGGTCAAGTGGTCCGACGAATGCAGTCGCATGTTCGGCCGCGAATCGGGCCTGCAGGCGCCCAGCCGGGACGAATTCCTCACCCTGGTGCATCCCGACGACCGTGCGACCTACGAGGCGTCGATGATCGCCTCGGAAAATGGCTTGACGTCGGAACCGTTCAAGTTCCGCGCCGTCCACGGCGATGGCTCGATCCACTGGCTCCATTGCGAATCCTCCGTGGTGCTGGACGCCGATGGCAAGCCGTGGAAGCGCATCGGCACCTATCGCGACATCACCGTCGAGCACCAGGCCCAGGAAGAGCTCAAGGCGATGACCGACAAGCTGCGACGCAGCCAGGAATACCTTTCGCAGGCCCAGCGCCTCGCGCACATGGGTAGCGACTTCCGCGACCTGCGCACCGACGTCGCCGAGTGGTCAGACTCCAGCTACGAGATCTTCGGCGTCGACAAGGCGACCTTCGCGCCGACGACCGAGAATTTCCTCGCGCTCGTCCATCCCGACGATCATGTGGTCGTCGCACGCACGCGCGGCGAAATCGCGCAGGGCAAGAATCCCGAGCCGTTCGAGTACCGCGCCATCCGGCCGGACGGCACCATTCGGCACATCGCCCGCGAGTGTGCCGTCGAGTTCGACGAGAACGGCAAGCCTCTTTCCATGGTCGGCACCATCCGCGACGTGACCGAAAAGCGCGCCCAGGAAGAGAAGCTTCGCCGCCAGAGCCGCGAGATCGAGGAGCGCAACCAGGAGCTTCAGCGGTCGAACGCCGAGCTCGAGCAGTTCGCCTACGTCGCCTCGCACGACCTGCAGGAGCCGCTGCGGATGGTCGCGAGCTATTGCCAGCTGCTGCAGCGCCGCTACAAGGGTAAACTCGACGACGACGCCAACGAGTTCATCGGCTTCGCTGTCGAAGGCGCGAGCCGGATGCAGCGCCTAATCAACGACCTGCTGAGCTATTCGCGCGTCGGCCGCAAGGGCAGCGATCCCGAGCCGCTCGAATTCTCGGAGGTGGTCAACGCGGCGCTGGGTAATCTCAAGAGCGCGATCGCAGACAGCGGCGCGGCGGTGAACGTCGGGACGCTGCCGCGCGTCGTCGGCGTGCGCATGCAGCTTTCCCAGCTCATGCAGAATCTGATCGGCAACGCGATCAAATTCCACCGCGACGGCGTGACACCGACGATCTCGGTTTCCGCCACGCGCGAGGACAAGATGTGGCATGTCGTCGTCGAGGATAACGGCATCGGCATCGAGCCGCAGTATCTCGAGCGCGTGTTCCTCATCTTCCAGCGCCTGCACGAGCGCAACAAGTATCCCGGGACCGGCATCGGTCTCGCGATCGCCAAAAAGGTGATCGAATACCACGGTGGCCGCATCTGGATCGAATCAGCGCCGGGCCAGGGCAGCCGCTTCCACTTCACGCTCCCGGCTGCCATCCAGAATGGAGCCACCGATGCCTGAGACATCCAACGGCCGCCCGATCGAGATCCTGCTCGTTGAGGACAATCCCGGCGACGCGCGGTTGACGCGGGAAGCCCTGCGCGAGGGCAAGATCCGGAACAACCTTAACCACGTGCGCGACGGCGTGGAGGCCCTCGCCTTCCTCAAGCGCGAAGGCGAGTACGCCAACGCGCCGATGCCGGACCTGGTCCTGCTCGACCTCAATCTGCCGCGCAAGGACGGACGCGAGGTCCTTGCCGAAATGAAGCAGGACCTGCGGCTGCGCGTCATCCCGGTGGTGGTGCTGACCACGTCCGAGGCCGAGAACGATATCGTCCGCAGCTATCAGCTGCATGCCAACTGCTACATCACCAAGCCGGTGGGGCTCGAGCAGTTCATCGAGATCGTGCGCGAAATCGAAAGCTTCTGGCTGGCGGTCGTCACTCTGCCGAACCGGAACGAGAATGCGGCCTAGCGCATTTCGAAGGAAGCCAGTTGAAGCGAATTGACAATGCCCGATCCCGACGCTTCCGCCGCCACACACGTGCTGCGAATACTTCTCATTGAAGATAACCCGGGCGATGCCCGGTTGACGCAGGAGTTGCTGCGCGAGGCCAGCGACTTCGCCTTCGAGCTCGTCCACGTAACGAGCTTCGAGCAGGGCATGACGGCGCTTGCCGACGGCGTCTTCGATATCGCGCTGGTCGACCTATCGCTCGGCGATTCGCACGGCATCGAGACGGTCCGGCGCATGCATCAGCGCGCCCCGCTGGTGCCGATGGTCGTGCTCAGCGGCCTCGAGGACGAAGCCATGGCGATGGCCGCGCTGCAGGAAGGCGCACAGGACTATCTGGTCAAGGGCCAGAGCGACGGCAATCTGATCAAGCGCGCGATCCGCTATGCGATGGAACGCAAGCACGTCGAGGCCCAGCTCGTCGAGACCAAGAACAGCGCCGAAGCAGCGAGCCGCGCCAAGACCGAATTCCTCGCCAATATGAGCCACGAGCTGCGCACACCCTTGAACGCCATCATCGGCTTTTCCGAAATCCTGAAGCAGGAACCATTGGGGCCGCTCGGCCATCCGTCGTATCGCGATTACGTCAGCGACGTACATGAAAGCGGCATCCACCTGTTGCGCATCATCAACGACATTCTCGACCTGTCGAAGATCGAGGTCGGCAAGCTGACGCTCAACGAGACCCCCATCGAGCCGCGCGAGGTGATCGAATCCTGCATGCGCATCGTGCGCGAGCGCGCCGCCAATGTCAGCCTCAACCTGATCGCGGACATCGCTTCGGATCTGCCGACGCTCAATGCCGATGAGCGCATGGTCAAGCAGGTGCTGCTGAATCTGCTGTCGAATGCGATCAAGTTCACGCCGGCCGGCGGCTCGGTGCGCGTCAGCGCGCGGGTCGACGAGCAGGACGGACTGACGATCCTCGTCGCCGATACCGGCATCGGCATCGCGCCGGCCGACCTCGAACGCGCGCTGCAGCCGTTCGAGCAGATCGACAGCTCGCTGCACCGGAAGTACCAGGGCACCGGCCTGGGGCTTCCCCTCGCCCGCTCGATGTGCGAGCTGCACGGCGGCAGTTTGGCGATCGCGAGCACCGTCGGCCACGGCACCACCGTCACCGTGCGCTTTCCGCCCGCGCGCAGCCTGCGCAAGTCCGCGCCGGCCAAGCGCGATGTCGCCTAGCCCGTCGCCGACCTAGAACGTTCCCGGATAGGCGCCGCCATCCATCAGAAGATTCTGGCCGGTGATGTAGCCTGCCTGCACGCCGCACAGGAAGGCACAAGCGGCGCCGAACTCGTCGGGCGTGCCGAACCGTGCCGCGGGGATCGTCGTCAGTCGCCGCTGTTGTGCCTCTTCAACCGAGTTCTTGGCGTTCTGCGCCATGGTTTCGGTGTTCGCGCGGAGCCGATCGGTGTCCATCGCCCCTGGAAGCAGGTTGTTGATGGTTACGTTGTGCGCGACCGTTTTGCGCGCCAGGCCGGCGACAAAACCGGTGAGGCCGGTCCGCGCGCCGTTCGACAGCCCGAGGATGTCGATCGGCGCCTTTACGGCGCTCGACGTGATATTGACGATGCGGCCGAAGCGCCGCGCGATCATGCCGTCCACCGTCGCCTGGATCAGAGCGATCGGCGTCAGCATGTTGGCGTCGAGCGCTTTGATCCAGATATCGCGCGTCCACGCGCGGAAATCGCCGGGCGGCGGCCCGCCGGCATTGGTGACCAGGATGTCGGGCGCCGGACATGCGGCCAGCGCGGCGACGCGGCCTTCGGGCGTAGTGATGTCGCCGGCGACCGCGACGACCTTGACGCCGTAGGCGGCGCGCAGCTCGGCGGCCGTCGCTTCGAGCGCCTCGCGACCGCGTGCAGTGACGACGACATCGACGCCTTCGGCCGCGAGCGCCGCGGCGCAGCCCTTCCCCAGCCCTTTGCTCGCCGCGCAGACGAGCGCCGTCTTGTTCTTGAGGCCCAGATCCATATGCCCTCCTGCGCTGCCGCGATCGTGCGGCCCTATTTCCTAGGGGTGACGTGGCGCGGCGGCAAGGATTTGAGATAGACGGCGATGACACGGCGGTCGGCGTCGGTGAGCAGCGCGGGTTCCCTTGACCATCTCGCCCATACCGCTGCCGACGGGATCGAAATCCGGCGTCTGGCCGGTCTTGAGCAGGGCTTCGATATCGCCGAGGCTCCATTGGCCGATGCCGGTATCGTTGTCGGGCGTGATGTTGGGCGTCCGCAGGCCGTCCGGTCCGCGGGGATTGCCGGCATAGCCATGAGCGCGCTCGAGGCTGCGGAGAAAATTGCGCGGCGTATGGCACTCCTGGCAATGCCCCACCGCCTCGGCGAGATAGCGGCCCCGGTTCCAGTCCGCGCTTTTGCCGGTAACCGGCTGCAACGGTCCGGCGTGGAAAAACAGCATCCGCCACACGATCAGCAGAGGCCGGAAACCGAACGGAAACCGGATCGCGCTCGGCCGGTCAGGCCGCGGGTTGGGCGGCTGCGCCATCAGGTAGGCGTAAAGATCGGCGACGTCGTCGTCGCTCATACCCGTGTATGAATCGAAGGGAAACACCGGATATAGGAATGTGCCGTCGCGGCCCCTGCCTTCGCGCAGCGCGCGACGGAAATCGCCGAGCGACCAGCTGCCAATGCCGTGCACGAGATCGGGCGTGATATTGGGGCTGTAGAAGGTGCCGAAGCGCGTGACGATGGCGCGCCCGCCCGCGAGCGGCGGGCCATGGTTCTTGACGTCAGTATGACATGCGCCGCAGCCGGCGGCCGCGAAGATGTACGCGCCGCGGGCGATCGCCGCGTCATCGGCGGCATACGCCGGCAAGACGAACAGGATGGCGGGAACGGTAAAAGCGGCGAGCCAGTGCTTCATCGTGCCGGGTCCGTACGGCGCGCTAAGGGACCAGCTTGGCCATCGCCGATCAAGTCCTACATTTGGGACACATCGCGCCGGTGTATGCACCGACGGTCACGCCATGCGCGTCGAGCTGACGCTCGACGATTTCCCACAGCGCGATCGCCTCCGCGCGATAGCGGACGAGCGTGGGGAAATCGCGCTGCGCTTGCGGCGTGCGGTAATAGCCGCGCAGCAGCGCAGCCAGCGGCGCGTTGAGACGCGACAGCTGGCAGTCCATCCAGCGCTCGACGTGGCTGCGCTGCGCCGGGTCGGTTGGATGGAGCGCGACGCCGCCGTAGGCCGCGCACAGGTAGCGCATGATGGTGTTGGATTCCCAGATGACCAGGTCGCCGTCCTTCACCGTCGGCACGAGGCCGTTGGGATTCATCGCGCGATAGGCCGGCGCGTCGTTGCCGCCGAACTTGCCCGCCCCAGTCGAGCCGCTCGAACGCGATGCCGAGCTCAGCGCAAACCCACAGCACCTTCTGAACGTTGGACGAGGTCGTCCGCCTCCAGATCGTCAGCATGTCCCCTCGCGAGCGCGTGCGTCGCCGGACGCGCTAATCGAGCAAGCCGAGCTCGAGCTTGGCCTCGGTGGACATCCGGTCCTTGTCCCAAGGCGGCGTCCACACCAGTTTGACGCGCACGTCTTGCACGCCCGGTACCGCCGAAATGGCGTCGCGCACCTGGCCCGGCAACGATCCCGCCACTGGACAGGCCGGCGTGGTGAGCGTCATCTCGACGTAGATGGTGCCGTCCTTGTTGACGAGCAGCTCGTAAATCAGGCCGAGATCGACCAGGTTCACCGGGATCTCGGGATCGCGCACGGTCTTGAGCGCCTCGAGCACCTGCTCGCGCAGGACTGGATCGCCCTCGTCCGGCGTCGGTCGCTCGACGTCGGTCATTTCGGCCATGTTCTCCGCTTCGCGGAGGAACTCGAACGGATCTTGACCGGGATTTTCGCTGGTCACCGTCTTACTCCGTCTTCACCGTCGCGACCGTGCCGGCGGCGCCGTTCTTGAGCGCGGCCTCGAACGCGTGCCACGCCAGCGTCGCGCATTTGACCCGCGTCGGATAGGCGCGCACGCCTTCGAGCGGCGCCAGGCGCTCCATGTCCTCGGCAAGCGCGTCGGGAAGCCGCGGTACCGCCTTCCCGGTCACCTCGGCATGGAAGCCCTTGAACAGCGCATCGGCCTCGGCAAGCGTCTTGCCCTTGAGCACCTCGGTCATCAGCGAGGCCGACGCGGTCGAGATCGCGCAGCCGCGGCCGTCGAAGCTCAAATCCTTGATGCGGTCGCCGTCCAATTCGAGATAGACCGTGACGCGGTCGCCGCACAGCGGGTTGTGCCCGTGCGCGAGATTGGTCGCCTGCGGCAGTTCGCGGAAATTGCGCGGATGGCGTCCGTGATCGAGGATGATGTCCTGGTAGAGCTCGCGCGCGTCCATCGTCCTCACGTAAACAGCTTCTGCGCCGCGGCGAGCGCGGCGGCGAGCGAATCGATGTCGCGCTCGTCGTTGTAGATGCCGAGCGATGCCCGCGTCGTGCCGGCGAGACCGAGCTTGTCCATCAGCGGCTGGGCGCAATGATGCCCGGCGCGCACCGCGACATGGTGCTGGTCGAGCACCGTCGCAAGGTCGTGCGGATGGATGCCGGGGACGTCGATCGACAGGATGCCGAGGCGGCGCTGTCCCGCCGGCACCAGCCGGATGCCTGGCAGCCGCGACAGCGTGTCGACGCCGTAGCCGGTCAGCTCCTCCTCGTGCGCGAAGATCGCGCCGCGTCCGAGCGCCTCGATGTAGTCGAGCGCGAAGGCCAGCCCGATTGCGCCCGAGATGTCAGGCGTGCCGGCCTCGAAGCGGTGCGGCGGATGCTGGAACGTCGTCTTCTCGAACGTTACCTGCTCGATCATGTCGCCGCCGCCCTGCCACGGCGGCATGGCCTCGAGGATTTCGCCCTTGGCATAGAGCACGCCGATGCCCGTCGGCCCATAGATCTTGTGGCCGGAGAATACGTAAAAATCGCAGTCGAGGGCGCGCACGTCGACCGGCAGGCGCGGCGCGGCCTGGCAGCCGTCGACCAATATCTTGGCGCCGTGCTCGTGCGCGAGCCGCGCCATCGTCTCGACCGGCAGTATCGCGCCGGTGGCGTTGGCGAGATGCGTCACCGCGACCAGCTTGGTGCGCCGCGACAGCCGCGCCTCGAACGCGGCGAGGTCAATGCCGCCCGACGCGTCGATCGGCGCGACGATGAGCTTAAGCCCGGTGCGCTCGCGGATTAGCTGCCACGGCACAATGTTGGCGTGATGCTCGAGCTCGGTGATCAGCACCTCGTCGCCGGGCTGCAAAAACGCCATGCCCCAGGAATAGGCGACCAGATTGATGCCCTCGGTCGCGCCACGCACGAACACGATCTCGTCGGCCGACGCGGCGTTGAGGAACTTGCGCACGGTCTCGCGCGCGCCTTCGTAGCGATCGGACGAGCGCGCAGACAGGCGATAGACGCCGCGATGCACGTTGGCATAGTCGCTGCGATAGAACTCGGCAACGTGGTCAATCACCGCCGCCGGCTTCTGCGCCGAAGCGGCGCTGTCGAGAAAGACCAGGCCGGGATTGTGCTCGAAGATCGGGAAGTCGCGTTTCACCGCGCGCGGATCGAGGCCGAGCTTTGCACCGCGAATCTTCGGCGCGCCCGCAAACGGCGGCGGATTGTTCGGCAGCGGACTGAACTTCGGCGCGTGGGTCATCGGCTGTCCCCCGCGGCGAGCCAGCGCGCGACATGGCGGCCGAGATGCGCACGCAAATCGGCATCGTCCTCGAGCCGCTCGATCACTTCAGCGGCGAAGGCCTCGATCAGAATTCGCCGCGCTTCCGCGACGGTTATGCCGCGGCTTTCGAGATAGAACAGCGCCGTCTCGTCGAGATCGCCGACCGTGGCGCCGTGGCTGCACTTGACGTCGTCGGCGAGGATTTCGAGCTCGGGCTTAGTGTCGACGGCGGCGCGCCGGCTCAGTAACAGGTTCTTGCTGAGCTGGTTGGCGTCGGTTTTCTGTGCCTGCGGTCGCACGCCGATGGTGCCGAGGAAGACGCCGTGGGCGCGGTCGTCGGCGACACTCTTGAAGTATTCCCGCGTCGTGCAGCCGGGCGCGGCATGGTCGACCACGGTGGCGATCGTGCCCTCCTGCTCGCCGCGCAGCAGCGTCGCGCCGAACAAGCCGCAGGCCGCGCCTTCGCCGTCGAGCTTCAGATGAGTCTCGTTGCGGGCGAGCCGGCCGCCGAGCGACAACGTGAAGCTCTCGTAGCGCGCGTTGCAGCCGAGATCGACCCGGTGCTGGCCAAGATGGATCGCCGCGGTGTCCTCGTCCTGCAGCTTGACGTGCCGCAGCGCGGCGCCGGCGCCGACCCCGATCACGCCGACAGCATTGGTCCAGTAGGCACCGGTGCCGGCATAGCTTTCGATCACCGTCGCGCGACTGTTCGGGCCGAGCAGGATCACGTTGCGCAGCTGCGACGACCGGTTCGCAGCGCGGCCGAGATGAATGACCTCGATGGTCCGATCGAGCGCCACGCCGGGTTGGAGCGCGAGCACGAAGCCGTCGGTGAAAAGCGCGGCATTGAGCGCGGCGAAGGGTTGTGCGCCGACTGTGTCGGTCTCGCGCACCGCCGGATCGAGCAACTCGGGCCACTCGCGCAGGGTCTGGGCGGTCGAAGCGAGCCACGCGCCCGTCGGCAGATCGTCGATCGCGGACAGCGCCGGCACGAACGCGCCATCGACCAGGACAATGCGATAGGTTTCACCCTTGAACCGCCAGAGCGCGATGTCGTCTGTCGTCGCCTGCGCCACCGCGATCGCCGGCGGAAAGGCGACGCGCTGCAGCGGCCGTAGGTCGGTGAAGCGCCACGCCTCCTGCTTGCGGGTCGGGAAGCCGAGCTCGGCGAAGCGCTGCATCGCGCCCTCGCGGCGATGCCACAGCCAATCGGGCTCGCCGGCTTGCGCGCGCGCCTTGAACGCCTCGATATAGGGCTGGATTTCGGCGAGCGCACTCACGCCGCGTCTCCATAGGCGCCATAGCCGGTCTGTTCGAGCTCGAGCGCCAGTTCCTTGCCGCCGGACTTGACGATCCGGCCGCCCGACAGCACGTGCACCCGGTCGGGCACCACGTGATCGAGCAGCCGCTGGTAGTGCGTGATCATCACGATCGCGCGCTCCGGTCCGCGCAGCGCGTTGATGCCGCGCGCCACCGTCTGCAGCGCGTCGATGTCGAGGCCGCTGTCGGTCTCGTCGAGGATGGCGAGCCTGGGCTCGAGCATCGCCATCTGGAAGATCTCGTTGCGCTTTTTTTCGCCCCCGGAAAAGCCGACGTTGACGCCGCGCTGGAGCAGGTCCTCGCCGATCTCGAGCAGCTTGAGCTTGGCGCGGACCGCCTTGAGAAACTGGCCGGCGTCCATTGCGCTTTCGCCGCGCTGCTTGCGCGCCGCGTTGAGCGCCGCGCGCAGAAAATACATGTTGTTCACGCCCGGGATCTCGACCGGATACTGGAACGCCAGGAACACGCCGTCGCGCGCGCGCTCGTCCGCCGCCATCGCTAGGAGATCGCGGCCGCAATAGAGCACCTGGCCTTCCGTCACCTCGTAGCCGGGCTTGCCCGACAAAACGCCGGCCAACGTGCTCTTGCCCGAGCCGTTCGGGCCCATGATGGCGTGGACCTCGCCAGCCTTCACCGCGAGGTCGACGCCCTTGAGAATCTCGCGGCCATCGTTGATCCGCGCGTGCAAATTGTTGATTTCGAGCATGGTCAACCCACGCTGCCTTCGAGGCTCACCGCCAGAAGCTTCTGCGCCTCGACCGCGAATTCCATCGGCAGCTCTTTCAGCACTTCCTTGCAGAAACCGTTGACGATCAGCGACAGCGCGTCTTCCTTCGACAGGCCGCGCTGCTGGCAATAGAACATCTGCTCGTCGCTGATCTTGGACGTCGTCGCCTCGTGCTCGACGCGCGCCGTCGGGTTGCGCGCCGAGATGTAAGGGACGGTGTGCGCGCCGCACTTGTCGCCGATCAACAGCGAATCGCATTGCGTGTAGTTGCGCGCGTTTTCCGCCTTGGGCTGAATTCTGACCAAGCCGCGATAGGTGTTCTGGCCCTTGCCGGCCGAAATGCCCTTCGAGATGATGGTCGAGCGCGTGTTGCGGCCGAGATGCAGCATCTTGGTGCCGGTGTCGGCCTGCTGGTAGTTGTTGGTGATCGCGACCGAGTAGAACTCGCCGACCGAGTGATCGCCCTCGAGGATGCAGCTCGGATATTTCCAGGTGATCGCCGAGCCGGTCTCGACCTGGGTCCACGAGATCTTGGCGCGCGCGCCGCGGCAGGCGCCGCGCTTGGTGACGAAGTTGTAGATGCCGCCCTTGCCTTCGGCATCGCCGGGATACCAGTTCTGCACCGTCGAGTACTTGATCTCGGCGTTCTCGAGCGCGACCAACTCGACGACGGCGGCGTGGAGCTGGTTCTCGTCGCGCTGCGGCGCGGTGCAACCCTCGAGATAGCTCACATACGAGCCCTTGTCGGCGACGAGCAGCGTGCGCTCGAACTGGCCGCTCTTCGCCGCGTTGATGCGGAAATAGGTCGACAGCTCCATCGGGCAGCGCACGCCCGGCGGGATGTAGGCGAACGAGCCGTCGCTGAACACCGCCGAGTTGAGCGCGGCGAAGAAATTGTCGCCCTGCGGCACCACCGTGCCGAGATACTTGCGCACCAACTCGGGATGCTCACGCACCGCCTCGCCGAACGAGCAGAAGACGATGCCGAGCCCTGCCAGCGTCTTCTTGAACGTGGTGGCGACCGAGACACTGTCGAACACGGCGTCGACCGCGACGCCAGCGAGCGCGGCGCGCTCGTTCAGCGGAATGCCGAGCTTCGCGTAGGTCTTGAGCAGCTCGGGATCGACCTCGTCGAGCGACGTGGGCGCGTTCTGCCGCTTGGGCGCGGAGTAGTAAGTCGCCGCCTGATAGTCGATGGGCGCGATCCGGAGCTTGGCCCAGTGCGGCGTCGCCATCGTCTGCCACTTGCGGAAGGACTCGAGCCGCCACGCGAGCAGCCATTCGGGCTCGTGCTTTTTCGCCGCGATGAAGCGGACGGTGTCCTCGTTGAGGCCGGGCGGCGCGCTTTCGCTCTCGATGTCGGAGACGAAGCCGTATTTGTAGCCTTCGCGCAGCGCCTTGAGATTGGCGACGGCGGCGGTATCGGTCATGGCGCGGCTCCCTGCCCTTCCGTCGGGCCGGGCTTGGGCGGCAGCTTCAACCACTGGGCGAACAGGTTGGCCGGCGTCATCTCGGCCAGGGTCATCGCCGCCAGCGCGGTGCCGACAGCATCGTTGATCCGCTTCCAGTGCGGCTTGGTCGAGCAGAAGGTCGTGCGGGTGCAGTCGGGCCCGTGGATCGAGCATTGCGTGACGCCGATGGCGCCGTCGATCGCGGCGACGACCTCGGCGATCGAGATCGCCTCGGCCGGACGCGCCAGGCGATAGCCGCCGGACGCGCCGCGCGACGCGGTCACCACCCCGCCATGCGCCAGCGCCTTGAGCAGCTTGGCGACGGTGGTGCGCGGCAGGCGCGTTTCCTCGGCCAAGGTCGCGGCGTTGGCCTGCCGCTCCGGCTGGGTGGCGAGCTGCGTTGCAATGATGACGCCGTAGTCAGCCAGCTTGCTGAGAATGATCATTGCGAACCACTCTTAATTTAGGACTGTTCCAGTACTCAATAAGTCGGCACTAAAACCCGCCTTTCAAGCCAAAACAACCTTTTTCTGATCAGGGATTTGTTGTTCGTTGCAGCCAGGCGCAGGGGCCGACGCCTGCATTAACCATGCCTCGGGGACCATGCTTAAAGCCGATGGCGGCGGTTAACCATATTCTCAAGCAACAGATTAATAATTCTCTGTGATATATTGGTTTTGAAATATCTTTTGTTGAGAAATTCCCATGTTCCTGCGCCGCGCCGTTGTTTTCGCGGTGGCCGCTGTCGTGTTGGCCGCCACGCCCTCCCTCGCCGACATGGTCATCAAGCTCCGCGATGGCCGGACCATCACTATTCCGATCCAGCCCAACGACGTCGAGTCGGTGACTTTCTCGGGCAACGCGGGCGCATCCGCACCGGTCCAGTCCAATGCGGCGCCATCGGTGGTGGCGCCAGTGCCGCTCGCGAACGCCTCGGCCGCGATCGCCGCGATGCCCGTCGCGTCGCGCGCCGGCGGTGCCCATCCGCCCGCCAACGCCCTGGTCTTCCCACCGATGAAGCCGGACCATCCCAGCGGCCGTGTCCTTCATGTCGGTCCCACGCGCGACCTCAAGGTGCCGAGCCAGGCCGCCAAGGAGGCCAAGGACGGCGACGTCATCGAAATCGACGCCGCCGACTATCGCGGCGACGTCGCGGTGTGGAACCAGAACGACATCGTCATCCGCGGCGTTGGCGGCCGGCCGCATCTCTACGCCGACGGCGACGCCGCCCAGGGCAAGGCGATCTGGGTCACTCACGGCAACAAGATCCGCATCGCGAACATCGAGTTCTCGGGCTGCAAGGTGGCGGACGGCAACGGCGCCGCGATCCGCGCCGAGGGCGCCGGCCTCACCCTGGTCGACGTCTATGTCCACGACAACGAGGACGGCATCCTCTCGGCGCCGAACCCGAACAGCGACATCGTCATCGAGAATTCCGAGTTCGCGCACAACGGCACGACCAGCGGCTCGACCCACGGTATCTATATCGGCAACGTGCGCAACTTCGTGCTGCGCGGCAGCTATTTCCACGACACAGTGACCGGCCACCACGTCAAGACGCGCGCCCTCGCCAACTACATCCTCTACAACCGCATCATGGATTATCCCAACGGCACCGCGAGCTACTCGATCGACGTGTCGAATGGCGGCCGCACCTATGTCATCGGCAACGTGATCGAGAAAGGCCCGCGCGCCGAGAACTACGCCATGATCGCGTATTCGATGGAGGGTCCGACCAATCCGACGCAGGAGCTCTACGTCGTCGGCAACACCATGGTGATGGACCGCAGCTCGGGCCTGTTCGTCCGTTCGCGCTCGCCCAATGCCGCCTACGTCGCCGACAACGTCATGGCCGGGCCCGGCATGCTGATCATCGGCGCCGGCGTCTTCGTCAACAACGTGCTTGCCGGCACGCAGGCCGATCCGCCTCTGCTCAACGCCAACGGCAGCCACGGCAACCGCGTCGTCGGCGACGTGCGCTTTGCCGACGCGGCGCATTACGACTACCACTTGCTGCCCGGCTCGCCGGCGATCGGCGCCGGCGCCGATCCGGGCACGGCCGGCGGCTTCAGCCTGCGGCCGACTTACGTGCCGCTGATGCCATTCGGCATCGCCCAGCGCGCGACCACCGGTCCGCTCGACGACGGCGCCATCCCGTTCCAGCCGCCAAGCTGAGCGCCTCACCGTCATCGCGAGACCGCGAAGCGGTCGTGGCGATCCAGTCCCTAGCTCATTTGCTGGATTGCTTCGCGCCCTGCGGACGCTCGCAATGACGCGCCTTTTATTAGCGAGAGCTAGTTCTTCCGCTTGACGAGCGCGTCCCAATACGTGCGATAGGCCGCGATCCGCTGCTGCGCGAAGGCGGGCGGCGACGCATTCGTCCGGCCGCCAGCATGGAAGCTGCGGCCGAGATCGAGACGCGCGCCGGTCTGTGCCGCGATACCGCCGCCGGCGACGGCGTTATCGGTGACCGTGGCGCTGGTGTCCGGCGAGACCGCGACGATGCCGCCGGTGCCGATCAGCGTATTGCCGGTCACCTGCGCGTCGGCTGCGCGGAAGAGATAGATGCCCGGCTGGTCGGGACAGGCGAGAACGACGTTGCCGCGAATGACGCTGGCGCGGTTCTCGTCGCGGTCGCAGCTGCCTTCGCAGAACTCGGGGCCGGTGGCGCTGCCGCCGAGCGATAGTCCGCGCGTATAAGGCAGATGCGGTAGCCGGTCGGCGCACAGCACGACGTTGCGCTCGACTAGCGTGCCGGCCGAGTTGCCCTTGAAGAACAGCGCATAGCCGAAATCGTCGGTGCGCGTCGCCGGATGGCCGAAGGTCTTGCCGTAATCGGCGATGAGATTCCCGCGCACGATCCAGCGCTTGCCGCCGACCACGTCGATCGGCGCGATCGGGTTGTCGGTGTGGCGCACATGCGTGCCGAAGAGCCAGTTGTCCTCGATGCGCACATCGTTGGGAAAGCGGCCGCCCTCGCCGTTGCCTTTGATGTGCGCGTTGTAGTCGTGGATGCGATTGTGTCGGATCAGCGTGCGATCGGCTCCGTTCACGATGTGGAAGGCATGCTCGCATGCCGTATCGGCGGCGCAGGTGCCGGCGATGTCGAGATTCTCGAACACCCAGTCCGGGCCCGCGACCTTGAAGAATTCGGTGGCGTCGGAGGTGAGCTCGACCTCGCCCAGCCGGCGCGCGCGCAGTGTGATCGGGTGTCGCTGCGCGCCGCTTTGGCGCAGGCGGATGGCGGGCAGCGCGTAGCGGCCCGGCGCGATAGTGATGGTATCGCCGGGTTTGGCCCGTTGCAGCGCGGTCAGGATTTCGGCGACGTTGCCGGCGGTGATCTGGCGCGCTGCGGCGGGCGCGGCACACCAACACAGCAGCGCGAAGGCGGTCAGCGCCAGTCCCCTTGTCATGGCATGAATATGCCCTATCCTCCCCGGCCGGAGAAAGCGGGGGCAGATGGATTTCGAGTTCTCCGACAAGTCGAAGCGCATCCAGGCGCAGCTCAAGGCCTTCATCGCCGAGCATGTCGCGCCGCGCAACGCCGAGTATCAACGCCTGGTCGCCCAAGGCGTCTTCCCGCCACCTTTTCTCGATGACCTGAAGGCCAAGGCGCGCGCCCAGGGACTGTGGAACCTGTTTCTGCCCGGGCTAAAGCCGGACGAGCCCGGCACGCAGATGTCGAATCTCGATTACGCGCCCTGCGCCGAGATCATGGGCCGCATGCTGTGGTCGGCCGAGGTGCTCAACTGCAACGCGCCCGATACCGGCAACATGGAGCTGCTCCACCTCGCAGCCAATCCGCAGCAGCGCAAGCAGTGGTTGCAGCCGCTGCTCGAGGGCAAGATCCGCTCCGCCTTCGCCATGACCGAGCCCGACGTCGCGTCGTCGGACGCGACCAACATCCGCACCTCGATCCGGCGCGACGGCAAGCAGTGGGTCATCAACGGCCGCAAATGGTTCATCACCAACGCCGCCGATCCGCGCTGCAAGATCTTCATCGTCATGGGCCAGACCAGTCCGGATCGCGCCGAGGCGCATAGGCGCCAGAGCATGGTGCTGGTGCCGGCCGGCACCAGGGGCCTAACCGTGGTGCGCAACCTGCCGGTGATGAATCATATACACGTCCAGGGCCACTGCGAGGTGGCGTTCGACGACGTGCGCGTGCCGGTCGACCATCTGCTCGGCGAGGAAGGCGGCGGCTTCGCCCTCGCCCAGGCCCGGCTCGGCCCCGGCCGCATCCATCACTGCATGCGGTCGATCGGCGCTTGCGAATTGGCGGTGGAGCTGATGATCGCGCGTGCCCGATCGCGCAAGACCTTCGGTGCGGCGCTCGCCGAGCACGGCACGGTGCGCGAATGGATCGCGCTGTCGCGCATCGAGATCGAGCAGGCGCGGCTCTTGGTGCTGAAGGCGGCGTGGCTCATCGACCAGGGCGGCGCCAAGGCGGCGCGGCGCGAGATCGCGCTGATCAAGGTCGCCGTGCCGCGCATGCAGGTCGCCGTCGCCAACCGCGCGATCCAGGTGTTCGGCGCCGCCGGCTTGACCCAGGATACGCCGCTCGCCGACATCTGGAGCTGGGGCCGGGCCTTGCAGATCGTCGACGGCCCGGACGAAGTCCACATCCGCGCCATCGCCCGCGGCGAGATCAAGGCACCGGAGGGCGCAACGTAGGGTCTTGTTCTTCTTTTGTTCCTATGCTAGGTTTTCGCCATCCGAGGGAGAAAGCCATGATGATTCGTAACAATCGCGCCGCCGGCGGCTGGGATAGCCAAGCCATCGCCGTCCTGTTGTTCGGCTGGTTCGTCGCCCTCTTCGTCACCCTGACCTGAGGAGCCTACCAGCCGGCAAAAATTAAATTCTGCAAAACGAACCCAATTTCATGGCCGCCAAAAGCCCGTGTTGCGGCACGGTGACGATTCCCGTCGCTCGACGCCCGCGCTATGGTCGCCGCCATGAAGCTCCTGGTCATCGAGGATGACCGCGAGGCGGCGGCTTACATAGCCAAGGGCCTCGCGGAGTCCGGTTATGTCGTCGATCAGGCGTTCGAAGGACGCGACGGCCTGTTCATGGCGTCGAGCGGCGGTTACGACGCGCTGATCGTCGACCGCATGCTGCCGGGCATGGACGGGCTGTCGCTCATCGCCGCGTTGCGCGCGGCCGAGGTGCGCACGCCGGTGCTGATCCTCAGCGCGCTGGGCGCGGTCGACGACCGTGTCAAAGGCTTGCGCGCCGGCAGCGACGACTATCTGGTCAAGCCCTTCGCCTTCGCCGAGCTCCTCGCCCGGATCGAGGCGCTGCTCCGCCGCGGGCCGCAGCTCCAGGCGACCACCAAGCTCAAGGTCGGCAACCTCGAGCTCGACCTGCTGACGCGAACGGTGACGCGCCAGGGCCGCGCGATCGATCTGCTGCCGCGCGAGTTCAGCCTGCTCGAATTCCTGATGCGCCACGCCGGCCAGGTGGTGACGCGCACCATGCTGCTCGAGAGCGTGTGGGACTATCACTTCGATCCGCAAACCAACGTCATCGACGTGCATATCAGCCGCCTGCGGCAGAAGCTCGACAAGGGCTTCGCCCATCCAATGCTCCAGACCGTGCGCGGCGCCGGCTATCGCCTGAGCGGCGAACAGCCGTGACCCGGTTCTTCAACACCAATGCTTTCCGCCTCGCCGCGCTTTATTTCGCGCTGTTCGCGGCCTCGGTGCTGACGCTGTTCGCGTTCTTCTATCTCTCGACCGCGGACTTCATCGAACGCCAGATCGAGGCCACGGTCGGCGCCGAGATCCGCGGCTTGCAGGAGCAGTACGAGCAGCTCGGCCTCGACGGCCTCGTCGCGCTGGTGCGCGAGCGCAGCCTGAACGAGCGCGTCGACAACATGATCTACGTCATGACCGACCCGTTCGTGCACGAGATCGCCGGCAACCTGTCGGGCTGGCCGCGGCGCACGACGTCGGTCAAGCCCGGCTGGATCACCTTTCCGTTCAAGGTCCACGCGCGCAACGGCACCGAGATACACACCGCGCTCGGGACCCAGCTCATCTTGGGCGGCGACCGCCTGCTGGTGGCGCGCGACCTGCACGACGCGACGGCGTTTCGCCAGCGCGTTCTCAGCACCATCGCCTGGGCGGCGCTGATCAGCCTCGGCCTCGGTGTCATCGGCGGGCTGCTGATGACGCGCCAGATGCTGCGCCGGGTCGAATCCGTCGCCAACACGACGCGCCACATCATCCACGGTGATCTCGCACAGCGCATCCCGCTGACCGGCAGCGGCGATGAGTTCGACCAGCTCGGCGGCAACCTCAACGCCATGCTCGACCAGATCGAGCGGCTGATGGTCGGCATGCGCCAGGTCACCGACAACATCGCGCACGATTTGCGCACGCCGCTATCGCGGCTGCGCTCGCGCCTCGAAGTCAGCCTGCTCGAAAAACCCAATACCGCGCGCTATGCCGAGGTCCTGCGCGAGACCATCGCCGAAGCCGATCAGCTCCTCGGCACCTTCAACGCGCTCCTTAGCATCGCCGAGGCCGAGGCCGGGTCGCGCCGCGACACCGCCACGACCGTCGACCTCGCCACGATCGCGCGCAACGTCGCCGAGCTGTACGAGCCGGTCGCGGACGACAAGGGCCTGACGCTCGCGCTCGCCGTGCCTGAGACCCTGCCGGTGCGCGGCGACCGCCATCTGCTGTCGCAGGCGATCGCCAACCTGCTCGACAACGCGCTGAAATACACCCCGACGGGCACGGTGTCGCTGTCGGTCGAGCGCGAGGGCGACGCGGCGCGGATCGAGGTGACGGATACCGGCCCGGGCATCCCGCCGGACCGACGCGAAGTCGTCTTCGACCGCTTCGTACGGCTCGAAGGCAGCCGCTCCACGCCCGGCAACGGCCTCGGCCTCAGCCTGGTGCGGGCCGTGGCCATGCTGCACGGCGGCACTGTCCGGCTCGAGGACAACAATCCGGGCTTGAAGGCGATCTTCACGCTACCGGCGACGTCGGCGGTGCAGGTGGAACCGGTCAGGGCGTCAGACGCTCGCCCCGCAGCGTGACCATGGCGGCGGGCGGCGCGGGCCGATGGCCCAGGCGCCGTGCCAGCTCGACGAGCTGGCGCCGGACGTCGTCCGTGTTGACACCGGCGCTGCGCATCACCGGCTCCATCAAGGCGTCGCCAAGCAACTCATCGAGCTCGACTTCGCCGGTCATCCGCCACCGCATATCCCAACTCCTTAACCGAGACTTAAGCATCGCGCCCGCGGAGGGGCATGACCGGACTTTCTCCGTTAACCGTGTCGGCATTATGGCGCCGGCCCGGCCCTTCCGGGGCATTCGGGCCCGTTTCGGCGGAGCTAAAACCCCGCTCACCTGTTTCTTCCGGCGGCGTAAGGCAATTCGTAAATCTTTTTTCACTACGTTCGAGGCGATGGCGACGACGAATTCGCAGGACCTCATCGGCGCCGGCCAGACGGCGTTGCGGCAAGGCCGCTTCGCCGAGGCCGAGCATTGGCTCGGCTTGGCGCTGCAGACGGCGCCGGCGACCGCCGAGCTCACGTTCCTCTATGGCACGGCGCTGGCGCAAACCGGCAAGCGCGCCGAGGCGGTCCGCTTCCTCACCGCCGCGCTCAGCGCCGCGCCGAACGACCTGGCGATCGTCAACAACCTCGCCGCCGTGCTGCGCCAGAGCGGCCGGCTCGATGAAGCCGAGCGTCATTTGCGCCGCGGCCTCGCCCTCCATCCGAAATCGCCCGACCTGCTCGCCAGCACCGGCCAGGTGTTGCGCGCGCAAGGCCGCTCCGATCAGGCGGCGGAATGCGCGAACCTCGCGCTCAAGTTTGCGCCCGATCACGCCGAGGCGCTGGTGCTCGCCGGCCTGGTGTTGCGCGATCACGGCAGGCCGAGCGACGCCGTCGCCTATTTCGCGCGCGCGGTCGCCGCGCGGCCCGAGCGCGCCGCGCTCCACGTCGCGCTCGCCGAGGCGCTGTTCGCCGCCGGCCGCCTCGCCGACGGTGCGAGCGAATACGAGCGGCGTTGGCAACAGACGCCGATGCCGGAGCTGCCGGCACCGTTGTGGGACGGCGGCGCGCTCGGCCAGGACAAGACACTGCTGTTGTGGAGCGACGGCACCGCGAGCGAGGCGCTCCGCCTGGTCCGCCTCGCTTATTCCCTTCATGCCCGGGTCGGCCGCGTCGTCGTCGCCGCGCCCGCTACGCTACTGGCGCTGCTCGCCTCGGCGCCCGGCGTCGATGCCGTGGTTTCCTTCGGCGACCCCTTCCCGCCGTTCGACGCCCATCTGCCGATCGGCAGCCTGCCGCATCGTCTCGGACTGCGCGACGATACCGTGCCGGCCGTAACGCCCTATCTGGCGGCAGACTCGGCGCGCGCCGACCGCTACGGCGCGCTGCTCGCCGGCGGCGGATTCAAGGTCGGGCTCGCCTGGAGCGGCGACAGCGGCCTGCGGGCGCCGAGCCTCGCCGAGCTTGCGCCGCTCTTCGCGATCCCCAATGTCCGCTTCTTCGCCCTCGATTCGGCAGCACCGAGCGCGGCGAAAGCGGAACCTGCCGACCGACTCGTCGATCTCTCGGGCTGCCTCGCCGATTACGCCGACGCCGCGGCGGTGATCGGCCAGCTCGATCTGGTGATCGCCGCCGACGGCCCAATCGCGCACGTCACCGGCGCCCTCAACCGTCCAGGCTGGGTGATGCTCGGCCGCGACGCCCATTGGCGCTGGCTCGCCGGCCGCACCGACAGCCCGTGGTATCCCTCGCTGCTGCTGTTTCGCGAGGCCGGCGCCGGCTGGTCCGGCGTCGCGCAGGAGGTGGCGAATTCCCTGACGCTGTTCGGCGCTTCAGCGCAACCGATGCCGACCGTCGATCCGGCACGCGCCGGCGCCTACGCCCCGTTCTTCGCCAGCGGCGGACTCAAGATCGGCCTGGCACTCGATGGCGAGACGCCGCTGCTGTCGGACCTGGCGCCGATCCTGTCGCGGCCGGGCCTGCGCTTCTACGCCCTCGACCGCCGCGCGTCGATCCAGGCGGCACGCAACACCTATGGCGCCCAGCTCGGCGATTTCGCGATCGCCGAAAGCTCGCCTGCCGACGCCGCGGCGATCGTGAGCCACCTCGATCTGGTCATCGCCGGCGACAACGCCCTTGCAACCACCGCGGCCGCACTCGGCATCCCCGCCTGGATCGTGCTGCCGGCCGACGCTCCGCCGCCGCGCGCCCAGGGTACCGCGACTTGGCTCTTCCGCCGCGCCTTCGGCACCGATTGGACCGGCGTGGTCGAGCAGATGGATCAGGCGCTCGTCATCGCCGGCGCACGGCCGCAAGCCCAAGCCGGCTGAGCCGAGCAATTCCGTTCGCTCACAGCGTCGCCGCATCCGGTCGCAGCCGGTTGCTGACGCGGCGCATTGCCGCCGCCACCGCGGCGGCGAGCACCACCACCAGCACGCCCGCGCCGGCAAACAGCGCGGTATAGCCGAAGTGCCGCGCCACCGCCGCGCCGAGCACTGGCCCGACGCCCTGGCCCATGAAGAAGAACGACGCGAACAGTGCGAAGGCCGAACCGCGCGTCGTCGGCGCGAGCTCACTGCCCTGAAGCTGCAGCGTGTTGTGCACCATGTAGAAGCCGAATCCCGCCGCGACGAAGAGCAGCGCCACCATCGTCCACGCCAGCGGCCAGGCCATGATCAGATACATGCCGCCGGCGATCGCGCCGCCCGAAGCCAACATCCGCCATGGGCCGAGGCCATGAATGATCCGCCGCGCGGTAACGCCATAGGCGACGCCACCGACGCCGAAGCCGGCGATGGCGACGCCGGCCTGGGCGGCGCCGCCGCCGCCGTGCTCCGCCAGCATCGGTGCGACGAACGGGAACAGGCCGAAGAACAGGATGCCCTCGCCGGCCACGGCGGCGAAGACCAGCAGCGCCATCGGCGACGCCAGCACGGTGCGATAGCTGGCGAAGGCGGCGCGCAGCGTCGGCCGGTGCGCCGCTTGCTCCGTGCCGCGCAGCGCATACCACACGACGGCGAGTGAGCCGACGGCAATCGCCGCGGCGGCGGCAAAGGCCCAGCGCCAGCCGATGGTCTCGGCGCTAAGGCCGGCACCGGCCGCACCGATCATCTGGCCCACGATCGCGACCACCATGACGCGGCTGATGGCGACCTGGCGCTCCACATAGGCGACGCGGTCGCCGATCAGGGCCCAGGCGATCGGAATGATTCCCCCGGCGAAAGCGCCGGAGACAATGCGCGCGCCGACTAGGCTGCTATAACCCGGCGCCATTGCGCCGAACGCCGATCCGACCGCGACGCCGACCAGCGAGATGCAGATCAGCCGCACCTTGCCCAGCGCGTCCGCCGCCGGGCCGAGCACGATCTGCATCGCGGCGTAAGGAAAGCTGTAGGCCGAGACGAGCAGCGCGGCGCGCGACAGGTCGACGCCGAGGTCGCCGGCGACGACCGGCAGCATCGGATCGAGCGCGCGCATCTGAACCGAACTGGCGAATGCGGCGAAACCGAGCGCGACCAGAAGCGGCACGGCGAATCCCCCTAGGACTGCCGCGGCAGGATAGCGGTCCGCGCGCCGCGGCGGGCGCAAAAAAGCCGCGCGGTTCGCGCGCGGCTTCGTTGCAGACCCGGCAGGGCTCCGTTCAGCGGATGTTGATCGGGAAGATCAGGTCGATCGTGGGCGCCACCGGCGGCGGCGGCGCGTAGTACACGGGAGGCGGCGCGTACTCCACCGGTGGCGGCGGGGGCGCCGGATAGATGTATCCCGGCTGATAATAGTAGCGCTGCTCCTGCCATTCGTGGTGATCGCGGTCCCAGCCGCGACCATGGTCGTCGTCGGCGAAGGCGGTGGCCGCCGCGCCGATCACGGCAGCGGCGAGCACCGCCGCAGCGATTGCCCGGCCGACCGGATTGTTCCGTCTGTTCATCCGACGCTCCTACTTCTGGGCCGGAGCGGCAGGTTTCGGCGCGGGGCGCTTCATGTGGCGTTCCGCGATGCCGCGGAAGACGGCGTCCGCTTGCTTCTTCTGCGGCTCCGACATCGAACCGTAAAGGCTGTCGAACGCCGTCACGAGCTTCTTGAGGCCGTCGGCATGCGCGTTGGCAATCTCGGCGTAGGTGTTCAGGTTGTCGACGGCGTTCATGGTGCGCACTTTGGCGTTACGCTCGCGAACCAACTTCTCGATGGTCGCGGCATTCTCGCGCATCGCCTGGGCGACCTGGCCCCATTGCTGTTCCTCGGCCTCGGTGATGTGCAGGCGGTCGTGCAGGCTCTTGATGCGGGCTTCAATGCTGTAACCGCGGCGCACCGTGTGCCGCGTCGGCTTCGCCGCCGGTTTTGGGGTTTGCGGCGTCGCGCTCGGCGCCGATGCGCCGGATCCGCTTGGCGCCGCCGGCGGCGTCGGCGTCGCCGGTTGCGTCGTCGTCTGCGCCAGCGCCGGAGCGATCAGCAGGGCGGCTGTCAATGCCACAACGCTCGCAAAAGTACCGTGCCGCTTGGTGAAATTGATCATGTGAGCCTCTATGGGTTCGCTGGGTTGCGGGATGCCGAATCAAAATCGAACAATGGCCGCGGGTCGTGCTGCACGCGTCCGTCCATGGCGAAGACGGGACGCACGCTGGTAACGCGGTGCGGATGTCGCCATGCTTTCATGGCGCTTTTAAGGCGCGCCGTCATCCGACGGAAGCCGTTCGGCGCAACGGTCGAGCGGGCGTTCTGCCCGCGGCGATCCTCGTTCCGGAGCGCGTTCCGCGCCTACTTGCCGAGCAGGCTCTTGAGCTGGCTGCCGACGCCCTGGCTGGTGCCGCTCACCGCCGAGCCGATCGATTTTGCGACCTCGCTGCTACCGATCTTGGCGGCCGCACCGGTGATCGCGGCGAGCACCTCCTTCGCCACCTCGGCCGGGCTGGCGCCGCCCGAACTCTTGCCGATATTGGTCAGATGGATTTCGGGCAGCGGCGCCGACAGCGACTTGCCTTTCAGCATCGCCTGGCTGATGCCGACCTGGCCCTGCCGGATGACGAGATCATCGATGATGAGCTTGCGCTCCGATCCATTGGCCGGCGCCGCGCCACCACCGCCATAGGCCATCGCGTTCTTCTGGAGGGTCGCGAGATTGCTGCTGCCGCCGTTGTCGAGCTCGTAAGTCACTTGCGGCCGCTCGATGTCGACCTTCTTGATCACGATCGGGCCGCTGCCGGGGATCGAGACGGGGTCGATCGTCGCCGCGAGCGAGCCGAGCTCGAGCGCGTGCAGCGGCGCCGAGCGTTACACCGATCCGCGCAACTTCGCCGGCCCGCCGCGGGAGATCGACGACGCGCCGCTGCTCGGCACGCGGGCCGAGATCGTCGAGCAGCTGAAGCGGCTCGAAGCCGGCGGCGTCGAATACGTGCTGCTGGTGAATCCGAATCCTTCGATCGCGGCGCTGCGCATCTTCGCCGACGAGATCATGCCCGGATTCGCGCCCGCGCCGGCCGCCGCACACTAGCCACGGAACTTTCTTCCGCCCACCGCGTCTATTGGCCGAAAGCCTGCTTGTTCGCGGAGGTCATGATGCTGCGGAGGCTGTGGCTTTTTGTGGCGATCGCGTTCGCGCTCGGCGGCTGCGGTGTCGTGGCGGCGCCGTGCCGCGTCAGCTCGGGCCTGCTCAAGGCCGTGCCGCTGGTCGGCCACGTCGCCGCGACGCCGACCGACACCTGCGCCGACGTTATCGATCCGGACTCGATCTCGCGTTCGTGAATTGCGCGCGCACCGCGCATCGCTATACGTCGCTGCAGCATGAAAGCGGCGATCCGATGGTATGTCGTGGTGGCGCTGGCGGCGGCACTGGCCGGTTGCGGCATCAGCGGACCGGCGCACGGGCCGCCTGACCCGCATGCGGCCGCGGTCGTCGACATGGGCTTCGAGAGCTTCACGCCCTCGACGGTGACGATCAAGACCGGCCAACTCCTCGAGTGGCGCAACACTTCTCCAATCACCCACTCGGTCAGCTTCGAGCCCCAGGCCGCCGCCAATCCGGGTGACGCCGCGCTGCCGCCTGGCGTTCAGCCTTTCGCGTCCGGCGACATCGCGGCGGGCAACGTCTTTCTCCACGCCTTCGCCGCGCACGGCACCTATCGCTATTTCTGCACGCACCACGAAGGCGCCGGCATGATCGGCACCGTCGTCGTGCAATAGGCACCGCGCCGCTGCGTTCGCGCTCGTTCCGCCGTCACGAATTAGCCGCCGTCCTCGGGCGTTGCCGCTCGACTCGCCGCGCCACTTTCGGGCGCGCGGCGGCAGGATGGCTGGCGCACGAACTCTTTGGTATCTAGAGAGCGGATGGGTGGCCGAGCGGTTTAAGGCACCGGTCTTGAAAACCGGCATCGGGGTAACCCGATCGTGGGTTCGAATCCCACCCCATCCGCCAACGCAAACGCCGGAGTATCGGATTGGGTGACGAGGCGAATTCGCTACGTCGGCTGCGCAGGCGGACGTCGCAAAGAACAGCGTCGGTTCACGAACGAACCGCCGGCGCGAGCCGCTAGCTCAGTCCGGCGACGTGCTGCGCGTCGTTGACGCGGATGACACGAACGCGCCCGTCCGCGAACGCGATTTCGTTGAGCGTGCACGGTTCCTGGTCGAGCCGCCAATAGGCGGACAGCGGCATGTCGAGACATTGCAGCAGCAGCGCGCGATTGACGCTCACGTGGCCGACAAGCACGACTGCGTCGCGCGGATGCCGTTCCGCCACCAGGCGGATTGCGTCGGCCGTGCGCGCGACCAGGTCCTGGAGCGATTCGCCGCCCGGAAAGCGCATTAGCTGCGGCGTGGCGAACCAGCACGCGTAAAGCGCGGGCTCGGCCTGGCGCATTTCGTCAAGCGTGCGCCATTCCCACGCGCCGTAGTTCAAATCGTTGAGCGTCGCGGTCGGCGTCGCACCGATCCCGCAGGCCTTGGCGATCTCACCGCCGGTTTCGACGCAGCGGCCCATCGGGCTGGTATAGATCGCCGTCGGCTTCCACGCCTTGGCGATGCGCACGGCAACCGCGCGGGCCTGCGCCCGACCGAGCCCGGTCAACGGCGTCTCCCGGCGGCCGCGGAAGCGCTCGGGCTTGATGCCTTCGACATGACCGTGGCGCGTCAGGATGATCGTCGCCATCGCCCCTCATAGCGAAGACCGGTGCGGCGCGCAACGCCGCGCCGGACAAACCGGCCGCTAAACGCCTCGGTTGCGCACCGCCACGATGGCGCGGTAATGACATGGCAACCAGCGGCGGGCCGGGGGGCGATGCGGCGGTTTTTCAGCGATACCGGCACGCTCTATGGCTTGGCGACGATCCTGCTGGTGACGCCGTTCGTCGTCTTCCGCGACGTCCCGCTCTACGATCTGCCCAATCACCTCGCCAGCTTGCACGTCCTGTTCGGCGGCGCGCCCGGAGCCGATCGCTATTACGCCGCCGAATGGCGGCTGGTTCCGAATCTCGCAGCCGAAGCCTGGGTCTGGTTCCTGCACCGCTTCGTCTCTGTCGACGCCGCGCTGCGGTTGTTCCTCGCCGCGACAGTGGCACAGCTCTTCTGGGGCGCGGTCGCCCTCAACCGCGCGCTCTTCGGCGGCCGGAACCGCTTCGCGCTCGCCGCAGCGCTCTTCGCCTACAACGGCCCGCTGCTGTTCGGATTCATCGATCTGAGCTTCGGCCTCGGCATGGCGTTGTGGGCGGTGGCGGCCTGGATCCGCTGGCGCGACGAGCCGTGGGCGCTGCCGTTCTTCGCGCTGATCGCATGCCTCGTTCTGTTCGCGCATCTCTTCGCCTTCGCCGTCTACGCGCTCGTGCTCTGTGCTTATGAGTTCGGCGCGGCGGGCCGCGGACGACAGCACGCGCGTCGCGGACTGTTCGCGCTGCTGCACCTGCTCGCGCCGGCCGCGCTCTATTTCCTCGCCATGCCGCACGCGCTCGGCGGCGGCGTGGCCTACGGCTCGCCACTGCTCAAATTCGCCCAGCTCGCCAGCGCCATCGGATTCTACAATCCGCTGTTCGACGCCCTGTCGCTGCTGGCGCTGCTGATCGCCGCTGGATTGGTCGCGCATCGCCTCGCGTTCGCGCACGACATGATGCTGCCGCTGGTCGCCTTGGCGGTCGCGTATGTCGTGCTGCCGCATCAGCTCGGCAGTGCCACCTTCGTCGACTATCGCATGCCCGCCACCTTCGCGCTGTTCCTGTGCGGCAGCCTCGCCTGGCGCGAGAGCCGCCGCCGTACCCGCGCCGAAGCCTTCGTGCTGGCGCTGTTCGGATTGCGCTGGCTGGTGACGATGGCGCAATTCCACAGCTGGCAAGGCGATTACGCCGAATACCGCGCCGCCTTTGCGCTGCTGCCGCAGGACGCCAAGCTCCTGCCGCTGGCGCGCGATCCCAACGCGGTCGATCCCGCTTTGCATCCGCCGCTGGCGCATGTCGACGCCCTCGCGGTCGGCGAGCGCGGCGCGCTGGTGCCCGATCTTTTCGCCGGCCTCGGCTACGAGCTGCTGACCTATCGCCAGCCCTATCGCGCGCTCGCGACGCAGACGCCGACCGCCGCGCTGGCGCCCGATTTCGACTACGTGCTGCTGATCCGGCCCGAAGAGCTGTCGGCCGCGCAGGTGCCGCGCTATCGCGAGGTCGCAGCCGGGCGGACGTTCGTGCTCGGAAAGCTCGAGCGCTGAGCCGTGCTCAGCGCAAGCTGGCGTTGAGCTTCTGCAGCGCCTCGTTGCCCGGGATCAACTCGGCCTCTCCCAGTTCGTTGAGCGGTTTCTCTACCGTCTCGACGTGGTCGTGGAGGTCGTGCGCCTCGGGATCGACGTAGAGCAGGCCGGTGACGATTTCGCCCGCCGCCTGGCGCTCCTGGAGAAAGGCCATAGCCGAGATGCGGTCGTGCGGATCGTAATCGGCGTGGATCTTACGGAGCCGTAGCACCGAGCCGTCGTGCTGGACCACGCTTTCGACCGTGCCGGGCGCGTAATCAGCGGTGATCTCGGCGCGGCCCTCGATCACGTCGAGCCGGTTCACCGCGTCGTTGTGCTCGCGCACGTAATCAAAGCTCTTGGTCGAGCCGACGTGGTTGTTGAACGCGACGCATGGGCTTATCACGTCGATGAAGGCGGCACCGTGATGGTGCAGCGCCGCCATGACCAGCGGCACGAGCTGCGCCTTGTCGCCCGAGAAGCTGCGCGCGACGAAGGTTGCGCCGAGCTGCAGCGCCATGCCGATCATGTCGATCGGCGCATCCATGTTCTGGACGCCGCGCTTCGACTTCGAGCCCTTGTCCGAGGTCGCCGAGAACTGACCCTTGGTCAGGCCGTACACGCCGTTGTTCTCGACGATGTAGACCATGTTGACGCCGCGGCGCAGCACATGGGCGAACTGACCGAGGCCGATCGAGGCGCTGTCGCCGTCGCCCGAGACGCCGAGATAGATCAGATCGCGGTTGGCGAGATTGGCGCCGGTCAGCACCGACGGCATGCGGCCGTGCACCGAGTTGAACCCGTGCGAAACGCCGAGGAAATAGGTCGGTGTCTTCGACGAGCAGCCGATGCCCGACAACTTGGCGATGCGGTGCGGGGGCAGCGCCAGCTCGAAGCAGGCCTGGATGATGGCCGCACTTATAGAGTCATGGCCGCAGCCGGCGCACAGCGTCGATACCGCGCCCTCGTAGTCGCGCCGGGTAAAGCCGAGCTTGTTCTTCGGCAGCGCCGGATGGTGGAGCTTGGGCTTCGCCAGATAGGTCATGATGCCACTTCCCTCAAAGGCTTCACTGCACGCAGCAGAGACGAAATCGCGCCGGTGATGAAGCGCCCGGTGATTGGCGTGCCGTCGTAGTGCAGCACCGGCACCAGCTTGGCCGGATCGATGCCGCCTTCGGTCATCAGCAGCGTGCGGAGCTGGGCGTCGCGGTTCTGCTCGACGACGAAGACCTGCTCGTGCGCGGCGATGAACTCGATCACCTCGGTGCCGAACGGGAAGCCGCGCAGGCGCAGCGCGTCGAGATGGATGCCCTGCCCTTCGAGCGCCGCCAGCGATTCACGCATCGCCGCCGCCGTCGAGCCGAAATAGATCACGCCGGCCTTGGCCGGCTGCTTCGCCGGCGTGCGCACCGCAGCCGGGACCAGCTTCTTCGCGGTCTCGAACTTGCGCAGAAGCCGTTGCATGTTGTCGACGTAGGCGGCGCCCTCCTCGGTGTACCGCGCATAGCGGTCGCGCGAGGTGCCGCGCGTGAAGTACGCGCCCTTGCTCGGATGCGTGCCGGGATAAGTGCGGTAGGGAATGCCGTCGCCGTCGACGTCGAGATAGCGGCCGAACTCCTTGCCCGCGTCGAGATCGGCAGCGGTCATCACCTTGCCGCGGTCGAGCCGGTGGCCGTCGTCCCACTGGAAGGGCTTGGTGAGCCATTCGTTCATGCCGATGTCGAGATCGAGCATGACGAAGACCGGCGTCTGCAGCCGGTCGGCGAGATCGAAGGCGAGCGCGCCAAGCTCGAAGCATTCATACGGGTCTTCGGGAAACAGGAGCACGTGCTTGGTGTCGCCATGCGAGGCATAGGCGGCGGCGAGGATGTCGGCCTGCTGGGTCCGCGTTGGCATGCCCGTCGACGGCCCGGCCCGCTGCACGTCGAACAGCACCGCCGGAATCTCGGCGAAATACGCCAGGCCGAGAAACTCCTGCATCAGCGACAGGCCCGGGCCCGAGGTGCAGGTGAAGGCGCGCGCGCCGTTCCACGCCGCGCCGATGACGATGCCGACGGAGGCGAGCTCGTCCTCGCCCTGGATGATCGCATACCGGTTCTTCCGGGTCGCCGGATCGACGCGATAGCGGCGGCAATAGCGCTGGAACGCCTCGGCCATCGAGGTCGAGGGCGTGATCGGATACCACGCCGCCACCGTGGCGCCGCCATAGACGGCGCCGAGCGCCGCCGCCGAGTTGCCGTCGATGAAGACGCGGTCGCCGACCGCGTCGGCGCGCGCAACCTTGAGGCTGATCGGCTTCAGGCGCTGCGTCGCGTAGTCGTGCCCCATATGGAGCGCGTCGCGGTTGGGGCCGAAGAGTTTTTCCTTGCCCTTGTATTGCTCGCCGATGAGTTGCTCGATCGCCGCTGCGTCGATGCCGAGCAGCGCCGCCAGTGCGCCGATATAGATGATGTTCTTGAACAGCTGGCGCTGGCGCGGATCGGCGTAGGCCTTGTTGCAAATCTCCGTCAGCGGCATGCCGATGACGGTAATGTCGTCACGGAACTTCGACGGCGGCATCGGCTTGGTCGAATCGTAGAACAGGTAGCCGCCAGGATCGATCGACGCGATGTCCTGCGCCCAGGTCTGCGGGTTCATCGCCACCATCAGGTCGACGCCGCCGCGCCGTCCGAGATGGCCGGCGGCGCTGACGCGCACCTCGTACCACGTCGGCAGGCCCTGGATGTTCGACGGGAAGATATTGCGCGTCGCAACCGGCACGCCCATGCGCAGGATCGACTTGGCGAAGAGCAAGTTGGCCGACGCCGAGCCCGAGCCGTTGACGTTGGCGAACTTGACGACGAAGTCGTTGGTGCTGGCTATCGGCTGCGGCATGCGGGTCCGGCGAGTGTCATGTCGAGGAGGAATTTCTGCATATCCCATGCACCGGTGGGACAGCGTTCGGCGCATAGGCCGCAATGCAGGCAGACGTCTTCGTCCTTAGCCATGATGCGGCCGGTCTTGAGCGTGTTGGAAACGTAGAGCGCCTGCGACAGGTTGCGCGCCGGCTGGTTGAGGCGCTGGCGCAAATCCGACTCGTCGCCATTGTCGCCGAAGGTGATGCAGTCGACCGGGCAGATATCGACGCAGGCGTCGCATTCGATGCATAGCGGCGCGGTGAACACAGTCTGCACGTCGCAATTGAGGCAGCGCTGCGCCTCGAGAAAGCCGAGCTTCTGGTCGAAGCCCAGCTCGACCTCGAGCCGCACGTCCGTGAGCGCGACGTTCTTCTCGCGCAGCGGCACGCGGTAGCGCACGTCGTTCGAGATGGCGTTGTTATAGCTCCACTCGTGGATGCCCATCTTCTGGCTGGTGAGGTTGACCTGGGGCGGCGGCCGCCTGGCGATGTCCTCGCCGTGGAGCAGCTTGTCGATCGAGATCGCCGCGTCGTGGCCGTGCGCCACCGCCCAAATGATGTTCTTGGGGCCGAACGCGGCGTCGCCGCCGAAGAACACCTTCGGGTGGGTCGAAGCCATGGTCTTGGGATCGACCTTGGGCATGTTCCATTCGTCGAATGCGATGCCGATGTCGCGCTCGATCCACGGAAACGCGTTTTCCTGGCCGATCGCGACCAGCACGTCGTCGCAGGCGAAACTCTGGTCCGGCTCGCCGGTCGGCACCAGTTTGCGTCGTCCCTTGGCGTCGTACTCCGCCTTCACCTTCTCGAACACGGCGCTGGTGAGCTTGCCGTTCTCGTGCGTGAACGCCTTGGGCACGAGGTAATTGAGGATCGGAATGTCCTCATGCATGGCGTCTTCCTTTTCCCAGGGCGACGCCTTCATCTCCGCGAAGCCCGAGCGCACGATCACTTTTACATCTTCGCCGCCGAGCCGGCGCGAGGTGCGGCAGCAATCCATCGCGGTGTTGCCGCCGCCCAGCACGATCACGCGCTTGCCGATCTTGTGGACGTGACCGAACGACACCGACGACAACCAATCGATGCCGATATGGATGTTGGCGGCTGCTTCCCGGCGGCCCGGAATGTCGAGCTCGCGGCCGCGCGGCGCGCCCGAGCCGACGAAGATCGCGTCGTAGCCCTCGATGAGGAGCTGCTTCATGCTGTCGACGCGCTGGCCGAGCCGGAGCTCGATGCCGCCGATGCCGGTGATGTAGCCGACCTCCTCGTCGATCACGCGTTCGGGCAGGCGGAAGCGCGGAATCTGCGTGCGGATCATGCCGCCCGCATTGGGGTCGCCGTCATAGACGACGACGTGATAGCCGAGCGGCGCGAGATCGCGTGCGACGGTGAGCGACGCAGGTCCCGCGCCCACCAGCGCGACGCGTTTGCCGTTCGACTGCTCCGGTGATCTCGGCAGCAGCGCCGCCACGTCGTTCTTGTTGTCGGCGGCGACGCGCTTCAGGCGACAGATCGCCACCGGCTCCTTCTCGACGCGGCCGCGCCGACAGGCAGGCTCGCACGGCCGATCGCAGGTGCGCCCGAGAATTCCCGGGAACACGTTCGACTGCCAGTTGACCATGTAGGCGTCGGTGTACCGGCCGGCGGCGATCAACCGGATGTATTCCGGCACCGGCGTATGCGCCGGACAGGCCCACTGACAATCGACGACTTTATGAAAGTAATCGGGCGAATGCGTATCGGTCGGCTGCAACGACGAAACTCCTTACCCTTGGCCCGGCGCGCGCCTTGCCGCGCGCGTCGTCACTCTCCCTCGTGCAACCCGGCCTCGTCGTCGAGTGCCCGCGCGATTCGCTCGAGCTCGCGGACAACCTCCGGCACAGCGGTAAGTTCGGCAAGATCGCGGCAACGTCGCGCCAGATCCCGCAGACGCTCCACGCTCACGCCTTCCGCGATGCCATGTCCTCCGGCCATTCTCGACGCCATCGCGCGCTCCTCACGCTCGACGCACCGTGCCCGAAGCCGGGACGGCGGGCCATGGGGGCGACACTCTGCCCCATCGCACCCCGCGGTGCAACACCGCCCCGTGCAAGCCTAACCCCGCAAAAAGTATGGGAATTTTGCGTCGCACACGGCTGCCGGTGCGTGTAACGCAACGCAAGCGGGCCGGGAAACAGCGACCCGACGATCGCTCGCTTGCCCGTCGATTCGCCTGTCGACTCGCGCGACCGCGACCCTCAAACGCTGCGCGCGGCGGCTGGCGATGGCCCGTGTCGGCGCGCGTCGCGTCCGGTCGAGGAGTTATCCACGCAATCAACAGGCCCGAAGCCGATTCGCAGAGCTTTTCCGCGGGTTTCACGGTAGGTCGGGCGCGGCGCGCATGATAAATTTTTGCTCGTTCCGACGCCCGCGCCATGAGGGGGCCACGTACGGAGGTCGCCGGCAGAGTGGACAATACGACCGAAAACACGTCGCGCTTCGGCGGTGCCGTCGGCGCTGCTCTGCTGATAGCAGTGCTGTTCACGCTGGTGCTGGGCGTCTTTGGCGCCGTCTATATGGACGCGTTCCAGCCTGCCATCATGCGGTCGGCGCCACCGGCGCCGATCGCGTCCGCACCGGCAACGCTGCCGTCGATGACACCTTCGCCGACGACGACAACGCCGCAACCGACAGTCAAGACCGTCGCCATTCCGCCGGCGCCCGCAGCTGCCCCGGTCAGCCGCAGCGCGCCCGCGCCGGCCGAAGCGACCAAGTTGCCCTACTGGATCGAATATGGCGCCTATGATGGCGCCTTCTATGCCGAACGGCTGGTGCGGCGGCTCGGCGACCTCGGCATCGCCGCGTCGATCAGGCGCGTCCGCGGCGCCGCCAACCGCATGTATTTCAGCGTGCGCTCGGCAGCGACCAGCGACCACGCCGGCGTTGCGGCGCAGGCGAAGTTGGCGGCGGCACGAATCGGCATCGCGCCGCTGATCCATCGCGGCGGCGGTGCGGCGCCAGCGCATGCGGTTGGTGCACTGCGCGCACCGCAAGCGCGCGGCGTGGCGTCTCCGTTCCGACGCTATTGGGTGCAGTTTGGCGCCTACGACCTGCGCGGCTATGCCGTCACCTTGCGCGACCGGCTGCTCCGGGCCGGCGTGGATGCCGCAGTCATCGAGCGCCATCGCCCCGGCCAGGCGCGCTATCTCGTCCGCGCGCCGCCGACGCTGCGGTTCGATGAGGCCCGTAGCGTGGCAGCACGCGGCGAATCGGCGCTGGGCACGCCGGCGCTCGTCGGCCAAGCGCCGCGCGTCCCGCGGCTGGTTCAACGGCGTTCCGGTTGATCGCCCTCAAGGAGGGCTTTGAAATCCTGGCTGATTGGTGTAGCTGGGCGCTTCCGCTCGTATCCTCGCGCCGTCGATGATTCTCACCCCGATAGCCACGGATCGGCTCCAGTCGATATTCGACCGCTTCGCCGGATCGCTACCGCCTGGCGCCGTGCGCGATCTATTCATGCGCCTCGCCGACGCGACCAAGGCAGTCCGTGCCGGCGGCGAAATGGCTATTAAGAACCACGCAGACTCTATTGATCTTGCAGCAAGATTGTTCATCGGCCTCAAGCCAGGCTCGCCGCGGTTCGATGTTTCCTGGGACGGCCGGGTGCTACGCACTGCGACGGAAGCTTACGTTCTGCTGCACGAGATCGCCCATTATCAGCTGGCGTCGCCGGCGCAGCGCTGCCGTGTCGATTTCGGCCTTGGACCGGGTCCCGAGACCGGTGATCGCGACCGCGCCACGCGCGCCCAATGCCTGTTCGGCCTGGCGCGTGAGCGCGAAGAGGCGATGGCCTCACTGCTCGGCATCCTGTGGGAAGCCGAGCTCGGCCACCCCGCCCTTGCCTCACTGCTCGATCAGAACTGGCTCGAGGGGGCGGGCCGCTCCAGCGCCGCCGTATATTTTGCCGACGCGTTCGCGGCACTTGTGGCCGGCGGCTTTGTCGACCGAGTCGGACGGCCGCAAATGCAACTGCGCCGGTCCGGCGACGTTCAGGCGGCGTCGCCGGCCGGAGTCGCGTCGTTCGCCGGATAAGTGGCATTGAGGATGTGGATCGCCAGGCAGCGCTGGAACGGCGTCGGCCGGCGCCACGCTATCCACTTTTCGATCAGGTTCGCGCGCGCCGTCAGGCTGCACGCCGAGCGCTTGGTTACGCGCGCCACCGACCAGGGCTTCCATGTCAGGTCGAGTCGGGCCATCGTTGCGTCATGCATCGGATTCTCCCCTATGATCACCGACCGTTCTGGCCGGGCCCGCGAGACTCGGATCGAAATGGTAAGTTTTTGGTTAACGCCAGTCGCGACTTATCCCTGTTTCCAACATGAGATGTTGCGGTCCAATTCATTGATGGAGCAGCGAAAATGGAGCAATCCACTGCACATGTCGCGGTCCTTGGGGTCGGCTTGATGGGCAGCCGTATGGCGCGCAACCTGCTAGCCGCCGGTTTTCCGGTGATCGCCTGGAACCGTGATCGCACCAAGGCCGAATCGCTCGTGGCTCAAGGCGCAACAGTCGCCGCGACGCCAGCTGAGGCGGCCAGCCGCGGGGTTGTGATCGTCACCATGCTGGCAAACGGCCCGGTGGTCGAATCGGTGCTCTTCGGAACCGAGGGTGCGGCCGAGGCGGTGTCGCCGGGCGCCCTCGTCATCGACATGAGTTCGGCTCCGCCCGAACTCGCGCGCGATCACGCCCGGCGCTTCGCCGCGCGCGGCATCGCCTATCTCGATGCACCGGTTTCGGGCGGCACCGTTGGCGCCGAGCAGGGCAACTTGGCGATCATGGTCGGTGGCGATCACGCCGCCTTCGAGCGCGCTGCACCGGTCTTCGCGCCGCTCGGTCGCGCCACTTTGGTCGGTCCGGCCGGTTCGGGTCAGATCGCCAAACTGGCGAACCAGGCGATCGTTGCGGTGACCATCGGTGCCGTCGCCGAGGCGCTCCTGATGGCAGCAATGGGCGGCGCCGACCCGGCGGCGGTGCGCGACGCGATCATGGGCGGGTTCGCCGATTCGCGCGTCTTAACACTGCACGGTAAACGAATGATTTTACGGGATTTTATACCTGGCGGGCCGGCCGACCACCAAGTCAAGGATTGTGCCACCATCGTCGCCACCGCCCAGGCGGCGGGCCTCACACTGCCCTTTGCCGAGACGGCCCTGGCGCTGTTCCGGGACCTCGTCGCCCATGGCGGCGGGCGCTACGACCACAGCGCGCTGCTCCTGGAGCTCGAGCGGCGCAATCCACCTGCCCGGCTCGGCATCGCGCCCGACCGGTTGCCGGCCTGATTGGTGATTAGAATGCCGGCGTCAGCAGCTTATTGCCGGCGAATTGCGCAGCCAGATTGTCGAGCATGAGCTGTCCCATCGCCTGACGAGTCGCATGCGTGGCGCTGCCGACGTGTGGCGTCAGCACCACGCTGTCGAGCCGGGTTAGCGCCTCGGGCACGTTCGGCTCGTTCTCGAGCACATCGAGCCCCGCGCCGGCGAGCCGGCGCTCGGCCAGGGCCATGACTAGCGCGGCCTGATCGATCACCGAGCCGCGGGCGATGTTGATGACGGTGCCCTTGGGTCCGAGCGCCTCGATCACGCGGGCGTTCACCATGTGGCGCGTCGCGGCGCCGCCCGGGCAGGCGACAACCAGGTAATCGATGTCGGCCGCCATCCCGGCGAGATCGGGATAATAGCGGTAGGACAGATCCGGCTTCGGCCGCGGGTTGTGATAAACCACCGTCATGCCCATCGCCATCGCGCGCCGGGCAATCGCCTGACCGATGCGGCCCATGCCGAGCACACCCAGCGTCGCACCGCCGAGCTTCGTCTGAAGCGGCATCGGTCCGTTGAGCCATTCGCCGGCGCGGGCATAACGATCGGCGACGATCAGGCGCCGCGCCACCGCGATCATCAGCCCGATCGCGAGGTCGGCGACGTCGTCGGTCAGCACGTCGGGCGTGTTGGTGACCGGAATGCCGCGCGCCTTCGCCGCCTCAAGGTCGATGTGGTCGAGGCCGATGCTCATCGAGGCGATGATCTCGAGCCGCGGCAGCGCCGCCATCAACGCGGCGTCGACCTTGCCCTGGAATGTGGCGATGCCGCGCACAGTGTTCTTGAGCGGCGCCAGAAACGCGGCGCGATCGGTCGCCCGGTAGAGGTGGTGGACCGCATAGGCCGCGGACAGCGCCTCTATGACCGGCGGATAAAACGTGCTCGCGGCGATGACGTCGATCTTGTCCATACGTGAGCGTCCATCGTGCAAAGGGCCGGGGTTACGGTCAAACGCGTTCGCCGCAGGGCCGGTCCGCGGACGCGCTTATACACAACAATTCACAGAGTCTTCCCATAATTTTCCCAATACGTGAATAGTTTCAAAGAACGCGATTTATCCCCGTTTCCCCCGCTATTGACAGCGAGACGCTCAGATCGAGGCGACCGAATGGCCGCCGTCCACTGGGATCACTGCGCCGGTGATGTAGCCACCCGCCGGCGAGACCAGGAGCAGCAGCGCGCCATCGAGATCGGACGCATGGCCGGTGCGACCCATGGGAATCCGCGCGGCGATCGCTCGCCCCGCCGCGCTTTGGAGAAAGGCTCGGTTCATGTCGGTCTCGAAGTAGCCGGGCGCCAGCGCATTGACCGCGATGCCGTGCCGAGCCAGCTCGAGTGCGAGGACGCGCGTCAGCTGCACCAGGCCCGCCTTGGCGGCCGCGTATTCGGGCACGTTGCGCGCGGTGCGGAAGGCGAGGAGTGACGCGAGGTTGACGATGCGGCCGCCGAGCTTGTCGGCGACGCGCCGGGCGGCGAACTCGCGCGCCATCAGCCACGCGCCCTTGAGGTTGGTGTCGAGCACACGATTCCAATCGGCCTCGCCGTGCTCGAGCAGCGGTTTCGACACGGCGATGCCGGCATTGTTAATTAGAATGTCGAGCGGTCCGAGCGCGCCTTCGGCCTGGTCGAAGGCGGTGCGCACGGCCTCCGTCGCCGTCACGTCGCCCGCCACGGCCACCGCGCGCCGGCCGCTCGCCTTGGCGATCGCCGTCGCCGCCTGATCAAGCGTCGCGCGGTCGCGCGCCATCAGCGCAACGTCGGCGCCGGCCGCCGCCAGCACTTGCGCGAAGTGCAAGCCCAAGCCGCGCGACGCACCGGTAACGAGCGCCCGCCGGCCGGCGAGCGAGAAATCGGCGCTCACGGTGCCAGGCTCTTCGCCTGCTCACGCAGCAGGTATTTCTGGATCTTGCCGGTGGAGGTTTTCGGCAAGGCGCCGAATACGACGGCGCGGGGAACCTTGAAATGCGCCAGGTTGGCGCGGCAGAAGGCGACGATGTCGTCGGCGGTGGCGGTGGCGCCGGGCTTGAGGGCGACGAAGGCGCACGGGCATTCGCCCCATTTGTCGTCTGGCTGAGCCACCACGGCCGCCTCCATCACCGCCGGATGCTTGTAGAGCGCCTCCTCCACCTCGAGCGACGAGACATTCTCTCCCCCCGAGATGATGATGTCCTTGGCGCGATCCTTGATCTCGATATAGCCGTTGGCGTGGCGGACCGCGAGGTCACCGGTGTGGAACCAGCCTCCGGCGAAGGCCTCTTCGGTCGCCGCCGAGTTCTTGAGATAACCCTTCATCACCGTGTTGGCGCGCAGCACGATCTCGCCGATGGCGGCGCCGTCGGCCGGCACGTCGCGCAAGCTCACCGGATCGACGACGCGCGCGCCGGCAAGGGTCGCGACTTCCATGCCTTGGCGCGCCATAAGCGCGGTGCGCTCGGCGAGCGACAGCGCCGCCCAGTCGTCCTGTTCGAAGCACAGCATCGCCGGCCCGTAGGATTCGGTGAGGCCGTAGCCGTGCGCCACCGTGAAGCCGAGCCGCTCCATGTTGGCGATGATGGTCGACGGTGGCGCCGCGCCGCCAGTCATCATCTTGACGGGATGGTCGAGGCGGCGCTTGGCGCTGTCGGGTGCGTGGGCGAGGAGGTTCAACACGATCGGCGCGCCGCAGAGATGGGTGACGCCGTGCCGCTCGATAAGCGCGAAAATGAGCGCCGGGTCGATGCGCCTGAGGCAGACATGCGTGCCGCAGGCAGCAGTCACCGCCCAGGTGTAACACCAGCCGTTGCAGTGGAACATCGGCAGCGTCCACAGATAGACGGCGTGCGACGACAGGCCGAAATACATCACGTCGCCGACCGCGTTCAAGAAGGCGCCGCGGTGGTGATAGACCACGCCCTTGGGATTACCCGTCGTGCCCGAGGTGTAGTTGAGCGAACAGGCCTGCCATTCGTCATCCGGCATTGCCCATTCGTCGGCCGGATCGCCGGTGGCGAGGAACGCCTCGTAATCCAGCTCGCCGAGCTTTTCGCCGCCTTCGAACAACGGATCGTCGATGTCGACGACGATGGGTTTACGCGCGGCCAGAGCCAGCGCTTCCTTGATCGTCGGCGAAAACTCGCGGTCGGTGATCAAGAGTTTGGTCTCGGCATGGCCGAAGATGAAGGCGATGGTCTTGGCATCGAGGCGATAGTTGAGCGCATTCAAGACCGCGCCGGCCATGGATATCCCGTAATGCGCCTCGAGCATCGCCGGCACGTTGGGCGCCATTACCGAGACGGTATCGCCCTGGCCGATGCCGCGCCGACGCAAGGCGCTGGCGAGACGGCGGCAGCGCTCCAGCAGCTCAGCATAGGTGAAGAGGCGCTCGCCGTGGATCATCGCCGGCTTGTCGGGATAGACCGCGGCGGCGCGGACGAGGAACGACAGCGGCGTCAGCGGCGCATGATTCGCCGGCCCGCGTTGCAGATGCGGCTCGTCGTAGATGCCCATTCCTCCTCCCCGGCTCTAACCTTAAGCGTGGGCCCGGCGCAGGCGTCAAGCGCGGCGTGCCGACGGCGGCGAACTTCGAGATTTGGACGGCTCAGGATTGGTGTGGCATGCCCCAGATCCAAGCATCGTGGCCGGAGGCATAATCGAGATTGGTCTGCGACGGGTTGCGGTTGACGAGCGGCCGCGCATAAAGCGGATGGCGCGTGCTCCGCACCTCGTGCTCGATCGTGAAGAGGACGCGGCCGGTCTGCGGATCGACGATGTCCTTGAAACGATACTGGTGCTGGTCGCTTTCCTCCGTGATCAGGTCGAACTCCGAAAGCCGCCGGTGCGGATCAGCCAACGACATCTTGCCGTTGCGCGCCAGCGCCTCGAGAATGTCGAGCGCACGGTCGACCGACTGGATGACCGGTCCCGCCTTCCGCGCCGGCACGCCACCGGCCCGACTCGCGACGAGGCGCGGCGTTGTGAAAGGCGTAGTCACGTTCGTAGCGCGCAACGGCGACCCCGGCCGTGCATTTCAGATTATGAAATACGCTTTTATAATAATGATCGTAAGTCGCGATTGCACTGGCCGTCAACGGGAACTACTGGCAGGATCGCCGCGTTCCCACCCTCCAACGGCGATCAGCGTCCATGACCGCACCCCTGTCCACAAAAGAGCTCGCCGCCCTCGCCGCCTTCGACACGCCGACGATCTGCAACGCCCTGGAGATCGTCGCGCCGGAGCGCCGCGCGCTGGGATTCAATCGCCGGCCGCTGCTGTCGCCGCTCCCACAGCCAAAGCCGGTCATCGGCTATGCCCGGACCATCATGGTGCGCTCACGCGAGCCCCATCCGCGCAGCAAGGCCGAGGCGCGCGCGACGCGCCTCGCCTACTACGAGAGCGTTACCGCGGCGCCGCTGCCGAGCCTCTGCGTCATGCAGGACGTCGACGGTCCCGACGCCGGGTTCGGCGCGTTCTGGGGCGAGGTGCAGTCGAACGTGCACAAGGCGCTCGGTTGCGTTGGCGTCGTCACCGACGGTGCCGTGCGCGACATCGAAGTGTGGGCGAAGGACTTTTTCGTGCTTGCCGGTTCGATCATGCCGTCCCACGCCCATGTCGACATCGTCGACTTCGGCAAGACTGTCAGCGTCGCCGGCATGATCGTCTCGCCCAACGACCTGATCCATGCCGACCGTCATGGCGCAGTCGTCATTCCGGCGGATGCCGCGCGCCGCATTCCCGAAGCCGCGACCCTACTCGCCAAGCGCGAGAAGGTGATACTCGACGCCTGCCGGTCGCCGACCTTCGGCATCGAGGACCTGCGCCAGGCCTTTTCGCGCGCCGACGACATTCATTAACGGTAACGCAAAGTCGCCGCCCGGCTTGATATCCCCTGTGACTCAAGCCCGCACGTCATGGCGAACTGTGGTATGATGCGCCATGCGCATCGACATCGTTGCCGACGTCATCTGCCCGTGGTGCTTCATCGGCAAACGCCGTCTGGAGACCGCCCTGGCGCAGTGGCCGACGATCGCGCCCGACATCACCTGGCGTCCGTTCCAGCTCAATCCCGACATGCCGCAAGAAGGCATGCGGCGCGAAGCCTATCTCGCCGCCAAGTTCGGCGGCCAGGCGCATGCCAAGCGCATCTACCAGGCAGTGGTCGATGCCGGCGAGACCGTCGGCATTCCTTTCGCCTTCGACAAGATCGCGCGCACGCCCAACACGCTCGCGGCGCACCGGCTGGTCCGTTTCGCCCAGCGCGACGGCCGCGCGACCGAGCTGGTCGACCGTCTGTTCAGCGGCTATTTCATAGAGGGCCGCGACATCGGCGATCGCGAGACGCTGGCGGCGATCGCCGGCGAAAGCGGTCTCGATGCCGGGCAAGCGCGCGAATTCCTCGACGGCGCGAGCGGGCGCGCCGAGGTCTTGGCCGACGATGCCGGCGCGCGGCGGCTCGGCATCAACGCCGTGCCCTGCTTCATCTTTGCCGGCCAGTACGCGATCTCGGGCGCGCAAGAGCCGCCGTTCTTCTTTCCGGTTTTCGACTTGCTGCAGAACGGCCCCGCCCGCGCCGCGGGATAAATCTCACCGCGCGGTGACCGGCTGCTCTTCTGCCGCGATCGTCTTCAGCTTCTCGAGAATGGCGATCACGCCCTTGATGCGCGCGCGCGTGTCGTCCCAGTCGCGCACGATGACGAGGCGCTGATCCGGCCGCAGCCGTGCGCTGCCCGCCTGGCTTGCGATCCAGCGCACCAACGCCAGCGGATCGGCGACGCTGCCAGCGTGGAAGGTGATCGCCGCGCCCTTGGGCCCGGCCTCGATCTTCTCGACGCCCGCCTCGCGGCAAAGGCGCTTGATGGCGATGATCTCGAGCAGGTTCTCGACCTCGGCAGGCAGCCTGCCGAAACGATCGATGAGCTCGGCAGCAAAGGCCTCGATCTCCTGCCGGTCGACCAGATTGGCGATGCGACGATAGAGGCCGAGCCGCACATTGAGATCGGCGACGTAGGTTTCGGGAATCAATACCGAGGTGCCGATGGCGATCTGCGGTGTCCATTCCGCCTCGGCCTTGGCCTCGGCGCCGCCGGCGCGCGCGGTGGCGATCGCTTCTTCCAGCAGATGCTGATAGAGCTCGACGCCGACCTCGCGGATATGGCCGGACTGCTCCTCGCCCAGAAGATTGCCGGCGCCGCGGATGTCGAGGTCGTGGCTCGCCAGCGTGAACCCCGCGCCGAGCTGGTCGAGCGTCTGCATCACCTCGAGCCGGCGCTCGGCGGTCGACGACAGCACCTTGCCCGGCGGCAGCGTCAGGTAGGCATAGGCGCGAATCTTGCCGCGGCCGATGCGGCCGCGCAACTGATAGAGCTGCGCCAGGCCGAACATGTCGGCGCGGTGGACGATCAGCGTGTTGGCGGTCGGGATGTCGAGGCCGCTTTCGACGATGTCGGTGCACAGCAGCACGTCGAAGGCGCCGTCGTCGAACGCGGTCATCACCTTGTCGAGCTGGGTCGGGGCGAGCTGGCCGTGGGCCACGGCGAGCCGCGCCTCGGGCACGAGCTGCTTCAATTCCTGTTCGACGTCGGGAATGTCGGCGATGCGCGGCACGACGCAGAACACCTGGCCGCCGCGGTGGAGCTCGCGCAGGATCGCCTCGCGGATCACCACCGGGTCCCACGCCATGACGAAGGTGCGCACGGCGAGCCGGTCCATCGGCGGCGTGGCGATGATGCTCATCTCGCGCACGCCAGCGAGCGCCATCTGCAGCGTGCGCGGAATCGGCGTCGCGGTCAGCGTCACCACGTGGACGTTGGCCTTGAGCTTTTTCAGGCGCTCCTTCTGCGCGACGCCGAAATGCTGCTCCTCGTCGATCACCAGCAATCCGAGGTGGCGAAAGCCGACTCCCTTGCCAAGGAGCGCATGGGTCCCGATGACGATGTCGACGCGGCCCTCGTTCAGGTCCTTCTTAATCCGCTCGGCCAGCTTCGGCGCGACGAAGCGCGACAGCTGCTCGATCCGCACCGGCATGCCAGCGAAGCGGTTGGCGAACGTTCTGTGATGTTGACGCGCGAGGAGCGTGGTCGGCACGACCACGGCGACCTGCGTGCCCGCCATCACCGCGACGAAGGCGGCGCGCAGTGCGACCTCGGTCTTGCCGAAGCCGACATCGCCGCAGATGAGGCGGTCGGTCGGCCGTCCCGAGCCGAGATCGCCGAGCGTGTCGTGGATCGCCTTGTCCTGGTCGTCGGTCTCGGGATAGGGGAAGCGCGCCGCGAATTCTTCGTAGAGGCCCTCGGGCGACGCCATCGGCTCGCCCTCCCTGAGCTGACGCTCGGCCGCAAGCTGGATAAGCTCGCCGGCGATGTCGCGGATGCGCGCTTTGACCCGCGCCTTGCGCGATTGCCAGGCGACGCCGCCGAGCCGGTCGAGCTGCGCGGCGGCTTCTTCGGAGCCGTAGCGCGACAGCACCTCGATGTTCTCGACCGGCACGAACAACTTGTCGTCGCCGGCATAGATGAGGCGCAGGCAGTCATGCGGCGCGCCGGCGACTTCGAGCGTCACCAAGCCGTCGTAGCGGCCGATGCCGTGCTCGGCGTGGACCACCAGATCGCCCGGCGTCAGCGTCGCCACCTCGGCGACGAAATGATCGAGATTGGTGCGCCGCCGCGCCGGCCGTGCCAGGCGATCGCCGAGAATGTCCTGCTCGGTGATCAGCGTCGCGTCACCGGCAACGTAGCCGCGTTCCAACGGCAAGACCGCGAGGCCGGCGCGGCCGTGCGGCAGGTTGAGGAATCCCTGCCAGAACTCGACGAAGCCGGGCTCGGCGATGCCATGATCCTTCATCACCATGCGGAGGCGCTCGGCCGAGCCGGTGCTGTAGGCGACGACGAGCACGCGGCGTCCGGCCGCCGCCTCGGCTTCGAGCGCCACGCGCACCGCGTCGAACAGATTGACGTTGGGATCGGCGCGGGCGGCGGCGAAGTCGGGCGCCGGCCGCGCACCGGCGTCGAAGGCGGCCGCGCTGTCGGGTGCCGCGAAGGGCGAAAGCTGCGCCACACGCCGGCCGGCGAGCGCCTCGCTCCACTCCGCGTCGCCGAGATAGAGCAACTCGGGCCGCAGCGGGCGATAAACCGCCGCGGTACCGAACACGCCGCGCGCCACCGGCGCGGTCTCGCGCGCATTGTGGAAATCGGCGATGGCGACGATGCGCTCGCCGCGCACCTCCTCGGCCTGAGAGTCGAGCGCGACGTCGGCGCCGGGCAGGTAATCGAAGATCGTCTCGAGCCTCTCGTAAAACAGCGGCAGGAAGTGCTCCATGCCGGCGTGGCGCCGGCCGGCGCTGACCGATTCGTAGAGCGGATCGCCCTGCACCCCGGCGCCGAATTCGGTGCGATAACGCGAACGGAAGCGCTCGATCACCGGCTGGTCGAGCAGCACTTCGCTCATCGGCTTGAGATCGGCGCGCTCGATCGTGCCGGCGCTGCGCTGGCTCAGCGGATCGAACGAGCGGATGGCCTCGAGCCGGTCGCCGAAGAAATCCAGCCGCAGTGGCGCCGGCGCGCCCGACGGATAGAGATCGACGAGGCCGCCGCGCACGGCGTATTCGCCCGCTTCGCGCACCGTCTCGGCGCGGTTGTAGCCGTTGCGCTCGAGGAAGCCCTTGAGCCGGTCGAGCGGCAGCTCCTTGCCGCGCGCGAGAACCAGCGTCCGTTCTGCGAAGAGCTTGCGCGGCGGCACGCGTTGGATCGCGGCGTTGACCGTGGTCAACACCAGGCGCGGCTCAGCCTTCCCGCGCGCCAGCTCGGCAAGCGTGGCGATGCGGCGCGAGACGATATCGGGATTGGGCGAGACGCGGTCGTAAGGCAGACAGTCCCAGGCCGGAAAGATTAGCACCTCGAGTTCGGGATGGAAGAAGCCGAGCGCCGCCCGCATCCGCGCCATGCGGCCGTCGTCGCGGCAGACGTAGATCAAGGTGCGACCATCGCGCGCGACGATGCCGCCGAGCACGCAGGCGTCGTGGCCTTCGGGCGCATTGGCGACGACAAGGCGCTCACGCCGCGACGGCACGGCGAAAAAATCGTCGAGCGCGGTCACCGCCGGTACCGGAACGTCAGCAGCAGCCGCATCACCGCGCCGTCGCGCGCCGCCGGTGGCGCGACGCGGCCGTAGATCCAGTTGATCAGGATGTCGTCGGTCTCGGCGAGGATGGCCTCGTACTCGGCCAGCTGAGCCGCGGTGAAATTCAGCAAATAGCGGTCCGCGAAAGCGCCCAGGAACAGGTCGCTTTCCTTGATGCCGCGGTGGCGGCTCTGGTAGAGCAGCCGCTTGCGTTGCTTCTCCACCCCGTCTTCTTTCGCTGTCATAGCGGGGCTTTCTCGGCCGGGATAATGCGCGCCGCCGCGCCACTTGCAAGCGCCAAACGCGCATCCCGCCATGCGGCGTCCGGATGACAGGCAGAGCCTCGCCTGTTAGAAAGCAGGCGCAGAGGGAGGACGCAGATGGCCAACAAACCCTACATCGTCGCGCTCGAGGAGCATTATCACGATCCGCAGATCAGCGCGGTGATCCAGCTCGAAGGCCGCAAGAATCCCGACCTTGCCCGGCGGCTCGACGATCTCGGCGAACTGCGCCTCAAGGAGATGGATGAAGCCGGCGTCGACTACCAGATCCTGTCGCTCGGCGCGCCGGCGACCCAGCGCCTGCCGGCGGATTCCGCCCTCCAAGTGGCGCGCAGCGTCAACGACCGTCTCGCCGACGCCGTGAAGGCCCATCCCAAGCGCTTCGGCGCCTTCGCCGCGCTGCCGACCACGACCGAGGCCAAGCTGGCCGCGGACGAGCTCGAGCGCTGCGTCACCAAGCTAGGTTTCGTCGGCGCAATGATCCATGGCCTGTCGAACGGCGTCTTTCCCGACGACAAGCGCTTCTGGCCGATTTTCGAGCGCGCCCAGGCCCTCGATGTGCCGCTCTATTTCCATCCCGCCATGCCGCATCCGGCGGTGGTCGAAGTCTATCTCAAGGACTACCTCGCCAAGCATCCGGCGCTCGTTAACGCCGGCTGGGGCTTCACCATCGAGACCGCGACACTCGGCATCCGCCTGGTGCTGAGCGGCGTGCTCGAAACCTATCCCAAGGTCAAAGTGATCCTCGGCCATTTGGGTGAGGGCCTGCCGTTCTTCCTGTGGCGCATCAACATGGCGCTGGCGCGCGACGGCAAGCATGCCGAAGGCTTCCGCGAGAAGTTCCTGCGCAACTTCTACGTCACCACCAGCGGGTTCTTCTCCAACAACGCGCTCGACTACTGCATCAAGGAGATCGGCCTCGATCGCATCATGTTCTCGATCGACTATCCCTTCGTGCTCAATCCGCCGGGCACGAAATGGGCGCTCGAGGAATTGAAGCTGCCGGCCGCCGACAAGGAGAAGCTCCTCAACGGCAACGCGCGGCGGCTGTTAAAACTGAAAGTCTAGCTGCATTGACGGCATTGCGTGCTTCGACAAGCTCAGCATGAGGAACAGCGGCGATGGCATCAAGAAAATCGCCTTACCCTGAGCGAAGTCGAAGGGCGCAGGGCGCCACTCCAGCCTAGGCGCGCGGTGCGGCCCGCGATCCTCAATCCGCTGTTCGCCGAGGTCACCGATCTCAAGGGCGTCGGACCGCGCCTCGGCAAGCTGTTCCAGAAGCTGTGCGGGTCGCACGTCGTCGATGTGCTGTGGCACCTGCCGGTTGACATCATCGATCGCAGATTCCGGCCCAAGGTGGCCGAGGCGCCGGAAGGCCGCATTGCGACGCTCACCGTCACGGTCGAGCAGCACCAGAAGCCGCACAATCCGCGCCAGCCGTATCGCGTGCGTTGCCGCGACGCGACCGGCGTGCTGTTCCTGGTGTTCTTCCATGTCAAGGGCGATTGGCTCGAGCGGCAGCTCCCCATCGGCGCGACCCGCATCGTCAGCGGCAAGGTCGAGCGCTTCAACAACCAAACCCAGATGACGCATCCGGATCACATCCTCGATCCGGCCGGCCTCGACGCGATGAGGCTGATCGAGCCGGTCTATCGCCTCACCGCCGGTTTGACCCTGCGCATCGTGCAGAAGGCGATCGAGGCGGCGCTCGCACGCGCGCCGCAACTTATCGAGTGGTGCGACGCCGAACTGGTCAGGCGGCGCGCGTGGCCGACATGGCGCGAAGCGATCGCCGCGGCGCACGCGCCGACGCGGCCCGAAGACCTGCCGCCCGCCCATCCGGCGCGCGAGCGCCTCGCCTATGACGAGCTGCTGGCGAACCAGCTCACCATCACGCTGCTGCGTGCTCGCGCCCGCAAGCGCGCCGGCCGCGCCATATCGGCCGCGGGCGAGTTGTGCGCGCGGGTCGAGCGCGCCCTGCCCTTCACCCTCACCGGCGCGCAGCGCCGCGCGCTCGGCGAGATCGCCGCCGACATGGCGCAGCCGTCGCGCATGAACCGTCTGCTCCAGGGCGACGTCGGCAGCGGCAAGACGGTGGTGGCGCTGCTGGCGATGTGCAACGTGGTCGAAGCCGGCGGCCAGGCGGCGCTGATGGCGCCGACCGAGATCCTGGCGCGCCAGCATTACGCGACGCTGACGTTGCTGGCGAAAGAGTCCGGCATCGAGATCGCCCTCCTCACCGGACGCGAGAAGGGGCGCGCACGAACGGAATTTCTCGAACACCTGGCCGCGGGCGCGGTCCAGATCGCGGTCGGCACGCATGCCCTGTTCCAGGACGACGTCGCGTTCAAGGACCTGGCGCTGGCGGTGATCGACGAGCAGCATCGCTTCGGTGTCGAGCAGCGCCTGCAGCTTGCCGCCAAGGGCAAGGCGGTCGACATCCTGGTGATGACGGCGACGCCGATCCCGCGCACGCTCGAGATGACCGCCTACGGCGACCTCGATTCGTCGCGGCTCGACGAGAAGCCGGCGGGCCGCGCCAAGACCACCACGAGCGCCGTGCCGGTCGAGCGCATCGACGAGGTCATTGCCGCGATCCGCCGCGCCCTCGACAAGCGCGCCAAGATCTATTGGATATGTCCGCTGATCGAAGACTCCGCCGATAGCGACCTGCAGGCCGCCGAAGCGCGCTTCTCCGAGTTGTTCCAGACCTTCGGCAACCGTGTCGGCTTGGTTCACGGCCGCATGAAAGGGCCCGAGCGCGACCGCACCATGGCCGAGTTCGCCAACGGCGGCGTCGACCTGCTGGTGGCGACGACGGTGATCGAGGTTGGCGTCGACGTGACCGACGCCACCATCATGGTGATCGAGCACGCCGAGCGCTTCGGCCTGGCGCAGCTCCATCAACTGCGCGGCCGCATCGGCCGCGGCGACCAGCCGTCGGCGTGCTTGCTGCTCTACGCGACGCCGTTGAGCGAGACCGCCAGGCAGCGGCTATCCATTCTGCGCGAAACCGATGACGGCTTCCGCATCGCCGAGGAGGATTTGCGCCTGCGCGGCGCCGGCGAGGTGCTGGGAACGCGGCAAAGCGGCTTCGAGCAGTTCCGCCTCGCCGACCTGGCGGCGCATGCCGATCTTATCCCGGTCGCGCGCGAGGAAGCGCGGCTGGCGCTGGCGCGCGATGCCGAGCTCGAAAGCCCGCGCGGCGCGGCGCTGCGCACGCTGCTCTATCTCTTCGAGCGCGACGCCGCGGTGCGTTACTTACGCGCCGGCTGAGGTGACAGGACGTTTGAAAAACGTTCAGCGGGTCATTGCGAGGAGGCCGAAGGTCGACGCGGCCATCCAGAAGCCGATGAATTTCCGTTGTCGTTCTGGATCGCCACGGCCACGGAGCCTGTCCTCGAGCCGGCCTTCGGCCGGACCCGTCGGTGGCCTCGCGATGACGGCAGTAGGCACTTTTTCAGCAGCCGCTAACGCGCCTTTTCGGACTCGACGATTTCCTCCACCTTGGCGACGGGCGGCGCCTCGCGGCCTTCGGGTGTGATGATGCCGCCGGAAATCACCAGCTTGATGCCGTCCTCAACCGACATCGACAGCGGCACGACCTCCTCGCGCGAGACATAGACGAGGTAGCCCGAAGTCGGATTCGGCGTCGTGGGTACGTAGAGGCCGATGGAATCCGGCGCGACGTTGGATTTGAGCTCGCCCTCACCCTGCGCGGTGACGAAGGCCACCGTCCACATGCCGCGGCGCGGCCATTCGACCAGCACCACCTCGCGGAAGGTGTTGGAGCGCTTGGCCAGCACGGTCTCGAAAATCTGCTTGAAGGCGCCGTAGATGCTGCGCACCACCGGCATGCGCTTCATTAGGCGGTCGGACAGCCGCAGCAGCAGGCGGCCGAGGTAGCCAGCCGTCAGCCAGCCAATCAGCGTCAGCGCGACGATTGCCACCACCAGGCCGAAGCCCGGGATATTGAACGGAAAATATGTGCTCGGGTTATAGCTGGTGGGCACCAGATGCGAAACTGCCCGGTCGACGAAATCGATGATGCTCCAGGTGATCCACAGGGTGAAGGCGATCGGCCCCGTGACCAGGATGCCAGCCAGGAAGTACGCGCGCAGTCGCGCGACAACGCCGTTGTCGTTGTTGTTGCCGTTGCCTTTGGCGACGGCGTTGTCGACCGGTTGTTGGCGGCTCTTACGGGCCATTTTCTGCCTGGTCCTTCCTAGCGGACGGAACGCGCGAACATGTGATCCAAGATTGGCGCCACCGGCTCTACGATATGTAGACCCGTGAGGCGCCGCCACTTTACCGGCGCGAGGAGCCCTTCGCCAGTGATGAACGCACCCCGCCTGCTCGCCCTGTCGACCGCCTTGCCGCCCTTCGCCCTGCACCAGGCCGAGATCGAGCGCCGCGCGCGCGCCTATTTCGCGGGCGCGGCTGCGCTCGACCTCGACCGGCTGCTGCCGGTCTTCGCCAATGCCGGCATCGAGACGCGGTATTCCTGCGTGCCGCTCGAATGGTACGACCGCTCACACGGCTGGGCCGAGCGCAACGAGCTCTATCTCGACCACGCCGTGCGGCTCTTGGAGCGGGCGGCGCGCGCCTGCCTCGCCCAGGCGACGCTCGCGCCCGGGCAAATCGACGCCGTGGTCACGGTATCGACCACTGGTATCGCCACGCCGAGCCTCGACGCTAGGCTGTTGAACCGGCTTGGCCTGCGCCCCGACGTGACTCGCCTGCCGGTCTTTGGCCTCGGCTGCGCCGGCGGCATCGCCGGCATGGCGCGCGCCGCCGACCTCGCCCGGACGCAGCCCGGCGCCAACGTGCTATTCCTGGTGGTGGAGCTGTGCGCGCTGTGCTTCCGGCGCGGTGACAGCTCGAAGAGCAACGTCGTCGCCACCGCGCTATTCGGCGACGGCGCAGCTGCCGGCATCGTCTCGACGGCCGGCAACGGACCGCGCCTCGGCGCGGCCGGCGAGCACACTTGGCCCGATTCTCTCGGCGTGATGGGCTGGGACGTGATGGAGGACGGGTTCAAGGCGATCTTCTCGCGCGACATTCCGGCCCTGGTGCGGAGCGAGTTGCGCGCGGCCGCCGACGGCTTCCTCCACCGCCACGGCCTGTCGCTCGCCGACATCGACCACGTCGTCTGCCATCCCGGCGGCGTCAAGGTGCTGAGCGCGATCGAGGAAGCCTTCGCGCTCGCGGGCGGCGCGCTCGATCACGCCCGTGCCGTGCTGCGCGACTGCGGCAACATGTCGGCGGCGACGGTGCTCTTTGTGCTCAAACGCACCCTCGATGCCGGATGCAGCGGCCGGATGCTGCTGTCGGCGTTGGGGCCCGGCTTCACCGCTGGCTTTCTGGTGCTCGACGCGTGATGGCGGTCCCGATCATCATTGCGCTGGTGGCGCTGGCGCGGCTTGGCGAGCTCGCCTATTCGGCACGCAATGCCCGCGCACTCAAAGCGCGCGGCGCGATCGAGCTCGGAGCCGGCCATTATCCGCTCGTCCTCGCGCTGCACGGTGCGTGGCTCGCCGCGCTCCTGGCGCTGGTGCGGTGGGATGCGGCGGTCGATTGGTACTGGCTCGACGCGTTCGGCGCGCTCCAGGGCCTGCGGCTCTGGACTATCGCCAGCCTCGGCCCCTACTGGACGACGCGCGTCTTCAACGTGCCGGGCGAGCCGGTGATGCGGCGTGGACCCTACCGCTTCATCGCCCATCCCAATTACCTGATCGTCGCCGGCGAGATCGCGGTGCTGCCGCTCGCCTTCGGCGCGTGGCGGATCGCACTGATCTTCTCGGCGCTCAACGCCGCGCTGCTTGCCTGGCGCATCCGCGTCGAGGAGCGCGGCCTAGCGCCGCGGCGGACGCTGTCGGCGTCGAGTGGACCGGCCTAAAGGAAAAAAGCCGTCGGCATAGGGGATCGAATCGATTTTCGGCACCACACCCTGGTCATAGGGTGTGCGATGGGGGCGCTCCCAGTGGGGAGCGCATTCGGTTGACGGAAGTCAGCGCTTCCGCCAAAAACAGTGAGGCGTATGATGACCAAGCCGTTGAGCGCCATCGTGGCCGCCGCGTTTGTCTTGACGATTGCCGGCTGCGCTGCGTCCCCCGACCGAACTGCCGGTCCTGTTGTTGCCAGTAGCAGCTCCGCTAGGTCCGACGACCCGGTTGCCGATCCTTCTTCCGACGCCAACCATGACCGGGGCGATTACGGCAGTTGGATCGTGCCGATCCGCTTGATCAACTGAGCGGTCCGTTCGCACCCACCGGTCGGCCGGCGTCGGCGTTGACCGGGGCGTGCGCGCGTGCCTATTGTCCGGCGCAGTTGCGCGAGCCCGTAGCTCAGCCGGTAGAGCACATGACTTTTAATCATGGGGTCGCGGGTTCGACTCCCGCCGGGCTCACCAGTTTCCCCGACCGGTTGCGATGAGCTACCTGCGGCGGATTCTCCAGCCCGGTGAGACGCTGCGCTACGTCGGCCGGCTGCATTGGATCGTCTATCTGCCCGGCCTCGTCCTTTTCGCCGCCGCGGTGGCGATGTATTTCGCGCTCGTCGCGGCCAGCCCGTCCGGCGGCGCTACGCCGTTTATCTTGATCATTCTCGAGCTGCTGATGGTGGCGAGCCTACTGACCTTGCTGATCGCCGCATTGCGGCGGTGGACGACCGAGATCGCGGTCACTGACCGCCGCGTCATCTTCAAGCGCGGCCTGATCCGCCGCCATACCATCGAGATGAACATGGACAAGGTCGAAAGCGTCGACGTCGACCAGTCGCTCGGCGGCCGCCTTTTCGGCTACGGCGACATCGTCGTGCACGGCACCGGCTCGACCATCGAGCCGTTCCGTCGGATCGCCGCGCCGCTCGCGTTCCGCAACCAGGTCACCGCGCGCTGAGGGCGTCAGGCCGTGGTGGCCCAACGCCGGTCGGCGCGCAACGGCGACTCCTCTGGCACAAACAGCATATCGATCTGCGCCAAGGCGTGATCGAGCGGCCGCCGCGCATAGCCGAGCACATCGAACGCGACGAAGCCATGCGCCTTCATGAAGGCGATGAGATCGTAGAGCTCAGGCCCGCCCTTGATCGTCGCCAGGGTGCTGGTCTCGGCGATGATGGCGTCAAATTCGCGGATGCGGTCACCCATGCCCTGCAGCACCGCGAGCTCAGAGCCCTGCACATCGATCTTGGCGAGGGCCGGACGGTCGAACATGCCGATCAGCGTATCAAAACGCCGCACCACGACCGTCTCGCGCCGCAGCACGTCGCGCGGCCCGACTTCCTCGAAGAAGGTCGAGCCCTGGATGTCGGCGCGCACCTCGATCTCGAGCTGGCCATCATGATCGGCGAGCGCGACGTTGAGCACCTCGCAATCGAGCTGTCGGGCCAGCTGTCGCATGTAGCGCAGCGAATTCGAAGTCGGATCGACGAGGTAATAGAACGCGTCGGGAAACTCGCGATAGAGCTCGTAGGTGCCGTAGGCGACACCGATATCGAAGATCGTTCGCGGCTGCAAGCCGTGGCGCCTCATGACGTCGGCGGTCGTATGCCACGACGGCGGCGGCGACCGGCTCCACCGCGCCTTGAGCGGCCGCAGCACCTGCTTGATGGAATCAACGAGCCGTGGCGCGTCCGGCGGCTGGGCCGCATCCGGCCTCGCTGCCACTGCGCCGAGCACAAGGTGCATCAGAAGACTTCGCACTCACGCTAGCTATCATCCGGCTGCCGCTTGGAGCGTGACAATTCGGTGAGACTTGACAAGCGCTGCCGCGGCACCGGGAATCCCATCGGGGAGGATCGCGATGCCTTTTGCCACGACTGATGACGGTGTCAGACTCCATTACGAGGAAGTCGGTCAAGGCCGGCCGCTCGTCTTCGTCCATGAATTCGCGGGCGACCTGCGGAGCTGGGATGCGCAGCTCCGTTTCTTCGGCCGCTATTACCGCTGCATCGCGTTCAACGCGCGCGGCTACCCACCCTCCGACGTGCCGGAGAGCGACGCGCACTATTCCGTCGAGCGCGCCGCCGACGACATCGCCGCGGTGCTCGACCATCTCCGCCTCGACCACGCTCATATCGTCGGCCTGTCGATGGGCGGCTTCGCGACGTTGCATTTCGGGCTGCGCCACCACGACCGGGCGCATGCGCTGGCGATCTGCGGCTGCGGCTACGGCGCGGAGAAGGACAAGCGCGCCCGCTTTCAGCACGAAAGCGAGGAGCTTGCCGACCGGTTCGAGCGGGACGGCAGCGCCAAGGTGGCCGAGCGCTATGCCGAAGGCACTGCGCGCGTGCAGCTCCAGAACAAGGACCCCCGCGCCTGGCGCGAATTCTCCGACCGCCTCGCTGCGCATTCGGCCAAGGGCTCGGCCAACACGCTGCGCGGCGTGCAGGCGCGGCGGCCCTCGCTCTACGACTTGGTCGAGCGGATGACGAAGATCACCGCCCCGACCCTGATCGTCGCCGGCGACGAGGACGAAGCGTGTCTCCAGCCCGGCATTCTGATGAAGCGCGCCATCGCCACATCCGGGCTGGTGATCCTGCCCAAGACAGGCCATCTCGTGAACCTCGAGGATCCGGCGCTCTTCAACCGAACCCTGGCGGATTTTCTGCTCGCCGTTGAGCTCGGCCGCTGGCCCGCGCGCGACTCCCGGTCGCTTGGCGGCGACGCCCACGGCACCCGTTAATCCAATTGTAACCCTGCGCGGGCCGCGCCCGTGCGGCAGGCTATTTGCCGTTGTCGCTCTTGTTATCCTCGTTCGGACGAAAATCGTTGTGCCGCCAACTGACGAAGATGAGAACGGTGTAACGGATGTCGTGCGAGAAACCGTATACGGGACCGGTCGATGATTCGTAGGCGCCACTCACGGGATTATATGCGGCAACGGCCAGCTTCGAGACGCCGATGTCCTGCGCCTTCGCGTAGAGAGCGATCTCGGGGATTTGGAGGGCGTTGGCCGTGAGCGGGATCGGCAGGCTGAACGCGGGAATGCCGATCAGGAACTCGCGCTTGTCGATCGACTGCGCGCCGTTGCGCATCTCGACCACCGCATCGGCCGACTTGCGATCGCCGACCAGCATGGCGCCGCCTTTCAACAACGCCTCGTGCATCGCGGCAACAGTGTATTCTGGACCAAGGCCCTTGTAGTCCGAGGCGTCGACAAAGACCTTCTTGCCTCGGAACGCGGTCGTATCGACCTGAGAGACCGCCCGATCCGCTGCGGCCGAGATCAGCATCTCCTCAGTCGCCGTGCGTTTCGGTTCCGTCTGTCGCTCTGTTGTGCATCCTGCCGCCAGCAGCGCCAGTGCAACCACAACCCACAGCCGCATGCATCCCGCCTCCGAGGAGTATCGGGCACATAACGGCGACGCCGGACCGCCGTTCCACGGTTCAGCGCGGCAAGCTGGCGTCGTAGGCATTCATGTTGGCGAGCACATGCACCAGTGCGTTGGGCGGAATCGCGGCGGAGCGCGAACACTTAACCGCGCCGGGGTGGCCGAATCAAACGCGGCTCACGCCGCCGGACGGGCGGCAACCGGCGCCATCTCCATCGGTGTTTCCGGCTTCCGCAGCACGAAGAAGATCCAGCCCTGGAGACAATGAAGCGGCGCCAAGCGCTCGATGATTTTCTGGTAGGCAGTGGCTGCCAGAAACAACGCGCCGTTGAACATGAAATAATTCGGATACTGGCCGAGATAGCGGAACTCGACGAGTTCGAGCCCGTGGCGCGCCGCGTAGCGTGCGACGTCGCGCCGCGTATTCGCGCGATAAACCGTGGGAAAGACGTCCTGCTCGTCGCGGCCTTCGGTGCGCCGCACGATCCACGGGTGAAAGCAGTTCGGGATCAGCCGCGCCGCCAGCGACGCATAATCCCACTTGTTGGCGGTCAGTCCGACGTAACGCCCGCCCGGCCGCAAGACGCGGGCGATCTCGGCGAAGGTCGCGTCCGGATCGGTGACGTGCTCGAGCACCGCCTGGCTGTACATCAGGTCAACTGCGCCGGAAGCGACGCCGGTGTCGGCGAGATCGCGCTGGCGCAGCTCAAGTCCGGCCGACGCGCCAGCGAACGCGACCCGGTCGATGCCGATGAGGCGCCGCGCCCGGCCGCGGAAATGGGCCAACGTCGGCGCGCTTCGGCCGCAGCCGGCGTCGAGCAGCGTTGCATCGAGCGGCAGCAGGTCTTCGACTCGCCGCCGCAGCACGGCATAGGGATGCTGATAGCGGCCGAAATAGCGTTCTTTGAGGCGTTGCGACAACGACGACATCGGCCTTCCGATTCCTGCAGACGCATTGACCGCGTCCGGTTTGGGCGCATCGGGCGTTCTGCCGGCCGTTCTAGCGACAGTCGCAATAGCGACAATTCGCGGTGAAGGTAACGTGTTTTTCACGATGAATACAAGCTTAACACGCCGATTCTATCCTTAAAATCAATGGTTTGTCGGCCGTTTTTACAAATCAGCGCTGATTCCGTGCAGCCGGCTTGGCGGCTACGGATGATCAGACCGGCAATGCGGCGCCAATCATCATCTCGTCCTGCTGCCGTGAGTTCGCCCGCGCCCAGGCCGCCCTGAGGCGCGCCAAGTGCGATGCCGCTCGCGGCCGAGAACACGGCGCCTCAGATCGCTGGCGGCACGGTCGCGATCGCGCCGCTCGCGGACGACATGGCCACCGCCTCGAGCGCGGCGATGGTGGCGATCATCTCAGCCTGCGGTATCGGACAAGGGGCACGGCTCTCGGCGGCATCGGCGAACGCCTCGAGAATCGCCTGCACCGACGAAGCCGCTGGATAGTCGACGGACGTCGTGGTGCCGTCGAACGCGCAGGTGGTGAGCGTCCAGCCGGTCGGCTGTTCCGGGTGACTCATGTCGCGCACTTCGACCCAGCCCTTGCTGTCGTAGAGCGTGAAGCGGCCGGCGAACGGCGTCGCCAGGATCGCGTTGATCAGCGCGACGCCGCCATCCTTGAAGGCGACCAGAGCCGCCAGTGTGTCGCCGTTGGCCAACGAACTGCCGAGCCGACGCGTGCGGCACAGCGCGCTTTCGGCTGGGCCGAGCAAGCTCACCGCCAGGTCCAGCAAGTGGATTCCGGTCCCGTCATCTGGCCGATAGGCGCCTCGGCGTCGGATTGCCGCCAGTTGTCTGCCGGCAGATTCATCATCTTGTTCTGGTAGAAGCTCGCTTCGATCTGGAGCAGCGTGCCGAGCACGCCCGATTTGGCGAGCCGCGTCAGTTCGACCATTGGCGGTTCGAAGCGCCGTTCGTGGCCGACGCCGAGCACCACGCCGTTCTGGTTGCATACCCGAACCGACTAGGCGGCCTCGGTGCGCTTGAGGGCGAGCGGCTTTTCGCAGAAGACGTGTTTCCTGGCCGCAGCGGCGCGCGCGATCTCCGCAGTATGGCGCGAATGCGGCGTGCACAGGATGACCGCTTGCACTGCCGGATCGGCGAGCACCGCGTCGAACTCAGCCGAAAAGGCGACCGCCCTGCTCCCGCGCCCAGTTGCCCGCCCTGGCGTCGATATCGGCCGCGTGGACGATCCTGAGCTTGGCGCTGCCACGCAGGGTGGCGACGATGGTCTTGCCCCACCAGCCGAGTCCGATCACCGCTGCGTTGAGCATGCTACCCCTTGAGCGAGCTGAAATTGCCATTAACCATCATCGCAGGAATTAACCGTATATAACTGTGATTTAAGATTATTTTTGAGTTGTTTGTATGCAACCGTTTTTCTATCGTGGCGGTCAAGAAGTCTGAAAGAAAGAGCCCGAGGAAATCATTATGGTCCGCCGCACGCATGCTTATGCGCGCCCTGGCTGGACTCCGGGAGCCGGCGACGAGTCCGCCGAGGTGTTGTCGCAGCGGCGGTGGCGCATCATGCAGAGCGTCCTGCCGTTCGATACGTCCTTGGACCCGTTGCCCGCCTGGGTCCGTACGCCCGATCAATTCGTCGGCTGGCTGTCCTGCCGGATCGACCAGAGCGGATTGCGCGCCTATTTCCGCGAGATCCAGACCGTCGCCAAACAAACCAGCGACCTCGAGCTGCTGCGTTTCGCCCGCAAGTATCTCGGCGAAATCTGAAGCGCCGCGCTGCGCCGCGACGGCGTAAACGCTTTTTTAACCATACCGGGTCAATTTGATCGCGCGCTGTTTTTCTCCGGCACCAACCGGAGCGATCAGCCCCCGACCTTGAAGAGTCCTGGGCGCAAGCCCCGGACTCTTTTTTTGCCCGTCGGCCGGCTTTACGCCGGCTACCCTGGCGGCATCACCGAAAATCAAAAAACCCCGGGATTCCTTCGGTTCTTCGACTTGGCCCGGTCGTTGCACCGGAAAGAGCAAGTCCGCACAAACCGGGCCGTTCGGGAAAGACGTTCGTCGAAAAAAGCAGGGTTCCGCCCCCCCATGTCTCCCGAACGAGACCCCAGTTGGCGGACGACTTGGCGGCGGCTCCGTGAGGATCCGCCGTTCTTTTTTTGCCAAATTTTTCCGCGGCTTCCGCGTGGCAGCGGACGGCGCCCGCGCTATCAGTTCGTTAGCCATTTCGCGGCACCATGTCGGCCATGGCCCAAGCCTTGACCGTGTCCCGACCCGAGGAGCGCAGCGGTGCGCCCACGCCCCAGCCCATCCCCGCCGCGCGGCACGTGCTGCACGTACTGCCCGGCTTCGGCGTCGGCGGCATCCAGGTACGGCTTGCACGCATCGTCAACGCGCTAGGCCCGCGCTTCCGCCACACGATCCTCAGCCTGAGCGGCGATACGAACTGTCGCGACCGGTTCGATCCCGCGCTCGACGTCGTCGTCGAGCGCGCGGTGCCGCGCGGCGGGCTGGTCGCGCGGCTCGACGCCGACGTGCGCCGGATCCGTGCGACTGCGCCCGATCTGCTCGCCACCTATAATTGGGGCGCGATTGAATGGGCGATGGCCAACCGCCTGCTCGCCGGTGCGCGCCACTGCCATTTTGAGGATGGCTTCGGTCCGGACGAGGCCGAGCAGCCGCTGCGCCGCCGCGGTGTCCTGCGCCGTCTCGCCCTGAAGCATGCCGAAGCGATCGTCGTGCCGTCGCGTACACTCGAGAGCATTGCCATTGCGCGCTGGCGGCTGCCGGCGTCGCGGGTGACCTATCTGCCCAACGGCATCGATACCCGCGCGTTTCGCGCCCCGCTCGTCGGCGTGCCGCTGTTTCCGCGCCGCTCCGGCGAGATCGTCATCGGCACGGTGGCGCCACTGCGGCCGGAAAAGAACCTGGCGCGCCTGCTCGGCGCCGTCGCCCGCCTCGACGATCAGTCGGTGCGCCTGGCGATCGCCGGCGACGGCGGCGAGCGTCTCGCGCTCGAGGCGCTGGCCCGCCGCCTCGGCATTGCCGAGCGCGTACTGTTCCTGGGCGAGGTGCGCGAGCCCCAGCGCGCGCTTGCGCTGTTCGACGTTTTCGCGCTGTCCTCCGACACCGAACAGATGCCGATGACGGTGCTCGAGGCCATGGCCACGGGCCTGCCGATCGCTGCCGTCGATGTCGGCGACGTGAAGCACATGGTCGCTCCGGCCAACCGCACCTTCATCGTGCCGCGCGGCGAGGTGACGCTTGCTACCGCGCTCGCCGCGCTCGTTGCCGACGCGGGGCGGCGCCATGCACTCGGCAGCCTCAACCGCGCGCATGTCGACAACACATTCCCATTCGCACGCATGGTCGAGGCTTATGCGCGGCTGTTCGAGGGCCGGCCATGAGCCCGGACACCGCCACGCGCGAACTGACCGCCGATCCGCTTGCCGGATATGCGTCACCGCTCCAGATCCGCCCCTTCCGCGACGGCGACGAAGCGGCGTGGGAGCACTATGTCGCGCGCGCTCCGCAGGCGACGTTCTTCCACCGCGCCGGTTGGCTCCGGGTCGTCGCAGGCGCGCTCGGCCATGAAGCGCATTACCGCTGTGCCTGGCGCAACGGCCGCATCGTCGGCATCTTGCCGCTGGTTCACGTCAAGTCGCGGCTGTTCGGCGGCGCGCTGATCTCGACGGCGTTCACGACGGGCGGCGGCATCGCCGCGGATGACGACGCCGCGGCGCAGGCGCTCGCCGACGAGGCGGGCCGGATCGGCGAACGGCTCGGTGTCGATTTTGTCGAGCTGCGCCACGGCGCCCCGCTTCCGCTCGGCGACGCGTGGCTCGCCAAGACCGAACTCTATTTCGGCTTCGAGCGCGCGATTGCTGCGACAGCCGCCGACAATCTCAAGGCGATTCCGCGCAAGAAGCGTGCCGATCTGCGTAAGGCGATCGACGACAAGCGGCTTGCGATCGACGCCGCCGCGCCGGTCGAGACATTCTTCCGCATCTATTCAGGGAGCTTGCGCAACCTCGGCACGCCGGTGCTGCCGCTGCGCTTCTATGCCGCGATCAAGGCCGAGTTCGGCGACGCCGTCGAGATCTCCACGGTCAGCGGGCCGGACGGCCCGGCGACGGCGTTGATGAGTTTCTTCTTCAAAGATCGCGTCCTCCCTTACTACGGTGGCGCCGTGCCGGCGGCGCGGCGGCTCCATGCCTATGACGTGATGTACTGGGCGCTGATGCAGCGCGCGGCCGCCGGTGGTGTGCGCGTGTTCGATTTCGGTCGCAGTAAGCGCGGCACCGGGTCGTTCGATTACAAGACCTATTGGGGCTTCGCGCCGCAGCCGCTCGGTTACCAGTACCGGCTGGTGGAGCGCACCGACCTGCCGGAGATCAATCCGCTCAATCCCAAATACCGGCTGATGGTCGGGACCTGGCGGCGGCTGCCGCTGGCGCTCGCCAATCGCCTCGGTCCGCTGGTCGCCCGCCAGATCGGTTGAGGCAAGCCGCGTTCCGCGGCTACGTGATCCAAATCAATGCCCTGTCCGCGGCGCCCGCGCTTGATGGCCGCTATCGCGATCGGCAAAGCGCCGGATTGCGTCGCGCGGTCGGTGCAATGGATGGAATTCGATCTCGAGGCTGGAAATTTGCCGTTGCTGTGCTGTTTGCACTGCTGTGGCATGCGCCCACGCAGGCGCAAAGCATGCCGAGTGCGGCCGCTCGCCCGCTCCTGCCGGCGCCGATCTGGGTCTACAACAATTGGTCGGCATATGACGAGCTCTCGGACCAGGTTCCGCTTACCGAGACCTTGGCGATGCGCGAGCTCGACGATGTCCTGCGGCTGCGCAAGCTCGGCGTCCGCTTCGATTACTACGTGATGGACGCGTTCTGGTACGACCCCGACGGCGGTTATCGCACGTGGCGCGCCACAAGCTGGCCGAACGGACCGGACCGCTGGCTCGCCGCACTGAAGGCGAACGGCACCAAGCCCGGCCTGTGGTTCAGCACCAACACGCTCACCCATATGCACGCGGCGCCGCAATGGCGTGACTCGCTCGACAAGAATGGCTGGTCCATGGCGCTTTACCGCGGCGGCTTCCTCGGCGATTTCATGGACGTGCTGCAATACTGGTACGACCGCGATGTACGCATGTTCAAGTTCGACATGGCGAATTTCGATGCCGTGGCGAAGCGTGACGAAGGCATGCTCGAGCCGCACGAGGCTCGACTGCGCAACCTCCGCGCGTTCCACGCGGCGCTCCAGGCGTTCCGTCGCCGCAATCCCGACGTCGTCCTGGTTGGATTCAACGGCCTCGTCGGTGACGTTGGATCGGCGGCCGCGCCGGCGCGGCCGCTCAACGAGGCCTGGCTCGACGTGTTCGACACGTTCTATTCGGGAGATCCGCGGCCGTCGAACACGCCGGAGATGAGCTTCTGGCGTTCGGTCGACGTCTACAGCGACCACATGGTGCGCAGTTTCGATCAGGCGGGCGTTCCACTGCCGCGCATCGACTCGACGAGCGTCATGCTCGGCGACACCGGTACCAACTACCACCGCCGCGCCTCGGCATGGCGCGGCAGCGCGCTGCTCATGGCGTCGCATGGCGGTTGGATTAATACCGTCCACGGCGATCTGGCGTTCCTCGACGACGACGACGCACGGTGGCTCGCCAAGGTCCAGGCGATCTACGATCCGCTGCAGCGCTTCGGGATAACGAAATCCTTCGGCGGCATTCCGGGCGACGCTTATCCCTATGGCTTCGCGTCGATTGTCGCAGACGGCGCGCTGTACGTCGTCGTCAACCCTTCGCAGCGCATTCGCGCCGTCCGCTTGCCGCAGCTGTCGCCGCGACAGTCGCGGATCGCGGATGGACGCATCCTGTTCCGCGACGCCGGCTTCGAGCCAGTTCTTTCGGGCAATTCGGTTCGGTTGGGTCCCGGTCAACTCGTCTCGATCGGTTTCGGCCGTTACGCTGACCGCGCATACGACCTCAGCGTCGAACGTGACATCCAGATCCCGAAGGCGATCGAGCGGCTTCCCGCGCGCTTCGTCGCCGTCGGCGACAATGCGATCGAGACCACGGCCGGTCCGCCAGCCGGCGGCGACTTGCGCATCGTCATGCGACAAGTCGACGCCGCCGGCGCCGTCGTCCGCAGCTTCAGCCATCGCAATATGGCGCAGGTCTTTATCATCCGTGCGACGCAGGGCAGGAAGCCGTTGCCGGTCGAAATCCATTACGACAAAGTCGTCTGGAGCGGCCTTGGCTGGGCGGTCGGTGAAATCCGCCGCGGCGATCTCGCGCCGGGACAGCCGATCGAGATCAGGATCGCAACGACCGATCCCAAGCCGTCGCTGCACCTTGAGGGACGGCTGTACCGCGTCGAATATTGATGCGCGCCTGCCCGGCTCCGCCGTCGCGGCCCTTGATCCAGGTCAATGCCGGCCAGGTGCGCGCGCCTAGGCTCGTCGCATCTGAAAGGAGAATTCGCATGAGCAAGTGCGCTCGACTGTTCGCCGTCGCCAGCGCGATGACGCTGCCGACGTTGCCCGCCTTGGCGCAGACCGCGTCAGACGTTGGTCCGAGATACGGTTATGGTCCGATGTGGGGTGGCGGCTGGGGCTGGGGTTGGGGCTGGTTCCCCGGCATGATCTTCGGCCCGCTGATGATGCTGATCATCGTCGGCGGCACGGTGGCTCTGGTCGTCTGGCTGGTACGCGGCTTCGCCCACCTCGACCACGGTCACGGCCACAGCCGCACCGCGCTCGACATCCTCGAACAGCGCTTCGCGCGCGGCGAGATCGACAAGACCGAATTCGAAGAGAAGCGCAAGCTGCTCCAGCCGTAAGCGATCCGGCGCGCATCCATGAAAGCGGTGCTGATCCTGAACGACCCGCCTTACGGCACCGAGCGCTGCTACAACGCGTTGCGGCTGGCGACGGCGCTAGCGAAAAAAGATCCGGCGACGGAAATCACGGTTTTCCTGTTGGCCGATGCCGTCTTGAGCGCAAAAAGGGGTCAGAAAACGCCGGACGGCTATTATAACGTCGAGCGCATGGTGAAGCGGTTCGCGACCGGCAGTCATAAACTGCTCCTATGCGGCATCTGCATGGATGCGCGCGGCCTGAGCGAGGCCGAGTTCATCGATGGCGCCAAGCGCAGCTCGATGGACGAGCTTGCGACTGCCACGGCCGCCGCCGATAAGGTTCTGGTATTCTAGGCCGTGTCGACGACCTTTTCCCGCTGTCGACATTTTCCGGAAACCCGGCGATCGGGTGAAAGCGGATGAGCAACGAGGTCTCCGTATCCGTCACGCGCCAGGACAAGTATCGCTTCCTGGTCGATTTCGGCTCCGGCCTGACGCCGACGATGGCGGATGAGCCGCCGCCGCTGGGCGACGGCGCCGGTCCATCGCCGTCGCATCTCCTCGCCGCTGCAGTGGCGAATTGCCTGTCCGCCAGCCTGGTTTTCGCCAACGCCAAGTTCAAGGAAGACCCCGGCGCGTTGACGGCGACGGCGACCTGCGAGATCGGCCGGAACGAGCGCAACCGCCTGCGGGTCACCGGCATCAAGGTCACGATCACGCTCCGCGCACCGCCGGAAGGGCTCGCCCATCTCGATCGGGCGCTGGCGCAGTTCGAGGATTTTTGCACCGTTTCGCAAAGCGTGCGAACCGGCATACCGCTCACAGTGACGGTCAAGGCGGCGGACGGCCGCGTCGTCAAGTAGCCGTCACGCGGCGGCGCGTTTCGCCGCTGTCCGCGCACCACATTTCGCCGGCGGCAACGGCGACCACCTCGCCCTCGGCAAGCGGCGTCCACGCGTCCGCGGTCAGCGGAACGCTGGCAACCAGCGTCAAGGTCTGGGGCGGCGACCACGCGCCGATCGTCACACCGGCGTCCGGCAGCGCGTCGCGATCGACGGCGCAGCTTCGCGTCAAGCGGAACAATCCAGGCGGCGCGATCGAGCCGTCAGCCTGTACGCGGCGGTCGCCGTGCGCAAACAGGATGTCGCCATCGGCGTAGAGAAAATTCGCCGGCCCGCTTTCGCCCAGGCGCGCTGCAAACCGTCGGACCACCGCGAGGCGGGCGGCGAGCGCTGGCACACCGGATGCCCAGAGTGGCGCCATCCGTGCCAGCAGAAGACAGAACGCCAGCTCGGAATCCGTCTCGCCGACGGGCCGAAAGCGCAAGCGGCGGCCCTTCGTTTCGTTTTCGATGCCGGGCAGGTGGCCATTATGAGCGAAGGCGTGGATGCGGCCGCCGAGTTCGCGGATGAACGGCTGGGTATTGCGCAGCGCAACCGCGCCGTGCGTCGCGTGCCGGATATGCGAAAGAACCAGCGGGCTCGGCAAGCGGCTGCACTCGATGAAGCGGAGCCATTCGCTGTTGCCGGCCGGTGTCGGCTCCTTGAACAGCCGCACGTCGCCGTCGTCGTAGACGACGAGGCCCCACCCGTCGACGTTGCGACCCGGCGGCGAGCCGTGCCGCGCGAACACGTCGAGCGACAGGTTGACCGTCGTCGGAAGCCGGCTCGACATCGCGAAGAGTTCGCACATTCGGTTACCGTGGATGCCTGACGGTTTCGCGCGGCGCTATCGACGCTACGATCCGCCGTCCAGCGGCCGTCTCAGGTCTTGACGCCGAGGATCGAGTAAACCGGGCACCATCGGAACATCGCGGTCAGCAGCGGAATGAAGCCGATGAGACCAATCCAGCGCGCGTTGTCTTTGAGCAGGACGACGAGAGACAAGAATGCCAGGCCGACCACGAACCGCGCGGCGCGATCGAACGCGCCAATGTTCGCCTCCAACGCAACCTCCATGAAAACCATATCGAGCCGCCGATACTTTCCCGGAAGCGCGGTGCTGCCATTGATCTGGATCAAGCGGGTGTCGCGCCGCGCGGCCGGCTGCCGAAGGAGTCAGATCGCGTCGACCGTGCGCAGCGCCCGCAAGGTCGCGCCGAGACCGGTTTCGAGATCGGTCGCCGCCATGAAACCGAGGCCGCGGGCGGCGCATGTCGGATCGCCGACCGAATGTCGCACGTCGCTGGGACGCGCGGGCAGGAAGGCGATCTCCGGTTCCACCGCGACGAGCCGCGCCGCCAGTCGTGCCAGCGCGAGCACCGATACGCCGCGTCCCGTGCACACGTTGAAGATCTCGGCGTCAGCGGCCGCACGCCCCATCGCCGCCAGCAAGGCCGCCACGGCATCGCGCACGAACACGAAATCGCGCACGTGGCCGCCGTCGCCGAAGATCGAGACCGGCCGCCCCGCCGCGAGCCGCGCGAGAAAGCTGGGGACGACGCCCGGATAGGCGCAATCGGCGGGCTGGCGCGGACCGAACACGTTGAAGAGCCGCAAGCCCACGGTCGGAATGCCGTGCGCCGCGTGGGCGATGCGGGCGTGCAGCTCGCACCCGGCTTTGTCGGCGCCGCAGATGGACAGAGGCTGCGGCGGCAATGCCTCGCCCAGCGGCACCGCGCCGCGATTGCCGTAGATCGCAGACGACGACGCATAGACGACGGGTACCGGCCTGCCGGGCTGCGCACGGCGCGCGGCATCGAAGACGTTAATCGTGCCGGTCAGGTTGGTGCGGTGCGCTTCGAGCCAGCGGCTCTGGCATTCGACGACCGACGGCACCGCCGCAAGGTGAAAGCAGCCGTCGACGTCCTGGATCGCCCGCCGCAGCGCCATCGGATCGGCGACGTCGCCCTCGATGAATTCGACACCGCGCTGCAGGTTCTCGCGCCGCCCGTGCGACAGATCGTCGAACACGCGCACGGTATCGCCACGCGCCGTCAGCGCCTCGACGAGATGCGAACCGATGAATCCGCAACCGCCGGTGACAAGATAGAGCCGGCGCGTATGCGGCACGGCAGCGGCGCGCAACAGCTCGGGCGCGGAATATCCGTCGAGCATCGTCCGAAACCCCGCGGTGACGCCGCCGCATGGTTAACGAGGCGCGGCGAACGCTCGACAATTTGTAGCATTCTCGGCAAATGCTTTCAGCAGCGAGGTACGGTTAATATGCGAAATTCTTTGCCTGCCGAACGCAGCGCGTGCGGAGAGTTCAGTAGTTAACGACGATGCTGTTGAAGAGATTCTCGACGCCGGTGCCGGTGGCCGTGATGGCCACGACGATCACGACGGCGATCAGCCCGGCGACGAGAGCGTATTCCACCGCCGTCGTGCCGCGCGCGTCGCGCACCGCCAATCCGAAGAGATCGAGTACAGCCATCTCCCGTGAATTAGGCCGATCGTATCCGCCGCCGTGTTAACTCGACCTTAAGGCGGCGGTTTGGTTAACGCTCACTCCGCCGCGGCGGCGGTTTGCGGCCGCACGATCCGGGCGCCGGGCCAGGTATCCCGGGTGGCGCGCTGGTATTGCGGCGGCGCCGGGGTCGGCTCGCTGAGCGCCTCGGCCGCATGCCAGCCCCAGCGCGGATCGTCGAGGAAGCCGCGGGCGAGCGCCACCATGTCCGCCTGTCCGTCGGCGACGATCGTTTCCGCCTGATGCGGCGTGAGGATCATGCCGATGGCGCGGGTCGCGATGCCCGCCTCGCGCCGGACCTTGGCGGCGAACTCGACCATGTAGCCGGGCGCCACCGGAATCTTGGCGGCGGCGACGTTGCCGCCGCCCGAGCAGCACAGGTAATCGACGCCGCGTGCCTTGAGAGCGCGCGCGTAGACCACGGCATCGTCCGGAGTGAGTCCGCCCGCGGTCCATTCGTCGCAGCTGATCCGCATGCCCAGCGGCTTGTCCTCCGGCCAGACGGCGCGGACCGCCTCCACGACGCGTAGCGGAAAGCGCATGCGGCTCTCGGCGCTGCCGCCCCACTTGTCCGTCCGCTGGTTCGACAGCGGCGACTGGAACTGGTGCAGCAGGTAGCCATGTGCGCCGTGGAGCTCGACCAGATCGACGCCGATGCGCGCGGCGCGCTTCGTCGCGGCAGCGAAGGCGGCGACGATGCGTTCCATGTCGGCCTCGCTCAGTTCCTTCGGCGCGGGCCAACCCTGGGCGAACGGGATCGGCGACGGCGCCACCGTCTGCCACGCGCCTTCCTGCGGCTTCAGCGGCGCGCCGCCATCCCATGGCTTGTGCGACGATCCTTTGCGGCCCGCATGCGCGAGCTGAATGCCGATTGCCGCACCGCCCCAGCGCTTTGCGGATTGCACGACGCGCTTCAATCCGGCTTCGCAGGCGTCTGAGTAGAGTCCGAGGCAACCGGGCGTGATGCGGCCGATTGGCTCGACGTCGGTCATCTCGATCATCACCAAGCCAGCGCCCGATACCGCCATGGTCGGCAGATGCGCCATGTGCCAGTCGGAGGCGACGCCGTCATCGGCGCTGTATTGGCACATCGGCGACACGACGATGCGGTTCTTGAGCGCGACGGTGCGCAGCTTGAACGGCGAGAACAGCTTGCTGGTCATCGCGCGACACCTTTCATTCAACATTCATCCGGATCGGGAATGGCGCAGGACACACCGAGCGGCCGTCGTCGCAAGCGAAATATGGGCGCTGCCATCGCCGCGATTAATCGCGCGCGGCCGCATGGCCCGTGCCGCACGGCAGAACAATTGGCGCTCGACATGAATCGCCCCGCCTGCGCTGTGGAGGAAAGGGGTGCAGGCGGGGCGGACCCAGGGGTTTATGCCCGCTAAGGGGGGTCGAAGCGGGCCGGCGGTTTTGCGACCGCCGAAGGTCATTTGGGTCCATGCTCCAACGCCGGCCAAGTTAAATCCCGTTCATCTTAAACGCCGCGAAACGCCTAGCGATTCGCCTTGTTCCGGCGCGCGCGTTCGCCGTCGAACTTCGCGGCGATTCGTTTGGCGACGCGCGCGCTGACGAACGGCGTGACGTCGCCGCCGAGCATGCCGATCTCCTTGACGAAGCGCGAGGAGATGAACTGGAAGCGATCCGACGCCATCAAGAACAGAGTCTCGACGTTCGAGTTGATGCGGCTGTTCATGCCCGCCATCTGGAATTCGTATTCGAAATCCGAAACCGCGCGCAGGCCGCGGATGATGACCGAGGCGCCGTTGTCGATGGCGAACTGCATCAGGAGCGTATCGAACGGCTTGACTGTGATGCGCTTCCGCGCATCCGGAGGAAGATGTTCGATCTCGGCCTTGACGATGGCGACGCGCTCATCGGTCGAGAACAGCGGCCCTTTGCCCGCGTTGCGTGCGACGCCAACCACCAAGTGGTCGACCACCTTGGTCGCCCGCAGGATCACGTCGCTGTGGCCGTTGGTGATCGGATCGAAAGTCCCCGGATAAACGCCGACACGCGAAGCGCTCATCATTTCCCCCCTGACTCTCCATCGCCGTTCTCGCCGGCCTCGGCCAAGTGCGCCACCGACACGACGCGGGCGCCCTCACCGAGCGTGAATACCCGCACGCCGCCGCTGCCGCGCCGCCGGATGCTGATATCCTCGACCGGCGTGCGGATCACGGTGCCTTCGTTGGTAACCAGCATGAGCTGGTCTTGATCGCGCACCGGAAAGACCGCGACCGTGGGGCCCTGGCCGCGGCTCGGCTTCATGTTCTCGATGCCCTGCCCGCCGCGGCCGGTGATGCGGTAATCGTAGGCGGAACAGCGCTTGCCGAAGCCCTTCTCGGTGACCGTAAGCAGGAATTCCTCGCGCACCGCCATCGCGCCGAATTGCTCCTCGGTGATGGTCGCGGCGACGGCCTCTTCGTCATCGGCGTCCTCGGCCTCCTCCTCGCCGTGGCGGCGTCGGTTCGCCTCCTTGATGTAGGCGTAGCGGAGTTCGGACTCGACGTCCTCGTGACGCAGGATGGACATCGAAAAGACCTGGTCGCCCTTGGCGAGCTTGATGCCGCGCACGCCGACCGAGCCGCGGCCGGAGAATACGCGCACGTCCTCGGCCGGGAAGCGGATGACCTTGCCGTTGCGCGTCGCCAGCAGAACATCGTCCGAAGCGGTGCAGATCGCCGCCGCGATCAGCCGGTCGTCCTTGTCCTCGCCCTCGAACTTCATCGCGATCTTGCCGTTGGCCTTGACTTCCTCGAAGTCGCTCAGCGCGTTGCGGCGAACGTAGCCGTGCGCGGTGGCGAAGACGATGGTCTTGCCCTCGATCTCCTGCGCGGTCTCGAGCAGCGGCATGACCGTCGAAATCGATTCCGTCTCCGGCAGATTGGGCAGCAGGTTAACCATCGCCTTGCCGCGCGACTGCGGCGTGCCGACCGGCAGCGTATGCACCTTGAGCTTGTAGACCCGCCCCGACGAAGAGAAGAACAGCACCGGCGCGTGGGTCGAGGCGACGAAGACCTGGCTGACGAAATCCTCCTCGCGCACCGCCATGCCGGCGCGGCCGCGGCCGCCGCGTCGCTGCGCGCGATACGTCGCCAGCGGCACACGCTTGATGTAGCCGGCGTGGCTCACGGTGACGACCATGTCCTCGCGCTGGATCAGGTCTTCGATGTTGGTCTCGGCTGTGGCCTCCTCGATCACGGTCTTGCGCGGCTTGGCGAACTGTTCCTTCGCCTCGCGCAACTCCTTGCGCACCACGTCGAGGAGCTTCGGCCGCGAGCCCAGGATCTCGAGGTGGCCGCGGATCTCCTCGGTCAGGCCGCGCAGCTCCTCGGCAATTTTGTCGCGCTCAAGCCCGGTCAGGCGCTGCAGGCGCAGGTCGAGGATGGCCTTGGCCTGGTCCTCGGAAAGCTTGTAGGTGTTATCCGCCGCGAGCCGCGAGCGGCCTTCCTCCTCGATCAGCGCGATGAGCGGCGCGACCGACACGGCCGGCCACGACCGCGCCATCAACTGGCTGCGCGCGGTCTCGGGATCCTTCGCCTTGCGGATGAGTTCGATCACCGGCTCGATGTTGGCGACGGCGACGGCGAGGCCGAGCAGCAAATGGGCGCGGCCGCGCGCCTGCCCCAGAAGATAGATCGTCCGCTTGGTGACGACTTCCTCGCGGAAGGCAACGAAAGCGGCGATCACGTCCTTCAGGTTCATCAGCACCGGCCGCCCGCTGTCGAGCGCCAGCATGTTGATGCCGAAGGTTTCCTGCAGCGGCGTGAACTTGTAGAGCTGGTTCAGCACCACCTCGGCCATGGCATCGCGCTTGAGCTCGACGACGACACGCACACCGTGCCGATCGCTCTCGTCGCGCAGGTCACTGATGCCGTCGATCTGCTTCTCGCGCGTGAGTTCGGCGATGCGCTCGACCATCCGCGCCTTGTTCACCTGATACGGGATCTCGGTGATGACGATCGCCTCGCGGTCGCTGCGGATCTCCTCGATCGCCGCCTTGCCGCGGATCACGATCGAGCCGCGCCCGGTGCGGAAAGCATCGGCGATTCCGGCGCGACCCAGGATGATGCCCCCGGTCGGAAAATCCGGCCCTGGCACCTTCGCCATCAGCGTCTCGATCGAGATGGCGTTGTCGTCGATATAGGCGATGCAGGCGTCGACGACCTCGCCCAGATTGTGGGTTGGGATGTTGGTCGCCATGCCCACGGCGATGCCCGAGCCGCCATTGACCAGGATGTTCGGAAAGCGCGCCGGCAGCACCTTGGGCTCCTGGCGGCTGCCGTCGTAATTGGGCTGGAAGTCGACGGTTTCCTTGTCGATGTCGTCGAGCAGCGCCTCGGCGGCGCGTGACAGCCGCGCCTCGGTGTAGCGCATGGCCGCCGGCGGATCGCCGTCCATCGAGCCGAAATTGCCCTGGCCGTCGATGAGCGGCAGGCGCATGGAGAAATCCTGCGCCATGCGCACCATCGCGTCGTAGATCGCAGTGTCGCCGTGCGGGTGATAGCCGCCCATCACGTCGCCGACGACACGCGCGGACTTGCGGAAGGGGCGGTTCCAGTCGTTGCCGCCCTCCTTCATCGCATAGAGGATGCGGCGGTGGACCGGCTTGAGCCCGTCGCGCACGTCGGGCAGCGCGCGCGCCACGATCACGCTCATCGCGTAATCGAGGTACGAGCGCTTCATCTCCTCTTCGATGGAGACCGGCGCAATGCCGCTCGGCGGCGGCGGGATCGGCGGAGTCGGGTTGACGACCACAGTGCTAGGGGCTCGTTTTCAGGCGTTTTCTCATGCAAACGCTGGCGAATCCCGCCAGCGTTGGAGCAGCGAAAATTGTACGAGATTTCAGCTTTGCGAACAACGCCGGACGGCGCTCCTGCAGTGCTCGAATCCGCAGATTCGTTGAATAATTTTTATGCTATAAAATCAATATATTATAACTTACTTTAAAAGTAATTAATGAGGAAAGTTTTGAGCCTGCTATCGAGTCGATTTTGGCGCCGTTTTGTCGCGGCGCAAAACGCGCGAATCTGGTCGCCGGCAATGGCCGTCGCCGATCGCTCCGCCCGGTCCGGATGTAGCTAGAACGGGATCTCGTCGTCCAGGTCGGACCCTGCCGCCGGGGCCTTGGCCCGGCTGCGTCCGGCGGCCGCCGGCGCCGCCGGCTCATCGGCGGTGAAGCCGCCCTCGCCGCCGCCCGAGCGTGCACCGTCGAGCATGGTGAGTTCGCCGCGGTATTTCTGCAGCACGACCTCGGTGGTGTATTTCTCCTGGCCCGACTGATCGGTCCACTTGCGCGTCTGCAGCGCGCCCTCGAGAAAGACCTTGGAGCCTTTCTTCAGGTATTTCTCGATGATCTCGACCAGCCGGTCGTTGAACACCACGACGCGGTGCCACTCGGTGCGCTCCTTGCGCTCGCCGGTGGTCTTGTCGCGCCAGGATTCCGAGGTCGCCACCGACAGGTTGGCGACGCGCGTGCCGTCGTTGGTCGAGCGGATCTCGGGATCGCGGCCGAGATTGCCGATCAGGATCACCTTGTTTACGCTTCCGGCCATGTACTGATTCCTTCCGGGGCGCGTAGGCCCTCATCCGATTGTCCTGGCAGCGCCTTGCGGAAGCGAAGGCGCGACCCCATGTCGGCGCAGGGCCGGTTGAACCCGGTGTTCTGCACCAATCGGTACCCTAGAACACAATGGGAACATTGCCAAGCACGAAGCTTGTGCCGCATAGTGGTGCGTCATCTGCGACTCGGGTGCCTTCCTCCATGCAGCAAATCCGTGTCCGCGGCGCCCGCGAACACAATCTGAAGAATGTCGACGTCGACATGCCGCGCGACAGCCTAGTGGTGCTCACCGGCCTGTCGGGCTCGGGCAAATCGTCGCTCGCCTTCGACACGATTTATGCCGAAGGCCAGCGGCGCTATGTCGAGAGCCTGTCGGCCTATGCGCGCCAGTTCCTCGAGCTGATGCAGAAGCCGGACGTCGATTTGATCGAGGGCCTGTCGCCGGCAATCTCGATCGAGCAGAAGACCACCTCGCGCAACCCGCGCTCGACCGTCGGCACCGTCACCGAGATCTACGACTACATGCGGCTGCTGTGGGCGCGCATCGGCGTGCCCTACTCGCCCGCCACCGGCCTGCCGATCGAAAGCCAGACCGTGTCGCAGATGGTGGACCGCGTCATGGCGATGCCCGAAGGCACCCGCCTGCTGCTGCTGGCGCCGATCGTGCGCGGTCGCAAGGGCGAGTACCGCAAGGACCTGCTCGAGCTGCAGAAGCGCGGCTTCCAGCGCGTCAAGATCGACGGCAAGATGGTGGACATCGACGAAGCGCCGGTGCTCGACAAGAAGCTCAAGCACGACATCGAGGTGGTGGTCGACCGCATTGTCGTGCGCAAGGACCTCGGCAACCGCGTCGCCGATAGCATCGAGACCGCGCTCAAGCTCGCCGACGGCATCGCCATCGCCGAGGATGCCGACAGCGGCAAGCAGACCATCTTCTCGGCCAAGTTCGCTTGCCCGGTCTCGGGCTTCACCATCTCCGAGATCGAGCCGCGGTTGTTCTCGTTCAACAATCCGTTCGGCGCCTGCCCGACATGTGACGGCCTCGGCACCAAACTATTCTTCGATCCCGATCTGATCGTGCCCGACGAGCGGCTGAGCCTGCGCGAGGGCGCGATCGCGCCGTGGAATACGCAATCGACGCAGTATTACGCCCAGACCCTCGACAGCCTGGCGCGGCACTTCAAGATCAGTGTCAACACGCCGTGGAAGGACCTCGACGACAAGGTGCGCCAGGCGATCCTCTATGGCACCGGCGACAAGCCGGTGACCATGCGCTACGACGACGGCCGCAAGAGCTATTCGACGACGCGGCCGTTCGAAGGCGTCATTCCCAACATCGAGCGCCGCTGGCGCGAAACCGAAAGTATCTGGCGGCGTGAAGAACTCTCCCGCTACCAGAACACCGCGCCGTGCGAGGCCTGTCAGGGCCGCCGGCTCAAGCCCGAGGCGCTGGCGGTCAAGATCCGCAGCCTCGACATCAGTCAGGTCGCCGAGCTGTCGATCCTCGCGGCCGGCGAATGGTTCGGCGCGCTGAGCGAGCATCTGACGCAGAAGCAGCGCGACATCGCCGCGCGCATCCTCAAGGAGATCAACGAACGCCTCGGGTTCCTGCGCAATGTCGGCCTCGAGTACCTGACGCTATCGCGCGCCTCGGGCACGTTGTCGGGCGGTGAAAGCCAGCGCATCCGCCTGGCTTCCCAGATCGGTTCCGGATTGACCGGAGTGCTCTATGTGCTCGACGAACCGTCGATCGGCCTGCACCAGCGCGACAACGACCGGCTGCTGATGACGCTGAAGCGCTTGCGCGATCTCGGCAATACGGTGCTGGTGGTCGAGCACGACGAAGAGGCCATCCGTGCCGCCGATTACCTGATCGACATGGGCCCCGCCGCCGGCATCCACGGCGGCAAGGTCGTCGCCGCCGGCACGCCAGACGAGGTGATGAAGAGCCCGGACAGCATCACCGCGGCCTATCTCACCGGCAAGAAGCGCATCGAGCTGCCGCCGCAGCGCCGTCACGGCACCGGCAAAAATCTTACCCTGGTCGGCGCGCGCGCCAACAATCTCCAGAACATCAAGGTGGCGTTCCCGCTCGGCGCCCTCACCTGCATCACCGGCGTCTCCGGCGGCGGCAAATCGACGCTCGTCATCGACACGCTCTACAAGGCGCTCGCGCGCAGGCTGATGGGCGCGCGCGAGCAAGCCGGCGCGCACGACCGCATCGACGGCGCCGAGCATCTCGACAAGGTCATCGACATCGACCAGTCGCCGATCGGCCGCACGCCGCGCTCCAACCCGGCGACCTACACGGGCGCGTTCACGCCCATCCGGGACTGGTTCGCCGGCCTGCCCGAGGCCAAAGCACGCGGCTATGGACCAGGACGGTTCTCGTTCAACGTCAAGGGTGGGCGCTGCGAGGCCTGCGAGGGCGACGGCGTCATCAAGATCGAGATGCACTTCCTGCCCGACGTCTACGTCCAGTGCGACGTCTGCAAGGGCAAGCGCTACAACCGCGAGACACTCGAGGTCGAATTCAAGGGCAAGAGCATCGCCGACGTGCTCGACATGACGGTCGAGGAAGGCGCGGCGTTCTTCTCGGCAGTGCCGTCGATCCGCGAGAAGCTGGCGACGCTCGAACGCGTCGGCCTGGGCTACATCCATATCGGCCAGCCGGCGACGACGCTGTCGGGCGGCGAGGCGCAGCGCGTCAAGCTCGCCAAGGAGCTGTCGCGGCGCGCCACCGGCCGGACGCTCTATATCCTCGACGAGCCGACCACCGGCCTGCATTTCGACGACGTCAGCAAACTGCTCGAGGTGCTGCACGCGCTCGTCGACCAGGGCAACACCATCCTGGTGATCGAGCACAATCTGGAAGTAATCAAGACTGCCGACTGGATCGTCGATCTCGGGCCCGAGGGCGGCTCGGGCGGCGGGTGCATCGTGGCAACGGGCACGCCCGAGCAGATCGCGGCCGCCAAGGGCAGCTATACCGGCGAGTATCTCAAGGCCTATCTCGCGCGCTATTCCGAGCGGAAGCGCAAGCGGGCGTAGGGGCGAACGTCTCGCCTAGTTTGCGGACGTCTTCGTGACCTCGGCGCTTGCGGGCCGCAGATCGGGCCGCTCCCACCAGCCGCCGCCCATGGCGAGGAACAGCGCCGACGTGTCGAGATAGCGCTGCGCTTCGACGCGCGCGTAGGCGATGAGCGCCCGTTGATGAAGGCGCTGCGCATCGAGCAGATCGAGCAGCGCCGTATTACCGGCGGTGTAATTTTGCCGGGCCAAGTCGAGCGAATGGTTCGCCGCGTCGAGCGCCCCGCGCGCATCGGCGAGAAGCGCGGTGTCGTGGCGCAGGCCGTCGAGCACGTCGGCCACTTGGGCAAAGGACTCGAGCACCGTGCGCCGATAGATCGCCGCCGAGGCGGTGTAGTTGTCGTCCGCCGCACGCTTCTGTGCCTCGAGCGCGCCGCCATGGAACACCGGCCCGGCAACCCCGGCTGCGAGGCTCCAGACGCTGCCGGCCGGCGTGAAAAACTTCGCGGTCATCAGCGCGATCTGCTCGGCGCCGCCGCTGAGCGTGATGTCGGGATAGAGTGACGCGCTCGCCACGCCGACCGCGGCCGATGCGGCGTGCAACTCCGCCTCGGCGGCAAGGATATCCGGCCGGCGATGAACCAGCTCGGACGGCAACGTCACCGGAATCTCCGGCGGCAGAACGAGGGAGTCGAGCGCGAACTCGGGCGGGCTCCACTGCGCCGGCGCCTTGCCGACCAGGACCGACAGCGCGTGGCGCGCGACGCTCGCCTGCTGCTGCAGCGGCGGCAGCACCATGCGGTCGGCAGCGAATTGCGCCTCGGCGCTGGCGACGTCCGCCTCGGTTGCGATGCCCACATCGGCGCGCTGACGCACGAGCGACAGCGTGCGCTCGTCTTCGGCGACGATCTCCTGGCTTGCCGCGAGCTGGGCGCGCAGCGACGCCATCGTCAGCGCATGGGATATGACATTGCCGGTGAGCGCGAGATAGATCGCATCGAGCTGATAGCGCCGGACGTCGGCCTCCGCCTGGCGCTGCTCGACCAACCGCCGGATCTTGCCGAACGGATCGAGCGAATAGCTCACCGTCGCACCAACCGAAAAGGTGTTGAACACGGCCGCCGGCTGCTTCAAGCCGAACGCGGCATAGTTCTGCCGTTGGCGCTCGACGCCGGCGCCCGCATCGATCTGCGGAAAGACGCCGCCATGCGCCGCGGTGGCGATCTCCTGCGCGGCCTTCAGATTGGCGGCGGCGGCGGCCAGATCCGGATTGCCGGCCAGAGCCTGCTTGACGAGTTCGTCGAGCGCCGGCGACTTGAACAGCGTCCACCAATCGGCCGCGATCTTCTGGCCGACCGCGAGACGTTGCGCCGGTTCGGCCGCCGCCGTGGGCAGCGGTGCGTCGCTGCCTTTCTCGTACGTCGTGTCCGTCGGCGCCGCTGGCGGCTTGAAATCCGGCCCGACGGTGCAGCCGGCGAGCGTGCCGGCGACGAGCAGGATGGCGGCGACGATGCGGCGGCCGTGGACGCTCCCGATCCGGAGAAACCGCGCCTCGTCGCCAACCGAGATGCATCGCCGACCTGTCATCGCGCGACCTATTGCATCGCCTTCTCGATTTCCATCTCGACCGCGTTGCCGCGCAGTTTTTCGAGCCCCATCAGCCGCAACGCCAGGCCCTCGTAGAGCGGCACGCTCTGGCCGTGGCTCACTTTGCGCAGGAAGTACTTCTCGAAGGCGACCTTGGCGACGTGGACCCAGCGGCCCTCGCTCGACCAGTTGACGTTACGCGGTGGAATCTGCGGCAGCGCCACAAAGGCGACGCCGCCGTCGCCGAAATCGGCGAGGCACACGGCGTTCCAACTCGCTTCCTCGCGCGGTGCCTTGCCGTCGACGAGGGCGCGGATGTTGCGCGCGGTTGCGGTCACCATCGATTCGATCATGAAGCCGGTCTTCGGCACGCCGGTCGGAACCGGCGTTGCCTCGACCGGCGGAATGGCGATGCACACGCCCACCGAGAACACATTCGCGTATTTGGCATTGCGCTGCTTGCGGTCGACCAGGACAAAGCCGCGCGGATTGACCAGCCCGTCGATGCCGCGAAGCGCCTTGATGCCGCGGAACGCAGGCATGACCATGGCGAACTTGAATGGCACCTCGTGCATCTTCTTGTCTTTGCTGTCGTCGTCCACCTCGACGACGTGGAGACGTCCCGGCTCGGCGCGCGTAATCTTGGCGTTGGTGATCCAGCGGATGTGGCGCTCGCGCAGTTCGGATTCGAGCAGGCCCTTGGTGTCGCCGACGCCGCCGAGCCCGAGATGGCCGATATACGGCTCCGACGTGACGAAGGTCATCGGCACCCGGTCGCGGATCCAGCGGCGTCGCAGTTCGGCGTCGGCGATCATGGCGAATTCGTAGGCCGGACCGAAGCAGGAGACGCCCGGTGCGGTGCCGACGACGAGCGGCCCAGGGTCTCGGCAGAACGCGTCCCAGGCCTTCGCGGTCTCGATTGCGTGCGCGGTCGTGCAAATGGAATGGGTGTGGCCGTCGGGGCCGAGCCCAGGCACCTCGTCGAACGCGAGCTCGGGTCCGGTCGCAATGACCAAATAATCGTAGGGAACGCTGCGGCCGTCGATGAGGGCAACGCGGTTCTCGGCCGGCAAAACGCGCTCGGCCGCGACCGGCACGAATTCGATCCCTTTGCGCTCGAGCACCGGCGCCAGCGGCACCTGGATCTCGTCCGGCGTGCGCCAGTGCACCGCGACCCAGGGATTGGAGGGGGTGAACTGGAACGATTCCGTATTGGAGATCACGGTCACGCGATGGCCGGAACCGAGCTGCTCCCGCAGCTCGAACGCCATCGGGACGCCGCCGAGGCCTGCGCCCATTACGACAACCTGCACCATGGCTTTCCTCCTTGCGTTATGTGGCCAGGTTTCCCTCTGGCTCGATCCTGAACGCCGGCGGCGCCGGCACTTTGATTCAGGTCAATCCCCGTGCGGGACCCGAGCGGTTGATCTCGATCAATGCGTCTGCGGCCGAGGGCCGCGATCCTCGTAATCGGGCGACAGTCACCGGAACGCCATACCTGGCCTGGCACCGAGCCTCTTGAAAATCCACGCCGCCGGGCAAAAGCCGGTGAACGACGCCTGGAGCATGTTTGCGCCGATGAAGGCGGTGAACCACAGCCAGGCCGGATTGTGAATCTGGCTGAGTGCGAGGCTGATCAAGATGAGAGTGCCGGCAAAGGCGAAGACCAGACGATCGACGGACATGACGTTTTCCTTTCCACTTCGAGAGACCGGCCGCGCGCGCGGCCGGGGTTCAGCGGTTGCTTCCAGCCGTGCGCTTGCGGCCGCAATAGAGTCGGTACAAGACGTCGATGACCGCGCGCGGCCCGTCCGCGGCGAGCGCGTAATGGATCGACTGCCCGTTGCGCCGGGTACGCACCAGGTTGTGGCCGCGCAGCTTGGCCAGATGCTGGCTCAAGGCGGATTGACGGAGACCGACGAGGCGCTCGAGCTCGCCGGCGGATTTCTCGCCCGCGATCAGGTGGCACAGGATCATCAGCCGCCGCTGGTTGCTCATCGCCTTGAGCAACGCGCTGGCCTTGGCCGCCTGGGGCTCGATCTGCCGAATATTCACGTTTGCTATTTAGCATTCTCTAATGTATATTGCAAGAGGTAACCGACGAGCTGCGGCAGCGCCATGCGATACGCAATCCTCCTCACCCTGATAGCCGTCGTCCGGCTCGTCGCCCAGGCCGATGCCGCCGAGTACGTGGTCGAGCCGCGCATGGTCGACGACCGCAAGGCGGTCTTCGGCACCGTGGAGAGCGTTCACGAGACGCAGGCCCGCGCGCGCATCGCCGGCACCCTCGCCGACGTCTCGGTCGTCGAGGGCGACCAGGTCGGCGCGGGTCAGCGCGTCGCGCTGGTTCAGGACCCCAAGCTGCCGCTGCGGCTCGCCGAGACCGATTCCCGCCTCAAGGCCCTCGACGCGCAACACGCGCAGGCGCAGGCCGATTTCGGCCGCATGGCGAAGCTGCGCAAGACGCATGCGGTTTCGCAGGCGCAGTACGACCAGGCGCGCACCGCGCTGGACGTCACCAACAGCCAGATCGCCGCCATGCAGTCCGCGCGCAACCTTATTCTCGAGCAGCAGGCGGAGGGTGCGGTCCTGGCGCCCGTCGCGGGCCGCATTCTCAAGGTCAAAAAGATTGCCGGTGCGGTGATCATGCCGGGCGAGGTCGTCGCCACGCTGGCAGAGCAGACCTATGTGCTGCGGATCAAGCTGCCCGAGCGCCACGCGCGCTTCCTCAAGGTCGGCGATCTGGTGCAGGTGGAAGAACCCGGCGCAAGCGCCGCAGCCGCCGACCCGCGCGACGGCCGCATTCGTCTCATCTATCCGAAGCTCGACCGCGGCCGCATCGTCGCCGACGTCGACGTTGCAGGCCTCGGCGACTATTTCGTCGGCGAGCGCGTGCGCGCCTACGTTCCGACCGGCCAGCGCGAAACCTATATGGTGCCGGCCAATTTCGTCTTCCGCCGCTTCGGCGTCTATTTCGTCAGCGTCAAGGCCGCCGGCGAAGTCCCGGTCCAAGTCGGCAACGAGACGCCACAGGGCGTCGAGGTGCTTTCGGGCATTCACACGGGCGACGTTCTGGTCGCACCATGAAGCTCGGCATTGCGGGAATGCTGACCAAGGCGTTCATCGGTTCGCCGCTCACGCCGCTATTCCTGCTCGCCGCATTGCTCTTGGGAACGGTCGCGCTCGTCGCCATGCCGCGTGAGGAAGAGCCGCAGATCAGCGTTCCGATGGTCGACATCGTCGTGCGCGCGGACGGGCTCAAGGCCGGCGACGCGGTCGAGCTCGTCACCAAGCCGCTCGAAGACATCGTCAAGGCGATCCCCGGCGTCGAGCACGTCTATTCGCGGACCGAGGACGATCGGGTGGTGGTGACGGCACGCTTCTACGTCGGCACCGACGAGGATACAGCGGTGCTGCGTGTCTCCGACCACCTCCGCGCCAATTACAACCGCATCCCGGTCGGCATACCGGAGCCGCTGATCATCGGCCGCGGCATCAACGACGTCGCCATTCTCGTGCTCACCCTGACGCCGAAGGAAAACGTGGCGGCGCGCTGGAACGACAACGGGCTCTACAAGATCGCCAACGAGTTGCAGCACGAGTTGGTCAAGGTCGACAACGTCGGGCTGACCTATATCGTCGGCGGCCGGCCGGATCAAATCCGCATCGAGCCCGATCCCGGCCGGTTGTTGCTCTATGGTGTGACCCTCGACCAGCTGGCCGAAAAGCTCCGCGGCGCCGACCGCTCCTTCCAGGCCGGCACCGTTCGCCAGCTCGATCGCACCGTTTCCATCGAGGCCGGCCATACCCTGCAGGGCGTGACCGACATCGGCAATCTGTTGGTCACCACGTCCGGCGGGCGTCCGGTCTACGTGAAGGACGTCGCGACGGTCGTCGTTGGCGCCGCGCCCGAGGAGCATCAGGTTTGGGACATTGCCAAGGCGGCCAATGGCGGCATGCAGATCCGGCCAGCGGTCAGCCTGGCGTTAGCCAAACGCAAGGGCGCCAATGCCGTAGTGGTCGCCGACCAGATCCTTGCGCGGCTGCACGCGATCGAGGGGCGGCTGATTCCGGCCGACGTCGATGTCGCGGTCACGCGCAACTACGGCCAGACCGCCCAGGACAAGGCGAACGAGCTGCTATTTCACCTGCTGCTCGCGACGATCACCATCGTCGCCTTGATCGCCGTCTTCATCGGTTGGCGCGAAGGCCTGGTCGTTCTGGTCGTGGTACCGGCGACGATCCTGCTGACCTTCCTCGCCTCCTGGCTGCTCGGCTACACGATCAATCGCGTGAGCCTGTTCGCGCTCATTTTCTCGATCGGCATTCTGGTCGACGATGCGATCGTCGTGGTCGAGAACATCGTGCGGCACTGGCACCTCGACCCCCGGGCGGATCGCGTCGCGGTGGCGATCCGTGCCGTCGCCGAGGTCGGCAATCCGACCATCGTCGCCACGCTGACGATCGTTGCGGCGCTACTGCCGATGATGTTCGTCTCCGGCCTGATGGGGCCTTATATGAGCCCGATCCCGGTGAATGCATCCGCCGCGATGTTGTTCTCGTTCTTCATCGCCGTCGTGATCGCGCCGTGGCTGCTTCTCCGCCTCAGCCGTCACCACCGGATTCCGGATTCCGAAGGCGAATCCGAAGCGACTTCGGGCGTCTCCGGAATGCTCGTGCGGTTCTATCGGCGCGCCGCGATGCCGGTGATCAGGACGCGGCGCAGCGCCGGGATTTTCCTGCTCGCGACCGGCGGCGCGACGCTGGTCGTGTGCGGGCTTTTCTACACCGAGAACGTCACCGTCAAGCTGCTGCCTTTCGACAACAAATCCGAGCTGCAGGTGATCGCCAACCTGCCGCGCGGGACGAGCCTCGAGGACACTCAGCGCGTGCTGCTCGGGGCGGCGAAGCGCCTGATTGCGCTGCCCGAAGTCGTCAGCCTCCAGGCCTATGCCGGCACGTCGGCGCCGTTCACCTTCAACGGCCTCGTCCGCCACTATTATCTGCGCGACCAGCCCGAGCAAGGCGACCTTCAGGTCAACCTGCTGCCCAAGGCCGAGCGCGACCGTGCCAGCCACGCGATCGCGCTCGACGTTCGCCAGCGCCTGAAGGGCTTGGCGGTCCCGCCCGACAGCTCGATCCAGGTGGTCGAGGTGCCGCCCGGTCCGCCCGTGCTCGCCACCTTGCTCGCCGAGATCTACGGGCCGGACGCCCACGCGCGGCGCGAAGCCGCACGCAAGGTCCGTCAGGCGTTCGAAAGCGTTCCGTTCATCGTCGATACCGACGACAGCTTCGGCGTCGAGACCGAGCGGCTTCGGGTCGTCCCCGATCAGGCCAGCCTGGCGCTTTACGGCGTCAGGCAGCAGGCGGTTTACGAAACGCTCGATGCCCTCCTGAATGGTGTGACCGTGGGCTACTCCCATCGCGGCGAGGACATCGCCCCGATCGGCATCGTCATCTGCCTGCCCAAATCGGGGCGGCGTCTCGGCGAGCGGTTGCTGTCGACGCCAGTGCCGGCGCGCCACGGCACCGTCGAGCTCGGCGACGTGGTCAAGCTGACGCCGGAGAAGACGTCCCATCCCCTCTTCCGCAAGGACGGCCATTTCGCGGAGATGGTATCGGCCGACCTCGCCGGCAAGTTCGAGGCGCCGATCTACGGCATGATCGCCGTCGACCAGAAGCTCGCGAGCGAAAACTGGAGCAAGGCCGACCCGCCGACCGTCCGCTTGCACGGCCAGCCGACGGATGAATCGCACACGACGCTGCTGTGGGACGGCGAATGGGAGATCACCTATGTGACCTTCCGCGACATGGGGATCGCCTTCGGCGTCGCCATTGTCGCCATCTACCTGCTGATCGTCGGCGAGTTCCGCAGCTTCCGACTGCCGCTGGTCATCATGACGCCGATTCCCCTCACGCTGATCGGCATCGTGCTCGGCCACTGGCTGTTCCACGCCCCCTTCACCGCTACCTCGATGATTGGATTCATCTCGCTGGCCGGCATCATCGTGCGCAACTCGATCCTGCTCGTCGATTTTATCCGTCACGGCCAGGCCAAATGTCTGCCGCTGCGGCAATGCCTCATCGAGGCAGGCGCGACGCGGTTCCGCCCCATCCTGCTGACGGCCCTGTCGGCGATGGTCGGCGCGTCGTTCATCCTGCTTGATCCGATCTTCCAGGGCCTGGCGATCTCGCTGCTGTTCGGGTTGGCGTCCTCGACCGTGCTCACCCTTTTGGTCATTCCGGCGATCTACGTGCTGCTGCGCGACGATCGGCGCCCGATCGAAAAAGCGTGACGCCTCGGCCTAAGCCGCGGATCGCATGAGTGCCGCCACCGCACTTCTCGCCCTCCTGTCGGGCAGTATCGTCGGCTTCGCCCTCGGGTTGAGCGGCGGCGGCGGATCGATCCTGGCGGTGCCGCTGCTGCTTTACGTCGTCGGCGTCTCCGATCCGCACACGGCGATCGGCACCAGCGCTCTGGCGGTCGCCGTCAACGCCTTCGCTAACGTCATCGGCCACTGGCGCAGCGGCACGGTTAAATGGCCGTGCGCGACGGTCTTCGCCGCTTCGGGCGCGGCGGGCGCGGCGCTCGGTTCGACCCTCGGCAAGCTGACTGATGGCGGCGTGCTGCTGGTCCTGTTCGCGCTTGCGATGGTCGCCGTCGGGTTCGCCATGCTGAAGCCGCGCATGGCCGCCGGCGATCCAGCCGTGCGCATCGATCCGCGCATCGCCGCGCGTCTCATCGGCATCGGCGCGCTCACCGGCGGCATCTCGGGCTTCTTCGGCATCGGCGGCGGCTTCCTGATCGTGCCTGGCATCATGCTCGGCAGCGGCATGCCGATCCTCAACGCCATCGGCTCGTCGCTGATCTCGGTCGGCGTGTTCGGTGCGACAACTGCGGCGAATTATGCGCTCGCTGGCCTGGTGGCGTGGAACATCGCCGGCATGTTCATCCTTGGCGGTATCGGCGGCGGCATCCTCGGCATGAAGACCGCGATCGCGCTGGCGTCGCGCAAGGCGCTGCTCTCGCGGCTCTTCGCCGGCATCGTGCTTGCGGTCGCCGCGTACATGCTGATCCGCAGCGCCATTGCGTTCTTCCACTGACGCCGCGCCGCCGCCCGGCTGTGGATTGCGCCGCCGCCGCTTATTGTCGGCGGTGAAGATTCGAACCCAATGGGCCGACGAACGAAGAGCGTGGCTCGCTCGCAGCCCTAGCGTGCCGCTGTCGCGTAACGTGCGCGACTCGAGACGGCAGCTTCCGGCTCGGGTGTGTACACGGCCGGCGTCGCATGCTTTACCGCCAAGCCCTTATTCCCGAGGCGCAGGATTCGGCCGTCGACTTCGATCCGCAACATTTCGCCGGTCGCGATCATATCGGTTCCCGCAACGCCGACAATGAGCGGCAGTCGGTACTCGCGCGCAAGAATTGCGATATGGCTCAACCATCCGCCGACCTCGCAGACCAAACCGCCGGCGCGAGAGAAATAAGGCAGCCATGCGGCGTGAATCATGCGGCTGACGATGATATCGCCGTCGACGAACTCCTCGATCGGATCGCCACGTTCAGCCGCTTGAGTCGGCACCACGCAGGCGCGTCCCGTGATCGGCGAACCGCCCGATACCGACGTGCCGGAAAGTGTATCGGCGGTTCGGGACGTTGCGGGACTGCCGGAAAGCGACATTGTCTCGAGGAGATGAAGATCGAGTTCCGCGGGCAGCGGGCGCATCGTGGCGAAAAGCTCCCCTTTCGCCTGCCGTCGGTTGATCACGTTGCGCGCTTGGTTGATCGAGTCGCCGCCAACCAGCCTCGTGATCTCCGTGAACCTCAAATGGAAGATTCCGTGCTCAAGATCGAGGGCCTGGTCGAGAGCAAGAAGAATCCGGCGGAGAACTGCCAATTCCCGCAGGATCTCATGCTTGGCTTCTTCCTTAAGAACCTGGAAGCGGCGAGCGCGCTCAACGACCTGGCGTAGTTTTCCGTTCTCCCAACTGCGAGGGTCAAGCGCCATCACCGTCGGCTGATCGACACGTCGTACAAAGGAGGGTGCCGCAACCAGTGCAGCGACGCTACGCCGGCTTTCGGAATAGCGCGGCTGTGCAAGCTCGTAGTCGAGCGGCGCACGGTGGCCGTAGGATTGCAGAAAGGCATCGATCCGCTCATCGAGCGGTTTCTTCGATTGCGCCGAAGCGAGCGCACGGGCAAGCGGCGTCTCGTCAAGATCGCCCAGATAGATGGACGGATCGAGACCGCGATCGACGAGTGCCGCCTTGGCGCGCTCTACATAGAAATCTGCGGCAATATTGATTCTCTCAACATTTGCACAGGTTGTCGTGGTGACTCGCCGCCACACATCATCAAGCAGCCTTTGGAGGTCCTGCACGGCCAGGCGGGAATAGTCGACTGCCTCCAGCACACGGACCCGCTCGTTGAATTCCGGCAGGAAGCGCGTCCGGTAGTCATGCTCAATATCGTGCGCCGCTCGCTCCAAACGAGTAGCGCCGAGCCAACCGAGCCTGAGCGTGCGTTTGCGTTCTTCGGACTTATTCACATAGAGGCGACCAAACGCCGTCACGAGGAGAGCCGGTGAGTCCTCTTCAACGGCGTATTGCAAGCCGATCATGCGGCAGGCGAGATCGACGCCACCGCCGCTCGCCCATAACGCGGCCATAAGGTCGAGCGCGAGCGGGCTCGGCCGCGGGAGAAGCTCCGACAACTCGTTCTGGGCGAACGCCGGATTGGCCTCGGGATTTGTCGCCGCAAGTGCGGCGAGCCGCGCACGTTCGGCTTCAAGCCGTGCAGGCCCCGCGTCAGTCTCGTCGAGCTGCGAGCGGGTAATATCGCGGCTCTGCAGCAATACAAAACGGCCGCCGCCATAAGCCCATTCAATGTCCTGGGGAGCGCCAAACCGAGCCTCGAGCCGGCGTCCGAGAAGAAAGAGTTCCATCAGATCGATTGGCGGCACCACCGCACCATCGATGCGCCCGGAGAAGCGGCCGAGCATATACGTCTCGGGCACAACCTGACCGGAAACCAAGCCGTCGGCTGTGCCCCGCACCATTTCGATCATGGCAAGGGCGCCCGCGGCAGGAGCACGCGTGAAGAGCACGCCCGCATATTCGGCCGCCACCATCGGCTGCACGAGGATGTGGCCGGTCTGGTGGCCGGCGACATAGCTTTCGCTGCGCGTGCCGACAAAAGAAGCAGCAACGCGCTTGATCGCATCGGCGAGGCCGGCGCGGTCGACATGAAGCTCGGTTTCGAAGACACCGGCAAAGCTGTGCACGTTGCCGTCCTCCGCCGCGGCCGAGCTGCGCACGGCAAGAGGAACGGCGCCAAGCCTGCGCCATATCCGATTTAACGCACGCTCACGCCACGGGCCGGGCGCGCGCGTGAACCGCTCCAGGAAAGATGGCGTCAGGACGAGACCTTCGGGAATCGGCAAGCCTTCCGCACGCATCATGCCGAGGCGGGCCGCCTTATTGCCGCAATTCTCGAGAAACGGAGCGCGAGCGAGGGAGACGATACCGTTTCGGGCCGCCATAGCCCGCGCGACGCGCCCGCGCCACGCGCCGACGTCGATGCCGAGCGCCAGTCGCTGAATCAACATGATCGCAACGCTCGCGACGAGGTACAGATCGACGGCGGCGCTCAGCAATCCAGCGATGGCAGTGAAGACAACAACGCCGCCGATGCCGACAAGAATCTGCTGACGCCGCGTGCGCGCCATGGAGACAACGAGATAAACCGCGACGCCGGCGCCAAAGCCGATGGGAAGAACGTGCCAAGGATCGGCCTTGGCCAGATTGGGCATCCACCAGAATTCCTGCGCCGTTCGATGCGCGGCCTCATTAATGGCGGCGACGCAGATCGCGAGCACCGGCAGGAACAGGAGCGCGAGAAGATTGCGCCCGGGCGTGATTCCGTGCTGGCGGTGAATCGCTTTAAGGAAGCGAGCAAAACGCTTGGGATCGCCGACAAGACGCTCACGCGCCTCAGCAATCACCGGCGCGAGACTGCGCAGTTTGAGCTGATCGCGTTCGGACTTGACCAAAAATGGGAGAACCGTCATGCGGGACAAGAGCGCGAGGAGCACGATCGCCAGCGGCAGGCTCAGGCCGTGGTCCACCGACCAGAGTAGCGCATCGCCGAGCCGGCGTTCGGTCGCGGCCCACGCGGACTGGCCGATGCGTACGCGCCAAGCCGCGACATAGGGGGGCTCCTTGGTCGGAGTAAAATACTCCCACGGCACGGTATAGCGGCCACGCACATCAAAGCCGGACCGCGCCAACTCGAGGCCTAAAGCCAGCGACATGAAGCAGCTTCGCCGATCGTAGCAGGCAAGGATCACGGGCCGGCGCGGTAGCTTGGCGATACGTTCCTTGAGCTCCGGCGTGGGTAACCAGCGAATGGGGATGTTGTACGCCCCCGCGATATGGCCTTGTGCGAATTCGGCGGGGTAGCGCGTGTCGACGACAATGGCGTCCGCTTTGCCGACGAGTTGCCGAACGGCGGGCGTGTCGAGCAAAACGCGGTCATTGCGGAAGTGCGGTAAGCCACGCAGTTGATCGGTCGAGCGTAGGCCGGAATTGCCGACGGTACGTCCCTCGGCAATCCATTTCTCAAGTCCGCCGACCATGAACTGACAGGAAATCCCCTGCTTGGAAAGCGCTTGGCAGGTCGCACTGCTGCGATTGCTATTTTGGTCGAACAAGATATTCCGCTTACTCTTGAGATCAATCCCCGAGCTCGCCAAGTCCGGCCATCGGACCGTCGTGAAGTGCGGCAACGTGCCGAGCTCGGTCTCGCCGGCTTCGCGAATATCTATAAAATTAATGTCCGATGCATGACCGGCGTCGGCCTCACGCAACAGCTTTGCGACCTGATCGGTGCTGATCCCCAAGGGGCTATGGAGCTGCTGATCGTAGGACAACTCCCAGAGTTTTGGATCGAGGACTGATTCGCCCGGTGCGTGCGCCGGGCGTATCAAGGTCGCCTGCAGTCGCGCCAGACGCGCGTCGTGAGCGGCGAGATGTTGATAGACGTTGAAGGCAAGCGATGCGCAAAGTCCGACGCCTCCCGCAAGCACCAGGGCGAGACGTACGCCGCGCAACGGGGGACGCTCGCCACGCGCCGACCAGCCCACGAGGCCGCTGCCGGTGAAACCCAGCCCCCCGACAACTGCCGAAAGGAGGGCGAAGAGCTGCGACAGACTCGACAAGGAACCGACGATGAGGTCGGGTGAAGGAATGGCGTGTGCTGGACTCGGCACCAGCGTCAGAAATACGGCGACCCACACAAAAAAGGCGACCATAACTCCCCCCGCCAGGCGGCCTCACCCGTATAAACGCGACCAAGGGAGCGCCATAGCCCCGCTGTCACCAATTTGTCATATCTTTTTAACCAAACTACGCCATGTTTGTCAAATAACTCCTCGAGTCTGTTAATCTGATCTATTAGGGCCATTCAGATAACCATTTGGTTCTATTAGAATCATTCTTAGCGCGCCATTGAGACGAGCGTCTTTGGGCGCGGCCGCTGCAGACAAGCGGAGTGGATGAAATAAATCCCCGAGCACGAAGGCCGCATGATCGTCCGGCCTGCATAGGCGACCGAGCGCTTGACGACACGATGCGATTGTCGGCGTGCGACTCGAAAACCCGGGCTTGCAATTCGATTTAGGCGGTCCGCCGGCCCTGATTCTGCATGGATCGCGAGGGCTCAGCCGATATGCGGGTGCTGTGCGGCGGAGATCAGGCCGACATCAAGCGCACAACATTCTTGTCCGTAACAATGCGGTGTGACGGAAGTGAGAAACGAACCGAGGTGCCGACACCGACCTCGCTGTCGAGATGAAATTCCCCGCCATGCAGCTCGACAAGTGCCTTGGCGAGCGGAAGGCCAAGGCCCGAACCGTTGTAGCGGCGCGCGAGTGAGCTATCGACCTGACCGAAGGGTTCGAGTGCTTTGGCAAGTTTATCGGACGGAATACCAATGCCGGAATCGACGATCTCGAAAATCACGCCCGCCAGCGGGTCGAGCGCGACACGGACCGAGATCCGCCCGTCCGGCGGCGTGAACTTGATTGCGTTCGAAAGAAGATTGAGCAGAATCTGCTTGACCTTGCGCTCGTCAGCCATGACCCGCGGCAGTCGTCGCGGCCAATTTTCGACGATACGATGACGGCCAGCACGGGCAGTCTCATGCACGACCAGCAGACTTGCCCGGATGACCTGGTCTAGATCGACCTCCGTTTCATCGAGGGTGAGCTTGCCGTGTTCGATCCGCGAGATGTCGAGAATATCATTGATGAGCGCGAGAAGGAGCGATCCCGATTGATGAATATAACCGACGTATTCGAGATATTTGTCGGCCAGCGGACCGTAGAGCCTCTGCCGCATGACATCGGAGAATCCGAGAATGGCATTCAGCGGTGTCCGCAACTCGTGGCTCATATTCGCCAGGAATTCCGATTTGGCGCGGTTGGCCCCTTCGGCTGCTTCGCGCGCCGTCTCACGCTCAATCTTCCTCTGCTCCTGGAGCGTTAGAAGCTCGCCTAACCGATTGACCGAATGCTCGAGTTGCCGCAATTCCGTCGGCGTGAAACGCGGCAGATCGACGGTCACATCGAAGATGCCATGGTGGAAGTCGTCCAGCCGGCGGACGATCCGGTTGAGTGGCAACACGGCCAAACGGCGGACGAACAAAAAGACGAAAATACTCAGCAAGATGCACATCGCGCCGACGGTCATGGCCACAATCAACGCGTGCCTTTGAATCTGAGAATCGATGCTCGAAACGTCCCATTCGGCCGAGAATGTGCCGAAGCTCTCGCCATCAACGGCGACGCTTTTCGTAAAGGACAGCGTGTGGATCGGGCCCTGGTTGTTACGATGCCAGTTCAAGATCGTGCGGCCGTCCTCGTCGGTGAGTCGTACAGCTACCAGTCCCGCATCCTTTCGCGTGATTTCATTGACAATCGTCTGCAGACGCGGAATGTCCTCGCTGACGACGTCGTCCGTCGACGCGAACAGCAGGAGCTGGAACTTACGATTGCTCTCTTCCATCATGAGCGAGGAGAGATAGCGGCCTTCGAAATTGTGCACCAGATAACTTGCACCGACCGATATCAACACGGTCAGAGCAGTAAGCCCGACGATAAGTTGAATGCAAAGCGAACCGCGAAATCGCGACAGCGAAGGCTTGATACGCACGGGGACCACGGCGCTTCGCCTAGGGATGAGATTGATCGAAGAAGACAGCGTTCTTCTCGATCGCGGTCCGCGTTACGTCGTAGTCCGAATCTCTCACTGCCACAAAACCGTCGAAGCGCAGTGCGGCCAAGGCCTTAGGATCGCTGATGGTAACGAGCGTATGAGCCAGTGCTTCCCGGACGCGAGGTGCGAGCCGGGCGCGCGCCACCCACGCCTTCGTTACGTTCGGAAACGAGGCGATGGCGCGGATCGGTACGCCGGCTGCAACGAGCTTATGGAACATGGTGCCCTCGAGTGCGCCCGCATCGAACGCGCCGGCTCCCACAGCCATGCCCACGCGGTCATGACGCTCGAGATATTGGAATGCTGCAAGCTTGCTCGCGGTGATGCCATGTTGCGCCAAATACAATTGGGCGAGATAGCGGCCGATCGTCGATCTTTTCGAGCCGAAGGCAAAAGTCTTGCCGGCAAGATCGGCGACGCTGTGGATGGGACTCTTCGCGTTGACGCAGATCACGCCTTCGAAGTAATGCGAATTCCCGAACTTCTCCGCGGCAAGGAGTTCGATCTCAGGCGCGCGACTTTTCGCCTGCACGTACGAGGCGGCCCCCAGTCGCGCCATGTCGATCTTGCCGGCGACAAGACTTGCTACGCCAAGTTGATAATCGCGAAAGATCCTGAGCTGAATCTTGACCGGTTCGCCGAGGCGTGCGCTCGCGCCTGTCTCGAGAAGATCGAGGGTCGGACGAAGTTGATTGACCATCGCCACGGGCTTGTCCGACGTGTAGACGCCGAAGACGAGATCGACGTTCGCATGTGCGACGCCGATAGCTCCCAACAGAAGGACGGCGGCGACAACGAGCGGTACGGCAGCGCGGATCGGATCGGCAACCCGGGCTCGCGCCAGCAGTCGCCTGCACGTCGATGCGACGGACGAATATCGTGTAATCATCGGCGCATTAGACGCGGGCTCGGTTAATCGGAACCTAACGAGCAGGTATAAAGGCCAGCGCACCTTGGGTGCGCCGCTTTCGCGTGGTGAGCGACGCTGCGGAAATTTGTCGCAGGTGACACGTTCGTTTAAAGATTGGTTAATGATCCGCGAACGAGTTGAACGACGGGCCGCTTCTGTAACGACCGGCGCGCGACGCGATGATCGCGTCGCAGGCGAGGCGACGCGGTGCCCCACTGCACGGCGACGCCCGCGTAGCGCCTAGATGCGGCCGCGACGCGCGGCGAAGAAAAGGCGCACGCTGCGCCACGGATCGGGCCGCGTCACGCGCGCCGCGAACAGGTCGTAATCGGCGTTCTCGATCTGCGCCAGCCAGCGCTGCGCCAGCACCGCCGACAGCAGCACCGGCATCGCCGTCTCCGGCGCCTCATCGCTCAGCACGCGCGCCTTGTCGAGACGCACGCGGGCGGCGTTGGCGATGGTTGCCGCCGCGTCGCGCAGCGCGTCGGTCGCCCTGGAGCCCAGGGCGTGGCGTCCGGGGTCGAGCTCGGCGGGAATGAACGAGCGGCCAAACCGCGCGTGGAATCCGGTCGCGCGCAGCAGGCCCGCCAGCGCATAGCCGATGCCGACGTGACGCGCGGCGGTCGCGGCCGCGCCCTTGCCGTCGCGAACATCGAGCGCCTGCAGCGCCAGCATGTTGAGCGTGCCGGCGGTCGCGTCGGCGTAATCCTCGAGCTCGGCAAACGTCGCCGGCGGATCCGGCAGCAGATCCCGTTCGCGGGCGCCGATCATGCGCTCGAGCGCGGCGCGCGACAGGCGGTGCGCGCGGATCGTGCGCGCCAGCGGTTCGGCCACTTCGTGCTGGCGCGGCGACTGGCCGGCGGCAATCTCGGCGATCGTATCACGCCACCATTGCAGCCGGATGCGTCCCATCGTCGGCTCGCGCACGTTTTCGCGCACCTTCGCGAGCTCGTAGTTGAACGCGTAGAGCGCGAACAGGTCTTCGCGGCGATGTTCGGGCGCGAACACCGCCGTCACGAACCGGGCGTTATCGTGCTGACGCACCAGTGCGGCGACCGGAGAAACTGTAGGGTTTTTTGCCATCGACCATCGATGCTATGCTTGATTCATTCTAACGATTCACAAAGCGGGGAAAACGCATGAAAAACCCACTCGATTCGCTCGGTCAGACGGTGCTGCTGGGATTCGTCCTCACCGTTGTCGTTGTAATCCTGATTCACGTCATCGCCTGAATCGACGGAGGGATCAACCATGAATGAAATTGTCACTTACGCCTGGTGGGTGTTCGCCTTCCGCTGGTTCCATATCCTCAGCGGCGTCATGTGGATCGGTCTGCTCTGGTATTTCAACTTCGTGCAGACGCCAACCATGCCCAAGATTCCGAACGAGCTGAAACCCGGCGTCGGCAAATTTATCCTGCCCGAGGCCCTGTTCTGGTTCCGCTGGGCCGCGATGTCGACCATCGTCACCGGGCTCATCCTTGCGGGCATGAGCGGGTACCTGCCGAACGCAATTTGGCTCGCCGTCGGCGACCATAGCGCCAACGTCACCGCCATCGGCTTTGGTATGTGGTTGGGCACGATCATGTGGTTCAACGTCTGGTTCGTCATCTGGCCGAATCAGAAGAAGAACCTCGGCCTGGTACAGGTAAGCGACGACGAGAAGAAGAAGGCGGCGCGCACCGCCGGCCTGTTTTCACGCGTCAATACCATGCTGTCGATTCCCATGCTCTACTGCATGGCTTCGGGCAGTCACGGCGTGTTCTAGGTCGACGATAAGCTCGCGGCTGACACCCGGGGCCATATGGTCCCGGTTCTTTTTCAGCCGGTCGGCAATAGCGCGGCGGCGACGCGGCGCTCCTCGGCGAGAAGAATGTTGTAGGTGCGGCAGGCGGCGCCGGTATCCATCGCATCGACCACCATGCCCTTGGCCTTGAGCGCAGCGCGCAGCTCGATGGGCACCGGCGCCATGCGCGCGCCGCACCCCAGGAGCAGGATCTCGATGCCGCGGTCGAACAGCGCGCTCAAGCTTTCGAGCGTCATCTCGGCGAGCGATGCGGCGCTCCAGGCGACGGTCGCGTCGGCCGTGACCAGGATCGCGCCTTCGTAGGCGACGCCGCTCACATGGAAACCATTGCGCCCGTAGCTGTCGACGACCTGGCGCCCGGCGGGGATCAGGGGCGTGACATCGGTCACGGCGCCCCGGTCTTGGCCTTGCTTACCGGGTTCGGCGGCGACGACGCCGGCGCGGTCTCGCCGGCGGCGCGGCCGTGCACGCCCTTGGGCCGGATGTAGTAGAGCAGCGGCGCGGCGATGAAGAGCGACGAATAAGTGCCGACGACGATGCCCCACAGCATCGCGATCGAGAAGCCATGCAGCACCTGGCCGCCGAAGAAGAACAACGACAGCACCGCCAGCGCCGTCGTGCTAACGGTGAGGATGGTGCGCGATAGCGTCTCGTTGAGGCTCTTGTTGATGAGCGTCGCGAAATCCATCGTCTTGTAGCGCCGCATGGTCTCGCGCACGCGGTCGTAGATGACGACCGTATCGTTGATCGAGTAGCCGGCGATGGTCAGGATCGCCGCCAACGTCGTTAGGTTGAACTCGACCCGCAACAGCGAGAACAGTCCGACGGTGGTGATGGTATCGTGCAGCGTCGATAGCATCGCGCCGACGCCGAACTGCCACTCGAAGCGGAACCAGACGTAGATCGCAATGGCAATCAACGCGAGGATGGTGGCGATGGTTCCGGCGCGAATCAGCTCGGCGCCGATCGTCGGCCCGACCACGTTGGTGCTGCGGTAATCGATGCCTGGACCGAGTGCCTGCTTGACCTTGGTGACCGCCTGCTCTTGCGCCTGATCGCCACCTGGCTGGCGCTGGACGCGGATCATCACGTCGTTGGGGCCGCCGAAGCCCTGAAGCGCGACCTGGCCGATGCCGAGCGTATCGAGCTTGCCGCGCATTGCCGCCAGATCGGCCGGCTGCGGCGTACGCGCCTCGATGACGATGCCGCCAGAGAAGTCGATGCCGTAGTTGAGGCCGTTGACCGCGAACAGCACGATTGAGCCGATCGTCATCAGCGCCGACAGCGCGAAACCAACCTTGCGCAGCCCCATGAAGTCGATGTTGGGGATGTGCCGGATGACGATAAGCGGGCGGAACATGGTCAACGCTCCGTTCGATCCGTCATTCCCGCGCAAGCGGGAATCCGGGGGCAGGCGCTGCGCCGGCCGCCATGGACCCCCGCTTGCGCGGGGGTGACGCCATCGCGATTCAATCTTGGTTGCAGCGGCATGGCGTCAGATCGGGATCGCCTTGGGCTTGAAGCGGCGCAGCCAGGTGACGATCAGCAGCCGCGTCACCAGAATAGCAGAGAACAACGACGTCAGGACGCCGAGGCTCAAGGTCACGGCGAAGCCCTTCACCGGGCCGGAGCCGAGCCAGAACATCAGCGCGCCGGCGACCAGCGTCGTGACATGGCTGTCAAGGATGGTGCCAAAGGCGCGCTCGAATCCGGCCTGGAGAGACGAGATCAGCGAGCGGCCACCGCGTACTTCCTCGCGGATGCGCTCGTAGATCAGCACGTTGGCGTCGACGGCCATGCCCATGGTCAGCGCGATGCCGGCGATGCCGGGCAGGGTCAGCGTCGCGCCCAGCAGCGTCAGGCTCGCCATCATGATGCAGAGGTTGAAGAACAGCGCGATGTCAGCGAAGAGCCCGAACAGGCCGTAGAACACCACCATGAAGACGACGACCAGCGCCACGCCGACGATGCTGGCGGTGGTGCCCTCGCGGATCGAGTCCGCGCCGAGGTCGGGACCGATGCTGCGCTCTTCGATCACCGTCAGCGGCGCCGGCAGCGCGCCAGCGCGCAGCAGCAGCGCCAGGTCGTTCGCCGACTGCACGGTGAAACTGCCCGAGATCACGCCCTGTCCGCCCAGAATCGGCTCGCGGATGACCGGCGCGCTGATCACCTTGTTGTCGAGCACGATGGCGAAGGGCTTGCCGACGTTGTCCTTGGTCGCCTCCGCGAAGCGGCGCGCGCCGACGGAATCGAACTTGAACGAGACCACCGGCTCGTTTTCCTGGAAGGTCGGCTGCGCGTCGGTGAGCATGTCGCCCGACACCAGGATGCGGCGTCGCACAACGTAGGCGCTCGGCAGGCCGGGGCGATTCTCCGCGGCCGGCAACAGCTCGTCGCCGGGCGGAGCGTGGCCGGCGCGCGCGTCCTCGGTCGAGGCTTTGGTGTCGACCATCTGGAACGTCAGTCGCGCGGTCTTGCCGAGCAGCGCCTTGACGTGCTCGGGATTGCTGATGCCGGGGAGCTCGACCAGGATGCGCTTGTCGCCCTCGCGCTGGATCGTCGCCTCGCGCGTGCCGGTCTCGTCGATGCGGCGCCGCACGATTTCGATCGACTGCTCGACGGCCGAGCGCTGACGCGCCTGCACCGCCTCGGCCGTCGGCTTCACGGTGACGGTGCCGTCGGACTGGCTGGCGATCGCCAGATCGGGATCGATCTTGAGGATGGCATCGTGCAGGTCGTCGTACTTCGACGCATCGAGCAGCTTGAGTTGGGCGTGATCGCCGGCAACACCGAGATTGGTATAGCCGATGCGGCGGGCGATCAGCGCGGTGCGCAACTCGTCGACGAGGCTATTGAGGCGATCGCGCTCGACCGAGGCGGTGTCGACCTCGAGCAGCAGATAAGAGCCGCCGCGCAGGTCGAGGCCGAGGCTCACCTGATGCTTTGGCAGCAGGCCCGGCCAGGAGTCCACGGTCTGCGGCGAGAACGCATTGGGCAGCGTGAAGATCACCCCCAGCGCGCAAACCGCCAGTATGAGGGCAACCTTCCACGTCGGGAAATACAGCATGCGCTAGCTGCCGGCTTTGGCGCTGTCCTTCGTTTTGTCCTTGGCTTCGTCGTCGCCGCCGTCGTTCTCGTCGTCGTCCTCGTCCTTGCCTGACGCCTTGGCGTCGGCCGGCGCCGGCTTCGCCAGCACGCTGACGATCGTCGTGCGCATCACGCGGACGCGAGTGTTCTCGGCGATGTCGACGAGCACCTCGTCGTTGTTCACGACCTTGGCCACCGTGCCGATGATGCCGCCGCCGGTGACGACGCGGTCGCCGCGCCGGATCGCCTCGAGCATGGCCTTGGTCTCTTTCGCCTTCTTCTGCTGCGGCCGGATCAGGAAGAAATAGAAGACGACGAAGATGAGCGCGAGCGGCGCCATCTGCATGATGGTGCTGGTGCTGCTGCCCCCTAAGGCCTGCGCATAGGCCGGAGAAATCAAGAACATATCGGACTCCCGCGCGATGTGGAGCGCATTGGTAATGGACTTGACCGCAAAGCGCAAGGCGAGGGCGCTGTTGACGGCACGACCCCGCGCGCCTAGGGTCGCGGCGAAATTTCGTCTCCCGTCCAACGGCTTATCACCCTGCGATGAGCGACGACAAGAACCCCGACAAGTTGCTTCAGCGCATCGCTGACTCCCTCGAGCGGCTCGCGCCCAAGGCCCATCCGGCGACCGATCTCGACGCCGCCGACGCCTTCATCTGGCACGCCGAGGGGTCTTGGCTCGAGCCGGTGAAGACGGTGAACCGCGTCGACATCGAGCTGCTGCAGGGCATCGAGCGGGTGCGCGACATCCTGCTCGACAACACGCGGCGCTTTGCCAAGGGACTGCCCGCCAACAACGTGCTGCTGTGGGGCGCGCGCGGCATGGGCAAGTCGTCGCTGGTCAAGGCCGTCCACGCCGCCATCAACCGCGATCAGTCGCGCTCGCTGGTGCTGGTCGAGATCCATCGCGAGGACATTCCCTCCCTGCCCGCGCTCCTGGCGCGACTTCGGTTGACGAAGCGGCGCTGCGTGCTGTTCTGCGACGATCTGTCGTTCGACGCGCAGGACACCAGCTACAAGTCGCTCAAGGCGGTGCTCGAAGGCGGCATCGAGGGGCGGCCAGACAACGTCGTGCTCTACGCCACGTCGAACCGCCGCCATCTCTTGTCGCGCGACATGATCGAGAACGAACGCTCGACCGCGCTGATGCCCGGCGAAGCGGTGGAGGAGAAGGTCTCGCTCTCGGACCGCTTTGGCTTGTGGCTCGGCTTCCACGCCTGCGACCAGGAGACCTATCAGGCGATGATCCGCGGCTATGCCGCGCGCTACTGCCTCGACTATCCGGCGGACAAGCTCAAGGCGGAATCGTCGGAATGGGCGATCACCCGTGGCGCGCGCTCGGGCCGCGTGGCGTGGCAATACATCCAGGACTTGGCGGGGCGGCTCGGCAAGAAACTCGAAACGCGTTAGCGCCTGAAGCTTGCCGGGCTCGCGGGCAGCTACGCGTCCGGATCGAGAACGCGCGCGTCCCTGCGGTGACCAAGGATCTAAGGCGCGGCGAATGCCGCTCCAATACGGCCAACCTCTGCCGACGAGGATCGAGACGCGGTCATCCATCCGGAAAAGTTTTCCGATGGCTCCCATAAGAAGAAGCTATTTTTTTCTTCGAATCGCCGCTTGCTAGAGTTCCGAGCATCGACGCCGGCGACCGCTTGACTGTGGTCGAAAACCGAGAAGGGGTGCTCATGACAGACAAATACGGCAAGTCCTATCCATTCCAGCCCATGGACTGGATCGAGGGCGTCAATATGGACAAGCTGCGTCAGGGACGGCTCGACCGGACCAAGGCGGAACTGTTCAAAAAGCGCAAATTTGGCGGACTGCTCTCGCTGAACGAGTGGAACACCCGCTACGTCACGAGCACTTACACACCGCCGTGGACGACACCGAGCTCGGGTCTGCGTTATTCGTTGCTCCTCAAGGGCGATGCCCATCCAATCATCTTCGAGCAGGGCGACATCGGCTACCACACGCAGCGCAGCTCCCCCTGGCTTCCGCCTGAAAACGTCAAATACGCGATCACGGGCATGGGTTGGATCGCGCGCTGCATGGGTGATTCCGCGCACAAGGCGGCGGTGGCGCGCTTCGTCGATCAAATCTACGCCGAGCTCAAGCGAGCCGGTGTGCAGAACGAGGTGCTGGCGTTGGATTTCTCCGACCCGTACATCAGCGCCGCTTTCGAGGCCAAAGGCGTCAAGACCAGCGGCGAAGGATTTGTTGCCATGCTTGCGGCGCGCAAGAACAAGCTGCAGGAAGAGGTCGAATGCCTGCGCAATGCGTGCACCATCGGCGACGCAATGTTCGACGCCTTAGCGCGCACCGTGCGTCCCGGCGTGAGCGAACATGAAATTCTGGGTGAGGCGTTCAAGGCGTGCTACGCCAATGGCGGCGAAGTCCATTCCGGCGTATTCTGCACGTCCGGTCCCTACACATGGCCCAACCTCCGTCATTCCACGGGTCGCCGCCTCGCAACCGGCGACGTCATTTACATGGACGTCTATAACACCTCGTGGAACGGATATAAGACCTGCTACTACCGCACGTTCAGCCTCGGTGAGCCGTCCAAAGCGACGAAGGACGCCTACAAACGTGCCTATGATTGGCTTTATGGCGCCATCAGCGTCATAAAGCCCGGCATCACCACCAAGGAAATCGCCGAACGGTGGCCGGCTGGACCCGATGTGTGGGGTGATATCGGGGTGGTGTCGGAGGATCAGACGGCCGGCAACAATTGGGCCCACGGTATCGGCCTCACGCTTTACGAGCCGCCGCTGGTATGGCGCGGCTGCTCGCTTGAGCATCCCATGGTCATCGAAGAGGACATGTGTTTCGCGATCGAGACGCAGGAAGGCGACGGCGCGGGCCAAGGCGTAAGGTTGGAAGAGGTGATCCACGTTACCAAGACAGGGGTAGAAATCCTCTCGAAGTGGCCGATAAAAGAAATCACCACCATAGAATGCTGACCGGCAGAGAAACCCTCCACCGACCGAGCTGGAGCGAAAGGGGAAATGATTTTGCGCGTGTTTGATTTCACTTGTGCGGCGTGTGAAGAGTCGTTCGAGGCCCTTGTTCGCGGGCAGAGGGACATGCCGCAATGTCCCAAATGCGGGTCGGCCAAAGTGACCCGCCAGCCCGTCCTCCGGATATCGATCCGCGCGAGCAAGGTCGGCCGGGTCGTCGATCTCAGCTCAAAGTCGTGCCCATGTGCTTATGGTGGTCCCAAGCACGCCCATCGTTGAATGCAGGATGGATGGCAAGGTGGTTTTTGCGCAACCGGACATTGCAGTCCGGAGCCGCGCCGATATTGGGGCGCGAACCCGGAGCAATATGGGGCGACTGCGAGTACGGTGACGACTTGCAGACATGAGCCGCGGACCGACTGATGTGCGAATCGTTCCGAGCCCTTCCGCCGCCATGTCTCGTCTCACCGTCGATCCAGCCTAAAAGGGCTGTCAGCGACGACGAACATCGCTCCATTGCGGGAGATTTTGACAGATGTTGTCAGCGGGCCAGGACTTTTTTTCGCAGGTCTCCGCTTCACGGCCGAGCACCTCGACGAACAATCGCGAAATGGTCGAGAGCGCATGTTGCGCCAAGTTGATGAGGTAGAGGTCTGCCTCCAGGTACGGCTCGACGATCGGGTTGATGCAGAGCCGTTCTGACTCCGTGTCATGCGCCACCGCCACCAGCGGCAGTATGGTCGCCCAGTTCGCATGACTGACGAAGTCGATCATGCCGTAAACCGTGTCCATTTCCAGTATACGGCCGGCTCGAATCTCCTTGCTCCAAATGCGCCGCTCGATGTTTCGCCGCAGAGTGTGGTTGGGCGAAGGGACAACCAGATCGAGTTGCGGCAGTTCCTGAAGCTTCAAAGGCGCACCGCGGACAAAACCGAGGGCGGGATTGCTGATCAAGACCATGCTGCCCTTCGAGAGCTTGGTGATCTCGATGCCCTCGTGCGTCGGCGGTTTGAGCACCACCGCAAAATCGATAGCTTGAGCGAGGACCGATTCAGCTAGCGTGTCGCTGAATCCTTGAAGTACGCGAATATCGACCATCGGATAGGTATCGACGAACTGAGGGAGAACGGATGACAGCAAACCGCGGACCACAGACGGGATCAGCCCGATCCGTACCAGCCCCGACATCTGTTCGCTCAACTCGTTCATTTCGACCTGGGCCGAATTGACGGAGCGGAGAATCGCCACCGAATGCCGATAAAAGCGCCGCCCTGCGGCAGTCGGAACGACGCCATTGACTGAACGTTCAAAGAGCGGTCGGTCCAGCGTTTTTTCGAGACTGCGTATTTGAGCGCTGAGCGCTGGCTGGGAGCAGTGCTCCCGTTCGGCCGCCTTGGTGAAGCTTGCTTCCTCGTAAACAGCCGAGAAGTACCGCAGTTGGCGGATGGTGATAGGGATCATTGAGACCAATCGCGTTGGATTTCGTGATCGGTGGCGAGCGACTATACGCCTACGGCCAAGTTGAGACCAGCCCGTGGGGACAAATTCGTACCAACGTCTGGAGGCCGCGAGATGAAGCATTCCGAGGAAACTTTCCGCGAGCTTGTGATAGCGCATCGCGATGACGCGCTTGCACCGTCCAGCCATCAGAAAATCGCAAAATCGCTAGCGGCCGGCGCTCGCCTGGCTGCCGGGGAGGTATTGGCTCGGATCGAGCACGCGCGTGCCCTTTCGGATCTCGAAGTGGAGCTGCGGCTCGCTGACGATGCCGGTTGCTCCAACTTTCGCGATTTCCTGGCCGCGCTTCACCACCTCGCCGCGCCTGACCAGGATGGTCTCGTTGTGCGCGTAGGCGGTCATCCAGCCGCCGGCGTGCTTGATCAGCACCAGGTTGCCGTAGCCGCGCAGCTCGTTGCCGGCATAGGCCACGACGCCGGCATCCGCGGCGCGCACCGGCGTGCCCTTGGGCGCGGCGATGTTGATTCCGTCGTTGTGCGTGCCCGAGGCCGCAGTGCCGAAGCGGCCGACGACGCGGCCCCTGACCGGCCATAGGAAACGGCCGGCGCGCGGCGGCGGCACCGGCAGCGCGGCTTGCGGCGCCTCCGTCGCGGGCGCGGCCGGCGTCTGCGCCGGCGGCGGCAAACTCGCGACCTCGGGCTCTTCCGCTGGCGGGCCGGGCGGCGCGCCTGACGACGTACCGACCGGCGCGAGCCGCGTCGTCTGGATGTCGGGCTTGCCCGGCGGCGGCGCCGGAAGCGGCCTAGCCGATGCCAGCGGCCGCGCAACCGTTGGCGGCAACTTCAAGACTTCGCCTTGGGTCACGGCAAAAGGCGGCGTCAGCTCGTTCATCCGCGCCAGCGAATAGAGTTCGACGCCCTCGGCTTCGGCGATGCTATAGAGCGTCTCGCCACGCTGCACGACGTGGGTGGGCGTGCGCGGCACGACCAAGTTGGTGCCCGCGGCGAGGCGATAGGGCGGCCGCAGATGGTTGGCGTCGATCAGATCGCGCACCGGCGCCCCCGTGCGCTGCGACACTTGATAGATCGTCTCGCTGCGCCGCACCGAAACCTGGCCGCCCGGAATATTGCCGGGATTCGGAAATGACGGCTGCGGCGCCGGCGCAGCGGCGGGGCCACCCGCTGACGCCGATGGCGGCTCGCCGAGCTTGACGCGCACGTTCTGGCAACCGGCGAGTGCCGCCGCCAAGGCGAGCGCGAGCATCGAGACGCAGCATCGCCGATCGCGCAGGACCATGCGGCCAGTTTATGACGCGCGAGGCGGCCGCGACAGGCCCTCGCGCGAGCGTGGCAGGCCGGCGACGAGCGGCACGAATCGCACGCCGCCGAGATCCTCGACCACCAGGTCGCCATTCTTGCGCCGCACGCGCAGCAGCGTCTGGTCGCGCCGCGCCGGGCCGACGGGCGCGACGAGGACGCCCCCCTCGGTCAGATGCTCGAGCAGGTTGCGCGGAATCTCCGACGCCGCGGCCGTCACCATGATGCGGTCGAAGGTCTCGTGCTCGGGCCAGCCCTTGGTGCCGTCGCCGAAGCGCGTCACCACGTTGTGCAGCCGTAGCTTGGCGAAGCGCACCTCGGCCTCCTTGAGCAGCGCACGGTGGCGCTCGATGGTCAGCACGCGCCGGCAGAGCCGCGCCAGCACCGTCGCCTGATAACCAGAGCCGGTGCCGATCTCGAGCACTTTGTGGCGATCGCCGACCTCGAGCGCCTGGGTCATCAGCGCGACGACATAGGGTTGGCTGATGGTCTGGCCATGACCGATCGGCAGCGCGACGTTGGCATAGGCGCTCTCGCGAAAGGTCGGCGGCACAAACAGCTCGCGCGGCGTGCGCTCGATGGCGTTGAGCACACGCTGGTCCGAGATGCCTTCGCCGTGCAGCTCCATGATCAGCCGCGCGACCTCGGCCTTGTCCGCGGCGGCCGTCACCGGAGCGCCTTGCGCAGGCGCGTCAATACGCGGCGGCTGGTGAGGTCGAAGAACACCGGCGTCACCGAGACATGACCATTCACCACCGCCTTGACGTCGCTGCCGCGGCGGGTGCGCTGCTCGTCGCGCATCGGACCGATCCAGTAATAAGGCCGGCCGCGCGGATCCAGGCGCTCGACCAGATTGTCGCCGATCTTGCGCCGGCCCTGCGCGGTGACGCTGATGCCTTTGACCTTGCGCGGTGGCACGTCGGGGAAATTCACGTTGATCAGAGTGTTGCGCGGCCAGCCTTGCGCGACCAAGCGACATACCACCCGCGGCAGATAATGCGCCGCGGTCGCCCAAGCGTATTCCTGGCTACTCGCCGAATACTGGCTCAAGGCGATCGCCGGCACGCCGAGCAGCGTCGCCTCGAGCGCGGCAGCGACGGTGCCGGAATAGATCACATCCTCGCCCATGTTGCCGCCGGCGTTGATGCCCGAGAACATCAAGTCGGGCTTGCGCTCGCGCATGAAGCCGTTGACCGCGAGCAGCACGCAATCGGTCGGCGTGCCGTCAACCGCATAGCGTTTGGCGCCGAGCTTGCGGATGCGCAGCGGGCGAGCAATGGTCAGCGAATGGCTCGCGCCGCTCTGCTCGGTCTCGGGTGCACAGACCCAGACGTCGTCGGAGAACGAGCGCGCGAGCTTGACCAGCAGCTTGAGGCCGGGCGCCTCGATGCCATCGTCATTGGAGACCAGGATACGGGCGCGGCGCAGGTCGATCGGAAAATTAAACGCCACCGGCGATGACCTCGGTTCCGGCCATATAGGGTCTTAACGCTTCGGGAACCGCGATCGAGCCGTCCGCGCGCTGATAATTTTCCATCACGGCGATCAGCGTGCGGCCGACCGCGAGGCCGGAGCCATTGAGGGTGTGGACGAAGCGCGTCCCCTTCCCGCCTTTGGGCTTGAAGCGCGCGTCCATCCGCCGCGCCTGGTAGTCGCCGCAGTTCGAGCACGACGAGATCTCGCGATACGCCGCCTCGCTCGGCAGCCAGACCTCGATGTCGTAGGTCTTGCGCGCGGCAGCGCCTATGTCGCCGGTGCACAGCAGCACGACCCGATAGGCCAGGCCGAGACGATTCAGCACCTCCTCGGCGCAATGCGTCATGCGCTCGTGCTCGTCGGCGGAGGCGTCGGGATGGGCGATCGACACCAGCTCGACCTTGTCGAATTGGTGCTGGCGGATCATGCCGCGCGTGTCTTTGCCGGCGGCGCCCGCCTCGGAGCGGAAGCACGGCGTCAGCGCCGTGAAGCGCAGCGGCAGCTTCTCCTCGTCGAGAATTTCCTCGCGCACCAGATTGGTCAGCGGCACCTCGGCGGTCGAGATGAGCCACAATCCGGCGGTGGTGCGGAACAGATCGTCGGCGAATTTTGGCAGCTGGCCGGTGCCGAACACCGCCGCGTCGCGCACCAGCAGCGGCGGCGCGATCTCGGTGTAGCCGAACTCACGCGTGTGCAGATCGAGCATGAACTGGCCGAGAGCGCGCTCGAGCCGCGCCAGCATACCCGACAGCACGCCGAAGCGCGCGCCCGAGATCTTTGCCGCGCGCGCGAAATCCATCTGGCCGAGCGCTTCGCCAAGCGCGGCGTGGTCCTTGGGCTTGAAATTGAATTTTGGCTGCGCGCCGACCTCGCGCACGAGCTTGTTATCGGCCGCGTCCTTGCCGTCGGGCACGTCGTCGGCCGGAATGTTCGGCAGCGGCGCGAGCGCGGCATCGACCGCCTCGCGCAGGCGCGCCGCCTCCGCTTCGAGAAACGCCTGCTTCTCCTTGCTCTCGGACATTTGGCGCATCAGCGAAGCGGCCGCGTCGCCGCCTTTCGCCTTGGTTGCGGCCATCGCCTGGCCGAGCTTGCCGCGCGCCGCCTGGTTTTGCTCCGCCGCGGTCTGCGCCTCGCGCCATTGCTTGTCGAGGCGGAGAATCTGCGCCGACAGTGGCGCCAGTCCGCGCCGCGCCAGCCCCCTGTCGAAGGCCTCGGGATTCTCGCGGATCCAGCGGATGTCGAGCATGGCGCGGATTCAGGCCGGCACGGCGACGTGCAGCGGTTTCAGGGTCATGAACTCGGACAGCCGGCTGCCGGGCATGTAGGCCTGCTTAAAGGCTGGACGCGCTTGCATGCGCGCATACCACGCGGTCACGCGCGGCCGCTTCGACCAGATCGCCGACAGGCCGAGATCGTTCGTGCGGTCGATGCTTGGCGTGACGATGATGTCGGCGAGGGTATAATCCGCACCCAGCAGCCACGGTCCCTTGTCCAGCGCCGCCTCCATGCGATCGACGGTGCGCTGCAATTCGTCGAGCGAGGCGGCGACATCCTCGTCGCTGAAGCCCTTGGGGCCCATGCGGCGGTAGAAGTTCTTGCGCAGCGGCCGCACGTCGGCCTCGGTCTTGCGGAACTTGCCCTCGTCGAGCGCATTGAAGCGCGTGGCGAGCGCCAGGTGGAAGCTCGGCACGCGGATCGCCGCCGTCGGCACCTCCTCGAGGAAGCGCATCCAGGCGCGCATCTGCGCGCGGCGCACCGGATCGGTCGGTGACAAGCGCGGCGTCGGAAACACCTCGTCGAGATATTCGAGGATGACGCTTGAATCGATGACGATGTTGCCGTCGTGCACGAGCGTCGGCACCACGCCGTTGGGATTGAGCTTCAGGTACTCCGGCCGCAGCTGCTCGTTCTTGGCGAGATTGACGCGACGGTCGACCCATTCGAGATGCTTCTCGGCGAGTGCGATGCGCACCTTCTGGCTGCAGGTCGATTGCGGCGCGTGATAGAGCTCCAGCGTCATTCCTCCCCTCCTCAGGTCTTGCCGGTCGGCTTCGGCTTCAAGCCGAGCTCGGCCTCTTCCCGGGCCTCGCGCTCGGCGCGCTTCTTCTCGACCATGCGGCAGGCGACGATCGATATCTCGAACAGTGCGATCAGCGGCAGCGCCAGCGACACCTGGCTGAAAATGTCGGGCGGCGTCAGGATCGCGGCGGCCACGAACACCAGCACGATGGCGTAGCGCCGCTTCGACGCGAGACCCGCCGCCGTAACTAGGCCGACGCGCGCCATCAGGGTCAGCAGCACCGGCAGCTGAAAGGCAAGACCAAAGGCGAGCATCAGCCGCATCACCAGCGTCAGATATTCGCTGACCCGGGGCTCGACCTCGACCGGCAGGATGCCGTGACCGCCGGGTTGTTCAAAGCTGAGGAAGAAGCGCCACGCCACCGGGAAAATAACGAAATACACCAGCGAACCACCCATCACGAACAGCACCGGCGACGCGACCAGATACGGCAGGAAGGCGCGGCGCTCGTTCTTGTAGAGGCCAGGCGCGACGAACAGCCAGAGTTGCGTCGCCATGAAGGGAAAGGCGAGGCAGAACGCCGACCAGAACGCAACGCGCAGATTGGTGAAGAACGCCTCGGTCAGGTCAGTATAGATGAAATGGCGGCCGGTCTGCCCGGCAAGCGCGTTTGCCAACGGCCGCGCGAGGAAATCGTAGATCTCGCGCGAGAAATACCAGCAGGGCACCAGCAAGATGAGGAACGCGAGGATCGAATAGAGCAGCCGCTTCCTGAGCTCGATCAGGTGATCGAGCAGCGGCATCTTGCCGGATTCGAGCTCGTCGTCCGTGGGTTCGGTGGTCATGACGGCTTCGGCGCGTCAGGCACCGTCGCTTCGGACTTCGCCTCGTCCGGACGGTCGGGCGGCAGCACGGCGAGGCCGGCCTCGGCCAGATCCTGGCCCGGCGGAGCGGGCTCGGCTTCGGGCGCGGTCTCGGGGCCGGCTGGCTTCGCTTCCGGCTTGGGCTGGTCGGCGAGCGGATTGGTCAGCTCGGGCGCCGACAGCGAGCGCTTGAGTTCACCCGACGGATCGATGGTCTTCGACATCTCCTCGTCGAAGTTGAAGCGGGTGGCCTGATCGATGTCGCGCTTCACGTCGTCGAGCTCGGCCTCGCGCACCATCTCCTCGATGCTGCCCTGGAATTCGCGCGCGATCGAGCGCGCCTTGCGCACCCAGAAGGCGACGTTCTTCATCACCCGCGGCAGGTCCTTGGGGCCAATGACGACCAAAGCGACGACAGCGATGAGCGCGAGCTCGGACCAAGCGAAATCGAACATGTCAGTCCTGGGCGCTCCGACCGAGTTCTTCGGCCGCGGCTTCCGCTTCGGCCTCCGCCGCCGCGTCGTCGGCCGCTTCGTCCGCGGCGCGCTCCAGCGGCAACTCGGCGAGCTTTCCGGTCTCGCTCAACACTGCCTCGGGCCGCGGGCCGATCAGGCCGGCGGCGCGCAACTCCTCGATGCCGGGCAGATCGCCCGCGGCGGCAAGGCCGAAATGCAGCAGGAAGGCGTCGGTCGTGCCCCAAGTCACCGGCCGGCCGACGGTCTGGCGGCGGCCCTTCGGCGCGATCCACCCGATCTCCATCAGCAGGTCGAGCGTGCCCGACGACACCACGACGCCGCGAATGTCCTCGATCTCGGCGCGTGTCACCGGCTGGTGATAGGCGACGATGGCGAGCGTCTCCATCGCCGCGCGCGATAGCTTGCGCGACACCTTCTGCGTGAGCTTGAGGCGCGGGCCGAGATCGGGCGCGGTGCGCACGGTCCAGCCGCCCGCCGCCTTGACGATGTTGACGCCGCGATTGCGGTAATGCGCCTCGAGCTCGGCGACAAGCGCGGGAACGTCCGCGTCCTCGGGCAGGCGCGCCCTGATCGCAGCCTCGTCGACGGGGGTTTGCGAGGCGAACAGGAGCGCCTCGAGCAGCCGCAAATGGTCGGCGCGGGGATCGATCGGATCGGTGGTCATCTAGGCCTCGGACGACGGACTGCGGAGATAGATCGGGCCGAACGCGGAATCCTGGCGGAGCACCACCTTGCCGGTGCGCGCTAGCTCCAGGCTCGCGGCGAAGGTCGAGGCGATGGCCGAGCGGCGCACCAGCCCGTCGCCGAGGTCCGGCGGCAGGAAGCTCATCAGCGTTCGCCACTCTGGCATGTGGCCGAGAAAGCGCGCCATGCGCTCAAGCGCCTCGTCCATCGAATAAAGCTCGGTCGGCGCGATGTGGAGGACGTTGACCTCCTGGCGCAGCTTCTGGTCGCCATAGGACTTGAGTAGATCGTAGAGCGTGTCGCCCCATACCGGCACGAGGCTGCGCGGCAGGCCTTCGGGCGCGCCGCGCATGAAGACGTCGCGGCCCAGCAGCGGCCGGGCGAACAGCCGCGTCGCCGCCTGCTGCATCGCCTCGAGCCGCTTGAGCCGGTGCGCGAGAGCGGCAGCGAGCTCGTCGCCGCTCGGCTCGCCCGCCTCCGGTGGCTGCGGCAGCAGCAGTCGCGACTTGAGATAGGCGAGCCACGCCGCCATCACCAGGTAGTCGGCGGCGATCTCGAGCCGGAGGCGGCGCGCGGCGGCGACGAAGGCGAGGTACTGATCGGCGAGCTTGAGGATCGAGATCTGCAGCAGATCGACCTTCTGCTCGCGCGCGAGATTGAGCAGCAGGTCGATCGGTCCCTGATAGCCCTCGAGGTCGACGACCAGATCGGCGCCGGGCGTCGGCTCGGGCTTCGCCATTTCGAAGGGTTCGACGTCGCTCATCCGACACCCGTGAGCTTGCTGATCGCGCTGAGAATCCAATTGACGGGGCCGTTGACGACATGGCCGAAGAGATTCCAGTCCTCCTGGTAATGCGCGCCGATCAACGGCACCAAGATGAGCACACTGATCAGGATCAGCAAGCCATAGCGCTCCATCCGCGCCAATGGAAAGGCGAGTGCGTCCGGCAGGATCCCGACGGCGACGCGGCCGCCGTCGAGCGGCGGCAGGGGAATCATGTTGAACGCCGCGAGAATGAAATTGAAGGCAACGGAATATTGCAGGTTCTCGAAGAACCACTGCTGGAATATTCGCGGCAGGTAAGGCACCACGTAAAAGAGCAGCGCGGAGACGATCAGCAGCAGAACGTTAACCGCCGGCCCAGCGAGCGCGACCCACACCATATCACGGCGCGGGTGGTTGAGCCGGCTGAAATTGACCGGCACTGGCTTGGCATAGCCGAAGAGAAACCCCGTCGCGAAGAACAGCAGCAGCGGCATGATGACGGTGCCGAGCAGGTCGATGTGGCGCAGCGGATTGAAGGTGACACGGCCCATACGTAGCGCGGTGTCGTCGCCGCAGCGCAGCGCGACATAGCCGTGCGCCGCCTCGTGCAGGGTGATGGCGAAGATCGCCGGCAACGCCAGCACCGAAACTTCGCGCAGCAGGCCGGCGAATTCGGGCGGCATCATTCGCTCATTCCGATCAGC
>JAGWON010000031.1 GCA_028871055.1 Alphaproteobacteria bacterium
GAAGGCACCGAGATGGTGATGCCGGGGGACAACATCCGGATGGAGGTCGAGCTCATCGCCCCCATCGCCATGGACGAGGGCCTGCGCTTCGCCATCCGCGAGGGCGGCCACACCGTCGGCGCCGGCGTCGTCGCCAAAATCATCAAGTAGGGTGATAGGATATAGGCGTCGGGAAAACCGCGGCGGCGCGGGACTAGGAGCGTAGCTCAATTGGTAGAGCACCGGTCTCCAAAACCGGGGGTTGGGGGTTCGAGCCCCTCCGCTCCTGCCAGCCGCTGAAATCCGGGCGATAAGGCTGGCAATACGTCGGACCCGACGTTATATAAGGCACCTTCCAACGGCATTTATAATGGCAAGCATCACCCCGCTCGAGTTTCTGCGGCAGGTCCGCCAGGAAGTGAGCCGCGTCACCTGGCCGTCGCGCAAGGAGACCGGCGTCACGACCGCGATGGTTTTCGCCATGGTGATCGCGGCGGCGCTGTTCTTCTTCATCGTCGACCAGATCATCGCGATGGGCGTGCGCGTCGTCCTCGGCCTCGGGAGTTGAGGACATGACGTCGCGCTGGTACGTGATTCACGTCTATTCCGGCTTCGAGAAGAAGGTCGCGGAATCGATCAAGGAGCAGGCGAAGCAGAAGGGCCTCGGCGACAAGTTCGAAGAGGTCCTGGTGCCGACCGAGGAAGTGGTCGAGGTCAAGCGGGGCGCCAAGGTCAGCGCCGAACGCAAGTTCTTTCCGGGCTACGTGCTGGTGAAGGTGGACCTGACCGACGACACTTGGCACCTCGTCAAGAACACGCCCAAAGTCACCGGCTTCCTCGGCGGCAAGGGCCGCCCGGTGCCGATCACAGAGACCGAAGCCACCCGCATCATGAAGCAGGTGCAGGAAGGCATCGAGCGTCCGAAGCCGTCGATCACCTACGAGGTCGGCGAGCAGGTTCGGGTCTGCGACGGCCCGTTCACGTCGTTCAACGGCCTGGTCGAGGAGGTCGACGAGGAGAAGGCGAGGCTCAAGGTGGCGGTATCGATCTTCGGCCGCGCCACGCCCGTCGAGCTCGAATATTCCCAGGTCGAGAAGATCTAACCGGATCGAAAAGAGACGCGCATGGCGAAGAAGGTGGTCGGATTCATCAAGCTGCAGGTGCCGGCGGGCAAGGCGAACCCGTCGCCGCCGATCGGCCCGGCCCTGGGCCAGCGCGGCCTCAACATCATGGAGTTCTGCAAGGCGTTCAACGCCCAGACCCAGAATCTCGAGCCCGGCATGCCGGTGCCGGTGATCATTACCGCGTACCAGGACCGCAGCTTCACCTTCGTCATGAAGTCGCCGCCGAACTCGTATTTCCTGCTCAAGGCCGCGGGGATCGAGAAGGGCTCGGGCACGACCGGCAAGGGGCACGTCGGCAAGGTGACGATGAAGCAGATCCGCGAGATCGCGGAAAAGAAGATGAAGGACATGAATGCCAAGGACATCGAGGGCGCCTGCAGCATGCTGGTCGGCTCGGCGCGGTCCATGGGACTCGAGGTGGTGGAGTAAGCCATGGCTCGCGCATCGCATATGGGCAAGCGCCTGAAAAAGGCCCACGAAGGCATCGATCGCGCCGCGGTGTACGGGCCGGCCGAGGCGGTGAAACTGGTCAAGTCCCGCGCCAGCGCCAAGTTCGACGAGACCGTCGAGGTGGCGATGAATCTCAACATCGACCCGCGCAAGGCCGAGCAGAACGTGCGCGGCACCGTGGTGCTGCCGCACGGCACCGGCAAGAGCCTGCGCGTCGCCGTCTTCGCCAAGGGCGACAAGGCCGCGGCGGCGAAGGCCGCGGGTGCCGACATCGTCGGCGCCGAGGATCTCGCCGAGCAGATCCAGGCCGGCAAGATCGATTTCGACCGCTGCATTGCCACGCCCGACATGATGGGTCTGGTGGGCCGGTTGGGTAAGGTGCTCGGCCCGCGCGGCCTGATGCCCAATCCAAAGGTTGGCACGGTGAGCGCCAACGTCGCCGAGGCGGTGAAGGCGGTGAAGGGCGGCCAGGTCGAGTTCAACACCGCCAAGGCGAGCCTGATCCAGGCCGGCGTCGGCAAGGCGAGCTTCTCCGAAGAGGCGCTGCTCGACAACCTCAAGGCGTTCGTGACCGCCGTGAACCGCGCCAAGCCGCAGGGCGTCAAGGGCGCCTTCATCAAGAAGGTGAGCTTGAGCTCGACCATGGGTCCTGGCGTGAAGCTGGAGATTTCGGGCCTGACCGGGTAAAAGGTCGGGCTGTAAGGATTTGCCGGGGCATTGCCCCGGCGGGAGCGGCCGAAAGCCGCTCTTTCCTGTCCGAGATTGCGGGTGCCTTCGGGCTTAAGGGGCTCTAGCGAGCTCGCCGGCATGAGACGGGAGTAACGGCCGCGGCGCAGCCGCCGGCTGCACTTCTGGGACAGGTCCAACCGGGCGTGAAGGATCCCTCGCGGGGTCGCGCGCCTTTGTGCAACCGATCCGTCGGGGCCGATGGCTTTGGCGGGTCAAAGGTCGGAGACGTTCTCGTGGACCGGACCAAGAAGAAGCAGCTGATCGACTCGCTGCATACCGCGCTTGCCGATACGGCCGTCGTGGTGGTCACGCACCAGACCGGCATGACGGTCGAGGAAGTGACCGATCTGCGGCGCCAGATGCGCGCCGCCGGCGCCAACTTCCGGGTGACCAAGAACACCTTCGCGCAGCGCGCCGTCACCGGCACCAAGTTCGAACCGCTGAAAGCGCTGTTCAAGGGGCCGACCGCGCTCGCGTTCTCGCACGATCCGGTGGCCGCGGCCCGCGTCGCCGTCGCCTATGCCAACAAAAACGACAAGCTGACGCTGGTCGCCGGCGCGCTCGGCGAACGCCAGCTCGACGTCGCCGGCATCAAGGCGCTGGCGTCGATGCCGTCGCTCGGCCAGCTGCGCGGCAAGCTCGTTGGCCTGCTGATGGCGCCGGCGACCAAGATCGCCGGCGTGCTGCAGGCGCCGGCCGGTCAGCTCGCACGCCTGCTGTCGGCCCACGCCGCCAAGGGCGACAAGGCCGCGTGAACCATCCGTCGATTTCTCAACCGTTCATCCCAGGAGTAAGGACCCATGGCTAATCTGGATACGATCGTCGACGAGCTGTCGAAGCTCTCGGTCTTGGAAGCGGCCGAGCTTGCCAAGAAGCTCGAAGAGAAGTGGGGCGTCTCGGCAGCCGCGCCGGTCGCCGTTGCCGCTGCGCCGGGCGCCGCCGGAGCCGCGCCGGGCGCCGCCGCGGCGGCCGAGCAGACGGAATTCACCGTCATTCTCACCGCTGCCGGCGAGAAGAAGATCAACGTCATCAAAGAGGTGCGTGCGATCACCAGCCTCGGCCTCAAGGAAGCCAAGGACCTGGTCGAGGGCGCGCCTAAGACGGTGAAAGAGGGCGTCAACAAGGACGAGGCTGCCAAGCTCAAGAAGCAGCTCGAGGACGCGGGCGCCACCGTCGAGGTGAAATAGGCCGGAGGGGCTTGACCGGCGCAGAAGATCGGGCGATATATAAGCCTACATGCCCAATCTTCCTGCCGGTAGCAGTGCCGGAGCGCGGGGTCGCTCGCGCTCGTCGGCACTTGTCCTTTTGCGAAATCATATTTCGCAATCTCTCGCCATCGGAAATCGGGTGTTGGCAAATCGACCCTACTAAAAAGTCAGGGCGAAAGAACTGCCGCGTCGGGAGCCCCCAGAACCTGACGCGCTGACGAGGAGCATCCATGGCTAAGTCGTTCACCGGCCGAAAGCGCATTCGCAGGAGTTTCGGGCGTATCCCCGAGGTCGCGCCGATGCCCAATCTGATCGAGGTGCAGAAGAGCTCCTACGATCACTTCCTGCAGATGGGCGTTACGCCGGAGAACCGGGGCAGCGTCGGCCTGCAGGAGGTCTTCCGCTCGGTCTTCCCGGTGCGCGACTTCTCCGACCGTGCCCGTCTCGAGTTCGTCCGCTACGACCTCGAGGAGCCGAAATACGACGTCGAGGAATGCCAGCAGCGCGGCATCACCTATGCCGCGCCTCTGCGCGTCACCCTCCGCCTGGTGGTCTGGGACATCGACGAGGAGACCAAGGCCCGCTCCATCCGCGACATCAAGGAGCAGGACGTCTACATGGGCGACATGCCCCTGATGACGAAGAACGGCACCTTCATCATCAACGGCACCGAGCGCGTGATCGTCTCGCAGATGCACCGATCGCCCGGCGTGTTCTTCGACCACGACAAGGGCAAGACCCATTCGTCGGGCAAGTATCTCTTTGCCGCGCGGGTCATCCCCTATCGTGGCTCGTGGCTCGATTTCGAGTTCGACGCCAAGGACCACCTCTATGTCCGCATCGACCGGCGCCGCAAGCTGCCGGTGACGACGCTGCTGATGGCGCTCGACAGCGCCGCGACCGAGAAACTGCGCCGCGAGCGCGCCGCCGAAAGCAAGCCGCTGCTGCCGACCGAAGCGCAGGGCATGGAGAAGGAGGAGATCCTCGCCTATTTCTATACGCCGACTCCGTTCTCGCGCATCAAGCCGGGCAAGAACACCAAGGGCGGCTGGAAGGCGCCCTTTGACCCGACCCGGTACCGCGGTCACAAACTGACGCACGATCTGATCGACGCCCGCACCGGCAAGGTCAAGCTCGAGGCCGGCGAAAAGCTGCCGCCGCGGCTCGCCAAGAAGCTGTATGACGACGGGCTGAAGGAGGTCCAGGTCGGCGCCGAGGAGCTGATCGGCCGCTTCCTCGCGGTCGACCTCATCAACGAGGAGACCGGCGAAGTCTATGCCGAGGCCGGCGACGAGGTTACCGAGCAACTGCTGCAGACGGTCGAAGGCGCGAACGTCACCGAGCTTCCGGCGGTGGGCGTCGATCACGCCAGCGGCGGGCCGTACATCCGCAATACGCTGATGATCGACAAGAACTCGGCGCGCGAAGAGGCATTAATCGACATCTATCGCGTCATGCGCCCGGGCGAACCGCCGACGCTGGAGACCGCGGAGGCGTTGTTCAAAAGCCTGTTCTTCGATCCCGAGCGCTACGACCTTTCCGCGGTCGGCCGCGTCAAGATGAATTCGCGGCTCAGCCTTAAAACCGAGGATTCGATCCGCACGCTGCGCAAGGACGACATCCTCGCCATCCTCAAGGTGCTCGTCGAGCTGAAGGACGGACGCGGCGAGATCGACGACATCGACCATCTCGGCAATCGCCGCGTGCGCTCGGTCGGCGAGTTGATGGAGAATCAGTACCGCATCGGCCTCCTGCGCATGGAGCGCGCGATCCGCGAGCGCATGAGCTCGGTCGAGATCGACACCGTGATGCCGCACGACCTGATCAACGCCAAGCCGGCGGCGGCGGCGGTGCGCGAGTTCTTCGGCTCATCGCAGCTTTCGCAGTTCATGGACCAGACCAACCCGCTGAGCGAGATCACGCACAAGCGGCGCCTGTCGGCGCTCGGTCCAGGCGGCCTGACCCGCGAGCGCGCCGGCTTCGAGGTACGCGACGTGCATCCGACGCATTACGGCCGCATCTGCCCGATCGAGACCCCGGAAGGCCCCAATATCGGGCTCATCAACAGCCTCGCGACCTATGCGCGCGTGAACCAGTACGGCTTCATCGAGAGTCCCTATCGCCGTGTGGTGAACGGCAAGGTCACCGACGAAGTGGTCTATCTCTCCGCCATGGAAGAAGGCCGCTACGCCATCGCCCAGGCCAACGTCGAGATCGACGGCCACGGCAGGATCAAGGCCGACTTGACGAACTGCCGCAAGGGCGGCGACTTCGTCATGGCGCGTCCGCAAGACATCGACTTCATCGACGTGTCGCCCAAGCAATTGGTGTCGGTCGCGGCGGCGCTCATCCCGTTCCTCGAGAACGACGACGCCAACCGCGCGCTCATGGGCTCGAACATGCAGCGCCAGGCGGTGCCGCTCATCCGCGCCGAGGCGCCGCTCGTCGGCACCGGCATGGAGGAGACGGTGGCGCGCGATTCCGGCGTCACCATCATCGCCCGCCGCGCGGGGGTCGTGGACCAGGTCGACGGCATGCGCATCGTCATTCGCGCGACCGAGGACACCTCGACAGAATCGCCGGGCGTCGATATCTACAACCTGCTCAAGTTCCAGCGCTCGAATCAGAACACCTGCATCACCCAGCGTCCGCTGGTCCGCGTCGGCGACATCGTCAAGGCCGGCGACGTGATCGCCGACGGTCCGTCGACCCAGCTCGGCGAGCTGGCGCTCGGCCGCAACGTGCTCTGCGCCTTCATGCCATGGAACGGCTACAACTTCGAGGACTCGATCCTCATCTCCGAGCGCATCGTGTCGGACGACGTCTTCACCTCGATCCACATCGAGGAATTCGAGGTGATGGCTCGCGATACCAAGCTCGGCCAGGAAGAGATCACGCGCGACATCCCGAACGTTGGCGAAGAGGCGCTCAAGAATCTCGACGAGGCCGGCATCGTCTACATCGGTGCCGACGTGAAACCGGGTGACATCCTGGTCGGCAAGGTCACGCCCAAGGGCGAATCGCCGATGACGCCGGAAGAGAAGCTGCTGCGCGCGATCTTCGGCGAGAAGGCCTCGGACGTGCGCGACACCTCGCTGCGGCTGCCGCCGGGTGTCTCGGGCACGATCGTCGAGGTCCGCGTGTTCTCGCGCCGCGGCGTCGACAAGGACGAGCGCGCCCTGGCGATCGAACGCGCGGAGATCGAGCGTCTCGCCAAGGACCGCGACGACGAGCGCACTATCCTGGAGCGCAGCTTCCACGCGCGCCTCAAGCAGCTGCTGCTCGGCCACGAAGCGGTGTCCGGCCCCAAGGGCTTCAAGGGCGGCCGCGTCAACGAAACGGTGCTGGCGGAATACTCGCCAAACCAGTGGAAGCATTTCGCCGTCAAGAACGACAAGCGCATGGCCGAGATCGAGGGGCTGAAGAAGCTGATGGACGATTCCATCGGCGTCCTGCAGCGGCGCTTCGAGAACAAGGTCGAGAAGCTCCAGCGCGGCGACGAGCTGCCGCCGGGCGTCATGAAGATGGTCAAGGTGTTCGTCGCGGTGAAGCGCAAGCTCCAGCCCGGCGACAAGATGGCCGGCCGCCACGGCAACAAGGGCGTGATCTCGCGCATCATGCCGGTCGAGGACATGCCGTATCTCGAGAACGGCATCCCGGTCGACATCGTGCTCAATCCGCTTGGCGTGCCGAGCCGCATGAATGTCGGACAGATCCTGGAGACCCATCTCGGTTGGGCCTGCGCCAATCTCGGTCAGCAGATCGGCGACATCGTCGACAAGGCGCGCCGGCAGGGCGGCCAGACCCGCGAAGTGCGGCGCATCCTCAACCAGGTCTACGTCGACAAGACCGACCGCGACGACATCAAGGAGATGGAAGATGGCCAGGTCATCGAGCTCGCAGACAATCTCCGGCACGGCGTTCCGGTGTCGAGCCCGGTGTTCGATGGCGCGCGCGAGGACGACATCGTCACTATGCTGAAGGAGGCTGGTCTCGAGGCGTCGGGCCAGGTCACTTTGGTCGACGGCCGCACTGGCGAGCCGTTCGATCAGCGGGTCACGGTCGGCTTCATCTACATGCTGAAGCTGCACCACCTGGTGGACGACAAGATTCACGCCCGCTCGATCGGGCCATACAGCCTTGTGACGCAGCAGCCGCTCGGCGGCAAGGCGCAGTTCGGCGGTCAGCGTTTCGGCGAAATGGAAGTGTGGGCGCTCGAGGCCTATGGCGCGGCCTATACGCTCCAGGAGATGCTAACTGTGAAGTCCGACGACGTGTCGGGTCGCACCAAGGTCTACGAGGCGATCGTCCGCGGCGACGACAACTTCGAGGCCGGTATTCCGGAATCCTTCAACGTGCTGGTCAAGGAACTGCGTTCGCTCGGGCTCAACGTCGAGCTCGAACAACGCACCTATTGATCGGCTGACGCAAGTTTCGACAGAAGGGATCGTTCAATGAACGAGTTGATGAACGTCTTCGGCCAAGTCACGACGCCGCAGAGCTTCGATCAGATCCGGATCTCGATCGCGAGCCCGGAGCGCATCCGCTCCTGGTCGTTCGGCGAGATCAAGAAGCCCGAGACGATCAATTACCGCACTTTCAAGCCCGAGCGCGATGGCCTCTTCTGCGCGCGCATCTTCGGGCCGATCAAGGACTACGAGTGCCTGTGCGGCAAGTACAAGCGCATGAAGTATCGCGGCATCGTCTGCGAAAAGTGCGGCGTCGAGGTCACGCTCTCCAAGGTGCGGCGCGAACGGATGGGCCATATCGAGCTGGCCTCGCCCGTCGCCCATATCTGGTTCCTCAAGTCGCTGCCTTCGCGCATCGGCCTGCTGCTCGACATGACGCTCAAGGACCTCGAGCGCGTGCTCTATTTCGAGAGTTTCGTCGTGACCGAGCCCGGCCTCACGCCGCTGAAGCTCCACCAGGTGATGAGCGAGGACGAGTTCGTCAAGGCTCAGGACGAATATGGCGAGGAAGGCTTCCAGGCCGCGATCGGCGCCGAGGCGCTCAAGCGGATGCTCGAGGCGATCAATCTCGAAACCGAGCAGGCCAGGCTTCGCGACGAGCTGCGCGAGACCTCGTCCGAGGCCAAGCGCAAGAAGCTCGTCAAGCGGCTCAAGCTAATCGAGGCGTTCGTCCAGTCCAACAGCCGGCCGGAATGGATGATCCTCGACGTCGTCCCGGTCATCCCGCCCGAGCTGCGGCCGCTCGTGCCGCTCGACGGCGGCCGGTTCGCCACTTCGGACCTGAACGACCTCTATCGCCGCGTCATCAACCGCAACAACCGGCTGAAACGCCTGATCGAGCTGCGCGCGCCCGACATTATCGTGCGCAACGAGAAGCGCATGCTGCAAGAGGCGGTCGACGCGCTGTTCGACAACGGCCGCCGCGGTCGCGTCATCACCGGCGCCAACAAGCGGCCGTTGAAGTCGCTGTCCGACATGCTGAAAGGCAAGCAAGGCCGCTTCCGCCAGAACCTGCTCGGCAAGCGCGTCGACTATTCGGGCCGTTCCGTGATCGTGGTCGGACCCGAGCTCAAGCTGCATCAGTGCGGCCTGCCGAAAAAGATGGCCTTGGAGCTGTTCAAGCCGTTCATCTATTCGAAGCTCGAGCTTTACGGGCTCGCCAGCACAGTCAAGGCGGCCAAGCGCATGGTCGAGAAGGAGCGTCCCGAAGTGTGGGATATTCTCGAAGAGGTGATCCGCGAGCATCCGGTGCTGTTGAACCGCGCGCCGACGCTGCATCGCCTGGGCATTCAGGCCTTCGAGCCGATCCTGATCGAAGGCAAGGCGATCCAGCTTCATCCGCTGGTCTGCACGGCGTTCAATGCCGACTTCGACGGCGACCAGATGGCGGTGCACGTGCCGCTGTCGCTCGAAGCGCAGCTCGAAGCGCGCGTCCTTATGATGTCGACCAACAACATCCTGTCGCCCGCGAACGGCAAGCCGATCATCGTGCCGTCGCAAGACATCGTGCTCGGCCTCTACTACATCACGCTCGAGCGTGCCGACTGGATGGGCGAAGAGGTCAAGTTCCGCACCATCGACGAGCTGCGCCAGGCCGTCGAGGCGCACCATGTCGTCTTGCTCGATCGCGAGGACCAAGCGGACCCGCTGAAGTCCGGTAAGATCGCCAACTTCGAGCAGCTCCGGAAGAAGGACAGCGTCACCTTCCATCGCGTGCCATATTTCGCCGACACGGCCGAGATCGAACGCGCCCTCGAGGCGAAGGCGATCTCGCTGCACACGCGCATCCGCGCGCGGCGGCCGGTGCGGGACGCCAACGGCGACATGACGTTCCAGACCGTGGTGACCACGCCGGGCCGCATGCTGCTGTCGGAGATCCTGCCTCAGCATCCGAACATCAGCTTCGACTTGGTGAACCGTCTTCTCACCAAGAAGGAGATCACCAACGTCATCGACCAAGTCTATCGCCACTGCGGACAAAAGGAGACTGTGATCTTCTGCGACCGGCTGATGGCGCTGGGCTTCACCCAGGCCTGCAAGGCCGGTATCTCGTTCGGCAAGGACGATCTGGTCGTGCCGGCGGAGAAGGAGCAGCTCGTCGCCGCGGCGCAAGCCAAGGTGAAGGAGTACGAGCAGCAATATCTCGACGGCCTGATCACCCAGGGCGAGAAATACAACAAGGTGGTCGACGTCTGGTCGAGCTGCACCGAGAAGGTCGCGGACGAGATGATGCGCGTCATCCGTGCGGCCGATCCGGGCGGTCCGATCAACGCGGTCTGGATGATGGCCGATTCCGGCGCGCGCGGCTCGACCGCGCAGATCAAGCAGCTCGCCGGCATGCGCGGCCTGATGGCCAAGCCGTCGGGCGAGATCATCGAAACGCCGATCATCTCGAACTTCAAGGAAGGCCTCACCGTGCTCGAGTACTTCAACTCGACCCATGGTGCGCGCAAGGGCCTCGCCGACACGGCGCTGAAGACGGCGAACTCTGGCTATTTGACTCGCCGGTTGGTGGACGTGGCGCAAGACGCGATCATCACCGAGGAGGATTGCGGCACCAAGAAGGGCCTGACCATGCGCGCCGTTGTCGAAGGCGGCGAGGTGATCGCGGCGCTCTCCGACCGCATTCTCGGGCGCACGGCCGCGGTCGACGTCGTCGATCCGCTGAGCGGCGACAAGCTGGTCAAGGCCGGCGGGCTCCTCGACGAGGAGGCGATCGATCGCATCGATCGCGCGGGTCTCGACTCGGTCATGATCCGCTCGGTGCTGACCTGCGAGACGCAGAGCGGACTCTGCGGCAAGTGCTACGGCCGCGACCTGGCGCGCGGCACCGTGGTGAATATCGGCGAGGCGGTCGGCGTCATCGCGGCGCAATCGATCGGCGAGCCGGGCACCCAGCTCACCATGCGCACCTTCCATATCGGTGGCGCGGTGCAGCGCGGCGCGGAGCAATCCTCGGTCGAGGCGGCGTTCGATGCCAAGGTGCGCATCAAGAACCGCAACGTGGTCGTCAATTCCAGCGGCATTCCGGTGGTCATGAGCCGCAACAGCGAGCTCGTCCTCCTCGACGAGGCGGGCCGCGAAAAGGCGCGCCACCGCGTGCCCTATGGCGCCAAGCTGCTCGGCGACGAAGGCAAGATGGTCAAGAAGGGTGACCGGCTGGTCGAATGGGATCCCTACACCCTGCCGATCATCACCGAGAAGGACGGTTTCGCCCATTACCAGGACCTCGCCGAAGGCGTTTCGGTGCGCGAGGTGCTCGACGAGGCGACCGGCATCTCGTCCAAGGTCGTCATCGACTGGAAGCAGCAATCCAAGGGCGGCGACCTAAAGCCGCGCATCCTGATCAAGAACGCCAAGGGCAAGACGCTCACGCTCGCCAACGGGCGCGAGGCGGTCTATTTCCTCTCGGTCGACTCCATTCTGTCGATCGAGAACGGCGCCGAGGTGCGCGCCGGCGACGTGCTCGCGCGCATCCCGCGCGAATCGTCGAAGACGCGCGACATCACCGGCGGTCTGCCGCGCGTCGCCGAACTGTTCGAGGCGCGCAAGCCGAAGGACTTCGCGATCATCAGCGAGATCGATGGCCGCGTCGAATTCGGCAAGGACTACAAGACCAAGCGCCGCATCCTGGTCGTGCCGCAGGACAGCGAAAAGGAACCGTTCGAATACATGATCCCCAAGGGCAAACACATCAGCGTGCAGGAGGGCGATTTCGTCCAGCGCGGCGACTTGCTCATGGACGGCAATCCGGTGCCGCACGACATCCTGCGCGTCCTCGGCGTCGAGGCGCTGGCGAGCTATCTCGTCAACGAGATCCAGGAGGTCTATCGCCTCCAGGGCGTCCGCATCAACGACAAGCACATCGAGGTGATCGTCCGCCAGATGCTGCAGAAGGTCGAGATCGAGGATCCCGGCGAGACCACCTTTCTCGCCGGCGAGCAGATCGACCGCGCGGAATTCGACGCCGAAAACGCCAAGGCCAAGGCCGAGAAGCTCAAGCTGGCGACCGCGCGGCCGGTGCTCCAGGGCATCACCAAGGCGAGCCTGCAAACCAACTCGTTCATCTCGGCGGCGTCGTTCCAGGAGACTACCCGCGTCCTCACTGAGGCCGCCGTCTCCGGCCGGATCGACTCGCTCCAGGGCCTGAAGGAGAACGTCATCGTCGGTCGCCTGATCCCGGCCGGTACCGGCAGCATCATGAGCCGTTGGCGGCAGATCGCCACCGACCGCGACCGCGAGCTGGCCGCCCGGACACCTGCGCAGGAACAGACGCCAGCGCTCGAGGAAGGCCGCAAGAGCGCCTGACGGCCGCGCCAATCCATGGAAAAGGGGCCCCCGTCCGGGGCCCCTTTTTCGTTGCCGCGCTTCCCGCGATCGGTGCGGCGCGCGGTTCGGAAATTATCCCCAAAGCCAGGGTTTATGCGGCTTGACGGGGGTGAGTCGGATCAATAGTATCCGCGCACCCTCGAGGGGGCTGGCAGTAGGTAGCCATCCTAGACGCAGCTCGGTCGTCCGATTTCGGCTGGCTCGGCACCGTGCAAGACGGTGCGCCGTTCCTGGGGACTGAATTTCGGCCGTGACGGTGTGCGGCAAGCACGCTTGCGCGGCTGTTGCGCTTGTGAGGAATACGAAAGCGATGCCGACGATCAATCAGCTGGTGAACCACCGACGCCGCGCGCAAGTCGCGCGCAACAAGGTGCCGGCCCTGGAGCGGAGCCCGCAGAAGCGCGGCGTCTGCACCCGCGTCTACACCACGACGCCGAAGAAGCCGAATTCGGCACTGCGCAAGGTCGCGCGGGTGCGCCTCACCAACGGCTTCGAAGTCACCAGCTACATCCCCGGCGAGGGGCACAATCTCCAGGAGCACTCGGTGGTGATGATCCGCGGCGGACGCGTCAAGGATTTGCCGGGCGTTCGCTATCACATCATTCGCGGCACGCTCGACACCCAGGGCGTGAAGGATCGCAAGCAGCGCCGCTCGAAGTATGGCGCCAAGCGTCCGAAGTAGGAGCCGCCCATGTCGCGCCGCCGCGCTGCCGTCAAACGCGAAGTCCTGCCGGACGCGAAGTTCGGCGACATCGTCGTCACCAAGTTCATGAACTGCCTGATGTACCAGGGCAAGAAATCGGTCGCCGAGAATATCGTCTACGGCGCGCTCGACCGCATCGCCAAGCGCTCGGGCCAGGATCCGATCCGCATCTTCCACGACGCGCTCGGCAACGTGAAGCCCTCGGTCGAGGTCCGTTCGCGCCGCGTCGGCGGCGCGACCTATCAAGTGCCGGTCGAGGTGCGGCCGGAGCGCGGCCAGGCGCTTGCTATCCGCTGGATCATCGGCTCGGCACGCGATCGCAGCGAGCACACGATGGAGGAACGGCTCTCCGGCGAGCTGATGGACGCGGCCAACAACCGCGGCAATGCAGTCAAGAAGCGCGAAGACACGCACCGCATGGCGGACGCGAACAAAGCCTTTTCCCATTACCGCTGGTAGGCCGGCGGTCCCGGAATTCACATGCCTCGCACCACGCCCCTCGATCGCTATCGCAACATCGGCATCATGGCCCACATCGATGCCGGCAAGACGACCACGACCGAGCGCATCCTTTATTACACCGGCCGCTCCTACAAGATCGGCGAGGTCCATGAGGGCACGGCCACCATGGACTGGATGGAGCAGGAGCAGGAGCGCGGCATCACCATCACCTCGGCCGCGACCACCTGTTTCTGGCGCGACCATCGCATCAACATCATCGACACGCCAGGCCACGTCGATTTCACCATCGAGGTCGAGCGCTCGCTGCGCGTCCTCGACGGCGCCGTGACCGTGTTCGACGCCGTCGCCGGCGTCGAACCGCAATCGGAGACGGTTTGGCGTCAGGCCGATAAATACGGCGTGCCGCGCATCTGCTTCGTTAACAAGATGGACCGGATCGGCGCGAACTTCTTTCGTACCGTCGACATGATCGTCGATCGACTCGGCGCCAAGCCGCTCGTCGTCATGCTGCCGATGGGGATCGAGAGCGAGTTTTCCGGCATCGTCGATCTCGTGCGGATGAAGGCGGTCAAGTGGCAGGACGAGGCGCTCGGCGCCAAGTTCGACATCATCGGCATCCCGGACGACCTGAAGGCCCAGGCGGACGAATACCGCCACAAGCTGCTCGAGATGGCGGTCGAGCAGGACGATGCCGCGCTCGAGGCCTATCTCGGCGGCAAGGAGCCGGACGAGGCGACGCTCGTCAAATGCATCCGCAAGGGCACCGTCGCGTTCACCTTTGTTCCGGTGCTGTGCGGCTCGGCCTTCAAGAACAAGGGCGTGCAGCCGCTGTTGGACGCGGTGGTCGATTACCTGCCGGCGCCAACCGACATCGCCGCGATCAAGGGCGTGAAAATGGGGACCGACGAGCCCATCGCCCGCAAGGCGTCCGACGACGAGCCCTTTGCCGCGCTCGCGTTCAAGATCATGACCGATCCATTCGTCGGCTCGCTCACATTCGTGCGCATCTATTCCGGCATCCTCGCCGCCGGCACCATGGTGCTCAACTCGGTCAAGGACAACCGCGAGCGCATCGGCCGCATGCTGCTGATGCACGCCAATCATCGCGAAGACATTAAGGAGGCGCGCGCCGGCGACATCGTTGCGCTGGCCGGCCTCAAGAACACGACGACGGGCGATACGCTGTGCGACGCCGACAATGCGGTGGTGCTCGAGCGCATGGAATTCCCCGATCCGGTCATCGAGATCGCGGTCGAGCCCAAGACCAAGGGCGACCAGGAGAAGATGGGACAGGCGCTGGCGCGCCTCGCCACCGAGGATCCGTCGTTCCGCGTCTCAGTCGACAAGGAAAGCGGCCAGACCCGCATCAAGGGGATGGGCGAGCTTCACCTCGAGATCATCGTCGACCGCATGAAGCGCGAGTTCAAGGTCGAGGCCAATGTCGGCGCACCGCAGGTCGCCTATCGCGAAACCATCACCCGCATCTCCGAGGTCGACTATACGCATAAGAAACAGAGCGGCGGATCGGGCCAGTTTGCGCGGGTCAAGATCCGCTTCGAGCCGCGGCCGCCGGGCTCCGGCTTCGAGTTCGAGAACGACGTCGTCGGCGGCTCCGTGCCCAAGGAATACATTCCCGGCGTCGAGAAGGGCCTCAAGGGCTCGCTCGAGAACGGCGTGATCGCCGGCTTCCCGGTGATCGACTTCAAGGCGACGCTCTATGATGGCGCCTATCACGATGTCGATTCGAGCGCGCTCGCCTTCGAGATCGCGGCGCGCGCCGCCTTCAAGGAAGGCATCCAGAAGGCGGCGCCCAAGCTGCTGGAGCCGGTGATGCGCGTCGAGGTGGTGACGCCTCGGGACTACATGGGCGACGTCATTGGCGACCTGAACAGCCGGCGCGGCCGAATCACCGGCCAGGACCAGCGCGGCAACGCGGAGGTCATCAACGCAATGGTGCCGCTCGCCAACATGTTCGGCTACGTCAACACCCTGCGCTCGATGAGCCAGGGGCGCGCCCAGTACACCATGCACTTCGACCACTATGAACAAGTGCCGCAGGCGGTGGCGGACGAAGTCCGCGCCAAGATGGCCTGAGCGGCGCTGCCGGAACAACGACTGAGATCGAGCGGAGATCAAACCCATGTCGAAAGCGAAATTTGAACGGACGAAGCCGCATTGCAACGTTGGGACGATTGGGCACGTTGACCACGGGAAGACGACGCTGACGGCGGCGATCACGAAGGTCTTGGCGGAGACGGGTGGCGCGGTCTACACGGCATACGACCAGA
>JAGWON010000005.1 GCA_028871055.1 Alphaproteobacteria bacterium
GTGTCGTCGCGGCGGATGATCTCGACCGTCACGCCTTTCGGCAGGTCCTTGCTGTGCAGCTTGGCGTACAGCGTCAGACCCCTGTCCATCGTGATGCCCGGCGGCGCCATCGGACCCGAATAGGTCGTGATGACGCCGATCTTCACCGTCTCGGCCGCGGCCGGAAACGCCAGCACCGCCGCCAGCGCCGCAACCGCGACGCCATAAAACCAGTCACGCCGCAAAGTCATGTTGTCCTCCCCTCACAAGCCCGCGGTTCTGATGGCGCGGTGCCGTGTTCGCCCTGATGAGCCGGATGATCCTAAGGCAGCGGCGCCGCTCAGGCAATCCGCGGCGCAGAGCGCTTGCCCACGCCCTGCCCACGAAATCGCCACCGGCGGCCGCGGCAACCGTTGCGCGCCGGTTATTTCGCCGGGTGCGTCTCCTTCCACGGATCCTTGACGTTCGGGATCGTGTCGATCTCGACGTTGGCGAGCTTGCCGTTCACCTTCTCGACCCGCCGGATATAGACATTCTCCACGATGTCGCGCGTGGCGGGATCGATGCTGATCGGACCACGCGGGCTGTTGGGATCCTTCCAGCGCTTGATGATCGCCATTGCCTGGTCGGCGGTGAACTTGCCCTTGGTGTCCTTGATCACCGTGTACAGCAGGTTCATGCCGTCCCAGCTGTCGACCGCCATGAAATCGGGGATCATGGAATCGCCGTACGCTTTCTTCCATGCCGCGAGGAACGCCTTGTTGGCCGGCCGGTTGGCGGTGATGGAATAAGTGCCGGCGGTGATCAGGCCGAGCGGCGCGTCGCCTATCAGCGGCAGCTGCTCGTCCGGCACCAGGTCCTGGGTGCCGACCAGCGCGATCTTGGCGCCCTTGAGGCCGAGATCGTTATAGGCCTTCATCGCCGACGTCGCTTGCGGCCCCGCCGGCACGAAGATGAACAGCACGTCGGGTTTGGCGTCCTTGACGCGCTGGAGGAACGGGACGAAGTCCGGATTCTGCAGCGGGAACGCGACCGAGCCGATGACCTTGCCGCCGCCATCGGTGAAGCCCTTGGTGAAGGCATCGCCGGCTTCGTGACCGGGCGCGAAATCGCTCACCGCGACATAGGCTTTCTTGTAGCCGTGTTGCGCCGCCCATTTGCCCATTGGCTGGCCGTCCTGCCACAGGGTGAACGACGTCCGCGCGAAGTAGGGCGTCTTGCGCGGCATGTCGACGCCCGCGGCGTTGGTGCTGATGAACGGCACCTTGGCCTCGTCGGCGATCGAGCAGATCGCGTATCCATTCGGCGTCCAGACGACGCCGATCAGGAACCGCACCTTGTCGCGCGTCACCAGCTCCTGCGCCAGTCGCTTGGCGATGTCGGGAATGGGGCCGGTGTCGTCGCGCTTGACGAGCTCGACCTTGACTCCCGGCGGCAGTTCCTTTTCGTGCGTTTTGACGTAGAGGCTGAGGCCGTGATCGATCTCCTCGCCTTGGGTCGCCATCGGTCCCGAATAGGTCGAGATCACGCCGATCTTGATCGTCTCGGCCGATGCCGGCGCCGCGCCGGCCGCCAGCACGGCCGCAACCGCGAGTGTTGACAGCTTGAATCGATTGGTCATCGCCTCTCCCCCAATATGCGCGTTGTTCTTCCGCGCGGCCACGGCAGCCGCCGGCGCGCGTTTGCGTGACCTTAACCCGCGGGGACGAGAGGGGCAACCGCCGGTGGTGGGACATTTTGACCGCCGGATCGCGCATCGCCCGATGTCGAGTCTCCCCCTCCCGAGCCCGTCGAGAGACGCCGGCTGGTATACCTGTCGCAAAACCGACACGGGATAAGCCGCCTGCGACCCTCGCTTTCGGCCGCCGCCTCTGCTAGCTTGCACGCGCTTGGCGCCCTGCCAGGAGAGACCGGGTTTCACCCCGGCGCCGAAGGAGCAACCGCCCCGGAAACTCTCAGGCAAAAGGACTGGCGGGCAACGGCACTCTGGAAAGCAGGCGGACCGCTCAGGTCGGTGCGCCTCACCGACGAGGTAAGACGGCGCATTACAAGACGAAGCAGGCGCGCCGACGAATCTTTCAGGTCTTCGGACAGAGGGGGCTTTTCCGCGGCCATTCGGCCGCGGGCGAGTCTTTTCTTTCGACCGGAGACACCATGGCGGTACAGACTTCTCTCGCAGGCGCGGACATCGAGACCGTCGAGATTCGCGCGCGGATCAAACCCGGCTACGACCGAATCCTGACCCCCGAGGCGATCGCCTTCGTCGCCGGCCTCGAGCGCCGCTTCGGCGCCGAGCGCCGGCGCCTGCTGAAGCTGCGCGCCGACACCCAGGCCCGGCTCGACGCCGGCTGGCGGCCGGACTTTCCCGCCGAGACGCGCACCATCCGCGAATCGCAATGGACGGTCGCGCCGCTGCCCCGGGACCTGCTCGACCGCCGGGTCGAGATCACCGGTCCGACCGACCGCAAGATGGTGATCAACGCCCTCAACTCCGGCGCCAACGTGTTCATGGCCGATTTCGAGGACGCCAACACGCCCTCCTGGGACAACCTGATCGAGGGCCAGATCAACCTTTGCGACGCCGTTCGGCGGACCATCACCTTCGACGATCCGCAGACCAAAAAGCATTACGCGCTCAAGCCGAAGACCGCGGTGCTGTTGATGCGGCCGCGCGGCTGGCATCTGCCTGAGGAGCACGTCCTGGTCGACGGCGCGCCGATGGCCGGCGCGTTTTTCGATTTCGGTCTCTATGTCTTCCACAACGCCAAGGAATTGTTGAAGCGCGGCAGCGGTCCCTATTTCTACCTGCCGAAGATCGAAAGCCGCTTCGAGGCCAAGCTCTGGAACGACGTATTCGTCTACAGCCAGCAGGCGCTCAACATCCCGAAGGGTTCGATCAAGGCAACGGTGCTGATCGAGACCATCATGGCCGCCTTCGAGATGGACGAGATCCTCCACGCGCTGCGCGAGCATTCCTCGGGCCTCAATTGCGGCCGCTGGGACTACATCTACAGCTTCATCAAGAAATTCGCCGAGGACCCGCGGGCGGTGATGCCCGAGCGCGCGCAGGTGACGATGACGAGTCATTTCTTGCGCTCCTACAGCCTGCTGCTGATCCAGATCTGCCATCGCCGCAACGTCCACGCCATGGGCGGCATGGCGGCGCAAATTCCAATCCGCGACAATCCCGCGGCGAACCAGGCGGCGATGGAGAAGGTGCGCGCCGATAAGCTGCGCGAGGCGGGCGACGGGCACGACGGCACCTGGGTGGCGCATCCCGGTCTCGTCGGCATCGCCAAGGATATCTTCGACCGGCAGATGCCGGAGGCGAACCAGCTCGTGCGCAAGCGGCAGGACGTTCGCGTCGACGCCGCCGATCTGCTCGCGGTGCCGGACGGCACGATCACCGAGGCTGGACTGCGCCAGAACCTCAACGTCGGCGTGGGCTATCTCGAGGCCTGGCTCAGGGGGGCCGGCTGCGTGCCGCTCTACAACCTGATGGAGGACGCGGCGACTGCCGAGATCAGTCGCGCCCAGGTCTGGCAGTGGATCCGGCACCAGGCCAAGCTCGCCGACGGCCGCGTCGTCGACCAGGCGCTGTGCCGCAAACTGCTCGACGAGGAACTCGCCAAGCTCAAGGCGATGGTCGGCGAGGCGGCCTACGACAACGGCCGTTATCAGGATGCGGCCCGCATCTTCGTCGCGTTGATCGAGGCGCCGCGCTTCCCCGAATGGCTCACCCTGCCGGCCTACGAGCAGATCGTCCGCGAAGGCGCGTGAGTCCCTGAATCCGGCACGGATTTCTCGACTGCGCCGCGCGGCTGCGCGATTGCTTACCGCGACCGCGGCGACAGTGACGGCGATGCCCCGGCCGCTCGCGCCGGCAGGCCGGCGCCGCAGCGATCGAATCGTCGCCATGGCGGTAGCCGGTATCCAGCACTGGCCGCGCCATGTGTATCGTCGGCTTGACGCGTAATTGGTTTTACTGTAAATTCAACCAATGAGCCCGCGACGGTATCACGCGCCCAAGCGGCAATCGGTGACGGAGCGGACACGCCGCCGTATCGTCGACGCGGTGATCAAGCTGCACGCTCAGCAGGGCGTCACGCGCACGACTTACGCCATGATCGCCAAGCGCGCCGACGTGGCGATCCCGACCGTTTACAACCACTTCCCGACCATGGGGGATCTACTTGCGGCCTGTAGCGGCGATGTCCTCACCGGCGCGCCGCCGCTCGGGCCGCCGATCTTTGCGGATGTCCCCGATCTCGACGGTCGTCTCCGCGCGCTGGCACGCTCGCTCTGCGCCTATTACCGCTATGTCGCGCCGTGGCTGCGCTGGTCTTCGCACGAGGCCGTCCTCGTGCCGGACATTGCCGCGCGGCTCGAGCGGATGGCGGATGCCCGCCGTCAGCTCGTCCGCCTCGCGCTCGAGCCGGCTTTCGGCCCGCGTCCGCCGGCGCCGTTGATGGCGCTCAGCGAAATCCTGCTCGACTTCCAGGCGTGGCAGCGGCTCGCGCGCGACAACGACGTCGCCGGCGACGCGGTCGAGATCGCCCTGGCCCAGGCGCTGCTCGCGCTCGCGCGCGACCATCTGGCGGCGGCCGCCACCGATCCGGCCGGCGAATCCATCGCCCTTCAACGCGGGAGGAAACCGACATGATCACCGATCACGCATCCGGCACCTCGATCGACGAGATCGCTCCAGGCATCTATCGCATCAGCACGCCGGTCGACAAGATACCGGGCGGCTTCACCTTCAACCGTTACCTGATCGTCGACGACGAACCGCTGCTGTTTCACACCGGTCTTCGCCGGATGTTCCCGCTCACCCGGGACGCGATCGGCGCGGTGATGCCGGTCGAACGGCTGCGCCACGTCGCGTTCTCGCATTACGAAGCCGACGAATGCGGCGCGCTCAACGAATTCCTGGCCATGGCGCCGCACGCTGTGCCGCTCTGCAACGAGGTCGCCGCGCGGGTGTCGGTGAACGATATCGCCGACCGACCGGCGCGCGCGCTGGCAGATGGCGAGACCGTCGCGTTGGGACGTCACCGCGTGCGCTGGTTCGATACGCCGCATCTGCCCCATGCGTGGGAATGTGGCTTCCTGATGGAGGAGACGACGCGGACGTTGCTCTGCGGCGATCTCTTCGCCCAAGGCGGCGCCAACCACCCGGCGCTCACCGAGACCGACATCCTCGAGCCGAGCGAGGCGTTCCGCGCCAGCAAGGACTACTACTCGCACACCAAGAATGCGCCCGCGATGATCGAACGGCTCGCCGCGACGCGGCCGACGACCTTGGCCTGCATGCACGGCGCCGCCTGGCGCGGCGACGGCGCGCGGCTGTTGCGCGCCTTGGGCGAGCGGCTCGACCGCGCCGCGGCGTAGCGCGAGAGCGTCGCGCGCCGGCCACCGGAAGCGGTTGACCCGCCGTGGGCGCGCGCGTTAGCTCGGCGCCGAAGCATCACGCGGGAGAACGCCGATGGGCGCTATCTATGTGGCGCGCAGCGCCAAGCTCGGCAAATGGGCCTCCGACGTCGGCCTCAGCAAGCACGTCTACAAGCTCGGTTACGGCGACGAGGATTTGAAGGCGCTGGTCGCGCTCGGCTGGGCCGGCGAGGACGATTGGCAGCTGGTGAAGTCGATCGCGGCCGACGGCCTCGACGAGGCGCAGCTGATCGAGCGCGTCGCCCGCCGCGAGAAGCCGATCGATCCGCGCTATTACCCGCGCATCCGCGACGCCGCCGGCTTGTTCAAGGTCGATCCCGCCCATGTCGAGAACCACATCCTGGTGGCGCGGGCGCTGGCCGGCGAGGCCGAGCGCGTCGCCATCAAGCTCAAGCCGGCCGATTTCGCCACTTATCTCATCGATCTGGCGCAGCGGTAGGATGCGGAATCATAAAATCGTGATCCATGCTTCCCGGTCGTCGCGAGACCGCCCACGGGTCCGGCCGAAGGCCGGCCCGAGGACAGGCTCCGCGGCCGCGGCGATCCAGAAAAGGTCGACCGTCATTGCGAGCGCAGCGAAGCAATCCGGCGCGGCGCAAATTTCTGGTTTACTTCGCCTTTGGCTCGCAACTTCGGTTTCGCTCCCTTCGGGAGTTCGCAATGACGATACGCGGGCAGCGCTGAGCGGCTGCGCCGCCGCTTCCGCAAATATTAACCAAGATTAACTTTAACCATTATTAAGCATCTTCTTCGCGAAGTCTATTTCTCTATTTGCATTCCTGTGGATCGAGTGATATATGGTTAATCCGAAATCGAACATGGTTAATCGAGCAGAATGCTCTTCGGTCCGAAGGAGGCATTCATGCTCGCGTTTTCCCGCCGCCTGGCGCTCGCGCTGGCCGTCTGCGCCGCGCTGTTCCCGGCTCTGGGGATCCTGAGCGCGCATCCGGCGACGGCGGCGACCTGCAACGCGATCACCAGCGGCAGCGCGGTCACCAGCTCGATCAGCGATTGCAGCGAGATCCTGACCATCACCCAGAGCGGCGGCAACTTCAACGTTTCCGTCAGCTATCCGAGCAACGGCTCGAGCCTCACCAACCATGGCTTCAACAACAACGGCGTCCTGCTCGGCGTCGTCAACAATACCGGCGTCGCGATCCAGGACCTGATGCTGATCGGCTATACCGGCATGCCGATCTTCAACATCGTGCCCAGCGAGACTCTGTGTTTCACCAACCTGGCGCCGGGCAATTGCAACATCGGCAGCACTGCGACGGCGCCGCACAACCTGGTGACCTATACGATCACCGGCAACGAGGGCAAAATCCTCGGCAATGGCAACCTCGTGTATTTTACAAACATCGGGGTCGGCAACTCGACCGCCAACAACCAGGGCGACATCGTCTTCGACGGCGGCTTGCCGGCCGGCTTCACTGCCGAGTTCGCGTTGACCAACCTGGCGCAGTCGGTGTGCGTCACCAACGGCGCCGGCCAATGCATCCCCTCGGTGAACGAGCCGGCGTCGTTGTTCCTGTTCGGCAGCGGGCTGCTCGCCATCGTAGCGTTGCGCCGGCGCTGGATCGTGCCGCCGTCGCGGCGGCGCTGGAACCGCTGGCGATGAAGAATCACACCCGGTTGTATCGGTTTGACGGCAAATCCTTTTGAGTGATCGTGCCGGCCATGCGAGCCTTTTCTAGGGCGTTAACCATGATGATCTTGCTGGAGACTTGCTGTGGCTGAGATGAACCATCTGATTCGGGCGGCCGAGACGTCGTCGCCGCTGATCCAGCACACCGGCGGCGTCGAGCAGCTCCAGCAGGTCGCCCCCCAGGCTGGCCCGCCGCCGACCGCCTGCCCGCCGCGGTCCGCCGTGCCGCATGCCGGGCCGCCGGTCGGCCCGCCCATCGCCGTGCACGAGCCGGCGCCGGGCGAGCACGTCGTCATTCCGGTCGTCCCCAACCAGCCGCTGGCCTTCGACTTCAATCCGCTCGACCTCAAGGCGACCGAGCAGGGCCAGGACGTCACGCTGACCTTCCCCGACGGCGCGCAGGTCACGCTGCACGACATCATCGGCTTCTACGGTCCGCAGCCGGTGCCGCTCGAGCTGCCCGACGGCACTGTGATCACGGCCAGCGAGTTGCTCCAGGCGTTCCATCTTTCGCTCGTGGGTCCCTGCGGCGGCCTGCTGGTCCCCACCGCCCCGCTCGCGCCCAATACCGGATTCGAGACGCTGCCCTTCGAGGTCGGCGGGCTTGGGCCGGGCCTTGCGCTGCTCGGTCCGCTGGCGCCGACCGGCTTCGGCTACACCAACGAGTTCCTGAAGGGCGTGGGCGGCAGCCCGCCGTCACCGCCGGGACCACCGGGACCGCCGCCACCGCCACCGCCCAGCACCTTCCTCACCGTGCCCGACCTCGACACGCATCAGTATTTCCTCGGCACCAGCACGCCGGCGCCGCACAATATCGGCGGCACCAGTTACACGGTCGACCTCACCGGCAACTACATCAGCGAGGTGGTGTCGTCGTCGCCCGCGGCGTTCATCGACGGTTATTGGACGCCGGGCTCGCCGCCGCCCGCCTTCGGCACGCACGCCAATCCGGGCGTGTCGCTCGCCGGCCAATTCGGCAGCTTCGTCATGGATTCCGCCGGCAACTACGACTACCAGCTGTCGGCTGCCAGCGAGCATACCCTCTCGCAGCTCGGCACCGATCTCATGTCGCAATCGGTCAACCAGCCGTTCCATACCTATCAGCCCGGCTTCCAGGACGTGTTCGACGTCGCCACCGGCAACGGCTTCGAGAGCGCGGGCACCACGCCCGCCGACATCAAGCAGATCCAGTTCGATTTCTACGCCGCCAACGTGGCGTCGACCGCGGGCTCCATCAACGTCAGCGCCCATGGCGCCGGCACGACCGAGCTGCTGCTGACCTATACCGATGCCGTCGATCCGGCACACACCTTCCAGCAGCTGGTGTCCGTCGCCGCCAACGGCCTCATCACGGCGACGCCGGAATCGGGCACAATCGTACAGCCCAACGATCCGGCGCTGGTGACACTCGAATACGTATCGGGCTCGGGCGCCACGGTGTCGAGCGTCTCGATCGAAGGCGAGAGCTTCAACATTGGCGCGACTCTCGACGCGACGCAGCACGCCTACGCCGATGTCATCAACCCGAGGCTCGACGGCTTGGGCGACAACGGCGACACCGGCAGCGCCAGCGCCGCCGGCGCGTCGCAGGACACCAGCGCGAGCAGCGCGACGCTGACCAGCACGACCGCGTTCAACGACGCCGCGCTGAGCGGGATCAGCGGCACGTTCGGCTACCTCTTCGACGATACCGCGGCGGTTACCAACGCCTCGGCGACCGGCGCCGGCAACGCCGACGTCATCAACTTCGACGGACCGGCGGGAAGCAACATCGCGCTGACCGGCTCGTCGACCGCGGACAGCACCAACGTCTTCGAGTGGTCGAGCGCGGCGCTGCTGTCCGACAGCGGCGGCAACACGCCCGGTATCACGATCGACGGCGGCAGCGGCAACGGCCTCAACGTCCTCGAGCTCGAGAGTTCGACGGCGCAGAACCTCGACTTCACCTCGACGTTGAGCAGCACCACCAATATCAAGAACGTCGAGGTCTTCGACCTCACCGACGGCGCACATTCCAGCACCGCCAATTCCATCACCCTCACCGCCGACGACGTGTTCAATCTGGCGCACAACGAGCCGACGGCGATCCAGAACGCCGGCGGTGCGGTGGCACTGTGGATCGACGGTAATGGCACGAACGACACAGTGAACCTGGCCGGCACCGGCTCGACATGGACCCAGATCAGCCAGCCGGTCACCCAGATCGGTCAGGCCGGAGGGAACGCGAGTCAGATGGTCGGCTTCACCGAATACGCCGCGACCACCTCCGGTGGCCAGGCCGTCCACGTTTACGTCGCCAACGCCATCGCCCAAAACCCCGGTCACGTCGTCGCGCATTGACCCAGCCGGGAGACTCGCTCGAATCCGACGGATTTCCCGGCAATTTGGCTGGCAAATTTGCCACAGGTCCGTGACAAAGCCGGGCGTGGCCGTGCGCCGCCCTACCCACGGCGCGGCCGGTTTATTACAATTTGCCCACGCTGCCGCCCTGTCCGTTCAGCAAGGGGATTTCGCGCATGCACAAGTGGGGGGTCGTTGTCCTGGCGGCCATTGCGCTCGCCGCGTCGAGCGGCCGTGTGCTGGCGCAAACCGGCCTCTTTCCGACCGAACTCACGCCGCCCGAGCGCGAGAGCGTGATGCAGCGGGCGCGGCCGGACTACGCGCCGGTCGGCGGCCGTGTCGGTGACTTCTTTCTCTATCCGAGCGCCGAGGCCGAAGGCTATTGGGATTCGAACGTCTTCTATGCGCCTCACGCGAAGAGCGACTTCTATGCCTCGTTGCGGCCCGCTTTTTCCGCCCTGTCGGATTGGGGCACCAACCAGCTCAACTTCCTCGCCAACGCCGAGGTCCGCCGCTTCGCCACCGAGGTGAGCGAGAACCAGACCAACTACAACCTCGCCACCAACGGCCGGCTCGATATCCTGCACGGCGAATATCTCGAGGGCGGCATGGGCTTCCAGAACCAGCACGAGGAGCGTTACGCGGCGAGCTCGGCGCCGACCCAGGTGCACCCGACCGAATACCAGGAAGCGAGCGGTCGGCTCAAATTCGTGCGCGAGCGCGGCATCGTCGGCGTGCAGCTCAACGGCGGCCTCGACTATTACACCTACGACAACACGCTCACCACCAGCGGCGCGTCGCTTCGGGAAACCGACCGCAATCGCATCGAGGTCTATGGCGGACCGAAAGTCACCTACGAGATCATTCCGGACTACCATGCCTTCATCGCCGGCGCGCTCAACGACCGCATCTACCAATCGACCTTCGACGTCAACGGCCTCAAGCGCTCGTCGCACGGCGGCGAGGTCGACGTCGGCACCGACGTCGAGATCACGCGCCTGATCACCGGCGAGATTTTCGTCGGCTATCTGCGACAGGAATACGACGATTCGCGCCTGCCGACGATCAGCAGCCCGGGTTTCGGCGGCAACCTGCTGTGGAACGTGACCGAGGCGACTTCGATCCGCGCCAAAGCGTCGCGCACGATCCAGGAGGTCGACCTGTTCGGGACCACGGCGGCGGGGACCGTCACCTCGGCCCTGCAGACGGCGGTGGGCGCCTCGATCGAGCACGAGGTGCTACGCAACGTCCTGCTCACCGGCGGCGCCAGCTTCACCTCGGACGACTACCAGGGCACGTCGCGGACCGATAACACCGTCGAAGGCGATCTCGGTCTCTCCTACCTGCTCAACCGCATGTGGAGCACCGGTCTCGACGTCTCGTATCAGAACCGCACGTCGAACACGTCGGGCGTCTCCTACAGCCGCGCGCTGATCGGCGCCAAGATCAGGCTGCAGTACTGACTTAGCAGGGTGTTGAAAAACACTCGGCCGGTCGCTGCGAGGAGGCCGAAGGCCGACGCGGCATTCCAGAAACCTATGGATTTCCGTTGTCTTTCTGGATCGCCACGACCACGGAGCCTGTCCTCGGGCCGGCCTTCGGCCGGACCCGTGGGTGGCCTCGCGATGACGACGGAAAGACTTTTTCAGCAGCCTGTTAGAGGCGACGCAGCGTGGCTTCGATCCGCGCGCGCAGCGGCTCCGCCTCCTCGTCGGCGAGAAACAGGAAGTTGTTGACGTAGCGGTCGAAATCGGTGCGCGGCGCACCGGCTCCGAAGTCCGCGATGTCCGCCGGCCGCTGCATCGTCTCGGCGTCGAACGCATCGATGGACCAGACGGCGCGATCGCGCACGAAATAACCGCGATAGTTGAAGCGCCGCAGGAAAGTCCGGATGCGCGCGACCGCGCCTGGCGCGCGACTCTCCTCGATCTCGACCAGCAGGCGCGGACGGCAGCGCGCGATGGTCCGCGCCGCGCCAGCGAGCACGGCTTCTTCGTGCCCCTCGACATCGACCTTGATGAACCCGGCATCGCCGGCGAAGACTTCGTCGAGCGGCAGGGTGCGGACCTCGATTTCCTCGAAGGCGCCGTCCGCGGCGGCGGCGGCGTCGAGCGTCGCGAGCCCGGTCACGCGCGCGCCGGCGACGACCGGAATGCGCAGGACGGCGGTACCGGACTCGCGCGACAGGGCGACGTTGCGCACGACGACGCGCGGCGCGAACTTGCGCGCCAACGCCTCCGCCAGCCACGGCACCGGCTCGAAGGCGTAGACCCGCCGCGCGTACCGTTTCATGAAGTGGATGTATCCGCCCTCGTTGGCGCCGACGTCGATCGCGTCGCGCTCGCGCGCGCACAGGTGGCGCATCAGGCGCAGCTCGCGCTCGCCGTATCGCTTGAAATAGCGCGCTTCGCGCCACAGCAGCAGCGGCTTCGGACACAGGCTGCGCACCGCGGACTTGGTCCGGCGCAACAGATCGTTCCGCTCGGCGAGGGACATGGCAACAACCAGGATGCGGGCGCCAGACCAAACCAGCCCTGGACGCGGATTGCGAGTGTCCATCGCGTGGCGCGCGGCCCGTCACACTTTGATCACTCGCAAGCCGGGCGACCGCCCGCTTGAGTGAACCGGCGCCGGATTGCGGGGCGCGCGCCGGAGGCGCGAACCGCGTCTCGGACGGCGCGGAAAGAGGGGACCATAGGGTGGGCGATTTGCCTGAAGAGACGGTCTCCACCGCGTCACCGAAGCGCGACCCCAACGTTCATTTGCGCACCGACCACTTGCGCCAAGACTTCGCCGGCCGTTCGGTTCGGGGCGGCGCCGTCACCGTCGCGGCGCAGATCATCAAGGTAGCGGTGCAATTCGGCGTGACCGTCATTCTCGCGCGGCTGTTGCGGCCGGAGGCGTTCGGCCTCGTCGCCATGGTCGCCGTGATCGTCGCCTTTCTCGAGCTGTTCAAGGATTTCGGCCTGTCCGCCGCCACCGTCCAGCGCGAGACCGTCACCCATGAGGATATCAGCGCCCTGTTCTGGGTGAATGCCGGCCTCGGCGTTGCCGCCGGGCTGGTGATGATCCCGCTGGCGCCGCTGCTGGCGTGGTTCTACCGCGAACCGGCGCTCGTCGGCGTGACCCTCTGGCTCGGCATCGGGTTCGTGCTGAGCGGCCTGTCGACCCAGCACTTGGCGGTCCTGCGTCGGCAGATGCGCTTCACCGCGCTGGCGATGATCTTGATGTGGTCCGAGATCATCGGCATGGCCGTGGCCGTGATCGCCGCCTATGCCGGCGCCGATTATTGGGCGCTCGTCGTGCAGCGGCTGGTGTGGGCGCTGTGCATCGCCATCGGCGCCTGGGTCTTCTGCCCATGGCGGCCCGGCCGCCCGGCCGGCCTCGGCCGGGTCCGCGACCTTCTGCGCTTCGGCGGGCACGTCACCGGCTCCAATCTCGTCGGCACCTTCGCCCGCAATCTGGACCAGATCCTCATCGGCTGGTACTGGGGCGCGACACCGCTCGGGCTTTACGAGCGCGCCTACAAGATCCTCCTTGTTCCGATCAACAATCTGAACGCGCCGCTGTTCTCGGTCGCCATGCCGGCCTTGAGCCGGCTGGTCGACCGGCCGGCGCTCTACCGCCGCGCCTATCTCGGCACGGTCGAGAAGCTGAACATGGTGACCATGCCGTGCGCCGCCGTGCTCATCGCCGTTCCTGGACCGGTGGTCCGAGTATTGTTCGGCCCACAATGGCTTGCCGCCACGCCGATCGTCGCTTGGCTCGGTGTCGCCGCCCTCTACCATCCGATCGGCTATACCTGTAGCTGGCTCTTCATGACGCAGGACCGGACCGCGGAGATGCTCCGCTGGGGATTGTTCGGATCGGCGCTCAACGCGGCTTTCATCGTCGGCGGCCTGCCCTTCGGACCGGTCGGCGTCGCCGCCAGCCTTGCCGCCGGCGGGCTCGCGGTTCGGATGCCGTTGCTGTTCTGGATGGTCGGGCGAAGCGGGCCGGTCTCGCGCGGCGACCTGGTACGGAGCATGCTGCCGTCATTCGCCGCGTCGCTCATGATCGTCGGCGCGCTCGTTCTCATCCGGCACGCCGGGCTCTTCAATGTCGCGACACCGCTGCGCTCGTTCGCAGTTGCCATGGCCGTCGCTGCCGCGGTCGCGCTGGCCTGCTTCGCCAGCATACCGCAAAGCCGCCGCGCGCTCGTCGAATTCGCCAGACTTCCCCAGCTCCTCGTCCGCCGGCGCGCCAATGCGTGACGCGCATGAAATCGCACCGGTGCTGAACCAAGCGGGCGCGGGCGAACGACCGCTTCGCGTCGCGGTCTTCGCGCACGAGTTTCCGGCCCTGAGCGAGACCTTCGTCCTCGGCCACATCACCGGATTGATCGACCACGGCAACGACGTGACGGTTTTCGCGACCGGCCCGCGTCCGGACGATCCGTCGGTCCACGCCGATTTCCGGCGCTATCGCCTCGACCAGCGGCTGCGCTACCGCGCGATGCCGCGCAGCCGGGCACGCCGCGCGCTGAGCGCATCGGGCATCCTGCTGCGCCGCCGCCTGGCGCCGCCGATGCTGCGCGCCCTCGATGCGCTGCGCTATCGACGCGACGCGGCGTCGCTGTCGCTGCTGCACTGGGCCGATTGCCTGCTCGACCAGCCGCCCTTCGACATCATCCACTGCCATTTCGGCCAGGTCGGGCGCAACGTCGCGTTCCTGCGCGAGATCGGCGCCATTCGCGGCCGGCTTGTCGTCATGTTTCACGGCGTCGACGTCACCGCCTTCCTCGACCAGAATCCCGAGCTCTATCGTCATCTCTTCGCCACTGGCGATCTCTTCCTGCCGGTCTCGGCCCATTTCCAGCGGCGGCTCGTCCGCCACGGCTGCGATCCCGAGCGGACCAAAGTCCATCATCTGGGCGTCGACCTCGCCCGCTTTCCGTACCGGCCGCGGCAGCCGCGCGCCGACCGGCCCTTCACCGTGCTGACGATCGCCCGGCTGGTCGAGAAAAAGGGCGTCGTCCTCGGCCTGCAGGCGGTGGCGCGGCTCGCCCGGGCCGGCGTGCCGATCCGCTACGCCGTCGTCGGCGACGGGCCGCTGCGCGGCGTGCTCGAAGCCGCCGTCCGCGACCTCGGCATCGGCGCGCAGGCGACGTTCCATGGCTGGAAGACCCAGGACGAGATCGTCGCCCTGATGCAAGGCGTCGACGCCCTGCTCTTCCCCAGCATCACCGGCGCCAACGGCGATCAGGAGGGTTCGCCCGTCGTCCTCAAGGAGGCGATGGCGACCGGCCTGCCCATCATCGCCAGCCGTCATGCCGGCATCGACGAGATCGTCGATCACGGCGTCTCGGGCTTCCTCGTCGCGGAGCGCGACGCGGGCGGCATGGCGGACGCCCTGCACGCGCTGCTGCGCGATCCCGAGCTGTGCGCCCGGATCGGCGCGGCGGCGCGGTCGAAAGTGGCGGCCGAATTCGACATCGATCGGCTGAACCGCCAGCTGCAACAGTACTATCGGTCGCTCCTCGAGCGGCAACGCCACGCCCGTGCCGAACGCCGCGACGGCTTTCCTCCAAAAGGTAATGCCGATGCCGAACCCGCAAACTTGGGCCGCGACCAAGGCTGAGCTTCACAACGGCCGCTGGCGCGCCTCCCGCGACCCCGCCGAGGTCACGGTCGGCTCGCGCATCATCGGCGATATCTTGACCGACACCTACGAGCGCCTGCTGAGAACGCATGCGCGGGGCGTCCTCGTCGATGTCGGATGCGGCAAAGCGCCGTACTTCGGAATATATCGAGGCATTGTGACCAAAAGCGTCGGTGTCGACTGGGAATCGAGCATTCACGCCAGCGACCAGGTCGACATCAAGTGCGACTTGAACGAGAAAATCGCGCTTCCCGACGCGTTTGCCGACACGATCTTGTGCACCGACGTTCTCGAGCATCTTTTCGAGCCGCAGCGGGCATGGAACGAGATCGCTCGGATACTCAAGCCAGGCGGAAAGGCGATCATCGGCGTTCCGTTTCTATATTGGATTCACGAAGCGCCGCATGACTATCACCGGTATACATCGTTCGCCTTGCGAAAATACGCGACGGTTGCCGGACTATGCGTGGAGTCGCTGGAGGCGGCCGGAGGACTCTCGCAGGTGCTCGCCGATCTTCTCTGCAAATCCGTACGACCGGGACTGCTTCAATCGCTTGTGGATCGCGCTTGTCGGCTCGCCCTTCGAGTATCGATGCGAAGGAACACCCGAAGCGATACGCCGTTTCCCCTTTGCTACGTTCTCGTCGCTTCGAAGCCCCGCGTTTCGGCGCCAGCGCCGGCGTCCCGCGGGAATGCAACGGCGACTTTGTGAGAGGATCGGAACACAGGTTGGTCGACGCTTGGCATAGACGTCTGCACGCCGCGGAGGGGTGTCCCAGCATCGGCGCGGCGGCGCGGGCGGCCGAAAATGACGAGCGGAGGCGTCGGGGCGTGGAAACCACGATTGACGGACCCTTTGGCAAGGCCAGTCACGTCCTTTCGCTGCCCACCGACGACGTCGTTGTCAGTTATCGCCGGAAATGCGGTGCCGATGTCGCGCGCTGGTTCGGCGAGCTGCACGAGATCCATTTGTTCGAATGCAACGAAACCGGATACCGCTTCTGGCGCCCTGCCTCGATCGTCGGCGACGAGCAGTTCTACAAATACCTCGGCGGATTGAAGCGCGACTACTATCACGCCGAACGCTGGGAATATCCGTTCGTGAGGAGCCTGCTGGCGCAGTCGGACAGCGTGATCGAGGTCGGTTGCGGACGAGGATTCTTTCTCCGCGGCATCGAGGACCGCGTTGCCGAAGCGATAGGCGTCGAGTTCAATCGCGAGGCGATCGCTGCCAAGGCGACGCGCTTCGACGTTATCAACACGTCGATCGAGCGCGTCGCCGAGTCGAAATCCGAAAGCTTCAGCGTCGTCTGCAGTTTCCAGGTCCTCGAGCACGTCGTCGATCCGCATTCCTTTCTCGCCGCCTGCGTGCGATGCCTGCGGCCAGGCGGCGTCCTGGCGTTGGCCACGCCCAACTACGGCTCGGCGATGCTCGCCAACCGCGAAGACGCCTTCGACCTTCCGCCTCATCATATGGGGCATTTTTCGGAGGCCGTTTACCGGCGCGTGGCGCCGCGCTACGGCCTCGACGTCGAGCGCATCCACGTCGAGAAGCGGTATTTCGAGCTGAACGACACTGTCACGGCGGCGACGCGCACGCGATTTCTCTATCGCGTGGCAAGGCGGCTTTCGAGCACGATGATGAGCTTCGCCTATGGCGCGGCGCGGGAGCCGGGCAACAACATTCTTGCCATCCTGAGAAAGCGCTGACCGTCGCGTCGGCGAGTGCGGCCGTCACACGCGATCGCTCAACCTTCCCGGCGGCCCCCCGCTTCGCCAAGAGGCTGAAAGGCCTCTAGAATCTCGCCTCCTACGAGTACATCCGCAAAATCTGGACAGAGACGCCGGAACGCATCAGGCTGCATGCCCTCCATCACATGGTGGGACCGTACGTCTGGAGCGCAGTAGCACCATTCAGCCAACTAGTAGAGTCTCGACGGGCTGACGCCGGTCGCGTTTGCGCCCCCACGCTACTTATGACCGAGAGCAATGCAGGACGCAGGTCAGAAATAACGATGTATAGCTTGCTCAAAACAACTGCAAAGGAACTGGCGCCGGACCTTTACACTCTCCTGCGCATAATGTGGTCGTATAAAAAGAGCCTCGGTGTTTTTCCGAACCTTATTCACCCGAAAACCTTCAATGAAAAAATACAATACAGAAAGCTGCACGACCGCAGACCGCTTCTGACGTTATTGGTCGATAAATACGGCGCCCGCGAGTACGTCGCGGGAAAAATCGGGGAACAGGCACTGCCGAAGTTGTTGTTCGTGACTGAAAATCCGTCTGATATTCCTTTCGGCGCTCTCCCGGACAAGTTTGTCGTAAAACCCACGCACGGCGCCGGATGGGTGTGCATCGTGACGAACAAGCAATCGGCTGACACCGCCGAAATCGTCCGAAAATGTAACTTCTGGATGAATCAGAACTACTATAACTGGACCCGTGAATGGGCTTACAGGGACGTTAAGCCGCGTATTATCGTCGAGGAGTTCATCGGCGACGAAACCGGAGCGGTTCCGATCGATTACAAGCTCTTTGTCTTTGCGGGCAAAGTTGCATTTATCCAGGTTGATATCGGCCGGTTCAAAGATCTTCGACGGAATATTTACGACACAACATGGAACAGAATTGATGTGGTCTTGGATTATCCGAATTCTCCGGATGAAATTCCTCGACCGCCACACTTGGAAACGATGATCGGCTACGCTCAGGTGCTGGCCGAAGGTATCGATTTTGTCAGCGTCGATCTCTACGACACGAATGAAAAGGTCTATTTCGGCGAATTCACGCTGGCACCCGGACACGGCTTCGTGCGTTTTTGTCCGAAGAAATTCGATGACTACCTCGGTAGCTTGTGGCGCATTTCTTTATGAGACTTTTTGCGCGAAATTCGCAGTAAGCGGCGCCAGACGATGTCGCCGCGGCGGGTGGTGTCGTGCTGATTGATCGCGCCTGTCGCTGCCTTCCTGCGAGGCCGGTAGCGCTTGCGCGGATGACCCTCGCTGCCGTGAACGCGCCGGCTTGGCGAAAACTTCAGACAACCATCACGCATTGGCGAGGCGCACGGCGGCGCCAGCGGCGGCGCGCCGCTGGCTCGCGGCCAAAGCCGTGCGATAGAGGGCGTGATAGCGGTCGGCGACCACGGCAATGTCGAATTCGGCCTCGACCTTGGCCCGGGCGCGCAGCCCCAACGCGCTGCCGGCACGGACCTCCGCGAGACACCAGCCGATGCCGCGGGCGAGGTCGTCGGCACCGAACGGCTCGGCGAGGTAGCCGTCCACGCGGTGGTCGATGATGTCGCGCGGGCCGCCGCTGTCAAACGCGACTACCGGCGTGCCGCAGGCCATCGCCTCGATCACGGTCTTGCCGAACGCCTCCTGCAGCGACGGCATCACCGCGATGTCGGCGGCGGCATAGAGCCGCGCGAGGCGCCGGTCGTCGTCGATATAGCCGAGGTAGCGGGACTCGATACCGAGATCGGGGAGATCGCCGGGCTTGAGGTCGCCGAACACGACGAGCAGTACGTTCTCGCTCTCCGCCGTGTGGCGAAATTTCTCCAGGGCCGCGAGCAACTCCCGAAACCCCTTGCGCGGATCGCGGGTCGCGCGCATCGCGCCGTAGATGACGATCGGGCGGTCGGCGGGCAGACTGCAGAGCTCGCGCGCGCGTACCTTGTCGATCGGCTGGAAGCGGCCGAGATCGAGGCCGTTGGGAATCACCTCGATCGGCGCAGCGTGGAGCAGCGCGCTCGACCGCGCGCAATCCGCAAGCCAGTCGCTGATGGGGACCACCCACAGATCGACATCGGCCCAATGCCGGCGCTTGCGGTTCCAGATCACGCGGCTGAGATCGCCTTCCTGGTCCGAATGCAGCTGCGGGCACGCGCCGCAACCGCGCTCATAGCGGTTGCAGCCGTCGGTGTAATGGCAGCCGCCGGTGAACGCCCACATGTCGCGCAGCGTCCACACCACGGGACAACGGAATTGGCGCAGCGCCTGGATTGGCAGAAAGCCGCCGCCGACCCAGTGAAGATGGACGATGTCGGGGGCGAATCGCCTGGCCAAGGAGCCCATGCGGCTCGGCACCCAGCCGACGGTCCAGAAGGAAGCCATCGGCCCATGTCCGCCGTTGCGGCGCAGCGGCAGCAGGTCGAGCTTCATGCGGGCGACCGCCCAAAACCGCGCCAGCGAATTCGGCAGTGGCAGGATCGTCGTGTCGGCGCTGCGTTTGAAACCGACCACCATCGTCGAATCGCAGCCGCGCTCGCGCAGTGCGCGATGCAGCCACAGCGCGCCGCGCGCCGCTCCGTCACTGCTGTCGAAGGTGCTGAGGTGAAGAACCCTTAGGCGTCGCTCACCTCCAGTTCGGATGCCGAACCCCCCACTGTCGCGCATCGCTGCTCTCCCGTCGCCGTGGTCACCGGATCGAAAGTATTTTTCCTGCTGGCCGACCCTGCCGATGACGATCGAAAGCGCGGCGCCATGCGCCTATTTTCGAAAAATCTCCGCTCAACGAGGCCGAAGAGGAGGAAAAGGAGGGAGGAGAAAGTAAAAAAGCCGATGAAGACCGGGAAACCAACTCCGTTCGATCGCGGAGCTTGCGCGGAGGGTCGGCTTGCCACTCAATCGTTACGCACACACCCCGCTCCTCGCTGCGCCGCGCGCCCGACCGGACGTCCGCGGATCATCGGCCAATAGACGACTGGGAAATTATTGTGACCACCCGTGAACCGTCAGGGGTTGTGATCAATCTGAGACGGCGCAATCCCGCGGCGCGTTTGCGCGACGCCTACGAGGGCTTCCGGAGCCAATAGGCGGCGTCGCCGCTGTCGGGACCTTTCGCCGGCCGGACGTCGACGACGCCGCGCCGTCACGGAGGATGGTGCAGAGCGCCGCCGCGTCCTCGTCGGCGACGAAGGCGCTGGCGGGCTGCGCCGCGAGCCGCCGCCGTCTCTGCAGATGCTCGGCGGCGGTCAGCGTCTCGAAGAAATGCGTGAGCGAGTCCTCGAGCGGCTCGCCGAAAGTCCAACCGACGCGCGTGCGCTCGATCATGTTGCCGAATTCGAAGCCGTGCACCGCAAGGCAAGGCACGCCGAACAGGCCGGCTTCGTAAAACCGGTTCGGCAGTAGCCAGCGCGAATTGTCGTTGGTGTTTTCGAGATCCAACGCCCAGACGAAGTCGGCACCGCGGTACAGCGCCGCTAGCCCCTCGGGATTGGCGTATTCGCCGTCATACGCCATGTTCGGCTGCTGCTCGAGCGCCGCACGGAACTGCGCCTCGCCCACCGTGGTGAAGATGCCGGCAAACCGGAACATCACCTTGTGCTGCAGGCGCCGGGCGAGACGCAGCATCAGCGCAAAGGTAGCCTCGCCGCGGATCAGGCCGAAATAGCCGACGACCCAGCGATCGTCGCCGTGCGGGCGCGGCAGTGCCAACGCGTCGCGCGGCGGCGCGCAAACGAGCGCCGAGCGATGCAGCTTGTTCTCGAGCAGGAACCATTCGCCGGCAAAACGCTGCCGCGCGGCGTAGAAGTTCCTGTAGAAGGCCGGCGACGACACCACCAGGACATGCACACCGCGCAGGCAGCGCCGCTCGATCCAGCGCAGCAACGTGCCGCGCCAGCCGGTTGCGACGAAAAGCGGCTGGATGTCGAGAACCTCGTAGCCGACGACGGCACGCCGATTGAAGAGCCGCCGCGCCAGGAGCGCGAGCGCAAGCTGGTCGACGTTGCGCGCATAGTACACGCGCGCGGCGCGCAGATGGTGCCGGTTGGCGAGCAGCCGCGGAACCGCGCCGAGCAGGGCGCGCAGCCGGTGCCAGTAGCGCGCGTCGCGCGTTGCGCCAAGCACGATATGCGGCCACTCCGGCCGATAGCCGGAATTGTAGCGGCCGCGGCGGAAGCCGAAGACGACGGGCGCGAAGCCGTTGTCGACGAATTCCTGGACGCGCTTGACGGTATTGGTTTCGGTGATGTCCGGCGTGAAAAAGATCAGAGTGCGGCTTTCGCCCGACTGCGCCACTGTTCCGGTCTCCGCGCTGGCTGATCCTAACCGGCGAAAAAATTATTGATCGCATCATGCTGGCGCTTATGTGACCATTTTGTGTTACGGCCGCCCGATAATTTCCGCGCTGTGCTCCGCGCCACACCTTGATCACTGGCTGCATGGCGGGCCCGGATGTTCCTCTCAGGCGCCGGTCCGGACCGGGGGTACGGAATAGCGGTCGCCACGTGTCAACGGTTCACCTTCATCCTGCCGAAGTCGTCCGCGTCACGCCGCCGCAGCGCCAGCTGCGCTTCGAGCGCGTCGCGATCTCGTGCGTCTTCGGCGATCCGTCGGAACCGCGCACCTGGTCGGGCGCGCCCTTCAACCTGGCGGCGGCATTGCGGCGGCTCGGCATCGAAGTCGAAGCCATCCATCCCGCGCTCGGCCGCGCCCGCCGCGCGGCCTATGCCGCACGCTGGCTGCTCGACGGCTACGGTCGGCTGTCGACCAGCGAGCAGGTGCTGCGCGCAGCGCCGGCACGCGACCACCACGCCATCATGGTGGCCGAGGCGACGGCGCGGCTCGGCCTGCGACACGTGCTCCATACCGGCACGCTCGACCTGCCCGCGTTCGACCTGCTGCCCGACATCCGGCACTATCTCTATTGCGACCAGAGCTGGAACCTGTCCCTCCGGCACCGGCCCGACGCGGCGCAATACACGCCACGGGCGCTCGCCGAATACGAGCGGCTCGAGCGCGAATCGCTGGCGTCGGTGGCGCATGTCTTCACCTTCAGCGGACGGACGCGCGACGACATCGTCGAGCATTACGGCCTGCCGGCCGAGCGCGTCACCGTCGTCGGCTCGGGCATGGGCGGTATCGCGCCCTATCTCGGTCCCAAGGATTACCGGACGCCGCGGCTGCTGTTCGTCGCCAAGCATCTGTTCCGCGCCAAGGGCGGCCCGCTGCTGCTGCGGGCCTTCGCGCTGGCGCGGCGCAGCCGGCCGGACCTTTCGCTCACCATCGTCGGCGATGCGCGCAGCCGTGCCTACGTGCCACGCGATCCGCGGATCGTATTCTTCGCGCACGTGACGTGGGACGCGCTGCGCCGGCTCTATGCCGATGCGACGCTGCTGGCGCAGCCGATGATCAACGACCCCTGGGGCCAGGTCTACCTCGAGGCGCTGGCCTCGCGGACGCCGGTTCTGGGCCTCAATCGCAACGGCCTGCCCGAGATCGTCGAGGGTGGTCGGCACGGCTTCCTGGTCGACGAGGCGACGCCCGAAGCGGTCGCCGCCGGCATCCTCAGCGCGCTTTCCGATCCGGCGCGCCTCCAGCGCATGGGCGAGAGCGGCCAGCGCCATGTGATCACCACCTATTCGTGGGACCGCGTGGCCGAGCGGATCGCCTATCTCTGAGCTCTGATCGAGGAGATCGAATGACCGACAAGATCGCGCTCATCACCGGCATAACCGGGCAGGACGGCGCCTACCTCGCCGAATTCCTGCTCAACCGCGGCTACGTCGTGCATGGCATCAAGCGCCGCGCCTCGCTGATCAACACGCATCGCGTCGACCATCTCTACCGCGACCTGCACGAAGGCAATGGGCGCTTCGTCCTGCATTACGGCGACATGACCGATTCGCTCAACCTGCTCCGGCTGCTGGAGGAGATCCACCCGACCGAGATCTACAACCTCGCGGCGCAGAGCCACGTCCAGGTCAGCTTCGAGACGCCCGAGTACACCGCGAACACCGACGCGCTCGGCACGCTCAGGCTGCTCGAGGCGATCCGCATCCTCAAGATGGCCGACCGCGTGCGCTTCTATCAGGCATCGACGTCGGAGCTCTTCGGCAAGGTGATGGAGACGCCGCAGCGCGAGCTGACGCCGTTCTATCCGCGCAGCCCCTATGCCGTGGCCAAGCTCTATGCGTATTGGATCACGGTGAACTATCGCGAGGCCTATGGTCTCCATGCCTCGAACGGCATCCTGTTCAACCACGAATCGCCGGTGCGCGGCGAAACATTCGTCACCCGCAAGATCACGCGCGCGGTCGCCGCGATCGAGGGCGGCCTGCAGCAGCGACTCTATCTCGGCAATATCGACGCCAAGCGCGACTGGGGCCACGCCCGCGACTATGTCGAGGGCATGTGGCTCATCCTCCAGCAGGAGCGGCCCGACGACTACGTGCTCGCCACTGGCGAGACCCATACCGTGCGCGAATTCGTCGAGCGCGCGTTCGGCTGCATCGGCCGGACCATCGTCTGGTCCGGAACGGGCGTCGACGAGCGCGGCCTGTGCACGCGCACCGGCGAGTGCCTGGTCGCGATCGATCCCCATTACTACCGCCCGACCGAAGTGGACCTGCTGCTCGGTAATCCGGCAAAGGCGCACGAGCGTCTCGGCTGGCGTCACCGGACGAGCTTCGACCAGCTCGTCGCCGAGATGGTCGAGGCCGACCGCCGGGCGGTGCAACGCGGAGACGCCGAGCATGCAGGCGAATTTGCCGTACGCGCTGCGGAATAAGCGCGTCTGGGTCGCGGGCCATCGCGGCCTGGTCGGCGCGGCACTGGTCCGACGGCTCGCCGCGGAGCAATGCGAAGTGCTGACCGTGGGGCGGACGGAATGCGACCTGCGCCGGGCCGTCGCCGTCGAGGCGTGGATGGATGCCAACCGGCCGCAGGCGGTGTTCGTCGCCGCGGCGCGCGTCGGCGGCATCTATGCCAACGATTCGCGGCCCGCCGATTTCCTCTACGACAACCTGATGATCGCGGCGAACGTGATCGAGGCCGCGCGCCGCACCGGCGTCGAGAAGCTGCTGTTCCTCGGCTCGACCTGCATCTATCCGCGGCTCGCCAAGCAGCCGATGAACGAGAACGCGCTCCTGACCGGCCCGCTCGAGCCGACCAACCAGTGGTACGCGCTCGCCAAGATCGCCGGCATCAAGTTGGTTCAGGCCTACCGCCGCCAGCACGGCTGCGATTTCATTTCGGCGATGCCGACGAATCTCTATGGACCCGGCGATAATTTCGACCTGCGCTCGAGCCACGTCCTGCCCGCCCTCATCGCCAAGACGCATGACGCCGTCGCCTGCGGCGCCAAGACCGTCGAGGTCTGGGGTAGTGGCCGGCCGCTGCGCGAGTTCCTCCATGTCGACGATTGCGCCGATGCGCTCGTCCATTTGATGAAGACCTACTCGAGCGAGGACATCGTCAACGTCGGCAGCGGCCAGGAGATTTCGATCGCCGACCTGGCGGCTCTGGTTTGCCGCGTCGCCGGCTTCCGCGGCGCCTTGGTGTTCGATCCGTCGAAGCCCGATGGCACGCCGCGCAAGCTGGTCGACGTCGCGCGGCTGACCGCGCTCGGTTGGCGGCCGCGCATCGCCCTCGAGGACGGTATCGCGCAGACCTATCGCTGGTACGCGGAGCACCGCCTGTCGGCACGGAAGCGGCATCTTGAAGCCGTCTGACGCCACCAAGGCGCTCGCCACCGATCACCTCCTCGCCGATATCCGCGGCCGCTCGGTGCGCGGCGGCGCCATCACCTTCGGCGCCCAGGCGGGCAAGGTCATCATCCAGCTCGCCAGCATCGTCGTGTTGGTGCGGATGCTGCCGCCGGGCGCGTTCGGATTGATCGCCATGGTCGCGGCGCTGTCGTCGGTGCTCGATTTCGTCAAGGAACTCGGCCTGTCGGCGGCGACCATCCGCAAGACCGACATCGACCACGCCCAGGTCTCGGCGCTGTTCTGGATCAACGTCGCCGCCGGCGCGCTGATCGCAGCGCTCCTGTTCCTAGCGGCGCCGCTCATCGCCGATTTCTATCGTGTGCCGGCCGTGGCGTCGGTGACGCGCTGGCTCGCGCTGAGCTTCCTCATGAGCGGCCTGACAGTGCAGCACTGGGCGCTGTTGCGGCGCCAGATGCGCTTCACCGCGGCTATCTGCGTCGATATCGGCGGCGATCTCGCCGGCCTCGTCGTCGCCGTGGCGCTCGCGCTCGCCGGCGCCGGCTATTGGGCGCTGGTGGCGCAGCGCCTTACCGTCCCGGCGATCGCCCTGATCGGCAGCTGGTCGCTGTGCCGCTGGCGGCCCTCCTGGCCGCGATCGGCGGCGGGCGTGCGCGAGCTCTTCGCCTTCGGCGCTTCGGTAACCGGCGTCAACCTCGCCGGCGCTCTCAGCCGCAGCATCGACCAGGTCCTGATCGGCTGGGCGTGGGGCCCCGATGTGCTCGGCCTCTACGAGCGCGCCGTGAAGCTGCTGCTGACGCCGATCACCAACCTCGCCGTGCCGCTCTATGCCGTCGGCCTGCCGATGCTGAGCCGCATCGCGCACCAGGATGAACGTTATCGCCGCGCCTTCGGCGAACTGTTCGAGAACCTGGCGATGGCCATTCTGCCTTGCGCCGCGCTGTTGGCGGTGACGGCCGACTGGGTGGTCCATATCCTGTTCGGCGCGCGCTGGGAGGCCGCCGCGCCGCTGGTGGCGTGGTTTGCGGCCACCGCAGTCTTCCTGCCGCTGGTGCAGACCGTCGGCCTGCTCTATCTGAGCCAGAACCGGGGGCCGGAGATGCTGCGCGCCGGCCTCGTCGACCTGGCCCTGTGCGTGGCCGCGGTCGCCGCCGGCGTGCATTTCGGCGCCGTTGCGGTCGCCGCCGCGCTGGCGGTGGTCGGCATCGGCCTACGGATGCCGATCGGATTCTGGCTGGCGACGCGACGCGGCGCCGTCTGCTTCGGCGATTTGTGGCCGGCGCTGGTGCCGGCTGCGCTCGCGGCCCTGGCGACGGGCGGCGCGGCCGTGACGTTGCGCCGGTTCCTGTTGCCCGCCGCAACGCCGGCGCTGGCCGGCCTGATGCTGGCGATCCTCGTGGCCGCAACCGCCGCGCTGGCGACCTACTTGGCGGTGCCGCGCTCGCGCCGCATGCTTCAGGGGCTTGGACGGCTAGCGCACGATTTGCGCCGACGGCAACCCGCTCTCAAGGCTTAGGTACCGACCGGCGTACCGTCGTCGTCGTCGGTGGGCGTACCGCGCTTGATGCGCAGCTTGCCGCCGCGGTCGATCCATAGGCGGTAGTCGCCGAGCTGCGGCAGGTTGCGGCTCTGCCACTGAGCGCCGAAGCGCACGCCGCCGTTCGGCCCGCCGATCTCCAGCGCCTCGAAGCCGTTGCTGTACTGCACGGCGCCGCTGCAGCCGATCAACGTCGCGTCGGCCGAGCGCGTGCCGCCGAGCCGCGCCAGCCCGGCTTTGGCCGCGGTGCCACCGCCGCTGCCGGTACAACCGACCATGGTGAGGCGCGAGGCGACGAAGGCGCGAATCAGCCCGGTCTGGTGGAAGACCGAATAGGCGGTGCAGCCGACCAGCGTGCCGAAGGTGTTCAAGTTCACGCCGCAATCGCCGCCGGCGAAATCCTTGGCCGCGGCGTGGTTGTTCTCGAAGCCGCAATTCGACAGCAGCGTGCAGCCATTGCCGGCGAGCAGGCCGAACTTGGCGTTGAGCAGGAAATAGCAGCCGTGGAAGGCGACGTCGTAGCAGTTGCGGATCATCGCCGCGCCGTTCTCGCCGTTCTGGCCGAACACCGCACCGAAAACGTGCAGTGCCGACAGAATACCCTCGGCGCCGTGCGCGAAGGTCGCGCCGTTGCCCTTGTTGCCGCGGAAATAGGCGTTGACGATCTGCCCTTCGAATACGTTCCCGACCAGGCGGCACCCGTCGCCGCCGCAATTCTGCACGTTCACGTCGCGCACGCAGAAATTGTAGAAATAGGTACCCTTGTGATCGCATTCGACGTAGAGGCCATGGCCCTCGCGGCCGCGGCCGAGAATGTCGAGCCCGTCGATCAGCACGAAGCGGACGGTGGCGCGGCAGAGAATCTCGAGCACATTGCCGCCGTCGGCGATCTCGGAATCGAGCCGCGCGCCGTGCCCGACGATGCCGCTCTGCCGCCCCAAATTGGCGCCGTGCGCGAATTCGACGCGCAGCGTGCGGGTCACGCGATAGGTGCCGGGCGGAATCACGAGTAGCGCACCGCCTTCCACGAAGGCGTGGTCCAGCGCCTTCTGCAGCGCCGCGGTATCGTCCGCGCGACCGTCGCCTCGGGCGCCATAATCGCCGGCATTGAGCACACGCAACGGCGGCGCGGCCGCCGTCGGCAGCGGCGCGGCGGCAAGACCGAGCGCGGCACCCGCACCGAACAGTCCGCGTCGCGACAGCGTCATGTCAGCCCGTCCCGCCCCGGCGCCAGGCCGGCCGCGGCAGCAGGGGTCCGGCGCGCGGATAGCGCGGCGTCGGCATCGGAGCGGCGCGTACCGCCTCGCGATCGACCAGAATGACGCAGGCGGCGCTCAGCAGCAGGACGGTCCAGGTCTTCGGCCCGACATAGGCGCCCGAGGCCTGGCCCAACCCCACCCAGACCATCCAGCAGAACGGCACGCTCGACACGCCGAGCACCTTGAGCCAGAGGCTGAGCCCGATCAGGACCAGCGTGCCCCACACCAGGCCGAGATAGATCCAGTGCAGCCAGAAATAATTGGTCAGCACGCTCGCCGTGTCGGAGATATCCCAGGCCGAGGAGAACGCCGCCGAGCGCATGTAGACGTTCGCGACTTCGTTGGCGATGAATTGCTCGCCGGTGAGGCCGGCGCCGGCGAACGGGTGATGCTCGACGACGCTGCGCGCCACCAGCGCCGGGCCCGTGACGCGGTAGAAGAAGCTGGCGTCCTCGCCGGAGGCGATTTGGTTCATGCGCTCCGAGAAGACGGAATGGCCGAGCCAGTCGAACACCACGACGACGACGATGGCAAAGACGACGAGCAACGCCATGCGCGCGAACGCGGGCGTCCACGACCGCGCGCGCAGGAGCTGATAGGGGACGAGGAGCGGCACCATCAGCAGCAGGGTCGGCCCGGGCATAACGACGATACCCACCGCCATCAGCACGAGATATTTCAGCGGCGCCCAGCGCGTTCGCGTCGTCATCAGCCAGGTGAAGGCGAAGAGCGTGTAGGCGAAGGTGACGGCCGACGGCTCGCTGGTGAACAACTTGGGCCGGATGCGGCCATAGAGCACCTCGTCGCGCAAATCGGCGTCGTAGACGTTGATCGCCTTGTAGACCGCGTGGCGGACCGCGTCGCTGATCGGGCGCAACCCGGCGTAATCCTCGAGCAGACAGCCGATCACGATGACGATGCAGAAGCCGAGGAACAGGTGCGCGATCTGATTGCGGCTGGCGCGAATGACCGTGAGGAAGAGCGCGTAGGCGATCACCAGCGAATACGTGATCTGGATCAGCCCGGTGAACCGCTTGCCGAGATGGGCGAGATCGGTCGCCGACAGCACCGAGCCGATATAGAGCAGCTCGACCACGAGCAGCGCGCCGAGATGGGACGGCGTGATGTCGTCGCGGCGGCGCCACAGCAGCAACACACCGGCAATGCCGGACGGCACCGACGGAAACGGAATCCGAGCGCTGATCTGGAGGGTGTAGCCGGTGTAGATCCCGATCATGAACAGGATCAGGAGCAGCATGTCGGCCACGCCGAGACGTGGCTCGGCCGGAGCGGCGCGGACAGCCATCACAGCGCCGACACCGCCGCGAGGAAGTGCCGGCCGCGGCTCGGCCAGTCGAAGGCGTCGCGACACCGCTCGAAGGCCCTGTTCTGCAGACGGTTGAGGCGTCCGAGATCGTCGATGGCCCGCCACACGCCCGTCGCCAGCGCCCGCTGGTCCGGATAGAGCTGGATGCTGTCGTCGCGCTCGAGCGGCACGCCGGCGACCGAGCCTTCGAGAGCGAAGATCGGCGTCCGGTTGAAGATGTATTCCAGCACCTTCAGCTTGAAGCCGCCGCCGTTGCGCTCGGGAACGATGGCAATCCGCGCCGATTCCATATAGCGATCGACCCGGTCGACCGTTCCGGTGAAATGGGTCGCAACGACCGATTTCTGCATCTGATCGAAGAAGGCGCGATCGCCGCTGCCGACCACTTCCAGCTCGACGCCGTGCGCCGCGAAGATCGGATCGGCGACATTGATGAATTCCTCGATGTTCAGGCGCTTGGCGATCCAATCGAAGCTTCCGACGACGACCGCGCGGCGCGGCAAGTCGGGCGTGATCTGACGCTCGGAAATCGCGCGGCCGCGGTAACCCGGCGTCAGCACCTCGATTCGCTTGCGCGGCCATTCGGCGCCGTAAAGGGCGTGATCTTCGGGCGTGATCGCGGTGACGAGATCGGCTTCGGCGACCAGCGCGCGCTCGAGCCGGGTGACCTTGTAGGCATCGAGCTTCAGCCCGTGGCGTTTCAGAAAGCCGGGATGATTTTCGGCAAGCGCCTTGCGCAAGCTGCTTTCGTGGTTGTGCGAGACATAGACGATTTTTGGCCGCTTGCGGCGCCGCGGCCAGCGGCTCGTCACCCGCCGCAGCGCCCATCCGGCCGAAATGCCGTCGAACACCACCGTGTCGAAATCGGCGCCGGCAAGAACCTCGTCGAGCATGCGGCGCATCGTCGGCGTGGTGCAGCGCTTGGCCATGTTGGGCAGCCGCGAGGTCAGGCTCGCCCGTGGCGACAGCGGCTTGTCGGCAGCGAGCCGCCACAGCACGCGTCCGTCGCGCGCGCCGTCGTGCCGCTGTGAATCGAGGCGCGCCAGGCCAACGACGACGACCTCGGCGCCGGCGCCCGCGATGGCGTCGATCAAGCCTCCGGAATAGAGATATTGGCCATTATACTCCGGCGTCGGGTCGGCGAGCGTCAACCAGAGGAACCGCATGGCCCCGCCGATTTCCCGTCAATAGGCCCGCGCATCGGTGAATCCCACCATGATGGTTCGGAGGATGATTTTCAGATCGAGCAGGATCGACCAGTGCTCGATGTAATAGAGATCGTATTCGACGCGGCGCTGGATTTGTTCGATGGTCTGGGTCTCGCCGCGCCAGCCATTGATCTGCGCCCAGCCGGTGATGCCCGGCTTCATGCGATGGCGCGCGTCGTAGTAGCGCACGGCATCGTGATAGAGCACGCCGCCTGCCTTGGCCGAAATCGCGTGCGGCCGCGGCCCGACGATCGACATCTCGCCGCGCAGCACGTTGAAGAATTGCGGCAGCTCGTCGAGGGTCGTGCGCCGGAGGATGGCACCGACACGGGTCACGCGCGGATCGTCGCGCGTCGTCAGCTTTTCGGCATTCGGATCGCGGGCGTGGTGATACATGGTGCGGAATTTCAGCACCTCGATGAGCTCGCGATTGAAGCCATAGCGCTTCTGCCGAAAGAACACCGGGCCGGGGCTGTCGAGCTTGATCGCGATCGCGATCGCCGCCAAGAGCGGCGAGATCAGCAGCAGAATGACCGCCGCGAGCACGCGATCCTCGATCGCCTTGGCAATCCATTTCCATTCGCTCACCGGCCGATCGATGACGTTGAACATCGTGAGGCCGTTGATCTGGCTGACTTGGCAGGGGCCCACGTCGAAGACGAACGATTCGGAACACAGCCGTACGTCGACCGGAACCAGACGCAGCTTGCTCATCGTGTCGGCGAGGCGAAGGTCGGCGGCGGCCGGCATCGCGACGATCACCATATCGATGCGGCCGTTGCGGACGTCGCCGATGAGATCGTCGATGTCGCCCAGGACCGCATGGCCGGCACAGTGCGCAACGGCATGGGGCTCGCGCCGATCGCGATAGACGCCGACGATGTCGACTTCGGGATCAGACGCCGCGGCGCAATGGCCCAGGAAGCGCTCCGCCAGCCGGCCGACGCCGACCACCGCGGTCCGGCGGCGCAGTCGCCCGGTGCGCTGCCACGCGCGCACGCGGCCCGAGAATACCATGCGCACGGCGGCCAGGCCGGCCGAGCCGACCATGAGCCACAGCAGCAGCCAGATATGCGTCGTGCCGCTATTGAGGCCGCTGACGCGCAAGGCGACGAACAACGCGCCGATCGCGGCGAGCCACGCCGCGAAGGCCTGGGCCAGGGCCAGCTGCGCGTGGGCCAGATTGGCGAAACGGTAGCCGCCGAGCACCTGCAGGAGATTCACAAACAGGATCGTGCCGACGACAGCGAGAATTCGGAAAAGCTGCGCGTCGACCTCGATGTGACGCAACAGCCAATAGAGCGAGAACAGCCCGGCGCCGAAGACGACGCCCAAGTCGCAGGCGGCGACGATTGCGGGGGTGACGCGAAGCGAAACCGGGCGGGACGCATGCGCACGCCGCGCCTTCCTCGTATGGTCGGCCGAGGCGGAGGCGCCATCGAGAGATGGATCTTTTTTACCAAACATCACACCACTCCGAAAAAACCAACCCTTGTGGTCTCTATCGGCTTCCTCCGGCACGCGCTTTTTCTGTTCTTCGCCCGTGCCGGAATTGTCCCCGCGGCGCCTCGCGCCGGGGTGTGACCTTGTTGAGAGCCATTGTGACTTTCTTAGGACCGCGGCCGGCGATCGGCGACTGCGTTCCGGCGCCGCGTTCAACCTTCGGCCACGCTGGCGAAGACCAACTCTGCGAAGCGGTCGGGCGTATTGCGCGCGACGAACGCGCGCGCCCGTTGCGGATCGATGAAGCGATGGGGTCCCTCGTGCACGAACCGCACGATGCCTGCGGCGAGTGCCTCGGGCTGGTCGACGTCGATCGCCAGACCGAGCCGATAGTTGCGGACCAGCGGCCCGATCATGCCGAAATCCTGAGTCAGCAGCGGTTTGCCGGCCCGCGCCGCCCACAGCAGCACGCCGCTCGAGCCGACAAAGCGCTGGTAAGGCGCCAGCACCACGTCGGCGCGCGCCACCAGCGCCTCGATCTCGCCGGTCGACAGCCGGCGATCGACGATCTCGAGCACGAGATCGGGCTGCAGCGCCGCCAGCCGGGCGCGCAGCGCGGCAACGCGGCCGGCGATCGCCGGATCGAGCTTGCCGGCCAGAACCACAGCGACCCGGGATGCGGTGCCCTCGGGGACCAGGAACAGCGACTCGAGCAGGGCCAGCGTTCCCTTGCGCTCGGTCAGATGCCCGAACAGCAGGAAGGCGACCCGACCGGGCGGCACGGCGTCGGCCAAGGCGCGATCGCTATCGACAAGCGGCACGGCCGGATGGACCGGATCGGGCACCGCGCGCACCTTGCTGCCGGCGCGATAGAACCGCGCCGCGTGGCGCGGAAAGAACGGATCGAGCGTGAGCACGACACCAAGCGCGCGGTTGAGCAGCATGAGACGGTAGAGCGCCGCCTTGCGCAGATCGCGCAGCCATTCGCGCGCCCGCGGATGGTAGGCGCCGAGCAGGCGGTAATGCACCGATGGCCGGAACAGAATGCCGCCGATGCGCCGGCCATTGCCGGCGCCGAGCCCCAGCGCCAGCGGCAGCGATAGCAGGTCGAGCGACAGGAATTGCCCGGCCTGGGCGCCAGTCCTGGCAAGATAACGGCGCATCCACCACCAGCGGGCGAAGCCGCTGATCACCAGCCGGCGATGGGTGCACAGTCGCGCCGCCAGGAGCGACAGCGGCAGGATGCGGACGCGATCGGTCTGCGCGTCGTCGATCCGCGCCGCAAGCTCGCGATAGAGTGCCGGCGCGACGATGAACGAAACCGTCTGCGCCGACGCGGCGTGGCAGATGAAATCGATCAGATGGCAAAGCCATTCGTACGGATGGCCCTCGCTGTCCGGCTCGAAAACCAGCGTATGGCGCGGCGGCGGCGGCGCGGCCAGCATGCGCGTCAGCACCGCGAACCGGCCGAGCACCAGCGGTTTGGCGCAGTGTTGCTCGACGAAGCGCCGGCCGTTTGCGCCGAGCTCGGCGCACCGCGCCGGATCGTCGACGAGCCGCAACACCGCCTCGGCAAGGGCGCGCGCGTCGTTGGGCGGCGCACAGAGAAACGCGCTGCTCTCTTCCATCATCCGCCACAGCGGGCTGCCCCGCAGCGCCGTGGCCACGAACGGCCGACCCGCCGCCATGATGTTGAAGACCTTGCTCGGCACCGCAAAAGCGGCGGCGTCGGGATCCTGCGGCACCAGGTGGATGTCGCCTTCGGCCAGCCCGTCGCCGAGCCGTTCCGCCGGCAGCAGCCCGGCGAGCCGCACGTTGGTCAAGCCGGCGGCGACGATCGACGCGCACAGCGCGTCGCGCGTGCCGCCGTCGCCGCGCAGGACGATCGCGACGTCCGGCCGCTCGCGCTGCAGCCTGGCGGCCAGCGCGACGATCTGGTGCAGCCCCTGCTTGCGGCCGAAATTGCCGCTGTAAAGCAGGACTGGCGCGGTGCGGCGCGCCGACGGCGCCGCCAGCAGGCGCTCGGTGTCGACCCAGATCGGCATCACCTCGATCGGCACGACGACGCCGTTGAGACGCAGCTCGTCGCGCATCGCGCGATCGAGAACGACGACCAAGTCGGTACGATTGAGCACCGTGCGCTCGCACCAGCGCATCGCCGCTACCAGCACGCCACTGCCGACCATGCCGAGGCCACGCGCTAGGCCTGACTGGATGTCGTGCACGATGGCGATATGCCGGCCGCCGCGCCGTGCCGCGGCGCCGAGCGCCACGGTCAGGATCGAGGGACAGAGCGAGACCACCACCGGCCGGCGCGGAACGCGGCCCCGCACCAGCGCCCATAGGCCGGCCAACAGGAAATGCGCCTCGCTCAGGATGCGCAGCGCCGCCGCCGACCGGCGCGGAATCCAATGCCGCAGGCGCAGCACCTCGATCCCCGACAGGCGCTCGCGCCGCGGCGGATTGGAGCGGTAGGCCGGAAACACCGCGTGTCCGGGATAATGCGGCAGGCCGGCGACGACGGTAACCGGCGCACCCGTCGTCTGGAGCCATTCCGCGAGATCGCCGCAGTAGGGACCGGAGCCGACCAGCTCCGGTCGGTAATATTGCGTCACCAGCAGGATCGCAGGCGTCGCCGCCGGCACGGCGTTACCCCCCCAATTGGGCGAGTGACGGCCGCGCGTATTCGTAATTGAGGTGGCTGTAAGCGAATTCCCGGTACCGCTTGGCATCGACGCGCGACATCACCAGGCCGGGGATGTCGGCGCCGGCCTCGAGCAACTGCTTCAGCCCGTCAAGCGCCACCTCGCGCCTTGTGTGGCCCCAGCGCACCGTATAGATGACCTTGTCGACCATGCGCGAGAGCTGCAGCACCTCGGCGCCGACCAGGACCGGCGGCGTGTCCAGGATGACGAGGTCGTAGTTCTTGCCGAAGGTCTGAAGCACCGCGCGCATCCGTGCCGAGGTGAGCAGCTGCATCGAATGCGGATTCCAGCCGCCCGATACGATCACGTCGACGCCCGAAAGCGGATCGTTGTAGATCACGTCGCTCAATGGCACGCCTTCGTCGGCCAGCAGCGAGGCGAGGCCGTTCTTGTCCGAACGCTGGAAAACGCGGTGCAGGGTCGGCGCCCGCCAATCGCAGTCGATGAGCATGATGCGCTTGCCGTTGCGCGCCAGCAGCCGCGCCAGCGACGCCACCAACACCGATTTGCCCTCGCCCGGCGTCGCCGACGAGAACATCACCGTCTTCGGCGGTTGCGCCGCCTCGGAGAGCTGCAAGCCGACGTAGATCTTGCGCAGCGATTCGCTGAACCCCGAGATCGGCTTGCGCAGGACGTGGACGCTGGGCTGGGTCGTACCCTTGAGATCCGGCACCATCGCGATCACCGGCAGGCCGGTCGCCTGCTCGATCTCGTCGGAGCGCCGGAAGGTGTGGTCGGTGCTCTCGCGCATCAGCGCGGCGAGCGAGCCGGCGAAGAGACCGCCGCAGACGCTCAGCAGCATGATCAGCAACTTCGGCGGATAGGTGGGGCTGACCGGCGGCGCCGCTGCCGTGATCAGCTTGGCGTCCGGCGTCTCGATCTGCTCGCGGCCGATCGTCTCCTTGGCGCGGGCCAGCATGGCTTCGAGCAGATTCTGATTCACCGTGGCATCGCGCTCCAGTGCCTCGAGACGGATCGCCTTCTCGTTCACCCCGCCCATCTGGGTCTCGCTCGTGTGGAAATTCTTGGTGAGCGCCGCGTAGCGTGCGTCGGCGGTGCGCGCCGTGCGCTTCAGGCCCTCGACGATGCGCGCGGTTTCGGCGTTGATCTTGCGGCTGACGTCGGCGACCTGGTTGCGCGCCTGGATGACCGCGGGATAACGCGGCCCGTAATTGGCGCTCACCTCGGCCAAGGTTTGCGCCGCCTGGGCCTGCTGCGCCTTGAGGGTCTGGATCAGCGGCGAATCGAGCACCGCGGGCACGGTGCTATTGCTTTCCGCCACGTTGTGCCGCAGGGCTTCTGCCTCCTGGACGGCCGCGTCCGCCGTCGCCTTTTCGGTCTGCGCCTGGACAAGCTGCGTGTTGAGTTCGGTCAGCTGTTGTGTCGTCACGTTGGCGTTGGTCATACCCTCGTAGAGGCCGTTCTCGCGCCGGTAATCCGCCGCCGCCTTCTCCGAGGTCTCGACCGCCTCGCGTAGCTGGGCGATGCGGGCCCTCAGGTACTGCATGACGCGGTCTGTCGACTTGATCTTGTCGCCACGCTGCTCGCGCAGATAGTTGGTCGCAAAGGCGTTGGCGATGTTGGCGGCGAGCGCCGAATTGACCGATTCGGCGTCGACGTCGAGCACGTGCGAGCGGCCCTCGACGGAAACGGCGACGCGCGACAAGAGCCGATCGGTGATCCGGTCCATCTTCGGGTCGTCCGGCGGGATGACGGGAAGCGTCGGCACCGCCGCGTCGAGCGCGGTGTCTTGGCCCGGCCCGGCAGCTGTTGCGGCGGCGGCCGCGGCCGGTGCGCTGGAGGCGGCATCCGCAGGTTGCGCCGGTTGCGCCGGCTGCGTCGGGCTCGCGCCGAACAGACCGCCGAATGTCAGCAGGCGCTGCCACCAGCTCGGCTTCGTGTCCGGCACGGCGAACTCGGGATTGTCGGCGAGGCGCAGCTGCTCGATCACCGTGCGCGCCAGTTCGGGCGACTGCATGGCGATGCGCTCGTTCTCGACCTTCTCCGTATCCGCGTCGCCGCCGCCGAAACGCAGATCGGTGCTGAAAATCTGCACGGCCGGAACGCCGACCTCGACCTTGGCCTCGCCGACGTAGAGCGACGGCAAGCGCCAAAGCACGGCGAACGCGACGACGGCAAACGCCGCCGTGACCGCAAGAACCATGAAGCGGTGCCGCCAGATGCGACGAACCGTGTCGATCAGGTCCTGCTGCGGCGGACCGGAAGGTCCTCCGACATACTGGACCGGAACGCGCTCATACGCTTCGCGCCGCAGGACTGACTGGCGCGCGTGCAGCGGCTCGAGAAATGACATCAGAAGAACCGCTCGGGAATCGTGATGACATCGCCAGGACGGACCGGCGTATCGTCGCCGGCGTCGAGTTCGACGTGTTTGCCGCCCTCGACGCGCTTGATGTGGAAGTTGTCGTCCTTCGCGCGATAGGTGAAGCCGCCCGCGAGCGCTGCCGCATTGATGACGGTCATGCCGCTGACGTAGGGATAGGCGCCGGGTTTGTTCACCTCGCCGAGGATATAGAACGGCCGATAGTTCAGGACTTCGACGCTGACGCTCGGATGACGGATATAATCGGGGCTGAGCTTGGACGTGATCGTCTGCTGCAACTGGGCCGCGGTCAGGCCACCGGCGTGCACCCGTCCGATCAGCGGAAAGGCCAGCATGCCGGCGCCGTCGATCTGGTAATTATTGGTCATATCTTGCTGGCCGAAGACGGTGATGTGAAGCTGATCGCCCGGACCAAGCCGATAGCTCGAGTCGTTCGCGATCGGCTGGTTCGCCGGTTGCGTCGACGCCAAGTTTTGCGACGGATGCGACGGCAGACCCTGCGGCGTCGGCAGCGCCGGATTGTACGTCGGCAGCGCCGGATTGCCGGGCCCGGATTGCGCCGAAGCGGCTGCCGAGAACGCGAGGATGGCGGCAAAGCTCAACGCCGCCACTGTCGTGATCGATGCAATACCGATGTTGAAGCGCCGCATGGCATCACTCCATCGATCGATGCGCTCGTCCGTCGCCAAAACGGACGCAGCATAACGAACGTATTGTGCGGCGCGGCAGCAGCCGCCGGTTGTGATCAAACCGGGTCTGTCCCTTCGCGGATGCAAAAGGCCATTCCGCCGCTCGAATTTGGTCAGGCTCCGCCGGCCTCGGTGGCCTCGGGCCTCGCCAATGTCATGTCAGCGCCGCGCGGCGTCCGGCTGGCGTTCGAGCGCATCGGCGGCGGCGCAGTCGCGCCGGTGAGCCGCCTCGACGAGATCCTTGAGCCGCCCAACCGCAGCGTCGATCAGCGTCAACGCTCGTTGCGCGCGCACGTTATCGCCGGGCACGGCGCGCCGCAGTGGCTCGAGCGACGACTGGATTGTGGCGAGCGACCCTTTCAGGGCGTGCGCGGTCTCGTCCGCCGCCACGCGCAGATCGCGCCCGATGCCGGCGAGCGCCGCTACCGGCGACCCATCAGGCCGGCTGCGCGGGCGCGGTGCGCCAGCGATAGCCGAACGCGGGGAAGTTCTCGATTTCGCCGAACTCTGCATCGAGCGACCGGAATTTGTTGCGGATCCGCTTGATCGACGAGCGGACGTTGGTGCGATAGCCCTCGTCGCCGTTGCCGGCGACGAAGCCGGCGTGATGGACGCAGTCATAGATCGAGCGATAGGTCACGTGCTCGCCGGCGTGCGACACCATCAGATGAACGATGTTGAATTCCGTCACCGTAAGGTTGGCGTCCTTGCCATCCCAGAACGCGCGGCTCACATCCGGCCGCAGCGTCAACTTGCCGCACGCCAGGGCCGCCTTGTCCGGCGTCTCGCGCGCACGGCGGTGGGAATCAAGGATAAGACGGATGCGCTTCGCCAGGATGGGCACGCCGCGCGCTTTGTCGACGAAATCGAGCGCGCCGCGATCGAGTGCTGCGCTCTCGTACGCGGTGGCGGGCATGCCCGTGAGGAACACCACAGGCAGCCGGATGCCGCGGTCGTGCAGCTTGGGCAGCAGGTCGATGCCGAGGCCGGTCGGCAGCTTCCAGTCGAGCACGATCACGTCAGCGTTGTTGTTCTGCGCGAAATATTCGAGCATCTCTTCGCCGGTGGCGAATGCGACCACGTCGAACGCGAGCTCCGCGAGCTCGGCTGACGCCGCCTCGCGATAGTCCGCGTCATCATCGACCAGGAGCAACCTGATGCGGGTTCCGGCAGGTGAGTCGACTCGTTCGGCTTGGCCCGTCGCGTCGCTCGCGAGCGCGACGTTCGTCGTCGACCAAGTCGAAGCGGCTTCCTTCTGTAGCGTCGTCATCGCTGTTCACCTCACACAAAATGAGCCCGACACACGCGTCTTCGTTATCGACGTGCGGACAGTCCGGTAGAATAGAGCGAGACCGATCGCGGTGTTCCCCGACTCCTCGTTGGCCGGGAACGTCATGCTGCTGATATGACGCCCCCTCGACGGCAATCCGACGCGCAGCGCGCATCGGCAGCCGTGGCAAAATCTAACCGCGCAAATGGGGCACAAATTTGACGCGGACCGGCAGCCATCCGCGCCACCGCCCTCGGCGGTATCACGGAATGGTCACAGTTGACCGGGCCGGCACCGGCCCGCCGTGCGGGGCGGCAGGCGCAACCCGGCAACAATGCGACGCACCTCGGCGGCGGTTACCCCATCGCGCGCCATTACGGCGCACACCACCGGGTCGGACCGCGCCTCTTCGAACGGCGGCTCGATTCCGGGTTCGGCGTAGGGCAGCCGGCGAGGCGGCGAACGCGGCGGAAGGATGCGCGACATCGTGTTTCCTCCGGGTCGACAATCGCTGTTGTCGACGACGGACGCCCGCACAGTCGGTATATTCCCGCGCGATACTCGGTATATTCCCGCGCGATACGCAGTAAAGCGCCCATCGTCGAGTCGCACAGGTGGCGAGCGTGCCGCCGTTACCGGCCGGCTGTAAGGAATACGTGCGGCACGACAGTCCAGTCGCCGCCCGCCGCGACCGACCAGGCTGTTGCGGTGGCGACAGCCGCCGCCGCGCTCCAGGCCAAGATGTGTCGGCCGCGCTGCTGCGCCAGGCGGCGGGCGAATTGCGCCGCCAAATAGGTCACTGCAGGCGATGGCGGCTCGCGTACCAGCTGCCGCAAGACGCGGTTCTGGTGGCGATAGGCGGCGGCATCGGCCGCCGCCGCCGGGTGCCGCGCCAAGAACGAGCGCACGCGCTCGCGCCGCGCGGCATCGAGCGCGTCATCGACGAAAGCTTGCAGCTCGTAGTCGCTGATCGTCGATTCGATCCGGAACGCGTCGTCGGGCGCCCTCGGTTCCCGGCGCCGCGCCGGCCGCAACAGCGCTGCAATCGGCCGGCGCGCTCGACGGCGCGGCAGCATGACGACGTTGCTCGTACGACGTTCCAACATGGGGCCCCGCCCGGGGTTGACATCACCCGTGACAGGGATACGGACGACACCCGGGCGCAATTATTCCCGGCATCGACATCCGCATTTCATCGCGCCGATAAGCGGCCGAAACGCGCCGCCGGGGAATAATCCGGCCGCTTCCGCGTCTTTACCAGCGGCGGGTTCACGCCAGACTGCAATCGACCGCGAGGGACCATGAAGCCACGACACGTTCGCAGGGCGATCATTCCCGCAGGCGCGCTCGGCACCCGATTCCTTCCCGCGACCAAGGCCTTGCCGACGGAAATGCTGCCGCTGGTCGACCGACCGCTCGTTCAATACGCCGTCGATGAAGCGCTCGCCGCCGGCATCGAGAAGATCGTGGTCGTCACCGGCCGCGGCAAGGCCGCGATCGAGGATCATTTCGACTGCGCGCGCGAGCTCGAGGACACGCTTCGCCGCCATGGCAAGCGGGGCGCGCTTCAGGCGGTCGAGGACAGCTGCGCGCGGCCCGGCGTCATCGCATATATGAGGCAACAGCAGCCATTGGGCCTGGCTCACGCCCTGTGGTGCGCGCGGCATGTGATCGGCGACGAGCCCTTTGCGGTCCTGGCGCCGGACGACGTGATCCTGGCGAAGGTCCCTTGCCTGGTGCAGATGGTCGCGGCCTATCGGGAAATTGGCGACAATCTGGTCGCGGTGACTCCGTTGGCGCGCAGCGGGACCGCGCGCAACGGTGCGATCGCGGCGACCGCGCGTAACGGCCGCTTGCTCACCGCATCCGGCATCGCCGCGCAACCCGCGTCCGCTGGCTTGGCGTCGAAATGGGCGGTCGCCGGCCGTTATATCCTCGATTCGGCGATCCTTCGCCGCCTGGGCGAGCGGCCGCCGAACCCCGACGGCGACGTCCCATTCATCGACGCGCTCGCGCGCCTGGCCGGCGACGGCGCGCTCCGCGGCTATGCCTTCGCCGGACGCCACTTCGATTGCAGCGACGTGCCGGGCCTGCTCGAGGCCAATATCGCTTTTGCCCTGGACCGAACCGATCTCGCGCCGACAGTGCGGCACGTGTTGTCACGGTATGCCCGACTCGTCGGCCATACCGTCGACCATACCGGCCGGCCGCGACCGGTCGAGACGCCGGAAATGGCGGTGCCGGCATGAAGATGAACGGCACGCACTACCGCACGAGCGGCGCATTCTCGGACGGCCGCCTGCGTCCGGAGCGAATCGGATCGCCGGCGGCACGACGCACGATCGGCAAGCGCCTCATCGATCCCGCGAACCTGCGCGAGGACGACATACGCGGGATCGTCGGCAAGACGCTCGACGACGCCGATGCCGGTGCGCTCGGCGCCGCTTTCGGAACGCTGGTATCCGAGCGCGGCGGCCGCACGGTCGCGCTGGGCTTCGACGGCCGCTTGACCTCGCGCGCCTTGGCCGTCGCGTTCGCCCGCGGCCTGATCGCGACCGGGATCCACGTTGCCCGTGTCGGCCTCGGTCCGACGCCGATGCTCTATTTCGCCAATGCGATGCTGCGGACCGACGCGGCGGTCATGGTGACCGGTTCGCACGACCCACCCGAATACAACGGCTTCAAGCTGACGGTCCGCGGTCGCACCCTGCGTCGCACCGACATCTGGCGCTTGGGCGAGATCGCCGCCGCCGGCGCCTTCGCGCCGGGCGCCGGCCTTATCCTCGACCGCCCGGTGATCGACGCCTATGTCGAGCGCCTCATCGGCGACCTTTCGCTCGCGCGACCGCTTGCCGTGGTGTGGGACGCGAGCAACGGCGCCGCTGGCGCCGTGCTGACCAAACTATGCACGCGGATTCCGGGCCGCCATGTCCTGCTGAACGAGATGGTGGACGGCACCTTCCCGTCGCACCGCCCCGATCCGACGACGCCCGACGCGCTCGATCAGCTCCGCAAGATCGTGGTCGCCGAGGAATGCGAACTCGGCGTCGCCTTCGACGGCGACGGCGACCGCATCGGCGTCATCGACGGCGAGGGGCGCGTGCTGTGGGGCGATCAGATCCTGCTGCTGCTCGCGCGCGACGTGCTGCGCGAGCGTCCCGGCGCGACGATCATCGCCGACGTCAAGGCCAGCCAGACCCTCTTCGACGAGATCGCCAGACTCGGCGGTCGCCCGGTCATCGCGCGCGCCGGCCGCCTGCCGATCGAGGCCAAGATCGCCGAGACCGGCGCGCCGCTCGCCGGCGAGATGAGCGGCCATATCTACCTCGGCGACAAATATTACGGATACGACGATGCGCTCTATGCGGCGCTGCGGCTGATGAACGTCGTGTCGCGCGCGGATCGCAGCCTGGCCGCTCTGCGCGACGGCATGCCGCAGACCTTCAACACGCCGGAACTGTCCCTGCCCTGCGCGGACGGCCGCAAGCTCGTGGTGATCGACGAGATTCGCGCGCGCCTCGCGGCCGCCGGCGCGGAGGTCATCGCCATCGACGGCGTGAGGGTCCGGACTGACGACGGTTGGTGGCTATTGCGCGCCTCGACCATGCGAGACGCATTGGTCGCGTGCTGCGAAGCGACGACCGAAGCCGGTCTGATCCGGGTGAAGGAGACGCTGCGCGAACAGCTCGAGCGCAGCGGCGTGCCGGCGGCCGCGCTTGGCGAATTTTACGAGGATCCGATCGCGACGATCGGCTGACGACGGCTCAGACGACGCGCAGATGGCCGCGGCGCACGGCGACGCTGCGCAATGGCGACGACGGTAGCCGGTCGCGGCCTTCGGTCAGGCGGCGGAGCGCCTCCCGGCCCCGCGACAGCCGCGACATCACCGTACCGATCGGGACATCGAGCGTTTCGGCCGCCTGCTGATAGCTCATGCCCTCGAGGCCGACGAGCAGGACGACTTCGCGCTGCTCCACCGGCAGATGTTGCAGCGCGCGCTCGAGATCCTTGAGTTCGACCGCGGCCGTCTGGGTCTCGGCGCACGCCGTGCGGCCGCCGACCGTCAGCTGGAGCTCGATGTAATTCCGTTGGCGGCGACGGCTGGCAAGCCAATCGACGTAGGCATTGTGCATGATGGCGAAAAGATAGGCGCGCGGATCCCGGATGCGGCTCCACAGCCGCGCTTGCGCGATCGCGCGGACCAAACATTCCTGCACCAGTTCGTCGGCCTCGCCGGCGTGGCCGACCAGCGCGCGCGCATAGCGCCGCAGATCGGCCGTGTATCGCCGAACCGACTCGTCGAGTGCCGCGCTCATCCGCCCCTGTCCATGTTGCCGTGCAGAAATAAACCGTGCGGCCAAATCCGACTCGTGACAAAAAAGCGCTTCGCACCGCGGCGGCGCGTCCGAATTCCGCCACATTCGAGGAACGGATCGTGCCGCGTGTCGTTCGGTCCGCAGGGGTCCGCGTGAGCCGCGCCGTAACCGGAATCGCCGCACCGCAATCGCCGCCGCCGTTGGCGCGCGGCGACGCGCTGTTCATCGATTTCGACGGCACGCTGGTCGAGATCGCGGCGATGCCCGATCGCGTCGAAGTCATGGCCGGCGTGCCCGCGCTGCTGCAGCGGGCGGCCGTGCGCCTGGGCGGCGCGCTGGCGGTGATCAGCGGTCGGCCGCTCGCCGAGCTCGGGCGCTTCCTCGCCGGTTATACCGGCGCCGCCGCCGGCATCCACGGCCTCGAACGCCGCAGCGCTTCCGGCGAGACGCACGTGCCCACACCCGATCCGGTACTCGACCTGGTTTGGCCGGTCGTGCGCCAATTCGCGGCCGTGACCCAGGGCGTGCTGATCGAGGACAAGCGCCTGTCGATCGCCATCCACTACCGGGGCCGGCCCGAGCTTGCCGAAGCGTGCCGACGCCTGGCCGAGCAGGCGGTCATCCTGTCGAAAGAGCGGCTGGCGATGCGGCCCGGCAAGATGGTGGTCGAGCTTCATCCGCGTGACGTCGACAAGGGCCGCGCCGTGCGTGCGTTTCTTGCCGAGCCGGAATTCGCGGGCCGTCGGCCGGTCTTTGTCGGCGACGACCGCACCGACGAGGACGGCTTCGCGTTCGTCAACGAGCACGGCGGGATTTCGGTCCACGTCGGCACCGCCGACGACACCTTTGCGCGCTACCGGCTCGATGGCGTCGATGCGGTGATCCGTTGGCTCGAGGATTTCCTCGCCGAAGGCTAAGCGGCGCGCTGCTGCCGCAGCCGGCTCATTTCGCGCGCCAGCAACTCGCGATAGGGCCCGTTGCGCCGCACCAGGTCGCCCGGCGCGCCGTCTTCCACCACCCGGCCGGCGCCCAGCACCACGAGGCGGTCGAAATTGCGCAGGGTAGCGAGGCGATGGGCGATGGCGATAACGGTGCGGCCGCGCATCAGGCGATCGAGCGCATCGCGCACCACCTCTTCCGACTCCGGATCGAGCGACGATGTCGCCTCGTCGAGCAGCAGGATCGGCGAGTCCTTGAGCAGCGCGCGCGCGATCGCTATGCGCTGGCGCTGGCCGCCCGACAGCATGACGCCGCGCTCGCCGACAATGGTGTCGATGCCCTGCGGAAGGGCGGCGATGAAGTCGTCGCAATGCGCCGCCTTGGCCGCGGCCGCGACGTCGGCATCGCTCGCCTCGGGCCGGCCGTAGCGGATGTTCTCAAGCACCGACCGGTGCAGCATCGACAGATCCTGCGGCACGAAGGCGATCGCCTGGCGCAGGCTCTCCTCCTTTAGGCGGGCGATGTCCTGCCCGTCGATCAGGATGCGACCGCCCTGCACGGCGTGAAAACGCTGGACCAGCGCGAAGATCGTCGATTTGCCGCCGCCCGAGGGACCGACGAGCCCGGTGCGCTTTCCTGCGGCGAAGCGCAGGCTGAAATCCCAGAACACCTCGCGACCGTCCGGATAGGCGAAGGTGACGCGTTCGAAGGCGACGCCGTGGCCGACCGGCCGGAACGGCGCCGCCTCGGGATGGTCGGTCAGCGCGTGCGGCACCAGCAGCGTCGCGATCGCCTCGGACAAACGCGCCATGTGCTGGGTCACGTCGACCAGCGCGACGGCGAGATCGCGCGTCGCATGGAGAATGGTGAAGCCGAGCGTGCAAACCAGCACGACGTCGCCGGTCGTCGCCTGGCCGCGCTGCCACATCACCAGCGCCCACGCCAGCAGCGCAAAAGTCAGCACGATGGTGATGCCGGCATGAATCAGGCGCAGCTTCTCGAGATAAAGCAGGCTCTTGCGCCGCGCCGCCATCTCCTGGCCGACGGCAGCGTCGAACCGGCGGTGTTCGCGCGCCAGCGCGCCGAAGGCACGGACCAGCTGCATGTTGCCGATGACGTCGACCATCTCGCCGTCGACGCGCGCCGCCTTGTCGGCGAAGCCGCGGTGGAGCGGCGCGCCGGCCGCGGCCAGCCGGAACAGCACCACCGCCAGGACCGCGGCTACCGCCGCCAGCGTCGCCGTCATCGCCGGACTGACGAGGGCGAGATAGGCGATCGCGCCCAGCGTCGCGAGACAAGGCGGCAGTACGTTCCACATCAGCATGTTTTCGACCGTGAACACCGCGTTCGAGGTCGCGGTGATCCGCCCGCTCAGCATGCCGGGAAGCCGTTCGCTGAAGAAATGGGGCGCGTGGCCGGTCAGATGGCGGAAGAGATCGCCGCGGACGTCGCCGGTGACGACGACGAAGGCGCGGCTCGCGATCAGGCCGCCGACGCGCCACAGCAGATTGTCGCCGGCGATCAGCGCCACGAGCAGCACGAAGGCCCGCCACATCGGCGCCGCGGGACCGGCGGCCAGGGTATCGACCAGGAATTTGATGCCGTATTGCTGGCTGACCGAGCAGCCGACGGCGGCCAGCACGGCGAACAGGATGGCGCCGTGCGCAACCGGGCGCTTGGCGACGTAGCGCCAGAAGAAAGCGAGCGGGCGCGACGCATAGGCGGTCAAGTCGTCCATCATCAGCGATGATGGGCAGTCGCGGGCGCAATGGCTGTGACAAATCCGCGTTCGCCGCCGGCATTCGAAATACACGGCCTCCTCCCGCGACAATATGTCGGACGCAAAAAGTCCCTAGTTGCCGCGTATCTCTCTCTTCACCGCTTGAAGAGCATTTCGGAATGGAGGGTATCCTTATGCGTATTGCACAGATTGCGCCGCTGACGGAGGCAATCCCGCCCAAGTTCTACGGGGGGACCGAGCGTGTGGTCTCGTGGCTGACCGAGGAGCTCGTTGCGCTCGGCCACGACGTGACGCTGTTCGCGAGCGGCGATTCGATCACCTCGGCCAGGCTCGAGCCGATGTGGCCGCGCGCACTGCGCCTCGACGGATCGATCCGCGACCCGATCGCACTGCATATGGTGATGCTGGAACGGATGCGGCGGCGCGCCCCCGAGTTCGATTTGCTGCATTTCCATCTCGATTATTATCCGTTCTCGCTGTTCTCGCGGCAGACGACGCCGTTCCTGACGACACTGCACGGTCGGCTCGATCTGCACGAGCATCAGCCGGTTTTCGAGATCTTTGACGACGTGCCGGTAGTCTCGATCTCGCAGGCCCAGCGCCAACCGATACCGAATGCGCACTGGGTCAAGACCGTTCATCACGGCCTGCCGGAGCGGCTGCTGACGCCGCAGCCGGTCGCGCCGGAGTACCTCGCCGTCCTGGGTCGGATCTCGCCGGAAAAGGGTATCGACCGCGCCGTCCGCATCGCCGGTCTGGCGAACACGCCGCTGCGCATCGCCGCCAAGGTGGATCCGGTCGATCGCGATTATTTCGAGCGTGAAATCCGGCCGCTCTTCGCACGGCGCGGCGTCGATTTCATCGGCGAGATCAGCGACCGCGAGAAATCGGATTTCCTGAGCGGCGCCAAGGCGCTGCTCATGCCGATCGAATGGCCGGAGCCGTTCGGACTGGTCATGATCGAGGCGATGGCCTGCGGCACGCCGGTGATCGCCTACAAGAGTGGCTCGGTGCCGGAGATCGTCGAGCACGGTATTACCGGATTCATCGTCGACGACGAGCGCACCGCCGCCGAGGCGGTCCAGCAGATCGGTCGCCTGTCGCGCGCCGAGATCCGCCGCCGCTTCGAAGAGCGCTTCACTGCCCGCCGGATGGCCCAGGACTACGAGGCCATCTATCACTGGATGGTCACGACGGCGAAGCCGCGGCTGCGCGTGGTCGGCTGAAATCGCGGACTGGCGGCGCAGCGCTGTGCCTGATTTCAGTCACAGCGCGTGACCAATCGGTGCAAGACGCTTTCGTCCTTCTCATGCCGCATGGATGGCGTATATCGGACTCAGACGCGTAGAGCGTTGCCCGCGCCTTCCCTGTCGATCCTCCCCCCACCGGCAGGATGGCCAGCGCGCTCTACGCGCCGCCTTTTTCGGGAGCCGCATCGCACGAAGCGAGCGGCTATTGCGTGCAGAGGAGACGACATCATGAAGCAGTTTACCAAAATCAGCCTTGCGGCCGGGACCGCCCTCGCCGCGATGACTCTCGCGCCGGGTTTCGGACCGAATGACAGCGGCGTCGGCGTGCCGTCGAGCTTCGCCCAAAGCGGCGCGAGCGGCGGTGCTGGCGTTGGGATCGGCGTCGGCGCAGGCGGCGCCGGCGTCGGCACGAAGAGCGGCGTCAATGCCGGCGTCAACGGCGACGTCAACGCCAACCCGGGTCTCGCCGGCAGCGGCACCGTCAACGGCACCGGCGACCTGAACTCGCAGGGTCAGCTCGGCAGCACCCAATATAACGACAACGCGTCGGGCGGCGCCGGCGCCGGAGCGGGCGTCAACGGCGGCGACCGGCCGGTGGGCGTCGGCACCGGCTTCAACGGCGGCATCGGCGCCGGAACCGGCGGTCGCTAGGCTTCGATCCTGATTTCGCGTTCGGCGTCGCGCTCCCGTTCGCGCGGCGCCGTTCGCTTGTCTGCGCGCCTGCGCGCTAGACGGCGCCGGTGATGAACTGGCGCATCGATGTCGCTTCCGATTCGATTTCCTCGAGCCGGTTCTTCACCACGTCGCCGATGCTGACCAGACCAACGAGACGACCGCGGTCGACGACCGGCAGGTGACGGATGCGGCTGCGCGTCATCTCGGCCATCAACTCGGCAATCGTGTCGCCCGGTGCGCAAGTCACGACCCGTCGCGTCATCAGATCGGACACGCGCAGATCGAGCAATCCTGTGCCGCGATCGGCCAGCGCGTGCACGATATCGCGCTCGGACAGGATGCCGTCGAGCCGCTGCCCGTCCGCGCTCACCACCAAAGCGCCGATCCCCATGCGGCGCAGCAGCCGCACAGCGTCCGCCACGGCGGCATCGGGCGCGACGGTCACGACCTGGCGGCCCTTGGCCTTGAGAATGGCTTCGACGTTCATCAGACCCTCCACGCTGAGCTTGGAGCGGCCTTCGCCAGCGCGGCGAAAAGCCGCTCCCCTGGATCGAAGCCATTATAGCGCCAAGGCGCCGAGGCCCCAAACTCGGCGCCCATCGGGATGCCCCGAATTGGTCACGCCCATTGGGTTGTCCGGGGCCTGGCGAGCGCATTAAAATTGCACCAAATTTTAGCAAACGGCAAGGCGCCGTCCACGGAGACCGCCATGAGATGGATCGTTGCCGCCGCCATGGCGGCGTCTTGGGCGCTAGCAGGCGCGGCGGCGGCGGAACAGCCGAGTGCGAGCGTACCGATCGAACCTGCGCCGACGTCGATCGGCACGGCCCCGAGCGTGCCGCCGCCGGTTGTCGCGCCGATGCCGCCGGATGCGGGTGCGCTGTCACAAATCGATCCGACCGCCGGTCCGGTCGCGCCCCATAAAGCGGCGCTCAAGCCGGCGCACAAGTCACTGCACCACCCTCTTGCGGCCTCGACCAATCGCGAGCAACGGCGCGAGTCCAAAGCGCTCAACTGGCTCTCCGCCGAGGGCTATGGCCAGTTCCACGACGTGCGCCGCATCGGACACGCCTACCGGGCGACCGTCGACGATCCGGCCGGCAGCTATGTCGTCACCGTCGATCCGAATACCGGGCGGATCACGCCGGCAAGCGTCGCAGCCAACCGTACGACGCGCGCGCTCAACCTGCTTGCCGATCGCGGCTACGTTCAGGTCAGCGCATTGCGGCCCGCCGGCACGAACTTCATCGCGACGGTGACGCAACACGGGCGGCCGGTCGACGTTACCGTCGATCCTGACCGCGGCCAGGTGACACGAGGCAACTGAATTCACGCCGCGCGGACCGGAACCTCCATCCGGCCTATACGCTCGAATTCGAGCGTCATGGTGTCGCCGGGAACGACGCGGCCGACACCCTCGCAGGTGCCGGTCATGATGATGTCGCCCGGCAAGAGCGTGTAGAACGTCGACGCCCACGCGATCTGGCGCGGGATGCCCATCACCATCAGGCTCGTGTTCGAGGCCTGGCGGATTTCACCGTTGACCTTGAGCGAGAAGGCGAGCTTCGACGGGTCGCCGATCTCGTCCGCCGTCACCAGCCACGGACCGAGCACCGCGTAGCTATCGATCGATTTGCGGAAGCTGCGGTCTTCGGAGCCGCGCACGACCATGTCGAGGGCAATGGCATAGCCGGCGACGTAATCGAGCGCCTGTGATTCGGGAACATTGGCGGCGCGCCGGCCGATGACGAGGCCAAGCTCGGCCTCGTGATCGGTACGGCGATCGGGAAAGCGCACGGCAACGCCCTCGGATGGTCCGACCAGCGCGCTGATCGCCTTGAGGAACAGGCCCTGCTCCTCGATCGGCCGCGCGCGCGCCGACGGCGAATAGACGGCGATCTCCTTGTCCTTGTCGGCTTCGAGCCGGTGCGCGTGGTAGTTGACCGGCGTGCCGATGATCTTCGACGGATTGGCGACCGGGCTCAGCAGCTTCACCGCGGCGACCGGCAGCGGCTTGGCTTGGTCGGCGAGCGCTTTGAATTTCGGCCGCAGGCTTTCGAGCCGCGTGATCAGCGGATCGCCGAACGCGAGCGGATAGCGCTGCACTGGTAGCTCGTCGACGATGGCGGTCACGTCGTGCACCGCGCCGCCGCGGACGATGCCGATGCGGTTGTCGTTGAAGCGGCAGAGTTTCATGGCGCCCCCTTCGTGAAGGGGCAAAATAGCCGTCCGGAAGGCGGGCGCGGAGCAAAATCTTTGCGGGGTTTAGAACAGAGCGTTGCCGGCCATCAGCCCCAGGAGCAGGAGCGCCAGGAAGGTCACCAGGAAAATGAAGAACAAGATCTTGGCGATTCCCGCCGCCGCTGCGGAGATGCCGGTAAAGCCGAGAATGCCAGCGACGATCGAGATAATCAGAAAGAACAGCGCCCACCTCAACATGGATCTCTCCCAGGGTGCTCCGGCAGAACGGCGCGTCGTGCGGTTGGTTCCTGCCCACGCGCCGTCCCACGTCGGCGCCCGTCCGGCTGCGGCACCGCATTGACAGGGGCCACGCCATCGACTGACATGACGCGCAAAACGACGGCACACGCAATCGGGGAAACATGGCCGGGCATAACGAGACCAGAACGACGCTGCATGGCTGTGGCATCCACGTGCTCCGTGGCGGAACCGGAGCGCCGTTGGTCTATCTCCATGGCTCGGGCGGCGGCGGCTTGTGGCTGCCGTGGATGGAGGACCTAGCCAAGACGTTCAGCGTCATCGCACCCGAGCATCCGGGCTTCGGCCGCTCCGACATGCCCGAGTGGCTCGACGGCGTCCACGACATCGCGCTGTTCTATCTCGATTTTCTCGCCGCCGAGAATCTGACCGGCGTCCATCTTATGGGCGGCTCGCTCGGCGGCTGGATCGCCGCCGAGATAGCGATGCTCGATGCCTCGCGGCTCAAGACGCTGACGCTGATCGGCCCGGCTGGCATTCACGTGCCCGGCGTCAAGAAGCCCGATCTGTTCCTGTGGTCGGCCGAAGAGATGGCGCGGCGATTGTTTCACGACCAGGCGATGGGCGAGGAGGCGGCAAAGCGCGCGGTCGATCCGGCGGGCGACGACGCGCGGATGAAGAACATCTATACCGTGGCGCGCCTCGCCTGGCATCCGCGCTTCTACGATCCGCTGCTGATGAAATGGCTGAAGCGCGTCGCGCTTCCGACTCTCATCCTGTGGGGCCGCGAGGATGCGGTGCTGCCGGTGGCGCTTGCCAGGGGCTTTGCCGAGCGCCTGCCACAATCGCAGATCGAGATCGTTCCCGATTGCGGCCATCTGCCCCAGCTCGAAAAGAAGGACGTCTTCGTCGAGCGGGTGACGCGCTTCATCGCAGGGAGCGGCCGATGAAATTTTTCTTCTTTCACCTGATGCCCTACGCCTATCTCGATCCCGATTACGACAAGGATTACGTCACCGACTGGCTGCTCTATCCCAACAGCAACTACGACCCGAAGCAGGGCGCCGAGCTCTACAACCGCTACCTCGACGAGATCGAGTACGCCGACGAGCTGGGATTCGACGGCGTCTGCGTCAACGAGCACCATCAGACGGCTTACGGCCTGATGCCGACGCCGGGCGTGCTGGCGGGCGCGCTGTCGCGCCGCACCAAGCAGGTCAAGATCGCGGTGTTGGGCCGCGCCCTGCCGCTGTTGAACAACCCGCTGACCGTGGCCGAGGAATACGCGATTCTCGACAACATCACGCGCGGCCGACTGATCGCCGGATTCGTGCGCGGCATCGGCGTCGAGTATCACGCCAGCGGCGTCAACCCGACCGAAAGCCACGACCGCTTCCACGAGGCACACGATCTCATCCTGCGCGCCTGGACCCAGCCGGGCCCGTTTCCGTTCGAGGGCAAGTACTATCACTTCGATTACGTCAACGTCTGGCCGCGGCCCTATCAGCAGCCGCATCCGCCGGTGTGGATTCCGTCGCAGGGTTCGAGCGAGACCATCCGCTGGGCTTCGGCCAAGGAGCGGCGCTACGTCTATCTCCAGACCTTCAACCCGGTGACGGCGCTGTTCCGCTACATGGACATGTACCGCGAGGAAGCGCGTAAATCGGGCTACGAGGCAAGTCCGGACCAACTCGGCTGGTCGATCACAACTTATGTCGCCAAGACCGACGAGCAGGCGCTCAAAGAGGCGAAACCGCACATCGAATTCTTCGTCAACAAGTTCCTGCGCATGCCGATGGAGATGCTGCTGCCACCGGGCTATCTGTCGCTGTCGTCGATGAAGGGCGTGGCGGCGGCAAAGGCGAGCCTCGGCCGGCGGCGCACCATGGAAGAGCTGATCGAGAACGGCCAGTTCATCTGCGGCAGCCCGGAGACCGTAGGGCGCCGGCTAACAGAATTCCAGGATCGCGCCGGCTTCAACCTGGTCCTGCCCAATCTCCATTTCGGTACCCTGCCCGCCGACCTGACGTGCCGGAACACCGAGCTGTTCGCGCGCGAGGTGATGCCGGCCTTGCGCGACCGACTGCCCGAAGGCGCCCGGGAGAAGGCCCGCGCCTGACGCCGGACGTGCCCGCGCCAGGCGGGGCTTGAAAACTGAACCTGTTCGGGTTTGAGTGTGCGTCGCGGCGGACCGCGCGGGACAAGCGCGGCCGCGGCAAGGGAGGGAGCCATGCGTAAACACGTCGTCATCGCGTTCGTTGCCGCCGCATTGCTGGCGCTCGGCCTGGGCGCCGCGCGTGCCGAGCCGCTCAAGATCCGCATCGGCTGGGTGGTCTGCCCGCCCGAGCTGACGCCGGTGCTGCTCGCGCCGCCCGGCGTGGCGCGGCACCTCGGCAAAAGCTACGCCTTCGAGCCCCAGCATTTCCAAGGCACGCCGGCGATGATCACGGCGCTGGCCGCGGGCCAGCTCGACATCGCGCCCTTCACCTATCCGACCTTCGGCACGGCGATCGAGAACGCCGGCATCAGCGACCTGCGCGTCGTCTTCAACGAGTTCGAGGACGGCGTGCCGGGCTATTTCACCGAGCCCTACCTGGTGCTGAAATCGAGCGGCATCGGCAAGGTCGAGGACCTGAAAGGCAAGGTCCTCGCCACCAACGCCGTCGGCAGCGGCGTCGACATCGCGATGCGCGCGATGCTCAAGAAGCACGGCCTCGAAGACAAGCGCGACTACAGCGTGGTCGAGATCGCTTTCCCGAACATGAAATCGGTTCTGCTCGAGGGCAAGGTGTCGCTGATCACCGCGACGGTGCTGAGCGCCAACGATCCCGAGCTCAAGGTAAAAGCGAAGACCCTGTTCACCGAGAAGGATGCCGTCGGCGAGACCCAGTTCGCGCTGTGGACGGCGCGCGAGAGCTACATCAAGGCGCATCGCGCCGCGCTGGTCGATTTCATGGAGGACAGTCTGCGCGCGCTGCGCTGGTATCTCGATCCCAAGAACCACGACCAGGCGGTCAAGATCGTGGCCGATTTCATCAAGCGGCCGCCGCAGCTCTTCACCGGCTGGCTGCTCACGCACCAGGATCAGTACCGCGATCCCAACGGACTGCCGAACGTCCCGGCCTTGCAGCGCAACCTCGATACGGCGCAACGGTTGGGATTTCTCAAGAGCCGGCTCGAGGCGTCGAAATATCTCGATCTGAGCCTCGTCAAGGCGGCGGCGGCGCGGCTCAAGTAGCGCGCGGCATCCGCCTCTTTTTCACCTGTACCGCACCAGAAAGGCCCGCATGACCACGCACACCGCCGCCCATCACCTGCTCCAGGGCCTGGTCGATCTCGGCATCGACTATGTTTTCGCCAATCTGGGCACCGATCACGCGCCGATCATCGAGGAGCTGGCGCGCTGGGAGAAGACCAACCGCAAGCATCCCGACGTGATCGTCTGCCCGCATGAGAACGTCGCCGTGCACATGGCGGGCGGCTATGCGCTCGCCACCGGCAAGGGCCAGGCGGTTCTGGTGCATGTCGACGCCGGTACGGCCAACGCGGCGATGGCGCTGCACAATCTCGCTCGGACGCGGCTGCCGGTGCTGGTGATGGCCGGCCGCGCGCCCTTCACCATCCATGGCGAGCTGACCGGCTCGCGCGACACCTATGTCCATTTCGTCCAGGACCCCTACGACATGGCCGGCATCGTCCGGCCCTACGTCAAATGGGAGTACATGCTGCCGTCGGGTGTGGTGGTGAACGAGGTGCTGCGCCGCGCCCACACCATGATGCAGAGCGATCCCAAGGGCCCGGTCTACCTGACCCTGCCGCGCGAAATCCTCGCGGCGGAGATCGACGACGACAAGGTATCGAGCTTTCCCGAATCCAAGTACGGGCCGGTCAAGGCCGGCGGCATCGCGCCCGAGGACGCCGACGCCATCGCCGCCGAGCTGATGGCGGCCAACAACCCGATCGCGGCGACGACGTATCTCGGCCGCACGGCCGAAGGGGTTGCCGTGCTCGACGCGCTCGCGCGCGAATGCGGCATCCGCGTCTTCGAGAGCTTTCCGGCGATGCTCAACATCCCGCACGACTCGCCGTGCTTCGGCGGCTTCAACGTCGGCGAAGGCCTCAAGGACGCCGATCTCGGGCTGTTGCTCGATACCGACGTGCCGTTCATCCCGCAGGACCAGCCCAAAGCCGCCGCGTTGCGCTGGATCCAGATCGACGTCGACCCGCTCAAGGAGAACATTCCGGTGTGGGGCTTCGCCACCGACCGTCGCTATCAGGCCGATTGTGCGACGGTGCTGCGCCAGGTGCTGGACGCGGTCCGCCGCCGCGCCGATGACGGCTTCCGCCGGCGGATCAAGACGCGCATCGAGAGCTGGACTCCGGCGCGCGAGGCGCGCGCCAAGCGTCTCGTCGCCGCAGCGGCGAACGCCGGCGGCAGCGACGCGATGACGGTCGCATACCTCGCCGCCACGCTCAACCAGCGGCTGACGCCGGACGACATCGTGGTCAACGAGGCGGTACGCAACACGGCCGCGATGCTGAACCAGATGCCGCGCACCAAGCCGCTGACCTATTTCGCCCATGCCGGAGGCGGCCTCGGCGGCAGCGGCGGCATCGCGCTCGGCGTCAAGCTCGCCTGGCCCGAGCGTCGCGTCGTCCAGGTGGTCGGCGACGGCTCGTTCCACTTCATGAGCCCCGACGCGGTCTACGCGGTTTCGCAGCAGTTCGTCCTGCCGATCTTCACCGTGGTGCTCGACAACCGCGGCTGGCAGGCGGTGAAGGCTTCGGTGCAGCGCGTCTATCCCGAGGGCGTTGCCGCCGAGAGCGAGAAGTTCCAGGCACGGCTGTCGAGCGGCAAGCCGGAGGAACGGCGCCGCTTCGACGAGCTCGCGCGCGCCTTCGGCGCCCACGGCGAATACGTCGCCGAGCCCGGCGATCTGGGTCCGGCGATCGACCGCTGCTTCGCCGCGCTCAAGGCAAAGCGCTCGGCGGTGCTGACGGCGCGCGTCACCTCGCTGTCGGACGTGGCCAAGGGCTGATGGCGCCGGCGGCGCTCTCGCTCGACGAGATCGGCCGGGCGTTCGACGAGCGCCGTCTGTCGGCGCGCGAGCTCGCCGAGCAGGCGATCGCCAATCATGCGCGTTGGGACGCGAAGCTCGGCGCCTATTCGCTGTGGGCGCCCGAGGTCGCGCGCGACCTGGCGCGACGCGCCGATGCGGCGCTCGCCGAGGGCCGCCGGCTCGGACCTTTCCACGGCATTCCGGTCGCACCCAAGGATCTGTTCGCGGTATCCGGCATGCCGACCTACGCCGGCAGTCCCCGCCGGCTGCCGGCGCGGTGGGAGCAGGACGGGCCGGTGATCGCCGCGATCCGCCGCCAACGGGGCGTCTTCGCCGGCAAGACGCACATGGTCGAATTCGCCTTCGGCGGCACCGGCGTCAACGCGCATTGGGGCTGCCCGCGCAATCCGTGGGACGCGGCCGAGGTCCGCTCGCCCGGCGGCTCGTCGAGCGGCGCCGGCGTGGCGCTGCTCGAGGGCTCGGCGCTCATCGCGCTCGGCACCGACACCGCCGGCTCGGTCCGCATCCCAGCCAGCGCCACGGGCAACGTCGGACTGAAGATAACCGCCGGACGATGGTCGACCGACGGCATCGTGCCGCTGAGCCATACCTTCGACACGCCGGGCGTGCTGGCGCGCAGCGTCGCCGATGCGGCGTCGGCTTTCGCGGGCATCGACGGTGCCCGGCCCATCGCGCCGTCACGCCTGGCGGGCCTGCGCATCGGCATCGACGACGCGATGTGGCAGGGCTGCACGGCCGGCATTGCCGAGACCGCGAAAGCGGCGCTCGACCGCCTGGCGCGCGCCGGCGCCAGCCTCGTGCCGAAGGCGCTGCCGGAATTCGCCGGTGCGGTCCAGGTCTTCCACGAGGGCGGCGTCTCGGCGATCGAGTTGCGCCAGTTCCTCGACCGCGAGCTGCCGGAATGGATCGCGACCCTCGATCCGATCAACGCGCCGGTGATCGCGCGCGCCGCCGCGGTTCCGGCCGAACTCTATCGCGATCGACTGGCCCGGTTGGCGGCGCTTTCCATATCGGCGGCCGCGACCATGGCCGACATCGATGTCATCGCGTCGCCGACGCTGACGATCACGCCGCCGTTGCTGTCGGCGATCCGCGACAGCGACAGCCATTGGCAGGCCAATCGCGCCCTCACCCGCAACACCGTGCCGGCCAACTATCTCGGCCTGTGCGCGATCTCGCTGCCGGTCGGCTTCGACGCCGCGCGCATGCCCGTGGGTCTGCAATTCACCGCCCGCGCGCGACAGGAGGAAACGCTGCTCGCGGCGGCGCTGGCGGCCGAGCGCGTCCTCGGTACGGCGCGCGATATCCTGGGCGTGCCGCCGCTGCTTGCCTGAAGCGCTCGGTTATTTGCCGACGTGCCGGCCCGCTTCCTTCACCAGGCTGAGATCGGCGTATTTGCGGACGTCGATCCGCTCCTTGAGCAGACCGAGCTGACGCTCGGTGTCGAGGTTGCGCTGCAAGGCGCCGAGATCGGGCACGCCGCTCCGGTCGCGGTAGTCGTCGCCCTTGGTGAAAAGCCACTTCTGAAACAGCGCCGGCGGCCGCTTCATGAAGCCGGCGACGATCTGGACCGCCTCGTCGTGGTTCTTCGGATCGGTGTACCAGCGGATGGCGCGGATCGCGTCCTCCATGAAGTCGATGATCTGGGCGCGGTGCTGCTTGATGAAGCCGGCGCGCGCCGTCAACATCGTCAGCTGCGTCACGCCCATCGCGTCCTTCATGGTGAAGAGCGTGCGCGCCTTGTCGCGCAGCGCGGGATCGTAGGAGAACGGCGGCACGAAGGTGGCGAGGTCGGCCTTGTGCTCGAGCAGCACCGATTTCATGTTGGGAAAGCTGACTTCGATGACCGAGAAATCGCGCTTGTCCTCGAGACCGTGGCGCCGCGCAATCGCCTTCATGCCGATGTCGACCGCGGTGCCGATGGCGTTGGTCGCCAGCACCTTGCCCTTGAGATCCTCGATCTTATGGATCGGGCTGTCCTTCGGCACCATGAACTCGTTGCTGTAATAGCCGTGCGCGCCGTCCTGCACGCCGTCGAAGATGACGCGCAGATCCTGCATGTTGGCATTCTGGATGGCGGCACCGACGGCCGAATAGGCCAGGTTGGCGAGGTCGAGGTCGCCGGTGGCCAGCGCCTGAAGCTGCTGCGTGGTGCCGGCGAAATGAATCGGCTCCAGCACATAGGACTTGCCGTTGTGGACGGCGATGCCCGGCTTGGCGAAATAGATCGGCTCGAGCGAGGCGGGCACCACCACCCAGCCGATCCTGAGCTTGAGCGGCTCGGCGCGCGCCGTTCCCGCCGCAACCAGCAATCCCGCAATCAGAAGAACCGCGACGCGACGCATGGGCCCCCTCCCACTCATGGTTGTCATGCCGGCATGATGGACTTGCCGTTGACCTGAATCCCTAGCACAAAGAGCGCCGCGCGCGGAGTGCCGTCGCGTTCCGTGCCGCCAGGGAGCTCGCCCGTGAAGCACAGCACCGATCGCATCCTCACCACCCACGTCGGCAGCCTGATCCGGCCGCCCAAGCTGCTCGAGTTCCTGCGCGCGAAGCAGGCGGGTCGACCCTATGACGAGCACGCCTACGCGGCGTGCCTCAAGGAATCGGTCGCCGAAGTCGTGCGGCAGCAGGCTACCGCCGGTGTCGACGTGGTGAGCGACGGCGAGTTCGGCAAGGCGATCAGCTGGTCGCAATACGCGCTCGAGCGGCTGTCTGGATTCGAGCGGCGGCCCTTCGCCGGCGGCAATCCCTGGATGCGCGGCGCCGATCGCGAGCGCTTCAAGGGCTTCTATGCGGAGATGGACGGCAAGGACCAGGGTGCGACGACCACCGACTCGATCGTCGTCGGTCCGCTCCGCTATACCGGCCAGGCCGCGCTGCAGCGCGACATCGACGACTTCAAGGCGGCACTCGAGGGCGTCGACGTGGTCGAGGCGTTCCTGCCGGTGGCGGCGCCGTCGAGCGTCGTGCCCGACAAGAAGAACGAGTACTACAAGGACGAGGACGCGCTGCAGATTGCGGTCGCCGAGGCGATGCGCACCGAATACAAGACCATCGTCGACGCCGGCTTCCTGGTGCAGCTCGACGATGCGCGCGCAGCCGTCACCTACGACCGCATGGTACCGCCCAAGACGTTCAAGGATTATCACCGCTGGCTCGAACGTCAGATCGAGATCATGAACCACGCGCTCGAGGGCATCGATCCGTCGCGCGTGCGTTATCACGTGTGCTGGGGCAGCTGGCCGGGACCGCACGTCAGCGACGTGCCGCTCCGGGATATCGTCAAGACGCTGCTTAAGGCGCGCGTCGGTGCCTTCGTCATCGAGGGCGCCAATCCGCGCCACGAGCACGAGTGGCGGGTGTGGGGCGACGTCGACCTCAAGGACAAGATCCTGATCAGCGGCGTCATCAGCCACGCCACCAACGTGGTCGAGCATCCCGAGCTGGTCGCGGAGCGCATCGTGCGGCTCGCCAATCTCATCGGCCGCGAACGCGTCATCGCCGGCACGGATTGCGGCTTCGCCCAGGGACCGTTCTACCGCCGCGTCCATCCCGAGATCATGTGGGCGAAGCTCGAGGCGCTGGCCGCGGGTGCACGGCTCGCCAGCAAGGAATTGTGGCGCCGCCGAGCCGGGCGGCGGTCCGTCCGCACGACGCCGCGCCGCCGGATCAGGCGGCGCGCCAGCGCCCGTCGTTAGCCCAGCGCCGCCTCGACCCAGCGGCCGCCGGCGAGCAGCCGCGCCGCGCCGCGTGGCGGGCCGATCAGTTGCACGCCGAGCGGCAGGCCGCCGGGTCCCGTGCCGCAGGGCACGGTCAGGCACGGCACGCCCAGCAGAGTCCACAGCCAGTTGAAGACCGGATCGCCCGTCGATTCGAGCCCCTTGGGCGCCTCGCCCGGCGCCGGCAGCGTCAGCCAGAAAGCGCAATCGGCGAAAGCGCCGGCGACGAGCCGCCGCGCCGCCTCGACCGCCTCGCGCGCGGCGATGTAATCGGCGAAGGCGATCGCCATGCCGTCGGCGACGTTGCGCGCGAAGGCAGCGCTCAAGCCCTCGCGGCGGTTGAACCATTCGTAGGCATAGGCGCGCGCAAGCTCGTAGCCGGTGACGAGGCGCGAGCGCTCGTGCGCGGCTATGAACGCGGGATCGAGCGCCACGTCGCGCAGGATCGCGCCCGCCTTGGCGAGACGCCGCGCCGCGTCCTCGAACGCCGCCTGCGCCGCCGGCGATGCCTTGTCCCACGCGATGCCGCGGACCAGCCCGATGCGCGGCGGCTGGTCGAGTACCTTGTCGTAGGACGCCATCGGCGCGCCGGTGAAGGCGGCAAGCACCGGCGGGATATCGGCGACGGCGCGCACGAAGAGGCCGATGGTGTCGGCAGACTCCGAGGCACATTTGAGACCGGCGCGGTTGATCGCGCCATAGCTCGGCTTGAAGCCGACGATGCCGCAAAAGGCTGCCGGACGGATCACCGAGCCGAGCGTCTGCGTGCCCAGTGCCGCCGGCACCATCCCCGCCGCCACCGCCGCCGCCGAGCCCGAGGACGAGCCGCCCGGCGTATATGCCGGATTGTGCGGATTGCGCGTCTTGCCCGGATGCCTCATGGCGAATTCGGTGGTGACCGTCTTGCCGAGCGCGACCGCGCCGGCGGCGCGCAGCAACGCCACGCAGGCCGCGTCCGCCGCGGGCCGATGGCCGGCATAGATCGGCGAGCCGTAGGATGTGGGCATGTCGGCCGTATCGAAGATGTCCTTGATGCCGACCGCGACACCCTGCAGCGGGCCCTTGTCGCGCGCCCGGTCGCGCAACCGTGCCTCGGCCAACGCGCGCTCGGGATCGAGAAAGGCCCAGGCGCCGATCTCCGCCTCGCGCGCGGCAATGCGCTCGAGGCAGGCGCGGGTTTCGGCTTCGGCTGTCGTCTCGCCGGCGGCGACACGCTTCAGGATGTCACGGACGCCGCGCATGGACTCTCCGCCAATGGGCCTAAGCGGCGCAGTATCCGCACGCCGGCGGTCCGAGGCAAGGGTGAGTGGCCTAACCGGCCGTGATTCGCACGCGTTCCTCGAGATAGCGGGCGATGAACGGCACGAGCGGTCGGGCCAAGGCCGCTTGCGGCGTCATGAACCGCGCCGCAATCACTTCCCGGCCGTCGGGCTTCAGCACCGGCGGCCGGGCCAGGCGCAGCTCGAAGATGTGGACGTGGTCATAGCGCGCCTCATAGCGTTCCATGAGGTCGCCGACGAAGGTCAAGGCCGCGGCCGGCACATCGAGTGCGAGCTCTTCGCGCAGCTCGCGCACCGCGGCAGCGACGGCGCGCTCGCCGGGCCGGACGCCGCCGCCTGGCCAGCTCAATGGGCGCCGATAGGAATGTTGCACCATGAGGATCTGCGGCCCCAGCCAGATCGCGACGACCGCGCCCCGGTGATAGGGGCGGCGCAGCCACCACCAGACGCGCAACAGCCGGTAGGCCGTCCACAGTGCAGCCCGCGCGGCGTGGTCGGCCAGGGGGCGGAACCGGCGCACGGCGCTCCTTTCGGGGAATCGTGCCTCACGATGCACCCGATCTTAGGCCGAACTTCGGGATCCGCGATCGGCTTTGTTGTGCCGGAAGCGCCGGTCATGGGCCGCGGGCAGCGATCCAACGCGGCTTGCGACTCAACCCGATGCTTGGTTCTGGCTCTCGGCTGCGGACGCGGTCTCGACACTCGCCGTCGCGATCTTTGACTTCGAGCCGCGGTATTTCTTCTGCCGTTCGAGCGAGAGGTTGTCGCGATAGCGATAGCCCAGCCGGAAGCCGAGCCAGAACACGCTGGCGACCATCGCGATCAGCAATAGCAGGCCGAAAACGTCGCCCATCGGATGCGCTCAAGTCTTCTTATCGCCGCTGGCGCGGCGTTTTCGTTCTCTGGTGCCCAGCATACCGGGCTGTCGTCAAACTGTCATTCGCGCCGCGGCGGGCGGGCGCCGCCGCGAAACCATCGGCGAAAATCCGGCGATCGGCGAAAAATACGGGGAATGCGCGGGGCGCGGGCGACCGCGTCAAAGCGAAGCCGCCGCGCATGAAGCGAGACCCGTGCCGGCGGCGCGGTCGGGTCGGAAACGGCGATCGCCACGGTTATCGCCACATCCCGTGGATGGCGACACCCATCAGTGAGGCAAAGAGGCCGATCAGAATTTCGACCAAACGGGTTCCGATTGAATTGCGCATCGCCGTTCTCGGCTGGTGATCCTATGCCGCCAGAGTATCGGCCAAACCTTTCGGAAAAATTAACGCTAATGCTCGATAACTTTACCGCGAGCGGCGGCGGCCCTGGAGCAGGCTTCCAAGCCGCGGCCGATCAAATCCGCATCCGCTTGAAGAAGCGCTCCGGAATGGCGCGAATGACGGTCATGACCAGCCACCAAATCGGCCGGACGTAGATCACGTCGCGGCCCTTCGCTTCGGCGGCAAGGATGGCGTCGGCGACCTCGGCGGGTTCGGCCGTCAAAAGCCGGGGCGTCGCCATGCCCTCGGTCATGCGCGTCGCCACATATCCCGGCAGGACGGTGATGACACGCACGCCGCTGCCGTGGAGCCGGTTGCGCAGTCCCGAGAGAAACGCGGTGAACCCCGCCTTGGCCGAGCCGTAGACGTAATTGCGGGCGCGGCCGCGCTCGCCCGCGACCGACGAGATGCCGATGATGACGCCGGAGCCGCGCGCCGTCATGCGCTGCGCCGCCTCGCCCAGGATCGCCGCCGGGCCGACATAGTTGCTGCGCATGACCAAAGTGGCGGCTTCGGGATCGCGCTCGTTCTGCGCCTGCTCGCCCATGAATCCCGCCACCGAGATCACGGTATCGGGCAGCTCGCCCAGCGCATCGAGAAACCGCGCGTGGCCGGCGACATCGAGGACGTCGAATTCGACGGCGCACGCCGCGACGCCGTAGCGCAGGCCGAGATCGGCGACATCGGAGGCCAGGCGCTCGTGCCGGCGCGCCGCCAGGATCACGGCGCGCCCGGCCTTGGCGTAGGCCCGCGCGATGGCTCGCGCCATGTCCGAGGCGGCGCCCAGGATCAGCACCGTGCTCATAGGCCGAGCCTCAGCGATTGCAGCGAGGCGAATTTATGGCCGGGATCGACCGCCTGGCGCACCGTCGCGAATTCGTCGAGCGTTCCATAGCCGCGGCGGAAATCCGCGGCCGCGATGCGCGCATCCTTGGCGAGATAGATGCGCCCGCCATGCGCGGCGACGATGGCGTCGAGTTCGGAGAGGAGCGCGAGGCTCGCCGCATCGGCGCGGAAATCGAGCGCGAGCGTATAACCCTTCATCGGGAACGAGAGCATACCGCGGCCGGGACCGAGAAGCTTCAGGACCGAGAGGAACGAGCCGGCGCCTGCCCGGGCGATGCGGCCCAAGAGCGCCGTCAGCCCCGCGCGCGAGGCATCCTTGGGCAGCACGCATTGATATTGGACGAAGCCGCGCCGGCCATAGATGCGATTCCATTCCAGGATCGCATCGAGCGGATAGAAGAAGCGGTCGTAATCGACGATCGCGGTGCCCGGCCGGCCGTGCCGGTAATAGATCCGGTTGAAGACGGCGACGCTCCAGCGGTTGAGGGCGCAGCCCGGAAAATCGACCGGCACGCGCCGCGCGCGTCGCGCCGGCACGGCGAAGGGTGCGCCGTGTTTGTCGGCCGAAAGCTCGTCGCGCCGCGCGTGCTCGCCGCGATAGAGCAGCGCGCGGCCGAGCGCCGGCCCGCGCGCCAGGCAGTCGATCCAGGCGACGCTGTAGGTCCAGTCGCGCGAGGCTTCGAACAGCGCCATCGTCTCGTCGAGGTCGCGGGCGCGCAGTGTTTCCTCGCGGACATAGGCGGTCTCGATCGGCTGCAACTTGAGCCGCGCGCTCAGGATGACGCCGGTCAGGCCCATGCCGCCCAGCGTCGCCGCAAAGAGCGCCGGATTGTCGTCGCGCGCGCAGCGCACCACGCTTCCGTCGCCGAGCCCCAGATCGAGGCTTTCGACGTGATCGCCGATCGCGCCCGTCTTGTGGTGGTTCTTGCCGTGGACGTCGGCCGCCAGCATGCCGCCCAGCGTCACGAACTTGGTGCCGGGCGTGACCGGCGGAAACCAGCCGCGCGGCATCAGGCTCTCGAGGATATCGGCCAGGAGCACGCCGGCCTCGGCCTCGAGCACGCCAGAGGCATCGTCGAAGGCGATGAAGCGATCGCGGTGACGCAGCGCCAGGGTCAGATCGGGATTGAGCGCCGAATCGCCGTAAGCGCGGCCGTTGCCGCGGGCGATGAGGCTGTTCTGCGCGGCCAGCGTCGCGATCAGCTCATCTCGCTCGTGCGGCGCGACGACGCGGCATTCGGCGCGCGGATAGCGGCCCCAGCCCGCGAGCATCATGGCGCGGGACGGAAGACGAACCGGCGATCGAGCCGGTATTTCGCGGTATAGCCGATGGCGAGGCCGATGGCGGCACCGAGAAAGCGCAGCCGGCCGCGGCTGGCCGCATCGAACGCGAGCTCGGTCGCCCAGAAGAGCGCCGTCGTCAGCACGCCCATCGCCGTGTAGGCGGTGAATTTCCAGGCATGGAGCACGACGCCGGTGCCGGGATCGCGGAAGATCCAGCGTTTGTCGAGCACGTATTTGAACGCCAGGCCGGTGGCGGTGCCGAATGCCATGGCGAGCGGCAGGCCGAGCGGGCCGCGGTAGAGCGCGAGGCTGGCCCACTGGCTGGCAATGTTCGCCGCCGTCGCCAGCGTGGCGAACAGCGCGTAGAGCGCGACAATCTCGACCCGGCGGGACATGACGCCTTCAAATGCTGAACGCGCCGATGACGATCACGAGGACGCCGCAAACCAGGCTCTTCAGGTCGCTCGCGGCGAAGACGACGGGATCGTCATGCATCTCGCCACGATGCGTCAACAGCAGGACGCGGCTGATCCAGTAGAACAATACCAGGCAGATGGCCCAGAGATATTCGGGCGTGCGGTAGAGCGCGGCGACCGCCGGGCTGTTGATATAGAGCGCAAAGATCATGATCGCGACATAGCCGGTGCCGGCGGCCATCGCCTCGAGCATCGGCAGATCGCGCTGGATGTAGCCGCGACCCTGGGGATCGCCGCTGTTCTTGGCGATACGGTCGACGATCTCGGTGCAGCGCTTGACCAAGGCGAGGCAGAGAAAGAAGAACACCGAAAAGGCCACGAACCACGGTGACAGCGGCACTGCGACGGCGACAGCGCCGGCCGCCAGGCGCATGCCATAGAGGCAGGCCAGCGTCACGACGTCGACGATGAGCTTGCGCTTCAAGACCAGCGAATAGCTCATCGTCAGGATGTAGTAGGCGCCGAGCAGCGCGAGAAAGTCGTGTGGCAGCGGCAGCGCGAGCGCGATTGCCAACACCAGCAGCAGCGGCATGAGCGCGACCGCATGGCCCAATGGCACGCGGCCGGCCGCCAGCGGCCGATTGCGCTTCCGGGCATGGGCGCGGTCGTTGTTGAGATCGAGCAGATCGTTGGCGACGTAGGCGCTCGAGGCGCAAAGGCTGAAGCTCAGGAACGCCAGCACCAACGTCAGCGCGGTCGCCGGCAGGAAGCGATGCGCAGTCGCCGCCGGCACGAAGATCAGCAGGTTCTTGAGCCACTGATGGACGCGAAGGGTGCGGAGGCCCCATCCGAAGCCGGCGAGCATCGAGATGCCGCAAACCGCGAAAGCGCTTGCCGACCGTGCGCGCAAAACCGTTGCCGCCGCCGACGATGATGGCCTCGCTCGCGACCTCCCAGACCGGCAAGTCGGTGCGCGAATTGCCGGCATAATCGAATCTGCCTTCGCCGAACGCATCGACCAGCGCCGCAGCCTTGCGCGCACCCGAGAGATTGGTCGTGCCGTCGGACGCAAAGACGCCATCGAAGAGGCCGACGGCTTTGGCGACCGCATCGACCAGCGACCGGTCCGACGCCGAGGCAAGATAAACTGGTCGGCCCCTGGCTTTCTCCTTGCGAATCAGCGCGACGAGTTCGTCATTGAGCGGCAGCGCATCGCAATCGATCGCCGCGTCGGCGGCAAGCTGCGCCTTAAAGGCCGCCTTGCCGCGCAAGAGGATTGCGAGCGCTACCAGCGCCTTCAACGGCCGCTTCGACAGCAGGAAGAGGAAACTCTCGGCGAGGAGATCCGATTTGATGAGCGTGCCGTCGAGATCGACGACCAGGGGACATTGCCGCGCCTTCTCGCGTCCCGCTGCCGCGGTTGCGGATCGATGCTGCGCCATGGAAGCCTTCTGTCCCCCGCTAGCTGGAATTACCCAGCTAAACGCCATTTTACTCAGGTTGCCGTTAAATTTCCGCAACAAGGCCAAAGAATTCCCTGCGAGCAGGAAAAATACGGGGAACGGGAGGTCTGGAGGCGCCGAATTCGGTGTCCTCGAACCCCGAAAACTGAGGTTAGAAGCTGGTTTGGGGCTCGCACGGCATGCTTCATGCGATTGATCCGCCACCATATTTGCCCACGCGCGCGAACATTGCGATCGCCGTTCGGGCTCGTAATCCACGGGGTGTGCGGCTCTTTGAATGAACGGCGCTTCTGGGTGAACGCCTATCAACGCTTGTCCTTCGCTTGGCAGCTTAGGTCGGGGTGGAACCGTCCGCGGCAACGCGCGTTCAATCAACCGTAGGAGTCCGAATAGGCACTGGTTTCGATGTCAGGGGATCGACCCATGAACCAGCCGATTGCGGCCAACACTGGATCGGGAGATTTTCCCAAGAACGCGCCCGTGCGCGGATGGTGTCTTGCGGCAAGCCTGGCTGTGGCCGTGTTGATCGCCGCACCAGGCGCCAGCCGCGGGCAGGCAGCCGGCGATCCCGGCGGATTTATGGCAACTCTTGGAAACCAAGTGATCCAGCTTATCGGCAACCGGCAGCAACCGGCCGCGCAACGAAAGCAACAGTTTGCGCAGCTCGTGAATCAGTCCTTCGACGTCGACGGCATCGCCCGCTTTGTCCTCGGCCGTTATTGGCGAACCGCCAGCGACAGCGAGCGCCAGCAGTTCAAGCAGGTCTTCGACACCTACATGATCGACGTCTATTGGGGACACTTCAACCAATACACTGGGCAGCGTTTCGTCGTGACGACGAAGCGCCCGGTCGGCGAGGGCACGACGCTGGTGACCAGCCAGATCATCCAGCCCAGTGGGCAACAGCCGGTCAACGTCGTGTGGCGCGTCTCGAGCCACAACGGCAAGTACCAGATCACCGACGTGAGCATCGAGGGCGTCAGCGAGCTGGTGACCTATCGCCAGGAGTTCGCGTCGGCGATCTCCCAAAACGGCGGCAACGTCGCCACGCTGATCAACCAGCTCCGGCAAAAAGACCAGCAAATCGGCGGGCAGTCGTAGGGCGAGTCGAGAGCGATTCCCGAATGACTACCGATGCATGAGGTGGCCGCGGCGGTCTGGAAGTGCGTTGCCGCCAAGCATCCGCTTCGATCGCTATCTTAGCGGCCTAGATTCGAGGCGATGAGGGCGATGCCGATCCACGGCACCGACGCGGCCGCCACCCAGACCAACAGCTTGACGAAATCGAACGAGCGCACGCGTTCGCGCGAACGGCTCGACATGATGCTGGCGACGGTACCGGATGTCATTGGACTGAGCCCTCCGCCCCAACAAAACCACGGACAGAGTTAATCCCGCGTTAATGGGCCCCTGACAGGGGCCACGCTCCGCACCCGCCGCGATTCAGAGCTTCTCAATCAGCCTGTGGTTTCTTGGATGACGAGCGGCGCGGCGTAATTCCGCGCCTCGCGAAACGGCAAACCCGGGGCGACCCGGCGACGCAAAACCTCCGGTCCACGGGCTCTCGACCCGGGGATAGCGGGGCTCCCGAATGAGGTCCGAACGTGCTGCCCCGTCGTTTGTCGTGTCTTCTGGCGCCCGCGGCCTTCGCCATCCTGCTCTCGGCCTGCGCGTCCACCCCCGGACCGTCCGTTCAGCTGGCGCAACCGACGCCCGAAACGCAGCGGGCGCTGTTTCCGCCTCAGGTTGTCTTCTCGTCGAACGTATCGCTTTTCACCCGCTGGATCGGCGTCGAGGCGCGGTTTGCCGCGCAACAGGATCAAGGCGTCTGCGTTGCCACCGTCGATGGCGTGTGCGCGCAAGCCCAATGGGCGGCGTTCGTCGACGATCTCAAATCGCTGCCGCTTGCCGACCGCATCGAGCATGCGAACGAATACCTGAACGCCGTTCCCTACGTGCCGGCGACCCAGAACTGGGGATCGGCCGATTATTGGGAGACGCCGTTCGAGTTCCTGGCGCGCGGCGGGCAATGTCAGGATTACGCGATCACCAAGTACCTGGCGCTCGAGGCCTCCGGCGTGCCCGATAGCGACCTGCGCGTCGCCGTCGTGCACGATCTCCAACGCAATCTCGACCACGCCATTCTCATTGTCTCGATCGACGGCCACGATTTCGTGCTCGACAACCAGACCGCGACCGTCGATCCGCTCGAGAGCGTTACGCGTTACCGCGCCTATTACGCGATCAACGATAGCGGCTGGTGGGCCTATTTCGACCCAGCCGTGCGTTTCGCCGGGACCCAGGTCGCGGCAGCACAGTAACTTCGCTTTGATTCTCGAACACCGGCGTTCTTGCTGCCGCGTGCACCGGCACTAAGACGCCCGGGCAGGCTTTCGATCCCAAAAGAGGGCGCGATGCCGAACGGATCAGTGGCGCGCCGATTTCGCTTTCGGCCGCCGGCCGCGGCGAATGGCCGTAAATTCGATGCGGAATCGCGACGGATCGTATTGAATCGTCACGACAGGACCGGTCGGAAGCACCGGTCCGATCGCCTTGGCGTGTAGTTCGGTATGGGAAGACGATACTTTCCGCGCGTTACTCGTACTACTGGGCGCCGGTGTCGCCGGCTTGAGGAGTTTTCCGGTTCGCTCGAGGTGTTTTTCAAACGCCTTGGCTTCGGTCGCCGATATCCTGCCGGCCTGGCGCCAACGCCGGATCCACATCCGTTTCGCGCCGACTTTCCTTTTGGTCTTTTCCCGCACTATGCACTCCCGTAGTAATAATTTTGGCACATTGTTCTAGGGCCGGAATTTCCAAATTACAACTCGATATCGGGCGCTCGGTCGCGGGTTATTTCCTAAATCGCAATATAAAAACACCGTTGCCGGACGCTAGGATGATTGTCTCAATCATTCGTAATTCAGTTTTGGCGCGACCGGCGCCACCGCCAGAGCATGACCGGCGGGCGAATGACCATGATCACGGCCATCCCGGATTCGGTTGCGAGGTTTTGCACCGCCATGGCCATTGAGCGCGCCCGACGCTAGGGCAGACACCCCGGCCGGAACACGGTATCCTTTACCCGGGCGACGCAAACGAACCGGGGGGATTCGCGATGGCGCTTCAGGCCACGACATCAAAAGCAGTCGAGCCGGCGATATTCGAGGTCGGCATTCACGAACGCATGCCGGTGGCACAACTGGCGATGCTGGGGCTGCAGAACATCTTCGGCATGACCGGCATGTTGGTGTTCCCGGGATTGTTGGGCCGGTCATTCAATCTTCCGCCGGAGCAGATCGCCTATCTTTATGGTATGACGTTCGCGACCTGCGGTCTGATTACGATCTTGCAATCGGTCTTGTTGTTGCGGCTGCCGATCGTCCAGGGACCCTATGCCGGCAGTTTCGCTGCGCTTCTCGTCGTCGGCCATCTGCAGAGCGGCGGCCTCGGCGCCGCCTACGGTTCGCTGCTCGTAGCCTCGCTGATCTATGCCGTGCTCGCCTTGCCGATCCGCGGCCGCAGCCTGATCGGCCCGCTGGCGCGCCTGCTCAACGCGCCGCTGATCTCCGGGCTCTTGGTCATGCTGATCATGACACAGGTCGCCAATATCGCACTACCCAACTGGATCGGTTTGCCCATCAGCCCGGGCTTCCCGGCGCTTAATATCGGCGCCGGCGCGCTTGGCGTCGCCGTACTGATCGCAGTCTCGCTGTGGGGCGGTCGCATCCGCCGCGCCGCCATCCTGATCGGCCTCGCCGCCGGCACCTTATGCTATGCGTTGGTGAAGCCGATCTCGCTGGCGGCCGTGGCCAGCGCGCCGCTTCTCGTCGTGCCGCGGCTGTTCCCCTTCGGTTTTGCGGTCCAGCCCGACCTCGTCATCATTTTCCTGCTGGTGCTGATCCCGCCGGCGATCGGCTCGATGGCGCTCTACCACGTCGTCGCCGAATGGGGCCAGGAGCCGCTGCCGTCGGGCCGCGTCGCACAAGGCATTTTCGCTGTCGCGCTCGGCTCGATCGTTGTCGGACTGGTCGGCGGCTTCAGCACCATCGTCTATCCCGACAACGTCGGCATGCTGCGCACGACACGCGTCGGCTCGCGCTATGCAACCTTGGCCGCCGGCATCCTGCTGATCGTGCTCGGCGGCTGGGTCAAGTTCGACATGCTGCTCGTCATCGTCCCGCTGCCCGTGCTGTCGGCGCTGGCGACGCTGCTGTTCGGCATCGTGTTCATGCACGGCGTTCACATGCTCGCCAAGGTCGACTGGGACGACCGCAAGTTCATCGTGGCGGGGCTCGCCATGCTCGTGGGCCTCGGCGGCATGTTCATCGCGCCGGCGACGCTCCAGGCGATGCCGCTCTGGGTCAGGTTGTTCCTTCAGCAGCCGGTGATCTCGGGCGGCCTGACGCTGGTGATCCTTTATGCCGTTCTCTGCGCGCGCGAGATGACCGGCGCCGCAAAAACGTGACGGCCTTCGAGAGACGGATGAATTTCGACGACCTGGTCTTCTTCCAAGCCACGATTCTGCCCGAGAAGGCGGCGATCATACTTAGTGACCGCGGCGTCACCTATGCCCAGCCGGCCGGCCAAGCCGCGCCGAAGGCGGTGCATTGAGCCGCGTGGCGCGATCGGCGGCGCAAGCGGCGCTGGTTGCGGCGCTCGCCGCGATGCTCGCCGGCTGCCACATGACGCGCGTCGTCTGGGCGAAGCCCGACGCCGACAACGCCGCGCTGCAGCGCGACTTGCAGGACTGCGCGTTCTGGGCCGAAGCGGCCGCGCCGATTTCTTCCGATACCGTCACCCCTACCGGCGCTGGCCGACGCGCAGCAAACCGAGAGCCTGCGGGTCAACTGCATGATCAAGCGCGGCTGGCGACTGACGCCGCTGCCGTAATCTGACGCCCGTCGTCTCAGCTCACCCGAGATCCAGGTCGACGGGCACCATATGGCGCTCGACGCCGAGCTGTGCTGGCGCGACGCCGATGGCGAGCCCGACCAGTTGCGGCAGGTGCAGGATTGGCATGCGGAGCTCGGTTCCGAGATCGCGTTCCATCTGGTCCTGGAACGTGTCGAGCACGGTGTGGCAGAGCGGACAGGGTGTGACGATGGCGCCGGCGCCGTTGTCCTTGGCCGACTTGATGTGCCGGCCGGTAAGCTTGATGGCGATCTTCTCCTCGTGCGCCGCGGTATGGAAGCCGCAGCATTCGGTGCGGCCGCTGTACTCGATCGATTGGCAGCCGAGAATTTCGTTGATGCGCTCGATGGCGCGCGCATTGCGCGAATCGACGAAGCCGAAATGCGCCGGCGGACGGGTGATGTGGCAGCCATAGAACGCCGCAACCCGCATGCCGGCAAGCCGGCGCACCACCAACTGGCGCAGGCGCGTCTCGCCGATATCCTCGAGCAAAATCCAGAGAAAATGGCTGACCCGGGTCGTGCCGCGATACTGCAATCCCTGCCTGGCGAGGATCGCGTTGACCGCCACGAGCCGCTCCGGCTCCTCGCCCAGGATCTTGTTCACGTCAAGGAAGTTGAGCGTGCAGGTATTGCACACCGTCATCAGCGGCAGATTGTTGGCTTCGGCCAGCGCGAGCAGCCGCGCGTTCAACGCCAGGAACAGGTCGGGATCGATGGCGCGCAATTCGCGGCTGCCGGTGCAGCCCGCGGACGACAGCTCGATCAGCTCGAGCCCGAGCTTGGCCGCGACGATGTGCGTCGCGGCATTCAGCTCCTTGCAGGTGCTTTGCGCCGAGCAGCCGGGATAATACGCGAACCTCATCGCGGGCCTCCCCGCACCGCCTGGTAGATCTGGCGGATCTGCTCGATGTCCGGCAGGCGAAAGCCGAGCATGGTCTTGAGCGGGTCGATCTTGCCCCGCCGCCAGAGCTTGAATATCCGCAAAGGATGCCGCAGCGCTGCGAGTCGTTGCACGCCGAGCACCAGCGCTGACGGATCGATCCGGCCGCGCGCCTGGACGATCTTGAGAAATACCCGCGCATGCCGGCTTTTGCCGGCCACGCTCTTGAAGGCCAGGGCCTTCAATGGCTCGATCGCACCGGTGACGATCGGAATCGAAACCGGACACACCTCCTCGCACTTGTAGCAGGAGATGCAATCGAAGACGGCGCCGTGTTCGAGCGCGATGCGGCCGCGATCGATGCCGTCGCGCGGATCGAGCGCGACCCGCGCCAGCTGCACCAGCGGCGCCGGGCCGGCGAAACTGGTCTCCTGCCCGAGGCCAACGACGGGACAAGCCGAGAAACAGCACATGCAGGAAATGCAATCGAGCGCCCTCGCCGTCGGCGCCATTGCGCGATGGGTCAAGGGCTCGGGAAAGCCGGGATAGGGCTCTTGGCGCACGAGCCATGGCGTCAGTGCGACGACGCGCCGCTCATAGGCCGTGCGGTCGATCACCAAGTCGCGCACGACCGGCGCATTGCGCAGCGGCTCGATCGTCATTTCGGGTTCGACCGGCTCCCAGCACGCCAGCACTTCGCGCCCGTTGACCCGCACGGCGCAGGTGCCGCACATCCGGTTGGCGCAGAACCAGCGATGCGCCAGATCGCCGCCGAGCTCCTCGCTGACATAGGTCAGCACTTCGAGAACGCGCATCCACTTGGTGTAAGGCACGCGATGGGTCTCGAAACGCGGCGCCGCGTCGCTCGCCGGATCGAAGCAGAAGATCCGCGCGGTGACGGTATCGCCCTCCTTCAGGCGAGTGAGCCGTGCCGCCGGACTATCGCCAGTGTCATCGCGCCCGAGATTGCGCGCGCCAGCCAGAACCTGCGGGCGCTCGGCCATTACCAGTCGACCTCGAGGCTTTCGCGCCGGGGGAAATCCGGCTTGAGGAATGGAAGCTCGTAGGGCTCGGTGCGGAAGTTCGGATCGCCATTGGCCGTCGGCGTCAGGATGTTCTTGACCAGCCAGCGCTCGTTGTCGGTCTCCGGAAAATCGGTGCGGTAGAACGGGCCGCGGCTTTCGGTGCGGTTGAGTGCCGCGCGGATGGTGAGCGCGGCAACCTCGAGCAGGTTGGTGACGTCGATGGCATCAAGCCAGGCATAATTGAGCCGCGGCGTTACGTTAGCGAGCCCCATCGCCGGCATCAGCTCGTCACGCAGTCGCGTCACCTCTGCCAGCGCCTCTTCCATCCCGGCGGCATTCTTGAAGAAGCCCATCTTCTCGCTCATCAGCGCGCGCAGCGCCTTCTTGACGTGAGCCGGCGTGACACCGTTGCCGGGCAACGACCGGCGCAGCGCTTGCAGCCGCGCTTCCTCGGCGGCCGCCTTGTCTTCGGGCAAGGCAGCCGGCTTGAGCCGGGGCAGATCGCCCGCCACGGTCTCGGCGGCGAGCATGCCGTCATAGGTCACCGGCGCGATCAGACCGTTGCTATGCCCGCCAACGCCGCCCGCGACATAGAGACCCGGCACGCGCGTCGCCATGCGCGCGGGATCGACCACGATGCCGCCCTGGCGGTAATGCGCCGAGCAGGCGGTCTCCAGCGTGTCGGTGGCGATCGATTTGCCGAGCGCGGTGAAGGCCTTGGCGTAGTCGGTATAAGCGGAAACGGTGTTCGGCGCGATATGGGTGAAGCTGCTGTAGTAGCCGCCGTCGAACCGCGCCTTGCCGGCCAGGACCTGTTTCGCCAGGCGTTTCAGCTGCAGCGTATAGGGGCCCATTGCGGTCGGTGCATCGGCCTCCTGGTCGAAGAACACCTCGCCGTCGCTGTTATAGAGGCGCGCCGAATGCGACGAACCGATGATCGGATTGGGATAGATCTGCGTCCGTTGCCAGCACAGCGGGAAGCGCACGTCGCTCGTGTGCCACCACTGGATTTCGAGATTCATCAACTCGGCGCCGGCTCGCCACGCCATGGCGATGCCATCGGCCGACATCTCGCGCGTCGCCGTCGACCGCGGATAGAAACGGTCGGCGTAGCCGGTGGCGAGAATCACCGCGCGGGTCGCGATCGCCACCACCTCGCCCCGGGCGAGATCGAGCGCCATCACGCCGGCGATGGCGCCATCCGCATCGGTCAGCAACGCCGTAGCGGCGGTTTCCTCGAGCCATGGGATGCCGGCCTTGAGCACCTGCTTGCGGCGCAGATCCATGAACAACACGCCCGATTCGCCTTGCGAATGGGCGGCCATGCAACGGACCGGACCGTCGTTGGTGACGATTTCGCCGCGATCATCGCGCCGGAGATAAAGTCCGGCGCGTTCGAGCTCGGGATAGTATTCGCGCTCGATCCATTCGCCGGCGGCGCGCGCGTAATGCTGATCGATCAGGAAATGATTGTGCATCCGGATCAGGAACTCGGCCGTATCGCGCGCCTGCTCCGCGGTGTTGCCCAACAACCGCCCCGGCACCACGAGATTGCCGGCGAAGATCGAAGCGCCGCTCTTGCCGACCAGGCCCTTGCACAGGATCAGCGGCTTGACGCCGCGGCGGTGCAGTTCGAGTGCGGCGAAGGTGCCGGCCGCGCCGCCGCCGATTACCGCCGTTTCCGCCGCGAGCCGGCGCATGCGCCTAAATCCCGAGATGACGATGCATGAAGTCGGGATCGCCCCGTAATTCCGCCGGCGTGCCTTCGTAGACCACGTGGCCGTTGTTCAGGATGTAGCAGCGCTGCGCCAGCGACAGCGCCGCCTCGACATTCTGTTCGACGATCACGATGGTGCGGCCTTCCTCGGCCAGGCGGCGACACACGCCCAGCAGGTCCTGGACGATCAGCGGCGCCAAGCCCTCGAAGGGTTCGTCGAGCAGGATCAATTGCGGCTCGCGCACCAGCGCGCGAGCGATCGCCAGCATCTGCTGTTCGCCGCCCGACAGTTCGCGGCCGCGGCTCCGGCGGCGCTCGCCGAGGCGCGGAAACATGTCGTAGACCCGCTGCGGTTCCCACGATTTTGCCTCGCTCAGGCCGGCGAGGACCAGGTTTTCCTCGACGGTCAGTCCGCCGATGATGCGTCGCTCCTCGGGCACGAACTGCAATCCCAATCGCGCGATCTTGTAGGGCGGCAGGCCGCCGATTGGCAAGCCATTGAAGAGGATGGCGCCGGATTTCGGTGCCATCACGCCCATCATCGTCTTCAGCGTCGTCGTTTTGCCGGCGCCGTTGCGGCCCAGCAACGCCACCACCTCGTGCGGCTCAATCCGCATCGACACGTCGAAGAGCGCGTGCGCCTCGCCGTAATAGGTATTGATGGCATCGACCTCAAGCAAGCTCATGGGCCGTCTGGCTTCCGAGATAGGCCGCGCGCACGTCGGGATTGGCCTGAATTGCGTCGGGCGCATCTTCGGCGATCTTGCGGCCGTTGAACAGCACAGTGATGCGATCGGCGAGGCCGAAGACCACGTCCATGTCGTGCTCGACGATGACGATGGTGACGCCAGCGGCGATGCTCTTCAGCAGGCGTACGGTGTCGACCCGTTCGACCGGGCTCATACCCGCGGTCGGCTCGTCGAGCAGCAGGACTTGCGGCCGCGTGGCCAGCGCCAGGCCGATCTCGAGCCGCCGCTTCTCGCCATAAGCGAGTTCGGCGGCGGGCGTGTCGAGCCGTTCCACGAGCTGCACCGATGCGGCCGCCGCCTCGATCCCCGCATTCACGGTCGCGTCGCGATTGACCGCCCGGAGCATCGCCGGATGGAATTTGCCGTGGGCGCGCGCCAACACCGGAATCCGCAAATTGTCGCGCACCGTCAGGCTCGGAAAGATCTGATTGATCTGGAAGCTCTTCGATATGCCGCGCTGACAGACCAGCGTCGCGCCCAACCCAGTAATGTCGTCGCCTTTGAACTCGATCACCCCCGCGCTCGGCGGGATGACGTTCGCCAGCATGTTGAAGAACGTCGATTTGCCGGCGCCGTTGGGACCGATCACCGCGCGGATCTCGCCCTGACGCAGCTCGAACGAAACGTCGTCGACCGCAGTCAGGCCGCCATAGCGCTTGGTGAGATTGCGCGTCGCCAGCACGACCGGCCCGGCAGGCGGCGGCCGTCGCGACGAGCGGCGCGGTTCCGCGGCAACGCGCGGCGGTTCGACGGTCGCGACCGCCGGACCCGATTCCGGCAACGACTGCGCCATCAGCCGCCGCCAGAGCACGACGGCGGCTCCGCACAGGCCGTGCCGGAACACCGTCACCAGCAGCACAAAAATAATGCCGAGGATCATCTTCCACAGCGCGCCGATGCCGGCGAAGTTCTGCAGCACGGTATAAAGATCGAGCCATACCACCGCGCCGATCAGCGGTCCGACCAGCGTGCCGGCGCCGCCGATCACGGTCTGGACCACCAGCTGGCCCGACGTGTCGAGATAGAAGGCGTCGGGCGGCATGTAGCCCTGCAACAGGCCCAGCAAACCGCCGGCCAGGCCGGCATAGGCGGCAGCGATGACGAAGACGGTGAGCTTGTACTTCGGGACGTCGTGACCGACTGCGGCGGCCCGTGCGGCATTTTCGCGGATGGCGCGCAGGACGGCGCCGAAGGGCGATCCGATGATGCGGCGCGCGAGCCAGAAACCAACGACGAAGATCACCACGAGCAGCCAATAGACGCCGCTCGGGTCGGTAATGTCGATCCTGAAAATGCCGAATCCGAGGCTCGGCTCCGGCACGCCGGCAAGGCCGTTCTCGCCCCCGGTCCAACGCGCCAGCGGCGAGATGTCGAGGAAGAAAAACATCTCGCCGAACGCCAGCGTCAGCATGGCGAAATAGATGCCGGCGCGGCGCAGCGACAGATACCCGACGACGACGCCGAAGGCCGCGGCCGCGACCGTCCCGGCGGCGAGCGCCACGACGGCGTTGTCGGTTACTGGTGCGATGAGAAGGTATGACGCAACGAATCCGCCGGCGCCGAAAAAGGCGGCCTGGCCGAACGACAGCAAGCCGGTGAAACCGAAGAGCAGATCGAAGCCGAGGCCGAACAGGCCCCAATCGAGGATGCGATTGGCGAGATCGAACGTACCGCCGAAATAGGGCAACGCGAAGGGCAGCGCCAGCAAAACTGCGACAAGCGCGACCTCCGGAAGGAATCCGGCCGCGAGTCTAGCTGGCCGCGCGACGGGCGCGGTCATTGCCGGCCCTCGACCCCAAACAGGCCCTGCGGACGGAGGATTAGAACCAGGGCCATCGTCGCGAACAGCGCGACCTGGGAATAAGCCGGCTCGATCATCGCCACGAGACTCAGGATCTCACCGGCGATGAGGCCGCCAACCACGGCACCCCAGAACGAGCCGACGCCGCCGATGACGATGACAACGAATGATTGCACCAGCACGTCGGCACCCATGTCCGGACTCACCGTCACGATCGGCGCGTTGATGACGCCGGCGAACCCCGCTGCCATCGCCCCCAGCCCGAACACGGTGAGGAACGTGCGCGTGACGTTGATGCCGAGGATGTTGACCATGAGCTGGTCCTCGATCCCGGCGCGCACGATCAACCCCAAGCGGGTGCGATAGAGAATAAAATAGAGCGCCACCAGCGAAACACCGACGATCGCCAGGACATCGATTCGATAGGTCGGATAAAGCGTGACCCGAAGATTGACGATACCCGCTGCCCACGACGGCGCCGGAATGTTCCGCGCGAGCCCGCCGAAAATCGCACGCAGGCCTTCGACCAGCACGATGGCAACGCCGAACGTGGCCAGAATCTGGTCTTCCGCTGGTCGCTCGTAATAGAGTCGGATCAGGCCGCGCTCGATGACGATGCCGACCGCCAGCAGGAACGCCGCGCCGGCCGCCATCGCCGCCGCAAACGAGCCGGTATACTCATACGCGACCAGCCCGGCGTAAGCGCCGAGCGCATAGAGCGCGCCATGGGCGAAATTCACCACGCCCAGCGCGCCGAAGATGATCGTCAACCCCATGGCGACGAGCACCAACAGCGCACCGAGCGTGAGCCCGTTGAACACCTGCGAGAAGAACAGCGGCCAACTGATCAGGGTCGCACTCCTCCCGCCTTATCACCAACAAAATCGCCGGCGCGTCAGGCGCTCGGCATCTTGCAGCCGAGGAAGTCCGGCGGCATGACCTCTGGGCCGGGCGTCAAGCCGACGATTTTGAAGAAATCGTCCTCGTTGCGCATCTCGGCCTTGGTCTTGCCGACGACGACCGGCACCGCGCGTACCTGCTGGTGATCCTCTTTGCGGTACCAGACCTCGCCCAGCGGCATCTGCAGCTTGTGGCCGGCCTCGAGCTCCGCGATCACCTTGAGCGGGTTGAAGGTCTTCGCACGCGTCACCGCGTCGGCCCAGACCATCATCTGCGAGTAGCCGACGTGCGCCGGCCAGCTCGGCCGGTACTTGAACCTGGCGTTGAAGGTGTCGACGAAAACCTTGGCCAGCGGATTGGTCTCGGCCAGCGTCCACCAGAAGTCCATCGTGCCGTAGACGCCGCCCATGATTTCGGGACCGAGCTCCTTGCCCTGGAAGGCGGAGATGTTCGGCACCACCATCTTCATCTTGTCGAGAATGCCGAACTGCTTCGCCTGCTTGCACGATGCGACGGCATCGGCGCCGAAGGCGACGTTGACGAAGACGTCGGCGCCGCTGTTGGCGATGTTGAGCAGGTACGAACTGTAGTCCGTCGTGCCCAGCGGACACACCTGCGAGCCGAGCGATTTCCAGCCGAGCTTCTTCTCGGTGAATTCGCCGGTCGATTTCTCGACCGAGTGGCCGTAGGCGTAGTCCGGCACCAGGTAGATCGACTTCTTGTTCTTGCCGATCTCCTTGCCGAGCACCGGTGCCAGCGCCTTGGCCGCCATGTAAGCGGACGGTTGCGAGCGGAAGGCATAGCGCTGGCAGTCGACGCCGGTGGTCTCGTTGGCGCCGCTGCAACCGACCATGTTCAGCACCTTGTAGCGCTGCGCCAGCTTCTCGAGCGCGATCGCAACGGCGCTGTTGAGCGAGCCGGTGATCATGATCGCCTTGTCTTGGGTGATGAAGCCGGTCTGGATCTGCACCGCCGGATTCGGCTGGGTCTGCGTGTCGCCGTACTTATATTCGATCTTCTTGCCGAGAACGCCTTTCTTGCCCTTGAGCGTCGGGATGTGCTCGGCGAGGCCCGTGCCTTCGTTGAGATGCTCGATCGCGAGCTGATAGCCTTTGAGGTGATCCTCGCCGTCCGCCGAATAGGGGCCGGTTAGGGGCGCAGTGACTCCGACGAAGATGCTATGGGCTTTGACGCCGGCCGGAAAATTGCCGATCGCCTCTTCGGCGGCGAAGCTGCCGGGCACATGGATGAACGGAAGGGTGCCGGCTGCGGCGGCCGCGCCCTGCAGGACGCGGCGGCGGGATACCGAATTCTTTGTGCGTTGGGCCACGATATGCTCTCCCTCGATGTGTTTCGCTTATGGTTGGGGCCAGGCTTGCGCCGGTCGATTGATTCGTATGGGGCAGGTATCTATCCCTAGGCCGACCCCGAAAGCAACGCTTTCGCCTGCGTCGGCGGGCCCCGGATGCCGCGAACGCGCTCAATGGGAGCGCTTCCGGGCCGGCCTTCGCAATTGCTCCGCTTTATCGGCCGCCCGTGGCGCGCGCGAGTTCGTCGCGCAGCGCCTTCATCTCGGCGAACCGCCGGGTGACGTCGCGCACGATGGCGGCGATGCCGATCATGCGGCCGTCGTCGTCGCGGAACGGCACGATCGTGAACTCGATCGAAATGCGCGTACCGTCCTGCCGCAGCGCCGGCACGGCGAGCAGGTCGCCGGCGCCGTACCGCGTCCGGCCGGTTCGCATCGTCGCGCGATAGCCGTCCCAATGCCGCTGCCGGAGGTTTTCCGGAATGATGATATCGAGTGATTGTCCGACTGCCTCGGCCGCGCTGAACCCGAAGACGCGCGACGCCGCCGCGTTCCAGAACCGGATGACGCCGCTGGCGTCCGCATAAACGACCGCGTCGGCGGCGTCACGCACCAGGTCGCGGCTGAAGCGGTTCAGATCGAAGTCCACCCTGCCACCGGGGCGCCGCGCGGCGGCGCTATGCCGTCCTCAGGCCGCGCGCCGGGCGAAGGCAGCGGCCATCGTCGTGCCGACCAGATGGGCGCTCGGCGCGATGATGACGCCGGCATCCTGCAGTGCCTTGACCTTGCTGTCGGCATCGTCGGAGGCCATCAGCGCCAACGCGCCGGCGTGGCCCATGCGCCGCTCATGCGGCGCGGCGCGGCCGACGATCAGGGCGACCACCGGCTTTTTCAGTCCGGTCTCGCGGATATAGCGTGCGGCGTCTTGCTCTTCGGTGCCGCCGATCTCGCCGACCAGGACGATGCCCTCGGTTTGCGGATCCTTGAAGAACAGATCGAGGCATTCGACGAAGCCGATGCCGTGGACCGGGTCCCCGCCGATGCCGATCGTCGTCGACTGGCCGAGGCCGGCGCCGGTGAGCTGGCTGACGACCTCGCTGGTCAGCGACGCGGAGCGCGAGGCAACGCCAATCGGCCCGCGGCGCGCGCGGTCGGTGGCCATGACGCCGATCTGGCAGACCTCGGGCGCCAGCACGCCTTGCGAGTTTGGTCCGACCAAGCGGGTCCGGGAGCCGACGAGGGCCTCGCGCACGCGAACCATGTCGAGCACGGGTATGCGCTCGGTGACGACGACGACGAGCGGCATTTCGGCCGCGATGGCTTCGAGCATGGCGCCGCCGGCTTTGGCCGGCGGGACGAACACAATGCTGGCGTTGGCGCCGGTCGCCTTCTTCGCCTCGGCGATGCTATCGAAGACCGGGACACCGAGATGGGACTGGCCGCCTTTTCCCGGCGTGACGCCGGCGACGACCTTGGTGCCGTATTGGATCATGCGCTCGGTGTGGTAGGTGCCGGCCCATCCCGTCATGCCCTGACACAGGAGCCGCGTATCTTGATCGACCAGAACCGCCATCACGCCCTCCCTTGTGCGATTGCCGTCGCCCGCGTAGCCGCCTGCCACATGTCCGCGCATTCGGTCTTGGGCAGGTTGAAGTTGGCGAGCCGCATGCGGGCAAAGTTCTCGCTGTTGCCGGTGATGCGCAGGACCACCGGCATGACCCGGCCGCTGCGGCGGAATGCGATGCCCAACCCGTCGACGATCGTGTCGCACGACTGCATGCCGCCGCCGTAAACGTTGACCAGCAGCACCTTGGCGCGCGGATTGTCGAGAATCATCCCGATGCCGTGCGCGATGTCGAGGCTCTTCGCCGTCGTGCGGATGTCCATGAAATTCGCCGGCGACCCGCCGGCCGCGCGGACCATGTCGAGCGTCGCCAAACCCAGTCCCGCGCCGTTGACGACGATGCCGACGTCGCCATCCATGAGCACGTAGTTGATCTGGTGCCGTTGCGCCTGGAGCTGAACCTGGTCCACGTCCTCGTCGTTGCGCAACTGGGCGATGTCGGGATGGCGAAAGACCGCATTGTCGTCGATCGCCAGCTTGACGTCGGCCGCGACCAGTTCGCCGGACTTCGTCAGGATGAGCGGATTGATCTCGATCAGTGCGGCGTCGACCTCGACGAAGGCGCGATGCAACCGGCCGAGCAGCGCGCGGAATTTGTCCGCCGCGTCCCCCACAAGGCCGATCCGACCACAGAAGTCGGCGATATCGCCGTCGCGGCGCTCGCCGTCCACGCCCAGCGTCAGGGTTTGAAAGTCCGGCGCGCCGGTGGCGAGGTGCCGTTCGACGCCGGACCGCCGATGCGGTCCGGCGATCGCGGCGACGGAACCCGACGACAGGTCGACGCGCAGGGCCAGATAGAGTTCCTGCGCGGCGTCGATCGCGGCCTCGACCAGGACCCGCTTGACCGTGTAACCGCCCGGGCCGGTTTGCGAGGTGACGAGTTTGCGGCCGAGCAGTTCGCTGGCTGCCGCCCGTGCGCCGGACGCCGCGCGCACCGCGCGCACGCCGCCCGCAGCTGCCCGGTCGCCCGCGAGGATCTGCGCCTTGACGAAAAGAGATTCCGAGTTGATCTGCCGCGCCGCTGCCGCCGCTTCGTCCGGCGTGAGGGCAATTCGGCCGAGCGGCACGTCGATCTGGTACCGGCGCAGAATGTCCTTGGCTTGAAATTCGTGGAGCTGCATGCATACCTCCTGGCGCTTCCCGTCTCTAGCGCTGTTTCATCGATCGCTTACCCCGCGACGACATTGGTCGGCTGGCCGGCATGAAAGTTCTCGATGTGCCCGACCACCTGGTTCCACAGGACCTGCATTGCCTCGTCGCTGGCCCAACTGACGTGCGGCGTGACGACGACGTTCGGCCGCTTGAGGATCGCCTGGAAGGCATGGTCTGCACGCGGCGGCTCCGACGTCAAGCAGTCAAAGCCGACGCCCGCGATCAACCCCTCGTCCAGCGCCTTGACGACATCGGCCTCGACCACGAGGCCGCCGCGCGCGGTGTTGATCAGCAGCGGGTGCTTCTTCATTTTCCGGAACTCCGCGATGCCGAGCATGTTGCGGGTGCCGGGCGTCAGCGGACAGTGCAGCGTGATGATGTCGCTGGTCGCCAGCACCTCGTCGAAGGGCGTGTAAAGCGGGCCGAGGCCCTGAACGCCCTTGTGCGCCGCGAACAGGGTCTTCATGCCGAAGGCCTGGCCGAGACGCGCGACCGACTGGCCGATGACGCCCTCGCCCATGATCCCCAGCGTGCTGCCGGCCAGCTCGTGGATCGGATGCGAGAAGAAGCAGAACTGTCCGGCCTTCTGCCATTGGCCGTCGATCACGTCCTGGCGGAATCCGACGATGCCGCGCCGCAGCGCGAGAATGAGCGCGAAGGTGTGCTCGGCGACGGTGTTGACCGCGTAGCCGCGCACGTTGGCGACGACGATCCCGCGGTCCCGGCACGCCGGTACGTCGATGACGTCGTAGCCGGTCGCCGCCACCGCGATCATCTTCAGCTTCGGCAGCTTGGCCAGATCGTGCTGGCGGATCGGCACCTTGTTCGTAATGGCGATCGACGCCGACGCCAGCCGTTCGGCGACCTCATCCGGCGCCGTCGCGCCGTATTCGACCCATTCATGATCGAAGCGCGGGTGCGTCAGCCGGACGGCCGGACCCATCGTGTTGCGGTCGAGGAACACGAGGCACGGCTTGGGATCGGAAGCGTTATTCCGGGGCATGTCCTTATGTTCCGACCAACAAGGGTGGCTGCGCAACATCGGTCGCCGGCGGCCGGAACGTGGGATAAATCTCGAGCGATCGGCCGAGCTGCTGCACCAGGCCCAGGACGACGTCGATATAAGGCGTTGCGACGCCGACCAGCCGGCCCATCTCCTGGACCGCGGTCAGCAAGGCGTCGATCTCGAGCGGCCGCCCGCTTTCGAGATCCTGCAGCATCGACGTGCGGTGCGCGCCGACGCGCGCCGCGCCGTTGATGCGTTTTTCGATATCGACGCGAAAGGACGCGCCGAACCGGGTCGCGATTTCCTTCGCTTCCGACATCATCCGGACCGACAAGGCGCGCAGCTCGGGCTGCGTCGCCACGATATCGAGCGTGGCCCGCGTGAGCGCGCTGATCGGATTGAAGCAAAGGTTGCCCCAGAGCTTGAGCCAGAGCTCGCTGCGGATGTCCTCGAGCATGGGCGCGTCAAAGCCGGCGGCGGCGAGGACGCGGGAGAGCGTCCGGCACCGCTCGGACACCGTTCCGTCGGGCTCGCCGAGCGAGAATTTGTTGCCGTAAGTGTGCCGCACCACGCCCGGGCTGGCGATGTCGGTCGCCGGATAGACGACGCAGCCGATCACCCGGTCCGGACCGATCGCGTTCCATTGTCGGTCGCCGGGATCGACGCTCTGAAGTCGCACGCTCTGGAAGCCGGGAAGCTTGTACGTGTACCACCACGGCACGCCGTTTTGGCAGGTGACGACCGCCGTGTGCGTCCCGAACAGCGACCGCATCTGCCCGGCCGCCTCCCACGCCTGGTGGGCCTTGAGACCGACGATCACGTAGTCCTGCAGTCCGAGCGCGGCGGGATCGTTCGTGGCGAACGGCCGACAGACCCGCTTCTCGCCGTTGATCAGCAGCGTCAGCCCGCGTTCCCGGATCACGGCGAGATGCGGACCGCGCGCGACGAGCGACAATTCGACCTCGCCGACCGTGCTCAGCCCGGCCGCCAGGTATCCGCCGATCGCGCCTGCACCGTAGATGCAGATTCTCACGGTCGCCTCCGGCCGCGGATTTTCAGGCGACCTTGCCCAGCTGCACCGTCGGCGCGGTCGCGCGGATATATTCCTCGGCTGCGGCGACGCCCGACCCGGCTTCGACCGCAATGCCGACGTCGCGCAGCGCCATCTCGCAGCCGGCGAGCGCCTGCAGCACCATGAGCTCGTTGACGTGGCCGAGATGGCCGATCCGGAACACGCGGCCGGCGACCTTCGACAGACCGGTGCCGAGCGACAGCCGGTAGCGATGGTATGCGGCCTTCACCACGTCGTCGCTGTTGAAGGTCTTGGGCACGCACACCGCCGACACCGTGTCGGAATACCATTTCGGCTCCTTGGCGCAGAGCGCCAGGCCCCACGCCGCGACGCCGCGGCGGACGCTTTCCGCCAGCCGGTGATGGCGGGCGAAGACATTGTCGAGCCCTTCGGCAAAGAGCATGTCGAGCGATCCGCGCAATCCGCGCAACAGCGTCGTCGCCGGCGTATAGGGGAAATAGCCGTCCTTGTTGGTGCGGATCATGTCGGCGAAATCGAAGAAGCAGCGCGGGCATCTTGCGCTCTTGTGGGCCTCCAGCGCCTTCGGGCTGACCGCGACGAGGGCGAGCCCCGCCGGCAGCATGAACCCCTTTTGCGAGCCCGAAACGGCAACGTCGACGCCCCACTCGTCCAGGCGGAAATCGATGCTGGCGATCGAGCTCACGCCATCGACCATGAGGAGCGCCGGATGCTTTGCGGCGTCGAGCGCCTTGCGCACGCCGGCGACGTCGCTCGTCACGCCGGTTGCCGTCTCGTTGTGACAAACCATGACGGCCTTGATCGTGTGCGCCTTGTCCGCCTGCAGCCGCCGCGCATATTCGTCGAGCGGGACGCCCTCGCCCCATTCGACGTCGACGACGTCGACGATCAAGCCGTGACGGCGGCACAGATCCGCCCAGAGATGGGAGAATTGCCCGAAGACTCCGATCAACACCCGGTCGCCGGGCGACAGCGTGTTGGAAATCGCCGATTCCCAGCCGCCGGTTCCCGAACTCGGGAACACGAAGACCTGGCCTTTTTCGGTCCGAAACGCCGTCTTCAGGTCCCGAAAGAGCGGCAGCGTGAACGCCGGAAAATCGGGCGCGCGGTGATCCTCGAGGGGCACGTCCATCGCCTGGCGGACGCCGAACGGCAGGTTCGTCGGACCGGGGATAAAGAGACCGTGAAAGCCAGACATCGTTTCCTCCCTAGTGTTCGGTGCGGTTTCTCGTCCGCGAACGGATCGACAGTCGTTTCCGGCAGCGTCAGTAAATCGGAAACCGGGTGCACAGCCGGATGGCCTGCTCCTTCACGCGCGCTTCGACGGCGCCATTGTCCGCTTCGCCGTTGTGCGCGAGGCCATCGAGCACCTCGGCGATCAGGCGGCCGACCTCGCGAAATTCGGCGGTGCCGAAGCCGCGCGTCGTCGCCGCCGCGGCGCCCAGCCGAATGCCCGAGGTGACCGTCGGCTTCTCGGGATCGAACGGGACCCCATTCTTGTTGCAGGTGATATGCGCGCGTCCGAGACTCTTCTCGGCGACGTTGCCGGTAAGCTGCTTCGCGCGCAGGTCGACCAGGATCAGATGCGTGTCGGATCCGCCGGTGACGAGATCGTAACCCGCGTCCCGCAGCGTTTCGCCCATCACCCGGCAATTGTCGACGACGGCGCGCGCGTAATCCGCGAATTCTGGGCGCAGTGCCTCGCCGAGCGCCACGGCCTTGGCGGCAACGATGTGCATGAGCGGCCCGCCCTGCAGTCCGGGAAACAGCGCCGAATCGATTTTCTTGGCGATCGCCTCGTCGTTCGTCAGCACCATGCCGCCGCGCGGGCCGCGCAAGGTCTTGTGGGTCGTCGTCGTGACGACATGCGCGTGCGGCAGCGGACTCGGGTGCGCGCCGCCGGCAACGAGGCCGGCGAAATGCGCCATGTCGACCATGAGAAAGGCGCCGACCTCGTCGGCAATCGCCCGGAACTGCGCGAAATCGATCACGCGCGGATAGGCCGAGCCGCCGGCGATGATGATCCGCGGCTTGTGCTCGCGCGCGAGCCGCGCCACCTCGTCGATATCGATGCGCTGGTCCTGACGGCGAACGCCGTAATGGACCGCTTTGAACCATTTGCCGGAGAGATTGGGCGCGGCGCCGTGGGTCAGATGGCCGCCGGCCGCGAGCGACAGACCGAGGATCGCGTCGCCCGGCTTGGCGAGCGCGAGCAGGACCGTCTGATTGGCCTGGCTGCCGGAATGGGGCTGCACGTTGACGAAGCGGCAATCGAACAGCCGCTTGGCGCGCTCGATGGCGAGCGCCTCCGCTTCGTCGACGTATTGGCAGCCGCCGTAATAGCGCCGGCCTGGATAGCCTTCGGCGTACTTGTTGGTGAGCGGCGAGCCCGCCGCCTCGAGCACCGCGCGGCTCACCATGTTCTCGGAGGCGATCAGCTCGATCTCGAAACGCTGGCGGCCGATCTCCCGCTCGATCGCCGCGGCGACCTCGGGATCGACATGACGGACGCCCGACGAGAAGAAGGCGCTCCAGTCGCGACTCGATACGTTCTCGGCAGGTAACGGCATGCTCACCCCTCGTCGCCGACTGGTATACCGAATACCACAAGCCTGCGCCGGCAACAATGGAAATGTCTTCCATTTCTATGATTATATTATGTCAGGCTGTTTCCCTTGCGTCATTGCAAGCTTTTATCCACAATGGGAATGCTTTCCAATATGTGGAAGACCGTTAAAAATCAATTCGCACGGGCTTCGGTCAGGATCGGGACGACGCGATGGCGAGAGGCGAGAGCAATTCCGTGATGGCCGGACAACAGCCAGCAACCCCGGCAACGCCGGCGGAACTGCAGTCGCTGGCGCCGCACCTCGCCGGTTCGGTTCAGGCGTTGGAGCGCGGATTGAAGTTGCTCGCGCTGATCGCCGAGGCGGATGGGCTGTCGCTGACCAGCCTGGCGCAGCGCGCAGGCATTGCGCCATCGACCGCGCATCGCATTCTCGCGACCCTCAAGGCCAGCGGCTTCGTTCACTGCGACGAGGCGCATGGCGGCTATCTGATCGGCGTCCATGCCTTTCGCGTCGGCAGCGCGTTCCTGCGCAATCGCAAACTGGTCGATGCCGGCCGCCCGATCATGCGCCGCCTGATGGAAGAGAGCGGCGAAACCGCGAACATGGGCATCGAGGACGACGGCTACGTCGTCTTCGTCTCGCAGATGGAGAGCCATCAATCGGTCCGTGCGTTTCACCGGCCCGGCTCCCGCAGCCCGCTGCACGCGTCGAGCATCGGCAAGGCGATCATGGCGGCGCTCGCCGACGAAACCGCCACGGAACGACTGCACCGCAGCGGGATGCCGAAATTCACCGCGCGCACGATCGTTGACCCCAAGGCGCTGCTGGCCGATCTGGCGCAGGTGCGGAAGCGCGGCTGGGCGATCGACGACGAGGAACGGGCGGAAGGGCTGCGTTGCGTCGGCTCGGCGGTTTACAACGAGCACGGCGAAGTCATCGGCGCCATCTCGGTCTCCGGACCGACGGTGCGCATGACCGAAGAGCGGCTCGGCGAGCTCGGGCCGATGGTCAAGCGGGCGGCAGCGGACATCACCGACCGAATCGGCGGTCGACTACCGTAAGGCGCGGAGCGCCGCCCGCGCCTAGCGCATGCCGATAAAGCCGAAGAAGCGGATCGGCAGGCAGCCCGACACCGGCGGTCCGCGATACTGCCACCCACCCGGAAGATTGGGATGCAGCACGTCGGCGCACACGGCGCGCGGCGCGGCATTGGCCGACGCGATATGCTGCTCGCTCGGCGCGACACCGGCCCACGCCGTCTGCTGCTCGCTCGGCGCGACACCGGCCGACGCCATCCGCTGCTCGCGCTGGGGAGAAGTCCTGGCGTAATGAGCGGTCGGCTTGCGCGCTGTGACTTTGGGCTTGGCGGCGCCGGCCGGCGATGCGGCGGCTTGCGGTCCCTTGATCGGCGGCGCAGCGGCGCTGCTTTGCGACGGTGCCGGCGACGCCGCACTTGCGTCGCTGGCCGGCAGTTGCGGCGCTGAGGCGACCGTCTCGGATGTCGGCGCGATCGTGGTCGGCGGTTGCGGCGCCGGAGCGACCGTCTCCGCTGCCGGCGCGATCTCGGTCGGCGGCGAAGCCGATGCCATAACGCCGACCGGCAGAGGCCCTGTCAGCCTGTTGTCCCGCGCCACCTGACGCGAAAACACCGTGACGGCGGCGAGCGCGACCAGCCCCGCAGCGACCGCAACGCGTGAGTTCGGCCAACTGCGCCAGATCGCTCGTCGCGGTGCTGGCGGCAACTCGACCGACCGACGATCGTTCGCGGGCAGCGCCGGGCGTCGCATTGCCGGCGGTTCGAAACCGCGCTCGGTCACGATCGGATCGTCTGCCGGCAACGGCAGTGTCGGTTCGGCCGTCATCGCAGGGCGCCGCAGTGTCGCCATCGCTGCCGCCGGCGAAGGCTCGGGCACCGCGGACGGCTCGTCCAGCAACGGTTCTGGCGGCGGCGCGACCGCGGCCTCGCGTCGCAGCTCTATCAGCATCAGCTCCGGTGTCGACAGCAACAGGTCGACGACGGCTTCACACCAATTGGGATTGGTGATGCGACAGGGCGAGCCGGAGAAAGCCGCGTCAAGCCGTTCAGCAACGATGCCGATTTCGGCCGCCGGGATCGTCAGCGCGACGATGGGCAGCGCGCCGGCCTGGAGCGCGGCGAATCCGGTGTGCCAGAGGAACTCATCGAGCGGCGCGACGGCAGGCTCGGTCGGATCGACGTCGACCAGCGCGATGCCCTTGCCCGGATGAAGCGCGATGTAGCGGACCCAGGGTGGCCCGTCGGCACCAGACCGGCGGCGATTGGCGAGGATGACCCAAGGCTCGCACAATTCGGCGAGCGCTTCTTTCAGCCGCGCCGCGAGGCGTCGACTCACGAGCGACGCGATCCGGTTCTGCCCGGAAACCGTTGGCGTCACGACGCGTGACCTCCCACTGCCTGCAATCGCACCCACATCCGCACGCTGCAGCGCGAGCCATTCCCGCACCAGGCATTAACATGCGCTTGCCGTGCAAATGCACAACGATGCCGGCGGTGATCAATTTGTGGCGCACTGAGGGGCTGGCGGAGGGAGTGGGATTCGAACCCACGTTACGGTTTCCCGTAAACACGCTTTCCAAGCGTGCGCCTTAAACCACTCGGCCACCCCTCCGGAGCGCGCGAAGCCTAATGAAGCGGGAAAATGGACGCAACCGCCGCCGGCGAAGGCGGTTCAGGCGACGCGGCCATCGGTATCGGGCGCAGCCGCGGGCGGATCGATCGACAGCGTCGAATAGGCGGTACGCTCGCCGGCGCGGATCCGGTTGATCTCGTTGATGATCTCGACCCAGATCGCGGCGGCGCCGGTATCGCCGTTGTCCATCAGCGAGGCGGCGCGGAAGCCCGCTTTCACCGCCGCGGCAGTGCCGTGTCGACGGATCATCAGCAGGGCGGCCTGTCGCAGTTCGAAGTCACGCAGCATCGCGGGCAGCTTTCGGCAGAAAATGAGCGGCGGGCGCGCGGCGTCCGCTCCATTCTCATAGCATCCACACGTGAATAGGTTATTGACGCGCTAACCTTGCCAAGGCCGCCGCGCTGCCGCACCATCCTTGCCGATCGTTAACCACGTTGCGGTGCGACCGGGGGGAGGCATCGACGGCATGGCAAGCGCGTTCCGGCTTTTCGGCCGCTGGCTTGGATTCCTCTTGCTGCTCGCGGCCCTGCTGGTGCTCGGCCGCGACCTGCTGGCCTGGCGGGCGGAGCACGTGCTCGCGCCGATCTCGCTCGGCGAGCTGTGGATCGAGTTGAACCGCGCCAGCCTGGCGGCAGCGCGACGCGACCTACCAGCGCTGCTGTGGGACCCCGTGATGATCACGCTGCTGCGTCTCTGGGCGGCGCCGGCCCTGGCACTGCCCGGTCTTCTGCTCTATTGGCCCGCGCGCAAGCGCGGCCGCTAGGCGCTACTCGTCGCCCATCTTGAGCGCGGCGATGAAGGCCGATTGCGGAATCTCGACCTTGCCGAACTGGCGCATGCGCTTGCGCCCCTCTTTCTGCTTTTCCAGCAGCTTGCGCTTGCGCGTCACGTCGCCGCCGTAGCACTTGGCGAGCACGTCTTTCCTCAGCGCCTTCACCGTCTCGCGCGCGATGACGCGGCTGCCGATCGCGGCCTGGATGGCGATGAGGAACAGCTGACGCGGGATGAGTTCCTTCAACCGTTCGCACATCGCACGGCCGCGCCGCTCGGCCTGACTGCGGTGAACGATGGTGGCGAGTGCGTCGACCGGATCGCCGTTCACCAGGATGTTCATCTGCACCAGGTCGCCGGGCTCATAGCCGTCCATTTGATAGTCGAAACTGGCATAGCCGCGGCTGACGGATTTGAGCCGGTCGTAGAAGTCGAACACGACTTCGTTCAAGGGCAGTCGATAGACCACCATGGCGCGGCGGCCGGCATAGGTCAGGTCCTTCTGCACGCCGCGCCGCTCCTCGCAGAGCTTCAGCACGCTGCCGAGATATTCGTCGGGCACCAGGATGGTCGCCTTGATCCACGGCTCCTCCATGTGGTCGAGCTTGACCGGATCGGGCATGTCGACCGGATTGTGCAAGGTCACCATCGAGCCGTCGGTCAGATGGGCGTGGTAGACGACCGAGGGCGCGGTCGGGATGAGGTCGAGGTTGAATTCGCGCGCGAGCCGCTCCTGGATGATCTCCAGATGCAGCAATCCCAGGAACCCGCAGCGGAAGCCGAAGCCCAGCGCGGCGGAGGTCTCGGGTTCGTATTCGAAGCTCGCGTCGTTGAGCCGCAGCTTGGCGAGACTGTCGCGCAGATGGTCGTAGTCGGCGGCATCGGCCGGAAACAGGCCGCAGAACACCACCGGCTGCAGCGGCTTGAAGCCGGGCAGCGGCTGCGCCGCCGGCCGCCGGTCCTCGGTGATGGTGTCGCCGATCTTGCAATCGGCGACCGTCTTGATGCCCGCCGTGATGAAGCCGATATCGCCCGGGCCGAGCGCGGGAATCTGGACCGCCTTGGGGGTGAACACGCCGACGCGCTCGACCGCGTGCGCCGCGCCCGTCGCCATGAAGCGGACCTTGAGCCCCGGCTTGAGCGTGCCGTCCTTGACCCGGACCAGGATGACGACGCCGAGATAGGAGTCGTACCAGCTGTCGACCAGCAGCGCCTTCAGCGGCGCCGCTTCGTCGCCTTGCGGCGGCGGCAGGCGTGCGACCAGCGCTTCGAGCACGCCGTCGATATTGAGTCCGGTCTTGGCCGAGATCTCGACCGCGCCCGAGGCATCGAGGCCGATCACCTCCTCGATCTGCTCCCTGACGCGCTGCGGCTCGGCCGCGGGCAGGTCGATCTTGTTCAGCACCGGCACGATCTCGTGCCCGGCGTCGATCGCCTGATAGACGTTGGCGAGGGTCTGCGCCTCGACGCCCTGGCTGGCGTCGACCACCAGCAGCGAGCCCTCGCATGCGGCGAGCGAGCGGCTGACCTCGTAGGCGAAATCGACATGGCCCGGCGTGTCCATCAGGTTGAGCTCGTAGGCCTCGCCGTTCTTCGCGGTGTAATTGAGGCGAACCGTCTGCGCCTTGATGGTGATGCCGCGCTCGCGCTCGATGTCCATCGAGTCGAGTACCTGGGCGCGCATCTCGCGTGCCTCGAGGCCGCCGCAGCGCTCGATCAGGCGATCCGCCAGCGTCGACTTGCCGTGATCGATGTGGGCGATGATCGCGAAATTCCGGATATGCGCGAGATCGGTCATTGACCTATTGGCGTAACGTGCCGCCCGTCGCCTTTTCGACGGCGACGATCAATTTTTTGGAGAAGCCCTCGATCTCGGCGTCGGTCAGCGTCGCCTCGACCGGCTGCAAGGTGACGCCGATGGCGAGCGATTTCTTGCCCGCGGGTAGGCTCTTGCCCTGGTAGAGATCGAACAGGCGAACCTCGGCGACCAGCCGCTTGTCGACACCGCGCGCCGCGCGCAACAGCGTCTCCGCCGGCACCGCTTCGTCGACGACGAAGGCGAAGTCGCGGCTCACCGGCTGGAATGGCGAAAGCTTCAGCAGCGGCCGTGCCGTCCCCTTGGCCCGCGGCTCGGGCACCGCGTCGAGAAACACCTCGAAGCCGGCGGCCGGCCCCTCGACCGCCATCGCCCGCAGCACCGCGGGATGGATCTCGCCGAAGGTCGCGAGGGTCCTCGGTCCCTGGCGCAGCGTGCCGGAGCGGCCGGGGTGATACCAGGCGGGCGCTGAAGCCTCGAGCTGCACCGTCTCGGCGGCGACGCGGGCGGCGGCCAAGGCGGCGAGCGCATCGGCCTTGGCGTCGAAGGCGCTTGCCGCGCGCGCCGGTTCGTCCCAGCTCTTGCGGCGGACCGCGCCGGCGCGGATACCGGCCGCGACCAGGTCCTGGCCCTCGGGCGTGTCGTCACGATAGTGCGGCCCGAGCTCGAACAGCGCGGCGTCGGCGAGGCCGCGATCGGCGTTGCGCCGCGCCGCGTCGAGCAAATTCGGCAACATCGACGGCCGCATCACGTCGAGCTCGGCACTGATCGGATTCAAGAGCTTCAGGTTGCTGGTGCCGCCGCCAAACAGCACCGCGTCCTTGAGCGCGAGGAACGAGAAACTCACCGCCTCGACCAGGTCGCGCGCCGCCAGCGTGCGCCGGACCATGCCGGCGCGGCCCTGGGCCGGCGTCAGCGCCGGCGCGGGCACGGCGCCATCGCGCGGCAGCGATTCCGCTGGAATGGCGTCGTAGCCGTGGATGCGCAGCACCTCCTCGACCAGGCAGGCTTCGCCCTCGATGTCGGCGCGCCACGACGGCGGCTCGACGGTGAAATGATCGCCCACCTCGCCGACGGTGCAGCCGAGCGCCTGCAGGATGCGGCGCTGCTCGCTCGCCGCGACCTCGACGCCACCGAGGCTGCGCACGCGATCGGGCCGGAAGCGGATCGTCCGCCGCCAGTCGGGCACCGCGCCAGAGACGCGGATCTCCGAGGCCGTGCCGCCGCAGAGATCGAGGATCAGGCGGGTCGCGATCTCGAGCCCCGGCCGGACGAATTCGGGATCGAGCCCGCGCTCGAAGCGGTAGCGCGCGTCCGACTGGATGTCGAGCTTGCGGCCCGTCGCCGCGGTCCGGACCGGATCGAACAGCGCGGCTTCGACGAAGACGTTGGTCGTGGACTCGGTGCAGCCGGAGGACTCGCCGCCGATGACTCCGCCCAGGCTGAGGACGCCGTTGGCATCGGCGATCACCGTCATATCGGGCTCGAGCTCGTAGACCTTGCCGTTGAGGGCAAGCAAGCTTTCGCCGTCGCGCGCGCCGCGCACCGCGAGATCGCCGTCGAGCTTGTCGGCGTCGAAGACGTGGAGCGGCCGGCCGAGATCGACGGTGAGGAAGTTGGTGATGTCGACCAGCGCCGAGATCGGCCGGAGGCCGATCGACGCCAGCCGCTCCTGCAGCCAGGCCGGGCTCGAGCCGTTCTTGAGGCCGCGCACGACGCGGCCCAGAAACAAGGGACAGGCTTTGCCGTCCGGACCCGCGAGATGAACCGCAATCGGACAGGCAAACGCGCCCGCGACCGGCGCCGCGTCGAGCGGCTCGAGCTTGCCCATTCCCGCCGCCGCGAGATCGCGGGCGAGGCCGTGCACGCTCAGGCAATCGGCGCGATTGGGCGTGACCTTGACGTCGAGCACGGGATCGTCGAGTCCGGCCGCCTTGACGAAACTGTCGCCCGGCTGCGGCCCCTCGGGCAGCTCGATGATGCCGGTGTGGTCGTCGGACAGCATGAGCTCGTAGCCCGAGCACAGCATGCCGTTCGACAGGACGCCGCGAATCTTGCTCGCCTTCAGCGCCTGGCCAGAGCGCGGGATGACCGCTCCGACCGGCGCGAAGACGCCGAGCATGCCGGCGCGGGCGTTGGGTGCGCCGCACACCACCTCGACCGTCGCGCGCCCGGTATCGACCAGGCAGAGCTGGAGCTTATCGGCGTCGGGATGGCGCTTCGCCTCGACCACCCGCGCCACCACGAAGGGCGCCAGGTGCTTGCCGCGGTCCTCGACGCTCTCGACCTCGATGCCGAGCATGACCAGCTTGCCGACGATGGCGTCGAGCGCGGCGTTGGTGTCGAGATGCGCCTTGAGCCAGCCGAGCGTCGTCTTCATCGCGCCAGGCCTCCGGCCAAGGTCGGCACGTCGAGCGGCAGGAAGCCGTAATGCCGGAGCCAGCGCAGGTCGCTCTCGTAGAACGTGCGCAAATCGGGGATGCCGTATTTGAGCATGGCGATGCGCTCGATCCCCATGCCGAAGGCGAAGCCCTGGTACTCGTCGGGATCGATGTTGCAGTTCCGCAGCACCTTGGGATGGACCATGCCGCAGCCGAGAATCTCGAGCCAATCCGCGCCCGCACCGATCTTGAGGCCGCCGCCTTCGCGCGAACAGCCGATATCGACTTCGGCCGACGGCTCGGTGAAGGGGAAATAGCTCGGCCGGAAGCGCACCGGCAGGTCGGCCATGCCGAAATAGGCGCGGCAGAAATCGATCAGGCAGCCCTTGAGATGGCCCATATGCGTCGCGCGATCGATGATCAGGCCCTCGACCTGATGGAACATCGGCGAATGGGTCGCGTCGTGGTCCGAGCGGAAGGTGCGGCCGGGCACGATGATGCGGATCGGCGGCTTCTGGCGAAGCATGGTGCGGATCTGCACCGGCGAGGTATGGGTGCGCAGCACCTTGCGGCTGCCGTCCGCCGCCCTCGCCGCGAGATAGAAGGTGTCCTGCTCCTGCCGCGCCGGATGCTCGGGCGGGATGTTGAGCGCGGTGAAGTTGTGGAAGTCGTCCTCGATGTGCGGGCCTTCGACCACCGCGAAGCCCATGGCGCCGAAGATCGCGACGATCTCGTCGGTCGTCTGGCTGATCGGATGGATGCGGCCCGCCGGCGCCGCGTCGACCGGCAGCGTCACGTCGACGCGTTCCTGCGCCAGCCCGGCGTCGAGCGCCTGAGCATTCAAGCGCGCATTCGCCTCGGCGAGCGCCGCCTCGATCTCGTCCTTGAGCCGGTTGAGCGCGGCGCCGCGCGCCTTGCGCGCGTCGGGCGCGAGCGCGCCGAGCTCCTTCAGCAGGCCCGTCAGGCGGCCCTTGCGCCCGAGCGCGCCGACGCGGACTTGCTCCAGCCCTTCGAGATCGGCCGCGCCCTTGACCAGGCGCATGAGCTCGTCGCGAATGTGATCGAGGCTTTCCATCGCCGCGTGCACGCTCCTCAGGCAGAAGGGACCGCTCGGCCCCCGCTTGCCGCCGGGACGATCCGTACCGGCATATTACGCAGGGGCCGGCGCGGCGGCCTAGGCCTTGGGCAGGGCGTCGCGCGCCTGGGCAACGATGGCCTTGAACGCCGCCGGCTCGCGCATGGCGATGTCGGCCAGCATCTTGCGATCGAGCGTGACGCCGGCAAGCCGCAAGCCGTTCATGAACTGCGAATAGGTGAGGCCTTCCTCGCGCGCGCCGGCATTGATGCGCTGGATCCACAGCGCGCGGAAGTTGCGCTTTTTCGCCCGCCGATCCCGATAGGCATAGCGCAGGCCCTTCTCGACCTTCTCGATCGCGATGCGGAACGACGACTTGGCGCGGCCGCGATAGCCCTTGGCCAGGCCGAGCACCTTCTTGTGGCGGGCGCGGCCGGGGACGCCGCGTTTGACGTGTGCCATGACGCGCTAGCCCCTCATATAAGGCATGTAGGTCAGCACCAGCCTGGCGTCGCCCTTGGTCAGCGTCATCGTGCCCTTGGCGTTGCGCTTGCCGCGCTTCGACTTGTTGATCAGCAGGTGGCGCTTGTGCGCGTTCGCGGCCTTGATCTTGCCCGAGGCGGTGCGGCCGAAGCGCTTTTTCGCTCCGGATTTGGTCTTGAGCTTGGGCATTTGATTGCCTTTCCGAAAAGAGTTCGTTGTGCAGAAAAAGGCGGTCAAGGCATGCCCGCAAGCCCGCCGCCCGGTTCGGCGCGGGTTATACAGTCCGAGGGGTGGAATGGCAAGCGGCCGGGCGCCCGCGTTCCGGCCGTGCCCATGGCGCCGTTAGCTGCGTCCTGTCGCGACGATGAAATCCGCGATCGGTGCGGCCCGATCGGCGCCCTATTTGGGCGACATCACCATCGTCATCTGGCGACCTTCGGTGCGCGGCGACTGCTCGATCTTGGCGATCTTGTCGAGGCCATCCTTGACCCGCATCAGCACGTTCATGCCGAGCTCCTGGTGCGCCATCTCGCGGCCGCGGAAGCGCATGACGATCTTCACCTTGTCGCCTTCCTCGATGAACTTGAGCATCTGGCGCATCTTGACGTCGTAGTCGTGGTCGTCGATGCCGGGACGGAGCTTGATCTCCTTGACGTCGATGACCTTCTGCTTCTTGCGCGCCTCGCTCTTGCGCTTCTGCTCCTCGTACTTGAACTTGCCGAAGTCGAGGATCTTGCACACGGGGGGATCGGCTTGCGGGGCGACCTCGACCAGATCGAGGCCGGCTTCCTGTGCGCGGGTGAGGGCTTCGTGCCGGGTGACGACGCCTACCATGTTGCCGCGCTCATCGACGAGGCGCAGTCGCGCCGCGGCGATTTCGTCGTTGACGCGAGGGCCGTCATGGGTGGTGCCTCGGTGTGCAACGGCGGGGGGTAGTCTAGGCGGTATGAAACACCTCCAACGTTCTCCTCTGTTGCCTCTGAATTAGGCCGCCGCGGAAGGCACGGCGGCCTCGGCTTTCAATCTAGCGATGGCTTCGCCAAGCGCAAGGATTTCCTGTTCTTTTCCGCCGAGGCGGCGCAGCGCAACGCTTTGGGTTTCGGCTTCGCGCGCACCCACGACCAGTAGCAGCGGCACCTTGGCCAGGCTGTGCTCGCGCACCTTGAGGTTGATCTTCTCGTTGCGCCGGTCGGCCTCGGCGCGGAGCCCCGCGTTGGTTAACGCTGCGAGCACCGCGCCGGCATAGGCGTCGGCGTCCGAGGTGATGGTCGCGACCACGGCCTGAACCGGCGCGAGCCACAGCGGAAACCGGCCCGCGTGCTGCTCGATCAGGATGGCGATGAAGCGCTCGAGCGAGCCCAGGATCGCGCGGTGCAGCATGACCGGACGGTGGCGCTGGCCATCCTCGCCGATGTAGTTCGCGTCGAGCCGCTCGGGCAGGACGAAATCGACCTGCAGCGTGCCGCATTGCCAGTCGCGGCCGATCGCGTCGCGCAGCACGAATTCGAGCTTGGGCCCATAGAACGCGCCCTCGCCGGGATTGAGCGTATAGGGCAACTTCGCCGCCTCGACCGCGGTCTTGAGCGCCGCCTCGGCCCTGTCCCAGACCGCGTCGTCGCCGGCGCGCTTCGCCGGCCGGTCCGAGTACTTGACTGAGACCTCCTCGAAGCCGAAATCGCGATAGACCGAGCGCAAGAGATCGCAGAACGCCACGCTCTCCGCCGTGATCTGGTCCTCGGTGCAGAAGATATGGGCGTCGTCCTGGGTGAAGGCGCGCACCCGCATGATGCCGTGCAGCGCGCCCGACGGCTCGTTGCGATGGCACGAGCCGAACTCGGCCATGCGCAGCGGCAAATCGCGATAGGAATGGAGATGCTGGCGATAGATCTGGACGTGGCCGGGACAGTTCATCGGCTTGATCGCGAGCACCCGCTTGACGCCGGTCTCCTTGTCGGCGTTCTCGACCGTGAACATGTGCTCGCCGAATTTTTCCCAATGACCCGATTCCTCCCACAGCTTGCGGTCGATGAGTTGCGGCGTGCGCACCTCGACATAGCCGGCACGGCCGAGCCGCATGCGGATGTAGTTCTCGATGATGCGGTAGAGCGTCCAGCCCTTGGGGTGCCAGAAGACGCTGCCGGCCGCCTCTTCCTGCTGATGGAAGAGATCGAGCTCGCGCCCGAGGCGGCGATGGTCGCGCTTCTCCGCCTCTTCGAGCTGAAACAGGTATTGCTTCAGGTCCTTCTCGTGCGCCCAGGCGGTGCCATAGACGCGCTGGAGCTGCGCATTGCGCGCGTCGCCGCGCCAATAGGCGCCCGCCACCTTGGTCAGCTTGAAGGCGTGGCCGAGCTTGCCGGTCGACGGCAGATGCGGCCCGATGCAGAGATCGACGAACCCGCCCTGGCGGTAGAGGCTGATCGTCTCGTCGACCGGAATCTCGTGTATCCACTCCGCCTTGTATTTCTCGCCCTGGTCGGCGAAGAACTGCACGGCCTTGTCGCGCTCCCACTCCTCGCGCCGGATCGCCTCGTCGCGGTCGACGATCTCGTGCATGCGCCGCTCGATCCGCGCGAGGTCTTCGGGCGTGAACGGCGTGTCGCGCGCGAAGTCGTAATAGAACCCGGTGTCGGTCGCCGGACCGAACGTGACCTGGGTCTCGGGATAGAGCTCCTTCACCGCTTCCGCCATCACGTGCGCCGCGTCGTGGCGGATGATCTCCAGCGCCTGCGGCGAGTCGCGCGTCAGGATCGCGATCTTCGCGTCATGCTCGATCCGCGCCGCGAGGTCCTTCGGCGCGCCATCGACCGCGACGGCAAGCGCCGCCTTGGCGAGGCCGGGACCGATCGCCTTGGCGATCTCGGCGCCGGTGACACCGCGCGGAAAGCTCCGCACCGCGCCGTCGGGCAGAGTGACGGCGACCGAGTCGGCGGCTTTGGCGTCGGGCATGGCGCCGGTTTATCCGAACGGCAGCGTGGCGGCAACCTCCTCCACCGGTAGATCGCCGAGATCGCCGCGGCGGAGAATGGTGACGCGCGCGCCACGCGGCGCGGTCAGATCGGGATCCGAGGCGACGGAATAGAGCACGGTGGCCGGCGCGCCGCCGGCGACGATCAGGTGCATCGGCCCGGTGTCGTTGCCGACGGCGTAGAAGCAATCGCGGCCGAGCGCGATCAGATCGCCGAGGCCGGTGCGGCCGATGAGGTTGCGCACCTCCGGGCAGTCGCGCGCGATCTCGGCGCCGGCCGCCACCTCATCGGGTCCGCCGACCAGCACCGGCGTCAGGCCGAGATCGGCCAGGAACGATGCGAGGCGCAGGTAGCGTCCAGCCGGCCACCGTTTTTCCGGCCGGTGCTTGGAGCCGCCCGGCGCCAGCAGCACGAACCGGGGCGGCAGCGCGAACCGCGCGATATCCGTCGCCGCCCAGGACAGATCGGGCGGCGGTACGTCGGCGATGCCCGCCATCGCCAGTTGATCGCGCTGGCGGTCGATGGTGTGCATCCGGTCGCGGTCGGGATTGGCGTGCGGATGCGACGCGCCGGCGGCGATGCCCGACCATTCGGGCCGCTCCGGCCACAGCAGATGGAAATAGAGGCTGGAGCGGTCCGAGGTCTGGAGATCGTAGACGCGGTCGAACTGCGCCGCGCGCACCCGCCGTGCGAGACACAGCAGCGCCCACGGCCGCGTCCAGCCGGGCCGCTCGTCCACCCAGACCGCGTCGAAATAGGGCGCGTGCCGACCGAGTTCGGCATAGGCCGGCGCGGTGAGCAGCGTGATCCGCGCCTGCGGATGGTGCGCCCGGATCGCCGCCGCCGGACCCATCGCCTGGACGAAATCGCCGAGCGCGCCGAGCTTGATGACAAGGATGCGCTCCGCCACGGGTCCGTCCCGCTTACGCTGCGACGGTGGCCGTGGCCGGCGCGGGTTTGACGCCGATCAACTCCTGATAGACCGCGATGGTGCGCGCCGCCATCGCCGCGATGGTGAAGTTGCCGCGGACATGGGCGATCGCCCGGGCCGCGAGCCGCGCGCGGCCGTCACCGTCGAGCGCCAGCGCCTCCGCGATGGCGTCGCCCAGCGCATCGGCATCGCCCGGCGGCACCAGCCAACCGGTCTCGCCCGCCACAACCGTCTCGACCGCACCGCCATGCGCCGTCGCCACCACCGGCCGGCCCATCGCCTGCGCTTCGACGACGACGCGGCCGAAGCCCTCGGGCTCGGTCGAGGCCGAGACCACGACGTCGGCCAGCATGTAGGCCGCGGGCATGTCGCGACACTCGTCGAGCACGCGGAAGGTCACGGTCGATCCGGCGCGCGCGATCGCCGCGGCGAGCCGGGCGCGATAGCGTTCGCCGCCGCCTCCGCCGACCACGAGCGTGTGGATCTGCGGTCGGTTGAGCCGCTTCATCGCCTCGACCAGCACGAAGTGCCCTTTCCAGCGCGACAGCCGCCCCGGCAGCATCACCACCGGCACGCCGTCGGGCAGGCGCCATTCCTGCGCCAGCCGCGCCATGCGCTCGGCGCTCACCTTCTCGGGATCGAAGCGCGCGACGTCGACGCCGCGATGGATGACGCGGATGCGATCCCGCGGGATGCCATAGGTGGCGACCGCGTGCTCGGCGACGAAGTTGGAATTGGCGATGACGAGCTCGCCGCCGGCCATCACCGCGTTGTAGCGCCGCTTGAACCAGGACCTGCCGCCGTAGGCGTTGTGGAACGTGGTCAGGAAATGCACGCCGGTGCGCTGCGCCGCGGCGCGAGCGCTCCACGCCGGCGCGCGCGAGCGCGCGTGCACGATGTCGACGTCATGCTGGCGGATGAGCGCGGCGAGACGGCCAATGTTAGCGCGCATGACGAGCGGATTCTTCGAGGCAAGCGGCAGGGTAAAATGAACCGCGCCGGCGCGCGCGAGCTCGCGCGTCATCGGTCCGCCGGCGCTCGCCACCAGCGAGCGCCAACCGGCGCCGGCGAGCGCCGCGGCGACGTCGACCGTGCCGCGCTCGACTCCGCCGCCGACCAGCGCCGGCAGAACCTGGAGCACGGCCGGGCGTCGTTTCCCGTCCGCAGCCCGGATGCTAGGCTCGGCGTCATTCATGCCGCATTCACCGGATCGACGATGGTTGAAATCCAAAACCTTCCGCCGTCCATTCTAACACGCGAGGACGGCGCCACAATCGCCTACCATCGCCGCGCCGGCCGCACGCCCGGAGTCGTTTTCCTGGGCGGATTCATGTCGGACATGGGCGGGACGAAGGCGCTGGCGCTCGATCGTTTCTGCGCGGCGCGCGGCCAGGCGTTCGTCCGCTTCGACTATTTCGGCCACGGCCAATCGTCCGGCGACTTCGCCGCGGCGACGGTGAGCCGCTGGCGGAACGACGCGCTCGCCGTCTTCGACAATCTGACGGAAGGACCGCAAGTGCTGGTCGGATCGAGCCTCGGCGGCTGGATCATGCTGCTGCTCGCGCTGGCGCGGCCGGCGCGGGTGACGGCGCTCGTCGGCATCGCCGCGGCGGCGGACGCGACCGAAGACCTGATGTGGGCCGAATTCCCGGCAGAGGTCCGGCAGCGCATCGAGCGCGACGGCGCCGCGCGCATCCCGTCGGCCTACAGCGAACAGGGCTATCTCATCGCCCGCGGCCTGATCGAGGACGGTCGCCGGCATCTGCTGACGCGGTCGGCGATCGCCTTTGCCGGTCCGGTGCGGTTGCTGCACGGCATGCGCGATGCGGACGTGCCTTGGCAGCGCAGCCTTGCCCTCGCCGAGCGCCTCGCCGCCGCCGACGTCCAGATCACGCTGGTCAAGGACGGCGATCACCGGCTGTCGCGCGACGCCGATCTCGCGCTGCTGACGCGGACGCTCGCGACGCTGCTCGACTGAGCGTTTAGAGCACGATGCATTTAGGTTGGCACACGGCGTTCGTCACCCCCCGCGCAAGCGGGGGTCCAGGGGGCCCTTGGATTCGCTGACTGCCGCCGCAGCCCTGCCATGAACCGATTCAGTCGGCCGCGGCATGCGCCTCGACCTCGAGCGCATGCGCCATGCGGCGGCGGCGCGCATAGGCCCAGCCCCCGGCGAGCAGGCTGATCGCCGCGCCCGCCGCCACCGGCGCGCGCAGGCCGAACTGCGTCGACAGGGCGCCCATGATGATCGCGTTGAACGCCGGTCCGGCGCGGAACACCATGCCGTAGAAGCCGAGGACGCGGCCGCGCATCGCCGGATCGACGGCGATCTGGACCAGCGTCTGCGCGCCGATGCCGCTGACGACCAGCGAGAATCCCGCGACGAAGGCGCAGACGAGGCCGATCCCGTAGACCGCGGTCGCGGTGAACGCCATCACCGCCAGGGACAGCGCGAGGGTGTGCGCAATGACCAACCGGGTGAGCCCGGCGGTGCCGCCGCGGCGCAGCATCCAGGCGGCGCCGACAACCGCGCCGAGCCCGACCACCGCGACCAGCCAGGCGAAGCCCTCTGGACCGCGGCCGAACACGCTGTCGGCGAAGCCGGGAAGCAGCTGGATGAAGCCGCGCAGCGCGAGCGAGCTCACGGAAAACAGCACCATGATGCCGCCGATGCCCGGATGCTTGAGCGCATAGGCGTAGCCGGCCAGCGCTTCGCCGAAGACGCGGAACCCCGGCGCCGACGCGGCCGCGCGCGCCGGCGGCACGGTAATCCGTGTCAGCGCGACAATGAATGCGACATAGCTCAGCGCATTGACGGCAAAGGTCATGGCGATGCTACCGTGCGCGATCACCGCGCCGGCGATCGCCGGACCGATGAAGCGGGCGCTGTTGAAGACGAGCGAATTGATCGCCACCGCCGAGCCCAAGGTCGCGCGATCGACGAGATGGGGAATGAGCGCAAGCCGCGCCGGCTGATTCGCGGCGTTGGCGACGCCGAGCAGGAGCGTCAGGCCGAACAGCATCTCGACCGTGATCGAGCCGGCCTGGGTCAGGAAGGCCAGCACGAGCGCCTGGGTCATGGCGACGATCTGGGTCACCCGGATGATGCGGACGCGGTCGACGCGGTCGGCGAAGGCGCCGGCGAACGGGCTCACCACCACGACGGGAATGAGATCCGCGGCGCCGCACAGTCCGAGCCAGACGCCCGAATGGGACAACTGCCACGCCAGCCAGCCGACGGCGACGCGCTGGACCCAGCTGCCGGAGAGCGAAATGAAATTGCCGACGGTATAGACGCGATAATTGCGGATACGGAGGGCGCGCACCACGTTGCCGAAGCCGCTTGCCGTCGGGCTCATGTCGTCCGCACTCATCCCCTGAAGTTTACCAAAGCGCCGACGCGACGCGTTGCGCTTTTGCCGAGGCTTGCAGGCATCACTCGCCGTCGCACCGCCGCGCAGAACACGCCGGAAATCCAAGGGATAGCGATACGATTTCTGGCATATCAACTGATGGGCAAGTATAGTGCGGCATAATGTTAAACTATTGGCGCCAAGGGCGTTTTTCCGGGTTGCGCATGGCAATCGTCGAGAAAGCGGGCCGCCGCAATCGCGTCGCGTGGTTCGGTGCGGCGGCCGCGATCGTGGTCGCGGCCGCGATCGCCTACGCCGTCTTCGCGCCGCCGCGCATGGCCACGGCGCCCACGCGTCCGCCGATTCCGATCACGGTCGCGACCGCGACGCGTCAGCCGATACCGGTGCGTCTCGACACCATCGGCACGGTGCAGACGATCGCCGACGTCGTCGTCAAGTCGCGCGTCGACGGCTACATCACCGATGTCCGCATCAAGGACGGACAAAACGTCAAGGCCGGCGAGGTCATGTTTACGCTCGACGATCGCGCGGCGCGCGCGCAGCTCGAGCAGGCGAAGGCGCAACTCCAGAACGCGGCACGCGACGTTGCGCGCTATCGCCCGCTGGTCGCCCAGAACTTCGTCTCGCACCAGGTCTACGATACCGCCCTGGCGAACGAGGCGGCGCTCCAGGCGCAGGCGGACAACCTCCAGGCGCAGCTGAGCTATTACACCATCGTCGCGCCGATCGACGGCCGCGCCGGCACCATCAACATCAAGGCGGGCAACAGCATCAAGGCCAACGATCTCCCGCTCGTCACCGTCAACCAGATCACGCCGATCTATGTCGGCTTCACGCTGCCGCAAACCGAGCTGCCCGGATTGCGCGACGCCATGGCGAAGGGTCCGGTCGCGGTGCAGGTCGTGCCGGGCGGCGACAACAGCACGCCGGTCGACGGAAGGATCGCGTTCTTCGACAACACCGTCGACGTCAACTCCGGCACCATCGCGGTGAAGGCGATCTTCGACAACGCGAGCCAGCGACTGTGGCCCGGGCAGTTCGTCAACGTCGCGGTGACCGAGCGGGTTGATCCGGACGCCCTGACCGTGCCGGCGCCCGCCGTGCTGATCGGCCAGAACACCACCTATGTCTACGTCATCAAGGACCGGACCGCCCAAATGCGGCCCGTCACCGTCGCGCGGACCGTCAATGGCGAGAGCGTGATCAGCCGGGGCCTCGCCGCCGGCGAGCGGGTCGCCACCGACGGCCAGCTCCAGCTGACCAACGGCAGCCACGTCGAAATTCGCAGCGGGGCGGCGACGCCGGATTCCTCGTCATGACGTTGCCGGAGACCTGCATCCGTCGTCCGGTGATGACGACGCTGCTGATGATGGCGTTCGTCATTTTCGGGATGTTCGGCTATCGGCTGCTGCCGGTCGCGGCCATTCCGCGGGTCGATTTTCCGACGATCGTGGTCTCGGCCCAGCTTCCCGGCGCGTCGCCCGAAACCATGGCGTCGTCGGTAGCGACGCCGCTCGAACGCCAGTTCTCCACCATCGCCGGCCTCAATTCGATGGTATCGACCTCGGGCCAGGGCGTCACCAGCATCACCATGCAATTCGACCTCGACCGCAACATCGACGGCGCGGCGCTCGACGTCCAGGCGGCGATGACGACGGCGGCGAAGAAGCTGCCGGTCGAGATGACCACCCCGCCCAGCTTTCAGAAGGTCAACCCGGCCGACTTTCCGGTCATCTTCCTGACCCTTCATTCCGACACGCTGCCGCTGTCGCTCTTGGACGATTACGCCGAGACGATGATGGCCGAGCGCATCTCGACCCTGCCCGGCGTCGCCCTCGTCAACGTCTTCGGCGCGCAGAAATACGCCCTCCGCGTCCAGGCCAATCCCGAGGCGCTGGCGGCCAAGGGCCTGACGCTGCAAGACGTCCAGAACGCCGTCGCGGCGGCCAATTCCAATACGCCGGTCGGCACCATCATGGGGCCGAACCAGAGCTTCACGCTCCAGATGAAGCAGTACCACCGCGCCGCCGACTTCAAGCCGATCATCGTCGCCTATCGCGACGGCGCGCCGGTACGGCTCGAAGACGTCGCCACGGTCGTCGACGGCGTCGAAAACGACCAGATCGCCGCCTGGTACAACGACCAGCGCTCGATCATCCTCGCCATCCAGCGGCAGCCCGACGCCAACACCGTGCAGGTCGTCGACGCGGTGAAGCGGCTGTTGCCCGTATTCGAGGCCGAGCTGCCCGCCGCCGCGAAGCTTAAAGTCATGAGCGACCGCTCGGTGTCGATCCGCAATTCGGTCGACGAGGTCCAGTTCACGTTGCTGTTGACCGCGGCGCTGGTGGTGCTGGTGATCTTCCTGTTCCTGCGCAACGTCACCGCGACGATCATCCCGGCGCTCGCCTTGCCCGTGTCCATCATCGGCACCTTCGCCGGCATGTACGTGATGGGTTACAGCATCGACAACCTGTCGCTGCTCGCGCTCACGCTCTCGGTCGGCTTCGTGGTCGACGACGCCATCGTCATGCTCGAGAACATCGTGCGGCACGTCGAGCGTGGCGAACGGGTGATGGACGCCGCGTTCCGCGGTTCGCGCGAGATCGGCTTCACCATCATATCGATCACGTTCTCGCTGGTGGCGGTGTTCATTCCGGTGCTGTTCATGGGTGGCGTCGTCGGCCGCGTCTTCCGCGAGTTCGCGGTCACCATCAGCATGACCATCCTGATTTCGGGCCTGGTTTCGCTGACGCTCACGCCGATGCTGTGCTCGCGTCTGCTGAAGCCGCATCGCCAGGGCGAGAGGCAGATTGCGCTGCTGCGCTGGTCCGGGATGGCCTTCGACAAGATGCACAGCGGCTATGAGTGGGCGTTGACGCGGGTGATGCGGCAGCGGCGCGCGACGCTCGGCGTCACCATCCTGTCGATCGTCCTGAGCGGCTTGCTGTTCTGGGTCGTGCCCAAGGGCTTCTTCCCGAGCGAGGACACCGGCAACATCTTCGCCTTCACCGAGGGGCCCCAGGACGCGTCCTTCCAGTCCATGGTCGAGCATCAGCAGCAGGTCGCGCAGATCATCAGGAGCGATCCTAACGTGGCCGACGTACTCTCCGTCATCGGCGCCAACAATTTCAGCCCGGCGCTCAACAACGGCCGCCTGTTCATCCCGCTGAAGCCGCGCGCCGAGCGCGCGCTCACGGCCGACCAGGTGATCCAGGAGTTGCGGCCCAAGCTGGCGCAGGTGCCGGGAATGCGGACGTTCGTGCAGAGCCTGCAGAGCATCCAACTCGGCGGCCGCCTGTCGAAAAGCACCTATCAGTACACGCTGCAGGACGCCGACACCGACCAGCTCTATCATTACGCGACGCTGATGGAGGAGCGCGTCGCGCATCTCCCGGGTTTTCAGGACGTGAACTCCGACCTGCAGCTGCGCAACCGCCAGGCCATCATCCATGTCGATTCGGACAAGGCCGCGCTGCTCGGCATCACCGTGGACCAGGTCCGCAATACCTTCTACAGCGCATTCGGCGCGCGCCAGATCTCGACCATCTACGAGCCGTCGAACGACTACGAGGTCATTCTCGAGCTCGACAAGCGCTTCCAGCAGTCGCCGTCCGACTTGTCGAAGATCTATTTGAAGAGCGCGACCGGACAGTCCGTACCGCTCGCGGCGGTCGCGACCCTGGGCTCCGGCGCCGGCCCGGTGACCGTCAACCACCAGGGCCAGCTGCCGTCGGTGACGATCTCGTTCAATCTTGCGCCCGGGGTTTCGCTCGGCACCGCGGTCAACGAGATCAGCCAGCTCGAGCGGCAGGTCAATCTGCCGGTGACGGTCAACACCGGCTTCCAGGGCAACGCCCAAGTGTTTCAGGCCGCGCTCAAAGGCCAGGGCTTGCTGCTGACCGCGGCGGTCGTGGTCATCTACATCGTGCTCGGCATCCTGTACGAGAGCTACATCCACCCGATCACGATCCTGTCCGGCCTGCCGGCGGCGGGACTCGGCGCGCTCGCGACGCTGATCCTGTTCCACCAGGATCTGAGCATCATCGCCATCATCGGCATCGTCATGCTGATCGGCATCGTCAAGAAGAACGCGATCATGATGATCGACTTCGCGCTCGAGCGGCAGCGCGCCGGCGACACCACCGCGGAGCAGGCGATCTTCGAAGCGTGTCTGCTGCGCTTCCGGCCGATCATGATGACCACCATGGCGGCGATCATGGGCGGCTTGCCGATCGCCATCGGCTTCGGCGCGGGCTCCGAGCTGCGCCGGCCTTTGGGCCTGGCCGTCGTCGGCGGCCTGATCGTGTCGCAAGCGCTGACGCTCTTCATCACGCCGGTGATCTACCTCTACCTCGAGCGGGTGCGGCGGTGGTTTGCGCCGGCCCATGCGACGCCGGCGCCCGCGCGCGGCACGCTCGACCGGGACCATGCGACGCAAGCAGGCGAATAGGGTGGCGGCACTTCTACTCGCGGTTCCGTTCCTCGCCGCGGCCGCGGCACCGAAGGCGCCCGTCATCCGCATCGGCCCGCCGTCGCAGCAATACGATTCGTGCCTCGCGCAGGCCCACCGCGATCCTGAGGCTGCGCTCAAGACGGCGCGGACCTGGCGCCAAGCCGGCGGCGGCTTCCCGGCGGAGCATTGCGCCGCGATCGCGCTGGTCGCGCTCAAGCGCTACGCCGAGGCGGCGCAGCGCCTCGAAGCGCTGGCCGGAGCGATGATGAGCGAGTCGGCCACCCTGCGCGGCGATGCGCTCGACCAGGCCGGCCAGGTTTGGCTGCTCGCCAACCAGCCGGACCGGGCCAAAGCCGCGTTCGACGGCGCGCTGAGCTTCGATCCGCGCAATTCCGAGTTCCTGATCGACCGCGCCGAGGCGCTAGCCGACGGCGAGCATTACTGGGAGGCGATCGACGATCTCAACCGCGCGCTCGACCTCGACCCCGACAGCGTCGACGCGCTCGTTTTCCGCGCCTCGGCCTATCGCCATGTCGGCGGCGCCGATGCGCTTGCGCTCGCCCAAGCCGACGTCGAGCGCGCGCTGAAGCTCGCGCCCAATTCGGTGCCGGGCCTGCTCGAGCGCGGCAACATCCGACGCCTCAGGGGCGATGCGGCCGGCGCCAAAGCCGACTGGCAGCGCGTGGTCGCGCTCGCACCCCAATCGCCGGCGGCGCAATATGCCCGCTACAACCTCGCGCATATCGGCGAAAATCCGGCGGCGGCGCGGCTCTTGACCGATACGCCGCAGGTGCCGGCGCGGCCGCGCTGACGGGTGCGACGTTCAGAAATCCAGATCGGCGTAGTGCTTGGGCGGCGGCGCTCCCGGAATGTGGTCCGCCAGCAGCGGCCGGAACGCGGGGCGCGACTTGACCCGCGCGTACCATTCCTTCGCCGGCTCGTGCGCGTCCCACGACACGTCGCCGAGATAGTCGAGGACGGAAAGATGCGCGGCGGCTGCGATGTCGCCGAGCGAGAAATGATCGCCGGCGAGCCAGCGCCGCCGTTCCGCCAGATACGAGACGTATTCGAGGTGATAGCCGAGATTGGACTTCGCCGCGCGCAGCACCGCCGAGTCGGGAGTGCCGAAGCCGAGGAACCGCTTCATGATCTTCTCGTTGACGAGCCCGTCGGTGACCTCGGCGTTCATCTTGCCGTCGAACCAAGCGACAACGCGGCGGACCTCGGCGCGGTCCACCGGATTGAGGCCGATCAGCAGCTTGTCGCGATAGACCTCGTCGAGGAATTCGGCGATCGGCATCGAGCCGGCGAGCACCGTGCCGTCGGGTTCGATCAGTACGGGGACGTCGCCGGCCGGATTGAGCGCGAGGAATTCCGGACGGCGCTCCCACGTCTTCTCCACCTTCATGGTGAAGTCGAGCCCCTTCTCGGCCAGAACGAGGCGAATTTCGCGCGCGAACGGCGACAGCCAGAGATGATAAAGCACCCGCATGGCGGCGCATGATAGCGCCATTCGGCGTGCGCCGTCAGGCCGTCGCGGCTCTCAGTTGCCGGCCGCCGCGGTGACCGGCTCGCCGCGCAGCGGCTGCAGCAGCCGTCCGGCGATGTCCCCGCGGTACGACCGGCCGGAAGCGGTCGAGGGCGCGCTCCAATCGGCCAGCCATGCGCTGCCAGACGACCGTGTCGGAATTGACGCGGTTCGCGAAATCGTCCGCGGCGTCATAGACGAACGTCATGCCGCCATACATGCCGGCGGCGAAATTATCGCCCGCCGGGCCGAGGATCGCGACCGTGCCGCCGGTCATGTATTCGCAGCCGTTCGAGCCGCAGCCCTCGATCATCCGTCGGCGCCCGAATTGCGCACGGCGAAGCGTTCGCCCGCCTGGCCGGCGGCGAACAGCCGGCCCGCCGTCGCGCCATAAAGCACGGAGTTGCCGACGATGGTGTTGAGATTCGAGACCAGCGTGCTCGTGTGCCCATACTATTGTCGAATTAGAGCAGCGATAATTACCTTGTTCCGCGATTAGGTCAGATACTGTTGCCTTTTTTTGGCGCAAATTCCGGCGGGCGACCGAGAACCTGCCGCCAGTGATGGTCAGCCCAGGCTTATAGTCCTGAAACGGGACTATTTCAGAGGAGGTGGACGCCCAGGCCGCGACCGCCGCGGCGGAACCTGTCGAGATAGGTCGGCAGGATCAGCTCGAGCGCGGTGGGTTCGATACCGAGCGCGGCCGGGCCCGGCATGTCCGGTGCCGGCACCGCGTCCCGCCGCAGCATGCGGACTTGGTCGCGGGTCAGCAGCGGCCGCGGCATCAGTTCCATGAACAGCGCGGGCACCATGGCCAGGGCGAAAGGCACCGGCAGCAACAGCCGCCTGCGGTTGGTCTCGCGCAGGATCAGCTCGAACAGCGCGCGCAGCGTCTGGACGCTCGGGCCGCCGAGCTCGTAGGTCCGGCCGACAGCATCCTCGCGATCGAGCGCGGCAGCGACCGCGGCGGCGACGTCGCCGACGAACACGGGCGCGAAGCGCGTCCGGCCGCCGCCGATCAGCGGCAGCGCCGGCGACAAGCGCGCGATTGCGGCGAAGCGATTGAAGAACGAATCCTCGGGCCCGAAGATCAGCGACGGCCGCAGGATGGTCGCGCCGGGAAAGGCGTGGCGCACGGCCGCCTCGCCCGCGGCCTTGGAGCGGCCATAAAGCGACGGCGAGGCCGGATCGGCGCCGATCGCCGAAACATGCACGAAGCGCCGGACTCCCGCCGCAGCAGCTAGCGCTGCAAGGCCGGCCGGCCCGCTCTCGTGCACGGTCCGAAATCGCTGCGCGCCGCGCTCATGGAGGATGCCGGTCGCGTTGATGACCGCTTCGGCGCCGGCCACCAGCGGCGCGAGCCGATTGCGATCCTTGATGTCGCAATCGATCAGCGCGATCTGGCCGACATCGCCCATCGGACGGAGAAATCCGGCATTCGCCGCGGTGCGACTGACGGCGGCGATCAGTGCGCCTTCCGCCGCGAGATGCCTGACGACATAGCGCCCGACGAAGCCCGAGGCGCCGACGACCACGAAACGGCGATACCGCATGGTTTCTGCCTGCTGGTTTGCCGCGCTGTTTTACAACAGCCCGGTACGGTAGGCGAGCCCGGCGCCGGAAAATGCCGAGACTCATTGACACGGCGGAACCGCGCCTCTAAGTCACAGAACCGATTGCCCAGGTGGCGGAATTGGTAGACGCGCTAGATTCAGGTTCTAGTGGCCGAAAGGCCGTGGAAGTTCGAGTCTTCTCCTGGGCACCACCGAAACCCCGCGCGTCGCGACCGGTTCGGAGCATGCAAGACCGATGAGCACGCACCTGCATCGCGGCGATCTTCCCGCCGGGCTCGCGCTCGGCAACGCCATCGCCGTCGACACCGAAACGATGGGACTCGACCCGGCGCGCGATCGGCTCTGCCTGGTGCAGCTCTCCGCCGGTGACGGCAATTGTCACCTGGTGCAATTCGCGCCCCGCCAATACGACGCGCCGCGTCTCAAGGCGCTGCTCGGCGATCCCAAGGTGCTCAAGATCTTCCACTTCGCGCGCTTCGATCTGGCGATGATCCAGCGCTATCTCGGCGTACGCGCAGCACCGGTCTACTGCACCAAGGTGGCGTCGAAGCTGGCGCGCACGTTCACCGACCGTCACGGTCTGAAGGATCTGTGCCGCGAGATTCTCGGCGTCGAGTTGTCGAAGCAGCAGCAGTCGTCCGACTGGGGCGCGCCGGAGCTGAGCGCGGAGCAGAAGCGCTATGCCGCCGCGGACGTCGAGCATCTCCATGCGCTCAAGGCGCGGCTCGACGAAATGCTGGTGCGCGAGGGACGCAGCGCCCTCGCGCAGGCCTGTTTCGATTTCCTGCCGACGCGGGCCGCGCTCGATATCGCCGGGTTCCCCGGTCCCGATCTTTTCGAGCATTGAAAGCAAGTTTTAACCCGGCCAAGCAAATAATGTGCCGTTCGTGTCCCGTTCCGTTGATTTCGAGGGATGGCGGGAGCATAGTGCCCTTATGATGACGGGGAGTTTTCGTTCCCGCACTCCGGTCGAAACCGACGGAGATGCTCGCAGCGGGGGAGCATCGTTGCGCCGAACCATAGCCAAAGCGAAAGAGTCGTCCGATATCGCCGTCGCCCGTCGCGTGCTCGACACCGAGATCGTCGGGCTCGAGGCGCTGGCGGCGGAGCTCGACGCGAGTTTCGCCGATGCGGTCGACAAGCTCGCGGCGATCACCGGCCGCGTCACGGTCACCGGCATGGGAAAGAGCGGCCACGTCGCGCGCAAGATCGCCTCGACACTGGCCTCGACCGGAACGCCGGCGCAGTTCGTCCATCCCGCCGAAGCGAGCCACGGCGACCTCGGCATGCTTGCCGCCGGCGATGCGGTGCTGGCGTTGTCGAATTCGGGTGAGACCAACGAGCTGGCCGATATCCTCGCCCACGCGCGGCGCTTCGGTATGCCGCTGATCGCCATCACGGCCCAGGCGCGCAGCGCGCTCGCCGATGCCGCGGACGTGACGCTGCGCCTCCCCGCCGCCGCCGAAGCGTGCTCGATGGGCCTCGCGCCGACCACGTCGACCACGATGATGATGGCGCTCGGCGACGCGCTTGCGATCGCGCTGCTCGAGCGCAAGGGATTCTCGGCCGACGACTTCCAGCAGCTTCATCCCGGCGGCCGCCTTGGCCGCCGCCTGCTCAAGGTCGCCGACATCATGCATCACGGGCCGGCGGTGCCGCTGATCCCGCTCGATACCGCGATGGCGGACGCCATCCTGGCAATGACCAAGAAGAGCTTCGGCTGCGTCGGCATCACCGACGCCGCCGGCCGTCTTGCCGGCATCGTTACCGACGGCGATTTGCGCCGCCACATGGGCGACGGCCTGCTGCGCGCCGGCGTCGCCGAGGTCATGAGCCAGCTGCCCAAGACCATCCGACCGCAGGCGCTCGCCGCCGAGGCCCTGGCGGTGATGAACCAGAACGCGATCACCAGCCTGTTCGTCGTCGATGCGGCGAACAAACCGCTCGGCATCGTGCATATCCACGATTGCCTCCGCGCGGGGATTGCATGAAGACGCGGCTCGATGCCAGCTTCGCCGAGGTGCGCCCGTCGCCTGAATCCGATCGGCGCGCCGCCGCGTTGCGCCGCTACAGCCGGTTCGTCGGCATCGCGAAGCGCATCCTGCCGGCGACCGCACTGGCGCTGCTCATGCTGGTCGCGGTCTGGCCGCGCATCCAGGGCGCCATCGACGGCATGCACTTCGCGCGGCTGCCGAAGATCGACGTCAGCCAGGCGCGCCAGGTCCGCATGGTCGATCCGCGCTATACCGGCACCGATCGCAACAACCGGCCTTTCGTCGTCACCGCCGACGCCGCGAGCCAGACACCGAAAGCCGACGACGCGATCTCGCTCGACGCGCCCAAGGCGGATCTTGCCACTGTGGGCGGCAACTGGGACGAGCTGACCGCCTATGTCGGCCTCTATCAGCCGCAGGCGCAGCAACTGGACCTCTTCGGCAACGTCGAGCTCTACCAGGACAAGGGCAATGCGCTGCGCTCCGACAGCGTCACCATCAACATGGCGCAAGGGACCGCGATCAGCCACGATCCAGTCGAAGGCGACGGCACCTTCGGCCACATCAAGGCGCAGGGACTGCGCGTCCTCGACCGCGGCGAGACCATCATCTTCACCGGCCACGCGGCGCTCGACCTGAATTCGCGGACGAAGGCGACACCGTGATTGTCCGCGCGGCCACCGCGTTCGCGCTCGCGGTCGTGGCCATGAGCACGGCGGCGCCGCGCGCGGACGCGCAGCTCGCCGGCGCGCAGATGACCGACCGCCCGATCCACATCGAAGCCGATCACGGCATCGAATGGCAGCAGGCCAACAACGTCTATATCGCCCGCGGCAACGCCTCGGCCACGCGCGGCAATGCGACCGTGACCGCCGACGTCCTCTATGCCTATTACCGGCCGGTTGGCCAAGCTTCGAGCCAAGCCGCGCCCGCGAGCCGGACGGGGCCGTCAGCGTCGAAACCGGTTGCCGCACGCGGGCAAAACGCGCTGATGGGCGGATCATCGACCGAGATCTATCGCCTTGAAGCCGACGGCCATGTTCATTTCATCAACGGCGATCAACAAGAGGCCTTCGGCGATCACGCGGTCTACGACGTCGACCAGGCGGTCATGGTGCTCACCGGCAAGGACCTGCACATCACGGCGCCGAACGAAATCATCACCGCGCGTGATTCGCTCGAATGGTACGACCAAAAGCAGATCGCCGTGGCGCGCGGCAACGCGATGGCGATCCGCGGCGACCGGCGCATGCGCGCGGATATCATCACCGCCGACGTCGAAAAGAAGGACGATCAGCCCGCGCAAATCACGCGGATCAACGGCTACGGCAACGTGCTGGTTTCGGCGCCCGGCCAGATCGCCCGCGGCGACGAGGGGGTCTACGTCGTCGCGACCAAGATCGCAACCCTGATCGGCCACGTCCGGCTGACCAAAGGCGACGACGAATTGCGCGGGCAGTACGGCGTAGTCGATACCAACACCAACGTCAGCGAGATCCTGGCCGCCCCACCCAACGCCGTCGCCGACGGCGGTCGCAAGCCGCGCGTCGAGGGCCTGTTGGTGCCGAACCACCGGCCGAGCGCGACGGGCGGACAATCGAATGGCGGACTGTAGGGCGCGATGACCAAGCCGCCGGTTGATCATCATCCGTCGCAAGCCGCACACGCGCATCCGTCGCCTGCTCATCCACAGACCCATCCGGCGCATTCGGCGCCGGCACAGCGCCGCGATGCGACGCCGCGGCTGGTTGCATCGAACGCCGGTCTCGTCGCGACCAACCTCGGCAAGAGCTTCAAGAAGCGTCCGGTGCTGCGCGCGGTCAGCGTCGCGGTGCAGCGCGGCGAAGCGGTCGGATTGCTGGGACCGAACGGCGCCGGCAAGACGACCTGCTTCTACATCATCACCGGTCTGGTGCGGCCCGATGTCGGCGCGATCACGCTCGACGGCGCGGACATCACCGAGTTGCCGATGTACCGCCGGGCCCGACTGGGCATCGGCTATCTGCCCCAGGAGGCGTCGATCTTCCGCGGCCTGTCGGTCGAGCAGAACATCCGCGCCGTGCTCGAAGTCGCGGAGCCGGTGCTCGAGATGCGCGAAAACATGCTCGACGCGCTGCTCGCCGAATTCTCGATCACCCATCTGCGCCGGGCGCCGGCAATGGCGCTATCCGGCGGCGAGCGCCGCCGCGTCGAGATCGCGCGCGCACTCGCGACGCGGCCGCATTTCATCCTTCTGGACGAGCCGCTCGCCGGCATCGACCCGATCGCGGTGAACGACATTCGCGATCTGGTGGCGCACCTGAAGGATCGCGGCATCGGCGTCCTGATCACCGATCATAACGTGCGCGAGACGCTCGAGATCGTCGATCGCGCCTACATCCTGCACCAGGGCCAGGTGCTGATGGAGGGGGCGCCGGAAGAGATCGTGCGCGACGCCAACGTGCGCCGCGTTTACCTGGGCGAAAGGTTCAGCCTGTAGGTCGTCGCCATGGCCCTTATGCCCCGTCTGGATCTGCGCCAAGGTCAGGCGCTCGTCATGACGCCGCAGCTGCAGCAGGCGATCAAGCTGCTGCAGATGTCGAGCCTCGAACTCTCGGCTTATGTCGAGAGCGAGCTTGAGCAGAATCCGCTGCTCGAGCGCGACGAGGCATCCGAAGACGGCGCCGCCGATGAGGCCCCGGCGGGCGACGCCGCCGCCGAACCGCCGGCCGTCGATGCCCCCAGTCCGGACGACCGTCGCGACGTCGAGGCCGGCGCGGATGCCGCGGATGCGGCCGAGACCTGGCATGAAGAGGCGGGGCGCGAGGGCGAGGGCAATCTCGATTACGCCGGCGATCCCGAGGCCTGGCGCACCCGCACCAGCGCGGTTGCCGCCGACGGCCTGCCGGGACTCGACCAGACGCTCACGCGCCCGATCAGCCTGCGCGAACATCTGCTGGAGCAGCTTGCCGTCGAGATTCACGACCCTGCCGACCGGGTGATCGGCAGCCATCTCATCGACATGGTGGACGAGGCCGGCTACATCGCGGGCGACTTCGCCGCGATCGCCGAACTGCTGTCATGCGACACCGCGCGCGTCGAGAAGACGGTGGTGCTGCTCCAGCGCTTCGATCCGCCGGGTGTCTTCGCGCGCAATCTTGCTGAATGCCTGGCGCTGCAACTGAAGGAGCGCGACCGCTTCGATCCGGCGATGCGTACGTTGATCGAGAACCTGCCGCTGCTTGCCAAGCGCGACGCGCAACAGCTGATGCGCGTCTGCCGGGTCGATGCCGCCGATCTCGCGCAGATGGTGGCCGAGATCAAGGCCCTCAACCCGAAACCCGGCCTCGCCTTCGACAAGGCCGCGCCCGAAGTGGTGGTGCCCGACGTGCTGCTGCGCGTCCTGCCCAACGGATCGTGGGCGGTCGAACTCAACAGCGACAGCCTGCCGCGCGTCCTGGTCAACAACCGCTACTACGCCGAGGTCAGCGACGCCGCCAAAAACAAGCGGGAGAAGGAATACCTCTCCGAGCGGTATCAATCGGCGAATTGGCTGGTGAAGGCGCTGCACCAGCGCGCAACCACGATCCTCAAGGTTTCGCGTGAAATCGTGCGCCAGCAGGACGGATTCCTGCGACACGGCGTGCAACATCTCAAGCCGCTGGTGCTGCGCGACATCGCCACCGCGATCGAGATGCACGAAAGCACGGTCAGCCGCGTCACCACCAACAAATACATGCTCACGCCGCGCGGCATATACGAACTCAAGTACTTCTTCACGTCGGCGATCGCGGCGGCCTCGGGCGAGGCGCACTCGGCCGAGGCGGTGCGCTTCCGCATCCGCTCGCTCATCGAGGCGGAATCAAGCGAAATCCTGTCCGACGATCGGATCGTGGAAATTTTAATGAAAGAAGGTATAGACATCGCTCGCCGGACGGTCGCCAAATACCGGGAGGCCATGAACATACCGTCCTCGGTGCGGCGCCGCCGCGAGAAGGCCTTGCAATTTTGACCGTGCAACCAGCGACGAATCCGGCAATGCAGATTTCCGATCTTCTGACCCCGAAAGCGGTGACGACGCGCCTGAAGGCCGCCAACAAGAAGCAGGCCCTGCAGGATCTGGCCAAGCGCGCGGCGCCACTGATGGGTGTCGACGAGCGCGTGCTGTTCGAGACGCTGATCGAGCGCGAGCGCCTGGGCTCGACCGGGATCGGCAACGGCGTCGCCGTGCCGCACGGCCGGCTGCCTGGCCTGTCGGCGCCAACGGGATTCTTCGCGCGCCTCGAAAAGCCGGTCGACTTCGAGGCGGTGGACAACCGCCCGGTCGATCTGATCTTCCTGCTGGTGACGCCCGAAGGCGCCGGCGGCGATCACCTCAAGGCGCTGGCGCTGGTCTCGCGCCTGCTGCGCGACCGCAAGACCTGCGACAAGCTGCGCGGCACCGACCGCGCCGACGCGCTCTACGCGCTGCTCGTCGACCACGCCGCGAGCCACGCCGCCTGACGCGGCGTGCGGTGGCGCTCGCGGCTCGGTGACCGCGGTTCAGTGAACGCTGAGGGGCTCGAGATCGTTCTGGCGGACGGCCGCTTGGGCGACCGCCAGCGTCGGCATCACCGCCATCGGCGTACCGTCGGCGGCGTGGATCGCGTATCCCGAGCGGCCCTCGACCACGACGGGCCGGATGTAGGCCAAATCCTGCAGCCCCCAATGCGCGAATTCCTTCGCCGAGATGTTCTTGAGCCGGGTGATTTCCTGGTTATTCATGGCTGCCTGCCTTTCCGTTCGTCAGGTTGGCGGAACGGCGAATCTCGATGCGCTTGACCCGTTGGTCGGACTGTCGCCGCACGAGATCGACGTTGAGAAGACCGTTCTCGAGCCAAGCGCCGCCAACTTCGATGCCATCGGCGAGCACGAACGAGCGCTGGAACTGGCGCGCGGCGATGCCGCGATGGAGGTAGATCCGCTCTTTCTCCTCGACCTGTTTGCCGCGGATGACGAGCTGGTTGTCCTCGATCTGCACCGAGAGGTCGTCCATGGTAAAGCCGGCCAGCGCCAAGGTGATGCGCAGGGCGTTTTCGCCGCGCTGCTCGACGTTATACGGGGGATAGCCGTCGGCCGTAGCCTTGGTGACCCGGTCGAGCGCCCGCTCGAACTGGTCGAACCCCAGCAACAGGGGAGAATTGAAGACTGACAAACGAGCCACTTGGACCTCCTCGCTCGAGCTAAGTCCGCCATCCGGGGCCCCGTTTCGGGCGCCCCATCGTGTTGATCGGGACGCGCCATCCGGCCGCGCCCGAAAACCGACATATGGGATCGCGCGGCGGCGCCATCAAGATCGGCTAAGGCCTTGTGCGGGGCGGGAAAATCAGCGCTCCGGCGCGCCGCCGGATCGAACCGACCGCGCCGAAGACGCTGCCGCCCGTGGCCGCGCAAAAATGACAACCGATGGATTCAGCGCCATGATCCGGCATCGCCGGCCGGCAGAAAAAATGAAGGCCCAGCGCAGATAGCGCCGGGCCTTCAATTGGTGGAGCCAAGGGGAATCGAACCCCTGACCTCTACAATGCCATTGTAGCGCTCTCCCAGCTGAGCTATGGCCCCGAACCGAGCGTCCCGCGGCGGGAACGCGGAAAATCTAGCGCGGCGCGGCCAGTTGGAAAAGGCCCGCGCGTCAGCGATCGTCCTCCTCGTCGACGTTCTCGATGACCTCGGCCATGTCGTCCTCGTCCTCGCCGAGTTCCGAGGCGTCTTCGATGACCTCCTCCTCTTCGTCTTCCTTTTTCTTCTCGTCGCCCGCGATCTTGCCGCCGCCCTTGCCCTTGCCGGCCTTCGCGGCCTCGGCCCCTTCCTCCGCGCTTTCCTCGCTGACCGGGATTTCGGTCACCACCTCGCCCTCCTCGTCGGGTTCGGCGGCCAGATCGGCCTCGAGCTCCACATCCTCCAGCGGCACGACGTCTTCCACCGCGGCCGGCGCGACGGCACGGGATTTCCTGGTCTTGACCAGGGACTCCGCGTCGAACGGTGCCCCGCATTTCGGACATGTGACCGGGTCGCGCCGCATATCGTAATAACGCGTGCCACAATTCGGGCAAATCCGCTTGGTACCCCACTCCAGCTTCGTCACGGTGCCTCCGCTACGATGCGAACGCCAAATCCACAATTCCGGCCCTTTGCCACGACCGCGCTCCGCTGTCAAAAGCTAATTCGCGGACGCCGCGGGGCGACGCGCCGGGGCCGTCGCGGCCGGGTCGCCTCGACGAACGCGCTGTGCTAAAGACACCGTACCATCGGGGATATTTCATCGGTGACGGCGCTTTCCTCCGGATCGTCGCGCCCGCTTCGCGGCCGCTGCCGCGTGCCCGGCGACAAATCCATCTCGCACCGCGCGTTGATTCTTGGCGCGCTTGCGGTCGGCCGCACGCGGATTCGGAACTTGCTCGAAGGCGACGACGTGCTGCGCACCGGCGCAGCGTTGAAAGCGCTCGGCGCGCGCATCGAGCGCGACGGCAAAGACACGTGGAGCGTGCAGGGCGTCGGCACCGGTGGGCTCGTCGAGCCGGCCGAAGTCCTCGATTTCGGCAACTCGGGCACCGGCGCGCGGCTGCTGATGGGCGCGGTCGCGACGCATCCCATCGTTGCCTTCTTCACCGGCGACGAATCCCTGCGCCGCCGCCCGATGGCGCGCATCATCGAGCCGCTGACACGGACGGGCGCGCGCTTCGTGGCGCGCGACGGCGGCCGCCTGCCACTGGCGGTGGTCGGAGCGCCGTCGCCGATGCCGATCGCCTACACGCTGCCCGTTCCGTCGGCACAGGTGAAATCGGCGGTCCTGCTCGCCGGCCTCAACGCGCCGGGCGAGACCACGGTGATCGAGCCGATCGCGACGCGCGACCACACCGAGAATATGCTGCGGCACTTCGGCGCCAGCGTCGAGGTCGTCGCGACCGAGACCGGCGGCAAGCGGATCACCCTGGTCGGACAGCCGGAGCTGAAGCCCGCTGACCTGACGGTGCCGGGCGATCCGTCATCGGCCGCCTTCCCGGTCGTTGCGGCGTTGCTCCGTCCCGGTTCGCAGATCACGATCGAGGGCGTCGGCATCAACCCGCTGCGCGCCGGGCTCTATCGGACACTCGCCGAAATGGGCGCGCGCATCGCCTTTGGCAAGGAGCGGATCGCCGGCGGCGAGCGCGTCGCCGACGTCAAGGTCGCGGCCGGCGCGCTTCACGGCATCGAGGTTCCGGCCGCGCGCGCGCCGAGCATGATCGACGAGTATCCCGTGCTCGCGGTCGCCGCCGCCTTCGCCAAGGGCCGAACCGTGATGCACGGGCTGGGCGAACTTCGCGTCAAGGAAAGCGACCGTCTGGCCGCGATCGCCGACGGTCTTCAGAGTTGCGGCGTCACGGTCGCGGTCGCGGGCGACACGCTGACGGTGGACGGCAAAGGCGCGCCGCCCTTGGGCGGTGCGCGCGTCGCGGCGCGGCTCGATCATCGCATCGCCATGGCGTTCCTGGTCCTGGGCGGAGCGGCGCGCAAGCCGGTGCGCATCGATGACGGCGAGACCATCGCCACCAGCTTCCCGGGCTTCGTCGATCTGATGAACCGGTTGGGCGCGCGCATTGCCGAGGCCAAGCGGTGATCATCGCGGTCGACGGCCCGGCGGCCTCGGGCAAGGGCACGCTGGCACGCCGCCTCGCCCGGCATTTCGGCCTCAATCACCTCGATACCGGCTCGCTCTATCGCGCCGTTGCTTTCCGGGCGCTGGCCGCCGGCGCCGATCCGGCCGATCCCGATGCCGCCGTGGCGGCGGCCCGGCAGGTCACGCCACGCGATCTCGACGACCAGCGGCTCCGCGACGAGAAAGTGGCCCAGACGGCTTCGGTGGTGGCGGCGATCCCCGGCGTCCGCGCGGTGTTGCTGGCGTTCCAGCGCGAATTCGCCCGCCGCGGCAAGGGAGCGGTCCTGGATGGCCGCGACATCGGCACGGTGGTCTGCCCGGATGCCGACGTTAAGCTCTTCCTCACGGCTACGGTCGAGGCCAGAGCCCTCAGGCGATTCAAAGAGTTGCAGGCCGAGGGCGGCACCGCTATATACGAGCGCGTCCTGCAGGACATGAAGCTTCGCGACGCGCGCGACCGGGAGCGCCGAACCGCCCCGTTGCACCGCGCGTCTGACGCTTTCGAGCTCGACACCACCGCGCTCGATGCCGATGCCGCTTTCGCGGCCGCTCTCCGGTTCATCGGGGAGACCAAACCGCGCCGCTAGGCGCGTTCTGCATGGACCACGGGTTCACGTCGCCGCACCCGATCTCGTCGGCGGCCGGCCGCGTTCCTCCCCCGTGGGGCCGCGGTCTTCGTCACGGGGAAGTTCCGGAGTTCGTATGGCCGCTCGTCAATCCGCTGTTTCGCAGGAAAAAGGCAAGGAGAGCTTCGCGGCGCTCCTCGAGGAAACGCTGGGTTCCGCCGCCGGCCTCGAAGGCACCGTGGTCAAAGGCCAAGTCGTCGCCATCGAGAACGACATGGTGCTGATCGACGTCGGCCTCAAATCCGAGGGCCGCGTGCCGCTGAAGGAATTCAGTGCGCCGGGCCGCGCGCCGGAGCTCAAGGCCGGCGACACGGTCGAGGTCTTCCTCGAGCGCATGGAAGGCAAGAACGGCGAAGCGCAGCTGTCGCGGGAAAAGGCGCGGCGCGAGGAGGCATGGTCGCTCCTCGAAAAGAACTTCCAGGCGAACGAACGCGTCCAGGGCGTCATCTTCGGCCGGGTCAAGGGCGGCTTCACCGTCGACCTGTCGGGCGCCGTCGCCTTCCTGCCGGGCAGCCAGGTCGACATCCGGCCGGTGCGCGATATCACGCCGCTGCTGGGTTCGCCGCAGCAGTTCCAGATCCTCAAGATGGACCGCGCGCGCGGCAACATCGTGGTCTCGCGCCGCGCCGTGCTCGAAGAGAGCCGCGCCGAGCAGCGTTCCGAGCTCGTGGCCTCGCTCAAGGAAGGCCAGGTGCTGACCGGCGTCGTCAAGAACATCACCGATTACGGCGCGTTCGTCGACCTGGGCGGCGTCGACGGCCTGCTGCATGTCACCGACATCGCCTGGCGGCGGATCAACCATCCGTCCGAGGCCCTGCATATCGGCCAGACCGTGAAGGTCCAGGTCATCCGCTTCAACCCCGAGACTCAGCGCATCTCGCTGGGCATGAAGCAGCTCGAGGCCGACCCCTGGGAGGGCGTCGAGCTCAAATATCCGGCCGGCGCCAAGTTCAAGGGCCGCGTCACCAACATCACGGATTACGGCGCCTTCGTCGAGCTGGAGCCCGGCGTCGAGGGCCTGGTCCATGTCTCCGAGATGAGCTGGACCAAGAAGAACGTGCATCCGGGCAAGATCGTCTCGACCAGCCAGGAGGTCGAGGTGATGGTGCTCGACGTCGATCCGCAGAAGCGCCGCATCTCGCTCGGCCTCAAGCAGTGCCTGCCCAATCCGTGGGAGAGCTTCAAGGAGAAATACGCGGTCGGCACTGATCTCGAGGGCGAGATCAAGAACATCACCGAGTTCGGCGTGTTCGTCGGCCTGCCCGGCGACATCGACGGCATGGTGCACCTCTCCGACCTCGACTGGCAGAAGCCGGGCGAAGAGGCGATCAAGGACTACAAGAAGGGCGACATGGCGAAGGTGCGCGTACTCGACGTCGACGTCGAGAAGGAGCGCATCTCGCTCGGCATCAAGCAGCTCCAGGCGGAGCCGGCTTCGGCCGCCGAAGCCGCCGGCGTCAAAAAGGGCGACATCGTCACCTGCACGGTTTCGGCGGTGACCGACAGCGGCATCGAGGTCGCGCTCGCCAGCGGCATGCAGGGCTTCATCCGCAAGGCCGAGCTGTCGCGCGACCGCGCCGAACAACGCCCCGACCGCTTTGCCGTCGGCGAGAAGGTCGACGCCAAGGTTACCGGCTTCGACCGCAGCGGGCGCAAGGCCACGCTGTCGATCAAGTCGCGCGAGATCGAGGAAGACAAGCAGGCGATGGCGGAATACGGCTCGTCCGATTCCGGCGCCAGCCTCGGCGACATCCTCGGCGCGGCGTTGAGCCGCCGGAACGAAAAGGACGAGAAGTCCGGCGGCTGAACCCGGCCGGACGGCCCCGTCCCGCGTTTCTTGACGGGGCGGGCGGAATTTGGCAGGGTTTCCAATGATTTAACGCGGCGCGGGGGGCTTAGGCTGCGCGATGACCAAATCCGAACTCATTCAACGCCTGGCCGAGCGCAACCCGCACCTCTATCAGCGCGATGTCGAACGCATCGTTTCCACCGTTTTCGACGAGATTGCGGCGGCGCTGTCGCGCGGCGACCGCGTCGAGCTGCGCGGGTTCGGCGCCTTTTCGGTCAAGCGGCGCGGCGCGCGCATGGGCCGCAATCCGCGCACCGGCGCGAGCGTTCAGGTCGGCGAGAAGCACATCCCCTTCTTCAAGACCGGCAAGGAGCTGCGCGAGCGGCTCAACGAGCGGCCCTGATTGCGCGCGCAGCGGCCTTGTTCCTCGGCCGCGCGAGCGGGTTTGGCGGGGCGGCCGCTAGCGCGACCGAGTAGCAGATGAAGCTGTTTCATTGGCTGGTGACGGCGCCGCTGGCGCTGGTTCTGGTGGTCTTCGCGGTGTCGAACCGTGCCCACGTCACCGTCAGGTTGTGGCCGTTTCCGTTCGAGCTCGAGACCCGGCTCTTCCTCGTCATCCTGCTGTCGCTTCTCGTCGGATTGCTGTTCGGCATGCTGATAGCGTGGCTGTCGGGCGGCGCGACGCGGCGCGGATCGCGCGCCCGCGCCAAGCGCATCGCCGCGCTGGAGCGCGAGATCGAGGGCCTGCGTTCGAACCGGGCGACCATGCCGCCGCCGCTGCCGGGCGCCGGCGGCTAGGATGCGCGCCTTCGCCTGGAGCGAGGCCGTCGCCGCTCTCGAACTGACGTCGCTGATCGAAGCGCTGCGGCAGGCCTTCCGTTCCGGCGGCATCACCGCGCCGCCGCCGCAACGCTACGAGATTCCGGCGCGGCACGGCAACGCTGGCACGTTGGTGCTGATGCCGGCGTGGCAGGCGGACGACCGGCTGGGGGTCAATGTCCTGATCCGGTTTCCCGACGACCCGGTCCGCGGCGAAGCGACGGCCGAGGGCGCCTATCTCTTGCTCGAAGGGCGCACCGGCAAGCCGCTGGCGGCCTTCGATGCCGGAGCGCTCACCGCGCGTCGGACCGCCGCCGCCTCGGCGCTCGCCGCGAGCTACCTGGCGCGGCCCGATAGCGAGCGCCTGCTGATGGTCGGCACCGGGCTTCTTGCCTCGCACCTGATCGAGGCGCATGCCGGCGTGCGGCCGATCCGTAACGTCCTGGTCTGGGATCGCGATCACGCCAAGGCCGAGCGCCTGGCGCACCGCCTGACGCGGCGGATGCTCAAGGTCGCCGCCGCGGACGATCTGCAGCGTGCGGTCAACGGCGCGCACGTCATCTGCTGCGCCACCGTGGCGCCCGAGCCGATCCTGCAGGGTCATTGGCTGCCGCTCGGCGTCCATGTCGATCTCGTCGTCGGCGACACGCCAGCGATGCGCGCGGCCGACGACGAGACGATGCGCCGGGCGCGCATCTTCGTCGACACACGCGAGGTGGCGCTCGTCGAGGCGGGCGACCTGATCCGGTCGATCCGATCGGGCGTGCTCAGGCCGGACGACGTCGCCGGCGATCTCTTCGAGCTGACGCGCGGCACCCGCGCCGGCCGGCGCTTCCACGACCAGATCACCCTGTTCGCGTCGGTCGGTCATGCGCTGGAAGACCTGGCGGCGGCCAAGCAGGCGTTGGAGAATGCGCTCGCGCCCTGAGGCGTGCCGCGCTTATATCCAGCCTGCCATGAGCGACAAACCCGCCAACCCCATCCTGTGCGCGATCGACCTGGCCGACCCAACCAAGGCCAAGGCGCTGGTGCGCGACCTCAAGGGCGCGGTCGGCGGCATCAAGCTCGGCCTCGAGTTCTTCACCGCCAACGGGCCGCGCGCGGTCAAGGACACCGCTCAGGGCCTGCCGCTGTTCCTCGACCTCAAGCTGCACGATATCCCCAACACCGTCGCCGGCGCGGTGAAGGCGGCCGCGGCGCTCGAGCCGACGTTCCTCACCGTCCACTGCGCTGGCGGCCATGCGATGATGCTGGCGGCCGGCGAGGCCGCGAAGCAGGCGGCGCGGCGGACGCGGATGAAGCTCCTCGGCGTCACCGTGCTCACCAGCCTCGACGAGCGCGATCTCGAGGCGACCGGCCAGAAGGGCCCGACCGGCGAGCAGGTGAAGCGCCTGGCGCTGCTCGCCAGGGACAGCGGCCTCGACGGCATTATATGCTCGCCGCACGAGGTCGCCGAGCTGCGCCAGGTCGTCGGCGCCGATTTCCTGCTGGTGGTGCCCGGCATCCGCGTCGGATCGTTGGCGCACGGGGATCAAAAACGCGTGATGGGTCCGCGCGACGCGATCCAGGCCGGCGCCGACTATCTCGTCATCGGCCGGCCGATCACCGGCTCGCCCAGCCCACCGGCGGCGGCGCGCGCCATGCTCGCCGAAATCCGCAAGCCGTGAGCGTGGCGGCCAAGATCTGCGGCCTGTCGACGCCCGAGACGGTCGCCGCCGCCGTGGCCGGCGGCGCGCGCTTCGTCGGCTTCGTGTTCTTTCCGCCGAGTCCGCGCAACCTGTCGCCGGCGCAGGCCGGACCGCTGATCCGCGGCGTGGCCCCGGGCGTGACGCGCGTCGGCGTCTTCGTCGATCCCGACGACGAGCTGCTCGCGCGCGTGCTTGCCGCGGCGCCGCTCGACCTGATCCAGCTGCACGGCGAGGAGGCGCCTGAGCGCGTCGCCCAAATCAAGAAACGCTTCGGCAAGAAGACGATGAAGGCGATCAAGATTGCGAGTGAGGACGAACTCGCCGCGGTGCCGCCGTATTACGGCGTCGCCGACTGGCTGATGTTCGACGCGCGGCCGCCGCGGGACGCATCGCGGCCGGGCGGCAATGCCCTCGTCTTCGATTGGGAGCTACTGCGCACGCGAAAGTGGCCGCTGCCTTGGATGCTGTCGGGCGGCCTGACCGCGGCAAACGTCGGCGAGGCCGTGCGCGTCTCGCGCGCGACCGCGGTCGACGTGTCGTCGGGCGTCGAGAGTGCGCCGGGCGTCAAGGATGTCGCAAAGATCAGCGAATTCTTGGCTCAAGTACGGGCACTTTGAGACATTCAGATCAACGAAAGAAATGCACTGCCCCGAGCAGTGCGGCGAGCGCTCCCAAGACATTTGCGACTGCGTTTAGCAGCTCTGTGATTTGCGAAAGCCATTGAGAGCATTGCATGCGCTTTATGATCCACTGCGTCACGGTCGGGTACTTCGGCATTTGGCGGCGAATAGCTGCGGAGGTCATTAACGGGGGTTAGTGGCTCGCGACCAACCCTCGGACAGATCAGCGGCGAATAGCTGCGGAGGTCATTAACCGGGATTAGCAGGTGCCGCCCCGACGCGGCGGTGGCGGCCGTTTTCAGCCTTTGAGGCTCAAGGGTTTAGGGGTAAAACTCGGGCTTTCCAGGCGGCTTCAGGCGACCTTCGAGATGGCTGGCCCCAACACCTTCCGCGGCGGGCCCGACGACCGCGGCCTGTTCGGCATTCACGGCGGACGCTTCGTCGCCGAGACGCTGATGCCGCTCGTGCTCGAGGTCGAGCGCGCCTACGAGACGGCGAAGCGCGATCCCGGTTTCGCCGCCGAGCTGCGCTACTACCTCGAGCACTATGTCGGCCGGCCGTCGCCACTGTATTTTGCCGAGCGGCTCACGCGCCACTGCCGGGGCGCGAAGATCTATCTGAAGCGCGAGGATCTCAACCACACCGGCGCGCACAAGGTGAACAACACGCTGGGCCAGATCCTGCTGGCGCGGCGCATGGGCAAGCGTCGCATCATCGCCGAGACTGGCGCCGGCCAGCACGGCGTCGCCACCGCGACGGTTTGCGCCCTCTTCGATTTGCCCTGCGTCGTTTATATGGGGGCAACGGATATCGAGAGACAGAAGCCCAACGTCTTCCGCATGAAGCTGCTGGGCGCCGAAGTGCGGCCGGTGACGTCGGGCACCGCGACGCTCAAGGATGCGATGAACGAGGCGCTGCGCGACTGGGTCGCCAACGTCGACGACACCTACTACCTGATCGGCACCGTCGCCGGTCCCCATCCCTATCCCGCGATGGTGCGCGACTTCCAGACCGTGATCGGCGACGAAGTCCGCGTGCAGATGATGCGGGCCGAGGAGCGGCTGCCGGACACGCTGATCGCCTGCGTCGGCGGCGGCTCGAACGCGATGGGACTGTTCCACCCGTTCCTTGACGAGCCCACGGTGACGATGATCGGCGTCGAGGCCGCCGGCGAGGGGATATCCACCGGCCGGCACGCCGCCTCGCTCAACGGCGGCGCACCCGGCGTGCTGCACGGCAACCGCAGCTATTACCTCCAGGACGCCGACGGCCAGATCCTCGACACTCACTCGATCTCGGCCGGCCTCGATTATCCCGGCGTCGGACCGGAGCATGCCTGGCTGTTCGAGCACCGCCGCGTCGCGTACGTGCCGGTGACCGACCGCGAGGCGCTGGCCGCGTTCCAGCTCCTGACCCGGCTCGAAGGTATCATTCCGGCGCTCGAATCGGCGCATGCCGTGGCCGAAGTGGCAAAGCGCGCGCCCAATCTGCCACGCGACCACCTGGTGGTGATCAACCTTTCGGGCCGCGGCGACAAGGACGTCGACACGGTGGCGGCGACGCTCGGGGTAAAGCTGTGAGCCGCATCGCCGCACGCTTCGCGCAGTTGCGCGCCGCAGGCCGCGCCGGCCTCGTCACCTATCTCAGCTGCGGCGATCCCGACCGCGTCACCTTCGAGAAGATCCTGGCGCACCTGCCCAAGGCGGGCGCCGATCTGATCGAGATCGGCATGCCGTTCTCCGACCCCATGGCCGACGGTCCGGCGATCCAGGCGGCGAGCCTGCGCGCGCTCAAATCGGGCATGACGTTGGCCAAGACGCTCGACGTGCTGCGCCGTTTCCGCAAGGCGGATCGCGACACGCCGGTGATCCTGATGGGCTATTACAACCCGATCTATCGCTACGGCGTGCCGCGTTTTCTGAAGGATGCCAAGGCTGCCGGCTGCGACGGCCTGATCGTCGTCGACCTGCCGCCCGAGCACGACGACGAGCTGTGCCTGCCGGCGCGCCAGGCCGGCATCGATTTCGTGCGGCTGGCGACGCCGACGAGCGACGATAAGCGTCTGCCGGTCATCCTCACCAACGCCGGCGGCTTTCTCTATTACGTCGCCATCGCCGGCATCACCGGCACCAAATCGGCGCGCGCCGAGGTGGTCGCCGCCGCCGTCGCCCGGCTCAGGCGCCATACCGCCTTGCCGATCGCCGTCGGCTTCGGCATCAGGACGCCGGCGCAGGCGGTGAAGGTCGCCCGCGTCGCCGATGCCGCGGTGATCGGCTCGGCCCTGGTCGAGACAATCGCCAAAAACCTCGACAAGCGCGGCAAGGCCAAGGCGACCCTGCTGCCGGCCGTGCTCAAGGATGTGGCGGCGCTCGCCAGCGGCGTGCGCAAGGCGCGGCCGCGCCCACGCAACCAAGCACGGGCGGCGCAATGAGTTGGCTCACCAATTTCGTCCTGCCCAAGATCCGCGCCGTCGTCGCCAAGAAGGAGGTGCCGGACAATCTCTGGCACAAATGCCCGGGCTGCGGCCAGATGCTGTTTCACCGCGAGCTCGAGGCCAATCTCCACGTTTGCGCGGCGTGCGGCCATCACCTGCGCTTGGCGCCGGAGAAACGCCTCGCCATGCTGTTCGACGACGGCAAGTACACCGTCATCGAGCTGCCCAAGACGATCGTCGACCCGCTCAAGTTCCGCGACCGCAAGCGCTATGCCGACCGGCTCAAGGAGGTGCAGGGCGCGAAAAGCGGGGCGCGCGACGCCGCGCTGGTGGCGCACGGCACGGTCGGCGGCGTCGCCGCGGTGGTCTGCGCCTTCGATTTCGGCTTCATGGGCGGCTCGATGGGCATCGCCGTCGGCGAGGCGCTGCTGGCGGCGGCGCGGCTTGCCGTCCTGCAGGAGGCGGCGCTGATCGCGGTGCCGTCCTCGGGCGGCGCGCGCATGCAGGAAGGCATCCTGTCGCTGATGCAAATGCCGCGCACCACCCTAGCGGTCGAGATGGTCAAGGAGGCCGGCCGGCCCTATCTCGTGATCCTCGCCGATCCGACCACCGGCGGCGTCTCGGCCTCCTTCGCGATGCTCGGCGACGTCACGCTGGCCGAACCGGGCGCGGTGATCGGCTTCGCCGGCGCGCGGGTGATCGAGGAGACCATCCGCGAGAAGCTGCCCGAGGGCTTCCAGCGCGCCGAATACCTGCTCGAGCACGGCATGGTCGACCTGGTCGTGCACCGCCGCGACCTGAAGGCGACGCTCGAGCGCATTCTCGGCCTTCTCTGCCGCAAGGGACCGCCGGCGCTGGCGGCGATCGCGCCGCCGCACACGTCGGAGCGCGGATGGGACCGCGCCTGACCGGGCGCCGAGCGCCGAGCGACCGCATCCTCGAGCGTCTGCTGACGCTCCACCCCAGGCTGATCGATTTGTCGCTCGACCGCGTCATGCGGCTGTTGAAGACGCTGGGCGATCCGCAGGACGAGCTGCCGCCGGTGATCCACGTCGCCGGCACCAACGGCAAGGGCTCGACCATCGCCTTCCTGCGCGCCTTCCTCGAAACCGCCGGCAAGCGCGTCCATGTCTATACCTCGCCGCACCTGGTGCGCTTCCACGAGCGCATCCGCCTCGCCGGCAAGGTCATTCCCGAAAAGATGCTGGGCGCGCTGCTGGCGGAATGCGAGCGCGCCAATGCCGGCCAGCCGATCACCTTCTTCGAGATCACCACGGCGGCGGCCTTCCTCGCCTTCGCGCGCGAGGACGCCGATATCGCGCTGATCGAGGTCGGGCTCGGCGGGCGTTTCGATGCGACCAATGTCATAACCAAGCCGGCGATCGCGGTGCTGACGCCGATTTCACTCGACCATCAGCATTTCCTGGGTGAGACGGTGGCGGCAATCGCCTTCGAGAAGGCGGGAATTCTGAAGCTGGGCACGCCGGTCGTAGTCGGGCCGCAACCCGCCGAGGCAGCAACCGTGATCGCCGCGCGCGCGGCCGAGCTGCGCGCGCCGCTCTATCGCCACGGCCAGGAATGGTCGGTCGAGCACGCCGAGGGCGGCGGGTTGATCTACCGCGGCCGCCAGACCCTGCACCTGCCGCCGCCCGGACTCGCCGGCGCGCATCAATACGACAACGCCGGCGCCGCCCTCGCCGCGCTCGAATGCCTGCCCGGCTTCGCGCTCGGCGCGGCGGCGATGGCGCGCGGAATCGGCAAGGTCGAATGGCCGGCGCGGCTGCAGCGGCTCGGGCACGGGCCGCTGGTCAAGGCCTTGCCGGCCGGCGCCGAGCTTTGGCTCGACGGCGCCCATAACGCGGCCGGCGGCGAGGCGCTGGCGCGGTTCGTCGCCGGCTGGCGGCGGCCGACCGGCCTGGTTTTCGGCATGATCAAGACGCACGACCCGACGGCGTTCCTGAAGCCGCTCGCGCCCTATGTCGCGCGCTTGAGCACGGTGGCGATACCGGGCGAGACCAATACGCTGAACGCCGAGGAGAGCGCCGCGGCGGCGCGGACGGTCGGCATCGAAGCCGTGCCGGCGAAGTCGCTGCGCGACGCGGTCGCCGCGGCGAGCGCGCCGGGCAATCGCACCCTGATCTGCGGTTCGCTCTATCTCGCGGGAAAGGTTCTGGCTGCGAACGGTTAGCGGCCTAGAGAACCGACTGGACCCACTCGACCAGCTTGGACTTGGGCAGCGCGCCGATCTTGGTCGCCGCCACCTGGCCGTTCTTGAATAGCATCAGCGTCGGAATGCCGTGTACGCCGTATTTGCTCGGCGTCTGCGGATTCTCGTCGATGTTGAGCTTGGCGACGGTCACCTTGCCGCCCATCTCGGCGGCGATGGCGTCGACGAACGGCGCGATCATCTTGCACGGTCCGCACCATTCAGCCCAGAAATCGACCAGAACCGGGCCCGGCGCCTTGAGTACATCGGCGTCGAACGACGAGTCGGTGACCTTGTTCGGTTTCATGCGTGTCTTGCTCCACGAACCATCGGAGGGAGCAGCTTAGGCGAGCGTCAGAAACAGGGTCAAGCGAACCTCCCGCGCGGCAACCGCATGGCTCCGCCCTTGAAAACGCCTCTCACTCTGCGCGGCCGGCGAGCGCAGCGTCGGATGCCCACATCAGCTTCGGCCCTTCGGTCCAAAGGAGCGCGCAGCGCACGGTCTTGCCGGGATAGACACGGGCCAGCGCCGCTCGGTAGGCCGCGAGCTGGTCGAGATAGGCCTCGGGCACCTCCGATTCGGTTCGCGGCACCGGCCGCATCGTCTTGTAGTCGACGATGGCGACTTCGGAATCGGTGACCACCAGCCGGTCGATGCGGCCCGACACCGCGCGCTCGCCGACGAGACCGACGACCGGCACCTCGGCCTCGGAGTCGGGGCCGAACAGCATCGCGAAATCGGGTTCTGCCAGGATCGTGAGCGTCTCCGCGGCGATCGCCGCCTGCTCCGAAGGATCGAGCGCCAGCACCGGCCGCGCCAGGAACCGTGTGGCGGCGGCAGCGCGCTGCGCGGATGCCACCAGCGGCAGGCTTTGCAGCAGGCGATGGACGATCAAGCCCTTGCGGAAGATGTGGCCGTCGTCCGCGCCCATGGGCGAGCGCGTCGGCGGTTCGGCGCGCGACGGCCGCGACGGCTGCAGCGGCTTGGGCGGCGCCGGCTCGGGCGGCGGCGGCGTGACCGCCCAGGACGGCAGCGTGCCGGCGATCGGCGCGGCGGCAGCGCGTGGCGGCCGCTCCTCGCGCTTGCCGCGCTGCCGCGTGACCAGGCGCAGGCCCTCGCCGATCCAGCCGTTGTCGCCGATGAGCGTCGTAGTATCGAAGACGAAGGACTTGCCGCCGGCCGCCTTGAGCCCGGCCTGGACGAAGGGATACCAGGCGTCGTCGGGTGATTTCCGCTTGCCGTTCCAGCCGCAGACATAGAGCCGGTCCTCGGCACGCGTCAGCGCGACATAGAGCAGCCGGCGGTATTCCTCGTCGCGGCGCCGGTCGGCGAGCGCGATCGCTTCACGCGCCGCCGGTGCGTCGCCCTGCGCCAGCCACAGCGGCAAGCCGTCGTCGGTCCAGACGACGCCGTGCGGCCGATCCGGCACCTGGAGCGTGTCGGGCAGGAAGACGATCGGCGCCTGCAGCCCCTTGGCGCCGTGCACGGTGATGACGCGCAGCTCGTCGCGACCCGCCTCGTTGTTGAGGTCCCGCTTGACCTCGAGCTCGCCGAGGACCAGCCAATGCAGGAATCCCTGGAGCGAGGGGCCGTGGTCGCGCTCGAAGGCAAGCGCGGCGGCGAGCAATTCGTCGAGCGGATCGCCGGCCTCGGGGCCGAGTCGCGCCAGGATCTTGCGCCGGCCGCCACGGGCGCCGAGCACCTCGGCGAACAATTCGAAGGGCGGCACGAAATCGGCGCGTGCCAGCAGCGTGACCAGCTCCTCAGCGGCAAAGCGGAATTTCGGGTTCTCGCCGGCGCGGCGGCGCAGCGCGTCCCACAAGCTGCGCGGACGCCGCCACGCCAGCGTGAACAGCAGATCGTCGTCGATGCCGTAGAGCGGCCCTTTCAGCACCGTGGCGAGCGTCAGATCGTCCGCCGGCAGCAGCAGGAACTGCGCCAGCGCAACCAGGTCCTGCACTGCAAGCTGGTCGGCCAGCACCATGCGGTCGACGCCCGCCACCGGCACGTCGCGCTCCTTGAGCGCGCGCACCAGCGCGCCAACGAAGGGATCGCGCCGGCGCACCAATACCAGGATGTCGCCGGCCTGGACCGGGCGGTCGCACGATTCCAGCGTCTCGCCGGTGTCGATCCACGACTTCACCGTCGCCGCGATGGCTTCCGCCAGCCGTGCGCGCGGTACCTTGAGCCGCGCCTGGCTCAGCGGCGCGTCCCACGGCGTCGGCGGCTCGCCAGGCTCCGGCCCGACCGGCGGCCACAGCTCGACCATACCGGCGGCACCGAGGCGATAGGGTTCGTGCCGGATGGTGGCGCCGGCGAACGCTACGCCCGCCGCGACCCGCTGATCGGCGAACACCGCATCGACCGTCTGCAGCACCGCCGCGACCGAGCGGAACGACAGCTCGAGCGCAAGCGGCTGCCACTTCCGCCCGGCGCCCTCGACGCGGGCGCGGAAATGCTCCCGCATGGCGACGAAGCGCCCCGGATCGGCGCGCTGGAAACTGAAGATCGACTGCTTGGGATCGCCGACCGCAAACACCGTGCGCAGGACGTCGCGCGCCCCTTCGCCGGCGAAGAACTCCTCGGCCAGCGCCGCGACGACGTCCCACTGGTCGGGATTGGTGTCCTGCGCCTCGTCGATCAGGATGTGATCGATGCCGCCGTCGAGCTTGAACAGCACCCACGGCGCCACGCCCGGCCGTTGCAGCAGCGCTTTCGCCTTCAGCACCAGGTCGTCGAAATCGAGCAGCGCCCGCGCCGCCTTGTGCGCCGCATAGGCGTCGAGCACCGCGCCGGCGAGCCGGATCAGCGCAGCCGTCGCTTCCGCCAGCCGTGCTGCATCGCGCCGCGCCCGCACGGCTGCCAGTCGCTCGGCCTCACGCGCGAGATCTTCGGCAATGCGCGGATCGATATCGGTCACCGCCTTCGTGGCCAGCCGCGCACGGCGCCCGCCGTCCTTGGTGAAATAGGCGGCGCAGTATTCGTCGAAGCCGTGGACGCGGCCGCGCACGCGGCCGAGCCATTGGCTCAGCGCCCGGCCGGCCTTCTGGTCGGACACGTTGCCGCTGGCACAAAGAGCGCGCGCAGCACGCTTGAGCGCGTCGCCGCCGAAAGTGCCCTCTTTGCTTGCCTGGCGGACGATCGAATCAGGCGTTTCGCCCGGCCGCAGGCCGAAGCGCTCACGCAGGCGCACCTCGAATTGCGCGTCGCCAGCGTCACGCAGCGCGGCGACGCGCCCGCGCTGCGCCCCCAGCTTGCCGACGAGCTCGATAAATCCCTCCTCGCCGGTGAGTTGGGTGACCGTGTCGAGCGCGGTCTTCAGTGCCTTGGGCTTGCCGTCGCGCGCGCGATCGAGCACCTGCGCGACGGCGCGTTCCATCGCCTCGGCGGTGCTGCGCTCCTCCATCACCTGGAAGTGCGGCGGAATCCCCGCCTCGAGCGGAAAGCGGCGCAGCAGCCCCTGGCAGAAGGCGTGAATGGTCTCGATCCGCATGCCGCCCGGCGCGTCGAGCACGCGGGCAAAGAGCTGGCGCGCGCGATCGAGCAGGTCGGCATCGGCGGCGTCGCCGGTGAGGCCCGCGAGCTCATTGCGCAGTTCGGTATCGGACGCGGTCGCCCACGCGCTCAGCCGCGCGCCGATGCGGATCGCCATCTCGGCCGCGGCCGCCTTGGTGAAGGTGAGGCACAGGATGCGCGCCGGCTCGCTGCCGGCGAGCAACAGCGCCAGTACGCGGTCGGTCAAAACCTTGGTCTTGCCGGTGCCGGCCGAGGCCGCGACCCAGACCGAGGCGTTGGGATCGGCGGCGAGCCGTTGCTGGGCGCCTGGATCGGGTTTGGACCGAGCGCTCATTCGCCGCCTCCGCCGGGCAGCCATTCGGCCACCCGCGCCAGATGCGTGTAATCCGAATAACGCGGCGCCTTGTCCGGCCGCGGCCAGGCGCGATAGGGCATCGCCGGATCGTCGAAGGCGGCGACGAGCTTTTCGAGGCCACGCCGCGCCGCTTCGGCTAGGGCCGCGACCGCCGCCGTGCCCTCGGCCTCGGTGCGTTCTTCGCCCGGCGGTTCGCGTCCGGTCAGCCGCCAATGGAGCAGCGCCGCCACCGCCGCCGGCGGGATGCCCGGAAAGCCGCCCGTCGCAGCGATCGCCGCCTCGAGCGCGAGCTGCGGCGCGTAGCCGGATAGGACCTCGCCCCTCTGCGGCAGCACGCCGGTCTTGTAGTCGAGGATGGCGAGGCCGCCGGCCGCGAGACGATCGATGCGGTCGGCCTTGCCGGACAGCGTGAACGGGCCGCGCGCCGACGGCAGCGTCATCGTGCCGGTGATCTCGCCGAAGCTCTGGGCGATGCGGGTGCGCCGCTCGCGCTCGGTCTCGACCATCCAGGCGGCGATGCGCTCGAAGCGCGGCCACCAGAAGGCGCGCACGTTGGGATGACGCAGCGCCTCGCCGAAGCATTCCCGGCCGAAGGCGACGAGCCGCTCCTCGGCATCGTCGGGTAGATCGTGAGGGAACGCGCGCAGGAAGCGGTCGAGCGCGGCATGAATGAATATCCCGCGATCGGCCGCGCCGGGATCGGCGTCGATCGGATCGAACGCCTTGAGCCGCAGCACGTGCTTGGCGTAGATCGCGTAGGGATCGCGCAGCCAGGTCTCGATCTCGGTGACCGAAAGTTGGCGCGGCCGCGCTTCGAGCGGCGGGCGCGGCTCTGGTGGTGCGGTCCGTTTGACCGGACCGGGATCGTCGAGCCGCATCTGCCATGCGCGCGGCGCACCGTCGGGCGCGAAGTCGCCCTGCATCCGGGCATCGAGGCCCGCAGCACGCAGCGCCGTCTCGAGCCGCAGCAGCCAGCGCGACGGCACGGTCGGATTGCCCTCGACGCGCGCCGCCCGCGTCAGCACCACGGCGCGGGCGCCGAGGCACTGGGCGAAATCGTGCGCCGCACGGCCGATGCGAAGCTCCGGCGGCGGCAGGCCGAATTCGCGCCGCATCGGCCGCGATAGCCACGGATCGCTGTCGGTCCGCGCCGGCCAGACGCCCTCGTTGAGTCCGCCGAGAATGACGAGATCCGCCTGCTGCAGCCGCGCCTCGAGCAAGCCCCAGATGAAGAGCCGCGGATGCCGGCCGTAGGCCGGCCGCACCACTGGCGCGGCAATAAGCGCTTCGAACAACGCCGGATATTCGGCGCCCGCGATCTTGGGAAAGCCGCGCGCCGCCGCCAACAGCTCGTTGAGCCAGACCGCCGCGGCCTCGCCGGCTTCTTCGCGCCACAGGCAGCGGTCGCCGCTGTCATCGGCGGTGGCGGCGAGCGCCTCGGCGGCGCCGATATGCGCCTGCACCAGATGCTCGAGCTCAACGGTTTCGGCCGCCAGCGCCGCGACGAGCGGCGCCAACGCCCGGCCAACGCGGCCGACGTGATCGGCGAGATCGCGGTCGCCGACCGCCACGCGCAAGCCTTCGACGCCGGCGCCGGGTCGCGGCCCGCGCAATGCCGCGATCTCGAGCCGGCGCGTGAGCTCGCGGAATTGCGCCGCCGTGAGCCCGCCGGCGGCGAGCGGATGCTTGAGCAGCGCCAGCAGCGGCAGCGGCGCGAGTTCCTCGGCAACGCAAGCGAGCAGCAGGCGCAGAAACACGCCCGGCGGCGCCTGGGCGAGCGGCGTACCGGCGGAATCGTCGACGTCGATGTTCCAGCGCCGCAGCTCGCCAGCGACGCGACGCGCCAGGTCGCGGTCGGGCGTGACCAGCGCCGCGGTCCGGCCCGGATGCTCGAGCTGGCGGCGCATCAACAGCGCGATGGTCGTCGCCTCCTCCTGCGGGCCCGGGCAATCGACGCGCGCGAGCCCGTCGATGGCGGCGGCGGACAGGCCCCGCAGCGCGGTCCAACGGTGGCTGCGTGCCGCTGGCGCGAGGACAGCGCGCAACAGGGCGGACCGTGCCGGATTGCCGCCGCCCGGAGCCACCGCCGGCCAGGTCGCGACCTTGCCGGGCGTTAGTTCGAGCCGCGCCAGCAGCCGCGCCAGCAGGTGCTGCGGATGCGCGGGATCGGCGGCGATCGCCTCCCATTCAGCGGCGTCGGCCGCGCGGTCGAGGCCGGGCAGCACGACCATCCCGTTCGGCAGACGGGCGACCGCGGCGACGAGCTCCGCCACCGCGGGCACGCCGCCGGTGATGCCGGCCGCGATCACCGGATGAGCCGGCGGGTTCTGCCGCCAGGCGGCGGCTTGGCGCTCGAGCACGCGATTGCGCCGGTCGGCGGCGTCGAGACAACCGATCTCGGCCAGCGCGTTCGGCCAGTGCTCGGAGACGATGGCCAGGAACCGCACCACCTGCTGCCAGTGCGCGGCGTGCTGCGCGGGCACGAGACGATCGAGATTGGCGAGGGTGCAGCCTTCGGACGCCACCTCGTCGAGAAAGCGCGCGAGCTCCGCGGCGAGCGGCGCCGCCTGCGCCGCATTCGCCGGTCCGGCGCCGCGCGCCTTGCCCCAGGCGAGGACGAGCTGCGCCAGCATGAGCCGGCGCTTGAGCTCGGGTACGGCCGGCGGCAGGTCGAGCATGCCGTCGCCGGCCGCCTCGTCGGCCAGGATCGCGAGCTCCTCGGCATCGACGTCGCCGACCGGCACGAGGCGCGGCAGCAGCAGCGGCCGGCCGTCGCCTTGCCGCAGGAACGCTTCGGCGAGCGACCGTGCGGCGCGGCGGGTCGGCAGCAGCACGGTCATGCGGGCGAGCGCGAGCGGATCGGTGCCGGCGCGCGCCGCCAGTCCCGCCGCCAGCGCGTCGAGGAAGGGCGTGCCGGTGTCGATCGTGAACACCGCGCCCATGGCGCTAGCGTTCGACCCGGTGGGTATGCAGCCGCGCCTCGGCCAGCGCCAGGCTCTCCGGCGTGCCGACGTGATACCACTCGCCGTCGTGGACCAGTCCGCGCAACCGACCGCGCTCGATCGCCGCGTCCCATAGCCGATTGATCGAAAACGCACCCGTCGGCGCGCCGTCGAACAGCCGGTGATGCACGATCTCGATGCCGGCGAAGACGAAGGGCGCGACTTCGGTTTCGAGGCGCCGCCGCACGATTCCCGCCGGATCGAGCATGAAATCGCCGGGACCGTCGTAACCCGCCGCACGGGCGGTGGGCTGCATCAGCAACAGCGCATCGTCGCGCGCCGGATCGAAGCCGGCGGCGAGCTGATGCAGCGCCGACATCGCCCCGCCGAGCCAGAAGATGTCGGCATTGAGCGCAAAGAACACGTCGCCGAGAAGCGGCAGCGCCTTGGCGATGCCGCCGCCGGTTTCGAGCGCCTGATCCTCGCGCGAGAATTCAACGGCGATGTCGCGCCGCCGTACCAGGTGCGCGGCGATGGCGTCGCCCATGTAATGGAGATTGACGACGACGCGCTTCACGCCGGCCGTCGCCAGGTGATCGAGCACGTGGTCGATCAGCGCGCGGCCCTCGACCGTGATCAGCGGCTTGGGTCGCGCGTCGGTGAGGGCGCCCATGCGCTTGCCGCGCCCGGCGGCGAGCACGATCGCGCTCTCGGGCACGCTCACGCGGCGGGGCGGCATGGCGGGATACCGCGCTCGGATTCGGGAATGTGACGGGCGAGCCACGCGGCCATCGGCGCCAGCGCGGGATGCGCCAAGTCCTGCTGCAGCAGCCGCCACACGCGCGGGATGTGCACCAGGTATTGCGGCTTGCCGTCGCGCACGCAAAGCCGGGTGAAGATGCCGACGATCTTGGCATTGCGCTGCGCGCCGAGGATGGCATAGGACGCCTCGAACGCGGCGCGATCGAGCTCGGGGAAGGCCGCGAGATAGCGCTCCTTCATGCGGACGACGAGATCAGGCGTGACGTCGCGCCGCGCATCCTCCAAGAGCGAGACCAAGTCGTAGCTCCGCGGCCCGATCACCGCGTCCTGGAAATCGAGCAGGCCGCATTCGAGCAGGCCGCTGCGGTTGCGCACGCGCATGAGATTGTCGACGTGATAATCGCGCAGCACCAGCGTCGCGGGATTGCTTCGCGCCGCCGGCAGCAGGTCTTGCCAAAGCGCGAGATATTCGGCGCGCAGCGCCGGATCGATCGGGCCGCCTACGATCGAGGGCCAATACCAATCGGCGAGCAGTGCCACCTCGTCGAGCAGCCTCTGGTCGTCGTAGGCCGGTAGAAACTTCGCATCTTTCGGAGCGAAACGCCGCGCGAGCGCGACCAGCACGTCGACCGCCAGCGCGTAAAGCGGCTCCTCGGCGTCGCCGCGCGCCAGCAGCCAGGTATAGGTCTCATCGCCGAGATCCTCGAGCAACAGCAATCCGTGCTCGGCGTCCTGGTTGAAGATGGTCGGAGCACTAAAGCCCATGCGGCGCAGCAGCCGCGCGACGGCGAGATAGGCCCGGACATTTTCCTGCGGCGGCGGCGCATCCATCAATATGGCGGTGCGCTTCTCGGCGCTGCGCAGCCGAACGTAGCGCCGGAACGACGCGTCGCCGGGCAGGGGCTCGTGCTGGGCGTCGCGCCAACCCGCCTGGCCGAGGAAGCGGTCGATCACCGCCGCGCGCTCAGACACCGCGCAACCCTTCGATTCGATTGTGCCACGACGGCGACGCCGCGGCCGCGACCGTGCGCGACCCGGGCGTGGGACCGGCGCCAAACGTCAGGTCGAGCCGCTCCGCCGGCAGCAGCGGACCCAGGCGCTCGGGCCATTCGATCAGGCTGATGCCTTCGCCCAGCGCCTCCTCGAATCCGAGCTCGCGGGCCTCCGCGGCGGCGCTCAGGCGATAGAGGTCGAAATGCCAGATCGGCAGGTCCGATTCGCCGCCGTAGATTTCGACCAGGGTGAACGTCGGGCTCGGCACCTCGATCGACTCGGCCAGACGGGCACGAATGAAGGCGCGGGCGAAGCTGGTCTTGCCGCTGCCGAGCTCGCCTCTGAGCGCGATCACGTCGCCCTTTCGCGCCGCGCGCGCCAAGCGTTCGGCGAGCCGTCCGGTCGCAGCTTCATCGGGCAAGGCGAGAACAAGCGCGGCATCTCCATCCACGGCGCTGTTTTAGGCTGCGGCCCCGGGCGCCGCAACCGCGGGGTTGCGCCGCCCCCGGCGCGCCGGCATGGTAGGCGCGATGACGGAAACCGCAACCGATGTCGCGATCGTAGGCGCGGGGCCGGTCGGGCTTTTTGCGGTATTCGAGTGCGGCATGCTGAAGATGCGCAGCTGCGTCGTCGATGCGCTGGAGGCACCGGGCGGCCAATGCGCAGCGCTCTACCCCGAGAAGCCGATCTACGACATTCCGGGCTATCCGCGCATCGACGCGCAGGAGCTGGTGCGTAAGCTGGTCGAGCAGGCGGCGCCGTTCGCACCCGCTTACCAGCTGGGACATCCGGTCATCGCGCTCGAGCACCGCGACGGCGGCTTTGTCCTGCGCACGGCGAACGCGACCATTGCCGCACGCGCGGTGATCGTTGCCGCCGGCGCCGGCGCCTTCGGCCCCAACCGTCCGCCGCTTGACGGCATCGAGCGCTACGAAGGCAAGAGCGTGTTCTATCTGGTGACGCGGCGCGAGGATTTCCGCGGCAAGCGCGTGGTCATCGTCGGCGGCGGCGATTCGGCCGTCGACTGGGCCCTGTCGCTGGCCGAGATTGCCGCCACGGTGATGCTCGTCCATCGCCGCACCAAGTTCCGCGCCGCGCCCGAAAACGTCGCGCGGCTCGCGGCGCTGGCCAAGGCCGGCGCTATCGATCTGGTGACGCCGTATCAGCTCCACGCGCTCGACGGCGAAGGCGGGATGTTGCGCGCGGTGACCGTCGCCGATCTCGACGGTAAGACGAGGACGCTGCTGGCCGACATCCTGCTGCCGTTCTTCGGCCTCGCCACCGATCTGGGGCCGATCGCCCAATGGGGCCTCGACCTCGAACGCCATCACGTCAAGATCGAGCCGGCGACCTGCGCCACCTCGCAACCCGGCATTTTCGCCATCGGTGACGTGGCGCACTATCCCGGTAAACTCAAGCTGATCCTGTCGGGCTTCGCCGAGGCGGCGCTCGCGGCACGGGCGATCTTCCCGCTCGTTCATCCGGGCGAGGCGTTGCATTTCGAATATTCGACGATGACCGGGGTGCCGGGCCGCTGACGCCGGCCGTCGAAGCGGCGGCGTTCAGGCGAGCTCGTTGAAATCGTCGAGCAGGCTGGCGATGCGCGCGTCGTCGAGCTGGTCCATGATGGCGCGGGCGCGCTGCGTCGCCGCCGCCAGATCGAGGGCGCGGATGCGCTGCTTGACGCGCGGCACGTTGGCCGGCGCCATCGACAGCTCGCGAATGCCGAGGCCGAGCAGCAAGGCGGTATAACGCGGGTCGCCCGCCATCTCGCCGCACAGGCTCACCGGGATCTGGGCGCGCAGCGCCGCCTCGACCGCGAACTGGATCAGGCGCAGCACCGCCGGATGCAGCGGATTGTGCAGGTAGGCGACGCGCTCGTCGCCGCGGTCGACCGCCAGCGCGTACTGGATCAAATCGTTGGTGCCGATGGCGAAGAAATCCGCGACTGCAGCCAACGCGTCGGCGGCCAGCGCGGCGCCGGGAATCTCGATCATCACGCCCAAGGGCGGCAGCGGATCGGGCACGCGCGACCCGCGCCGCTTGAGCCGCCGCGCGACCTGGCCGAGATCCTCGCGCGCCGCGCGGACTTCGCCGACGCTCGAGATCATCGGCAGCAGGATGCGCACCGGCCCGTGTGCCGCGGCACGCAGCATGGCCGCGAACTGGGCATCGAGCAGGCTGCGCTCCTTGAGCGACAGGCGGATGGCGCGCATGCCGAGCGCCGGATTGTTGCCCTCCCCCTCCATCAGCTCGGCCAGGGGCGCGGCCAGCTTGTCGCCGCCGATGTCCAGCGTCCTGAGCGTCACCGGCTTGCCGTCCATGCCGCGCACCAGTCCGGCATAGGCGGCGTATTGCTCGTCCTCGTCCGGGAGGTCGTCGCGATTCATGTAGAGGAACTCGGTGCGCACTAGGCCGAGCCCCTGCGCGCCGACCGACAGCGCCTGGCCGAGCTCGCGCGGCAGCTCGAGATTGGCCTCGAGGGTGATCGCAACGCCGTCGCGGGTCTCCGCCGGCAGGCGCTTGAGACGGGCAAGACCGCGCCCGGCCCGCTCGATCGCCGAGCGCCGCTTCTCGAACCGCGCTAGCGTTGCGGCGGCCGGATTCAGCACCACTTCGCCGGTGCCGCCGTCGAGCACGACGGTGTCGCCGGGCGCCGCGTCCTTGAGCAGATCGGCGATGCCAAGCACCGCCGGTATGCCGAGCGCGCGCGCCATGATCGCGGTATGGCCCTCGGCGCCGCCGAGCACGGTGGCGAAGCCCTTGACCTGTTTCGGATCCATCAGCGCGATATCGGCCGGACTCAGCTCCTCGGCCAGCACGATCGAACCTTCGGCCAGCGTCTTGAACGCGGCATAGGGCGTCTTGGTCAGGTTGCGCAGCAGCCGCTGTCCGACCACCCGCACGTCTTCGATCCGCGCCGCAAGATAGGCGTCGCCCATGGCGGCGAAACTCTCGCCCATGCGCTCGATCTCGAGCGCGACCGCGCGTTCGGCATTGACCCGATCCTCGACGATGCGGCGCTCGACCCCGCGGACGAAACGCGAGTGCGACAGCATCGCGAGGTGCGCGTCGAGCAGATAGCCCATCTCCTCTGCGGCGGTGCCGGGCAGCGCCACCGCCTTGGTCTTGAGCTTCCTGAGCTGCTTGATCGCGACCTCGACCGCCTGGGCGAGGCGCTTCTCCTCGCCGTCGACCTCGGCCGGCTCGAGCCGCCGCTCCGGCACCACGATCGCACTGCTATCGGTGACGAAGGCGCGGCCGACCGCGATGCCCGGCGCGATGCCGAGCCCCTGCAACCGCCGTTCGCCGCGCGTGCCGTCAGTCCTCATTGAAGCCGCCGGTGATCAGCGCCACGAGCGCATCGACCGCGCTCGCGGCATCGGGCCCGGTGGCGCTCAAGTCGATGGTGCTACCGGGGCCCGCGGCGAGCATCATCAGGCCCATAATAGACTTTCCTGAAACCGACGAACCGGCTTTCGTGACGGTCACGTCGGCGTCGTATTCGAAGGCGAGCTTGACGAAGCGGGCGGCGGCCCGGGCGTGCAGGCCGCGCTGGTTGCGGATCGTGACGGTGCGGTGGATTTCGGAAGGCGCCGGAGCGCCGGCCGGCATTTCCGCCATCAGCGAACGTCGGCGAGGAGTTGCGAAGCGACGTTGATGTATTTGCGGCCCGCTTCCTGCGCGCCGCGCACGGCATCGGCGAGCGATTCGGTCTGGCGCAGGCTTGCCAGCTTGATCAGCATCGGCAGGTTGACGCCAGCGATCACCTCGACCTTGGCCTTGTCCATGATCGAAATGGCAAGGTTCGAGGGCGTGCCGCCGAACATGTCGGTCAGCAGCACGACGCCGTCGCCGTTGCCGACCTCCTCGACCGAGCGAAGGATGTCCTGCCGCCGCTTTTCCATGTCGTCTTCCGGGCCGATGCAGACGGCGGCGATGTTGCGTTGCGGCCCGACGACGTGCTCCAGCGCGGAGATGAACTCCGCCGCGAGACGGCCGTGCGTGACGAGAACCATGCCAATCATGCGATATCCTTCACGGGAGGCGCCGGCGGCTCGGCGGGATGCGGGCCGGCCTCGCCGGGCCGGTCGAGATCGCGGTGCGTCAGTGCGACGCGCCGCCCTTCGGCGACGAGCCGCGCCGCGAGCCGCTCGGCAACATAAACCGAGCGATGCCGCCCGCCGGTACAGCCGATGGCGATGGTGAGATAGCTCTTCCCTTCGGCTTCGTAGCGCGGCAGCAATTTGTCGAGCCAAGCGGTCATTTCCTCGAATCGCGGCGCCAAGTCCGGATCGGCCTCGATGAACGCGCCGACGACGCGGTCGCGGCCGGAAAGCGGCTGAAGCGCGGGCACGTAATGCGGATTCCGCAGGAACCGCACGTCGAAGACCAGATCGGCATCGCGCGGCAGCCCGTGCCGATAGGAGAACGAGGTCACCGCGACGGTGATGCCCGGCTGCGATGCCAGCGCGAAATGGCCCTGCAACAGACGCTTCAAATCGCCGGGCGTCAGGCTGCTGGTGTCGATAACCAGATCGGCGCGATCGCGCAGCGGCCAGACGCGCTGGCGCTCGAGCCGAATGCCGTCGGCAACCGGGCGCTCGAGCGCCAGCGGATGGCGCCGTCGGGTCTCGGTGAAGCGCCGTTCGAGATGGTCGTCGTCGCAATCGAGAAAAAGCAGCTTGAGATCGATCGCGCGACCGATGGTCAGGTCGTCGAGCGTCTTGACCAGCGACGGCACCGCAAAGTCGCGGGTGCGCACGTCGACGCCGATGGCCAACGGCACGCCGGCCGCGCGCGGCCCGATCAGGTTGGGCAACAGCGACAACGGCAGATTGTCGACCGCTTCGTAGCCCATATCCTCGAGCGCCTTGAGGGCGGTCGATCGTCCCGCCCCCGACAGGCCGGTCACGACCAGGAGACGCGTGCGGCCGGGATGGCGGGTCACGGCTGGACCGATAGCGGTTCCGGCAGGATTTCGTCGCCGGCCAAGGCCCGGAGCGCGAAACGCAGCTTGGCCGGGGTGGAAGCGTCGAAGGCGCAGAGCGCAACCTGCGGCACTGAGACGCCGAGGAAGGCGCAGACGCCGCGCTCGGGCAGGCGCTCGACCCGTTCGCGCGGCACCAGATCGCAGACCAGGCGCAGCGCCGCGCGCGGATAGCGCGGCAGGCGCAGGATACCGAGGCCACGGGCTTCGATCAGGCCGGCGAGCGCCGGCGGTGCGCTCAGCCAGATTTCGGCGCCGTCGCGCGCTAGGGCAACCTGGTCGTCAGCGACCAGCCGGGCTCCCGCCTCGATCAGGCGAAGCGCCAAGTCGGATTTTCCGCTGCCCGACGGACCGCGCAGGAGCAAGCCTGCCCGGCCCAGCCGAACCGCCGTGCCATGGACCAATTTCATCGGGGGCTTTAGGTGCGCCGGCCCGCTTCCAATGTCAATGGTGTGGCACTGCACAGGCGCTGTTGACAGGCTGCAACCCATTGAAAGAAAGCCATCAATCGTCGATTCCAGCCGCCGGCGGCATGAGCCGCAGGCCCGCCATGTTGCAAAGCAATATCGACCCGCCTAGACGGCGGGCAGCCGCACGACGAACCGGGCGCCGAGCACCTGGCCGCGATCGTCGACCCGGTTTTCCGCCCAGATCTGGCCGCGGTGGTTGTCGACGATCTGCTTCGAGATCGAAAGTCCGAGGCCCGAATGGGTTCCGAATTTTTCGCCCCGCGGCCGCTCGGAATAGAACCGGTCGAAGATCGCCGCGAACTTGCCTTCGGGAATGCCGGGACCCTCGTCGTCGACGGTCACGACCACGCTGCCGCCGTCGCGCCGCGCGTCGATCCTGATCGCGCCGCCCGCCGGGCTGAACGAGACGGCGTTGGCGATGAGGTTGCGGAACACCTGGACGAGACGGCCCTCGATGCCGGGAACCGGCAGGTCCCCGGCCGGCGTGTCCGGCTCCGCCGGCAGGGTCAGCAGCAGCCGCGGCGCATCGTCCTTGGCGGCGGCTTCGTTCACCTGAACCAGCGTCGCCAGGAGCTTGCCGAGCGGTACCGGCACGAATTCGTCGCGTGCCAGATCGGCATCGAGCCGAGAGGCGTCGGAGATATCGCTGATCAGGCGATCGAGGCGCATCACGTCCTCGAGCACGAGCGCCAGCAGCTTGCGCTCCTTTTCGCGATCGTTGAGCCGGCAGGCGGTCTCGATCGCGCTCTTGAGCGAGGTCAGCGGGTTCTTGATCTCGTGCGCGACATCGGCCGCGAAGCGCTCGATCGCGCCCACGCGCTGCCAGAGCGCGGCGGTCATCTCGCGCAAGGCGCCTGAAAGATCGCCGATCTCGTCGCCCCGTCCCGTCAGATCGGGTATGGCGGCTTCGCGGACCGGCCGCCGGCGCACCGATTCGGCGGCGGCGGCGAGACGCCGGATCGGCCGCGCGATGGTGCCCGCGAGATAGATCGACAGCAACACGGTCACGCCCAGTGCGAAGGCGAAGACCTTGAGGAACTCGAAGCGTACTGAGCGAATCGCGTTCTCGATGTCGCGGCTGCCCATCGAGAGCTGCACCGCACCGAGGACCTTTCGGTAATGCTGCACTGGCACCGCGACGGCGAGAATCAGGCCGCGGCGGCCGCGGCTTTGCACGCTTTGCCCGATATCGCCGGTCAGAGCGCGCTGCGCAACGGGAAAGGACGCCGCGGTGTCGGTGGTCGGCTCGACATAACGCGGATAGCTCCGCTGCCAGGGGAAGTTGCCGAGGATCGAGCCGTAGACGGCATCGGTGATCCGTTCGAACACGCTGGAGCCGGGCGCTGGCAGCGGAATGACCTGGACCATGCCGCCGGGACCGCCGAGAACGTCGGTATCCGCGACCAGTTTGCCGTGCGCGTCGAACAGGCGCGCGCGCGTCTTGGTCGGCTCGACGAGACGCCGCATCATATCGCGCGCGAGCTGCGGGTCGAGCTTGAACGACGCACGCTGCTGATCGACCGCGCCTTCACCCAGCGCCGCGGCGAAGATCTCGGCCTGGGTCTTGAGCGACTCGAGATTGGTGGTGACGAGGCTGTCCTGATATTCGCCCAGATAAAGGACGCCGACGCCGAGCAGCGCCAGGGCCAGCACGTTGACGGCGAGGATGCGGCGGGTCAGCGGCGACAGGCGGCGGCGTGCACGCAGCCGAAACCCCCGCCGCGCCTTGCGCGAAGCGGTGGTCGAACGTATCTCGGTACGCGGCGCCGCGCTGGAAGCGGCTTCGCGCGGATTAGTGGTCGCGGTAACGATATCCAACGCCATACAGGGTTTCGATCTGGGCGAACTCGGTGTCGACCGCCTTGAACTTCTTCCTAAGGCGCTTGATGTGGCTGTCGATGGTGCGGTCGTCGACGTAGATGTGCTCGCCGTACGCGCTGTCCATCAATTGATCGCGGCTCTTGACGTGGCCGGGCCGGACGGCGAGCGACTTGAGAATGAGAAATTCGGTGACGGTCAGATCGACGTCCTGGTTCTTCCAGGTGCATTGGTGCCGTCCGGGGTCGAGCGTCAACTCGCCGCGCTGGACGACCGGCTCGGCTTGGGCGTCGCTGCCGCCGCGCGCGATCTCGCCACGCCGGAGCAACGCGCGGATGCGCTCGACCAGGAGGCGCTGCGAGAACGGTTTCTTGATGTAGTCGTCGGCGCCCATGCGCAATCCGAGCAGCTCGTCGACTTCGTCGTCCTTCGAGGTGAGGAAGATCACCGGCAGCGCGCTCTGCTTGCGCAGATTGGCGAGCAGCTCCATGCCGTCCATGCGCGGCATCTTGATGTCGAGAATCGCCAGATCGACCGGCTGGGCAGTCAGCGCCTTGAGCGCCTCGGTGCCGTCGGTGTAGGTGCGCACACTGAATCCTTCCGCCTCGAGCGCGACCGAGAGCGATTGCAGGATGTTCTTGTCGTCGTCGACTAAAGCGATCGAATTGGCCACAGAAGAGCCCCTCATATGGTCAAAAATATGGTGTTCCCAAGCTAGCCGGCCAAGTGTGGCGAGTTTAGGGCATGCCCGTTTACCGCGAACTTTCGCCAAAATACCGCGGCGGCGGCTGAGCCGCGCATGGCCGTTTTGCGGCAGATTATGGCTTACCGGCGCAGGCGCGCAAGGACGTGTCGAGCGAGCCCGAGAACGCAACGGCCCGCCGCCACCGCGACGACGCATGGGCCAGTCTTGACCGTCTGCGGCTGCTGAGGCGGCCGGGGAGGCGTCGCGGACACGGTCGTTGCGCCGCCCGCAGCCGCGACCGAGGATGGCGCCATGAAGAACGTAGCGCAGCTAGCAACGACCGTGCGCGACCTCCTGCGCCGCGCGCCGCGCGCCAGCCTGGCAACCCTGACCGAAACCGGCGCGCCGTACGCCTCGCTGGTCTTGGTGGCCGACGGCGGCGAAGGCACGCCGTTGCTGCTGCTTTCCGACCTGGCGGAGCACGCCAAGAACCTGAAACGCGATCGGCGCGCCTCGCTGCTGATCGAGACGGCCGAACCTTCGGGCGATCCGCTCGCCGCGGCCCGTGCGACGTTTCTCGGCGAGGTCGCGCGCATCGCCGATGACGCCGCGATGGCGGCGTTCACTGCGCGCCATCCCTCTGCTGCCGGCTATGCCGCTTTCAAGGACTTCGCAACCTATCGTTTCGCGGTCGCGCGCGTTCATTTGGTCGCCGGCTTCGGCCGCATCGACTGGATTTCGGGCGACGATTACCGCACCGCAGCATCGGAAAAAACACGGCGCTGACGGGTGAACCGGCGCCCGCTTCGTCGCGCTGCGGCAAAAATTGGCCACAGATCGTGGGCCATGGCCACGTTGCAATGAGCGGTTCCGGCGCGATATTTTCGCTGACAACGCCGGCACGAAGATGCGCGTGGGGTCAGCGCACCGCTCACAAGCCGGCGCCTTTATCGGACCCCAGGAGGAGACCGTCGTGCCTAAGGACGCAACCGATACGACCGCCGCGCTCGCGTCGAGCTTCGGCCTCAACCAGCAGGGCTTCCGCAATCTGACCGGCGAATTCTGGAACCTGTCGGTTCCCGTGCTCTACGAGCACGCGATCCGGAACGGCGAGGGCTTTCTCGGCGCTGGCGGCTCGTTCGTCGCCTACACCGGCGCCTTCACGGGCCGCACGCCGAAGGACAAGTACACCGTCGACGAGCCGTCGACGAACAAGGACATCGACTGGAACGAGATCAACCAGAAGTTACCCGAGCTGACGTTCAGCGCACTGCATCGCCGCGTCCTCTCCTGGTACCAGGGCCACAAGCTCTACGTGCACGATTTGCGTGCCGGCGCCGATCCGGCCTACGGATTGAAGGTGCGCGTGGTGACGCCGAGCGCGTGGCACGCGCTGTTCGCGCGCAACATGTTCATCCGGCCGAAGCCCGAAGAGCTGCGCGACTTCACGCCCGACTTCACCATCCTGCACGCGCCGAAATTGTTCGCGATGCACGAGGTCGACGGCATCCGGTCGGATACCGTCATTGCCGTCAATTTCGCGCGCAAGCTGGTGCTGATTCTCGGCACCGAGTACGCCGGCGAGATCAAGAAATCGGTATTCGGCTACCTGAACTACGTGCTGCCCGGCCGCGACGTGCTGCCGATGCACTGCTCGGCCAATGTCGGCCCGCGCGGCGACGCCGCGATCTTCTTCGGCCTCTCCGGCACCGGCAAGACGACGCTATCAGCCGACAGCGCGCGCACGCTGGTCGGCGACGACGAGCATGGCTGGAGCCGGAATGGCCTCTTCAATTTCGAGGGCGGCTGCTACGCCAAGTGCATCAACCTGTCGAAGCAGGCCGAGCCCGAAATCTACGACACCGTCTTCCGCTTCGGCACGGTGCTCGAGAACGTGGTGATCGATCCGATGACGCGCCGGCCCGATCTCGACGACGGCAGCCTGACCGAGAACACCCGCGCCTGCTATCCGGTCGACTTCATCCCCAATATGAGCGACACCGGCCTCGCGCCTCATCCCGAGAACGTCATCATGCTGACGGCCGATGCCTTCGGCGTGCTGCCGCCCATCGCCAAGCTCACGCCGGATCAGGCAATGTATCACTTCCTCTCGGGCTACACGGCGCGCGTCGCCGGCACCGAGAAGGGCCTCGGCAAGGAACCACAGGCGACGTTCTCGACCTGTTTTGGCGCCGTGTTCATGCCGCGGCATCCGACGGTCTACGCCAAGATGCTCGGCGAGCGGATATCGAAGCACAAGGCGACCTGCTGGCTGGTCAACACCGGCTGGTCGGGCGGCGCCTATGGCGTCGGCTCGCGCATGAAGATCGCGCACACCCGCGCGCTGGTGCGCGCCGCCCTCGCCGGCACGCTCAAGGACGTGGCCTGCCGCAAGGAGCCGTTCTTTGGCCTGCTCGTACCGGAATCGTGCGGCGAGGTGCCGGCCGAGGTCTTGAACCCGCGCAACACCTGGGCGGACAAGAAAGCCTACGACCAGACCGCGCGCGGCCTGACCAAGCGCTTCGAGACCAACTTCAAGCAGTACGAGCCCTACGTGGATAACGACGTGAAGGGCGCCGGCATCCACGCCGCCGCCTGAGCGTCGGTCGGCACGCACGCGAGACCGGCCCGCGCCGGTCTCGCGCTGTTGGGGCCGCCGCGGCGGCGCTATAATCCGCGGCCGCGAATGCCGGCGCAGCCCGGAGACGGCACCGCAGGGGGGACACATCCGATGATCGCTCGTCGTGCGCTGCTGGCTCTCGCCATCGCAATCGCTTCGCTTGGTTGGGCGGCGGCGCAGCCGGCGCCAGAACGTATCGGCGTCCTGCTGCTGCACGGCAAACAAGGCGCGCCGCTGGGCACGTCCATCGGCAATCGGCCGGCCTTTGGCGCCGGCCTCGTCGCCGCGCTGCGCAACGCTGGCTATCTCGTCGCGACACCCGAGATGTGCTGGTCGCGGCAGCGCAACTTCGACAAGCCCTATCCCGATTGCATCGCCGAGGTCGATACAGCGATCGCGCAGCTCAAGAGCCAGGGCGCGACCGCGATCGTCGTCGGCGGCTTGAGCCTCGGCGGCAACGGCGCCATCGCCTATGGCACAACCCATAGTGGGATTATCGGCATCATGGCGTTCGGCCCGGCCGACGATCCGACGCGAAAGTCGGCGCGGCCTGACGTCGCGGCCAGCCTCGCGCGCGCGCGGCAGCTCATGGTGCAGGGTCAGGGCGACGTGAAGACTACATTCGACGACGTCAATACCGGCACCGGCGGACCGTTCGCGATAACGGTGACCACGACGCCGCGCATCTTCCTCAGCTTCAATGACGCCGGCGCATTGACGCATATCGGCGCCAACATCGCCAAACTGGCCGTGCCGATCCTTTGGGTCGTGGGCGACCACGATCCGACGCAGGGGTCGGCCGCCTTCGTTTTCCACATGGCGCCGCCCAATCCGCTCAACCGCCTCGTAACCGTGCACTCGAACCACCTCGGAACGCCCGATGCCGGCGCCGACACCGCGCTCGCCTGGCTTGCAGCGCTGAAGAAGTCCTGAGGCGCGGCCCGGCGTGACCATCGGGTTCTGAGCGAACGGCGATGGGATCAGGCGCCTTCTGGCTCGCCCTGGCGGCGAAGATGGCCGTCACCGCCGCGTTCGTCGTCGGCGCGACGCGCGCGGCCGAACGCGCCGGACCGCTGGTCGGCGCGATGGTGGCGACCCTGCCGATCTCCGCGGGGCCAGCCTATCTCCTGCTTGCGCTCGAGCACGATGCGGGCTTCATCGCGGCAAGCGCGGTCGCCAGTCTCACCGCCAACGTGGCCAACATCATGTTCTGCATCGTGCACGCGGCCGTCGCGCAGCGGCGCGGCTTGGCCGCCAGCGTCGTTGCGCCGCTCGCCGCCTGGTTCGCCTGCGCGGCGGCGATCCACGCCGTCGCCTGGACGCTGGCAGACGCGATCGGGCTCAATCTCGTTGTCCTCGGAGTCGGATTACCGATCGCCAACCGTTTCCGTCATGCGGCGATGCCGCCGGTACGTCGCCATTGGTCCGACGTCGCCGTGCGCGCCGGCATGGTGGTGATGCTAGTCGCGGTCGTCGTCGGCCTGAGCGCGCGGGTCGGCCCGGCGGTGACCGGCATCTTCGCGCTCTTTCCGATCGTGCTGTTGAGCGTGGTGCTCATTTTCCAGCCGCGCATCGGGGGCCCACCGACAGCGGCGCTCACCGCGAACGCGGTCGCCGGCCTCGCCGGCCTCGCCGTCGCGTTGGTCGCGCTGCGTCTGGCGGCGGTGCCGCTCGGCGCCGCGGCAGCGCTCGGCCTCGCGCTCGTGATCTCGGTCGGCTGCAACTTGGCGATCGGGACGATCCGGCGCTAGGCCGCGCCAGCGCAAACCCAGTCGTCGCCGGCGCTGTTCGCGGCGAACCGGAAACGCAACGGCCTAGCCGGTTCGTTTGGCTTCTTCGTAGCGATGGACGAAGCGGGCGCGGTCCCAGATCTCGAAGCCGTCGAATTTCTCTGAGCGCTCGCGAAATAGTCCTTCGGCTTGCTTGATCGCCGCGGCATCGGATGAATCGGTCAAGACCTCGACCGCGCCGATATGGCCGCCGCGCATGAAATAGCACCGCATGGCTCTCCCCAGCCGACATGCCGGACAGATAGAGGCGGATGGCGTTTCTATCGAAGCGTCGCGTGCCTATCCGGGCCGCAGAAGTTAGTTTCGACCCGCAAGCCGCCTGGGTCAATGAGTTTCGACCCCGTGCAGGCCGCCCGAATCGATGCCGCTTGCCGGGCGACCGGGTTTTCGTGCACCGCGCGCCGCGCCAGCAAGGCGTCTGGGCGTGGCCGGCGCTGCGTTCGCCCACCGTCGAGCAGCACTTGAGCCACGGCAACGGCGAGGCCGCCCGACCATCGGCAGCGTAGGCCGCGACGCGTGCCACATATCCGTCACGACACGGCCGGTCGGTCCAGCCTTAATCTCCGTCGCCGTCGGCGGGGAGGAAACATGGCCGAGAAGCCAGCGGCCGGATTCTATCGCAAACAGGCGGCACGGCTGCGCGATATGGCGCTTGAGTCGAACCATCCCACGTTCAGGTTCGAGCTGCTCGAGCTCGCAGCGCAGTTCGAAAAGCTGGCGGACTTCGCCGAGCGCGCGCTTTCGCGTCACTAGCGGCGCACGGGTTTGCCGCGGCAACTGATTCAGATCGACTGATTCAGATCAACGCGTCTGGTGACGAATCCGTGTATTCGGGCGGCATGGTGCGCGGCCAACCATCACCGATCTACACGATCACGCCGCTGAAGGATGGCCGCTACGCCGTGAAGGCGTCGCTCGCCAGCTCGGTTTTCGTCCAGTACCGCGAGTTCCCGTCGAAGCGGGAAGCCGACGACTGGATCGACCGGCACCAGCGCGAGCTTGGGCTGAAACCGACGGTGAAGCCGCACTGAATGCGGTCGCCGGAAGCCCCGTCGGCGCCGGCGATCCGATGTGCGCGGAGCGCACCTAGGCGACGATGGTGCTATAGCCGCGGTCGAAGGTGAAATCGCCGGCGGCATCGGCCCAGTGGCCGGTCCATTCATGCGCCTTGCCGGTAAACTCGAAGCGCAGCGCCGCCACGAATTGGGTCACGGCGTCGCCGTCGTCGGACAGCGGCATCACCAGGCGATGGCAGACCAGCGGCGCGCCGCGCGACGAGAGGTAGCGGTGACGCAGCAGCAGCGGCCGCCGGCGCTCGCAGATCAGGCGATAGTTGGCCAGGATTGACGCGCGGCGCTCCGGCGGACAGACCTCGTCGCAATTCTTGCCGGTGAGCTCGCCGCCATAGGCCGCGACCACGGCGGTGCCGGCCAGGCGATAGCGCAGCCGCGCGCCGCCGTCGACCAGCTCGGTGATCAGAAGATGGGGCAGGAGCTGCGGAATCTCGGTCGGGTCGATGTCGCGGCGGCGCGGCATCGGGCGCACGCCGCATTTGTCGCGCCAATAGGCATAGGCCGGGCCCAGAATCGGATCGTCGTCGAAGCCGCGATGCATGCAAGTTCCCCGCTTGCCGCCGGCCACAACATAGCCACAAGGGTTTAACGGAAGTTAAATCCGCCGCAATTCCGCGCGCTCGCGCCGCGCCCGGCCCGCTTTCAGCCCGCGGCGAGACGACGCAACAACGTGTAGAGCTGCGTCCGCTCGGCGGGCGCGAGCGGCGCCAAGGTCTTGGCCGTGCAGGCGATTTCGACCGGCACCAGCCGCGTGACCAGCGCCGCGCCCGCCGCCGTCAGCCCGACCAGGATCCGCCGGCTGTCGGTCGCATCGCGCCCGGTCGCCACCAGCCGGCGCTTCCGGAGCCGCTGCACCACGTCGCGGATGTTGGCCGGCTCCATCGCCACCAGGCGGCCGAGCCGGTTCTGCGAGAGGTTGCCGCGCTCGTACAGCCGCGCCAGCGTCGCGAATTGCGGCGGCGTCAGGTCGTGGACGCGGATGCGGTCGGTCAGGTTGGCACTGGCGCGCTGATAGGCGCGGCGCAGCAGGAAACCGACCTGGTCGTCGAGGCGGTAGGCGGCGCCGCGCGCGGCGCGCCTAGTCGACGTTTTCGGCATCGCGATACATCACCTTGTGGCGCGTCGTCGCGATCCAGTCGTCGACCTGGGCGCCGGTCATGAAATGCGCACGGTCGAAGCGGTTCCAGCTGATGATGTCGGCGAGGCTCTTCTTCCAGCGCTTGTAGGGCGGCTTGGCCGGCGGGCCGAAACACATGATGTCGAGCACCGACAGCTCGGCCGGGATGTCGAGCAGCGGCTTCATTGCCTGCTGCGCCTTCTCTTGGCCGATCGCCGTCACCCACCACACGTTATAGCCGAGCGCGGCGGCGGCGAGATGCGCCGACATGGTCGCGGCGGCGACGCTTTGCAGCAGGATGCGCTCGGCGTTCTCCTTGTACATGCGGTCGAGCGCGGAGCCGTCGTTCAGCACCGGAAACGCCTTGACCCAGCGGAAGTCGGTGGCGACGGCGATCAGCCCGGGCGCCGTCGCCAAGCCGCGATAGTCGGGCGTCGGGAACTTCATCTTCAGCTTGGCGCGGGCGACCTGCTCGGCGCGGAAGTATTCCATGATCTGCGTCTTGAGGGCCGGATCGGTGACCACGACAAAGTGCCAGGGCTGCGCGTTGGCGCCCGAGGGCGCGTGGCGCGCCGCCTCGAGGATCAACTCGTAATGTGCGCGCGGCACGACGTAGGCCGGGTCGAAGGCGCGGGTCGTCATCCGTCGCCGCACCACGTCCATGAGCGCGTCGTACCGTGTCCGGTCGCTGAAATCGTAAGGCGTTTCCACTGCCACCTGCGCCATCGTCGCCTCCGCATTATCGTTATGATCATAACGATATGCCAAATGGGCCGGCCGGGCAATCCCCGCAGCGGGCGATCGGCGTCGTCGCGTTTTTCGCCAATTTGCCGAATTTGGCACACGCTTCGATCGCCCGCATGAAAACGCTGCTTCGTCTTTTTTCCGACGATTCCTTGCTGCTGAATGATCGCGGCGCGACGGCCATCGAATACGGCCTGATCGCCGCCCTGATCGCGGTGGTGATCGTGGCCGCGGTGACGACGGTCGGCACCAACCTGTCCAACATCTTCAACTCGGTCGCCGGAGCGCTTTAAGTCGCGCCGCGCGCGGCTGGTGAGAGAGGCCCCGCCACTCCGAGAACGTTTGGCGGGGCCGATTTGTCGGCCGGCGGCGGCGGCATGTGACGCGTACGGCCGGTAACCCGCATCTAGGCGCGGCCGTCGAGTTCCTTCAGCCGGGCTTTTTCCTCGGCCAGCATCTTTTCGATCGCGCGCCGCTTGCGCTCATCCGACTCGGTCTCGAGCTGCCGCTGAAACCGCGCGATGTTGCGCTGGACGATCCAGCGGTCGTTGTTCCACCGAGCCAAGCGGTCCTCCCCAACCCACACCGGTAATTGCGATTGATTATGGTTTGCATATTTTTCGGCATTCAAGTGCCTTTTTTCGGGATTCCACGGCACGTGCGCAAGAAATGGCCGGGATGCACACGGCGGAGCGGGCCTGCTCCAGCGTCGTCGGAATGCGCCGCATGGTGCGCTTGACGATGTCGGCGGCGACGCATTGATCGCCGCCCGCTCGGAGAAGGCGCGCCGCGCGTCGCCGGCGCACCTCTCTTGACGACTCTGCCGGCAGCGGATGCAGTCGAAGATTACGCCACCACCTCGCGCACCGACGCGGCAAGATCGATGACGCTGAGGGTGCCGAACGTGCCGATCCAGTCGCGCGCATGGCTGGAGGATTCGAAGCGTACCGCGCCGAGACACTGGTCAACGGTTACGCCGTCCTCCGACAGCGGCAGGAGCAAGCGGTAGGAATTGAGCGGCACGCTCCGGATCACGAAGCGACGGCGCACCAGGACGGGTCGCTTGCTTTCGCACAACAGGAGATAGCTCGCCTCGACGAATTTGAGCCGTTCGCCCGAAAACACCTCGTCGATATATTTGCCGGTGAATTCGTCGCCAAAGGCCTCGACGATCTTGGTGCCGACGAGGCGAAAGCGGGCGCGTTTGCCGCCGTCGATCAGCTCGACGAGTTGGAGATGGGGTAGTACCGCGTGCGGCATCTCGGTTGGATCGATGTCGCGCCGGCGCGGAATCGCACGCGCGCCGCATTTGTTGCGCCAGTATTGAAAGACCGGCCACAGGATCGGATCAGTGCTGATGTCGTTTGGCATGGGCAACCGTTTATCGGCGCAATCACAGGATAACCCTCAAGCTTTAAGAGAGGTTAAAGCGCCGCGCCGCCACCGGATTGGCGGGCGCGCCCTAGGGTCATGGTTAACGCGTCGCGCTATCGTGGCGCCCGCTAATGCGCCTCGTCCCAGTGACGCGCCATGCCGGTCTCGACCACCAGCGGCACCGACAGCTCGACCGCGGGCCGGTGCGCGTTCTCCATTAGCGCCTTTGCCACCGCGGCCGTCTTTTCGGCCTCGCGCTCGGGTGCCTCGAACACCAGCTCGTCATGCACCTGGAGAAGCATCCTGGCCTGGAGCCCGGCTTCAACCAGCGCCGTCGGAATGCGCCGCATGGCACGCTTGATAATATCGGCGGCGGCGCCCTGCAGCGGCGCGTTGATCGCCGCCCGCTCGGAGAAGCCGCGCCGCGCCGGAATCGGATCCTTGATCCCCGCCACATAGCAGCGCCGTCCGAACAACGTCTCGACGTAGCCGTTCTCGCGCGCGAATTCCTTGGTGCGGTCCATGTAGTTGCGGATGCCAGGGAAGCGGTCGAGATAGGCCTTGATGAATTTCGCCGCCTCGGCGTGCGGCACGTCGATCTGGCGGCCGAGGCCGAAGGCGCTGATGCCGTACAAGATCCCGAAATTGATCGCCTTGGCGCGGCGCCGCAGCATCGGGTCCATGCCCGCGATGGGCACGCCGAAGACCTCGCTTGCGGTCATGGCATGAATGTCGAGGCCCTGGCGGAACGCCTCTTTGAGCGGCCCGATGTCGCCGACATGCGCGGCGAGGCGAAGCTCGATCTGGCTGTAATCGGCCGAGATCAGCAGATAGCCGGGCGGGGCGATGAAGGCGTGGCGGATCTTGCGGCCTTCCTCGGTGCGGATCGGAATGTTCTGGAGATTGGGATCGCTCGACGCCAGCCGGCCGGTTGCGGCGCCGGTGAGTGAATAGCTGGTGTGGACCCGGCCGGTCGCGGGGTTGATCTGCTGCATCAACGCGTCGGCATAGGTCGATTTGAGCTTCGCCAGCTCGCGCCATTCGAGCACCTTGGCCGGCAGCGGATGCGCCTCCGCCAGCTCCTCGAGCACGGCGGCGTCGGTCGAATGGGCGCCGCTCTTGGTCTTGCGGCCAAAGCGCTCGAGCTTCAACTCGTCGAACAGCACCTTGCCGAGCTGCTGCGGCGAGGCGACGTTGAATGGATGGCCGGCGAGCTTGTGGATCTCAACCTCGTACGCGGCGATGCGCTGGGCGAAGTCGTCGCTGAGGCGCTTCAATTCCTCGCGGTCGACGGTGATGCCGGCGCGTTCCATCGCGGCGACGACCGGCGGCAGCGGCCGCTCCACCGTCTCGTAGAAAGCAACGCGATGCTCGGATATCAGCCGCGGCTTGAGCAGGCGATGAAGCCGCAGCGTGAAGTCCGCGTCCTCGGCGGCATAATCGCGCGCGCGGTCGAGCGGCACGGCGGCGAAGCCCACGTGATTCTTGCCGCTGCCGGCGACGTCCTTGTAGGCGATCATGTCGTGGCCGAAATGGAGCTTGGCCAGTTCGTCGAGCCCGTGGCCGTGCAGCCCACCGTCGAGCACGAACGACATCAGCATGGTGCAGTCGATCGGGCCGACCGCGATGCCGTAACGGCCGAACACCTGCATGTCGTACTTGATGTTCTGGCCGATCTTGAGCACGCCGGAATCTTCGAGCAGCGGCTTGAGGCGCTTGAGCGCCTCGTCGCGCGCGATCTGCTTCGGCGTGTCGCCGGCGCCCGCAAGATCGAGCGCGCCCGGCGCGGCGCCGGTGTGACCGACCGGGATGTAGCAGGCGACACCGGGCTCGAGCGCGAGCGACACGCCGACGAGATCGGCGGCGATTGCGTCAAGCGACGTGGTTTCGGTATCGACCGCGACCGCGCCTTTGGCGAAGGCGGCCGCGATCCAGCGATCGAGCACGGCTACGTCCTGCACCAGCTCGTAATCCTGTTTGGCCGCCGCAAGTTGCGCCGCGGTGGCAGCGGCCACCGGGATCAGCGACTTGGCTTCGGCCAGCGGCGGTGGGCTCGAGATGCCGTCCTGGCCCGGCGCCGGCAGCGCCCTTCCGGTCGTACCGAGCTTGGCCTGGACCCGCGCCAAGAGCGCGCGGAAGCCCTGCGTCTGGAGGAATGCCGTCACCTTCGTCGGATCGAGCGGCCTGACCGCGAGGTCCGACAGCGGGCACGGCAGCGGTACGGCGTGGTCGAGCGTTACCAGCTTGCGCGACAATCGCGCGTCAGCGGCGTGCTCGACCAGCGCGGCGCGGCGCTTCTCCTGCTTGATCTCGGATGCGCGCTTCAGCAGCGTCTCGAGGTCACCGTACTGGTTGATCAGCTCGGCCGCGGTCTTGGCGCCGATGCCGGGCACGCCCGGCACGTTGTCGGAACTGTCGCCCCACAGCGCCAGCACGTCGGCCACCTTGTCGGGACCGACGCCGAATTTCTCGACAACCTCGGGCGCGCGGATCGGCCGGTCGCGCATGGCATCGTAGAGCTCGACCTTGTCGGAGACGAGCTGCATCAGGTCCTTGTCCGACGAGACGACGGTGACGCGCGCGCCTTCGCGCACCGCTTCGTCGGCATAGGTCGCGATCAGGTCGTCGGCCTCGTAATCGGGCTGTTCGATGCGGCAGAGGCTGAAGGCGTCGGTCGCCTCGCGCACCAGCGCGAATTGCGGCACCAGGTCGTCGGGCGGCTCGGGCCGGTGCGCCTTGTAGTCCTTGTAGAGACGGTTGCGGAAGGTGGTGCGCGCCACGTCGAAGACCACGGCGATGTGATCGGCGTCGGTCTCGGCGACCAGCTTGAGGATCATGTTGCAGAAGCCCAGGACCGCGCCGACCGGCGTCTTGTCCGGCCGCGTCAGCTTGGGCATGGCGTAATAGGCGCGGAAGATGAAGCCCGAGCCGTCGATCAGGTAGACGTGCTTGGGCTTGATCGCGCCGGCGTCGCCGCCGTCTTTTTTATCGTTCACCTTGGGCGCCGTCTTGGCGCGCGTGTCGGGCATGTCGTGGATTCTTCACCACAAAGGCGCGGAGTGCACGGAGAAATGAAGGATACGGCGGGCTCAAACCGCCCTCGGCGTTCTCCGCGTCTCCGTGGTGCGCCTGTCTGCACGGCCCACGTCCGCAGAAGCAACGAAACGAGGATGCGCCACTACGCCGTCTTGCTGGTCTGGTTGGGCGGATACTCCGCCGGCACACCGCGCTTGACGAAGAGGCGCGAGCAATAGGGGCATTCGACCCGGCTCGCCGGACCCAGGTTGAGATAGACCTTGGGATGGCCGCCGACCAGGCCGCCGCCTTCGCCGGCGCAGGCGACCACGTCGGTGTCGACCGTGACCGTTTCGAAAGGCTCGATCCCTGCCATGATGACGCCACCGCCGCTCGATTGACCCGCTTGCGCGGCGGATGATACGCATTACGCCGGTACAATCAATGACCAGCCGCAAAACGTCCGCGAGCGCGCCGCCCGACCTGGCGGTCGAAATCAAAGCCCTGACCAAGATCTACAGCGCCAACGGCCAGGGCAAGCGCGCGCTCGACGGCATCGACCTGTCGATCCCGCGCGGCGCCATCTTCGGGCTCCTCGGCCCCAACGGCGCCGGCAAGTCGACGCTGATCAACATCCTCGCCGGGCTGGTGATCAAGACCGCCGGCCACGCGCGGATCTGGGGCATCGACATCGACGGCGATCCGCGCAACGCGCGTGCCGCGATCGGCGTCGTGCCGCAAGAGCTGAACCTCGACTCGTTCTTCACGCCGCGCGAGCTCCTGGACGTGCAGGCCGGGCTCTATGGTGTGCCCAAGGCCGAGCGCCGCACCGGCGAGCTGCTCGAACTCATGAGTCTCACCGAGAAGGCCGACGCGCTGGCGCGCACGCTGTCGGGCGGTATGCGACGGCGGCTGATGATGGCCAAGGCGATGGTGCATTCGCCGCCGGTGCTGGTGCTCGACGAGCCGACCGCCGGCGTCGACGTCGAGCTTCGGCTCCAGCTGTGGTCGACGGTGCGCGCGCTCGCCGCTGCCGGTACCACGGTGCTGCTGACGACGCATTATCTCGAGGAGGCGGAGGAGCTCTGCCGCACCATCGCGATCATCGACGAGGGGCGCCTGGTCGCATGCGATGAAACGCAGGCGCTGGTGCGCAAGGTGGACGAGAAGAAGCTCTCCCTGACGCTCATCGCGCCGGTGACCGAGCTGCCCGCGGCGCTCAGGGCGATGGGCCTGGCGCTCGAGGCACCCGACCGCATCGTCTTCCATTACAAGCCGAGCCGCGCCCAGGTGGGCGAAGTGCTGGCCGCGGTCGCCGCCGCCGGGCTTGCCATCCGTGACGTTTCGAGCGAGGAAACCGATCTCGAGGACATTTTCCTGCGCCTCACCCGGTCGGGAACGGCGTCGTGAAGCTGGGCCTCGCCTGCGTCGCGGCGTTGTTGCTCGCGATGTCCCTGGTTGGTTGCGCCGGAGTGCCTGACGTGCCGCCTCACGCCCCCGACATCGCGACGCCCGCGCTCGACGGCGATTTCCTGCGCGCCGACGACGGCGTGAGGCTGCCGCTGCGGTCGTGGCTGCCCGCGGGCAAGCCGGTGGCGGTCGTGCTCTACGTCCACGGCTTCAACGACTATTCGCACGGCGGCGAGGAGCCGGCCAAGGCCTTCGCCCGCGACGGCATCGCCACCTTCGCCTACGACCAGCGCGGCTTCGGCCACGCGCCCGATCGCGGCCGCTGGGCCGGCACCTGGCGCATGGCGCAGGACCTGGCCGAGGCGAGCCGGCTGGTGCGCGCGCGCTATCCCGGCGTGCCGCTGTTCATTTTCGGCGAGAGCATGGGCGCCGCCGTCGCCATCGTCGGCGTCACCGGCACGGCGGGCGCGGAGAAGCCGGTCGCCGACGGCTATATCCTGCTGGCGCCGGCGGTGTGGGGCCGCGGCGAGATGAACATCTTCGAGCGCGGCGCACTGTGGCTCGCCGCCACCTTCATGCCGGGCGCCACCTTCACCGGCCAGAGCCTGCATATCATGGCATCCGACAACATCGAGATGCTGCGTGAGCTGGCGCACGACCCGCTGTTCATCAAGGCGACCCGCTCCGCCACCATCGCGGGGCTGGTCAATCTGATGACGCTGGCGCAGCGCTCGGCGCCGCTCATCGACCAGCGCGCGCTCATCCTTTACGGCGCGCACGACGAGATCATTCCGCCGCACGCGATCAAGCGCTTTCTTGCCCGGCTGCCCGCCGTGCCGCCGGGCCGGCGGCGGATCGCCTACTATCGTGCCGGCTATCACATGCTGGCGCGCGACCTCGACGCGCCGCTGGTGATCCGCGACATGGAGCACTGGATGGCCGATCCGGCGGCGCCGCTACCCTCGGGTGCCGACCGGAACCTGCCGCCGGGGTTCAGCGACCAGCCCTGGGGCTGAGCCGATTTTCGTCATTCCCGCGCAAGCGGGAAGGACAGACAGGACGGGACTCCGCGCTACGGGTGACGGTTCTGCTCGTCACTACCACCGCCGCCTGGCGGCGGTGTGTGCGACGGCGCGGGTGCCGGATGCGGCGCCTGATGCGCGGCTGGCGCCGGATGCGCCGGTGCGGTGGGGTGCGCGGCCGGTGCCGGATGCGCCGCCGCCGGGTGGGCGGGTGAGCGCTGCCAACCCTGCGGCGTCGGCGCGATGCGAGTCGACTGCACCGGACGCTGGACGGCGGCCGGCGGCAGCGGACGAGCTGGCCGGCGCTGCGGCGCCGCAAACGGATGCGGGATCGGCGGCGGCGGGACGTGCGGCGCCATCGCAGCCTGACGCGCCGGCGGCGGCGTCACTGGCCGCGCCTGGACCGCCGGCGTCGGCGGATGCGGCGCGGCCGGCGTTGCAGGCCGGGCCTCGCGTGTCGGCGGGTGCGGCGCGGCCGGCGTCGCCGCCCGGATCTCCGGCGCGGCGAGCGGCGCATGCTCCGGACCGCGCGTGACCGTCGGCGGATGCGGCGCGGCCGGCATCGCGGCCCGGGTCTCTGGCGCGGCGGGCGGCGCATGCTCCGGACCGCGCGTCACACTCGGCGACGGCGGCGCGGCCGTGCGGGTTTCGGGACGGAGCGGGGCATTGGCCTTCACCGCCTCGGGATGGGCGATTGCGCCGCGCGCTTCGCGCGTCGGCTGGACGTGCGCCAGGCTGGTCATTGTCCGCGCCTGGCCGAGATGCTGCGGATCGACATGGACGACGGCGCGCTGCACCGGCGCGGCGCCGGCGAAGGCATGCGCCGGCACCACGGTCGCGGCGCGCGCGTTGCGGAACTGCGTCGCCTGCGCGTTGCCATAATAGTTATTGATCACGACGTTGTTGGTGACGCGATTGCTGTAGCGCACGTAGTTGACCTGCCGCACGTAGGTCGAGCCGGCGTGATACCACGGATGAAACTGCTCGCCCGGCGCCAGCGGCACCCAGCCGACCGGCTCGCCGACCGAGATCGCGACGCCGAAACCGCCGCCGCCGATGAAGGCGACCAGCGCCGGCGCATAGACCGGCCGCGCCACGTAGGCACCCGGGCACCAGGCCCAGCGGTCGCCGATAAAGGCCCAGCGGCCGTAGTGGAACGGCGCGAAGCCCCACGGCGCATCGTCGATCCATGTCCAGCCCCAGGGCGGAACCCACACCCAGTGGCCGTAGCGATAGGGCGCCCAGTCGGCCGGCACGCCGTACGGATACCAGACGGTGCCGTAGACCGGATCGGTCGTCCATTGGCCGTCCTGATCCAAGTCCTCGTAACCGGTCATGGTCGGCGGCACGTACCAGGCGGTCGCGGTCGGCTGCGCCGCGCGGCGCTCGCGCTCCAGCGCCCAGTCATCGAACGGCGTGGCGCTGGCTTCGACGAGCTGGAAGGTCGGCGGATTGCCGCCGACGACTGCGCTCTCGCCGGCGTCGACGGCGAGCGACGAGCGCGGACCGGCGACGCGGGCGCGGCCCTGCAGCACGCTCACCACCATCTGGTTGGACGGCGTGTTGTCGGGGCCGGGCTGACCCGCATCGATGTGATAGCTGCCGGCCGTCAGCAGGTCGACTTGACCGTGCGGCGTCAGAACGGAGACACCGCCCGGCGGCATGGCGATGACGTGGACGTTGATCGTGCCCTGGTCGACGCGGAGCTGCGTTGCGGCGTCGTCGAGCCGCAGAACGTCGGCCTCGGTCGACTGGTCGAGCCGCAGCTCGACCGCGCCGATCTCGATCTCGGCACGCGATTGCGGCTCGGTCCAGAAGCCGTCGCCGGTGGTGACCGGATAGTTCACCACCGCCTGCGACCACTGGTCCTGGTCGGGCGCATGGAGCGAGACCGTGCCTTCGGTATAGCTCAGGCGACCGACGCGGCCTGGCGGATCCGCCAGGCTTTGCGCGGCCAGCGGCGGTGCGAGCAGCAGGATCGCGCCGAGCGCGGCGGCGATGGCGGTTGTCCTCATGGCGTCCTCGTCTGTCTTATGCCTGGGTATCTCATGTCGTCCCCGCATCGACAACGGGTGAACTATGGCGAAGCTGCGGCGGCAAGGAACCAAAACGGCGGCAGCCGCCCGAAACGGGCGGCTGCCGGAACTATGCCGTGAAGCCTTGCGGCGCGCGCGTTACCGGTGGCCTTGACCTTGGCCACCCGCGGCGCCGCCATCACCGCCCGCCGAAACGACGCCCGCAGAACCGGTGCCACCGTGGCCTCCGCCGAGCGCCGAGGTGAAGCCGGTATCGTGATCGACGCCGTGCGATCCGGCCTCGCCGGCTTCGCCGATGCCGGCGCTTTCGCTGCGGCCGAGACCGGTGGTAACACCGATTCCGCCGGGTTCGCTGTGGCGATAAGCGCTAACGACGCTGCCCAGGTTCGTAGCGTCGGTGAAGCCCTTGGCACGCATGGTGCGGAACACCTCGCCCCAGCCCTGGCCCGACTGCTTCATCGCAGCGATTTGCTTCAAGGTCAGTGGCGTCGTGCTTGAAGACGACGTTTGCGCGTTGAACAGCGCGCGCGCGATCATTTGGTTGCCCGGCGACAAGTCATCGTAAGCGTCACCCGCGGTTTGCGCCCACGCTGCCGATGCCAACAGCAGCCCGGCCGCAGCGACCGAATAGAGCATCTTGCGCATCGTATCCTCCTCTGCTGGAGCGCGCCGCCCGCTACCTCACCTTACCCGCCAGCCGCTCGCGGCTGTCGAGCCGGTCGAGCGCGTCGGCCGTCTGCTCGATGATCGCGGCTTCGGTCGCGCGATCCTTGAAGATGAATCCGTTATCGGCGACCACGCGCACGCGGGTGGCCTTCTCCGTCAGCTTTTCGAGCGTGATTTCGATCTCGCGATCGTTCGCCGTAGCCACCATTGCGACGCTGCCGTTCTCGCCGTTTTCGTCCTTGGTGACCGGCATGCCCATGCGGTTGAGGCCGTCGCGCATCGCGATCCGGACGCGACCGATCGGCGCCGTGAACGTCTTGTAGGCGATTCCGTTGAGCGTGTATTCGGCGCCGGTTCCCATCGCCACGCCGGAGCTTGAACCCAGCACGGTCAGGCTGACCGGATCGGCGCAGCCGGCAACGCCGGCCAACACGACAATCGCCCCGGCAGCGACGCTGCCGGCGCGGATGGCGCGCCTGAACCCCCACTTCGTCATGTCCTGCACCGACCGTGAATCAGCGCCGAGAACCAGACGTAGCAACGGTGACGCGGCTTTTAGGCCGGATTACGTCGCCGCGGTGGGTATTCTGTGGCGTTTGCGCCGCCCTGCGGCGACCGCAGCCGCCCGAAGCGGGCGGCTGTCTGAACGGAACGGCGCGGCGCGCCATTTATTCCATATGGTTCTCGATCTTCCAGGGATCCTTGACCATCGGATAAGTTTCGATCGGCACGTTGGCGAGACGGCCGTTGACCTTCTCGACGCGGCAGATATAGACGTTCTGGACGATGTCGCGCGTCTTCGGGTCGATCATGATCGGGCCGCGCGGGCTTTCGTGCTTCCAGCCCTTGATCGCCGCCATCGCCTTGTCGCCGTCGATCTTGCCGTGGAGCTTTTCGACCACGTGATAGATCAGCGCCATGCCGTCATAGGCGCCGACCGCGAACAAGTCGGGCTCCTTGCCGACGCCATAGGCCTTCTGCCACGCGGCGACGAACTCGCGATTGACCTTCGACTTGTACGCCGCGGTGTAGTGCGTCGCGACGGTCATGCCGACGGCGAAGTCGGGCAGGTTCTGGAGGTCGTTCTCGTCGACCGCTTCGGCGCTCGGCAACAGGCGGATCTTGGCCCGGTCGAGGCCGAGGTCGTGGAACGTCTTGACGAAGGTCACCGGCTGGCTGCCGCCGGGGATGAAGGCGTAGAGGCCCTGCGGCTTCCGGTCGAGCACGCGCTGCAGGAACGGCGCGAAGTCCGGATTCATCAGCGGAAAGCGGACGCTGTCGACGATGGTGCCGCCATTCGCGGTGAAGGCGCGCTTGAACGCCCCCTCGGCGTCGAGTCCGGGCGCGTAATCCGACACCGCGGTGTAGACGCGCTTTATGCCGCCTTTCGTCGCCGCCCATTTGGCGAAGATTTCGGTGGTTTGCGGGAGGGTCAGCGAGGTACGCGTGATATAGGGCGATTTGGTGGTGATCACCGCGGTTGCCGCGTTCATGATCACCATCGGCACCTTGGCCTGGGTGACATCGGGCGCGGCGGCGAGCGCCTCGGGCGTCAGGATGAAGCCGGTCAGGAACTGCACGTGATCGCGCGTCAGCAGCTCCTGCGCCATGCGCTTCGAAGTGTCGACGCTGCCCTGCGCGTCGCGCTTGACGAGCTCGATCTTGGTGCCGGCGACAGTGTCGCCGTGCTGCTTCATGTAGAGATCGATCGCCTTCTGCATGGTATCGCCGAGCCGCGCGAACGGGCCCGTATAATGCAGAATGACGCCGACCCTGACGGTGTCGGCGTGCGCCGGCGTAACCGCGGCGACGGCGAGCACGGCCGCCGCGACGGCGAACAATCTGAAACTGCGCATCGTGAATCCTCCCCTTGATCGGGCACTTTGGGCCCTTGGCGCGGATTGTCGCGCGAAAGCCGGATTTCGACAACGGCGCTCGGCGCCCACCGCCGGAGACCGTGGGCGGCTGCCCAAGGGGAACGATCAGAAGCCGCGGCCGCCCTTGAGGAATTCGGTCTCGTCCGCAGTCGATTCGCGGCCGAGGATGGCGTTGCGGTGCGGAAAGCGGCCGAAGCGGTCGACGATCGCCTTGTGCCATTCAGCCTGGTCGTGCGCGTCGCCCTCGACGAGGGTGCGGCACAGTTCGACCGAGCGCGCCTGGACCGCGCGATCCTCGGCATGCATGAACGGCAGATAGAGAAAGAGTCGCCGCGTTCGATCGAAGGCACGGTCGAAACCGAGGGCAACCGCGCGCTGCGCGGTCGCGAGCGCGACCGCATCGGTCGCGTAGGTTTCAGGCAAGCCGCGATAGAGGTTGCGCGGAAACTGGTCGAGCGCGATCACCGTTGCCAGCGCGCGCTCGGGCGTCATCAGCGCGTCGGGCGGCAGGCCGCGCTTCAGGTCTTCGTGCAGCGCGAGAAAGCGCAGGCGGATCAGCGCGTCGGTGGTCGCATCGCCGCTCCACCACGCGGAGGGCGGCAATTCGACGAACCAGAAATGGAGCACGTTGTCGGCCCAGGATTCGGCCATCGCCGTTCAACGCGCGGCGCGGCGCGACCGCAGGCGCTCGTAGGCGCTCGCCGCCGCCACCACCAGCCCGACGGCGATCACCTGCGTCGCCAGATCCATGAACGTGACCTCGAAGGGATGGAAGAACTGGAGCGTGAAGGCGGCGATCGACGCGACGCCGAGCGAACCGATCGCGGCAACGCGCGCCGGCGCTAGCGGCGCCGCGCGGCGCAGCAGGTAGAGCAGGCTCGCGCCCAACGGCACGCTGACGCCGATGATGAACTTCAGGCATTCCCAGCTCGAGCCCGGCGCCCAACCGTCGGTGAACCAGTGGCGGTAGCAGTTGACGCCCATCGATGCGAGCCACAGCGCAAACGGCGGCAGCGGCAGCAGCGCCCAGGCCGCCGCGCGGTCGGGCAGGCTCAGATGGAAGGCCGCCACCACCGCCAGAATGCCGGTCAGCAGCATGGCGGCCATCTCCCAGTCGAGCCGCGCGCTCTGCGCCCGCTGCACGAACAGGTGCAGGTCGGAGAACCGCCAGATCGCGAGGGCAATCAGCGCGCCCGCCGCGGCGAGCCACAGCGCCGCGCGCAGGCCCGGCGGGCGCAGGCGCTTGACCGGCCGCGCCTCCGCCGCGAGCTTTTCGATCAGCCAGGAAGTGTCATCGATCACGACTCATTTTCTCCCGTCATCCGCTTGCGCAGCGATTTGATCGCGCGGTGCACGTTGACCTTGAGCGCGGCGATCGACGTCCCGCTCTCCACCGACGCCTCGGCCAGACTCAAACCGCGGAGCTTCAACAGGCGGATCGCCTCGCGCTGCCGCGCGGGCAGACCCGCCACCGCGGCGTTCAACCCCGCCGCCGTCGCCAGCTTCTCTTCCTGTCTGTTCGCGGCCGGATCGGCAAAGGTTTCATAGGCCACCGCGTCGGACACCTCGTGCGCCTCGGTGCGGCGCCGGCGGCGCAGCGCATCGATCGATCGCCGCCGGGCGATCGCCGCGAGCCAGGGGCCGAACGGCCGTGCCGGATCGTAGGTATGGCGTACACGATGGACGGTGAGCAGAACGTCCTGCACCACCTCCTCGCTGCGGTCGGGCGCGGCGTGGATGCGCCGCACCACCGCGCGGATATACGGCACCGCCTGGCGTAGCAGGGTCTCGTAGGCCTTGCGGTCGCCGTCCTGCGCGCGCGCCATGAGCGCCGACCATTCGGCGCCGTTCTGCCGATCAGCGTCCCGCGAATTCATGTGGTATCCGTTCGCCGCGCCGCCGGTCGAGTGTAACCTCGGACCGGGATTCACCGAACCTCATACTGCCCGCCCGCATGGCGGGGCAACAACAACCGATGAGGTCGTCCATGAATCGTCGCATTTTTGCCGCCTCGGCGCTGTCCGCCGCGGTCGGATTGGCGCTTGCCGCGCAGGCGCCGCAGACCCTGGCCCAGGGCATGGGCAACCCGCCACAGATCGTCAAGGACAATATGGCGCGGATGGCCCAGCAGCACCTGCAGAAGTGCTACGGCATCAACGCCGTCGCCAAGAACGACTGCGCCGAGGGCGCGCATTCCTGCGCCGGCCAAGCGACGCAGGCGCGTGATCCCAAGTCGTTCGTGCTGCTGCCCGGCGGCGACTGCTCGAAGATCCAGGGCGGCAGCCTGAAGGCAAGCTGAGCGCGAAGCGGCGGATGTCCCCCCTGTCCACCGCCGCGCGTCCGGAACGCGGCCCGATCCCTGCCGAGGCGGGGATCGGGCTGCGTTTTCCGCACCATCAGGCCGTTGCCGACACGCGGCCTGCCGTCGCCTGGCTCGAGGTCCACACCGAGAACTATCTCGGCGGCGGCACGCCCCTGCGCTATCTCGACGCCATCCGGCGCGACTATCCGGTTTCGTGCCACGGCGTGGGCCTGTCGCTCGGCAGCGCCGACGGCCTCGACCGCGCCCATCTCGCGCGCCTCGGCCGTGCCATCGAGCGGCTGGAACCGGCCCTCGTTTCCGAGCACTTGTCGTGGAGCGTCGTGAGCGGCCACTATTTGGCCGACCTGCTGCCGCTGCCGATGACCGAGGAGGTGCTCGACATCGTTTGCCGGCATGTCGACGAAACGCAGAGCTTCTTGCACCGCCGCATCCTGGTCGAAAACCCGTCGAGCTACCTGCGCTACCGGCATTCCGTCATTCCGGAATGGGAATTCCTCGCCGCGGTGGCCGGTCGCACCGGCTGCGGCATCCTCTGCGACGTCAACAACATCTACGTCAGCGCCCAGAACCATGGCTGGGACGCGTCCGCCTATCTCGCGGCCTTGCCGCCGGCCGCGATCGGCGAAATCCATCTGGCCGGCCACTCCGTCCGGCGGCTCGACAACGGCGCGACGCTGCGCATCGACGACCACGGTTCGCGGGTCGTTCCCGAAGTCTGGGCGCTCTATGCCGAGGCGCTCGAGCGGTTCGGTCCGGTGCCGACGCTGATCGAATGGGACACGAACATTCCGACGCTCGACGTTCTGGTCGACGAGGCGCATCGCGCCGCGACGCTGATCGCCGGCGCCGCGCGAAAGACCGATCATGCCGACGCTGCATGAGCTTCAGGACGCCGTCGCACGCAGCCTGATGGCGCGCGACGACGGCGCCGCCGCTTCCATCGTCGCAGACGGAATCGACGCCGCGGCGCGGTTGAACGTTTACCGCAATACGATGATCGCTAGCCTCACCACGGCGCTGCGCCTGTCCTATCCGACGGTGCATCGGCTCGTCGGCGCCGCTTTCTTCGAAAGCGCGGCTCAGATCTTCATCGCCGCGCATCCGCCGCAGGGCGCCTGCCTCGACGATTACGATCCCGGCTTCGTCGATTTTCTCGCCGAATTCGCACCGGCCGCATCGATCCCCTATCTCGCCGGCGTAGCGCGGCTCGATTGGGCGGTCAGCCGCGCATTGCATGCGCCGGATGCCGACGCGCTCGATCCGGCCCGTCTCGCTGCCCTCGATGCGGCGGAGCAACGGCACCTCCGCTTCGTGCCGCATCCCTCCATGAGTCTGGTCCGCGCCGATCATCCGGTCGATGCGATCTGGCGCGCCGTTCTGGCGCAGGACGACGCGGCGATGGCGGCGATCGATCTTGGCGCCGGACCGGTCCGGTTGCTGGTGCGGCGCCGCGAGAACGGCCCCGAGGTTAAGCGGCTGGACCCGGCGGCGTGGTGCTTCACCGCCTTGCTCTGCGCCGGCCACCCCTTGCAGGACGCGATCGACGCGGCGAGCGGCGTCGACGTGCCGTCGCTGCTCGCCGCGCACCTGATCAACGGGGTGTTCACGACCTTTGCCGCCGGTGCGCCCGGCGCACATCGCATGGAGATCGCCACATGATTGCTCGGCCGACGTCTTTCGCGGATTCTGCCGCGGTGCGCGCCGTTGCCGGCGCGGTGCATTGGCTCGACGCTGTACCCTATACGCTGCTCGCCATCCCGCTGCGGCTGGCGGTGGCGACGGTGTTCTGGAACTCGGCCATGGCCCATCTCGCCAACTGGGACACGACGCTTACCCTCTTTGCCAGCGAATACCAGGTGCCGCTGCTGCCGCCCGATCTCGCCGCCTATATGGCCGTGTCGATCGAGGTCTCGACGCCGGTGCTGCTGGTGCTCGGCTTGTTGACCCG
>JAGWON010000018.1 GCA_028871055.1 Alphaproteobacteria bacterium
TCGGCAAGGAATTCTAGACCGGGCTGGCCGCGGCCGCCGCGACGCCACGGTTTCCACAAGCGACAACAACCCGGGCGGTTTCATATGAACCGCCCGGGCCTTGCCGCTCGACATCGAACGCCTGCCGGCGCCACACGCGCCGGCGCAGCGCGATCCCGCTTACTTGGCGGGGGACGGCGCCGTCGCGGGCGCCATGGTCGCGGGCGTCTTCGCCTTCGCCGTCTTCTTCGGGGCGGCTTTCTTCGCCGTCTTCTTCGTGGTCGCCTTCTTGACGGTTTTCTTCGTGGCCTTCTTTTTCGCGGTCGTCTTCTTGGTGGCCTTCTTCGCCGTCGTCTTCTTGGTCGCCTTCTTCGCGGGCGGCTTCACGGCGGGCGCCGGCTGGGTGGGGGCCTGAGTCTGGGTTTGAGCCTGCGCTTGCGCCGGCTGGACGACGGGAAGCGTCGTCGCGGCCACGAAGGAAAGCAGCGCGACTGCGGTAATAAGCGCCTTCATTACAAATGCTCCTAGCGATGCCGGACGACGCAGTCGCCGGCGGGTTGGCGCGCCCGGTCACGCCGGACGCGGCGCGCATACTAAGAGGATCGCGGCCCCACCGCCACAGCCTTGCGGTCGCAATCGCCTGATGTAGCGGCCTCTTTCGGCGACGGTTCGTATCGGTCAATAAAATCGGCGGTCGCGACAGTGAAGCACAAATCGCCGACAATTTTACTTAAATCAAGCGATGAAATCGCGGGAATCTGCGACAGTTCTCCATGTACAAGTGCGGCGCGACGTCGCGCTCGGTTGTCCGGTGCCGGCCGGTTTAAGGGTCGTTTAACGACGAATCGCCAGAATGTCCGCGTCCAATTGGACCCAACTGGAGAACCGAGATCATGAAAACTCTCACCAAGCTGTTCCGCGACGACGCGGGCGCGACGGCCATCGAGTATGGCCTCATCGCCGCGCTCATCGCCGTCGTGATCGTGACGGCGGTCACCACCCTCGGCACGAACCTGAAGACGACGTTCAGCACCGTCGCTGCCGATATCTAATTCGACCGACGTATAAGCGCTTATACGGAAACCCCCGGCCAGAAGCCGGGGGTTTTTGCTTGAGCGGACTCGGTTACGCCTGCCGGACGGTCGCCGCCGACTGCCCGAACAAGAGCTTGCGCGCTTCCGGGTTGGTGTTGGGAACCGCTTGGCTGCGATAGGGTTCGCCTTTCGCGTAAGCGCGCTTCACCGCCGGGCGCGCCTTGATGGCTTCGAACCAGCGCTTCAGGTTGGGATGGTCCTCGAGTTTCTGACTCTGGCGCTCGTAGGGCACGACCCACGGATAAGACGCCATGTCCGCGATCGAATACGGCCCGGCAATGAACTCGCGATCCTTGAGGCGCTTGTCCAGAACCGCATAGAGCCGGCTGGTCTCCCTGACATAGCGGTCGATCGCATAGGGCAGCTTTTCCGGTGCGTAAAGCGCGAAGTGGTGGTTCTGGCCCGCCATCGGACCGAGGCCGCCCACCTGCCAGAACAGCCATTGCAGCGTGTCGAACCGGCCACGCAAATCCTTGGCCAGGAACTTGCCCGTCTTCTCCGCGAGATAGACCAGGATCGCACCCGATTCAAAAACGCCGATCGGCTGGCCCTGGTCGGCGGGCTCGTCGTCGATCATCGCCGGCATGCGATTGTTGGGCGAGATCTTGAGGAACTCGGGCTTGAACTGATCGCCTTTCGAGATGTTGACCGGGACGATTTTGTACGGCAGTCCCGCTTCCTCGAGAAAAATGGTGACCTTGTGCCCGTTCGGCGTCGGCCAGTAATGGAGTTCGATCACGTCGCGTCTCCTTCGCGCAGCGAAAGCAAGGCGCCACTATGAAACGCGCCCGGCGCGGGCGGCAAGAACCCTAGGAAAGACCCAGCCCTGCAACGAGCGCAGACGTGGCTTCGCGCGGCTCCGGCGCTGCCATCACCGCGCCCATCACCGCGATGCCCGCCGCGCCGGCGGCGATGCAGGCAGCGGCGGTGCCGGCGTCGACGCCGCCCAGCGCCAGCACCGGGATCAGCGATTTGGCGGCAAGATCGGCCAGCTCGTCGAGGCCCAGAGCGGGTCCATAGCCCGGCTTCGACGCGCTTGCGAACACGGGGCTCAAGGTCACATAATCGGCGCCTTCGGTCTCGGCACGCACGATGTCCGCGTAATCGTGCGCCGAAAGACCGATCAAGGCGCGGCCGCCGAGCGCGGCGCGCGCGGCCGCCGGCGAGCCGTTCGATGGCAGATGCACGCCGCCGGCACCGGCGGCGCTCGCCGCGGCGATGTCGTCGTGCACCATGACGCAAGCCCCGCAGGCCTTGCCCGTCGCCACCAGCCGGCGCAGCAACGCGACACGTTCGTCGTGCGGCAGGTCTTTCTCGCGCAGACTGAGCCAGCGGCAGCCGCCGGCGAACGCAGCCGCCGCGACCTCCTCGAGCGGCCGCCGCGCGGCACGCCGATCGGTGATCACCAGCAGCGGCGGATACGGCAGCCTCAACCGCCGACCAGGCCAAGCTGCGGGCTCGACGGCTCCGCCTGCGACCGCTTGGGAATGCGGCCGGCGAGTCGGGCGTCGCGACCGGCGGCGACCGCCGCACGCATTGCCGCCGCCATGCGGCGCGGTTCGCGCGCCTTGGCGACCGCCGTGTTGAGCAGCACGCCGTCGCAGCCGAGCTCCATCGCCTGGGCCGCATCCGAGGCGGTGCCGACGCCGGCGTCGAGGATCACCGGCACCGGGCTGGTCGCGACGATGCGCTCGATGGCATAGGGATTGACGATGCCGAGCCCGCTGCCGATCGGCGAGCCCAGCGGCATGACCGCCGCCGCGCCGGCATCGGCCAGCTTGCGGCAGGTCACCGGGTCTTCGTTGCAATAGGGCAGCACGGTGAAGCCCGCCTTCACCAGCTCCTCGGTCGCGCGCAGCAGCTGCTCGACGTCGGGATATTGGGTTTCTCGATCACCAATCAATTCGAGCTTGACCCAGTCGGTCTGCAGCGCCTCGCGGCCGAGCTCGGCGGTCAGCACGGCGTCCTTCACCGTCATGCAGGCCGCGGTGTTGGGCAGCAGCGTGTATTTCTCGTCGAGCAGGTCGACCAGGCTCTCGGCATAGGCCTCGAGGCTGATGCGGCGGATGGCGACGGTGACCAGCGCCGGCTCGGCCGCCGCCAAGGCGTCGAGCAGCGCCTGCTGGTTGGGATAGCCGCCCGAGCCCATCAGCAGGCGCGAGGCGAACGTCTTTCCGGCGATGGTCAGGACGTCGGCTGGCTTGTGGGTGGCCGCGGTATCCATCTCAGCCGCCGCCGAAAGGTTTGACGATCTCGACCGCGTCACCGGGCGCGAGCGCGACCTCGCTCCAGCGCCGCGCCGGCACGATGGCGCCGTTGACCGCGACGGCGATGCCGCGCGGCTTGTCGATGCCGCGGATGCGCAACAGCTCGGCGACCGTCGCCGCCGCGAGCCGCTCATCCCGGCCGTTGATGCGGATGGTTGCGCTCATGCCTGCACCTTCGACGCGAAGCGCGTCGGCGCGAACGGCGCCATGGCGGCGTCGACCTCGCCCGACAGCAGATACTGCGCAACCAGCTCCGCGGTCGCCGGCGTCAGGAGGATGCCGTTGCGATAATGGCCGGTGGCATGGACCAGGCCGGCGATGCCGCTCGGCCCCAGCATGGGCGCATCGTCGCGCGAGCCCGGCCGGAACCCGACCCACATCTCGTCGATCGGCAATTCCTCGACGCCGGGGAGCGCGCGCCACGCGCCTTCGAGCATCGCGAACACGCCGCCCGCCGTGAGCGCGGTATCGAAGCCCTTTTCCTCCACCGTGCCGCCGACGATCAGCCGCCCGTCGCGCCGCGGCACCATATAGGCGCGCGGCGCCCAGACGACGTGCCGCAACAGCGGCGCGGCCGGATCCATTTTGAGGGCAATCATCTGGCCCTTGACCGGGCGGACGGGTACGCGCGCTTCGGCCGGCAGGCCGCCGATCTCGCCCGACCACGCACCCGCGGCGAGCACAACCGTCTCGGCCGCAACCCGCGCCTCGCCCACGCGCAAGCCGGTCACGCGGCCGGCCGCCACGTCGATCGCGATCACCGGCGCATGTTCGTGCAGCGCACCGCCCGCGGCGAGGAACGCCCGCTTCAGCGCGCGCACCAGCATGCGATTGTCGGCCTGATGATCGCCCGGACTATAGACCGCCGCAGCGAGCGACGGATTGAGGCGCGGCTCGCGCTCCAATGCCTGCCGCGCTGAAAGCCATTCGAGCGCGATGCCGTGCTCGCGTTGGAAATCGTAGGTGAAGCGCAACTGTGCCGAGTCATCGCGGGTGAGCGCGACCATCAACGTGCCTTCGCGACGCAAATCGACCGAGAGCCCCGAAACTTGCTCCAGTTCGGAGGCGAATTCCGGCCACAACGCCAGGCTGCGCCGGTTGAGCACCGCGAGCGCGGCCTCGCCGGGCTCGGTCTCGACGCCGGCCGCCAGCATCCCGGCCGCCGCCCAGGAAGCGCCGTGGCCGGCCTCGCCGCGCTCGTAGATTGCAACCGACGCGCCGCGCTGCGCCAAGCGCCAGCCGATCGCGAGGCCGATGGCGCCGCCGCCGACGATCGCAATGGGATTGGACGAAGGCTTGGTGATGATCTGGTCGGGCATGGCAGGCTCCCTTCGCTGGCATTACCCAGACAGGTTCCGTGGGTGTGATCTCAGCCGGCGCAGTGCCGGCACCCCAGCCACCGTGGAATCTGTGCCTGCCGGGTCCGGCTGGCAAGCGGTTTTTGGACGCTCCCTTAAACCGCGCCGGCGATGAAATTGACGGCGAGCGCCAGGATCACGGCGTTGAACAGGAACGACAGAACGCCATGGCCCAGGGTCAGCCGCCGAATGTGGCGCGAGGTCACTTGCACGTCCGAGACCTGGCAAGTCATGCCGACGACGAAGGAGAAATAGAGAAAATCCCAGAAATCCGGGATCTGTTCGTTCGGAAACAGGAGTCCGGCGCGGTCCTGCGCGCCTTTGCGCGCCGGATCGTCGCCGTAATAGAGATGGGCGTAATGCAGCGCGAAAATCGTATGCGTGAGCGTCCACGAGGCGAGCACGGCGAAGCCGGCGACGACGATGCGCGGCCCGGTCGCCATCTGGCCGGCGGCCTTGCCGCCCAGCATGAAACCGAGGGCCACGAAGCTGACGGCGGCGGCGGCGACCACGACGGAAAACAGGACCGCGCGGAGCGGATCCTGCTTCCGCGCGCGGGCGCGCATGTGATCGGGCGTCGCCTTGGCCAAGACCATGGCGGTGCTGCCCAGGAAGAACGCCACGCCCGAAATCCAGCCGATCGCGAGCGGATAGGGAAACGGCAGGGCGCGCCAGATCGACCAGGCGACCACCGCGCCGACGATTACCGCAAGCAGAACCCGCTGGTTCGGCCCCCCGATGACGATCAGCGGCGGAGCTTCACGTGAGATTTTCCCGGCCAACAGCGCCTCCGGCGGTTCCGGTTTAGAGGACCGGAACCGCCAGGGCAACGCCAGGATTTTCGGCGCCGGTTACTTCGGCCCCTTCACCGCCGTCAGGTACTCGACGATGGTCGGAATATCCTTTTCCGCCACCGGCGCCTTGTAGACGTTGCGCATCTTGTTGACTTCGACCTCCCACGCGGCCTTCGGCATCGCCGGCTGGTTCATGATCATGCCCGCGGAGTGACAGCCGAGGCAGGTATTGTGGACGACCGCCAAACCCGGACCGTCGGGCAGCGCATGGACACTTTTCGGCAGTTTCACGTCGACCGACTTCAAGGCGGTCGGCGCCTTCGCCTGGGCCGCGAGCGCGGCCACGGCGACGGCGGAAACGAGGGCGAGCGGCAAAATCTTGCGCGTCATGTGCGGTCCTCCTCAGGCCACCGAAACCGGCGTTGATTCGATGACGTTGCGCATGAACCCCGCCGGGTTCCAGTTGGCTTGGGTCGGCTGTGCTTCGCCGCTGCTGTTGGTGCAGCGGACCATCAGCGTGGCCGGGCCTTTCGCCGCCGGCGTGAAGCGCGTTTCCCAGCGCCGGAAGCCGTATCGACCTTCGTCCCGGCCGAGATGCGTCGTATGCCAGGTCTTGCCGCCATCGGCCGATAAATCCACGCGCTTGACGCCGGTATCGCCGCCGAAAGCGATGCCGCGGACGACCGCCGGCTTGCCGGCCGGAATGGTCTCGCCCGACTTGACGTTAGTAATGAAGGAACGCGGGTTCATCCGATTGATCGGCACCATCTTGACGCCGGCTTGGCCCGGTTTCATGTCGGCGTGCGGCGTATCGGGTATCGTGTACGCGGTCTTCATCCAGAAGTTGGTGTCCGGACTGTCGAGGACCTCGATGTCGTTGAGCATCTTGACCCAGTACGTCGCGTACCAGCCCGGCACGATCACACGAAGCGGGAATCCGTTCAGCAACGGCAGCTGCTGGCCGTTCATAGCATAGGCGATCATCACTTCGCCGTCGCGCGCATGATCGACGGCAAGCGACTTGATGAAATCCGGGCCGTCCTTCACGACCGGCTTGTCCAGGCCGTTGAACCGGACCTGCACCGCGCCCGCCTTGACGCCGGCGCGGTCGAGCACATCCTTGAGGCGCACGCCGGTCCAGCGCGCGTTGCCCATCGCGCCATTGCCCCACTCGCCGCCGGCGACGCGCGGCGCGAAGAATCCACGCGAGTTACCGGAGCACTGGTTGACGGCCGCGATTTCGAATTGTGGCAGGGCCAGCACGTCCTTGAGCGTCAGCGACAGCGGCTTGTTCACGTGGCCGTGGACGTTGAGGCGGAAACTGTCGACGTCGACGCTCGTCGGAATGACCGCCCAATGCCAGCGCACGAAAAAGCGGTCGTTCGGCGTGAACACGCCCGTGTCGTAGACCTCGAACGGCGTCTCGAGCAGCGGCGGCCGCGTGCGCTGCAGCACCATCGCGCCTTTCTGCGGGAACGCCGTCGTGATCGGCCGGTCGCCCACGCCGCCGGGAAACGGCAGGGTCACCATCGTCTCGGCCCAGGCCGGCGAGGCAAGAGTCGCGAGTCCGGCGATCCCGGCTTGGCGCATCAGCTGCCGGCGCGTCAGCGCCGCGCGAAACAATGACGTGTTGCTCATCGTTGTTCTCCTTCGCTTGTCATTATTGATCGGTTGCGGTCGGCCGCCGCGCACGGATGCCGATCGCCGCCCCAGACGCCGGAATGGCACAGACCGGGCGTCTGCCGCGCGAGCCCTCGTCGGCTGTGCAGTTGAATGCCCGTGGCCATCCCCGCTGGTTTCGGCAGCTATTTGTTGAAGCGACTCTAAACAGGAATGTTAGGCGGCGAAAATATTCAAAATATTCTGGGGATTTAGGTGCGAACGCCACTGCGAAAGCGGCGCGTTCGCATCCGCACGCGGCAAATTCAACAACTAAATACTGTGATTCCTGATCGCCGCGACCTGCCGCCAGCCCGCTTCGGCCATGGCGCGGGCCCGGGCGCCGGATTCGCGGGCGCGCGCATTGGCCGCCGTGCCTTCGACGACGCGGCCCATGATGCCCTGGAGAATCGCCGCCAGCCGGAACATGTTGTAGGCGATGTAGAAATCCCAATGGGCGAGCGTCGCGCGTCCGGTTCGCTCGGCGTAGCGCGCGCAATACTCGGCCTCGCCGGGAATCCCAAGCGCGACCAGGTCCTGGCCGAGCAGCCCACGATAGGATTCGGGACCGAGGCGCCACGCCATCGCGTGATAGGCGAAGTCGCCGATCGGATCGCCCAGGGTCGACAGCTCCCAGTCGAGCACGGCGAGCACGCGCGGCGCGTGCCGGTCGAAGATCATGTTGTCGATGCGGAAATCGCCGTGGACGATCGACGTCGCCGCGTCGTCGGGCGCGTGCGCCGGCAGCCAGTCGATGAGCGCGTCCATCGCGGCGATGCGCTCGGTCTCCGAGGCGCGATACTGCTTCGTCCAGCGCTCGATCTGGCGCCTGACGTAGCCGCCGGGCCGGCCGAAATCGCCGAGGCCGATCGCGGCGTAGTCGACGCGGTGCAGCCGCGCGATCGTATCGTTCATCGCGTCGTAGATCGCGCCGCGCTCCATCGGCGCCAATCCGGGCAGCGCCGGATCCCAGAACACGCGGCCCGCGACGTAATCCATCACATAGAACGCGGTGCCGATGACGGTCTCGTCGAGACAGAGCGCATGGGTGCGCGGGACCGGCACATCGGTTTTGGCCAGCGCGCTGATGACGCGAAACTCGCGGTCGACCGCGTGCGCCGACGGCAGCAGCTTGCCGGGCGGCTTGCGCCGCAGGACGTAACGCCGCTCGCCGGATGCTACGCAATAAGTCGGATTGGACTGGCCGCCCTTGAACTGCTCGATCGCCGGCGGGCCGGAAAATCCCTCGACGTGGGCGCGCAGCCAGTCGCCGAGCCGCGCGCCATCGATGCGATGCGCCGGAAGCACCGCCATGGTGCCGGTGAAATCTTCGGCCTCGCTCATTCGCGCCCGTTCCCGAACCTTGTGGGCCTCGGAGCAGGGTGCCGATGCCGGCGCGGCGAGGCAAGAGGCTGACGGTTCGGCGCCGCCAGCCTCCGCCGATCAGCCCCAGACCGTCAGGCGCGTCGCGTGGGTGACCGCGCCACGGCGGCATTCTCGGGCATGCTCTCGTCGCGGTCCAACTGCTCCAGCGTGAGATCGCGCGTCTCGCGGATGAACGGCAGAGAGACGACGGCGATCACACAATAGATCAGGTAGACGATCGGAACGAAATACCACTTGCCGGCGACGTCGTGGCCGATCAACGCCGCCAAAAGCGACGGCGCAATCATGCCGCCAAAGATGGCGGAAAGGCTGTAGGCGATGCCGGTGCCAGAGTATCGGTACCTAGTCGGGAAGCTCTCCGACGTCAGGATCGGCGCGAGTCCGTGCAATAGGCCGATTCCGAAGAATGTCATGAAGAATTGAAGGACCAGCACCCACAGGACCTGTTTTTGCAGGATGGCGAGCACGAATGGGAGCGAAAGCGCGGTCGTGATCACGATCGCGACATAGCCCACGGATTTCCGCTTGAAGATGTCGGCGAAGGGTCCGCTGAGCGTCACGCCGGCGATGTCGCCGATCCGGCTGAGAAAGATAATCATCGCCACCGTCGACAGCGGGATGCCGGCCGATTTCATGAACGAGATCGTGTAGGTTCCGCTCACGTATCCGTCCATCTGCTGGAAGGCCGACAGCAGCGCAAGGAGAAAGACCGGACGGGCATGGCGCTTCAGGACGTCGAAGCTCGGCAGTTTCGCTAGCTGATCCCGCTGCTTGAGCTGCTCGAAGAGCGGCGTTTCGGTCAGCTTGTAGCGCGCGAACAGCGCCGGGACGATGATCACGGCCGACAACAGCATCGCGACCCGCCAGCCTGTCGTCGCGAACGTACCCGACAGCGTGAAGAGGACGGCGCTGGCAAGCATCGCGCCCCCCGGGATGCCGAGATTGGCCAGCGACATCCAAAAGGCGCGGTGGCGGCGCTTCGCGCCGAACTCGGCGAGCAACGACGAAGCGCCGCCGAACTCGCCACCCAGTCCGATGCCTTGAACGACGCGCAGCGCCACCAGGAGAATGGGCGCGGCAAGGCCCAGAGTGGCGTAGCCGGGCAGCAGTCCGGTGAGGACGGTGGCGGCGCCCACAATCAGGATGTTGATCACGAACGAGTACTTTCGGCTGACGTGATCGCCGAAGTGGCCGAAGATGAACGCGCCGAGCAGCCGCGCCGGAAAGCCGGCGCCGAACGTCAGGTAGGAAAGCACCAGAGCCACGGTGGGTGGCAGGCCCGGGAAGAAAACTTTCGGAAACGCGCTGGCCGCGGCATAGCCGAAGATGAAGAAGTCGTAGAATTCGACCAGGACCCCCGCGGTCGCCGAGAATGCGAGTATCACTATCGTGCGAATGGGCACGATCTCGTTGGTTTGCTGTGCCATCGTTTCCCCCTGCTGTTCGGCCCTTATGGAAATCCGCTTGCTGTTGCCGTGCTCCTGTCGTCAATCGATGTCGCTGCGATAGGCGTGGCGACACGTATCGCAGTGGCTCACGCGCCATTCGACGGGCCGGCCTTCGAGATCATGAGCGACGCGATCGATCTGCAGCACAGGCTCATCCGCAGCCAGAGACAAGTATCGCCGGTCAAGCGCGTCGACCGCGACGGCGGACAGCATCTCGTGCGCCCGGACGATCGTCACGCCATAGCTCTTCTGATAGAGCACATAAAGCTCGTCCACCATGTCCTGGTCGAGCGGCAGGCGCCGGTCCAGATTGGGAAACAGCTCCGCCGGTACCGTCAGACGCTCGAGAATGACCGGCCGTCCCTCGAGCGCGCGCAGGCGCAGCATCCGGTAGACGCGCGCGCGCCGCGACAAATGCAGCCGTTCGGCCTGCTCCGCGTCGCAGGGCTCCGCATGGATCTCGATCAGGCGACTGGCCGGTAATTCCTTCCGGCCATCGCGGTCGACGATGTGGAAGAAGTGAAACAGCGAGCGGCTGCGCGAGTGTTCGGCGATAAACGTGCCGCGGCCCTGCTTGCGCACCACGATGTTCTGGTCGGCAAGCTCGTCCAGCGCTTTGCGCACGGTGCCCTGGCTGACCCGAAACTGGTTCGCGAGTTCGGTCTCGCTCGGCAGAATCGAACCCGGCTTCCAGGCACCCGAGATCAGTCGCTGCACCATCAGCTCGCGCACCTGGGCGTAAAGTGGCCGAAAATCCGGCGCCGAATCCGCGGCTGGCATCCTCTTTTCGACGCGCATCGATCCGACTTGCAAAGTATGTCAGATGTCTTTTATAACACATAAGAGTTGAGAGCTGCAATTCCGTTAGCGGCCTGACAGTTCGCTGCGGCGCGACGAGGGAGGCGCAATGACGACCCATTTCCTGGCGCACGACAAAAAGGACACCGTCGGCGTCGTCGTGGTGGAAGACGTCCGGCCCGGCATGGAGCTAACCGGCTGGGCAATGGACACGGATGAGACCGTCAAGCTGACGGCGCGCGACGCGATTCCGCTCGGACACAAGATTGCGCTCAAGGACATCGCCGCTGGCGAAACGGTCCTCAAGTATGGCGCCGATATCGGACGTGCGACGCAGGCGATTGCGAAAGGCGGCCACGCGCACATCCACAACATGAAGACCAAGAGGTGGTAAGCATGGCGCGTCACGAGTTCTGGGCTTATCGGCGCGAAAACGGTCGCGTCGGCATCCGCAACCACGTCGTCATTCTACCGCTCGACGACCTCTCCAACGCCGCGGCCGAGGCCGTCGCCAATAACATCAAGGGAACGATGGCGCTGCCCCACGCCTATGGCCGCCTCCAGTTCGGCGAGGACCTCGAGGTTTTCTTCCGCACGCTGATCGGCACCGGCTCCAACCCCAACGTCGCTGCCTGTGTCGTGATCGGCATCGAACCGGGCTGGACCGGACGCATCGTCGACGGCATCGCCAAGACCGGCAAGCCGGTTGCCGGATTCTCGATCGAGCGCAACGGCGACATCGCGACGATCGCCGCGGCGTCGCGCAAGGCCGCAGAATACATGCAGTGGGCGTCCGAGAAGCGGCGCGAGGCGTGCCGGATCGAGGAGCTGTTCGTCTCGACGAAATGCGGCGAGAGCGACACGACGTCCGGTCTGGCGTCGTGCCCGACGGTCGGCAACCTGATCGACAAGCTCGATCCGGCCGGCGTCACCACGTGTTTCGGCGAAACTTCCGAGATCACCGGCGCCGAGGACGTCTGCGCCAGCCGGGCCGCCACCAAAGAAGCCGCGGCCAAATTCATGAAAGCTTTCGGTGCCTACCAGGAGATGATCAACCGCCACAAGACCAACGATCTCTTCGAGTCGCAGCCGACCAAGGGCAATATCGCCGGCGGCCTGACGACCATCGAGGAAAAGGCCTTCGGCAACCTCCAGAAGATCGGCAAGAAAACCAAGTTCATCGACGTGCTCACGCCGGCGGAAGCGCCGGCGCACGGGCCGGGCCTCTATTTTATGGACACCTCGTCCGCAGCCGCCGAGTGCGTGACGCTGCAGGCTGCGGCTGGATTCGTGGTGCACCTCTTTCCCACCGGCCAGGGCAACGTCATCGGCAATCCAGTCGAGCCCGTGATCAAGCTCACCGCCAATCCGCGGACAGCGCGGACCATGAGCGAGCACATCGATCTCGACGTCTCCGGCATCTTGCGGCGCGAGATGACGCTCGACCAGGCGGGCGATCGCCTGATCGACCTGACGATGCGCGTGTGCAACGGTCGCCTCACGGCGGCCGAGGTGCTGGGCCACCGCGAGTTCGTGCTGACGCGGCTTTATCCCAGCGCGTGATGGATCGCGGCGATCGAGCCGCCGCGCGGTCGCAGCCGATCGCCTGCGGCGCGCCGCTTGGCGCGGCGGCGAAGAGTCCGGACATCGTCGTCACCGAGTTAATGGATGCGGCCGCGATCGAATCGCTCGCGCAGGACTTCGTCGTTGCGTATGACGAACATCTGCACAAGCAACCAGAGGCTTTAGCGGCCGTCGCGGCGAACTGCCGCGCCCTCATCGTGCGCAATCGCACGCAAGTCCGCCGGCCTCTGATCGAAGCGTTGCCCCGACTGGTCGCGGTCGGCCGACTCGGCGTCGGCCTCGACAACATCGACGTGGCGGCCTGTCGGGAGCGCAGCATCGCCGTGCTGCCGGCGACGGGCGCCAATGCGGACGCGGTGGCGGAATATGTCGTTACCGGGCTGCTGCTGCTCTTCCGCCGAGCGTTTCAGGCCACCGACCGGGTGGCGAACGGTGATTGGCCGCGCAACGACCTGATCGGCCGCGAAGTCGCCAGCAAAGTGCTCGGGCTGATCGGCTTTGGCGGTACGGCGCGCGCGGTCGCCGTGCGCGCCGCGGCGCTCGGCATGCGGGTCTCGGCGTATGATCCCGCGTTGCCGAACGATGCGCCGGTTTGGGTGCAGTTCGGCGCCGTGCCGTGGCCATTCGATCGCATCATCGCCGAAGCCGACGCCATCAGCCTGCACGTGCCGCTGACCGACGCGACGCGCGGGCTGATCGGCGCGGCGACGCTCGGTCACATGAAACCGACGGCGATATTGATCAACGCCGCACGCGGCGGCATCGTCGACGAGGCGGCGCTGGCGCAGGCGCTTGCTGCGGGACGTCTCGGCGGCGCGCTGCTGGACGTCTACGCGGCCGAGCCCCTGGGAGCGGACAATCCATTTCACGGCGTGCCCAACCTGCTCCTCACGCCGCATATTGCCGGCGTCACCGCGGAATCGAACGCGCGCGTGAGCATCATGGTCGCCGACGCAGTGCGGCAAGCGCTGGAAGGACGGTCATGACGGCACGGCTGACGGTGAACGAGGCGCATGATCTTGCCGTGCGCGCCCTGAAGCGAGCGGGAACGTCCGGCGCCGCCGCTGCCGCCGTGGCCGAGGCCCTCGTAGCGGCCGAGCTCGACGGCATCGCTTCGCACGGCCTGTCGCGGCTGCCGTTCTATGCCGACCAGGTCGAAAGCGGCAAGGTCAACGGCAAGGCGGAGCCCGCTGTCGACCGTCCGGCGCCGGCGATCGTGCGCGTCGACGCCGGCGACGGCTTCGCGTTTCCGGCCATCGACGCCGGCTTCGCCCATATCGACGACGCCGTGCGTTCGGCCGGCGTCATCGCGCTGGCGATCAGCCGGTCGCACCACGCCGGCGCATTTGGCTACCACGTCGAGCGGTTGGCGCACCGCGGATTGATCGCGCTCGGCTTTGGCAACACGCCAGCGGCAATCGCACCCTGGGGCGGCAAGCGGGCGCTGTTCGGGACCAATCCGATCGCGTTTGCGGCACCGCGACGCACGGGAGCGCCGCTCGTGCTCGACCTGTCGCTCAGTGTCGCTGCCCGCGGCAAGATCATGCTGGCCGCGCAGAAAGGCGAACCGATTCCGGACGGCTGGGCGCTCGATGGCGCCGGCAATCCCACCACCGACGCGAAGGCCGCGCTTGCCGGCACCATGGTCGCCATCGGCGGCGCCAAGGGTGCGGGGCTGGCGCTGATGGTCGAGATTCTCGCGGCGGCGCTCACCGCCTCGAATTTCGGTTTCGAGGCGAGCTCATTCTTTGACGCCAAAGGACCGCCGCCGCGCGTCGGACAGTTTTTCTTCGTCCTGGATCCAGCACGGTTCGGCGCGGAAACCTATCGTTCGCGGATCGATGTCTTGATTGCGGCGATGTCGGAAGAAGCCGGCGTGAGGCTGCCCGGCGCCCGGCGCCAAGCGCTGCGGGTCCGGCTGGAGGCGGAAGGCATCCCGATTTCCGATGCCTTGCTGAGCGACCTTCGCCGCCGCGGCGGTGTATCCGGCCTGGCATGAGCTGCGCGCCCGGCTCGATCACCCTGTTCAAGCCGGGTAAGCAACCTTCTGAGGGCCTATAGGCGACTGTACGCGTTCGCCTGCACGGTCAGCCACGGGCGAGGAAGAACCGCCATAGTGCCGGTGAAATCTTCGGCCTCGCCCATTCGCGCCTGTTCTGCAATGTTCTGGGCCATAGGGAGGGTGCCCATGGCAGCGCGGCGTGGCAAGAGCCTCACCGTCGGGATCGCCGGGCTGGGCGCGATCGGTTTGGAGGTGGCGAAGCGCCTCGCCAAAGGAATCCCTGGATTGAAGCTCGCCGCCGTTTCGGCGCGCGACCGCAAGGCGGCCGCGGCGCGGCTCAAGGAAGCGGGAATCAAGGCATCCGTCGTGCCGTTGCCGGAGTTGGCGCGCCGGGCCGAAATCGTCGTCGAATGCCTGCCGGCAACGGAATTCCGCGCTATTGCCGAGGCGGCGATCGCCAAGCGCCGCATTTTGGTGGTGCTTTCGGCCGGCGCACTGCTGGCGAATTTCGATCTGGTCGAGCGCGCGCGCAAACGGGACGCGCGCATCGTCGTGCCGACCGGCGCGCTGATCGGGCTCGACGCGGTGCGCGCCGCCGCCGAAGGCGAGATCCGCAGCGTCCGCATGGTGACGCGCAAGCCGCCGGCGGCGCTCGAGGGCGCGCCTTATCTCGTCGCGCGCGGCATCTCGCTCGTCGGCCTCAGCGCGCCGCGGAAGCTGTTCGAGGGCAGCGCGCGCGACGGCGCCGCGGGGTTTCCGGCCAACGTCAACGTCGCGGCGGCGCTGTCGCTCGCCGGCATCGGTCCCGACCGCACCACGCTCGAAATCTGGGCCGACCCCTCGCTCACGCGCAACACGCACGCCATCGACGTCGACGCCGACAGCGCGCGATTTTCGATGCGGATCGAGAACGTGCCGTCGGAAAATCCGAAGACCGGGCGGATCACGGCCCTCAGCGTCGTCGCCTGCCTCAAGAGCCTGGTCGCGCCGCTGCGGATCGGGAGTTAGAGCATGGTGCTTAGAGGTAGAATACCTTGACCGTCGCCCCCGCGAAGGGGGGGCCCAGGGCGACCGCACGTCGCTTGCCCCTGGGTTCCCGCTTGCGCGGGAACGACGATGGAGGTGTGATTTCCACTTGAGCGAAGCGTGTTCTAGCTACTTCTTCTCGTCCTTCGGCATCAGCTTGAGCGACGCCGAGTTGATGCAATAGCGCAATCCGGTCGGCTTCGGCCCGTCGGGAAAGACGTGGCCCAGATGCGCGTTGCATTTTGCGCACAGCACTTCGGTGCGATGCATGAAGAAGCTGCTGTCGTCCGCGGTCTTGACCGCGCCCTTGTCCATCGGCTGGTAGAAGCTGGGCCAGCCGCTGCCGGACTCGAATTTGGTGTCCGAGCCGAAGAGCGGCTCGCCGCAGCAGACGCAGACATAGGTGCCCGGCGTCTTGGTGTCCCAGTATTGGCCGGTGAAGGCGCGCTCGGTGCCCTTCTTGCGCGCGATGCGGTATTGCTCGGGCGTGAGCCGAGTCTGCCATTCGGCGTCGGACTTCTCGGTCGTGCCGCCCTTCTCGGTGGTATCGCCCATGGTTACCTCACGGATGCTGGTTCAGCGGGATGCGCGGCGCGCAATTCCGGCCGCCGCCGGTGGCGCAGGCCTGCTGCCGGTTCCAATCATAGAACTCGAACAGGAGCTGCGACAGCACGATCACGGCGATCACCGCGGCGACGATGGCGAGCAGCGCTTTCGCGTTCATCCGCCGCGAAGTATGCCGGGCGCGCGGCTGCGGCGGCAAGCGCGGCCTCTTGCGAATAAGAGGCCGGTTTGACCCGGAGCGGACTCTAGTCAAACTAAGGCGTCACGGAATCGATAGCCCAATCCGCACACGCCTACACAAAGCGCAAGACGCGGCAGAATGACGAGCGGATCGTCACCCAGCGCTATCTCTCACTGGAAACCACGGTTTGTCGTAAAAGGCGCCGGACCCGCCGACGCGCCGATGGGTCCGGTTTACCGAGAACGGAAAATCGAAGGCTCAGTGGTCCCCGTGATCGCCGTGATTGTCGCGATCGCCGTGATTGTCGCGATCGGCATTAACGGCGTGGCGTAGCCAATCGCTGTCGTCGACGTTACCGGTCACCTCGCCCGGGGTCGGCCCCGACGCGCTGCCCCACCAGTTATGCTGCGCGTCCACCAAATTGGTGCTTTGGTTCACGACGCCGCCATAGGTGTTATTGACGATGTTGTTGTCGCGGAGGATCGTGCCCGGTCCCGCCTGCGGGATGCCGTAGGAGGGATAGGCGCCCTCGACCAGCACGCCGGTGTCGTTGTTGGCGATGGTGTTGCGGCGGATCCAAGTGTTGGCGGAACCGCCGAGGATATCGATGCCCACGCCGTAGCCGGCAAACGGGCCGGAGACCGAATAGTTCTCGATCGTGTTCCCGGAAATCCGTGCGCCGCTGCTGCCCCACAGGACGATCGCTTCGCCGCCGGTGTTGAAGGTGTTGTCGGCGATCTTCAGATTCTGGTTCATGTTGGCGAGATCGTAGAAGCCGCCGCATGCCAGCGCGTTGCAGACGTAAAGGCCGAACGCGCCGTAGTCGTGGGCGGGTCCGGTCACGGTGTTGTCGTGGATCGTGATGCCATTGCCGGCGTCGATGAGCAGGATGGCCGACGCCGCGTAGCTGCTCGGGCTGTAATCGATGCCGGTGATCGTGTTCCCCTCGATGGTGCCGGTCGCTCCTTCGCTGTACTGGAGGCCGTTCTGGGCGTTGAGCGTGGTCGCCCCCTGCCCGGTGATCGTGCTGTCGCTCACGTTCGCGGTCAGACCCGCGCCGTCGAACACCGTGCCATTCTTCTGGTAGTCGTCGATCTGGCTGTTGCGCAGGTTGATCGTCCGGTTCTGGCCGTCGTCGTTGATCGCGTAGAGTGCGACGCCGTCCTGATTGCCGCTGAAGGGGTTGTCGCGGATGCCGGTGATGCGGACGTTGTCGATCGTCCCGCCAGCATTGTGGAAGGCGATGCCGTCGAAGCGGTAATTGGCGTTGCCTTGACCCCGCCCATCGATGGTCAGGTCGCCGATCTCGACGTTGGCGTTGTTCGAGACGAAGACGACCGGCTTGTTAGGGCCGGACGTCGTGAACGCCGTCGCCAACGTGCTCGGCGCGGCGATGACGGTACTGCCAATGCCTTGGCCCTCGAGGTCGAGGTCCTTGGTGATGAACACCTGCTCGGTGTAGGTGCCGGCGTCCACGGTGATCTCGGGATGGCCGGTCGTCGCGGCGACGTCCACCGCATTCTGGACGCTGGCGGCATTCGAGAACACCTCGATCTCCTTGCCTGTGCCGTCGATCGTCCCGCCGGCGCCCACGGCAATCTTGGCCTTGAGATCGATCTCGGGCGCATTGACCGTCACGGCGCCGCCCGAACCGCCCATGTCCTGCGCCGAAACCGCACCGGCGACGGCCACCGAGTTATCGGCGGTCAGCCAGACATGACCGTTCATCATGGTCGTGCCGGTTGCCTTGATCACGCCGGTATTGCCGGCGAGCGCATAGACATTGCCTTCGGCCGCGTTGAGCTCAGCCTGGGCCGCGGCGATCGTGCCGGTGTTGGTGACGTCGCCATGGCCGCCATCGATCAGGATGCGCGGGCTGCCGCTCGCCGGCTGCAGCAGCACATCGTTGCCCGCCGCGAGCGCGGCGGTGCCGTTGGCGGCGCTGATCGAGCCTTCGTTGCTCACCGCCCGGCCGATCAGCACCACGTCGCCATTGTTCGAGGTGATCGAACCCTGGTTGTCGACGGTGCCGGAAGAACCGCCGATGAAATGCGGCGCCGCGCCAGCCATGAAGGCCGCGTTGTCGGTGTCGCGGGTGGAGGCGATGAAGCTGCCGCCCGTCACCACTTGCCCACCCGGCAGGACGACGATGCCGTATTGGTTCACCAGATAGACCGAGCCCTGCGCACCAAGAGAGCCGGCGATGCTGGACGGATTGTTGCTGGTCACCCGGTTGAGGGTTGCGCCGCTGGCGCCGTTGTTGAATTGAACCGTGTTGCCGGCGCCGATCGAGAAACTCTGCCAATTGATGATGGCGCGCGACGAGCTTTGACCGACCGTCAGGCTGTTCGCTCCAGAGGTGAATGATACGCCGCTGCCCGCGACGATGCTGGGATTGGTCGGAAGATTGCCGGCGCCCGCCACCGCGGAAATCAGCACCGCCGCGGAGCCTGCGACGAACGGCAGGCACCGCCCCGCCAGCATCACACCACGCCTACCGAGCGCGTTGCGGCATGCTCGGCGAGAAACGACTCGCTGTTGAGACTGCATCGCATCCTCCCCTTTGCCTGCGTTATCGATTAAAATTAATTAACCATCCTGAGCGTTCGATCTGGCATTGATCCAGATCAATCCGCATCGCCGCGGCCCTTCTGAGCCGGACGGACGTCGTGCGATTTTGTCGGCTGCCCCCGGTTTTCTCTTATCGAGCGGCGCGCGTGCCGTTTGACGGCGCGGCTGCACGATTATTGAATGAAATCTTAACCTGACGGGTTGGGAACGGCAAGATTTAAGGTTAAATTCAATATTATTGGTTAATGACAAAGAAGACGACGGCGATCGCCGTGTCGTCGTCGGAATTTTTTACACTTTCGGCATCGGAAGACTTTGCCGTGCAACTCCGCGTCGTCCCGCTCTGGACCGGCATCGTCATCGGCGTTCTGGCGCTCGTCCCGCTCGCCGCCGCGCAGGAATACCAACGGATCGCACCCAAATCCCCGCCGGCGCCGCCGGCGGGGCCGGGCGTCGTGCCGCCGCCGCTGCCCGGACCCGGAGCCGCGGATCAGAACCGCGTCGTGCTGCCCGAGCTCAAAGGGCTCAAGCTGGTCGATAGTGCCGGCAAGATCCAAACCCACGGCGTCGCGGGCGCCGGCATTGTGTTGGACGGCCTGCCGATACTCGAGGCGCCGGCCATTCGCGATGCGCTGGCGGCGTTCCTCGGCAAGCCGCTCACGCTCGGCAGCCTGCACACGATTTCGCGCACCATCGTCCTATGGTATCGCGCGCACGCCCATCCCTTCGTGGATGTCGCCTTTCCGGAACAGGACATCAGCACCGGCGTGGTGCAGGCGGTGGTCACCGAGTTCCGTGTCGGCAAGGTCAAGACGGAAGGGAATGAATGGTTTTCGAGCGATCTGCTGCGCGGCCAGCTTCGGCTCATGCCCGGCGGGCCGATCAATGTCGACCGCCTCAACGACGACATCGCCTGGCTCAATCAAAACCCCTTCCATCAGTCGACGATCATCGCCGAGAAGAGCGCGACGCCGGGCGCAACCGACCTCGTGCTCAAGACCGAGGACCAGTTCCCGCTCCGGGCCTATGCGGGCTACGACAATACCGGCCTGCCGATCACCGGACGCGACCGATGGAACCTGGGATTCAACTGGGGCAACGCCCTGTGGCTCGACCACCAGTTTTCCTATCAGTTCACCTCGAGCGACGATTTCTGGCACAACCGCGAGAAAATTCCCGGCCGCAAAGACAACCCGAGTTACCTTGCGCATTCGGTGAACTACCTCGCGCCGCTGCCGTGGCGCGACAGGCTTCAATTCTTCGGCTATTACAGCCAGGCCGTGCCGCGTCTCGGCCCCGATCTGGGCGAAACCGGGACCAACCTGCAGGCGAGCGCGCGCTATATCGTGCCTCTGCCTGCGCTGCCGCACACGGTTCACGAGATCCAGGTCGGCTATGATTTCAAGTCCAGTAACAACAATCTGCAGTTCGGCGGCGTCCAGGTTTCCAACGTCACGTCGGAGATCAACCAGTTCCCGCTGGTCTACAATGCGACGGTGACCGACAAATTCGGTCAGACGGCCGTGGGAAACACCTTCGTCTACAGCCCGGGCAACCTCACCTCCCACGACAAGGATGCGTTGTATCAGGCGCAATCGAATGCCTACGCCAAGGCGAAATACGCCTACGACTTGCTCAAGCTGACCCGCACCACGCGATTGCCATGGGACGCAAGCTGGGTGATGCGGGTGGTGGGACAAATCTCCGACCGCAACCTGCTGCCGAGTGAGCAACTCAGCGCTGGCGGCGTCGACAGCGTACGCGGCTACGACGAGCAGGCCGCCACCGGTTCTATCGGCGTTCTCGTCAGCGAGGAATTGCGCTCGCCGCCTTTCAGCCTGTCCCGCGCCCTCCGGCAAGGCAACTTCGGGGATCAGAGCCAGCTCGTCGCCTTCTGGGATTACGGCAGCGTGCACGATAAACAGATCGCTCCGGGCACGCGGACCAGCACCCAGTTGGCGAGTATCGGCATGGGTCTTCGCTTCGCCGTCGTGCGCTACTTCAATCTTCGGCTCGATTACGGCTGGCAGCTCCGCCAGCTCCCGGGCACTCCCGGACACGGGGAGTTCGGCCACGTTGCGATCACCATCAGCTATTGACCGGTCGGCGGATTGCGCGTGCTATTCCGGCCGGCATATCCATGTGATCGTGACCGTTCGCGCCTCGCCTCCGGCCCACAAGACGAGACCCACGACGCCTGCCGCGTGCTTGAGCGGTGGGATCGGGATTCCCTCGACGACATCCACGCCTTGCTGCGCCTTGGGCCGGAACGCAAAGGAGACCCGCGAATGTCTCTGGTCATAGTCGGCACTGCCCATCATGTTGCTGCCGCCAATCTCTTTCGCGAGCCACACCGCGCTTCCTTGCGAAAATCCCTTGATGGTCGGCGTGATATTTTCCCCCTTTCCGCCCTCGACCGTCAGCGCGAGCACGACCAGTTCGCCGACGACATAGCGCGCAGCAGGCGGCGTGAAGATGACGCGCGCCGCCGGGTAAACCGTACCCGAGGGATCTTTATATGCGGGCACGATGACGCTTGTGTCGCCGACCGACAGGTCATTGCGGGGCACCGCCTTTCCAGCCTCCTGGTAATCGATCCGATCTTTACGGCACGCCCAGGCATTGCCGGTCCGGGCTTGCGCCAAGCTCTCCGCGCGAGCGAGCCCGGCAGCGCCCGCGGCGATGACGGCCGCAATTGCTATTGCCGCCAAGCGTGACGACGCGACCCCCTTTTTGTGTCTCGATCCTTGCGATGCGACCATGGATAACTCCATGCAATCCTACCTCGCCGCAGGCGCGGTTCCGCGGCACGTCACGGAAGCGATACGACCACAGAACGCCTGATTACAAATCTGGCCTGACCCGATCACGCGCGTCGGCGGCGCGTTTTTCCGCACCGTGAACTCGGTTGCGGCGGCGAAACCCTGCAAGCGGCAGAAGGCATCGGCCGCCGGCTGGCCGCAATTTTTCGCCCAGCTTTGACACCCGTCGAGCGCCACGCCTTGCACCATCGGATTCTCGAAGCGACGTAGCGCCAGCGGCGCCGCTGCCGCGGGAAGAGCCGCACCGAGCTTTACCCAGACGTTCAGCGGCTTGCCTGCGCGCACCACACCCAAAGCCACGATCCGACCGGGCTGCAACGCTTGTATAGACTGATGGAGCGCATGCGCCCCCACGACGGGCTTGCGCTCCAAGCTGACAATGACGTCGCCGACGTGAAGGCCTGCCGCGGCGCCCGCCGAGCCGGGATGAACCGCCACGATCGAGACGACCCGCTTGCCGGCGACGGTGCTATCCCTGATCGAAATCCCGATCGAGCCGCCGGGCGGGGCGCGGAGCGGTGCGTGGGCGGCCGCGAGCGCGGCGGCGACCCGCGTGGCCCGGTTGTCGAACGGCGTCGTGGCGGCAAGGATATTGGGATCGCCCGAGGCGAGTCGCAGCACCCGGTAGGCTGTGGCAAGGGCGGGGGCCGGGTCGTCGTCCCCGGCGATCGCTTGCTGATAGCCGGGGCGGACGCTCGCCATCAGCGTGGCGGCCTCTTGTTGCGAGGCCTGCGCCGGCGCGTTCTTCGGCCAGCGCGGGCTCTTCGCGACGACGCCGTCGATGAACTGGAAATAGGCGTCGGCCTCGGTTTGCTGGAAGGCGAGCAGCGCGCGGTGCGACCCGTCGGTGGCGCCGCTCTTGATCAGCGCCAAGGCGCGCAGGCGCAGCATCGCATCCGCTGCCGCCGTGGAAACCAAGCCGCGCGCGGCATGCATGCGCAACGCCTCGTCGTAGAGCGTGAGGTCGCGCGCCACGGCTGCGTCGGCAGCAGCAGCCGGAGCACTATCCCGTTGCACTTGTGCATCTGCGCTCGAGCCCAATACCAGCGTGGCACCCGCAAGTGCAATCGCTATAAAATAGCTTAACCGTCGCTGCGTCTGGGACGCCTTGTTACCGTCCTGGGCTCGAAGGCTGCCATTCATCGCTGTGCCGGCGCCGCCATGCCGCCGCGCGTGTATTCCCAGCGCACCACCACCCCTTCAGGAGCGGAGGCCTGGATCACAAGCCTGTTGGGCGCATCGGATGGCACTTTGCAATGAACCGTATACGAACTCGACGGCACGAGCGGGCCGTCGTTTTTCAGCACCCCCACGGCCTGCGAACTCCCGTAAGGCGGATAGGTGCAGGTGATTCCAGACGCAGCGTAGGTCATGGTTGCGCTTTGGTCGCTTGCCCAGCTCCGTGCGCTGCGGCCGCTGGCATTGCCGTTAAGTGTCAAATCGAATTCTTGATTCGGCAAGAGCGTGGTTGGTGGTTTCGTGAATGTGAAATTGAACCGCAAATCAAAAGGTTGATCATTCTGGTGTGGTTCGTAGTTGAGGACGTTATGCAGGGAAAAGAACGTTTCACCCATGGTGATCGTGTGTTCGAAGTGAGGGAGACCGCCGGGCACTTTGTCGTCGCTCAGATGAGGGCCCGCCTTTTTATTGGGATCTACAGTCGTGTTTGTCAGGGTCCATGCGGTGGTCGGCTTGGCGCGCCTATATGTCCACGTCACCAAGTTCCTCGTATCGGGCATGCTGCCGTCGATGCTCAAGTCAAACTGGTCGACAGGTTCCTTCGCTACCTTGCAATGATAGGTTGCCGAGTCGAACAGCACGCGCACGGTCTTGTCCTTGTCCTCTTTGGATTCGACATCGCCGACAGCGGTCTCATGAATGTTCGAGCCGGCGCAAGTGATTCCTCCCACGTCATACTGCGTTACGAGTATAGTCACCTTTTGACCATGATGAATTGTCGAGATGGCGTTGCTCGCCTTGGCGGTGATCGTCATCGCGAATTCCTGATTCGGCGAAAGAGTGGGCGGCGGTTTTGAAAATGTTATGTTGAAATGCCAATCCCAAAGGTCCGCTAGGAACCAGTGCAGGGACGCTCCGGTTTCACCCACGGCGAACGCTAATTCAGAATGCGGATCCGCCTCGCGTTTGCCGGGCGATACGTCTGTCGCCGTCAACTTCCACACGCCGGCGTTGGGGAGCGCCGCGGCCGGCGGTGCAGGGGCTGGCGGGGGCACCGCCGCTGTCGTCGGCGCCGAGGTGAGCCGGACGCAGGCCGGTGCGCTGGTGGCGCGCGACGCGGCGGCGCTAATGCGACCACGCCAGGTATAGACGATGTTCTGGAACATGGCCGTCGAGGGAAAGGCCGCGGCGAACCGCTTGATGTCGCCGACCAGCGCGGTGCCCGAATTGCCGAAACTCACGCCGAGTTGTTGTACCCGTGCCGCGTTGTTCGCGCTCTTGCTGTTCTGTGCCGCCTGGCAGGCGGCGATCACGGCGGCGCTCGCCGCCTCGAAATCCTTGAGCTTCGTCTCCATCCCGATCAATTCCCGGCGGAACTGCTCGGCGGTCATCTTGTCGAAATGCCGTTGCGCCCAGTCGGAGGCGCCGCCCTCGTTGACATACATCTGCTGCAGCGCCTTGACCAAATCGGAATTCACCACCTGCTCCCCGGTCTGATAGGCAGTGAACAAAGCGACCACGGCGGCGCCGCCCGGGCCTAGAGCCGCGACGCCACCGAGAACGGCGGCCAGCGGCACGCCTTTCGCCGCATCCTTGAGGCAGCCCGCGACCATCCTCATGTTCACGTCGGCGTCGCGAGCGTCCCAGAGCGCTTGGCCGGCATCGCCGCCCAGGCAGATCGTGAAGCTGAGCACGGCCGCCGAAACTGCGCCGCTCGCCGCACCCGCGCCCGCTTCCTGAGCCTTGGCCCATCCCCAAGTTGAGTCCTCGCCCGGCACGGCCGGTGCAGTGCCCTCCTTCGGCGGCGTCTCGCCTTCGCCGGCGGCGCCCGGCCGTTCGCCGGCGGCGGCCTTCGCTTGCAGCTTCTGTTGCAATTCCTCGTTGACGGCTTCGGCCTTCGTATTGGTCTCGTTCACCTTGTCGATGTCGTCTTTGATCTTCTGGCGTTGTTCGTCGGTCAGAGACTTATCCTCGTTCAACTGCCGCTGACGCTTGAGCTGAAGCTCTTCGCCCTTGGCTGCCAGTTTTTGCAGCGCATCGTCCATTTTTTCATGCTCCATATCGCGCCATGCCTGAAGCTTCTGCCGCCGGACGTCGGGCGAATCGGTCGCGTCGTAGATGCCGGCGTCGATCAGGTCCTGGGGCCTCGCGTAATTCGTGATCGCATTTGCCTGTTTCCAGAAGGTCACGTCGTCCTTGGTGAGAGACGGGTCATTGGTCATCTCCGCAAGCTTGCCCGCCTTGGAAACGCTTTTTGCCATGGTCTTGAGGTCGTCACTGAGATCGGCGAAAAGAAATTTCTTCATATTGTCGAGCCCGAAGCCGTAGGGGTCCTGCACCTCGCCGGCGAGTTTGCCGTTCGAGGTGTACCACCTGCCGCCAGTGGTGCCGAAGGAGTCCTCGTATGTGATGAGGAAATCCTTGCACGCCGGTGTCTGGCAGGGCTTCCATAACGTCGTATCGGTCGCGTGATTGACGAAGCCGGCGCCGTGCGGCAGTTCCTCGATCGCGTCGGTACCGTATTGGGCGCGCCAGCGCTGGGCGATCGTGTTCGACGTCTCGACATCCGCCGCCCAATCCTGATCCGCGAATATGTTCTTGGGCGCGCTGCCGGTGTTCACGAGATCGGGAAACTCCTCTTTCAACCCGTTGAACTCGGTGGGACGGGTATCGCCGGCCAAATACCTTTCACCCGAATCCTTGACCGCGTCGTGATAGGCCTGATCCATCATCGTCGGCTGCGCGCCCGGTTGCCGCGAACCATACTGTTCGCGATACGCTTGGCCGGACTGGTGGTATTCCTGCTCGATATTCGCCAGGTCCTGCGCGTAAAGGTCGCGCAGGGTTTGCAGGTCGCCGGGCGCGAGCTTGTTCGAGAATGCCGCCGCGCCCGCGGCGAGGCCGAGGAAGAGCCACAGCGCCAGCAGCGCACGGACCCAGATCCATTGCCGCCCGGGCGAATTCATCGCCATGACCGGCTTTCACCGAGGTATTGAGGTGGCGCCACGCCCGGCATGACGAATACGGCAGGCTGCGGCAGCCGCGCCGCGCGCGCTCGCAATGATGTTTCGATGGAACACATGCCCATTGGCCTCCCCCAGGGCACGGGAAAAATTATCCGCTCGCTTCGCCTAAAATTCAAGCCGGTCGACGTCGCTGGCGCGGGCCACCCTCGCGTTGACGCGTTTTATTCAGGGGTTGCGTCACCAAGTCCGTTGCTCGGGCACAGACCCTGGCGGCAAGCGCGGCCTCTTGCGAATAAGAGGCCGGTTTGAGAACAGCATCGCCATCCTGCGTGCTTCGACAAGCTCAGCATGAGGACATTTCTTTATGGCATTAAGAAAATTGCCTCATCCTGAGCGCGCGCCGGAGGCGCGCGGTCGAAGGACGCACCACATTCATCCCGGCGATCAAACTGATCCGCAACCCTCCTGCACGGCCGGCCTTTGCGCTATGATCGGCACATGACGGCCACCGGCATCGTCGCGGAAGGCGGCATACCCCTCATCAACTGGTGGAACCTGCGCTGGGTGGCGCTCGCCCTCGCGGCGATGATCGCCGCGATCGTCGCCGGCAACGCCTTGTTCCTGAACTTCGTCCACGTCATGTCAGGCGTGATGTGGACCGGCATCGACATCTTCATGGGCTTCGTGCTCGGGCCGGTGCTGCGCCAAGCGGACGTGCCGGCGCGGCGCGCCATCGCCGTCCGGCTGGTTCCGCGCATGCTGTTCCTGATGCCGACGCTCGCCATCGTCACCGGCACGGCCGGGTATTTCCTGGCGAAGCAGCTCGGCTTTCTCGACGTCGCTTATCCCGCGCACCTCTGGGTCGACGCCGCGCTGATCATCATCGCGATCCTGACCGTCCAGGGCCTCGGCATCCTGACGCCGACCAACGTCCTGGTCTGCCTCGAGCTGCAGAAGCCGCAACCGGACGCCGAGCGGATCAGGCGCCTGATGCGCCGCTACGTGCACCACACGGCGCTGCAGGGCGCGATGCAGGTCGCGATCATCATCGTGATGGCAAAATTCGTCACCGGGCTTTGACGTCGCGCATCGACCTCGCCGCGGCAGCGCGCGGTTTGCCCGTCGCCGGAGCCCTCCCGGCTCTGACGGCGGCGCTGGCGGCGCGCGGCGTCGCGGTGCTGGAAGCGCCGCCCGGCGCCGGCAAGACGACGCTGGTGCCGCTCGCCTTGCTCGACGCGCCGTGGCTCCAAGGCCGCAAGCTCCTGATGCTGGAGCCGCGGCGGCTGGCGACGCGCGCGGCGGCGCGGCGCATGGCGGCGCTCTTGGGCGAGAACGCCGGCGCGACCGTCGGCTTCCGCACCCGGCTCGAAAGCCGCGTCGGACCGAAGACGCGGATCGAGGTGCTGACCGAGGGCATTTTGCCGCGCATGATCGAGGCCGATCCGGATCTTCCCGGCGTGGGCGGCCTCATCTTCGACGAGTTCCACGAGCGCAGCCTCGAAGCCGATCTCGGCCTGGCGCTGGCGCTCGAGGGGCGGCGGCATTTGCGGGCCGACCTGCGGCTGCTGGTGATGTCGGCGACGCTGGACGGGGAGAAGGTCGCGGCGCTGCTCGGCGACGCGCCGGTGATCGTGAGCCAGGGCAAGATGTTTCCGGTGGATGTGCGGCATCTCGACCGGCCGGCGCCCGAGCGCTTCGAGGCCGCGGTCGCGACGGCCGTGCGCCGCGCGCTCGCCGACGACAGCGGCAGCGTGCTCGTCTTCCTGCCCGGCCGCGCCGAGATCCGGCGCGTCGCGCGCTTGCTCGAAGAGGGAGATCTGCCGGAGGACGTCACAGTCGCGCCGCTCTATGGCGATTTGCCGCCGACGGCGCAGGACGCGGCGATCCAGCCGGCACCGCCGGGCCGCCGCAAGGTGGTGCTCGCCACCTCGATCGCCGAGACGAGTCTCACTATCGAAGGCATCCGCGTGGTGATCGATGGCGGCCTGATGCGCGCGCCGCGCTTCGATCCGGCGAGCGGCATGACGCGCCTGGTCACGCTGCGGGTGTCGCAGGCTTCGGCCAAGCAGCGCAGCGGCCGCGCCGGAAGGCTCGAGCCGGGCGCGGCGTATCGGTTGTGGCCCGAGCGTGAGGAGATGCAGCTCGCGCCCTATAACGCGCCGGAGATTCTGCAAGCCGATCTCGCGCCCTTGGCGTTGGCGCTGGCGCAATGGGGCGCGGCCGATCCGCGCGATCTCGCGTTCCTCGATCCGCCTCCCGAGGCCGCCTATGCCGAAGCGCAAAACCTGCTGCGCGAGCTCGGCGCGCTCGATGCGGCGAACAAGATCACGGCGCACGGCAAGGCGATGGCCGGACTCGGCCTGCATCCGCGGCTGGCGCACATGGTCTTGCGGGGGAAGGAGCGCGGCAGCGGCGCGCTGGCCTGCGCCATCGCGGCGCTGCTGATGGAGCGCGACGTGCTGCGCGCCGGGCCGGCTTCGCGCGACGCCGATTTCCGCCTGCGCGTCGAGCTCATGGCCGAGCGCGGCGCGGCCAAACACCTGCCGGCGGGAATGACGCTCGACCGCGGCGGGCTCGAGCGCGCGCGCGACGCGGCGCGGCAGCTGCGCCGGCGCCTCGGCATTCGCGGCGACGGCTTCGACGCGCGCGAAACCGGACGACTGCTGGCCTTGGCCTATCCCGACCGCGTGGCGCAGAAACGGCCGGACGCGGCGGGCCAGTTCCTGCTCGCCAACGGCAAGGGCGCGGAATTGCCGGCGAGCGATCCGCTGGCGGGCGCGGAATTTCTCGCCGTGGCCGATCTCGATGCGGCGCAGCGCAACGCGCGCATCTTTCTCGCCGCGAAGCTGACGCGCGGCGAGATCGAGGATGATTTCGGGGATTTGATCGCGACCGCGGAGACGATCGCCTGGGAGGCGCGCGCGGAAGCCGTGCTGGCGCGGCGGCGGGCAATGCTGGGCGCGCTGGTGCTCGAGGACAAGCCGCTGGCCAAGCCCGATCCGGCGCGGGTGGCGGCGGCGATGGCGGAGGGAGTTCGCGCGCTCGGCATCGGCGCGCTGCCGTGGAGCAAGGACGCGAAGAATTTGCGCGCGCGGGTCGCGTTCCTGCGCCGGCTCGACAGCGACGCGTGGCCGGACTGGTCGGACGACGCGCTATTGGCGAGCCTCGACGATTGGCTGGCGCCCTATCTGTCGGGCGTCACGCGGCGCGCGCAGTTGGCCGGGCTGGACTTGGCGGAGATCCTGGCCGCGCGCCTGCCCTACGAGCAGCGCCGCGCGCTCGACCGCCTGGCGCCAACGCACGTCACCGCGCCGAGCGGCTCGCGCGTCGCCATCGACTATGCCGGCGCGACGCCGGTGCTGGCGGTCAAATTACAGGAGATGTTCGGCGCGCGCGAAAGTCCGGCGGTAGCGGACGGCCGGGTCAAGCTGCTGATTCACCTGCTGTCGCCAGCGGGACGACCGCTCGCCGTGACGCAGGACCTCGCCGGCTTCTGGCGCAATGCCTATGCGCAGGTGCGCGGTGAGATGCGCGGCCGCTATCCGCGGCATCCGTGGCCGGACGATCCGCTGGCCGCGGCGCCAACCAAGCGGACGAAACGGCGGTAGGGCGCGGCCGAAAAACCTGACCGTCGCTCCCGCGAAAGCGGGGGCCCAGGAGCGACCGCACGTCGCTTGCCCCAGATCAAATCTGGCGGAGGCCCTGGGTTCCCGCTTACGCGGGAACGACGACGGAGTGATGACTCCATTTCAGCAAAGCACGTCAGCTCGGCTGTTTGGCGAGCGCGCTCTTGGGATTGAGGCTCTGGATGTGGCCGCTCTCGGTGCCCGCGGTCGGATCGATGACGGCGTTGATCAGCGCCGGCTTGCCGGCGGCGAGCGCGTCGGTGATGGCTTTCTGCAGGTCTGCCGTCTTCTCGACGTGATATCCCTTGCCGCCGAAGGCCTCGATCATCCTGTCGTAGCGCGCGTTCGCCAGCAGGCCCGTCGGCGACGGCGGCGTGCCCGGCTTGTCGCCGCGATAGATGCCGTTGTTGTTGAAGATCACGGTGACGACCGGCAGCTTGTAGCGGCAGATGGTCTCGATCTCCATGCCGCAGAAGCCGAAGGCGCTGTCGCCTTCGACGGCGACCACCGGCTTGCCGCTGACCGTGGCGGCGCCGACGGCATAGCCCATGCCGATGCCCATGACGCCCCAGGTGCCGCTGTCGAGCCGGTGCCGCGGCTCCTTCATGTCGAGAATGTTGCGGCCGAAGTCGAGCGTGTTGGCGCCTTCGTTGACGACGTAGACGTCCGGCCGGTTGCTGAGGGCGCTGCGCACGGCGCGCAAGGCGCTGGAGAAGTTCATCGGCGTCGGATCGGCGTTGAGCCGCGCCGCCATCTTCTCGACGTTCTTCTGCTTCTGCTCCGCGACGCTGCCGAGCCACGCGGCCGACGGCTTGATCTGGCCGGGCTTGAGCGCAGCGAGGAACGCCGCCATGGCCGACTTGATGTCGGCGACGACCGGCGCCTCGATCGGCCGGTTGCTGTCGATCTCGTTGGCGGCGACGTCGACCTGGACGAAGCGCGTGCTCTCCGCCCAGGTCGGCGGCTTGCCGTGCGACAACAGCCAGTTGAGGCGCGCACCGACGAGCATGACGACGTCGGCGTTCTTGAGCACGTACGAGCGCGCCGCGGCCGCCGATTGCGCATGGTCGTCGGGCAGCAGGCCCTTGGCCATCGACATCGGCAGGAATGGAATGGCGGTCTTCTCGACGAAGGCGCGGATGTCCTTGTCGGCCTGGGCGTAAGCCGCGCCCTTGCCGAGCAGGATGAGCGGCCGCTCGGCCTTGGCCAGCAGATCGAGCGCACGGGCGATCGATTGGGGCGACGGGATCGAAGCGGGCGCCGGATCGACGACCTTGATCAGCGACTTCTTGGCGGCCGAAAGCTCGAGCGTCGAGCCGAGCACCGCCGCCGGCAGGTCGAGATAGACGCCGCCGGGCCTGCCCGACGCCGCGGCGTGGATCGCGCGCGCAAAGCCGATGCCGATGTCCTCGACCCGGTTGACGCGGAACGAGGCCTTGGCGAAGGGCTTCGCCGCCGCCATCTGGTCCATTTCCTCGTAGTCGCCCTGCTCGAGGTCGACGATCGCGCGGTCGCTCGAGCCGCTGACCAGGATCATCGGGAAGCAGTTGGTGGTGGCGTTGGCGAGGGCGACGAGGCCGTTGAGGAAGCCCGGCGCGGAGACCGTCATGCAGATGCCGGGCTTCTGGGTCAGGAAGCCGGCGATGGCGGCGGCGTTGCCGGCGTTCTGCTCATGCCGGAAACCGTAGACCCGGATGCCCTCGGCCTGCGCCAGGCGCAAGAGGTCGGTGACCGGAATGCCGGCAACGCAGTAAATCGTGTCGATGCCGTTCAGTTTCAGCGCGTCCACCACCAGGTGGAAGCCGTCGGTCATCGCGGTTGATTGAGAGTCCATGGTTCCTGCCCTCGTCAAATGTTCCGCCCTCCCGGTCCGGCTCTTGGAACGGCCAGACCCGGCGAAGCCCCCGCCTTCAATAGGGCGTCTTTGAATACCCCAAGCCGCCGGACATCAACCCTTTCAGAGAAAAGGGAAAGGTACCGGATCAACCTGCTCCGGGACGGTTCGCCCTACGGACTGATCCCGGAGGCCGGCGTCATAGCACGCCTTCGGTCGCGATGGTATACCACAAAGCGTCGGGCTGTCTTAGGCGGCTTGGGGCGGGCGGCGACGCCGACAGCCGGCGCTGCCATTTTCAGTTTCATCGCCCCGTCTTCAGACTTGCCGGTTTTGTCGCCGGCGATTGCGTGGTCGGAGCGGCCCGCTTTGCCATGGGACCACCTTTCTCCGAACGATCCCAAGCCGCGCGGACGATGGGGTCAAGCGCATTCCCGCGTGCGGCGAGTTGGCAACCGTCGACCACGCGCGCGAAGCCGACCTATATCCACTTTTGATATTTTTTGACCTTCGTTTCGATGTCCGCTTCGAGGTCGGGGTGCTCGGAAAATATCCGCTTCAAGATTTCATGATTGATTGCTGTTCCTGCCGACGCGATCCCTTTCAAATAAATATCGAATTCAGCCTTGTCACAGTGATCCTTGATGAGCGGGATCAAACGTTCCAAGCGGCCAAAGCTTTGCCAGGCGGTCATGGCAACGTGCTTAGCCAATCGTTTGTCCATCGATTCTCTCTAGCCGAGAACGAATTCGCCAAAGCCCCGAATCCGTTCATCGATATCTGCTTTCAGTGTGGGATGATTTGCATAAGCTCGGTGCAACAAACCCTCAGTGATCTGGGTTTCGACGGACGTGATTGCTGCATCCCAGGCCTTAAACTCGGCCGGGTTACAGTGAAATTTCAGGAACGAGCGTAGGTCTTCGAGAGCGCCTGCCAGACTATATGCTACGTTTGAAACATGCCTTGCCAAATCCTCGCTTTTTTGGGGGACCATCGTCATCCTGCCTCCTCCTCGCATTCGGCTACGCATCTCCAGAATGCATTAGCATTTAGATCGCTCCAACTGTTTCCACGCGGCTTAGGTCGATTCAGTATCTCGTAACACCGGTCGATACACTCTCTGCGACGATCATTCGCGCTTACTTCGGTTGGGCTAACAGGGCTGGCGTTATTGCCAGCTGCGCCAGGAGCATGGCGACCCGAGGTCGATTCATCTTCGAAAGCATCCACCGGCGCAAATTCACCACCACGCCCTTCGGAATCGCCTGCCGGCCATCGCGGGTGCCTATCAGGATCCCAATCGGCCTTGAGGAGGCCACTCCACCGGAGCGCCTTGGCGAGCGCAACGCGCCGCTCATGCCAGCGCGTGCCCTCGTCGATCCGCGGCAGATCGGGAAGTTGGAGATGGAGCGTGGCGATCTGAGCGCGCAGCAGCGCGCCGTCTTTGAGCGCGTTGGCAATCGCCGCGAGACCGCCGACCTTGGCCGCGACATCGACGGGCAAGCCGTAGCAAAAACCCAGGTCGAGATTGATCGAATCGATCGGCCGCGGCCGCCATGCGATGCGGCCAAAGCGGTCCACACTGCGCTCGAGCAGCGGCACCGGACCAACGAACGCACCATCGGCGTCGCAGGCGACGCCAAACCGGTCGCCGCGCGGCGATAGGCTGAACGCGCGGACAAATGCGACATCCGGCATCGCCAGCTCCGAAAAATTTGCGGGAAGGAACCGACCGCGACGCCGGCCCCCGCGTTCGCAGGGGACAGGCATGCGCGCGGCGGGCGTGGCGTGAAACGCGTCCGACCGGTAAGCTTCGTTATCGAAGGGGACGGAAATGGCCGAGGCGCAGGCGCAAACCGGGCGGACCAAGATCCATTACGGCTGGGTCGTCGTCGGCATGAGCTTCGTCGCGCTCATGGTCGCGGCGGGCATGCGCTCGGCGCCGACGGTGCTGATCGTGCCGCTCGAAAGCGAGTTCGGCTGGAGCCGCGCGACCATCTCGCTGGCGATCGCGATCCAGCTTTTGCTCTACGGCCTGGTCGGTCCGTTCTCCGCCGGCTGCATCGACCGCTTCGGCCTGCGCAAGACCCTGGTCGGCGCGCTGCTGCTGATGCTCATCGGCATCGGCTTCACGCCGTTCATCACCGCGCCGTGGAATCTATGGCCGCTGTGGGGCGTGGCGCTCGGCAGCGGCACCGGCGCGGCGGCGATGGTGATGGCCGCGGTCGTCGCCAACCGCTGGTTCGTCGCGCGCCGCGGCGTGGTCATGGGCTTCCTCACCGGCAGCACCGCGGCCGGGCAGCTCGTCTTCCTGCCGCTGCTCGCGGAGGTCGTGACGCATTTCGGTTGGCGCGAGGCCGTGTTCCTCGGCAGCGCCATCGTGGTCGCGACCATTCCGCTCGCCTGGCTGCTGATGCGCGATCATCCATCGGACGTGGGATTGCGCCCCTATGGCGCGGCGGCGAACGATCCGCCGCATGTGATACCGGCGCGGATCAATCCGTTCGCGGCGGCGATGGCGGGGCTCGGCCAGGGCATCGGCCATCGCGACTTCTGGCTGCTGTCGGGCGGGTTCTTCGTCTGCGGCGCCAGCACCATCGGCCTGATCGGTACGCATTTCATTCCCGCCTGCGTCGATCACGGCATTCCCGAAACGGCGGCGGCGGGCATCCTCGCCTTCATGGGCGTGTTCAACTTCATCGGCACGACGGCGTCGGGCTGGCTCACCGATCGCTACGACAGCCGTTACCTGCTGTTCTGGTATTACGCGCTCAGGGGCGTGTCGCTGCTGTTCCTGCCCTATGCCTTCGATCTGTCGTTCTGGGGCCTGACGCTGTTCGGCATCTTCTATGGCCTCGACTGGGTTGCGACCGTGCCGCCGACCGTGCGGCTCGCCGCCAACGCCTTCGGCGCGCAGAACGCAGGCATGATGTACGGCTGGATCATGGTGATGCACCAGCTCGGCTCGGCCGCCGCGGCCTACGGCAGCGGATTGCTCCACGTCGAGCTCGGCACCTACAACGCCGCGTTCTTCAGCGCCGGCGCGCTGTGCATGGTCGCGGCGCTGCTCAGCCTGCGCGTCGGCGTCGGCCGGACGCCGTCACAGAAGCGGCCGGCGCTCGCCACCGCCGAGACCTGACGCGGTCATCGACGCCCCCTCACCCTGCCCTCTCCCCCTTTTCAGGGGGCGAGGGGCGTCGCCGGCCGACCTCAATCATCGTGTCCTAAAGCTCCGCCGCCGGCTCGGTTCGCGCGACGTTGCCGCGCAAGGGAATCTCCTTCCACAGCAGCGTCAGCGCGAGCGACGCCGCCATGATCGCCGCGCCGAACGCGAAGGCGAGGCGGAAGCCGTGCAACAAGGCGCCCGGCAACGCCGCGCGCAGCGCCGGATCGATCGCCGTCGCGGCCGCGCCGCTGCGTAACAGCTCGCCGGCCATGCCGCCGGCGCCAGCCTGCGCCAGGCGCGAGTCGAGCGCCGCGAGCAGGACCGACCACAAAAACGCCGCACCGAACGAGCCGCCGAGCGAGCGGAAGAACGCGACGCTGGCGGTAGCGGCGCCGATGTCGCGCGCCTCGGCCGCATTCTGCGCCGCGACCAGCGTCGCCGGCATGGCGCCGCCGATGCCGATGCCGAGCAGGCCGATGAAGATCGCCACGAGCCACGGCGGCGTCGTGCTGCCGGCAAAGACGAGGACGACGAAGGCGATCACCGCACCCGAGAGCGTCAGCAGCGGTGCTTTCTTGTAGCGGCCGGTGATGCGCATCCACTGGCCGGTGGGATAGGCGCCGAGGACGGTGCCGCCCATCAGCGGGATCAGCAGCAGGCCGGTGTCGCCTGCGCCACGGCCGAGCACGAGCTGCAGGAACACCGGCAGCAGGACGACCGCGCCGAACATGCCGGCCGAGACGACGAAGCCAATCAGGTTGGCCATGAGGATGACGGGATCGAGCAGCAGGCGGGGCGGCAGCAGCGGCTCGGGCGCGCGCATCTCCTGCAGCGCGAAGGCGACGAGGAGCAGGATGCCGGCGGCGGCGAGGCCGAGGATCGGCGCGGACGTCCAGGGGAATTCGACGCCGCCCCAGCTGGCGACGAGCAGGAGCGCAACCACGCCGGGGATGAGGATCGCGGCGCCGAGATAATCGATGCGCGGATAGCCGCCGCGCACCGGCAGGCGCTTAAGCGCCCGCCAGCACAGCACCAGGCCGAGCGCGCCGATCGGCAGGTTGATCCAGAACACCCAGCGCCACGAGAGATATTCGACGAAGACGCCGCCGAGCACCGGGCCGCCGACGCTGGCCAGCGCCCAAATGCCGCTCATGTAGACCTGATAGCGGCCGCGCTCACGCGGCGCGATGACGTCGGCGATGATCGCCTGCGCCATGCTGATGAGGCCGCCGCCGCCGATGCCCTGGAGCGCGCGCGCGGCGATGAGCTGCCCCATGCTCTGCGCCAGGGCGCAGAACGCCGAAGCGGCGACGAAGATGCCGATGCCGATGACGATGAGCCGCCGGCGGCCATAGAGATCGCTGAGCTTGCCGTAGATCGGCGTCGAGGCCGTGGAGGTCAGCAGATAGGCGGTGACGATCCACGACAGGTGCTGGAGCCCGTTGAGCTCGTCGGCGATCGCGGGCAGCGCCGTGACCACAACGGTCTGGTCGAGCGCGGCGAGCAGCAGGCCGATGAGCGCGCCCGACAGGACTTCGAGAATCTCGCGATGGGTGAATGGCGGCGGCGACACCGCCGCGCGCGTGGCCGACATGGCCATGACCTGCCCTCTCTTCGGGCAGAGGGTCTATCGCGACCGCGCCGTCAAGTCATCAGCAAAACCAAGATGGCAGGCGTGCGCACTCTTTCGCCGTCGCCACCGCGAAGCTTGTCCCCGCGCAGGCGGAGAGCGGGGACCCAGGGCCGTCGCACGGCGCGTGCCCGGATTCCGCTTGCGCGGAAATGACGAAAAGGAACGACGTGGATCGCCGGAAGACCCCCGGGATAAGAACCACACGGCGTTCGCAAGCGTAGCCCGGGGACGGCATGACGGAGAAGAAACCAGGTGGCCGCGTTCAATGCGTGCCGGTGACGCCGCGAATTTTTTCGTAGGTGCGCAAACCGCCCATGCCGAGCATGCCGAACATCAGCTGCCACAGCGTATCGTCGAGAGCCGGCGGCGACGGGAACGCGTAGCCCGACCAGCTCGTCGCCCAGAGCGCGAGCGGCACCAGCAGATACTGGTAGGCGAGCGCACCGCCGCAGCACCAGCCGATGAAGGGCCGCCAGCCGGCGACGAAGAGCGACGGGCTCGCCGCTTCCGCCGTATTGATTTGGTCCTGCGCCGAATCCCAGCTGACCAGCGAGGCGCGCAGCTCGCTTTCGGCCTGGGCGCGTTGCACCGGATCGGGAATGAACTTGTTGACGATGCCGAGGACGTTGCCGATGAGGTCGTCGATGCCGAAAGCCATGGCGCCCTCACAGCGCGATGCGGATCAGCACGACGGCGAGCGCGCCCGCGGCACCGGCGATCGCGCCCCAGCGGAAGGGATGATTCGCCATCCAGGCGCGGATGCCGGTACGCGCGGATGCCAAGTCCTGCTTGGCAGCGGTTTCGATGTTGGTCATGGGGTCCTCCGTTTCACTCGCTGTTGACGGTGGCAAGAAGAAACACCGCGGCGCAGAGCGCGAGCGCCGCGGCGACGATGGCGGTGTGCATGAAAATCCAGTCGCTAAAATTGACAGCGCGGCACCGCCCCCTCACCCTTCCCTCTCCCCCGAAGTCGGGGGAGAGGGTTGCCTTGGGTTAGCGAGCGCGACAGGCGAGCCTTACCCAAAGCCGGGTGAGGAGGCACGCGATCACGAATAGGCGCGCGCGAGCCAGCCGGCGAGATAGCGTTCGCGCTCCGGATGACGCGCGGCGATCAGCCGGTAATGGCCGGCGAGCGCCTCGCGCAACGCGGCGAGCACGCCTTCCACCGGTGCCGCTTGCGCGGCGGCAATGGTTTCGGGACCGAGCACGCCACCCTCGGCGACACTGCGGCCGTTGGCGCGCAATGCACGCTGGAGACAGGCGATCGCGGGATTGGCGCCGAGATTGACCGCGGCGTCGAGCAGCTTTGCGCCAAGCGGCGCCGGCAACCGCGCCAGGCCGAGCCGGTCCCACCAGTCGCGCCGGTAGATCGCGCACGCCTCGTCCGCGCTGAGATTCGCGATGTCGAGGTTCGGATACGACGCGGCCGAGATGCCATATTTCGTTCCGACCAGCGCGCCCGCGCCGACGATGCCGCCTGTCCAGTTGCCCGGGTCACCCTCGTCGTTCTGGAAGCCGCCCTCGTGCGCCAGCACGACGCCGACGGCGGCATCGAAGACCGGATCGTCGCTCACCGGATGCTCCGCGCTGCGAAGGGCTGCACGGGCATCGAACGGTGTGCGCGCTGGCGGCGGGTCACGGCGCGTGGCATCCTGCGCCGCCATGGCCGAAATAAAGCTGGGAACCTATAGCGCGTCGCTCGCCGTGCTGGCGCAGCAGGGCGTGCGTTACGGCTCCGTCATCGATGCCGGATGCGCCGAGGGCAATTTCTTCGTCCAGCATTACGTCATGGGACTGTTCGACGGCGCCGTCGCCATGAATATCGACGCCAACGCCGGCTACGCCGACCATCTCGCGCGCGTGCGCGACGCCGTCGGCGGTCACTTTTTGACCGCCGCCGTCGCCGATCGCAGCGGCGAGATCGAGATCACGTCTTCGCTCGATCCGGCCTGGAGTTCGGTGCGCCCGCCCGGCGACCCCTATTGGGAACGGCTCAACGATGCCGCGACCGGCACGGCGCAAGTGCAGGCCGTCACGCTCGACGAGGTCGCCGCCGAATTCGCGCTGCCGCCGCCCTATCTGGTCAAGCTCGACATCCAAGGCGCGGAAGTTGCGGCGCTGCGCGGCGCTCCGAAGGTCCTGGCGAAAACCGACGTGGTGATTTGCGAAGCCGATGTCGACGACTGCCATGCCATCGACCAGGCGCTCACCGGCGCCGGCTTCCACCTCTTCGACCTGACGCAGATCAACCGCGCGAACGGCGCCCTGGCGTGGTTCTATCCCGTGTACGTCAACCGCACCTTGCGCGCGCGGTTGCCGCGCGCCTTCTGGGATGCGGCCGAGAACGAACGAATGGCCCGGCAGCAAGTGGAGCGACGGCGGATGATCCTCGAGTGGCATGAGAAGGTGTTGCCGCAAATTCGAGCCTCCAAGGTGCGGGAAGAAAAGGCCTGATGCCGGTAAGGCGGTCACAGGGGTCACGGCTTCTGGCGGTAGCGGCAGACGATGCGCCAGACGCCGTGCGCACCGATGATCGCGCCGCAGATCAGCGTGAACCAGGAGAGGCCGGCGTGCAGCCAATCGACCCAGAACGGGACCGAGGCGACGGCCGCGCCGAGCGCCGCCTCGCCCTTGGCATAGGCGGCCGGCGCGACGGCGCCGGCGTGCTTCGCATTCTCCAACATCCGGTATCTTTCGGATTGCAGGCTCACCCTTGGCCGCGGCTCATGCGGCGTGGCAAGCTACGCGGCGATGGCAGATGCCGGAGAAATCCAGTCGTTCTCGCAGCACGGGCAGGACCGCTTCGTGTATGAGACCCTTTTCAAAGGCCGTGCCGAGCCCGGCATCTTTGTCGATGTCGGCGCCTATGACGGCGTTACCTACTCGAACACTCTGCTGCTCGAGCGGCGCGGTTGGCGCGGCGTCTGCATCGAGCCGATTCCAGCAGCCTTCGAGAAGCTGAAGGCCAGCCGGTCGGCAATCTGCATCAACTGCGCCGTGGCCGACTGCGCCGGCGCGGCGACCTTCGTCGAGGTCGAAATGCCGGAGCCCTATGAGCGGATGTATAGCGGGCTCAAGGCCAATTTCGACGAACGACATGCGCGGCTGATCCGCGACCACGGCCACAACATGGCGACCTATAAGGTTGCGGTGCGGACGCTGCGCGAGATCCTGACCGCGCACGGCCTGGCGCGCGTCGATTACCTGTCGATCGACACCGAAGGCTCCGAGTGGAAGATCGTGCGTGACTTCGACTTCGCCGCTTTCAGCGTGGCAGCGGTGTCGATGGAGAATAACGCGCGCGACGACAGGCTGCGCCGGCACATGGCGCAGCGCGGCTATCGCCTCGTCAAGAGCTTCGGCGGCTTCGACGACCTCTTTTGCCGCTGACCGCATCCGCATCACGTCTTGATGATGTAGTTGAGGACGAGCGCCGGAGGCGTGTTGTTGTGTGTGCCGCCGCCGCCTCCAGCCGTTCCTGTCGTCGTCGAGATCGTGCCGGGGCCCCCGCCCTGCCACCCATCGTTAGCCTGGGAAACGTTGGTGACGAAGGTGCCGAGTCCTGACGGGATTTCGCCGGTCGTCAACGTGTGCTTCTGCTCGCCGCCGGAGGCGCCGAGCGACGCCGTGCCAGTAACGCCGCCGGTGGCGCCCGAGCCGAGCCGGTTCGCCGCCGTGCCGCCCATCGCGTCGACGCCGAACACCGCGCGACCGCGCAGATCGGGCAGGTTGAACGTCGTCGAGCCGTCGCCGGCGCCGAAATTCGTGCCGATCGCCGTGAACAGCGTGGCATAGGTGGTGCGGCTGACCGCCTGGCCGTAGCACAGGAGCCAGCCCGAGGGTGAGCTCGCACCGGCGAACGGCGCGACGACGCCGGACGGCACCGCGGACAAACCGGTGAGCTGCGAGCCGTCGACCGCCGGCAGCCGGCCGCTGCCGTCGAGCTGCACGACGTCGCCGGCTGCGGTGCCGACGTTCTGCGTCGCCGCGGTGCCCACGGTCGTGTAAGCGCCCGAGGCGAGGCCGAGCGCGCCCAGATCGCGCTCGTCGGTCAGCATGGAATTCGTCACGGCGGTCGACGTGGTCTGGAGCAGCACCTGCGCCACTGGCGCCTTGCCGGCCGGAATGGCGGGCGGCACGGGCGACGCGGCTTCCGTGCCGGTGACGACGGAGACCGCGCCGCTCGCGCGGTCGACCACCACGCGGTCGATGCGCGGGTTCGAAACCGGTGCGGCAAAGGTCGGCGTTGTTTGCGCCGCGATCTCGATGAGCGTCGTGCCGTTGAACAGGTGGCCGGCGTCGAGCGCGACGGTCATGTTCGGCGAAGCATTGGCGTGCGGCGCGAAGGTGTCGATGAGCCGCGATGCCACCACCCAGTCGGCGTCGATCGCCAAGGGATAGGCCGTGCCGGTCTGGGTCGTGTAATTGGTTTGCAGGAATTGGCCGACGGTCATGGCACTCCTTTTCTGCGTCATGCCCGGACTTGATCCGGGCATCCACGCGTTCGTCGAACGCCGTCAAGACGTGGATCGCCGGAACAAGCCCGGCGATGACGGCACTCGATTATTCAAGCGGCGTGTTTGCTCCTCGCCGATCGCGATCACTCCTCGGCCACGGTTCGGTCGACGCCGCCCGCCGGCCGTCTGTCGCCAATAGCGACAATTTCGCTTGACCCGCATTGTCGCTATCGGCGACAATGCGCGCGTGCGATTGATCCTCTCGCCCGCCGCGCTCAAGTCGGTCGCCCTCATGCCGAAGCGGGAGCGGGCCGGGTTGGTCGCGAAGCTCGCGGCGTTTGCCGACGGCCCCTTTGCGCCGCACGGGAGCGCAAAGCCGCTCAGGGGCCTGAAGGATGCGGTGCGGGTCCGGCACGGCGATTGGCGCGCCGTTTGCCGTATCGACCGCGACGACGGCGTGGTCATCGTCGAGGCCATCGGACACCGAAGGGAGATCTATCGATGAGAGAAAGCGACACCGTGACCCTGCCGCGCGCGGAATACGAAACGCTGCTCAACCGGCTCGATGAGGCGGAAGATCGAGCGACGGTCGCCGCAGCGCTGGCGCGCGAAAAGACCATGGGGAAGAAAGCGGCGCGCGCCGCCTATCTGCCGGTCGAACGACTGCGCGAGCTGATGGCCGGCGAGCATCCGATACGGGTTTGGCGCCGCCATCGCGGCCTGACGCGCGAGGCGCTCGCCGCGAAGGCCGCGGTTTCCGGCTCCTATCTGACCGAGATCGAGACCGGCAAGAAGCCCGGCAGCGTCGATGCGGTTCTGCGCCTGGCACGGGCGCTCGACGCGCCGCTCGACGCGATCGCCGCCTGGATCATCAAGCGGTGAAACGGGGACGCTTGGCCCGACGGTCATGCGTTTTTTTCCTTTCGAATTCACCACGGAGGCACGGAGCCGGGCAAGCCCCCTCCCATTCCCTCCCCCTCGAGGGGGGAGGGTTAGGGTGGGGGTGGTGGAGCCCCGCACAGCAAACCTTCGCCGTGTCCGCCGCATCGCCGTAGTGGATAGCCGTTACTCGCCCGTCGCGATCCAACTCGCGCTGCCGCCGATGTCGGCGCCGGTGTGATCGAAGACGTGCAGCGTGCAGCCGGTGGTGGCGATGTCGGCCGCGGTCGCGGTCACCGCGCTCGCTCCCAGCGCCGTCGCCTGCACGTTGGGCGGCAGGTGATAGGGCGAGGGAAAGACGATGGCGGTTCCGCCGGCCGCGACCGCGACGCTGGCGGCGGAGTTCTCGATCTTGGGTGCGCGGTCGGCGACCAACTCGAAGCCGGCGAGGCAGGCAACGGCGCCGGCAACGTTGGTCAGGACGGCCTGGCCGCGCAGATAGCGCATGGTCACCGTGCCGATGGTCCAGGCGGTGAAGGTGCCGGGATCGCTGGCGCCGGTGAGCCAGGTGTCGATGGCAAGACCGGCTTCCGGCGTACCGGTCTGGCCGCGGCCGAGCACAGTCGCGATCGCCGCCCAGACGCGCAAAGAATCGTCGAAGCCGGTGTCGGCCGCCGCGGCGGTGAAGCTCGAACTCGCCACCGGAAACGGCACGAACTGCTCGAAGAGCTCGGCGTCGGTGTGCGCGCTGGCGAGCTTGGTCGAATCCGGCACCAGCACGCCGCTCCAATGCGCAACAAAGCCCAAAAGCGTGCCGGCCCAGCCGGGCGAGAACTGTTCGTCGAGGATCACGGGATCCGGATTGGTCACGACCAGGGCCACCGTCGTCGGCGATGCCGAAAACTGATCGGCGACGTCGCGCGCGCGGATATAAAAGGTCCAGGTGCCGGGCGGCACCGCGGCGTTGGTCATCTCGGTGCCGCGCGCGCTCTCGGTCAGGAACGCGGCGGACGCGATCGTGCCGCCCTGCGGGCCATAGAGGATGTCGTAGCCCTTGAGCGCGAAATCGGCGACCTCGTTCCACTTGAACACGACGGCGCCGCCGGTCTGCTGCGCCGAGAAGCCCGTCACGTTGGCGGGCGGCGGCGGGCCCAGGATCGTGTGGGTGTAATCGGTAACGGAAGCCAACTGCTGCAAGCCGCCGCCGTAGAGATTGAACGACACCAACTTGATATGGACGGTCGTGCCGATCTGGCCCTTGTCGTAGGGGAGCGCGAAGATCGAATCGTCCAAGCGCGCGAAGCCGGCGCCGGCCGCGTGGCTCGCGATCGCCGAGCCGTAGAGTCCACGCCTTATATATGTGCCCAGCGCGTAGCGGTTGGCGCCGGTCAGGGTCGCGGTTTCATACGAAACAAACTCACTATCGACCCAGCATAAGGTGTGGCCCAAATCTGCGTCCGCCTGGGTGCCCGAGAGCAGCGCGCCGGCCGATGCCGACAGGTCGACGGCGAGCGTATCCGCGGTGTCGGGATCGGATCCCGACGGAAACGCCGTGGTCAGCACGCCCATGCGCGACGGGCCGTGCTTGCGGCCGGCGAGCTTGTAGGTCGAGCCGTCGCTCGAGACGTAGACGTCGCAGCCGCCCCAGTTGGGACCGCCGGCAGTGGCGAGCCAGACCTCGAGGCCGCTTGAGGCGATCTGCGCCGGCGCCTCGAACACGATCGGCGCCAACGCGTCGCCCGGGTCAACATTGTAATTCGCCGCATAGCCGGCGCCCTGCTGGAAGCTGTAACTCGCGGCGGCGCCGGTGCCGGCGAGATAATCCTCGGCGGTGAAGCCCAGCGTGCCGTCGTCGTTCTCGGTGATCTCGGTGATGCGCACCCATTGCCGCGCCAAGCCGAGACGCGCGTCGGTCAGCGTCACGATGTCCATCGGATCGAGCAGGACGTAACGCTGGTCGAGCGTGAACTGGTACGTGTTGCGGATCGCCTGGCGCTGGAGCACGAGCTGCGCCGAGAGCCTGGCGGCATTCGCATCGGCAAAAAGATGCGCCTGGCGCGTCTGGTCGAAGCGCAGGCCATAGACGTCGATCATCGCCTGGTCCGAGGCCTCGACGATGGCGGTGTTGTATCGGTTGGCGCGGTCGAGATATTCGACCTTGACGTCGTTGAGCGCGTCGGACGGCCGCTTGCGCGTCACCAGCACCGGATCGTCGGTGAGCGAAGCGGAGGCGCCGCCGGCGCCCGAATTCGGCAAGAAGTCGTCGTCGGTCAGGTCGTAGAGCGGCGCCGCCGGCGGCGTGTAGCTCTTGCCGTTGCCGGAGAGCGGCGCATCGCCATAGGGCACCAGCGTGAGGGAGCCCGACGACCAGACGAAGGCGCTGTTGGTGTAGGTGGCGATGTCGTCGAGCAGCTTGGCCGCCGACGCCGCCTCGGTGTAGGCCGGCGAGATCAGCAGGCCGGAAGCCAGCGCATAGGATTGATATGTTGCGAGATCGCCGAGCCGCGCCGCGGGAAACCCGGCGCCATAGCGCGGATTGGTCAGCAGGTCGGCGACCACCAGCGACGGATCGGCATCGGGCAACACGCCGACCGAATTGGCGTAGAGGCCGATGACCTCGAAATTGTTGTTCGGCAGCTGGCCCTGGCCGTCGAGCGCGTAGGGCGCCGCGGCGGCATAGGCGGTGGCGCTGTAGCCGAGCGCCTGCGCGGGATGATTGGTCGAAAGGTAGCCCCACGGCGCCTGGCCCACGGCACCGGTGAAAACCGACAGGCCGAGCGCGGCCGGCGTGGTGACCTCCTTCGACGCCCAGGCCTGGCCCAGGCCCTGGATCGCGCCTTCGCACAAGCCGAGCATCACCGCGGCGGTATAGGTATAGGTGGTCGAGCCGGCACCGCCGCCCTTGCCGCCCGCGCCGCCGGCGACGCCGCCCTTGCCCGCGGACGGCGGCGACGATTGATGCGCGATCGCCTGGAAATCGCCGTACCAGATCAGGTTGGGCGCGATCCGCGTCGTGCCGTAGACGAGCGGAATGACCTTGCCGTAGGCCGCGGTCTGGATCTGCAGGCCCGAGACCGCGGGGCGCTGCTTCGCCTGCGTCTTCTTGGGCGAGGGAAAAAGTCCGGCCATGGGTTTTGAGCTTCATTCGTTTGCGGGAAGCATCGCCCCTCACCCTTCCCTCTCCCTCACGGGGGAGAGGGTTGCTTTGGGCTGACGAGCGCGGCGAGCCTTACCCAAAGCTGGGTGAGGGGGAGTCACGTCGCTGATCGGAACAGAGCTCGCGCACGTTCGCCCAGCGCGTGAGCGTGAAGAATTTGACCGGCCGCTTCTTGGCCTGGGCGTCGCGGCCTTCGCCGATACGCGACAGCCACTCGGCCTTGGCGGCGTCCTCGAGCACGCAGCCGCGGCCGAGATAGGCGTGGATCACCATGGGCCAGTTGACGACGATCGCGCCGTGCGAGAAACAGCGGCCAAAGCGCCACAGCGCGATGTCGGCAGGAAGGATGGGGCGCACCAGCCGCTCGCCCCCCTCCCGTTCCCTCCCCCTCGAGGGGGGAGGGTCAGGGTGGGGGTGAGGCGCGGAAACAAAATCGGGCACGTACTCGACCGCATGATCGAGCAGCACGCCGAGATAGCGCTCGGCATCGCGATGCAGGTGCCAGTCGGGCGGATAGTGCGGAACGGCGAGAGGCTCGACGAGGCCGGCCTCGGCATAGATTTCGGCCAGCAGCATGGCGCAATCGACGCCCGCGCCCTTGACGCGGCCCCGATGGTGATAGGGCGTGCGCAGCCAGGAGCGCGCGCAGCGGATCACCGCCGCGCGCTCGGACGCGATCGAGGGCATGGAGACCAAGCTTGCAATCCGTCGGTCAAACGCCTATTGGTGACCGCGTCGGCTCGCTGCGGGTCTTCGGCACGCTGCCTTCGCTCGAACGAGCGCCGGACCTGCATTCCGACCCCCCACCGACGCCCGATCCGCCGCGCGATTCCGCCCGGCGGGACACATACGACATGAGAGACGACACAATGACGATCGGCACCGTGAAATGGTTCAACGCCCAGAAGGGCTTCGGCTTCATCCAGCCGGAAGACGGCTCGAAGGACGTGTTCGTGCACATCTCGGCCGTCGAGCGGTCGGGCATCGGCAATCTGCGCGAGGGCCAGAAGGTCAGCTTCGACGTGGAAAGCGACCAGCGTAGCGGCAAGAGTTCGGCGACCAATCTGAAGGCGGTTTGACGGCGGAACGGGGCGGCTTCGGCCGCCCCTTCTCGCCGCGGAGCAAGCGCATGACCAAGGAAGGCCTGATCGAGTTCGACGGCGTCATTACCGAGGTGCTGCCCGACGCGCGGTTTCGCGTGAAGCTCGACAACGACCACGAGACGCTTGCCTACACCGCCGGCCGCATGAAGAAGGCGCGCATCCGCGTGCTCGCCGGCGACCGCGTCACCGTGGAGATGACGCCTTACGATCTCACCAAGGGCCGCATCATCTTCCGCCACAAGGACGAGCGCGCCGCGGCGGCGGGCCCGAACGTCCGGCGGCAATTCCGCCGGCGGTAATCCTCACACCGCCGTCTCGGGCGTCGGCACGTAGGGGAAGCCGCGGAAGCGCGCAGTATTGGCGAACTTGGCGCAGCCGCCCGATCCCAGCGTTTTGTCGCAGCCGGGATAGATCTGGAACGTGTCGGCCGTCGCGGGTGCCGTCGGAAAGGGCGCGATGAGGCTCACCGTGCCGGGCGCGCCGCCGCCGCCGGCGATCCAGGTCTTGATACCGCGCGACAGGCCGGCGTTGGCGCCGGCGGTGAACGAAATCTTGCCCTGGTCGAAATAGCCGGTCGCCTGCGCCAGCGACGCGAGCACGACGTTTGCCGTCGAACCCATCGCCGCCGCGCCGCCCACCGCGTAGCTCGCCAGGTTCACGCCGCAGGCCGCGTCGCCCAGCATGGCGACGCAGCCCGCTTGCCACAGGTTGCGCGGCAGGTTGAGGTTCAGCAGCTCGAGATGCGAATTCACCGTGAAGGTGGCGAGCGAGCGGCCGCAATCGATCTCGGCGACGCGGCCGGCGAACAGGATCACCGTGCCCGCCGAGGTGTCGCCGTAGGCAGCCATGAAGGCGCGCTCGAGCGTGAGCTCGGCGCCGTCGAAAATGCCCGCGAGCACCGCGGACAGGAACGGCGATCCCAACACGGTGGCATTGCCGGGCAGCACGTCGAAGACGAGCTGGTCGACTTCGACGCCGATCTTCCAGTGGCACTTGGCCTTGTTGTCCTTGCGATCGAAATAGGGACCCGTCGATCCCCCTGCGGGGTACGTGAATCCGTTGGCGACGATGTCGCGATCGCCGGCGCAGTAGCGGAGATTGCCGCCGCCGACCAGCGCGAAGATATAGAGGTCGGCGGCGTAGAACTGGCGTGTCGCGAGCAGCGATTTGAGCGCGGCGGATGCGGGTTTCATGGGGAATAGGCAAGAGCCGGTAGTGTCGAAGCGGCCCCCTCCCTTCCCTCCCCCTCGAGGGGGGAGGGTTAGGGTGGGGGTGAGTGCCAACCACAGCAACGATCGCCGTCACTTGAGCGAGGCGAAGGCGAGCTTCTGCGCGCGGTAGAGCGTCGCCATGAACTTGTCGAAGTCGACCGTGTCTTCCGCGAAGCGGCAGCGGAACCAATAGGTGAAGTCCGCGGCGATTGCGGCGCCCGATGCCGGCGCGGTCGCGAAGGTCAGCAGGCCCCTCGTTAAATCCACGCTGTAGGCCGACGGCGCCTGCGCGACGCCAGCGAGATAGACCGCGCTCACGACGTTGGGCGCCAGCACCGGCTCGATGAAGCCGCCGAACGCGCGAACGAGCTGGAACGACGTCGTCGCGCCGTCGCCGATACCGATCGCCTGGCCGGAAACCGCGTTGTCATCGGCGTCGGCGTAGAGAAAGGCGCCGAAGGCGCCCTGGCGCGCGTTGAAGAAGCCGGCGAGCGCCTGGAACTCGGCCGCGACCGGATCGGCGCGCAGGAAATCGAAGGTCAGCTCCCACCGCCAGGCGGGATAGGACCAGTCGGCGAGGCGCGTCTCCTTGCCGGAGATCGCCTGCTGCGCGCGCGTCTTCCAGACGGGCGCGCGCTTCACCGACCAGCCGAGGCCGGCGAGCGTCGGAAATACCGGTTCGGTCATGGTGGGTCCGTGTCGTTGCCATTCGGAGCGTCTTCGATCTCGCCCCCCTCCCATTCCCTCCCCCTCGAGGGGGGAGGGTCAGGGTGGGGGTGAGGCAAAAAATTCTCACCACGGAGGCACGGAGGTCACGGAGTCAGTGCCGAACGTCATCGCGAGGAGCGTCCTTCGTCCGCGGACCTCATCCTGAGGAGCGAAGCGTCTCGAAGGAGAGGTCCGCGGCTCAGGATGAGGGCCACGAAGCGATACAGAGATTTCTGGATTGCTTCGTGCCGGAGCGGCGCTCGCAATGACGTGGTCCATGATCTTCGTGTCCTCCGTGCCTCCGTGGTGATTTATCGGATGCCTAGCCGTCCAGCGCCGGAGTCAGGCTGGAATTGAAGTTGCGCAGCTCGGACGCGAGGCCCTTGGCGATGGCGCGCATGTTGGCCTTGAGGAACAGCGCGCCGGTCCGGGTGTCGATCGCGCTCACCAGCGGACCGTGGATGTGGATGTCTCCGCCGGCGCCCGCCACCGCGCCGCCGGAAAAGAAATCGCGCATCGGATTGGCGACCGCAGCCGGAATGACGCTCTCCTCCGGATGCAGCACCGAGAGGACGGTGCCGGGCACGTCCCAGATGCCGCCCGCGGCGGAGAGGCCGGCTATCGCCATCATCACTTCGCCTTGCGCGGCCGCGGCCGGCGCGGCGGCGGCCGGACCCATCTCCGGCGCGAGGAAGGCGAAGACGCCGGCGAAGGTTTGCGCCGCGTCGTTGGTGATCGCCTTGATCGCATTGAGCACCAGCGACGCGAGCGAGGTTGCGCCGGCGCCCTGATCGGCCGCGGTGCGCGCGGCGGCACCCTCTTCCGTCGCCGTGGTCTTGACCAGCTCGGTCACCACCCAGTTCTCGGCCAGCTTGAGCGCGTTGCCGACTTCCTCGGCGAGAATGCTTTGGCCGATGCGCGCGACCGCCTTCCGCCAGGTGGTAGTGCCGAGGATCATGCCGGCGATCGAGCGGTCGAAGGCGGCGTTGATCGGCCGGAATATGGCGATCCACGACGCGGCGAGCTTCTGTTGCTGCCGGGTAAGCCGGTCGGTACCGCGGCCGAAGCTCGCGTTCATGCCGTCGGCCGCCCGCTGGCAGCTCGTGCGGATCCGGCCGAAGGTCTCGTCCGCCACCGCGCCGGCCTGCGCCATGCCGGCGCTGAAATCCGCAATGTCGGCGGCGACGCCGACCGTCACTTGATCGTCGGTCATGGGTTTTCCTGAGGCAATCTGCGGGCGGCCGGTGTTAGGCTATCGGCAACCGGATTCGTTTACCGGCCGACCGGGGGACTCATCCAAACCATCGGGCAACTTCGTGCGGCGCCGCGCCAGGCGCGCTATCTGGCCGAAGCCGCCGCGCTGTTCGCGATCATGACGGCGTTCGGCGCCCTGCCGGTCGACTGGGCGTCGGCGCTCGGCGGCTGGCTTGGCCGGACGATCGGTCCGCGCCTCGGCGCGTCGCGGCGTGCGCACAGGAATCTGCGCCGCGCCCTGCCCGACAACAGCGACGCCGAGAATTGTCGCATCGTCCGCGGCATGTGGGACAATCTCGGCCGCTCGGTCGCGGAACTTCCGCATCTCGAGGCGATCTGCGCCGCCGGATCGCAGCGCGTCGAGATCGTCAACGGCAAGGACGTGGCGGCGCTGCGCGACCAGCGCCGGCCGGCGATCCTGTTCGGCGGCCATTTCGCCAACTGGGAGGTCGGACCGTCGACCGTCCATCGCCTGCTGGGTCCGTCGCTGCTGTCGGTGTTTCGCGCCTCGAACAATCCGTGGGCCGACCGCGTCCTGCGCCGCCGCATGCCGGCGCGCCGCGCCGTCGCCAAGGGCGCCGACGGCGGCCGCGACCTGCTGCGCCATCTGCATCAGGGCGGCCACGTCGCGATGCTGGTCGACCAGAAGATGAACGACGGCATCGCGGTGCCATTCTTCGGCCGCGACGCCATGACCGCGCCGGCGATCGCGCGCCTCGCCTTGCGCTTCGACTGTCCGATCGTGCCGGTGCGGGTCGAGCGCCTGAACGGGCCGCGCTTCCGCTTCACCGTGCTGCCGCGGCTCGAACTGCCCGACCGGAACGACGCCGCCGACGCCGTGCTCGAGACGATGAAGCGCGTCACCGCGACGATCGAGGAATGGATCGTGGCACGGCCCGAGCAGTGGCTGTGGATCCATCGGCGCTGGCCGCGCGAGGCCTGACGCGTCAATCCTTGCGCGCGGCGAGAACGCCGTCCGGCGCCAGGTTGGCGGAAAAGTCCGAAATGTCGGCAGCGACGCCCACGGCAATTTGATCGTCAGCTATCTAATTCCCTGTGGGCCGGGGGTATAAAGTGGACACGCGCTGAGGACACAGCGGGGTCGGCGCGCGTTGATGGCGCTGGACGACGTTGTGCGGCCGATTGCCGGGCTAAGGGTCCGAGAGCAAGCCGCTTGAAACGGAGCGCGCAAATGGAAATCCGGTGGTTCGCGCTGTGCTGCGGCCTGGTTTTGCTCGCCGGATGCGGCAGCGGGTGGGTGAAGCCGGGAGCGAGCCAGCAGGACTTCGGCGAAGATCGATCGACGTGCCTTCGGGAAGCAGAGCGGCCGAGTGGACCGGTGTATATCAATCCCTTCACTGGATTCTTCGAGCACGGGTCGCATACCGACAGCCGCCTGTATAACGCTTGCATGGTCGAACATGGCTGGTCGCGGAGCGGCACGTAAGTTCAAACCGAGATGCCACTCGCTGTGCCGTCGGCGGGCGCCAGCGCAGCGCGAGAAGAATTCAGCGCAGCGCGGTCTTGGCAGCCGCCTGCCACATGTGAACGGCGAGCACGTAGAGTGCGAGTTCCTTGGTGCGTTCGCGTTGCTCCGGCGGGAGCGATTCATCCGACGCGCCGGCCACCGCGTGCATCATCGGCAACGGCTTGATGTCCCACGGCGCCAAGTGCCGCATGCGGCGACGCGCGACGACGAGATCGTCGACAGCCGTCATCGCCGATTTGTCGACGGACGGACGGGCGTCTTGGCGAACACGATCGACTGATGCGGACGTTTCCATTGGAGATCTCCTCCAAAGCAAACAGGCCTCACGGTTGCGCTCCAAATGCAGTCACAAAAATATCATCCGCCACCGACTCGGGATAGCACCAGACGTCATCGACGCCAATTCGAGGTTTCCGAGTCGCGGCCGCGGCTGCCGCGCTTTCCCCATCCCCTATCGCGATGATCCGCTCGCTGCGCCGCTCGACAGCACGCCGTCCGGCGCGAGCGCCGCGAGATCGGCGAAACTGGCGCGCGCGGGCTGCGGCTTCGGCGTGAAGCGCAGCGCCGCCGCCAGCAACAGATGCGCCGGCGGATGGCGCGACCAGTAATCGAGCAATTCGCGCACGGCGGACAGGCTCATCGCGTCGATCTCGGACCAGGTGTAGCCGCAACCGGTCGCGACGAGGGCGTAGAGATCGGCCCAGTTCACCGGTCCGCTGGCGATTCCCCCGTTCCGTCGCCCTCCTTCGGCACCAGACCGGAGAGCTCGGCGATGCGGGCGACGGCGGCCGCGAGATCCGCCGGCAGCACCTCCAGTTCGAGCAGCGCGTCGCGGGTGAGCGAGGCGTGATCGCGCGCCAGCGCCGCCGCCAGGATGTCGATCGCGGCGTCGATGCCGTCGGCAGCATTGAGCTTCGCGGCGCGGGCGAAGGCCGGCAGGACGACGCGGAGCTGGCCGAGCGTCAGCGGCCGGAGCGCGTAGTCGCGGCCGCCGAGGGCGATAGTGGTGTTGGTCACGGCGATTCCATTTCGTTGACTGCCGACTGAGTTGAACGGATCAACTCACCAAATTGGTATCGTCATGCCCGGACCTGGTCCGGGCATCCACGAATTGAAGCCCTGGATTGCCCGGACAAGCCCGGCAATGACGGTTTTGCGGGTTTTGGCGTCGCGGTTACGACACCTCGGCAAAGCTCCACGCCAGCACGTTGCCGGCGGGATTGGCGAAGACGTCGAAATCGAGCTCGGGAATGGCGAAGTCCTCGAGCTTGGTGGCGAAGCTGAGCTTCGACGAGACGCAGTTGAACAGCTTCACGTTGACCGGCTTGCCCTGGAAGCTGGTGTAGAGCTGCGCTTGGAAAGTGGGCGTCGTGCCGAGCAGCGGATTGGCGAGGGTGAACTGCTGGCCGGCGCCGGCGACGCTGTAGGTATAGGAGAGCAGCACCGCCTTGCCGGCATCGACCGACGCGAAGGTGTAGACGCCGGTGGACTCGCTGTACTGGCCAGCGGCGGGATTGCTCGCGACCTTGGTGAGCGGCAGGCCGGTCGCGGCATAGACGACGCCGTAATCGTCGGCGAAGGTGGCGGAATTGGCGGCCGATACCGTGTAGGGCGACGACGCCGGCACGGTGCCGGCTTCGCCGTAGCTCGTGGTGAGCTGGCCCGATGCCAGCGACTGGCCGAAGAACAGCGCGTTGAAGGCGAGACCGCTGACCTGCGCCAGCTTGGCCTTGGCCTGCGCCTTGGCCTGGCCGCGCGCGATGGCGAGCGGAAACTGATACTGGCCGTAGAGCTCCTTGGTGGTGAAGGAGAGATCGAGCTGAACCTCCTGCACCAGGCCGAAATTGACCGGCGTCGATCCGGCGACGTCGGTGCGTTGGCCCAGCAAGACGCCGGAGCCGAAGGAATAGATCGCCATCGGGTGATTCCTTTTGGGGTTTCAGGTCGAGAAGCGGAACGGGGCCGCGGACGCGCAGCCGTGTGTGCGGGTCGCGACTCGTATCAGGTCAGACTCACGATTAGTGAGGAATCGGTGCTATACTTTTGCGGACCTTGATCGGGTCTTCCGAATTTGGGCCGCTAATTCCAAAAGTAAAAATGAATACCCAATATCAGCCCGGACACGAACCGTGACGGTTGAACACGTCGCTTTAGCCCTGTGGAAACCAGTTAAGTCCATTTGGCGAGCGATCGTTGGAATAGCAACAATAGGCTCGCGCCTAGACGCAATCGAACGAAAACTGTCCGACACCAAAACGGAGGAGCCTGCGTATCGCACGTGCCCAAATTGTGGGAAGCGCGATTTCCGGCTCCAAGACGCTTACCGCGCGCGGCCCGACGTCTTTGGGCCAAGATACTTCCACCAAAAGTGGCTTTGCTACAGCTGCCAGCATAGAGAAGAGGTCAATATCGAAGAGCCAGAATAGCGCCGACGAACCGCTACACGCGCGAGAGCAAATCCAACCGCTAATCTAAAGGAGTGTGAAGTGACTGGCCGCTCAATCCGCCACCAAAATCTCGACCGGCACGATCGCGACCGCCTGACCGCCGAGGACGCCTTCGTCGGTTTCGATGCGGCCGGCGATCCAGGCGTGCACGGCGAGGCCGCCGAGCGTCTGGACCGCGCCGGTGGCCGGCGCCAGCGCAGTTTCGATCGCATCGAGGAGCGGATTGAGCACCGTCGCCGGCGATGTCTCGTCGTCGGGCGCGTGCGCGTAAACGTACACATCGACGGACGCGCGCCACTTCGCCGGCAGGCCGGCGCGGCGCTCGGCGGTCTCGCTCTTCTGGACGAGGAAGAGCGCCGGCTGCTCAGCCGGACCGACATCGCTCCAATGCCGGAGCCGGCGCGAAGCGGTGACGAAGGGTGCGGCGCCGGACAAAAGCGCGAAGAGCGCGGCGTAGATCGGCTCGCGGGTCATGGGGCGGCTCGGGAGTTGGTCAACGCTGGATCAATGCCGTGCGCCCTTCGACTACGCTCAGGGTGAGGCAATTTTCTTCGTGCCATAAAGAAATGTCCTCATGCTGAGGAGCCACGCGCCCGCTCCTTCGAGACGCTCTCATCTTGAGCGGCGAACCTCTCCTTCGAGACGCTTCGCTCCTCAGGATGAGGTTCGCCGACGAAGGGCGCTCCTCAGTCGTTCGACAGGCTCACGAGAGGGCGCGTGGCGTCTCGAAGGATGAGCCTGTCGTCCCTCGACAAGCTCGGGATGACGGCACGCAGGGTGGCAATGCAATGCTCAACGCCGGTCATTCGATGGTCTCGGCGACGGCGGCAGCGATGGCCGCGCCGATCTCGGGCGCGAGATCGGCCAGCGCCGAGCGCAGGAACGAGCGCTCGGGCAGATGCGCGCCGGGAAACATGACGCGCTTGGCGAAGACGCGTTTGCCGGCGACGACGAACGACAAGGCGCGGGCGTTCCTGGCCGCGATCAGGTGGGCGCGCAGATCGGCGCCGAATTCCTGCGCCGCGCCGTAGGGCACGGCGGCGGGATCGAAGCCGACGGACGCGGAAAGGCCGTCGACCTGCTGGACGATGCTCGCCGCCAGGCGGCCGGTGCGGCGCTTGAGCACCACGCCGGAGAGATTGTCCTCAACGCGGTCGTAGAGACGCTGCGCCAGCGTCGCGACGACGGACGAGAGGCGCGAGGCGAGCGCCGGCGGCAGATCGCGCAGGCGGCCGAGCGCATCGGCGGCCGAGATCGTGACTTCGATCATGCCGGCACGACGGAACGGTATTGATCGAGCAGCGTCTGGACGTCGGCGGGCATGTCCTTCTGCGTGAAGGACACGACCTCGCCGGCGAGATTCTTCGATACCTGGCCGATGCGGTCGCGCTCCTTGTAGCGCAGCGCGACGAGCGCGATGCAGGCCTGCTCGAGCTCCGGCGGCGTCGCGGCGTAGCCGGCGGTATAGGCAATCGTCACGTTCTGTTGGCCGCGGCTGAAGGCGTAGCCGGCGAGATAGACCGAGCTGTCGTCGAAGAGATATCCCGGCTGGCCGGCACCGGATGAAGGCGCGATGGCGTTGCCGTCGACCGTCAGCGACGCGACCGACACCACCGGCCGGTTGCGCAGGAAGAGCCGCGTGCCGCCGAAGCCGTTGCGGGTTTCGGTATACGCGGTTTCCGCGACGGTGCGGCCGAGCCAGGCCTGGATGAACTGGCTCGCCGCGGTGATGAGCCGCGTCAGCAGCGCGTCGTCGCCGGTCGTCGTCAAGGGCGGCGCGAACCACGCCTTGACGTTGGCGAGTGTCGTCAAATCGCCGGTGGCCATGATCTACGCGTCCTGATTCCGAGGTTTGTGCTGTCTTCCGCCGCATCGTCCCGGCGACGGCCGGGACCCATTTCCGCCGTGGATACCGGCTTTCGCCGGTATGACGAGGCAGTAATGCGGCGAGCGAAATCGAACGAACTTCAGATCGCCACACTAAGCGTCCGTGTAGGCAAAGCCGTGCGCGTGCACCAGGATCGCGGCGAGCTCGGCCGGCACGGCGACGACGCCGTTCCTCACCGCGAATTCGCGGCCGGCGAGCGACACCGACGTGCAGCCGTCCGGCGCGCGCAGGCGCAGCGTGCGCGGCGATGGTTTGGGTTTGGGAGATGGCTTTTTCATCGCAAATTTCTCCGGACAGAGCAGACCCCCTCACCCTTCCCTCTCCACCTAATAGGGGGAGAGGGTTGCGAAGAGTTGGCGAGCCCCGAGCTTGTCGAAGGGCGAGCCTTACTCTGAGCCGGGTGAGGGGGATGCGGCGCGGCAGGGCAGGCTAGCGTCAGCCGTTGCCGATGTTGGCGATCGCGCCGAAGGCGAAGGGCGCGTAGTTCTGGAGCACCTCGTCGGCATAGACGCCGTACTCGTAGCGCCGCGCGCGCAGCGGCCATTCGACCTGGTAGTAGTCGCGCCGCGTGCGGATCTGCACCGTGTTGGGCACGTTCGACAGCGGATAGGGCAGCGTCTTGGTGAAGAACAGCACGGTGCCCGCCGGCAGGTTAGGATGCAGCTTGATCGGAATCTCGGTCGGGCCGGCCATGCTGAACTTGTTGAGGTAGCTGCGCACCATGACGCCGCCGAGGACGGCGCCCTGATCCGCCGCGAAGACGAAGCGCGCGGCGGTGTTGGTGCCGCCCTGCAGGATCTTCTTGTGGATGTTGAGCATCTCCTGCGACGAGACGTAGATCGCCGTCGGCGTCAGGCGGTAATTGTCCCAGAACGCCTTGAGCGCGGCGTCGAACTCGACGATGCCGCCTTCGCTGTCCGCAGTGAGCGGCGTGCCGGCGCCGGCCGTGCCGGTCGGCTGCGCCGCGTAATAGGCGTTGAGCGCCGGCTTGAAGCACTGGGTCAAGAGGCCGTCGAACACCAGGGCGTTGACGCTATTGTCGGAGCTGGGCAGCGACGACGCGGTCTGCGTACCGGCGGCGGCAGCGGCGATCGACACGGAGTTGATCGTGGTGATGGCGCCGAGCGTTTCGCTGCCGGCCGCGCCCCAGAACCACGCGTAGCCGACGGCGCCGCGCACCGCCGCGACGGTGACCGCGATCGAGCCGGTCGGACCGGTGACCGAGACGGTGGCGTTGGCCGATTTCTGCGCCGAGCCGCCGCCGAAGGTATCGGACGAGCCGTCGGCGTTGGTGCGCGTCACCGCGGCGGGAATGCCGCCGGCGAGCGAGCTGTTGAGGAAGCCGTCGAGGGTCAAGGCGACCGCGATCACCGACAGCGTGCCGGTCGAAAGCGAACCGCCGGACGACGACGCGGTCAGCGCCGGCGTCGGCGTGACGCCGAGCGCGAGCGAGCCGTTGCCGCCGAGGATGATCTGCTCCTCCTGGAGCATCAAAGATTCGAGCAGCGTTTGCGCCGCGAGCGCGCGCAGATCGTCGAAGCCCTGGCCGGCATAGACCGCCTCGAAATCGACGTTGGCTTCGAGGCCGATGCCCTTGTAGACGGCGTTGTAGTCCTGCGTCGTCACGGCGATGAGGCCGCCGCGATTGCCCGGCGAGATGCCGGCGCGAACCGACGCGGTGTTGAGGCCGGTGATCGCCTTCCAGTTGGCCTGGATGCCGCCCTTGCCGGTGACGCGCGGCACGTCGTTCCTGAGCGGCGTCAGCACCGGCACCAGCATCTTGGCGCCGGGCTCGAGGTCGAAGAAGGTGAGGCCGGCGGTGGGCGAGCTACTTTCGGCGAAGGTGCTCTTGGCCAGCAGACCGGCGAAGGCGGGATCGTCGATCGGCGATTGCTGCGCCGCCTTGAAGGCGGCCAGGGTGTTCTGGGTGTTGACGGTCATCGGTTGCTCCTGGGGTAATCGTTTCGGATTGGGCGTGCACCCCTCACCCTCCCGCTGACGCGGGGCCCTCCCTCTCCCCGCAGGCGGGGAGAGGGTTGGGGTGAGGGGCGATGACGTGGAGAGGTGAGCGTGTCGGCTTCGCCCCCTCCCGCCGACCGCTCTTCGCGGTCGGCCCCCGCTCGAGGGGGGAGGGTTAGGGTGGGGGTGACGCGGCGGCTTAGAAAAAGCCGACGCGGATCGGGTTGCGGTGCGATTTGCGGATGGCGTCGAGCGCGGTCTTGGGCTCGTCGTCGCCGCGCTTGGCGACGCCGTCCTCGGTCTTGTCGACGGCGCGCGCGGCGGATTGGTACTTCGCCGGCGCCGGCTCGGCGGCGAGCTTGGTCAGCAGCGTGCGCTGCGCCGCGACCTCGCGCGCAAGATCATCGAGGCGTTCGGCGAGACTCGCGTGCTTGGCGAGATCGCCGCCGCGCGCGGCCTTCCCTTCCGCGCCGTCGTCGGGCTCGTCGGATTGACCAGCGGACGGATCGGCGGCGGACGGCGCATGCGCGCAGCGCGCGCCGAGCTCGACCGCCGTGTCGTGGACGCGCTGGATGCGCTCGAGATCGGCCTGGCTGTTGCGGCGGCCTTCCTTGGCGAGCTCGTAGACCTTGTAGACGTCGATGATCGCCTCGGGATTGGCCGGCCGGTCGACCAGGCTGATCTCGGTGAGCTCGAGGCCGGTGATGACGCGGCGGTCGGCGGGATCGCGCGCGGTGACCCGGCCGCCGATCGAGAAGCCCTTGTAGACACCCTGCTTCACCTTCTCCCAGGCGTCGTCGTCGACCACCTTGGCGGCGATGCGCAGGCCGCGCGCGTCGAGATCGGCCGCCTGCGCCACGCCGACCGCCGAGGGCTGATGCATCTCGCGGATATTGGCGAAGCGCATGTAGTCGGGCAGCGCGGCCTCGACCGCCTCGCGCTTGACGATCTCGCCCTGGCTGTCGAGCGCCGGCGTCGAGGCGTAGCCGATGGCGAGACGCTTCTCCTCGTCGAACTTGGCGAGCGGCACGAAAATTCGCATGTGGTTCTCCGCAAATGAAAAGGGCGCCCGAAGGCGCCCTGTGGGGTTGACAAGGAACACCGGCAACGGCCGGCGCCGTCTCAACTCGGCTTGAACGTGCCGTCGTCGAGCCGGGATAAAGTCAGTTTCGCGCGGAATTGCGCTTCCGTAGGCCCCTTGGCGGCGAGCGCCTCCAACGCCACGCGAGCTCGTTCGGGTTCAACGGCGGGCAGCTCACATGCCGCGTTCAAACGAACGATCGCGGCCTGCGGATCGAGCATCGGCGGCGGCGACCACGCGCTGGGAAAATTCAGAAGCGGCAACAACGCGCGACGCGCCTCGACGCCACGAGAGCGGAGTTCCGCAGTTATCGCGAGCTGCTTCGGATAAATCCTGTTCGTCGAGCGAAAGGACTGAAGGGCATCGGATTCTTGTTTGGCCAATTCGATGAAGCGTGCGACCAACTGCTCGGTCGCGAGTTTCCGCAGATCATCGCGTTTCAGTGCACGTTGCACTTTATGCCCAGGTGATTTCCATAACGATCAACTGCCTTGCGCTCGATCTCCTCATACTTGGCGCCGGTCCACCTGATGACATCGCCGTCGCAGATGCGGTGATAACCAAGGTCCTTGCGATCCATGATCCGGATTTTGAGGTCCGCCGGTAGTTGTCCGTCCATCAGCACTCGCGACGGCGCGTCCGGTACTGGCTGAATCATCCAGTAATCGCAACCGGCGGTGCCGCAGTAGTCCGGCGTGGGAACGATGACATACGCGAGCGCACCTCGATCGCTCAAGTCGACGATAGCAACGTACGAGTGCGCGGCGACGGAAAACGACCTTCCGTACTCTCGCTGCAAGTCAGCGCGGTCTTTGAATTCGTCAAGCAGGAAATGCCGGACGATCGCGCGAACCTCGAGCGAAAAGTCGCCAGCGGATCGCAGCTCGACGATGCGATCAGCGTGCGCCTCGACGCTCGGCAGCATGAGCAGCAGCGAGCCGACGATGGCCGCCCTAATACGGCACGTTTTGAAAAACGCGCATGCGGTGCTCGATGCTCGGCCCGACATTCTCGTTCTTTTCGCCTGGCAATGCTCCGAAGACACGCGGACCGCTCTTCCAGCCATTCGCTTCGAGCGCGCGAAGATATGTTGCCACCGCACCGGCGCCTTGTCGATGCGCCGCCGCCACAAGGCCAGCTTGCGTAATCGTGATCGGCCCCTCCACGCCCCGGTATGTGCGGCCGATGTATTGATAGGAGCCATTGGTCTCGAGCTCGCTCTCGTAGTGCCGCATCACGTCGCCGATGGCGCGCTCCTGCGCGTCGGGATCGCGCAGGAATTGCTGAGTGCTCGTGATTCCCTTCGCGGCAATCCAGTTGCCGTTTCTGTCCGTCCAGCCGGCGTTCTCGAGCGTACCGCGCGTAAGCTGATATCGGCCGAGGGCGCCGGAATGGTGATTGATCGCGCCGTTGCCGTTGTCTTTCCGATTCGCCGACTGCTCCGCCTCCGCAATCTTCTGACGGAAGGCGGCGTGCGACCGGCCAAGCCATGCTTTGCGTCCGCTGGCCGACCGCGCGGAAACCGGACGCACCGGCCCACCGCCGCCGTCGTCCGCCGTCCAGCGACCGTGCCAGTCGCGCGCCTCGCTGGGATCGAAGCGCAGTAGCGCCGCTTTCTCGTGTACAGGCGGCGCGTGCGGCTCCTTGCCTTGGCTTCGCACGGCAGGTGCTACGCCGATCGCCGGATGGTCGCCGCCCGGCACCGGATCGAGGCCCAGTTCCGCGCGCACCTCGTTGACCGACTTGATGCCGGCTTTGACGTAGTCGACCGCGACGGCGGCGACCTTCTCGGGATCGCTCGGCTGATCGTCGCTCCAGGCGAATTCGAGATCGGGTGCGGCGAACTCGCGCGCGATGACGCGGTCGCAGAGCTGCTTGACCCAGGTCTTCAAGGGCAGCAGACCTTCGGCGAGCGCCGCGTCCTGCGCGGTCTCGGCGGTGGCGCGGTTGAGCTGCGGCACGAAGGGCTGCGGGCTGACCGAGAAGGCGTAACAGACGACGCGTGCCAGCCATTCGTCGAACGGATCTTTCAGCGCCGGCTCGCGCGTCGGAATGAAGGTCTTGGCGACGCCGCCGGGCACGAATTTGGCATGGCGGCGTTGGGCGGTGTTGCCTTCGTGCAGGCTGTCCCAATAGCCCTGGAACTGGCGGATCTGATCCGGCGTCCAAGTGTCGGGCACGCCGATCAGCGCCTCGGGAATGTTGCCTTCGGTGTAGTATTGCAGCTGCCAGACCTGCCGGCGCAGCGCGATGTTGACCGTCATCTGCACCTGCTCGACGGGCGAGAAGCCGTATACGCGATGGACGCGCGGGTTGCGCGGCAAGTAGAGCAGCTCGTCGGTGGTGTAGTCGACCGCCGGCAGGCCCTTGAGCACCTGCTGATAGGCGGGCGCGGGCGGCGCCGGCGTGCGGCCCCAGTCGTCGATGACGCGCTTGATGGTGGCGCCGTCGAGCGGCTCGAGCGTGCAGAGCCGACCGTCGCGCGTGCGGCGGAGATAGAGCGCCGGCGCGTCGATCACCAGCAGGTCTTCGAGCACCATGCGCAGCCACGTCGTCCACGGATGGACGCCGTCGGGACAGGCAAGCAGCGCCGAGATCGCATCGATGCGCGGATCGTCCTTCGCCGACGTGGCACGCTCACGCGCGCGGACCGACCACGACAGGCGCTCGATCTGGTCCTTGCGCGTTTCGACGATCAGCCGGACCAAGTCGTAGGAATCAGCCAGCGCGCGCAATTCGGCGAAGCCGGTGCCCTCGTAGGCGCGCGGCCGCTGGACGAGGTTGTAGCCCGAGGGAAAATCGAACGCGCGGCCGGCGACGTCTGCCGGCGCCTGCGGCGGCATCGGCGCCAGCGGACCGAACCAGCCGCCGGCGTTGCCGGTGACGACGTAGCCGAGCGCGCGCGCCGCGCGGGCGACGAGGCCTTCGGGCAGCGGCGTGGCGGTTCCAGAATTCGTATCGATCATTTCCACATCTTTTCGTCCGGCAAATTGTTCTCTTTCGTCACCCCTGCGAAAGCAGCGGCCCAGAGCAAGCGACGTGCGGCCGCCCTGGGTCCCCGCTTGCGCGGGGACGACGGCAAAAAAGTCGCAAACGCGATCGGACTCACCGTCCCTCGCTCAGGCGGCGGTAGTAGTCGAGGATCGCGGCGTCGCGGTTGGCCATGAGGTCGGTCACCGCCCAGACCAGCGCGTCGAGCCGGTCGGGCGACGCGCCGGATGCGCCGCGGTCGACCCCGGATCCGGTCCGGGGCGCGGTGAAGGCGCAGAGCTGGTCCTCGAGCGCCGGAAAGCAACCGACGTGATGCACCCTGCCCTGCTCGTAGAGCGCCGCGACCGGCTCGGCGCGGATCGCCTTGCCGCGCGACGCGCGCAGCGCGCGGAACGGCGCGTCGCTTTCGACGGAGCGCAGCGTCGATTCCACCATCTCGCCGCCGTTGTTGACCTCAGCGACGATGCGGTCGGCGGCGAAAGTCTTGTAGGCGGCGACCGCCTTGAGCGCCCAGGCGCGCGGGCTCATTCGGCCGGAGCGGTCGTCGAGCACGTAGACTTGGCCGTCATGCGCGAGACCGGCGACGATAATGCCGGTCTCGTCGGCGCCTTCGCCCGCCGACGCCGCCGGATCGATGGCGACGACGATGCGCGCCAGATCGGGCGCGGCCGCGACGCGCGCGGCTTCGATCGCATCGCGCGACCACAGCGCGCCGGGCACGTCGTCCAACAGCTCGGCCTCGAGCTCCTGCCGGCCGAGGCGCGTGTCCCGGTAGCGGCGCACCACCGAATCCAGAAACGCCGGCGCCAGGTTCCTGGCGTTGTCGAAGGTCGAGCCGCGCGTCACCACCGTGCCGGGCGATGCCAGCACGTCGCGCACCAGCCGCGTGGGCTTCGGCGTCGTCGTCACCACCGCGCGCGGATCGGCGCCCAGGCGCAAGCCGAGCAACAGATTGTCCCACGCCGCGGCATAGCGCCACGACGCCAGCTCGTCGCACCAGGCGAGATCGTGCTGCGGTCCGCGCAGGCGCTCCGGCTCGTCGGCCGAGAAGGCGAGCGCGAGCGCGCCGTTGGGCCAGGTGAGCCGGCGCTTCGACGGCTCATACGATGGTCGACAATCTTCGCTTGCGACGGCGAGCAGGCCGCTTTCGCCTTCGATCATCACGTCGCGCACGTCCGCCGCGGTCGGCGCGACCAGTGCGATCCGGCCGGCCAGCCCCGCCTCGACGCGGGCGCGGACGAACTCGGCGCCGCTGCGCGTCTTGCCGAAGCCGCGGCCGGCCAGGAGCAGCCAGACGCGCCAGGAGCATTGTGGCGGCCGCTGCGACGGGCGCGCCCAAAGGTCCCAGTCATGCAGAGCGAACTGGTGCTCAACGCCATCGGCACGATCGACGTGAACCAGCCACTCGGCTTCGGGGATTTTCTTGGCAAGACGTTCGGCAAGACTCTGGTTGCGGCGATGATTGCTCACGAATTTTGCGGCTCGGCGTCGCCGCGTGCGAGACGCTTCAGTCGCTCGACCAGAACGGCGCGCGCGTCGCGGCCGGCGCCTCGATTGTCCGTCGGCCCCACGGCGCGGGTCGCCGGAAACAGACCGGTGTGGCGCGCAAGCGTTTCGGGCGCGGCGTGCTTGTCGTGGAGCTTGAGCCGGCCGCTCTTGCCGTTGCCGCGCGGCGGCTCGACCAGGGCGATCGCGCCGCCTTCCCATTCCGAGAGCTTGTCCTTGTGCCGCAGCTTGACATGGTTGGGCCCCCAATCGAGAAAGCTGCGCATGTCGGCGAAGGCGATGCGGGCGTACTCCTCGAGCACACGATCGGCGGTCACGCGGCGCCGGGCGGCACGCTCGGCTTCGGCCTTGGCGATGGCGGCGGCAATTTCCTTGTGACGCAAGAGCCGGAGGCCGTGCCGTCCGTAGTGCTTACCGCGATAGCCGGCGCGCTTCGCCGCGGCCTTGGCATCGAGATCGACGATGTATTCGGCAGCGAAGCGGCGCTGTCGCTCGTTCATGCGCGGTGAGCCGATTTCGGCAGGTCGATGCGCAGGCAGAGGATGCGAGCCAGCGTGTCGAGCGCGCGTTTCTTGCTGTGGGTCGCGATGGCGACATGGCCGTTGGAGTGTCCCGTCACGCCGACCGCGGCGATGGCCGCCGTTTCGGCCGGAGCAAGGTCGCTCGAGTCTGCGACGGCCACGCCGTTCGGTCCCCAGGCGGCGAGCCGGCGCCAATCGACGAAGGCGATGCGCGCCAGCTCCTCGAGCACGCGCTCGGGCGTGATGCCGGTGCGGCGCGATCGTTCCGCCATCGCCGCGGCGATGGCGTCGGCGATCTCCGGCGTTTGCAACAGGTGATAGGCTCGGTTTTTCGCGCCGCTCGGCGCGTAGCCGGCGCGGATCGCGGCGTGGCGGCCGTCGAGATCGATCAGGTATTCGTCGACGAAGCGGCGTTGACGCGGCGTCATGCAAGGACTCCGAAGCGTGAGCGAGTGAGCGGTAAAGGCGCCGAAGCCCCGCGCCGGCATGCGGCTTTGGCCGCGGGCGCGTTCGGGGAGGAAACCGCGCCGATCGGGGCGCGAGGCTTCGGCATGCGGGCAACAAAAAGCCCGGCCGGTCTGGCGACCGCCGGGCGCAATTCTCAGGATGGCGTTTTCATAGCATATCAGACCGGACGGTAGTGTCCGGAAATGAAGCGAAGTGTCCTAAAACCAAAACGCCAGTGTCCTAAGTCGGGGATTGAGCGGCAGCGATTTCCGCTCGTGATGATTCACTGGCTCGATAGCTGCGACATTACAGGGTGGAAGCGCCTTGATTCTTGGAAAGGTGTTCACACCCTGCAATGTGTGTCAGTTGGATTCCTGATCGGTGAAGATGCCCAGTCCAAGACCGTCTCCCCTCATCTTGCCTATCCGGACGACGAAACCAACACCTCTGGTTC
>JAGWON010000019.1 GCA_028871055.1 Alphaproteobacteria bacterium
ACCCGGCTGCGGCATCGAAAATGCTGGCCGTTTGCAGCACGCAGTGCCTTGATCTAGCTCAAGCGACCGGCACGCTTGGCCTCTCGGCGTGCACTAGGCGATGGACGAAGGCATCGACGAACGTCGACAGGCCGAGCGTGCCGAATTCGCCGTATTCGTACCGGGCACGAACGATCTTTTTGTCGGCGAGCGAAATCATCTCCTGAAATCTGACCAATAGGGGTGGCACCAATCGCTTCGCTTCGGCCTCATTTTTGGTGCCGAGGGATTCGATGAGACGTTCACGACCAAGGATGGGCCGAACATGCTTGGGGACGGGAAACCGGACCGCCGAATATCATTCCAATCTTGTATGTAGCTCATGCGAAATCGCCTCATGGTTCCAGCCCGTGGTCCCAGTGAGGCGAACATCAAATCGTTGATTTCGCGAAACCTATCTTGGAAAGGATCCTTTTCAAGGTACTGGCGGAGAGGGTGGGATTCGAACCCACGGTACCCAGTAAAGGGCACAACGGTTTTCGAGACCGCCCCGATCGACCGCTCCGGCACCTCTCCGACAGGGCGCGGAGCCTAACGCAGCCGCCGGGCCAGCCGCAATCCCACAAACTTGTCACACCCCGTCGGGGGAAAATCGGCGCTGGTCACGGCGTTACCTATTGTATCCCGGTCTCGACCGGGCCCGCGTCCCGTCGGCGGAGAACCGCCGGCGCCTTCATGCGAGCCGGAGCGCGGGCCTGGGTGCCTGCACATCGAGAAGGAGGACAGAGATGGGTGTTTACCTGCGCTCGGCTTTGTTCGTAGTCGCCATGATGTCGCTCGCTGCCTGCGGCACCTCGCCCGGCTGCCGCGCGGTCACCGGCGGCGCTATCGGCGCAGCCGGCGGCGCGGCGCTCGGCGCAATTGGCGGCAATCCGGCGCTCGGCGCGGCGGCCGGCGGCCTCGCCGGCGCTGCGACGGGTGCTTTCACGTCGCCTAATCAGGTTAGCGCCGGCCCGTCGCCGATCTGCCAGTGACGGTTGCCGCGTAACCCCACGCAAAACCTGGAGAAAACCGGCCGGAAAGCGCCGCAAAGCCGTTGACAGGCGGCGCTTCCCGGCTATAGTTCGCGCCAACGGACGGCCTGGTCCCGTCCGTTCCCTTTTTCCAGGGCGCGCCCCATGTACGCTGTCATCCGCACCGGCGGCAAGCAATACCGAGTCGCCAAGGACGACGTGATCTTCGTCGAGAAGCTCGCGGCCGATCCCGGCTCGAGCGTGACGCTCGACGAAGTCCTCATGCTCGGTGGCGAAGGCCAGAAGCCGAAGGCCGGAGTGCCGCTGATTGCGGGCGCATCCGTGACCGCCCAGGTGCTCGAGCAGAAGCTCGGCGACAAGGTGCTCGTGTTCAAGAAACGGCGCCGCCACAACTACCGCCGCAAGAACGGCCATCGCCAAGCGATGACCGTGCTGCGCATCACCGGCATCCGCGCCGGGCAGGAGAGCGCTCATGGCGCATAAAAAGGCTGGCGGCTCGTCACGCAACGGCCGCGACTCCCGGGGCCGCCGCCTCGGATTGAAGCGTGCCGGCGGCGAGATTGTCGTGCCGGGCAACATCCTGGTGCGGCAGCGCGGTACGAAGTTCCATGCCGGCCGCAATGTCGGTCTGGGCCGCGACCACACCTTGTTTGCGCTGACCGAAGGCGCGGTGCGCTTCCACACCTCGCGCAACGGACGCACTTTCGTGTCGGTGGAACCGGGCCCGGCGGAGGCCGCGGAGTAGGCTATTCACCCGAAGGCGCGACGCGCTAGATTGAACGCAAAGGGGGAATGGCCGCATTCCCCCTTTTCCGTTGGGGGCGGGCGGCCGGCATCCGATGAAGTTCCTAGATCAAGCCAAGATCTATCTCAAGAGCGGCGACGGCGGCGCCGGCGCGGTGAGCTTCCGGCGCGAGAAGTTCATCGAGTACGGCGGGCCCGACGGCGGCAACGGCGGCCGCGGCGGCGACATCGTCATCGAAAGCGTCGCCAACCTCAACACGCTGATCGACTATCGCTACCAGCAGCACTTCAAAGCCGATAACGGACATCACGGCATGGGCGCCAACCGCTCGGGTGCCGACGGCCGATCGCTGGTGCTGCGCGTGCCGGTCGGCACGCAGATCCTCGACGAGGCCAACGAGGACGTCCTGCTCGATCTCAAGCGGCCGGGCGAACGCCACGTGCTGCTCAAGGGCGGCGATGGCGGCTTCGGCAACACGCACTACAAAAGCGCGACCAACCGCGCGCCGCGCAAGGCCGGCAAGGGCTGGCCCGGCGAGGAGCGCTGGGTTTGGCTGCGGCTCAAGCTGATCGCCGATGCCGGGCTGGTGGGATTGCCCAATGCCGGCAAGTCCACGCTCCTCGCCGCGGTGTCCCGCGCCAGACCGAAGATCGCGGCCTATCCTTTCACCACGCTCAAGCCGCAGCTCGGCGTCGTGCACGTGCATGACGACGAGTTCGTGCTCGCCGATTTGCCCGGCTTAATCGAAGGTGCGAGCGAGGGTACCGGCCTTGGCCATCGCTTCTTCGGCCACGTCGAGCGCTGCGCCGTCATCCTCCATCTGATCGATGCGACGCTCGACGACGTCGTCGGCGCCTGGCGCACCATCCGTGCCGAGCTCGAAGCCTATGGCCACGGCCTTGCCGATAAGACCGAGTTGATAGCCCTCAACAAAGCGGACGCCATCCCGGCAGCTGAGATGGAGAAGAAGCGCAAGGCGCTTAAGCGGGCAAGCCGGCGCGATCCGCTGATCATGTCGGCCGCGACCGGGCGCGATGTCGACAAGGTCATGGCAGCGGTCGCGACCGTGGTGCACACGACACGGCAGCGAGCCCGCGCCGCAGCCGAGACGGCGGAGGCGAAATGAGCCAGAGTCTCGCCTCCTCGAAGCGCCTGATCGTCAAGATCGGCTCGGCGTTGCTTGCCGACGACAAGACGGGCGAGCCTCGCCGCGCGTGGCTCGAGGCGCTGATGGCGGACGTCGCCGCGTTGCGCAAGAAGGGCACAGCAGTGCTGATCGTCACCTCCGGCGCGGTCGCCATTGGACGCCGTCACCTCGGCTTGCCGGCGGGCCCGCTGCGACTCGAGGAGAAACAGGCGGCGGCGGCGGCCGGCCAGGTTCGCCTCGCTCACGTCTATCAGGAAGCAGCCGCCCGGCACGCCATCATCATCGCCCAGGTCCTGCTCACTCCCGAGGATACCGAGGTGCGCCGCCGCCACCTCAACGCGCGCGCGACCATCGAGCAGCTCCTGGCGCTCGAGGCGCTGCCGGTGATCAACGAGAACGACACGGTCGCAACGGCTGAGCTGCGCTTCGGCGACAACGACCGGCTGGCCGCACGCGTCGCGCAGATGATCAGCGCCGACACCCTCGTGTTGCTGTCCGACATCGACGGGCTCTATACGGCCGATCCGCGCCGCGACCGGACGGCCAAGCACATCGCCGAATGCCGCGAGATCACGCCCGAGGTCGAGGCGATGGCGGGCAAGGCACCACCGGGTTCATCGTCGGGCGGCATGGTGACCAAGCTGGCCGCCGCGCGCATTTGCCTCGCAGCCGGCTGCCGCATGGTGATCGCCAAGGGCGAGGCGCCGCATGCGCTCGCCGCGCTCGATGACGGCGCGCGCGCGACCTGGTTCGTGCCGGCCGCCGAGCCGCTGACCGCGCGCAAGCGCTGGATTGCCGGCGCGGTCAATCCGGCTGGCGTTCTGGTCATCGACGACGGCGCGGCGCGGGCGCTGAAACGCGGCACCAGCCTGCTGCCGGCCGGCGTGACCCGCATTGAGGGCGAGTTCGAGCGCGGCGACGCGGTGATCGTGCGCACCAAGGACGGTCACGAGTTGGCGCGGGGGCTTTCGGCGTATTCGAGCGCCGATGCGCGCGCCATCGCCGGCCATAAAAGCGGTGAAATCGAGGCCATCCTCGGCTACCGTGGCCGCGACGAGATGATCCACCGCGACGATCTGGTGCTGACATGACGGCGCTCGATACCACTGCCGACCGGTCGGGCGGCACGTTGCGTGACGAGATGCACGCGCTGGGCCGGGCCGCGCGCGCCGCTGCTGCGATCCTCGCCCGCGCCACCGCCGGACAGCGCAGCGATGCGTTGAAACACGCGGCGCAGGCGATTCACGCCGCACGTACCGCCATCCTCGAGGCCAATTATCGCGACCTGGAGTCCGTCCACGGCAAGAACCTGTCGGTGGCGATGACCGACCGACTGATGCTGGACGACAAGCGCATCGCTGCCATGGCGGCGGGGCTGGCTGAAGTCGCCGCCCTGCCCGATCCCGTCGGCACCGTGCTCGCCGAGTGGACGCGGCCCAACGGTCTGCGCATCCAGCGCGTGCGCATACCCTTCGGCGTGATCGGCATCATTTATGAGTCGCGACCCAACGTGACCGCCGACGCCGGTGGCCTCTGCATCCGCTCGGGCAACGCTGCGATCCTGCGCGGCGGCTCGGAAAGCTTCCACTCGTCGCGCGCGATTGTCGCGGCGATCGAAGATGGGCTCAACCAAGCCGGCTTGCCGCGCGCCGCCGTGCAGCTCGTCCCGACGACTGATCGCGCCGCGGTCGGTCACATGCTGGTGATGAACGATATGATCGACGTCATCGTTCCGCGCGGCGGCCGCTCGCTGATCGAGCGGGTGCAGACCGAGAGCCGTCTGCCGGTGATCGCGCATCTCGAAGGCGTATGCCATGTCTATCTCGACCGCGCCGCCGATCCAGAAAAGGCGCGCAAGATCGTGCTCAACGCCAAGATGCGGCGCACCGGTGTATGCGGCGCGGCGGAGACGCTGCTGGTGGATCGCGCGGTGGCGGCGCAATTGCTGCCGCCGATCTTGGCCGACCTGCACCAAGCCGCCTGCGAGATCCGCGGCGACGACGCGGTGCGCGCGCTCGACCGAAACGCTAAGGCCGCGACGGAGCAGGACTGGTACACCGAATATCTCGACGCCATCCTGGCGGTAAAGGTGGTTGACGGCCTCGATGCTGCGATCCGCCACGTCAACCATTACGGCTCGCACCATACCGACGCCATCGTGACCGAGGAGAAAGCCGCAGCGGAGAGGTTTTTCGCCGAGGTCGACAGCGCCATCGTGCTGGCCAATGCCTCGACCCAGTTCGCCGACGGCCGCGAGTTCGGCATGGGCGCGGAGATCGGCATCTCGACGGGGCGGCTGCCGCCCCGTGGACCCGTTGGTGCCGAACAGCTCACAAGCTTCAAGTACGTCGTACGCGGCGACGGCCAGGTGCGCCCCTGAGCCTCGTCGCGCTCGACCTCGGTCATGCGCCGCCGCGCCGCGTCGGGCTGCTCGGCGGTTCGTTCAACCCCGCCCATGGCGGCCACGTGCACCTGAGCATCGAAGCGCTACGGCGGCTCGGCCTCGACGAAGTGTGGTGGCTGGTGGCGGACCAGAACCCGCTCAAGCCGGCCCAGGGCATGGTACCGCTCTTGGCCCGGCTGGCGACAGCGCGCGCACTGGTCCGCCATCCGCGTATCCGGGTGCTCGATCTCGAGCGTCGCCTCGGCACGCGCTTCACGGTCGACACGATCCGGGCCTTGAAAGCGCGTTTCCGGCGGACCAAATTTGTTTGGCTGATGGGCGCGGACAACCTGTCTCAAATCCGTCACTGGCGGCGCTGGCGTGAGATTTTTGCCGCGCTGCCCATTGCGATCTTCGCGCGTCCTACGTATTGTCGAACTGCTTTGGCCGCGCTGCCTGCCCATCGTTTCGCCCGTCATCGCCTGCCTGCCGCCGCGGCGCGGCGGCTTCCCGATAGCGGGCCGCCGGCGTGGATCTTTCTGTGGTCGATCCTCGACCCCCATTCCGCCACTCAAATCCGCCAACACATCCGAGGTAACCGCCATACCGCGTAGCAAACCCTTGAAGGCCAGGAAGCGGCGCAGCGCCGCTCGCGACGACACCCTGCTTCACCTGATCGAGAAGACCCTGGACGACGGCAAGGCCGAAGAGATTGCTGTCATCGACCTCGAGAACAAATCCGCGCTCGCCGATTACATGGTCATAGCTAGCGGGCGCTCGCAGCGCCAAATCACGGCGCTGGCGGAGCGCCTGCTCGATGTCCTGCACGAAGCGGGCTACCGCCACCTTTCGGTCGAGGGCCTGTCACACGGCGAATGGGTGCTGGTCGACGCAGGCGACATCATCGTCCACCTGTTCCGGCCGGAGCAACGCGCACACTACAACCTCGAGAAGATGTGGGGCGAAGCGTTCGCCGCGCTCGACGAATCGATCGCCTGAGCGCGGCTGCGCGCCATGCGCATCACCATCGCCGCGATCGGCAAGCTCAAGCCCGGGGCACATAAGGACCTCGCCGCACACTACGCCGGCCGTTTGCGCTGGCCGCTCACCATCCGCGAGGTGGACGAACGCCGCAAGCTGCCGCCGGCGGAGCTGAAGGCGCGCGAGGGCGCGCTCCTGCTCGCCGCAATTCCGAAAGGCGCCACCGTCGTCGCTCTCGATGAGCGTGGTACCGCGCTGTCAAGCGCCGATTTCGCCAAGCGACTGGCGCGCTGGCGCGACTCGGGCGCGGCCGATCTTGCTTTTTTGATCGGCGGCGCCGACGGGCTCGACGACGGCGTCCGGGGCACCGCGGCATTTGTGCTGTCGCTCGGACCCGCCACCTGGCCCCATTTCCTCGCCCGCGGCATGCTGTTGGAGCAACTCTACCGCGCCGAGACCCTGCTCGCGGGCCATCCTTATCACCGCGAATAGGCGCCCCGCCCCTACCGTTCGCGGTGTCGTTCCTTTATATATCGGGCATGTCTACACCGAACCGGCCGCGCCCCATCGTCCTGTGCATTCTCGACGGCTGGGGCGAACGCGCGCAGCGCGACGACAACGCCATTCTCCAGGCGCGGACGCCCAACTGGGATCGCTTCATGGCCCACTTCCCGCACGCGCACATACAGGCGAGCGAGCATTTCGTCGGCCTGCCGGACCGCCAGATGGGTAACTCCGAGGTCGGCCACACCAACATCGGCGCCGGCCGCGTCGTAAAGCAGGACCTGCCGCGCATCGATGACGCGATCAGGCAGGGCGCGTTGACGCGGAACCCGGCGCTCAACTCCTTTGTCACGGCAATGAAGCGAAGCGGCGGCGCCGTCCACCTGATGGGGCTGATGTCGCCGGGCGGCGTCCACTCGCATCAGGACCAGATTACGGCGCTGGCGAAGCTCCTGGCCGAGGCGGGCTTGACGGTGAATGTCCACGCGTTTCTCGACGGGCGCGACGTGCCGCCGCGCAGCGCTCGCGATTACGTCTCCGCGTTCGAGACCGCGCTCAAGGACCAGAAGCGCGTACGCATCGCCACGGTCGGCGGCCGCTATTTTGCGATGGATCGCGACAAGCGCTGGGACCGCATCGAGAAGGCGTATCGTGCGCTCGTCGCCGCCGAAGGCGCACGCGCGCCCGATGCCCCCACCGCGATCGAGCAATCCTACCGGCAGGACAAGGGGGATGAGTTCGTCGCGCCGACCGTAATCGGCAACTACAGCGGCATGAAGGATGGCGACGGCATGATTTGCGCCAATTTCCGGGCCGATCGCGTGCGCCAGATTCTGCTCGCGCTGCTCGATCCCAGGTTCGTGGCGTTCAGCCGCCCCAGCATCGTGAAATTCGCCGCGGCGCTCGGCATGACCGAATACTCCGACGAGCTCAAGGCCCTGATGAACGCGCTGTTCCCGCCCGAAAATCTGAGCGACACCCTCGGCGAGGTGGTGGCGCAGGCCGGCCTCAAGCAGCTGCGCATCGCCGAGACCGAGAAATACGCCCATGTCACGTTCTTCTTCAACGGCGGGCGCGAGATCGAATTCGATGGTGAAAGCCGCATCCTCGTGCCGTCGCCGAAGATCGCCACTTACGACCGGAAGCCCGAGATGTCGGCGTTTGAAGTCACCGACCGTCTGGTCGACGCAATCGACAGCGGCAAGTTCGACATGATCGTGGTCAATTACGCCAACACCGACATGGTCGGACACACCGGCGATATCACGGCGGCGATCAAGGCCGTCGAGGCGGTCGACCAGTGCCTCGGCCGCATCGCCGCGGCGGTCGAGGGCGCCGGCGGCTGTCTCCTGATCACGGCCGACCACGGCAATGCCGAGCAGATGCGCGATCCCGAAACCGGCCAGCCGCATACCGCACATACGACCAATCCGGTGCCGCTGCTGCTGGTCAACCCGCCGCCGGGCATGACGCATCTGCGCGACGGCAAGCTTGCCGACATCGCGCCGACCATGCTGTCGCTGCTCGGATTGCCGCAACCCGCGGCGATGACGGGCCAGAACCTCGCCCGCGCCGCCACGCGTGTCACGGCCTAACCGGACGGCGATTACGGCCGTGCTGCTGGCGGCGGGGCTTGCGGCCACCGCGCCGGCCTGCGCACAGAACTCGCCGCAGCAGAAGCTGCAGGACGTCGAACGCCGGATCGAGCAAAGCCGGCGCCAGCAGGAGGAGCTCGCCAAGCAGGCGCAAGACTTGACAAGCCAGATCCAGGCGCTGCGCGACGGCGAAGTCCGCACCGCCGCCGCCGCGCAGGCGCACGAGGCGATGCTCGACGGGCTCGACGCCGAACTCAAGGCCCTGACCGACCAGGAACGGGCCGAGGCAGCCGAACTCCAGCGGAAGCGCGAGGCGGAGGGGCAACTGCTGATGGCGCTGGTGCGGCTGGCGCGCGATCCGCCGACGGCGCTGGCGCTGGCGCCGGTGCCGCCGGTCGACGCAGTGCGCGGCGGCCTGTTGCTGGGCCGCGCCGTGCCGCCACTCGCCGCCCGCGCGCGCGTCCTCGGCGCCGAAATTGCTCGGCTCGAATCCGTGCGCGCGCAGATCGCTGCCGCAGAGGCAAAACATCGCACCGAAGGCGAAAGCCTGGCGCGCGACCAGGCCCGGATCGCCGTCCTGATCGAACGCAAGCAGGCTTTGCAGCAGAAAACGCAACGGGGTCTCGCGCAAGTCAGCCGCCAGCAGGCGGCGCTTGCCGCCAAGGCCGGCGACCTGCGCGACCTGATCGCTCGGCTCGAAGCCGACCGCCGCGCGGCCGCACGTCGCGCCGAACAGCGCGCGGCGCTACACCCGTCCGCCGCGGGAACGCCGCTCGCTGTGACCGCTGCCGCGCCAGTCCATCCCACGACCGACCAACCGTCGAACATCCGTCCGATCACGCAAGCGAAGGGCCGCTTCGCGGTGCCGACGAGCGGCTTACTGATCGCGCGCTTCGGCGAGCCGGAGCCCGGCGGCGTGACTAGCAAAGGCCTCACCTTCGAGACGCGGCCTGGCGGGCAGGTCGTGGCGCCGTTCGACGGACAGGTGCTTTATGCCGGACCCTTCAAGGGCTATGGCCAAATATTGATCATCGGTCACGGCGGCGGCTATTATTCGGTTCTAGCGGGACTCGATCGTATCGAGCAAAGCGTCGGTCAATGGCTCGTCGCCGGCGAGCCGGTAGGCGTCATGCCGCAGGGCAGTCAAAGACCCCGTCTCTATCTCGAGCTTCGCGACAACGGCCAACCGATCAACCCCTTGCCGTGGTTGGCAATCCACGATGAAAAGGTAAATGGATGATGCGCTTCCGTCATATAGCAGCTTCGGCCGCGATCCTCGTCTGGCTGCTCGCGCCGGCAGCGCAATCCGCCGATACCCCCCAGACCCCGGCGGCCGCCAACAGCTCCGACACCTATCGCGAACTCGACCTATTCGGCGAGGTGTTCGAGCGTGTCCGCGCCGACTATGTCGACCGCGTATCGGACCAGCACCTCATCGAAGCCGCGATCAACGGCATGCTGTCGTCGCTCGATCCTCATTCGAGCTATATGAACGCCAAGGACTTCGCCGAAATGCAGGTGCAGGTCCAGGGCGAGTTCGGCGGCCTTGGCATCGAAGTGACGATGGAAAACGGCTTGGTGAAGGTGGTGTCGCCAATCGACGGCACGCCTGCGGCTAAGGCCGGCCTCAAGCCCGGCGACCTGATCGTTGCGATCAACGGCGAGCCGATTTCCGGCATGAGCCTGAATGACGCCGTCGAGAAGATGCGCGGCCCCATCGGCAGCGAGATCAAGCTGTTGATTCGGCGCGGTAACAAGGAGCCCTTTACGGTCACGCTGCAGCGCGCCGCCATCAAGGTCCAATCGGTCAGATCGCAGCTCATCGACAACGATATCGCCTACATTCGCATCAGCAGCTTCAACGAGCAGGCGGATAGCGGCGTGCACACGGCGATGAAATCGCTTGCGGTGAAGTCGCACGACAAGCTTGCGGGCATCGTGCTCGACCTGCGCAACAATCCCGGCGGCCTGCTCGACCAGGCGGTTGCCGTCGCCAACGACTTCATCAATCAGGGCGAGATCGTCTCGACCCGCGGCCGTCATCCGGACGATGCGCAGCGCTTCGACGCCAAGACCGGCAACGACATCAGCCGGGGTTTGCCGATGGTTGTGTTGATCAACGGCGGCTCGGCGTCGGCATCCGAGATCGTCGCTGGCGCGCTGCAGGATCACCACCGCGCCGTCCTGGTTGGCACGCGCAGCTTCGGCAAAGGGTCGGTCCAGACCATCATCCAGTTGCCCGGCCACGGCGCGATCCGTCTAACGACCGCGCGCTATTACACGCCGTCGGGCCGCTCGATCCAGGCCACCGGCATCGAACCCGATATCATGGTCGAGCCCGCCAAGATCGAGCGGATCGCGACCGGCACGGTAACCCACGAATCGGACCTCAAAGGCGCGCTCAAGAACACGGATGCGAGCGCCGCGACCGTGCCCGCCGCACCGCCGTCCAAGACCCCTGACAAGAGTGCGGCGCCGCCGGCCGCGGCGGACGGCGACGAATCCGCCACCTTTGGCACCGCGGACGACTATCAGCTCGCCCGCGCGGTCGACATGCTGCGGGGCATCGCCTTGTTCGGCCCGAAGAAGGCAGCGCACTAACGGCTGCGCCGCGCGCGGAATGAAGAGCGCCAAGCCGCCTGCCGGCTACCGTTGCGGCGTCGGCGTCGTCTTGATCAACGGCATACGCCGCGTGTTCGTCGGGCGCCGTCTCGGCACCGCCGACGGGTGGCAGATGCCGCAGGGCGGCATCGACGGCAACGAAGCGCCCCGCGTCGCCGCGCTGCGCGAACTCAAGGAGGAAATCGGCACGGACAAGGCCGAAATCCTGGCCGAGAGCGCGCATTGGCTCAGCTACGACTTCCCGCCGAACCTGCGCCGGTCGATCTGGCACGGGCGCTACAAGGGCCAGACGCAAAAATGGTTCGTGATGCGCTTCACAGGAACCGACGACGACATCGACCTCAACGCCCACATGCCGGAATTCGACGCCTGGAAGTGGGTGGCGCCGCGCGAGCTGCCGGCGCTCGCCATCGACTTCAAGCAGCCGCTCTATCGCGCGTTGCTGGAGGAGTTCAGCACCGAGCTCGATCTAGGTTAGACGGCGGCGCGGCGGCGCAGCGCCCGCCAAGCGAGATCTGACGCCAGCAGGTTGAGCCGCCCGTGCGGCTTCAAACCAACCGCCTTGAACGTCATCGCCACCGCGCGTTCGACGTGATGTGGACAATAGACGCGTGCAGCGGCGGCGAGGTAGTCGCGATGGGCGCTACGCCGGTCATAAGCCGCGCCGGCCGCGGCGTTGGCGACGAAATAGGCGTAGGACAGCTCATCGTCCCCGGATTCACGAATCCGTCCGAGCGCGATGCGCAGGCGATTCCACAGCGGCAGCCGTTCGCTCGCGAGATAACGCTTCATATGCGTGTAGAATAGTTTGTAGTGCCGGAGCTCGTCGGCGGCGATGCGGTGGCAGATCGCGCGCAGCACCGGTTCGCGCGTCGCTTCCGCCAGTGCGGTGTAATGGCTGCTGGTGCCAGTCTCGACGATGCAGCGCGCCACCAGTTCGCCGGCGCGTGAACCGCGGATCGAGCGCGCGGCCGCGAGATCGACGCGGAACTCGGCGGAAAACCGCGCGCACGCTGCCCGGTGGTCGAACGTCGGATCGGCGAGCGTCGCCCAGCGGCCGAGCGCCTCGCCGTGCCGAATCTCTTCTTCGCCCCAGACACGCGCCGCTTGCTGGAATTCGGCGTCGTCGGCAAAAACGTTGCAAAGATACCGCGTGTAGTCGGCGCCGTTCTGCTCGACCAGGCTTGCGGCCTTGGCCAGGCACAGAATCGCGGGCTCGACCTTCGCCGGGTCGAACCGGTCCCACGGAATATCGGCCAACGTCCAGTGAGCCACGCGCACGCTCCTCGTCCGCAATTATAGCGCTGCCGCCGACGCCCGCCTATCTCGGACAGCCCGGCGCGCCGCCGCGATTTTGGCCAAAAATCCGAGCTAGTGAGCGGCAGCCAGCAAGGCTTCGAGCTTCGCCTGTGCCGCGGCAAGGTGGCGCTCGGCGGTGCGGAGCTGCGCCAGCGCCTCGCTCTTGTCGTCGCCGGTTGCCCGCGCGGCCTGGTCCTTGAGGCCGGCGAGCCGGCTCTCGGCTTCCTTGGCCTCGGACTCGGCAACGCTACGGTCGATCTCGCCGACCGGCAGCGCTTCGTCGGCGAGCACGGTGCAGCGCTCGGGCGTGACTTCGGCGAAGCCGCCCGACACGAAGATGCGTTGCGACACGCTGCGCTGGTCGTCGGCATAGACGTCGATAATGCCCGGTCGTACGGTCGAGATCAGCAGTGCGTGGCCCGGCAGCACGCCGAAATTTCCCTCAACCCCAGGCACCACGACCATGGCGACGTCCTCCGAGAGCAGCAGCTTCTCGGGCGCGACCAGCTCGAATTTGACCTTGTCGGCCATTGCGCTTACGCCGCCTCCGCCGCCATCTTTTTCGCCTTCGCCACAGCCTCGTCGATGGTGCCGACCATGTAGAAGGCGCTCTCCGGCAGATCGTCGTATTCGCCGGCGACGATGCCCTTGAAGCCCTTGATGGTGTCCTCGAGCTTGACGAACACGCCCGGCGTACCGGTGAAGACCTCGGCGACGTGGAAGGGCTGGCTCAGGAAGCGCTGGATCTTGCGCGCGCGAGCGACGGTGAGCCTGTCCTCTTCAGACAGCTCGTCCATACCCAGGATGGCGATGATGTCCTGCAACGACTTGTAGGTCTGGAGCACGCGCTGCACGTCGCGCGCAACCTTGTAATGCTCCTCGCCGACGACGCGCGGATCGAGCATGCGTGAGGTCGAGTCGAGCGGGTCGACCGCCGGATAGATGCCGAGCTCGGCGATCTGCCGCGACAGCACGGTGGTCGCATCGAGGTGCGCAAACGACGTCGCCGGCGCGGGATCGGTCAGGTCGTCGGCCGGCACGTAGATCGCCTGGACCGAGGTGATCGAGCCCTTCTTGGTCGTGGTGATGCGCTCCTGCAGCGCGCCCATGTCGGTCGCGAGCGTCGGCTGATAGCCGACCGCCGACGGAATGCGGCCCAGGAGCGCCGAGACCTCGGAGCCCGCCTGGGTGAAGCGGAAGATGTTGTCGACGAAGAACAGCACGTCCTGGCCTTCCTCGTCGCGGAAATATTCGGCCAGGGTAAGGCCGGTCAGACCGACGCGCGCGCGCGCGCCCGGCGGCTCGTTCATCTGGCCGTAGACCAGCGCCGCTTTGGAGCCCGGACCGTCGGGAATGATGACCTTCGATTCCATCATCTCGTGATAGAGGTCGTTGCCCTCGCGCGTGCGCTCGCCGACGCCGGCGAAGACCGAGTAGCCGCCGTGCGCCTTGGCAATGTTGTTGATCAACTCCATGATGATGACTGTCTTGCCGACGCCGGCGCCGCCGAACAGGCCGACCTTGCCCCCGCGCGCATAGGGCGCGAGCAGGTCGACCACCTTGATGCCGGTGACCAGGATTTCCGCCTCGGTCGACTGGTCGGTGAATTCGGGCGCCGGCTTGTGGATGGGCGAGGTTGTCTTGGCCTTGACCGGGCCGCGCTCGTCGACCGGTTCGCCGATGACGTTGAGGATGCGGCCCAGCGTCTCGGGTCCGACCGGCACGCGGATCGGGCTGCCGGTATCGACGACCTCTGCGCCGCGCACCAGGCCGTCGGTGGTGTCCATGGCGATGGCCCGCACCGTGTTCTCGCCCAGATGTTGCGCCACTTCGAGCACCAAGGTCTTGCCCTGGTTCTGGAGGTGCAGCGCGTTGAGGATCGACGGTAACTCGCCCTCGAACTTGACATCGACGACGGCGCCGATGACCTGCGCGATGGTGCCGGTATTGTTCTTGGCCATGATGTTTCCCCTAGAGCGCCTCGGCGCCCGAAATGATCTCGATCAATTCCTTGGTGATGGCGGCCTGGCGCGAGCGGTTATAGGTGATGTTGAGCCGGTCGATCATCTCGCCGGCGTTGCGCGTCGCGTTGTCCATCGCCGTCATGCGCGCGCCCTGCTCCGATGCACCGTTCTCGAGCAGCGCGGTGAAGATCTGGACGGCCAGGTTGCGCGGCAGCAGCCCGGCCAGGATTTCGTCTTCCTCCGGCTCGAATTCGTAGATCGCGCCCTTGACGTCGGCCTTGTCCTTGTCCGCCCCTTCGGGAACCGCGAAGGGAATGAGCTGCTGCCTGGTGACGATCTGGCTGATCGCCGACTTGAAGCGGTTGAAGATCACGGTGCAGACGTCGAACTCGCCCGCCTCGAAGCGCTCGACGAGCCGTGCGGCGATATCTTCGGCATTGGCGAAGGTCAAGCGCGGTCGGCCGATTTCGGTCAGGCTCTCGACGATGAGCTTGATGTGATCGCGGCGCAGCGCGTCGCGTCCCTTGCGGCCAATTGTAAAGAGCTTAACCGTCTTGCCGTCGCGCTGGAGGCTACGCAGCGTCCGGCGCGCCTCGCGCAGGATGCTGGCGTTGAAGCCGCCGGCGAGGCCGCGATCCGAGGTGGCGACCAGCAGAAGGTGGGTTTCGTCCTTGCCGGTGCCGGCGAGTAGCCTGGGCGCGTTCGGCTGGTTGCGCAGATTGGCGGCAAGCGATCCGAGCATGCGCTCCATGCGCTCGGCATAGGGGCGCGCGGCCAGCGCCTGCTCCTGCGCCCGGCGCAGGCGAGAGGCCGCCACCATCTTCATCGCCGACGTGATCTTCTGCGTCGAGCGGACGGAGCGGATGCGGTTGCGCAGGTCCTTGAGGCTCGCCATGGCGTGCTAGTGCCCGTGTGCGTTCAGGCGAAGCTTTTGGTGAAACCGTCGAGGAAGGCGACCAATTCCTTTTCGATGTCCTGGGCCAACTCGCGCTTGTCGCGGATCGATGCCAGTATCCTCGGCGTCTTGGCCCTGAGCTCGCCGAGCATTTGGGCTTCGAAGCGGGTGACGTCGGCGATTCCGACCTTGTCGAGATAGCCGCGCGTACCGGCGAAGATCGAGACAACCTGTTCCTCGACCGGCACCGGCTTGAATTGCGGCTGCTTCAGCAATTCGGTGAGCCGCGCGCCGCGCGCCAGCAAGCGCTGCGTCGCCGGGTCGAGGTCCGAGGCGAATTGGGCAAAGGCCGCCATCTCGCGATACTGCGCGAGTTCGAGCTTGATGCGGCCGGCGACCTGCTTCATCGCCTTGATCTGCGCCGCGGAGCCCACGCGGCTCACGGACAGGCCGACGTTAATCGCCGGCCGGATGCCGCGGTAGAACAGGTCGGTCTCGAGGAAGATCTGGCCGTCGGTGATCGAGATCACGTTGGTCGGGATATAGGCCGAGACGTCGCCGGCTTGCGTTTCTATCACCGGCAGCGCGGTGAGCGAACCCGAACCATGGTCGGCATTCATCTTTGCCGCGCGCTCGAGCAGGCGCGAATGCAGATAGAACACGTCGCCGGGATAGGCTTCGCGGCCCGGCGGGCGGCGCAGCAGCAGCGACATCTGGCGATAGGCGACGGCCTGTTTCGACAGGTCGTCATAGACGATGACCGCGTGCATGCCGTTGTCGCGGAAGAACTCGCCCATGGCACAGCCGGCATAGGGCGCGAGGAATTGCAGCGGCGCGGGTTCCGACGCCGTGGCCGCGACGACGATCGAATAATCCAGCGCGCCGTAATCGGCGAGTGTCTTGACGATCTGCGCGACCGTCGAGCGCTTCTGGCCGACCGCGACATAGATGCAATAGAGCTTCTTCGATTCGTCGCCGCCGGCGTTGACCGCCTTCTGATTGAGGAAGGCATCGATCGCAACCGCGGTCTTGCCGGTCTGGCGGTCGCCGATGATGAGCTCGCGCTGGCCGCGGCCGATCGGCACCAACGCATCGATGGCCTTCAGTCCGGTCTGCACCGGCTCGTGCACCGAGCGGCGCGGAATGATACCCGGTGCCTTGACCTCGACGCGCGTGCGCGTCACGTCTTTCAAGGGGCCTTTACCGTCGATCGGCTCGCCTAGCGCGTTCACGACGCGACCGAGGAGGCCGCGCCCGACCGGCACGTCGACGATGGCGCCGGTGCGCTTGACCGTGTCGCCCTCGCGGATGCCGCTGTCGTCGCCGAAGATCACGACGCCGACGTTGTCGGTCTCGAGGTTGAGGGCCATGCCCTTGACGCCGTTCGGGAACTCGACGAGCTCGCCGGCCTGGACCTTGTCGAGGCCGTAGACGCGGGCGATGCCGTCGCCCACCGACAGCACCTGCCCGACTTCGGCGACGTCCGCCTCGGTGCCGAATTCGGCGATCTGCTTCTTCAGGATCGCAGAAATTTCCGCCGCGCGAATTTCCATATCAACCAACCCCCTTCATCGCCAGTGCCAGGCGCGCCAGCTTGCTCTTGAGCGACGCATCGACCATACGCGAACCCACCTTGACGACCAGTCCGCCGAGCAGGCTCGGATCGACGCGGAAGTCGACCGCGACCTTGCGGCCGATCGCCTTGCGCAGGCGCCCGTCGACCGCGCGGCGCTGCGCCTCGGACAATTCCTGCGCCGCGATAACCTGGGCCGTCACTTCACCGCGGCGCTCGGCGAGAATCTGGAGAAAGCCCTGGATCATCTCCGGCAGCGCAAACAGCCGCCGGTTGCGCGCCAACAAGCCGAGGAAATTGTGCGTCAGCGCATTGAGCCCGGCGCGCTCGGCAATGGCGCCGATCGCCCGGGCCTGCTCGTCGCGCTGCAGCACCGGACTCCGGATCATGCGGCGCAGATCAGCGCTTTCGTCGATCAGCCGGCGCAGGCCGGCGAGATCGGATGCCACCGCATCGATAGCCTTGCGCTCGTCGGCGAGTTCGAAAAGCGCCGCCGCGTAACGCTTGGCCAGGCCGGCCACGCTTGTCGCTTCGGATGCCACGTCGAGCTTATGTCCTTAAAATCCCGGACGAGACCGGTGCGGAGACGACCTCAAAATGAACATGCCCTCCGCCGGGTTTTCGCCGCTCGAAAACCCCCACCACCACGGTCCCGCCGGAAAGCGGGGCGGTTCTAACATAGGCTTTTCAGGCACGCAACATGGCCCGGCCGGCCGCTCCGTGTCGCTTCGCCGCATCCGGAAAACTTGAGCAAAGGCAATCCTTTCAGCGCTATAAGGGCGGCACTTTCGCGGATTTAAAAACGCGCGGTCCAAATATCCCGGGGGAGTCGGAAGAGACATGGCGATCGAGACCACGACCACCACGTCGGACAGCCTTGCGGCGACGCCGCAACTCGGTCTCGTCCGTCTTTCATTGCTTGCCGTCTTGATCGGCATCGTCGGCAGCGTCGGCGCGATGGTTTTTCGCGGCCTCATCGCCCTGGTCCACAACTTCGCTTTCCTGGGCGTTATCTCGGTGTTCTACGACGCGAATATCTTCACGCCGCCGAGCCCGTGGGGCGCCGCCGTTATCCTTGCGCCGGTGATCGGCAGCATCGTCGTCACGCTCCTGGTGACCAAGTTCGCGCGAGGCCAAGGGCCACGGCATGCCGGAGGTGATGGACGCGATCTACTACAACGAGGGCAAGATCCGGCCCGTCGTCGCCGCCGTCAAATCACTCACCTCGGCGATCAGCATCGGCACGGGCGGCGCGGTCGGGCGCGAGGGACCGATCATCCAAATCGGGGCGTCCTTCGGTTCGACCATCGGTCAGATCATCCACATGGCGCGGTGGCAGCGGATCACGCTGGTGGCGGCCGGCGCGGGCGGGATTTTCTCGCCGTCGCTCTACAAGGGCGCAACGCTGGGCGGTGTGTTCGGTGCGCTCGTCGACGCTGTCCATCCCGTGGCCGGCGCGACGCCCGGCACTTTCGCCATCGTCGGCATGGCTGCGATGGTCGGCGGCGGTACCGGTGTGGCGATGACCGCGGTAACCATGATCTTCGAGGTGACGCGCGATTACGGCATCGTCATGCCGATGATCCTCGCAGTGGCGTTCAGCATTGGCGTGCGCCGGGTGCTTTCACGCGAGAATATTTACAGCTCAAGTTGGTGGAGCGCGGACACCTCATCCCCAAGGCGCTGCACGCCAACATGTTCCTGGTGCGCCACGCCAGCGAAGTGATGGACAGGGATGTCCTGGTGCTGCCGGCGAGCATCGATTTCGACGCCTTCCTGCGCCAGCCTGAGCACAAGGGCGCGTGAAGCACGTCGTGGTGACGGAGAACGACCGGATCGTCGGCGTGATGCGCGTCAACACCGGTTTCCGCCGCGGGCTCGAGGCCGTCGATACCGGCGTCGCGCTCGGCGACGTGGCGCAGAAGAACTTCACCGTCGCGCGCGAGGACGACATCGCCTTCGACGTCATCGACCGGATGTGGCGCGAGGACGCCGCCATGGCGGTGGTCGTGCGCACCACGGCGGCGCCGCGCGCCGAAGACGTGCGCGGGATCATCTCGAAGGAACACGTCGCCGATTCGATGGCCGAGAGCATCAAGCCCTACGCATGATGCAGCCTCAATGCGCGGGCGGCACCGCGGGTAGGACGTGGGGGCCGCGATCGACGACGATGTTGCCTTCGGCGTCGAAGGTGGTGGCATCGACCGCGGCGCGCGAGGCCGCCGGCCGTAGAACGGGCTCCGGCGCGCTGTCGGCGACGTGCGGCGGGGCGGGAGTCACCGGGACAAGGATACCGTTGCGAACGATCCCGGCGCGCTCCACCGCGTCCCAATCGACCCGATCGTGGCGGTCGCCAGCCACCATGGCCACCCGTCCGACCAAGTCGTCGGGTATCTTCGGCGTGACCGGCTCGCCGAGATCGATCTGGTCGGTCTGCGACTGGCTCGGATGGACCGCGACGTAAAGGCGGCCGTCGATCCACGCAGCCAGAACCGGTTGATCGACGACGCGCACAGGCGTGCCGATCGGTATCTCGCTGAAGAGATGCTGGATGTCCTCGGGATAGAGATGGATACAGCCGTGGCTGACGTTGCGGCCGATGCCATCGGGCTTGTTGGTGCCGTGGATCAGATAGTTCTTCCAGCCGAGATGCAACGCATAAGCGCCCAGCGGGTTGTCCGGGCCGGGCTGCACAAAAGCCGGCAGCGTCGGATCCTCCGCGTGGATGGAGGGCGGCGGATACCAGATCGGGTCCTTTTCTTTCGAAACCACCGTCGTCGCGCCGACCAGCGTTTTCTTGCCCTCGACGCCGACGCCGATGGGAAACGTCTCGACCGTCTTGCCGTCACGGTGGAAATAATAGAGGCGGCGCTCGCCGAGATTGATGACGATGCCGACATGCGGCGCGTCGGGCAGCACGTATTGGGTCGGGATGACGACGCGGGCGCCGTTGCCGGGCAGCCATGGATTGATGCCGGGATTGGCGGCGGCAAGTTCGGCATAGCCGACGTCGTAGGGACGCTGCAGAGCGATGAGCGTATCGCTCGCCCTGGTCGTATAGCTCTGGAGCGATCCGAGGACGGTTTGATTCGGCGCGAGGGTGAATTGCGCCGCGCCTGCCGGGGCGGCAGCGAATGCCACCAGCATCGCGATGATGCCAATGGCGCGTCGGGGGCTGTGAATGCACATGCAGTTTTCCCGACGATTCTAAACGAGGCGCAGCGCGCCGGGAAGGCGCGGCCACTGCCGCGCGATCCGGCGCCCGCGAACCGAGTTACTTCTGCAAGCTACGCTGATACTGGCGATTGTTCTGCATGTTGGCTTGCTGGGCCTCCTTCAAGGCCTGCTGGGCCGTCGCAAGCGCCTGATCGGCCTTCTGGTTGGCCGCGGCGACCTGCGCTTCGAGCGACGAGGTATTGCTCGGCTGGCTCGCACACGCGGCAAGGGCCAACGGCGCGCAAATCAGCAGAAGCTTTGCACCACGCAACATGACTGCCTCCTTGTATTGGATTGCACTCTGATCCGGCCCACTGCGCAGCGAATGACGAACCTCGGAACCGGCGGGGGCCGGCGGCGCCGACGGCGATGCTGCGTTCCGACGACAAAACGTAACCCAACCCTTTCTGTGCCACGGTTAAAGCAAATTTATCGTCACCGCAGTCACAGATCAGTCATAAGGTTCAGGGAAGTCGTATCAAATATCAAATGAAGCTGTAGGGATCAATGTCCACCTGGACGCGGACGGAAGCGGGCAATTTTGCCGCAGCGAGCCAGCCTCGCAGCATGGCCTGGAGCGGCGCGTAACGGCGGGCCTTGACGAGGAACCGTCGTCGGTAGCGGCCGCGCAGCATCGCCAACGGGGCCGGCGCGGGGCCCAGTATTTCGAATCCCTCGATGTGCGGCGCCTGGCGAGCGAACGCGCGCGCCGCGCGGTCGGCGGCATCGGCATCCGACGCCGAGACGATTAATGCCGCCAGCCGACCGAATGGCGGCCAATTTCCCTCTCGTCGCGATGTCGCCTCGGCGGCGAGAAAGCCGTCGCGATCGTCGCTGGCAAGTGCGCGCATCACCGAATGTTCCGGCATGTAGGTCTGGAGCAGGGCGACGCCGGGTCGCTCGGCACGTCCGGCGCGGCCCGCGACCTGATGCAGGAGTTGGAAGGTGCGTTCGGCGGCGCGCAGGTCGCCGCCCGACAACCCGAGATCGGCATCGACCACACCGACCAGGGTCAGCATGGGAAAATGGTGGCCCTTGGCCATCACCTGCGTCCCGATCAGCACGTCGATTTCGTGTCGTTCGACCCGTTCGAGCAGCTCCGCCATGGCGTGCGGGCCGACGAGCGTATCGCTCGCCATCAGCGCGATGCGCGCCTGCGGAAATCGCTGCGTCGTCTCCTCCGCCAACCGTTCGACGCCGGGGCCGCACGCGGCGAAGCTGCCGGCGGCGCCGCAATTGGGGCAGGTCGGCGGCATCGGCGTCGTGAAGCCGCAGTGGTGGCATTGCAAGCCCCCTACGCGGCGATGCTCGACCAGCCAAGCAGTGCAGTTCGGACATTGCAGGCGGTGACCGCACTCGCGGCATAACGTCAGCGGCGCGTAACCGCGACGATTGAGAAACAGCATCGCCTGTTCGCCGGCAGCGAGCGTGTCGCCCATGGCCTGAACCAGGGGCGGTGACAGAAAGCGCTGGCGCTCCGGCTTCTGCTTGCGCATGTCGACGACGCGGATCTCGGGCAGGCGCGCCATCCCATGCCGCGCCGGCAGATGGAGCCGCGCGTAGCGGCCGGATTGGACATTGATTGTGGTTTCGAGCGAGGGAGTCGCCGACACCAGAACGATCGGCAGTCGCGCGAGCGACGCACGCACCACCGCCATGTCGCGTGCGTGATAGATGACGCCGTCCTCCTGCTTGAACGAAGCGTCATGCTCCTCGTCAACCACGATCAGGCCCAGGTCGCGGAACGGCAGGAACAGCGCCGAGCGTGCCCCGACGACGACGCGGGCCTGCCCGTCGGCGACATAGCGCCACGTGGCGCGGCGCTGGGCATGGCCCAGATCGGAATGCCACAACGCCGGCGGCGCGCCGAACCGGTCGGCAAAGCGCTTGAGAAGCTGGGTCGACAGCGCGATCTCGGGCAACAGCACCAGCACCTGCCGGCCGCGCTCGAGCGCCGCCGCGATCGCCGCGAAATAGACCTCGGTCTTGCCCGAGCCGGTGACACCATCGAGCAGCGTCACGCCGAAGCCGCCCTGCCGCACCTTGCGGATCAGCTCGGCTGCCGCAATCTCCTGCGCGGAGGACAGCGGCGGGCCGGACAGTCGCCAATCGGGAACCGGCGGCGGCAGCGCCGCCGGCAGGCTGACCGGCGTCAGCAGCCCTGTCGCCGCCATCGCCTTGATCACGCCCGCGCCGCAAGCGGCACGCTGCGCCAAGTCGCTGGCCGTGGCGGCGCCGCCCTCGCCGACCAGCGCCAGGACGCGGCGGCGCGGTGGCGTGAGCCCGGAATCGGCCGCCACCAGCGCGCGCCTGCCCGCGTCGGCGATGGCGTAACCCGTGACCGCGCGCCGCGGTTCGAGGGCATCGGCCACGCTCATCGTCATTTTCAATACGGCGCCCGGCGCCGTGAGCGTATAATTCGCCACCCAGTCAACGAACCGACGCAGTTCGTCGCGCAGCGGTGGTACGGCAAACACCTCGGCGATCGGCTTGAGCTTCGCCTCCGTCAGATCGGCGCAGGCCGGACCCCACACCACGCCGGCGAGTCGCCGCCGGCCCAACGGCACACGCACGAAGTCGCCGGTGGCGATGCGCATGTCGTCCGTCACGCGATAGTCGTAGGCGCCGGCAAGCGGCAATGGCAGGAGCACGCTGACGCGATCCGCGCGCGCGGGTTCGACGTTGGCAGGGCGCTCCGGCATGGTCTACACTCTCGTACGAAAGGGGGCCTCGCAGGAAGTAGAGAGAGGCACGCATGAAGTTTTTCCTCGACACCGCCGACATCGCCGAGATTCGCGATCTGGCCGCGACCGGCTTGGTCGATGGCGTGACCACGAACCCTTCTCTGGTCGCGAAATCGGGCCGCAATTTCATCGAAGTGGTGCGCGAAATCTGCACGGTCGTCGCGGGCCCGGTCAGCGCCGAAACCACGGCCACCGATCACGCGACCATGCTGGCCGAGGGCCGCAAGCTCGCGAAGATCGCCAGGAACATCGCGGTCAAGGTGCCGCTGACGCCGGACGGGCTCAAGACCTGCAAGGTGCTGCGTGCCGAGGGCGCGATGGTCAATGTGACGCTTTGCTTCTCGGCGGCCCAGGCGATTCTTGCCGCCAAGGCCGGGGCCACGTTCATCTCGCCATTCGTTGGCCGGCTCGATGACATCGGCGAATCGGGCATGAGCGTGATTCGCGACATCGTTGAAATCTACCGCCAATATCCGGGCTTCAAGACCGAGGTGCTGGTCGCGTCGATTCGCCATCCCATGCACGTCGTCGAGGCGGCGAAGCTCGGCGCGCATGTCGGCACGATGCCGCCGGCGGTGATGCGCCAGCTCTTCGCCCATCCGCTGACCGACAAGGGCCTCGCCGCCTTCTTGGCCGATTGGAAGAAGACCGGCCAGTCGATCCTGGGTGACGAGAAACCGGCGGCGGCAGCCGAATAGCGGGATGACGGTGGATCGCACCCGGGACAAAGCCGCCACGCCGTCGACGCCAGCGGTCACCGAGCATGCCGCGACCGCGGCGCAGGTGGTCGCCTATCTCAAGCGGAATCCCGATTTCTTCGCCGAGCATCCTGAGATCCTCGACGCGTTGACGCCACCGGCCGCACGCGGCGGCACGGGCGTCGTCGACATGCAACAGTTCATGCTCAAGCGGCAACGCGACGACATCGCCAAGCTCAAAGGCCAACAGAAGCTGTTGATCAGCACGACGCGCGCGAACCTGGCGAGCCAGACGCGCGTCCACAGCGCCGTCCTGACCCTGCTCGCCGCCAGCAGCTTCGAGCAACTGATCCAGATCGTCACCACCGATCTCGCCATGCTGCTCGACTCCGACGTCGTCACCATCGGCGTCGAGAACAACGGCGGCACGAAGCCGCGCCTGCCGCATCCCGGCGTGCAGATCCTCGAGACTGGAACCGTCGATCGCGTCTTGGGAGCCGAGCGCGACGTGGCACTGTTCGCCGACACGACCGGCGATCCCGCGCTGTTCGGCGCAGGCGCTGATCTGGTGCGCTCGGCGGCGCTGTTGCGCCTGGCGGTGAGCCGGGGCGCGCCGGCGGGACTCTTGTGCATCGGCGCGCGCCGGCCGGGCAAGTTCCATGCCGGCCAGGGCACCGAGTTGCTGGGCTTCCTCGCCCGTGCACTCGGCATCACCATCGCCGCATGGCTCGACCTGCCGGTGTAAGGGGCGCCCGCCCGCTTCCTCGATCCCTCCGGCCCGAGCCGGTTCCGCTGGTCCGTTTCGCCGCCTCGCAGGAGCTGATCGAGGCGATCGCGCTTTGGCATTCGTGGCTGACGGGCGAGCGACGAGCATCACCGCATACCGTGGCGGCCTATGGCCGCGATCTCGCCGGGTTTCTCGAATTCCTCACGGCGCACGGCGGTGGCGTGCCGGGATTGAAGATCCTCGCCGCGCTCGAACCCGGCGACTTCCGCGCCTTCCTCGCCCGACTTGCCCGCGACGACGCCGCACGCGGCACGGCGGCGCGCAAGCTGTCGGTGCTGCGGAGCTTCTTCCGATTTCTCGACAAGCGGAAAATCGTCTCCAACGCCGCGCTGGTTTCGGTCAGGACTCCCAAGCTCGGCCGGCCGGTACCCAAGGCGCTGACGGAGCGCGAAGCGCAGGCGGCGCTCGAGCGCGTCGCCTTGCTCGAGACCCGGCCGTGGATGGCACGGCGCGATCTCGCCGTCTTGATGCTGCTCTATGGCTGCGGCCTGCGGATCGCCGAGGCGCTGTCGCTGACGCGCGGCGCGGCACCCGAGGCGCCGGGCATGTTGCGCGTCGCCGGCAAGGGCGGCAAGACCCGCTTGGTGCCGGTGCTGCCGGCCGTCGCCGAAGCGGTGCGCGATTATCTCGCCGTCTGCCCCTTCGAGCTACAGCCGAACGATCCGCTCTTCGTCGGCGCCCGCGGACGCATGCTCAATCCGCGTCAGGTTCAGGCGACCATGGCCAAGCTGCGCGGTGCGCTGGGCCTGCCGGAGCACGCGACGCCGCACGCGCTGCGTCACAGCTTTGCGACGCATCTGCTCGCCGGCGGTGGCGACCTGCGCGCGATCCAGGAACTGCTCGGCCACGCGAGCCTGTCGACGACGCAGCGCTATACCGCGATGGATCCGGCCCGGCTACTCGCCGTCTACGACAAGGCGCATCCGCGCGCAAAGGACTAGAAACGGCTACAGCCCGCGGATCGCGAACAATGCGCCGAGCGATCCCGCGCCCATCGCAAGAAACGCGAGGCCCCAGGCGAGATAGCTGGTTCCGCCGCCGGTGGCATCGAGCACCAGTCCGACCGCGAGGGGTCCCAGCACCGCGCCCGAAAATCCGAGGACCGAATGAACCGCGAGCGTGGCACCCCGCTGCTCCTGCGTTGAGCTCACCACTGCCCCGCCGGTAAGCGCCGCCGAATCCGCCATGATCAGCATGGAATAGAGGCAGCACAACACCGCGACGATCCACACCGGCAGCCCCGAGCTGAATCCGGCGGCGGCCGAACCCAGCACTGACAGGATCATCACCCGGCCGATCACCTTGCGTCGATCGCTACGCGCGGCGATCTCGGCGCCGTAGATGCTGGCAAAGGTGCTGACAAGTACCGTGGCGGTCGAGATCCAGCTCGCGCGCGAGATGTCGCCCGCGCCGCCACGCAGGCGGTCGGCATAAATGAGATAGGCGACCAGCCAGGCGCGCAAAGCGAAAAGCTCGTAGGTATGACCGACATAGGCCAGCACGAAGGCCATGACCGCGCGGTTCCGGAACACAGGGCGGAAATGGAGTCGCGGAATCAGGCTGTCTCTGTGCGCACGCGCCGGCGGACCCGATGGCACCAGGAACCAGATCAGCGCAAATGCGGCGAGTGAGCCAACTCCCGCGCCCCAGAACGCCGCCGGCCAGCCGAGCAAATCGGCAGCCTCGCCAGTGAAGGCGAAGGAGAATGCGGTGCCGAAGCTGAACCCGGCGGTGTAATAGGCGATGTAGCGGCCCTGCAACTGCCCGTGATAGCGGTCGGTCAGCAGTTTGAGCCCCGGCATGTAGGTGCCGGCGAGCCCCATGCCGGCGACGGTGCGGATCACGACCGCTGTCCAGAAGCCCTGCGCTAGGAACGCATAGGCGAAGGAGGCGAGCCCGCCCAGCACCAGCGATCCCAGATAGATCTTGCGCGGATCGATATGGTCGGTGGAACCCACCAGCAGCGGCACGCCCGCGACATAGCCCGCGAAGAACAGGGCGCTGATCCAGCCCGCCTCGGTATTGTCGAGGCCCCACAGCTGCTGGAACTCGGGCAGCAACGCGGCGAAGCTCGAGGTGCCGAGCATGCCGAGGATCGAAGTCGCGCTGAGGATGGCGATCAGCGCGCGCGGCGAGGGTCCGGGCGCGGAGGCCGGTTCAGATATGGATGGGATGGCCATCGACCGCGAGCGCCGCTTCCTTGACCGCTTCCTCGAGCGTTGGATGGGCGTGCATGGTGCGCGCAATGTCCTCGGCGGAAGCGGCGAACTCCATGGCCAGCGCCGCCTCGGCAATCATCGTGCCGGCGTCAGGGCCGACGATGTGCACGCCGAGCACGCGATCGGTTTTCGCGTCGGCCAGGATCTTGACGAAGCCCTCGGTGAAGCCGTTGGCGCGCGCGCGGGCATTGGCCGAGAACGGGAACTTGCCCGTCTTGTAAGCCGTGCCGGCGTGCTTCAGCTGCTCTTCCGTCTTGCCGACCGACGCCACCTCGGGCCAAGTATAGATCACCGCCGGAACAGCGTCGTAATCGAGGGTCGATTGCCTGCCAGCGAGAGTTTCGACCAGCACCACGCCCTCTTCCGACGCTTTGTGCGCCAGCATAGGACCGGCAATCGCGTCGCCGATGGCGTAGATGCCGGGAACGCTGGTGGCGAAGCGGCCGTCGACCTTGATGCGGCCCTTGTCGTCGAGCGCGACGCCCGCCTCCTTGAGGCCGAGGTCGGCGGTGTGCGGCACGCGGCCCACGGCGATCAACACGACATCGGCCGCGAGGTCCTCGCGCGAGCCGCCGCCTTTGGCGGGCGCGAGCGCGAGCGCGACACCGTTCTTGCCGGCCTTGGCCTCGACGACCTTGGTGCCGAGGCGGAACTTGAAGCCCTGACGCTCCAAGCTGCGCTGCAGCGCCGTCGACAGTTCGTCGTCCATTCCGGGCGTGATCCGGTCGAGGAACTCGACCACCGTGACCTCGGAACCGAGCCGCCGCCAGACGGAGCCCATCTCCAGCCCGATATAGCCGCCGCCGACCACGATCAGCTGGCGCGGCACCGCGTCGAGCGCCAGGGCGCCGGTCGACGAGACGATGCGTTTCTCGTCGATGGCGATCCCCGGCAGGTTCGCGCTGTCGGAGCCGGTCGCCAGGATGACCGCCTTCTTGGCCGAGAGCTCGCGCTGCCCGCCAGAGTTGAGCGCGACAGCAACCCGATCGCGCGCGGCAAGGCGCGCCGCACCCTTGACGTATTCGACCTTGTTCTTGCGGAAAAGGAACTCGACGCCGCGCGTGTTGTCGGCGACGACCTTGTCCTTGCGCGCCAGCATCGTCTTCAAATCGAGGGTCACGCCGGCGACCTTGACCCCGTGCGCAGCGAGCTCGTGCTGGACTGCGGCAAAGCGTTCGGACGACTGCAGCAGCGCCTTGGACGGGATACAGCCGATGTTGAGGCAGGTGCCGCCGGGTGCCGCGCGCTTGTCGACACAGGCGACGGTCATGCCAAGCTGCGCCGCACGGATTGCCGCCACATAGCCGCCAGGCCCGGCGCCGATCACGACTACGTCGAAGCCGTCCGCCATGGGTCAGACGCCGAACAGCAAGCGCTCGGGGTCTTCGATACACTCCTTGACGCGCACTAGGAACGTCACGGCTTCGCGCCCGTCGACCAGTCGGTGGTCGTAGCTGAGCGCCAAATACATCATCGGCCGCGCGACGATCTGGCCGCCGATGACGACGGGCCGCTGCTGGATCTTGTGCATGCCGAGGATGGCCGGTTGCGGCGGGTTGAGGATCGGCGTCGACATCAGCGAGCCGTAGACGCCGCCGTTGGTGATTGTGAAGGTGCCGCCCGCAAGCTCCTCGAGCTTCAACTTGCCGTCGCGCGCACGCCGGCCGAGATCGGTGACCTGCTTCTCGATGTCGGCGAAGTCGAGTCGATCGGCGTCGCGCACCACTGGCACGACCAGACCCTGCTCGGTGCCCACGGCGACACCGATGTCGTAATGGTTCTTGTAGACGATGTCGTCGCCGTCGATCTCGGCATTGGCGGCCGGGATCTCCTTGAGCGCGAGGATACAGGCCTTGACGAAGAAGGACATGAAACCGAGGCGAACGCCGTGCTTCTTCTCGAAGCTATCGCGATAGCGCTCGCGCAAGGCGATGACCGCGCTCATGTCCGCCTCGTTGAAGGTGGTGAGCATGGCAGCAGTATTCTGCGCCTCCTTGAGGCGCTCGGCGATGCGCCGGCGCAGCCGCGTCATGCGCACGCGTTCCTCGCGCACGCCGGTTGCGGCAATTGCGGGCATAGCCGCCTGAAACGCTCCGGGCGCCGGGGCCGCCGCACCCTTTTCGAGAGCGGCAAGCACGTCGCCCTTGGTCAGCCTTCCGTCGCGACCAGACGGCGACGCGCGCGCCGGCTCGACCTTGGTCTCCGTGATCAGGCGCCGCACGGCGGGACCGGAGCGGGCGACCACGTCCGCTTGCGGCGCCGCGGCGGGGGCTGTCTTGGGCATCTCGACCTTCGGCTGCGGTGCCTGGATCGGCGTGCGCAGCTCGGTCGTTGGCGCGGCCGGCGCGGATGCAGCGCTCGGCGCCACCTTGCCACCCGCCTTGACCGCAGCCTTGCCCTTGCCATCGGCGATGCGGCCGAGCACGCCACCAACCGCGACATTGCCGTCCTTCGGCACCAGGACCTCGGCGAGCGTGCCGGAGGCAGGCGCATTGACCTCGAGCGTCACCTTGTCGGTTTCGAGCTCGACCAACGGGTCGTCAACCGCGACTACATCGCCCGGCTGTTTGAGCCAACGCGCGACGGTCGCCTCGGTTACGGATTCGCCGAGCGGTGGCACGATGATGTCGGTCGCCATGGCTCTCCTGCGGTCAGGATGCGAGTGCTTCGTCGACGAGCCGCGCCTGTTCGATGGTATGTCGCTTCAATAGGCCGGTCGCGGCGGCGGCCGCTTCCGGCCGGCCGACATAGCGCGCGCGCTTCGCCTTGAAGTCGAGCGCGCTCAGCGTCTTTTCAATCCGCCGGTCGGCGAAACTCCAGGCGCCCATGTTCTCGGGTTCTTCCTGGACCCAGACGAATTCGGCGTTGGGATAGCGCACGACAAGCTCGGCTAGCGGCTTGGCAGGGAACGGATAGAGCTGCTCCACGCGCAGAATGGCGATATCGGCGATCTTGCGCTCGCGCCGTGCGTGCAGCAAGTCGAAATAGACCTTGCCGCTGCACAAGAGAACGCGGCGGACCTGCGGATCGGGCGCCAGCGTGTCGATCTCGCCGAAAACGCGATGGAACGACGTGCCCGGTCCCATCTCCGCAAGCCTGGCGGCGACCTCGGGATTGCGCAGTAGCGATTTAGGTGTCATCACGACGAGCGGCTTGCGGAAATTGCGCCGCACCTGGCGCCGGAGCACGTGGAAATAATTGGCGGCGCTGGTCAGGTTGCAGACTTGGACGTTGTCTTCGCCGCACAATTGGAGGAAGCGCTCGAGCCGGGCCGAAGAATGCTCCGGGCCCTGCCCTTCGTAGCCGTGCGGCAACAGCAGCACTACGCCCGACATGCGCAGCCACTTGGCCTCGCCCGACGCGATGAACTGGTCGATGATGACCTGGGCCCCGTTGGCAAAATCGCCGAATTGCGCCTCCCACAGGACTAGCGAGCGCGGATCGGCCAGGCTGTAGCCGTATTCGAAGCCCAGCACCGCCGCCTCGGAGAGCGGGCTGTCGATAACTTCGAATTGCGCTTGCCCGTCGCGGATGTGGTTCAGCGGGATGTGGCGTTCTTCGCTTTCCTGGTCGTAGAGCACCGCGTGGCGCTGCGAGAATGTGCCGCGCCCCGAGTCCTGTCCCGACAGGCGGACGAAGGTGCCTTCAGCCAATAGCGTACCGAAGGCGAGCGCCTCGGCGGTCGCCCAGTCGATGCCCTCGCCCCTCTCGAGCGCCTCGCGCTTGGCTTGGAGCTGACGCGCGATCTTGCGGTTGAGATTGAAGCCCTCCGGCGCGCGGGTCAGCGCCGCACCGACTTCCTTCAGCAGAGCAAGCTCGGCCGCCGTCTTGCCGCGACGATCGTCGCTGGTGGCAACCGTGAAGCCCCTCCATTCGCCTTCAAGCCAGTCGGCCTTGTTGGGACGATAGCTCTTGGCTGCCTCGAATTCGGTCTCGAGCCTGGCCAGAAAGGCGCGCTCGATCGCGTCCGCGTCCTCGGCCTTGAGCAGGCCCTCTTCGATCAGGCGCTGGCGGTAGATCTCGCGCGTCGTCGGATGCGCCGCGATCGCCTTGTACATCAGCGGCTGCGTGAATGCCGGCTCGTCGGTCTCGTTATGGCCGTGGCGCCGATAGCAGAATATGTCGACCACCACGTCCTTCCTGAAGTGATGCCGAAACTCGGTGGCGATGCGCGCGACGTGCACCACCGCCTCGGGATCGTCACCGTTGACGTGGAAGATCGGCGCCTGGATCGTTTTGGCCACATCCGAGGGATACGGGCCCGACCGCGCATGTGCCGGACTGGTGGTAAAGCCGATCTGGTTGTTGACGATGAAGTGAATCGTACCGCCGCTGCGGTAACCCTTAAGTTCGCTGAGCTCGAGCGTCTCGGCGACGAGCCCCTGGCCGGCGAAGGCAGCGTCGCCGTGCATCAGCAGGCCGACCACCTCCTCGTGTGCCCGATCGCCGCGCTGGCGCTGCTTGGCGCGGACCTTGCCGAGCGTCACCGGATTGACCGCCTCGAGATGCGACGGATTGGCGGTCAGCGAGAGATGCACGACGGTGCCGTCGAAGTCACGATCGGACGAGGTGCCGAGATGGTATTTGACGTCGCCCGAGCCCTGCACGTCTTCGGGATTGGCGGAGTTGCCCTGGAATTCCGAGAACAGTGCGGCGTAGGGCTTGCCCATCATGTTGGTCAGGACGTTGAGCCGCCCGCGATGCGGCATGCCGATCACCAGCTCCTTCATGCCGAGCTGGCCGCCGCGCTTCAGAACCTGCTCGAGCGCCGGAATCAGGGCCTCGCTGCCTTCGAGGCCGAACCGCTTGGTTCCGGTGTAGCGTCGGTCGAGGAAGCGTTCGAGAAACTCGGCCTCGACCAGGCGCTCGTAGATCGCCCGCTTGCCGCGCTCGGTGAAGTCGGTCTGGTTGCGCGGTACCTCGATGCGCGCTTGGATCCACTGGCGCTGCTCGAGTTCCTGAATGTGCATGTACTCGATGCCGACGTGGCCGCAGTAGGTCGCGCGCAACGCCGCAAGGATCTCGCGAATCGTCGCGACCGAGAACCCGAGCAGGTTATTGACGAAGATCGGCCGGTCGTAATCCGCCTCGATGAAGCCGAACGTCGCCGGATCGAGATCGGGATGATCGGTGCGCCGCTCGAGTCCGAGGGGATCGAGCTCGGCAATCAGATGCCCGCGCACGCGATAGCTGCGGATCAGGTTCATCGCCCGAATCGAATCGAGCGCGGCCTGGTGCACGTCGGCGGGCAGCGCGGCGACCGCCGCCGGCACCGTAGTGGGTGCCACCAGATGGCCGTTACCCAGCATCGACACACGCTTTGCACCCCAGCCGGGGCCCTCCATCTCCTTGAGGAAGGCTTTGGGCTCGTCGCCCAGCTCGGCAAAGAAGCCCTGCCAGCTCGGATCGACCGATTTCGGGTCCACCAGATAACGCCCGTAGAGCTCGGCGATAAAGGCGCCGTTCTGGCTGGTCAGGAAGGTGTCGTTATCGAGCGGCGGCATAGTCCTCGTGCTCCGGCACGTTTCCACCTGGAACGAAGTACAGCTCGTGCCAGAAATGCCGGTTCAACCCTTAGATAGGATGGCGGACGGGCGAACCCTACCGCTGCGCTATTCATGGCTGCCATACGTCCCATAGGCAAAAAATAGCAAATAATATCAATGCCTTAAAGCTACGCCTTGGCCTCCGCCAAGAGCTTCTTGGTGGCCTCAAGGAGCGTCTTGACCGCGCCCACCGATTTCTCGAACGCCGCTTGCTCGTCCGGATCGAGCACGATTTCAACCACCCGCTCGACGCCGTTCTCGCCGAGCACCACCGGCACGCCGACATAGAGGCCCTTGACGCCGTAGGGCCCGTCGAGCCACGCGGCGCAGGGCAGGACGCGCTTCTTGTCGCGCAAATACGACTCGGCCATGGCGATCGCCGAGGCGGCAGGCGCATAGAATGCGGAGCCGGTCTTGAGCAGGTTGACGATCTCGCCGCCGCCGTCGCGGGTGCGCTGCACGATCTTGTCGATGCGGTCCTTGGTGGTCCAACCTATCCGGATCAGGTCGGGCAGCGGGATTCCCGCCACCGCCGAATAGCGCGCGAGCGGCACCATGCTGTCGCCGTGGCCGCCGAGGACAAAGGCGCTGACGTCCTCGACCGAGACCTTGAACTCCTCGGCAAGGAAGTAGCGGAAGCGCGCACTGTCGAGCACGCCAGCCATGCCGACGACCTTGTTGTGCGGTAGGCCGCAGGCCTCGCGCAGCACCCAGACCATCACGTCGAGCGGATTGGTGATGCAGATGACGAATGCATGCGGCGCGTTGGCCTTGATGGCGGCGCCCACCTGCCGCATCACCTTGGCGTTGATGCCGATCAGGTCGTCGCGGCTCATGCCGGGCTTGCGCGGCATACCGGCGGTGACGATCACCACGTCGGCGTCGGCGATCGCGGTGTAATCGTTGCTGCCGGCATACCTGGCGTCGAAGCCCTCGACCGGCGTCGCCTCGGCGAGGTCGAGCGCCTTGCCCTGCGGCACGCCTTCGACGATATCGCAGAGCATGACGTCGCCGAGCTGCTTCAAACCGGCGAGCAGGGCGAGCGTGCCGCCGATCTGGCCCGCCCCGACCAGCGCGATCTTGTTGCGTGCCATCGATGACCTCATTTTGGTGCTGCGAAGCCGCGCGGATGGCGCGGAACGGCGCGGGTTTAGCGCGATTTCGCGCCTGCGGCAAGTGCGGACAAACGTTACAAAGCGTTAACCGGCGGCGGCAGCGATGTATTCCGTGCTCTGCATCTCGTGGAGCCGCGACGCGGTGCGCCGGAACTCGAACGCCCCATCACCCTCGGTATAGAGCTGATCGGGCGGCGCATTCGCCGACATCACGATACGGCCATGCGCGTCATAAAGCGTATCGATGAAGATATTGAAGCGCTTCGCCTCGTCCCGGCGCGATGGGTCCAGGCGGGGCACGCCCTCGATGACAAATGTGTGATACTGGCGGCACACTGCCAGATAATCGGCCGGTCCGAGGGTGCCGCCGCAGAGCTCGCCGAAAGTGAACCAAGCAACGCCGCGGGCGGCGCGCGGCACCGTGACCGCATGGCCCAACACGGTGAGCGTGTCGGCATGCGCCGAAGCGTTGTCGGTCAACATCATGAAAGCGTGCTCGAGCGCGCGAAAAGCATTGTCGTCGGCCGGTGTGAAATAGGTCTGCCGGCCGATCAGGCGCGCCATCCGGTAATCACGCCGACCGTCCAGGGCGACGACGTCGAGCTTGCGCTCGATCAGCGCGATGAACGGCAGGAAGCGCTCACGCTGCAAGCCGCCTTCGTAGAGTTCGCCCGGCGCGCGGTTCGAGGTGGCGACGACGACGACGCCCAGATCAAACAGAACCTCGAACAGCCGGCCGAGGATCATCGCATCGGCGATGTCGGTGACATGGAATTCGTCGAAGCAGAGCAGCACCGCTTCCTTGGCGATAGCCTCGGCCACCGGGCGGATCGAATCGCCCTTCTCGGCGCGCCGGGCATGGATGCGGTCATGCACTTCGGCCATGAAGGCGTAGAAATGGGTGCGGCGCTTCGACGACAGGCTGACGGCATCGAAGAACATATCCATCAACATGGTCTTGCCGCGGCCGACCGTGCCGTACAGATAGAGCCCCTTGGGCGGCTCCGGACGCGGCCGCGCTAGCCGCAGCCTCGCACGCCAACCGCGGCGGCCGTTGATCGCGCGATCGTCGACCAGTGCGCCCCATAGCGCCTGGAGCTTTGCCGCGGCGCGCTCCTGGGCCGGATCGGACAGCAGCTCGCCAGCAGCCGCGCGCGCGCGATAGCGCGCGAGCGGGCCGGGCGTTTCGGATATCGGCTGCGCGGCGAAGTGCTGACCGGGGGGGTGCATCGACGGTGCTGTCATAGCCAAAATTGCGCCGCGGTTACATAGTCGTCTGAATTAAACTCGGGCCTGGCATGCCAGCGCCGAACGGAGGCACGTAATGGACGAAGACCGCTTCAACATGGAAGTGCGGAAGTTCCTCAAAGTGGTGGGCGTCACGTCGCAGCGCGAGATCGAGAACGCGGTGCATGCGGCGATCAAAGCCGGCAAGATCAAGGGCCAGGGCAAGATCGCGGCCAAGATGACGCTGCGCGTGCCAGAGATTGGGCTCGACCGCGTGATCGACGGCACGATCGAGTTCTAGCTGGCGCGCTTCAGACGCGCGCGACCAGCTTCTTCTTGATCTCGCCGATGGCCTGCCCCGGGTTGAGATCCTTCGGGCAGGTACGGGTGCAATTCATGATGGTGTGGCAGCGGTAGACCTTGAACGGGTCCTCGAACTGGTCGAGGCGTTCATCGGCCTTGGCGTCGCGGCTATCGGCCAGCCAACGGTAGGACTGGAGCAGCACGGCGGGCCCGAGATACTTGTCGCCGTTCCACCAATAACTCGGGCATGCGGTCGTGCAGCAGAAGCACAGGATGCATTCCCACAGGCCGTCGAGCTTGGCGCGGTCTTCGACCGATTGCAGCCGCTCGCTGTCGGCGGGCGGCGGGGTGTCGTTCTTGAGCCAGGGCTGGATCGAGCGGTATTGCTCGAATATGCCGTTCAGATCGGGAACCAGGTCTTTGATCACCTGCAGATGCGGCAGCGGATAGATTTTGACGTCATCGCTCTTCACCTCGTCGATATACTTGAGGCAGGCCAGCGTGTTGGTACCGTCGATGTTCATCGCGCACGAGCCGCAAATGCCTTCGCGGCACGACCGTCGGAACGTCAGCGAGGTGTCGACCTCGTTTTTGATCTTGACCAGCGCGTCGAGGACCATCGGCCCGCACTGGTCGAGATCGATATCGTAGCGGTCGAGGCGCGGGTTGCCGCCCGCCTCCGGATCCCAACGGTAGACGCGGAACGTCTTGACTCGCTTGGCGGTTGGGGGCGCCGGGTAATGCCGACCGTCGACCACCTTGGAATTCTGGGGCAGAAAGAAATCGGCCATGGCTGTTCCTAGTAGACTCGTTCCTGGGGCGGAAAGGGCTGGACGTCGTTCGACAGCGTGAAATTGTGCACCGGCCGGTAGCCGAGCTCGACCTTGCCGCCGCCGTTCATCCACGCCAGCGTGTGCTTCATCCAGTTCCGGTCGTCGCGCTTCGGGAAGTCCTCGCGGGCGTGGGCGCCGCGGCTTTCGGTGCGCGCGCGCGCGCCGTGCAGCGCCACCACCGCCTGGGCCATGAGATTTTCGAGCTCCAGCGCCTCGACTAGGTCGCTGTTCCAGATCATTGAGCGATCGGCGACGACGATGTCGCGCAGCGATTCGGCGACCTGCTCGATCTTGCGCACGCCCTCGCCAAGCAACTCGGCGGTGCGGAACACCGCGCAATGGTCCTGCATCACGCGCTGCATAGACCCGCGGATCTCGCCGGTCTTGAGCGTGCCCTTGGCGTGGCGCACGTGATCGAGCCGCGCCAATGCCTTGTCGTCAGCCGAGGGTGGCAACGGCTTGTGCGCCGCGCCTGGCTTGATGATCTCTTGGGCGCGCTGGGCGGCAGCGCGACCGAACACAACGATATCGAGCAGCGAATTGGTACCCAGGCGATTGGCGCCGTGCACCGAGACGCAGGCCGCTTCTCCGATCGCCATCAGGCCCGTTGCAGTGCGGTCGGGATCGTTCGGCGACGGCGACAGCACCTCGGCGCGCACGTTGGTGGGGATACCGCCCATGTTGTAGTGCGCCGTCGGCAGCACCGGGATTGGCTCGCGCGTCACGTCAACGCCCGCGAAAATCCTCGATGTTTCTGCAATGCCCGGCAGCCGCAGATGAATCACCGCCGAATCGAGATGCTCAAGATGGAGATAGATGAAGTCTTTCTTGGGCCCGCAACCGCGTCCTTCGCGCATCTCGATGGTCATGGCACGGCTGACGACATCGCGCGAGGCGAGATCCTTGGCGTGCGGCGCATAGCGCTCCATGAAGCGCTCGCCCTCGGAATTGGTGAGATAGCCGCCCTCGCCGCGCACGGCCTCGGTGATGAGGCAGCCGGCGCCGTAGATGCCGGTGGGATGGAACTGGATGAATTCCATGTCCTGGAGCGGCAGGCCGGCGCGCAGCACCATGGCGTTGCCGTCGCCCGTGCAGATATGCGCCGAGGTGCATGAGAAATAGGTTCGGCCATAGCCGCCGGTGGCCATCACGACGATCTGGGCGCGGAAACGGTGGATCGAGCCGTCGTCGAGGCACCAGCCGATAACGCCGCGGCAGGTCTCACCATCCATCAGCAGGTCGAGCACGAAATATTCGACGAAGAATTCGGCGTCGTGCTTCAGGCATTGCTGATAGAGCGTATGCAGGATGGCGTGGCCGGTACGATCGGCAGCCGATGCCGCGCGGTGCGCGGGATCCTTGCCGTACTGGACAGTATGCCCGCCGAACGGCCGCTGATAGATCTTGCCCTCCGGCGTGCGCGAGAACGGAACACCCATATGCTCGAGCTCGATCACTGCCGGAGCCGCTTCGCGGCACATGTATTCGATCGCGTCCTGGTCACCCAGCCAATCAGCGCCCTTGACGGTGTCGTACATGTGCCAGCGCCAGTCATCCTCGCCCATGTTGCCGAGCGCGGCGCCGATACCGCCCTGCGCCGCCACGGTATGGCTTCGGGTTGGATACACCTTGCTGATGCACGCGGTCTTGAGACCTGCCGCGCTCATGCCGAGCGTGGCGCGCAGTCCGGCACCGCCGGCACCGACGACGATGACGTCATAGACATGCTCGGTGATCGGATAGGCCGAAGACACGATCAGAATCCGAACGCCAGAGTGGCGACCGCGCCGAGCGCGACCAGCGCCAGAGCCCAGCAAGCCACGCGGTTCGCGACCAACGCTGCCGCCAGTCGCCCCGGCGTGTGCACGTAATCCTCGAGCACAACGCGCACGCCGAGCGCCAGGTGAAAGAACATCACCGCGACGACGGCGGCGGCGAGCGTCGCCGGAATCGGCTGGCCGAGCCAAGTCCGGATCTGCGTGCGATCCTCTCCGAGGTGGGTGAGCAGCGATTCGACGAGCCAAAGCGCGAGCGGAATCAGCGCCAACGCGCTGATGCGCTGTGACCGCCAATGGCGCACGGCGACGCTGCCCCTCACGGCGCCATCCACGCGTAGAGCCCGCCGCCGAACGCGAACAGCGTCAGCAGCACGCTGAACGCCACAACCGTCCAGCCGGTGCGATAGGTCGAGCGGAGATCGAAGCCGATACCGACGTCCCACAGCAGGTGCCGCACGCCGTTGAGCAGATGATAGAAGAGCGAGAACGTCCAGCCGAGCAGGAACAGTTTCCCGAGCCACGAGCCCCAGAACGCCTGCGCTGCGCCATAGCACGCCGCGCTCCAGGCCGCGCCAGAAAGCCACCAGACGAAGAAAATCGTGCCGATCCCAAGGGCGAGGCCGGTGCCGCGATGGGTGACCGACAGCATGGACGTCAGTTGCGGCCTATAAATCTGCAGGTGCGGCGAAAGCGGCCGCTCGGCGGGAGTCATTGGCGCAAAAACCTGCTCTTTCGCACGCGCGAAGGGTTTTTTGTTTAACCCTCCGCCTGCCCGGCGTCAACGCCGGCCCGCACAAGACACACTTGCGGGTTGCGAATGCGAAGCGCCCGCTTAGCCGTTTTCGAGTTTGGCGATGGCGGCGGCGAGCGCCAAAGCACGCTCGGCGGCCGCAACATGCAGCCGCTCGATGAGGCGCCCGTCGAGAACCGCGACGCCCTTGCCTCGCGCCTTGGCCTCGTTGAACGCCGCAATCACCCGCCGAGCGTGATTGAGCGTAGCGGCGTCGGGCGCGAAGATTGTGTTGGCCGCTGCGATCGTGCCCGGATGAATCAGCGTCTTGCCGTCGAACCCGAGCATGCGGCCCTGGCGGCAGGAACGTGCGAATCCCTCGGCGTCGGTGATGTCGAAATGCACGCCGTCGAGCACCGCCAGGCCGTATGCGCGCGCCGCCAGAATGCAGAGGCCGAGTGCGGTCGCCATCGGCTCGCGCGACGGCGTCTCTTCGGCATGGAGCTCCTTCGACAGATCGGCCGTGCCCATGACAAAGGCCCTGAGCCGCGGCGTCGCGGTGGCGATCGCCTCGGCGTGCAGCATGCCGCGTGCCGTTTCCATCATGCACCACAAGCCGAGATCGAGCGGCGCGCCGGACGAGATCAGGATCGCCTCGGCCTTACGCGGCTCCGCTTCGCTCTCGACCTTGGGCAGCAGGACGGCGTCGAGCCGCATTCGCGCCGCCGCCTTGAGGTCGCCGTCGGCCCACTCGGTGTTGAGCGCGTTGACGCGCAGGATGAGCTCGCGCCGGCCGTAGCCGCCCTGGGCGAGGGCGGCCGCGATCGCATCGCGCGACGCCGCCTTCGCGTCGGGCGCGACCGAATCCTCGAGATCGAAGATCAGTGCATCGGCCTTGAGGCTTCGTGCCTTCTCCAACGCGCGGGCGTTGGTGCCCGGCACGAACAGGGCGCTGCGGCGCGGACGCATCCCTTAATCGGCGCGAGCTGGCTCTTTGGCCGTGGATTTCTTCAGGTGGTCGCGCACCAGCAGCTCCGCGATCTGGACCGCGTTGAGCGCCGCGCCCTTGCGCAGGTTGTCGCCGACCACCCAGAGATTGAGCCCGTGCGGCACGGTCGGATCGCGGCGAATGCGGCTGACATAGACGGCATCCTCGCCGGCGGCCTCGACCTGCGTGACGTAGTTTTCCTCGGCGCGGTGATCGACCAGCACGACACCGGGCGCGTTCTTCAGCGCCGCACGCGCGGCGTTCTCGTCGAGCGGATGCTCGAACTCCACGTTGACCGCCTCGGCGTGGCCGATGAAGACCGGCACGCGCACGCAGGTCGCCGTGACTGCAATGTCGGGATCGAGAATCTTGCGCGTTTCGACATCCATCTTCCATTCCTCCTTCGTCACGCCGCCGTCGAGGAAAACGTCGATTTGCGGAATGCAGTTGAAGGCGATCTGCTTGCCAAAGCGCTCGCGCTTGATCGGATCGTTGACATAGACCGCGCGCGTTTGCGTGAACAACTCGTCCATTGCATCGCGGCCAGCCCCCGACACTGATTGGTAGGTCGCGACCACGACGCGCTTGATGCGCGCCAGATCGTGCAACGGCTTGAGCGCCACGACCATCTGGATGGTTGAGCAGTTCGGGTTGGCGATGATGTTGCGCTTCTTGTACTGCGCGATCGCGTCCGGGTTGACCTCGGGTACGACAAGCGGCACGTCCTTGTCCATGCGAAACTGCGAGGTGTTGTCGATGACGACGCAGCCCGCCTTGCCCGCGCGCGGCGCGTGCACGGCCGAAACCTTGGCACCAGGCGAGAACAGCCCGATGTCGACGCCATGGAAGTCGAACGTGTCGAGGCTCTCGACTTTGAGCACCTTGTTGTCGCCGAACGAGACTTCGGCACCGATCGAGCGCGTCGACGCGACCGCATGAACCTTATCGGCCGGGAAATTGCGCTCGGCAAGAATGCTCAGCATCTCGCGCCCGACGTTGCCGGTGGCGCCCACCACCGCGACCCGATAACCCATTGAACGCTCCTGCGGAAACTGCCGTTGACTTAAGCCGCTTCACGGCCGGTGACAAGCCCGGCGTGGCCGATTGCGGCCGATGCATCGCATTGCCAAGCCGAAAGAGATCACGGATTTGGCGCTAGTCCTCGCATCGTCCGCCGCGAGCTACATCACCGGAACGGCCATTCCGATCGACGGCGGCGCGCTCGCCTGGTGATTACCTGCAGGTGATGGCGCGGCCCAGGCGGGCACCGGCGGTATCTGGAGACTCGCTTGAAACGATCACCTGCCCAAGTTTGCTGCGCTGCGGTATAGTGGCCTGAAACCCAATCTGGTGGAGTTCGTATGAGCGTCGCGACCCCCGATACCAAGAAGCGCACACCGGCCGAGCTCGCGCGGCGCAAGGGCGGCGAGCCGATCGTCGCGCTCACCGCGTACAGCACGCCGATGGCCCGCGCGCTCGACGGCATCGCCGATCTGCTGCTGGTCGGCGACTCGCTCGGCATGGTGGTCTATGGCTTCGAGAGCACGCTGCCGGTGACGCTCGACATGATGATCGCGCACGGCGCGGCGGCGGTGCGGGGTGCGGCGCGCGCTTGCGTCATCGTCGACATGCCGTTCGGCAGCTACCAGGAAAGCCCGGCGCAGGCGTTCAAGAACGCAGCGCGCATCATGGCGGAAACCGGTTGCGCCGGGATCAAACTCGAGGGTGGCGAAGCGATGGCTGAAACCGTACGCTTCCTGGTCGAGCGCGGCATTCCGGTGCTCAGCCATATCGGCCTGCAACCGCAATCGGTCAACGTCATCGGCGGCTTCCGCGCCCAAGGTCGCAACGAGGTCGAAGCCGATCGCGTCATGGCTGATGCGCACGCCGTCGCCAAGGCGGGCGCCTTTGCCATCGTGATCGAGGGCACCAACGAACCCGTCGCGCGACGCGTGACCGAAGCGATTCCCGTGCCGACGATTGGCATCGGCGCCTCGCCCGCCTGCGACGGGCAGATCCTGGTCACCGAGGACCTGCTTGGCCTGTCGGACGGGCACAAACCACGCTTCGTCAAGCGCTACGCCGAGCTGCATCAGATGATCGCGGCGGCGGCGGCGGCCTACGCCGAGGACGTGCGCTCACGCGCCTTCCCCGGCCCCGAGCACTGTTACGGCCCGAGCATCATCGACAGGGGTCCGAAGCCCGCCACGTCGCAACGGCGCTAGGGCCGCTCAGCCGCCGGGCGCGTAGCCCTTCGAAATCATGCAGCGAGAGACGATGTCGGACGACTGCTCCTGGTTCTGGGCGGCATAGGTTTGCTGCACGGTGAATAGCGCGCCGGTATCCTGCCAGTCTTTGCCGCGGGTCGCGAGGATGTCCTGGTTGATGCGTGAATCGCGCTCGCTGGCGGTAGCGGCGACGCTGTTGCACTCCGACAGGTCCTTCGCAACCACCTCTGGCGTTGTGCCTTCCTTGGTCCACGATGTGCTCGCGCACGCGACCAGCGCGAGGGCCGCAACGAGACCTGCGATGTGTTTCATGCGTCCGTCTTTCCCCCGATGAATCGGCGGAATCCTACTCTCAAAATCGCCCGGATTGATAGTCGGCAATCGCCTGCCGGATTTCGTCCGACGTGTTCATGACGAACGGACCATAGCGCGCGACCGGTTCGTTGAGCGGCTTGCCCACAGCGAGCAGTACGCGGCCTGGACCGCCGGAAAGCTTCACTGCGTCGCCCGCGCCCAGCACCGCGACGTGGCCGCGCGCCACGCGCGTGGCCGGCTCGCCGATTTGCGCCTCACCATCAAAAACATAGGCGAAGGCGTTGTGCATTGCCGGTATCGGCAATGACACGTCGCCCTTGCCGGCGACGCGGACGTCGAGTAGCAGCGGATCGGTGACGATGTCCGCCACCGGCCCCTTGGCGCCGTTGAAGGCGCCGGCGAGCACGCGAACCTTGGCACCGCCCGCCAGTGCAACCTCCGGAATGAGCGTCGGCTCGATATCCTGATAGCGCGGCGGCATCATCTTGTGCGTTGCCGGCAGATTGACCCAGAGCTGAAAGCCCCACATCAACCCATCCTGCTGCTCAGGCATCTCGGAGTGAACGATGCCGCGCCCCGCCGTCATCCATTGCACGCTGCCCGGCGTGAGCAGCCCGCGATGGCCCTTGTTGTCGCCATGGCGCATGCGTCCGGCGAGTACATAGGTCACCGTTTCGAAACCGCGATGCGGATGCTCGGGAAAGCCGCCAATATAGTCGGCGCCATCGTCGGAGCGGATCTCGTCCAGCAGCAGGAAAGGATCGAGCGAATCGAGAACGGGATTGCCGATGATGCGGGTGAGTTTAACCCCGTCCCCGTCATTGGCCGGAATGCCACGGACCATCTTGGCCACCGGTCGGATCGTTGCCACCGTATCCCGCATCGAGAGCTCCTCCTGAACGCGCTATATGGGCGCTAGGTGCTACGATTGCGAATTCGCCGGCGCATGGCTGTCATCCGCCACGGCGGGCGGCGGCAGCTTCGAGAACGCGGCGTCGGGCCGGGTCGTCGAGGTTGGGCCACGCCGCGATCTCTGCGAGCGTGCGCCAGCAGCCGCGGCACAAGCCGATATGCGGATCGATGACGCAGAGCCGGACGCAAGGCGAAGCGGTCGGCTCGCTCACGACGACTTCGCCGGCGCGAGCAAACCCGCCAGCGTGGTCTTCAGTAGACCGATTTTGTAATCGGGAAGCGCGAACAGCCAATCGCGCGTCTTGGCGTTGATCGACTGAGCACGTGCCGCCGCGGCACCAGTGCCGGCGGCGCTGATCCGCACCCAGCTCGTCTTGCCCTGATCGGCGATATCGAAGGTGAGCGTGAGCCCGTCGAACGTGGCGAAGCGCGCATGCGCGACGCCGGTTGCGGGAAAGGCGAACGCCGCCGCCGGCTGCACGTCGGCGAAGTCGAGCGAGGCCAGCGCCCCCGCCGGCTCCGCGAGCGCGTCCTCGCTCTTGAGCTTTTTGTCTCTGGGCACGCGAGTCGCCAATCGGAACTTGTCGCCGGCCTTGTCGCGAAGGATGGCAACGCTGCCGCTGTCGGCGGCGGTGAACTCCGCCTCCTTAATGCTGGTGGCGGGCAGGTCGATGAGGGTCTTGTCGAGCCAGGCCGTCGTGTCGCCCGAAAGGTCGAGCGAGCCGCGCGCCAGCCAGGCCCGCGCATCCCCGGGCTTGCGCAGGTAAAGCCCGTCATTGCCGCCGCCGAGTTCGTCGTACTTGCTCTTGCCGGCGATGATTTCGCCGAGCAGCTTACCCTTGGCGTCGGCGACCGTGACGAGGGTCGACCTCGAATCGGGCTTGCCCGCATCCTCCACCGCGAGCCGCGGATAGAGCCGCGTCTCCCGGGTCTTGGGCTCGACGTAGCGGAGCTCGGCAAGACCCAGAAGCAAGCGGCGCACGCGCTGCGGGTCCGCGGGCCAACCGCCCTTTTCTTCGACCCGCCAGCGGTCGTGGTCGCGCGTCAAAGTCACCTTTTGCGCGCCGCGCACCAGCGTCACCCGGTCGATATCCTGCAGACCGTGACCGAGGTCAGGCAGGACGAGCGTGCCGATCAGGGGGCTGTCCTGTGGCGATGGGCCGCCAAGACTCGATACTACGGCGAGACCCACCGCCACCACAGTGACCGCAAGCAGAGCGAGCATGCCTCGTTGCCGCATCGCGTTCCCCCTGCCTCAGCCGGTTTCCGCCCGGCGGCGGCGGCGGCGCATGCGCACGGCGCCGATCGCCATCGCCACGACCGCGACTAGGATCGGGATGAGGGCGATGTCGAAGAATTCGAGCCACGTCTGGAGCCGATTGATGTCTTCGCGCTCGGCGAGCTGCACCTGGCGCAATTGTCGCCGCGTCGCGAGCAGCTGGCCGCGGAAGTTCTCGATCGCCTCGTTCTGTGCGGCATCGACCATGCCCGCTTGGTGCGAGCCCTTGTCGCGCAGGTCCTTGAGCTTCTGCTCGGTATCCTTGAGCTTGTCCTCGAGCGCTTTCTCGCTCGCCTGGTAGCGCTCGTCAGTGGCGCGCTGGATGTTCTGCACAAGCTCGAATGGCCGAACCGCCGTACCGCGCGTGCGCAGCCCGATGAGGTCGGCGCCGCCCGACAGAACGTCAATGGCATCGGTGACAAAATCGCCGTTGTTGGCGGTCGGAACGGCGATGCGCTGACCGAAGAAATTCTGCACCTGAACCCAGAAGCGATCGTCGAGGATGTCGGTATCGGCGACGGCGACGACTTCGATCGGCTTGACCGCTGCCTTCAACTGTGCGGGCAGCGGTGCATCGGGCTTCTTCGCGTCCGTCGCGGTCGCCTTGTCCTTGTCGGCGGATTTCGGCGGACCGCCCGGAAAGGCGGTCTTGGCGGGGCCGGTGATCTGCGCAGCGACCACCAGCTCCTTACCGTCTGGCTTGAAGCCCGTCAGCAACGCGGCTGGATCGGGCGCCTGGAATTTGTCGGCGGGGATTTCCATTGAATCCGTCGACGTGGTGATCAGCGGCGTGAACGCGGTCTTCGCGCCGGGCAGTGGCTCCAGAATGCCCGGTGTCGCGACATTGAGCTGGGACAGGTCGGCAGTGATCGGGTTGTCGCGATTGAGGTTGTCGGTCTTGAGCGTCAGCCAGCCGACGTAGTCGACGGGCTGGACATCCGTCGCGTTGCCGGCTTTGACACGCTGCGCATCGGCGCGGTCGGCCGCCACCATCTTTGGCACCAGGCGCAATCCCCAGGCAGCAAACAGCTTGTCGAGGTTGCTATCGTTCGGCATGCCGGGCGGATTGAGCTGGCTCGGATGGAGCCGCTGGGTCTCGGAATCGGGATCGACAAACACCAGCGCGCGGCCGCCCTTCAGCACGAACTGGTCGATCGCATAAAGCGTCTTGTCGGAGAGATTTTGCGGATGCACCAGCATTAGGACGTCGATGCCGCTCGGGACCTTGTCAAAATCGATGCCGAGCGACCGGACGTCGTAGAGCTGCCGCATCTGGTCGAGCACGACGTAGGGCACCAGCGGCCGGCCTTGCATCGCCGCCATCAGGTCGCCTTCGAGCGGCAGCGCGGTGGCCAGGCCGACGACCGTCTTGTGCGGATTGGCGAGACCGGCGATCAGTTTGGTCAGATCGTATTCGAGGAAGCGCTCGCGATCGGGCTGAAAGAACGGGACGATCGCCTGATCGTCGGTGGAATTGGTTCCGGCGAGGCCGAAATAGACCTGTTCGCCGCTCTGATCGAGCGGCACGCCTTGAAGGCCGAAGGCGACGGCGCGATCCTCGACCGGCGAGAACGGCTCGGGATCGAGGAACTGGAGTTTGACCTTCCCATTGGCCAATGCTGCGTATTCCCGCAGCATCTCGCGCACCCGGTCGGCAAAGACGCCGTAGGTGGGAATCTCGCGGCCTAGCTGCGGCGAGTAATAGAACCGCAACGTGATCGGCTCGTCGATCTTGGCGAGCGTCGCGCGCGTAGCCGGCGACAGGGTATAGAGCCCTTCCTGTGTGAGATCGAGCCGTATGTCGGCCAGCCAGTTGCCGGCAACGACATTGATGGAAACGAACAGCACGACGGCGGCGGCGAGCGATACGAGCGCAACGATGCGGCCGGACAAGCGAAGATTCATGCCCGCCTCAGTCCGCCTTCTTCAGCTCGACGATCGCGGCGTTGGCGTAGAGGAACAGTGCGATCACCGAGACGAAGAACACGGCATCGGGCACCTCGATCACGCCGCGCACGATAGCGTTGAAATGCGTCAGAAAGCTGAAGGATGCGACGGTATCGATGAGTCCGGTGGGCGCCCACGGTGTGAGGAAGCCGAGCACGATCTGCGAGCCGCTGACCGTGAAGATGAAACACGCGGCGGCGGTGATGACGAAAGCAATCACCTGGTTCTTGGTCAGCGCCGAGAGTGCCGCGCCGATCGAAAGGAACGCGCCCGCCATCAGCAGGCTGCCGACATAGCTTGCCAGAATGACGCCGTTGTCGGGATGGCCGAGCACGTTGACCGTGATCCAGAACGGAAACGTCAGCGTCAGCGCGATGGCGGCAAAGGCCCAGGCGGCGAGAAACTTGCCGAGCACGGCGGCGCCAATCGACACCGGCAGTGTCAGGAAAAGTTCGATAGTGCCGCTCTTGCGCTCCTCCGCCCAGAGCCGCATCGCCAGCGCCGGAATAAGCACGAGGTAGAGCCAGGGATGAAAGTTGAAGAACGGCTGGAGGTCCGCCTGGCCACGGTCGAAGAAATTGCCGACGAAGAAGGTAAGCGCGCCGGCGGTCGCCAGGAAGATGACGATGAAGACATAGGCAAGCGGGGTGATGAAATAGCTCGCCAATTCGCGCCGGAAGATGACCCAGGTGGAATGCACGTGCGCCTCAGGCCGTAATTGCGCGAAACACTTCGTCGAGCCGCCCGCGCTCGACGCTCATGCCGCGCACCGCCCAGCCCGCCGTGCGTACCAGATCGGTCACCTCGCCGACGATCGCCTGACCGCCGCGCGGAAGAACCAACAGCGCCGCCCCTTCGGCGTCCGCGACGCGCTCGACCGCGACCACGCCCGGCAGGCGCCGCAGCGCGGTCTCGGCCTCGACGTGCCCATCCGTCAGGTCGATGCGAACGGCGTTGTGGAGGCGCGAGCGTGCCGCGAGCTCGATCGGCGTCGCGTCGGCGAGAATCCGTCCGGCGGCAATGATGATCGCGCGCGAGCATATGGCATCGACCTCGTCGAGCAGATGGGTCGATATTACGATCGCTTTCTCGGGCGCGAGTGCCTTGATGAGTGTGCGCGCCTCGTGCTTCTGGTTCGGGTCGAGCCCGTCGGTCGGCTCGTCAAGAATGAGCACGTCCGGATCGTGCAGTAGCGCCTGCGCGAGCCCGACGCGCCGCTTGAAGCCCTTGGACAGCGTCTCGATCGGCTGTTCCATCACCGATGACAGCGCCGTGCGCGTGACCGCCAAGTCGATCCGACGTTTGGCTTCGTCGCCGGCGAAGCCGCGGATTTCGGCGATGAAGCGCAGGAAACTCCGCGGCGTCATGTCGGGATAGGCCGGCGCACCTTCCGGCAGGTAGCCGATCCGGCGCTTGGCGGCGATCGGATCGCCAACGATGTCCGCGCCGCATACCACCGCCGTGCCGTCGGTCGGCGCAAGGAAGCCAGTGATCATCTTCATCGTCGTCGACTTGCCCGCGCCGTTCGGCCCGAGGAAGCCCAGTACCTCGCCCCGCACAACCGAGAACGAGATGTGATCGACCGCGAGTATGACACCAAACCGGCGGGTGAGGCCGCGGACTTCGATCATCTCGGTCATTGGGAGTCCGGTTCGGGATCGGGTGTGCATGGCTGCTTCTGTCGCGGAGCGACATCTGCGGCAGTTCTCGCCGTGGAATCAAGCACGTTCGAAAGCGTGCTCGACACTTAATTCATTGTAATGTCGACGCTCGGTAGCAACTCGGCCAGCCGCCATGGGGGGTTGGGAATCCGGGCTCCTCGTCAGTCAAATTCGCGCCTGCGGAGCATGATCGCTCCACCGCGCAAGCGGACCAGACCGCGCGTGAGCGCCAAGCCGAAGCCGGTACCTTCGATCTTGCGGATTGCGTCGCGGGCCATGCGCTCGACGGGCGTGGACACCCGTTCGACGGCCATCGGCCCTCAAAGCCGCCACGAATTCCGGCGTGCCGCCCGCATGGCCGCCGCGGCGAATGCTCCTCGGTCAATTTCGTGATCCGTCTCATCGACGATAGGGCGTCGGCGTTTTCTCTCTTGGTTATCGCTTGATTAATTTGCGTCGTCCGCTTCAGGGCCGTTGTCATGCTTGGCAATGGCATCTACGCAAAAATTGATGTCATTACGCCGCGTTATACAGGCATCGTATGGGAACGCGGCGGCGGCTTGCCAGCTTAAGCAATTTCCAACCAACGGGCCCCTAGCATCGCCGTCATGCTCTACCAATTGCGCAGGCAGCTCAGGACGCGCCGCTTCGAATGGATCACCCGCGGTATCCGGGTGACGCCGCCGGTGCAGGTGACGGCGGCGCCATGGACCTTCGTCAGCATGATCGGCGACGACGACGTGCATCTCTATCTGCTGGCGATGAAATCGCTCTATCACCGCCTCAAGTGCGGCAACATCGTCGCGATCGTCGCGCAAACCATGCCACAGGCGCGCCGCGATCTGCTGGTGGAGCACTTCAAGGGCATCCGCATCGAAGCGCTCGAGACCATCGACACCGGAAGCTGCCAGCGCGGCGGCACCTGGGAACGGCTGGTGTACATTCTCGACCGCGCACGCGACGGCTATGTTATCCAGGTCGATTGTGACACGTTGGCGACCGGCGCCGAGCTCGACGAGGTGGTGTATTGCGCTGCCAACAACCTGCCGTTCACCCTCAGCGACGGCTGGCCGCTGGTAACCATGCGCGCGGCCGCTGAAACCGCGCGCGCGATTCCGGGTAACCAGCCGGGCATCGTCGCCGAACGCGCCTTCGACCGCTATCCCAACTGCGACCGCTTACTTTATGTGCGAGGCTCGTCCGGATTCACCGGCTTCGCCCAGGGTGCTTTCAGCCGTGAACGCATCGAGGAGTTCGACGCCTGCATGTCGGCGTTGACGGGGCCGGGGTGGCGTGGCTGGGGCACTGAACAATGCGCCTCGAACTTCATTACCGCGAATTCGCCGCGGCCGGTGGTTCTGCCCTTTCCGTCGTATGCCTGCTTCTTCCCGGGTGGACCGCGCGTCGAGGCCAAGTTCCTGCACTTCATCGGCAGCCACCGCTTCGATGAGGAGTTCTACGCGCAGCAGGCGCTTGCCGCGATTGCCGAGCTTGCCGCTGCGCCCGATCAAGCGACTGCCACGCGCGTTCCGACGCAAGCCGCCGGCTGAGCCGCGCGGAACCGATCCTCGCTGGTCCGCAGCCCGCCAGGTGGACTATGGTCCGCGGCGCACCCGCCGGGACTGGAGCGATGCTGGCTCTCACTTTTGCGAAGGGCGTCGTCGTCGGCCTGATTCTCGCGGTTCCGGTGGGACCGGCCGGCATGTTGTGCGTGCGCCGCACGCTGATTGAGGGCGTGACCTTCGGATTCACCTCCGGCCTCGGCGCCGCTTGCGCCGACGCCTTATTCGGCGCCATCGCCGGCTTCGGCCTGACCTTCATTCGCGACTGGCTGCTGGCCTGGCGCGACGCGCTCGGTCTCGGCGGCGGCGCGTTTCTTCTGGTCGTCGGGCTGAAGGGCCTGCTCATACCGCATCAATTTCGCGTCGGTCCGGTCGGCGGCGAACGGCTCGCTGCCGCCTTTGCCTCCACATTCGCGCTCGCGATCACCAATCCGGTCACCATCCTAGTCTTTGCGGCAATCTTCACGCAGATCGGCTTCGATCCGGCGTCGGGCAACGTCAGCATCGCCGTCCTGGTCGCTGGCGTCTTTTCCGGTTCGCTCGCCTGGTGGGTGAGCTTGTGCCTGGCAGCGCCCGCACTGCGCCGGGTCGGCATGTCGTGGCTGCCGCGCTTCTCGGGTGCGTTGCTCGCAGTGTCCGGCATGGGGTTACTGGGCGCGGCGGCGGCTCGTCTTGCCGGCTTGCTGTGACCGTTGGCGCAGCGCGAGCGGACGGCTAAGCTTGCCTCCCTTGAACGCCGCTCACCCTTTGCGCACGCTCGCGCTGCTTCTCGGTCTGCTGTCGGGATTGGCAGCCGTCCCTGCCCTTGCGCAAACGACGTCTGCGCCGGCAGGCGGTCAGCCGGCGGTAGCCCAACCCGCGCCAGCGATGCCGCCGGTCCGCGCCGAAGATCTGCAGAATCTCGTCGACACCATCCAGGACCCCACAGCGCGGCGAAAGCTGGTCAACGAGTTGCAGGCCTTGATCGCGGCTCAGCGCGGCGTCCAGAAGAAATCTCCCGCCCAAGCCGCGCATAATTTTCTCGTCATGCTGTCGGACGAGGCGCATGCGATCAGCGGCGAGATCCTCGCCGCGGCCGCGGTGGTGGTCGACGCGCCGCGTGTCGTTGCCTGGCTGCGCGATCAGGCCAGCAGCAGCCAGACCAGGCACCGCTGGTTCGAGATCAGCACTCGGCTTGCCATCGTCATCGGCCTTGCTCTGCTCGCCGATTGGCTCGTCTGGTTTCTGCTGCGTGGTCCGGCCCGAAAATTTGGCGTTCGAACCGGCGAAGCCACGACCTGGCGTCTGGTTTACTTGCTCATCAACGCCGTGTTCGAGGCATTGCCGATCGCCGCCTTTGCGGCGGTGGCATTCATCGTCTTGCCGTTGACCGCGCCGCGTTTCGTCACCGAACGCGTGGCGACCACAGTGATCTCTGCCTATCTGTGGTCGCGCGTGGTTTCGGCAGTCGCGCGGGTCGTCTTGCTGTCGCCGAATACTTTAGCGCTGCACCGGCTCGGCGAGGAGACACGCAATTACCTCTACATCTGGATCCGGCGGTTCGCCAATTTCGGGCTTTATGGCTTCGCCGTCGCCGGATGCGCCTGGTGGCTCAGCGTGCCGGGTGCGATCTATGCCATCCTGCTGCGCATCGTCGTTCTCGTCCTGGGCATGCTGGCGATCATCTTCGTCCTGCAAAACAAAACAGCCGTCGCGCTGTGGCTACGCGGGCCACCAAGCAACGCAGCCGGCCGTCGTGGATGGCGGCTACTGCGTCAACGCCTCGCCGCCGTGTGGCATATCCTGGCGGTCATCGTCATCGTCGGCACGTTCGGGATCTCGGTGCTGCACATCCAGGGCGGCTTCGTTTTCCTGCTGCGCGCGAGCTTGCTGAGCGCCGTGGTCGTCCTGGCGGCGGCGTTGGCGGCGCAATTCGTCAACCGCGCCAGCGAGCGCGGATTTGCCATCAGGCCCGAGCTCAAGGCGCGCTTCCCGACGCTCGAGTTGCGCACCAATCGCTATATCCCGTTGCTGACGACGCTTGGCTCGCTCGCAATCTATGTCGTCGCGGCGCTGGCGCTGTTGCAAGCCTGGGGCATCGATTCGTTCCTGTGGATGCAGGCGACCGCCTCTAGTCCCGTCGTCGGCAGCGTGGCGAGCATCATCGTCGTTCTGGCGGCGGCGGTGATCGCATGGGAGGCGTTCGTGCTCGCGCTCGAGCACCACATGCTGCGGTTCGAAGACGACAGCCGCCGCCGGGCACGAGCGCAGACGATGGTGCCGTTCCTGCACATCATCGCGCTTGCCGTCATCGGTATCATCGTCGTCTTCGCGGTGTTGGGTGCGCTCGGCATCAACATCGGCGCGCTGCTCGCCGGCGCCGGCGTCTTCGGCTTGATCGCCGGGCTCGGATCGCAATCGATCATCAAGGACTTCATGACGAGCATTGCCGTGCTGATCGACGACACCTTCGCCGTCGGCGACGTGGTCGATTTCGGCGGCGGCCATTCCGGCGTCGTCGAGGCGATGTCAATTCGCACGATCAAGCTCCGTGCGTTCGACGGCTCGCTGCTGACCGTGCCGTTTAGCGAGGCCAAGGTCATCCAGAACCTGACGAAGGATTATTCGTATTACGTCGCCAATGTCGGCGTCGCTTATCACGAGGACACCGACCGCGTGGTCAAGGTTCTGGTTCAGATCGTCGAAGAAATGCGCAAGGAGAAGGATTTCGTGCGCTGGATTCTCGAACCGCTCGACGTCGTCGGCGTCGATCGGTTTGCCGATTCGGCGGTCATCATCGTCGTGCGAATCAAGACCCTGCCGATCCATCAATGGGCGGTCGGGCGCGAGTTCAACCGCCGTATGAAGCAGGCCTTCGATCGCGAAGGCATCGAGATGCCGTTTCCGACGCGGACGACCTATTTCGGCGCCGACGATGAGAAGGCGTCGCCGGAGCGGACGACCGCGCGCAGCGGAGCGAAGCCGCGCAAGCCGGGCTGAACTGCGCCTACTCCTCGTCGACCTCGCCGCGCGCCCACGCCTCGAGCGTGGCGATATCGGGTGCATTCAACGCGCGGCGCGCGATGTCGAGACCGAATCCGGCGCGCGCCAACGCTGCCAAATCCTTCTGCCGCATCGCGCCGCGCATGGCGGCCGGCCGGCAGGGGCCGAGCCGGCGGCGGCGGATCAGGGCGCAGGCGGCGGCGAATTCGCCGGCACCCGCCCCACTTTCGTCCAGCGTCCCCACGGCATCGACGACGAGATCGGCCTGAACACCTTTCTGGCGCAGCTTGCCGCGGATGCCGAAGCGCGACGCGCCGCGACGCTGAAGGCTCGCCGCCTTCTGCGTGGCATAGGCGCGATCGTCGATCAGGCCCGAGCGCAAAAACTGCGCGATCAGCTCTTCGATCAAGTGTGCGCCCGCGGCGGGATCGTCGCCGTGCGCGGCAGCGGCGCGCTCGACCCGGCGCATCAGCACGCGGCGCAAATTGCCGCTCGAGCTCGCGTAGCGGCTGAGATAATGGAGCGCCACGTTCTCGATCCGCTCCGCCGTCATCCGGCGCGGAAGCGTGCGCGGCTTGCGCGGTTCTGCCATGACCGGTTCTCTTGGCGCGTTCCACCCCTTCCCTGCTAAGCTTCGGCGCCTTGAAGACCGGATTCAACATGGACGTCGCCGCGGGTCCTGCCGCGCGGAAAATCGGCGCAGTCAACTGGCTCGGCCTGTGGACGCTCTACATCCGCGAAGTGCGCCGTTTCCTCAAGGTCTACATGCAGACGGTGGCGGCGCCAGTGGTCACCACGCTGCTGTTCCTCGCCATCTTCCTGCTCGCGCTTGGCGGCCAGCAACGCATGATCGGCACCGTTTCCTATCCCGAATTCCTCGCGCCCGGCCTGGTGATGATGGCGATGGTGCAGAACGCGTTCGCCAACACCTCGTCATCGCTGATGATTGCGAAGATCCAAGGCAACATCGTCGACGTCTTGATGCCACCGCTGAGCCCCGGCGAGCTGGTATGGGGTTTCGCGCTGGGCGGTATGACGCGCGGCCTTGTCGTCGGCCTCGTCGTTGCCGGGGTGATCGCCATCTTCGTGCCGATGCACGTCCATGATTTCGGCCTGGCCCTGTTCCATGCCATCGCGGCGTCCCTGTGCCTGTCGGTGCTCGGCACCATCGGCGCGATCTGGGCCGACAAGTTCGATCACATCGCCGCCGTCACGAACTTCGTCGTGACGCCGCTGTCGTTCCTTTCCGGCACCTTCTATTCGATCGACTTCCTGCCAGCGCCGTGGCGCGATATCGCCCTGGCCAACCCGTTCTTCTACATGATCGACGGATTCCGCTATGGCCTTACCGGCCACGCCGACAGCTCGCTTGCGGTCGGCGTTGCGATCATGATCGCGACCAATGCAGTGCTGATCGCGCTGTGCCACGCGATGTTCAAGCGCGGCTACAAGCTGAAAGCCTGAGGCTAGAGCGGGATGAGGTTTGGCGGAATCGGCGGGGGATTCCCAAATCGGGGCAAATCTGATTCAACCTGCTGGCTGGGGTTGGAGGCCAGCATGGATGGCGCGACCTTATTCGAACGATCTTCGTGAGCGGGTTGTTGGGGCGGTTGAGCGGGGCGGCTTGTCGCGGCGGCGGGCGGCATCGCATTACGGGGTTGGGATCAGCACGGTGATCAAGTGGGTGCGGCGCTGGCATGAGAGGGCAGCGTCAGCCCCGGCCGGATGGGCGGTCACCGGCCGAAGAAGCTCTCTGGCGCGTGGCGGAGTTGGCTGTTGGTGCGCTGCCGGGGCGGCGACTTCACGCGCCGCAGTCTGGTTGTCGAGCTGGCCGAGCGCGGCCTCAAAGTCGATTATCGTTTGGTGTGGGAGTTCGTCCACGCCGAGGGGTTGAGTCACAAAAAAAGACGCTGATCGCCAGCGAGCAGGATCGTCCCGATGTGGCGCGCCGGCGTGCCCAGTGGCTGCGGTATCGTCCCCGCATCGATCCCGCGCGCCTGGTCTTCATCGACGAGACCTGGACCAAGACCAACATGGCGCCGCTGCGGGGATGGGCGCCGCGGGGCAAACGGCTCAAAGCCAAGGTGCCGCACCGGCGGTGGAAGACGATGACCTTCCTCGCCGCGCTGCCACGATCGCCTCGAGACCCCCTGGCTGATCGACGGGCCGATCAACGGCGAACGCTTCCGGCTCTACGTCGAGAAGGTGCTGCTGCCGACCTTGCGCCCCGGCGACATCGTCGTCCTGGACAACCTCGGCAGCCACAAGGGCAAGGCCTTGCGGCGCCTGATCCGCTCGATCGGCGCCCGACTATTCTTCCTGCCCAAATACTCCCCCGACCTCAACCCGATCGAGCAGCTCTTCGCCAAGCTCAAGCATTGGCTGCGCAAAGCCGCAAAGTGCACCCTCGCAGCCGTGTGCACCGCCATCGGCCGGACCCTCGATACCATCACCCCAACCGAATGCCGAAACTACTTCCGCAACGCCGGATATGAACCCGCCTAACCTCATACCGCTCTAGCCAGCCGGCGTGGAATCGACTGCGATGATCGCGCCGAAGATCATGTCGACGGTACGCCCATCCGCGGCGAGCGGCAGCAGCAGCCGGCCGTAATGCGTGTATTCGGTGTTGGGCCAATGCGCGCGCCGCACTTGGTAGCGCGGCAGCCCGGCTTCGACCACCGCGCGGAATTCGGACGCGATCGCGTCGTCCTGGTCGATCGCGTCGAGATACCGGCCCGTCGCATCGCGCCCCGCCAGTCGAACGATGGACGTGCCGATCAGGCGGCTGCGGAAACGCAACGGCGAGCGCTCGACATCCCACAACATGAGATAAGGCAGCAGGTGCGGAATCTCGACCGGATCGATCGAAGCGCGCGACGGCAGCGCGGCGCCCGGGAGCTTGTCGCGCCAATATCGGCCGACCTGCAGCAGGATCGGATCGGACAGCAGCGCAAGAATCCGGTCGAGCGCGGCGCCCGGGTCGCTGACACGTGTACCCATTTGTTGTGGCGAGCCCCGTTCCCCCCGCGTGCTCGATGCAGGATAACAGGCCGCGGCGACAACATCACGTGAACCGAAACCGGCCGATTCTCCCGGCGTTGACAGGGGCTTAGCGGGCGCCCCATACTCCGCGCGCCTCCCCAGAGGACATGGAGCCAAGCGATGAAGCGTGCGGACGGGCGGTTCGCCCGGCACGGCCAGGAGTTGCGAACGTTCGCGTTGCCGCGACGACGCTAAGCGTCGCCGTCACGCCGTTTGCAATCCTGCGTCTTCATTGCCGAGGAGAGAGTCCCGTGATTCCAGCCGTCATGCCGACTTACGCGCGGAGCGAACTGACGTTCGAGCGCGGTGAAGGCCCATATCTTTACGCCACCGACGGGCGGCGCTATCTCGACTTCTCGAGTGGCGTCGCGGTGACGTCGCTCGGCCATGCCCATCCGCGCCTCGTCGCGGCGCTGACCGAGCAGGCAGGCAAACTCTGGCATTGCTCGAACCTGTACCAGATCGCGGGACAGCAGCGACTGGCTGAGCGGCTGGTGTCGCTCAGCTTCGCCGACACGGCATTTTTCTGCAATTCCGGCGCCGAGGCGATGGAGTGCGCGATCAAGGTCGCGCGCAAGCATTACGCCGAATCCGGCCACGAGGAGCGCTATCGCCTGATCGCCTGCAACGGCTCGTTCCACGGCCGCACCTTGGCGACCCTGGCGGCAGCCGGCGCCAAGAAATACCTGAAGGGCTTCGGCCCGCCCACGCCCGGTTTCGACCACGTCGCCTACGGCAACTTGAACGAGATGCGGGCCACGGTGTCGAAGGAGACCGCCGCCATCATTGTCGAGCCGGTGCAGGGCGAGGGCGGGCTCGCCGTCGCATCGACGGAATACCTGAAGGGCCTGCGCGCGATGTGCGACGAGTTCGGCCTACTGCTGATCTTCGACGAGGTTCAGAGCGGCATGGGCCGCACCGGCAAGCTGTTCGCGCACGAATGGGCCGGTGTGACCCCCGACATCATGGCGCTCGCCAAAGGCTTGGCCGGCGGATTTCCGATCGGCGCCTGCCTCGCTACCGAGAACGCGGCCAACGCCATGACCGCCGGCACGCACGGCTCGACCTTCGGCGGCAACCCGCTTGCCATGGCGGTGGCGAACGAGGTTCTGACGGTGATGACCGAGCCCGGCTTCCTGCCGCAGGTCGAGCGTGTCGCCAAGGTCTTGCGCGCGAAGATCGATGCTTTGGCCAAGGCCTATCCGAAGGTCTTTGTCGAGGCGCGCGGCAAGGGTCTGCTCGTCGGGCTCAAGTGCGCGGTACCCAATCTCGAAGTGCTCGAAAAGCTGCGCCGGGCCGGGCTGCTGACCGTCGCGGCCGGCGAGAACGTGGTGCGGCTATTGCCGCCGCTGATCATCGACGAGCGCCACGTCGAGGAGGCGGTCGGCATCATCGATGCCGTCGCCCGGGCGTGGCCATGACGGGCCGCAGCCGAGCCAACAAGGCGCCGCGCCATTTCCTCGATCTCGACCGGATCGAAGCGGGCGAGCTTCGCAACATCCTCGGCCATGCCGTCGCCTTCAAATCGGGCCGCGACCGCACCAAGCCGCTCGCCGGGAAGATCCTGGCGATGATCTTCGAGAAACCGTCGACGCGCACGCGGTTGAGCTTCGAAGTGGCGATGAAGCAGCTCGGCGGCGACGTCGTCACGCTGACCGCGGCCGACAGCCAGATCTCGCGCGGCGAAACCACGGCCGACACCGCCCGCGTGCTGTCGCGTTACGTCGACGCGATCATGATCCGCACCGACAGTCCGGCAACGCTCGAAGAGCTGGCGCAGAACGCGGGCGTGCCCGTGATCAACGGCCTGACGGATTCGAGCCACCCCTGTCAGGTGATGGCCGACGTGATGACCCTGGAAGAGCGCAAGGGACCAGCCAGGGGCAAGATGGTCGCGTGGAGCGGCGACGGCAACAACGTTCTGGTGAGCTGGATCCACGCCGCCGCGCGCTTCGGCTTCGAGTTGCGCGCTGCCTGCCCGGCCAGGCTCGCACCGCCCGGGAAGGTGCTGGACTGGGCGCGGACACAGGGCGCAAGGATCACCATCACCACCGAGCCAGCGGAAGCGGTTGCGGGCGCCGATTGTGTCGTCACCGACACTTGGGTTTCGATGGGCACCAAGAACAAGGACGAACGCCGCGCCATGCTCAAACCCTTCCGCGTCGACGAGGCGTTGATGGCGCACGCCAAGCGCGACGCCATCTTCATGCATTGCTTGCCGGCGAAGCGCGACGAGGAGGTATCCGCAGCGGTTATCGACGGACCGCAATCCGCCGTGTGGGACGAGGCCGAAAACCGCATGCACGTGCAGAAGGGCATCCTTGCGTGGTGCCTCGGCTGAACCCACATAGTGGCGATGTCCGATCGTACTTCCGACGACATCGTTCAGCCGTTCCAGGTCGATCCATTCCGGCTGCGCGGCCGCCTCGTTCGCCTCGGCCCCCTGCTCGACCGGATTTTGACGCGCCACGACTATCCAGCGCCGGTCGCCACCATGCTCGGCGAAGCGATCGCGCTGGCTATCTCGCTTTCGGGCGCGCTCAAATACGACGGCGTCTTCACCTTCCAGACCAAGGGCGATGGTCCGATCCGGCTGCTCATCGCCGACGTGACGACGGCCGGCGCGGTGCGCGGCTACGCGCAATTCGACGCCGACAAGCTGGCGGCGCTCGGCCCCGAGACCGCGCTGACCGTGCCGCGGCTGCTCGGTGCCGGATACCTGGCGCTGACCGTCGACCAAGGCGAGCACACCGAGCGTTACCAGGGCATCGTCGCGCTCGAAGGCGCGAGCCTCGCCGAGTGCGTGCATCACTATTTCCGGCAGAGCGAACAGGTGGAAGCAGGAATCAAGGTGGCGGTGGCGCAGCGACCCGGCCCAGATGGACGTGCACGCTGGCGCGGCGGCACGCTGATGATCGAGCGTCTGCCGAAAGACGGCGGCGCGGCCGCGCGCGAGGCTGAAGACGAGGGGTGGCGCCGGGCCATGGTGTTGATGGCCACCGGCACGTCCGACGAGCTGCTCAACCCCGGTCTTGCGCCCGAAGCGTTGCTGTTTCGGCTGTTCCACGAAGAGGGCGTGCGGGCCTATCGGCCCCATGCCCTGGCGGCGAAATGCCGCTGCTCGCGCGAACGGGTGGAGCGCATGCTTACCGCGTTGCCGACGCGCGACCTTGCCGAGCTGGTGATCGACTGCAAGCTCGTCGTCACCTGCGAGTTCTGCAACACGACCTACGGCTTCGATGAGGAGGCCGTCGCCGCCCTGGCGCCGCGCTAAGCCGCACCGGCAACCGTCTTGAAAACGTCGTTTTCCGGTGCCAGTCTCGCGGCCATCCGCGGCGGGAATTGGGCGCGAAACAAGTCGGAGAGACGTCATGACAGGGCGTGGAGTGGTGCGTATCGTGTTTATCGCCGCCTTTGCCGCGGCGCTTACCGCCTGCGCATCGGCACCGCCGCACCCGCAATATCCCGACATCCACTTCACCAGCGAGCCGCCGATCGGGCTCGCGGTGAGTTCGGTCAGCTTGCGCGAGGACTACGTACCGTCAACGGCGGCGCCCCATGTCGAGCATCGGTTCCCGGTGACGCCGATGCACGCGCTCGAGAACTGGGCGCATGACAAGCTGTCGCCGTCGGGCGGACCCGACCGCGCCGTGCTCGACATCACCGACGCCAGTGTCGTCGAGGTGGCGCTGCCGCGCACGGCCGGCATCACCGGTTTGTTTACCACCGACCAGTCGGAGCGCTACGATATGACGGTCCAGGCAACCCTCAACATCGTCGATCCGACGGGCATCGTGGTGCGCACTGCGACGGTGCGCGCGGCTCGCTCGCAGAGCGTGTCAGAGGACGTCTCGCCCGACCAGCGGGATCAGACGTGGTACGACATGACCAAGGACATCACGGCGGCGTTCGACCGCCAGATGGAAAGCGAGATCCGCAACCACTTCACTGGCTTCGTCACCAACTAGCCAGCGGCAGCACCGCCGCGTCAGACGTTGGTCAGCGAGGCGCCCGGCGGAGCGCCAATGATGGCGAGGAATTCGCGTCGCGTCATCGGATCGTCGCGGAACGCGCCCAGCATGTGCGAGGTCACCATCGCGACGCCCGGCTTGTGAACGCCGCGCGTCGTCATGCACTGATGCGCGGCCTCGACGACGACCGCCACGCCCCTGGGCTTGAGCGCGTCGTTGAGCGCCATGGCGATCTGCGCGGTCATCTTCTCCTGAATTTGGAGGCGCCTGGAGAAGACCTCGACCAGGCGTGCGAGCTTCGAGATGCCGATGACGCGTTTGTCGGGTAGATAGGCGATATGCACCTTGCCGATGATCGGCGCGATATGGTGCTCGCAATGGCTTTCAAAGCGGATGTCCTTGAGCACGACGATCTCGTCGTAGCCGTTGGTCTCCTTAAAGGTCCGGCCGAGCACGTCGGCCGGGTCGTCGGCATAACCGGCAAAGTACTCCTCGTACGCGCGCGCGACGCGACCCGGCGTGCTCTTGAGCCCCTCGCGGCCCGGATCATCGCCCGCCCAACGAATCAGGACACGCACCGCCTCCTCGGCCTCCTCGCGCGAGGGGCGGCCGTTTCTGGTGCCGTTGCGGGCCGGCTTGTCGGGATGATCCTTGGGCATGACGGAAAACCTCAATTGAGCCGGACGGCTTGATGTGGGCTGTCCAGCGAAAAAGCCGGGATGTCGACGTCGAAATGCTCGCCGCTGCCGGTTTCCATCTGGTAGGTCCCAACCATAATTCCCGACGGCGTGCTGAGCGGCGTGCCGCTGGTGTATTCGAAGGTCTGGCCCGGTGCAAGCACCGGCTGCTCGCCCACCACCCCGGGGCCGCGCACCTCGTGGAGGCGGCCCATGCCGTCGGTGATGCGCCAGTGCCGACGCCGGAGTTGGACGGTCTCGCCACCATGGTTCTCGATGCGCACGTGATAGGCCCACACGAAGTGATTGTCGGTCGGCGACGACTGATCCTCGAGGTAATAGGGCTCGACCGTCACCTTGATCGCACGCGTCGTCGCCGAATACATCGCCAATCTCCAAAACCGTCCGGGCGCATGGTCGTCTACGACGGCACCAGCGCCCGGTTCTATCTGACATTTTGGGCCGCAGTGGCGGCGCGTCAAGCGGCGGCGACGCCCGGCGCCGCGGGGCGCGCCTCGGCTGATGAAAAAGTAGGGAATTATATACATGACAAAAGATAAACAACAGCTAGAATCCAAGGGTTGCGAACGTCGCGAACCGATCGCTCCCGAAATTGAAATCACTGAGGAGGCACTTCAACGCGCAACCGCTGAATTAATGCGTCATCTTCCGGAGGAAGCCCGAACCGTTTTGCCTCCGGAGGAGATAATGGAGCGCTGTATTGAAGCATTGTTAGGCAACCGCCTTCGTTGGCGCCCCCATAGGCAAATCTGAGAATGTTCAATCTCAAACCCATGCGATGAATTTCGTTGCATAACGCCATGACTTCTGTCGGTGACTCCGATCCTGTTTTAAACGTGTAATATTCAATCTGCCGCGGCTTCTTTCTAAATCCAGTACTATGTTGAATACGCTCCATTGTCGCCAGTTTTGCGCCTCTGAGCGTCCCGTCTTTCGGCTTCAGTTGCCACAAGTCATGCACGAATCGATTGCGACGAACACGAAGATCATTATCGATTTGATCGATGCACCATTTCGTTACTTGAAAGAGTTTTTTCCTTCGACGCAGATGGGCAAGACCTAGAATGATCTGCAATTTCTCGCGGAAATCTATGTTGTGGGAAATGGTTTGAAATTTCTTTACCTTCTTCACCGTCGATAGGGTTTCAAATAGCCAATCAACCGACGATTCGAGCATTGACCATTGAAGGCAAACGGCGCGGATGGAAACGGCGTAAGGTTTGAACTTGCGCGGAAATGGGAATATGAGACGCTTAGCCATGACCGACCCCATCGCCGAAGCACGGCGCATCATGGGCCGTTTGGCCCAGATGCCTCATAAGCCGCATAAGCCTTTGAAATCGAGTCCTAAAGAGACTCGTCGCCAGTCAGGTCGAACAAAGCCAGCAACGCGGCCAGCTTCGCCGCGCCCCTAGCGAACGGCCCCGGCTTCGTTAGTCCGCCGATACGTTAGGCGCTTCCCTTCGATGCCTTTCACAAGGCGCTGTGCGCGTTCCGCATCTGATACGCCAACCGCCGAGCGGTTGCTGTAACGGAAATCAAACTCGGCCAGATAGCGGCTCAGATGTTGCGGCGAGACATGGTGGTACGTGCCCATGACGCCGCGCTTGAAGATCGAGAAAAAGCCCTCAACCGTGTTGGTATAGGCTTCGCCGCGCACGTATTCGTCCGCCGCATGGTTGACGGTCTGGTGCTTGGGATAGTCGCGCCCAACCCACATTGACGTACTGGCTTCATCGGTCATAAGGGCCGTATCGCGCTTCACCTGCGCCGTCAGGATTTCACGCAAGCCCGCGCCCGTCACCGTGCCGATATGGAACGAACGGGCCGCGCCGCCACGCTCTACAAGCGAATAAACGGCCTCTTTCGTGGCAACGCCGGCACGACCCTTGCGATGCCCGCGCTTACTCTTGGCCTTGTTCTTGTCTTTGCCGCCAACGTAGGTCTCGTCAGCTTCCACAATCTTGCCTTCGCCGCCGAAGGGCGTGGGGCTCAATTGCTTCATGGCTTCGCGGACGCGGTGCGACATGAACCACGCGGTTTTATATGTCACGCCGAGCATGCGGTGCAGCTGATGCGCCGAAATCCCCTTCTTGCTGGATGACATGAGATGGCAGGCCAGCCACCACTTGCTGAGCGAGATTTTGGAACGCTCGAACACCGTCCCGACCGTAGCCGTATAGGTGGTCTTGCAATGGTTGCAGTAGATCAGGCCGCGGCGATGGCTCTTTTTCACGCCCTCGACCTTTGCCTGCCGGTCTACGGCCCCGCAATGCGGGCACACCGGCCCATTAGGCCAGCGCACGGCCTCTAGGGCTTCGCGGGCTTTTTCGTCATTGGTAAAGATCGGATTTTGCAGGTCGGCCATCGGAATCTCCATCTATGGCCGGAAATCTAAGCCCTAGCGGCACTTTTGTCAAGTATACAATTCCCAAAAGTATTAAGACAAATCAATAGTTTATTCATCGGCATGCGGTAGGGTCGGGCATCGTCCCGCAATCTCGCAGGCGTGCGCCGTGGCGAGGCGATTGGATGGATGCCATGAGATCGGCGTATCCGAAGCTCATCGCCGGGATCGTT
>JAGWON010000020.1 GCA_028871055.1 Alphaproteobacteria bacterium
TCCCCGACTCGTCGTCATGGCTCCAAAATACCCTGGAAAATGGGCAGAATCCCACTGGCATACCGTTCTGCACCATAGCGCGTCCAGCGCCAAAATTGCGACCCTGGCTGCGCCCGGCGCGGTTTTCGGACCCAACCGGCCCTTGTCGGAGACCGCGCCGACGCCCTATGCTTCCGCCAATCGGCGCCGAGTACGCGGCGCTGTCGATGAATAGCCGAAAGGGGGCAGGCACCATAATGCATTTACCGTCTCGTCGTTCTCTATCCGTGCTCGCCCTGGCGGCGACCTTTCTGGTCTGGATCGCTCCGGTCCGGGCGGCGCCGACCGACCCGTCGGCCTTCGTCGACGGCCTGGTGCAGCAGGCCCTGTCGATCCTGCGCAATCCTCAGATGCCCGACGCCCAACGCGAGGAGCGCTTCAGCACGTTGCTGCACAGCGGCTTCGACATTCCGCGCATCGCCCGCTTCGTGCTCGGCCGCTATTGGCTCAGCGCCAGCGACCAGGATCGTGACCGGTTCAGTCATTTGTTTGCGGATTGGGTGGTGCGGACCTATTCGGCGCGATTCAAGGAATACAGCGGCGAGACCATCAAGGTGACAGGCGCGCGCTCCGAAAGCGCGACGAGCTACGTCGTCTCGAGCCAGCTCATTCATGCCAACGGCGCGCCGCCGACCACCATCTATTGGCATGTGCGCAAAGCCGACGACGACATGAAGATCGTCGACGTCGAGGTCGAAGGCGTGAGCATGGCGCTGACCGAACGCGAGGAAATCGCCTCGGTCATCCAGCGCAGCGGCGGCTCGGTCGCGAGCCTTAACCAGGAATTGCAGCAGCGCCTCGACAGCGGTCCCACGCCGGCCAGCGGCTCGATGATGCCGACCCAGGCGCAGAAGGCGCCCTAGGGCCTAGCTTCGCGTCAGCGGCTTGTAACGGATGCGGTGCGGCTGCTCGGCGGCCGCGCCGAGGCGGCGTTTCCGGTCGGCCTCGTACGCGGCGTAATTGCCTTCGAACCAGACGACCTCGCTCATGCCCTCGAAGGAGAGGATGTGGGTGGCGATGCGATCGAGGAACCAGCGGTCGTGGCTCACGACCACGGCGCAGCCCGGGAATTCGAGCAGCGCCTCCTCAAGCGCACGCAACGTGTCGACGTCGAGGTCGTTGGTCGGCTCGTCGAGCAGCAAGACGTTGGCGCCGGCCTTGAGCATCTTGGCGAGGTGAACGCGATTGCGCTCGCCGCCCGAGAGCTGCCCGGTCTTCTTCTGCTGATCGGGTCCGCGGAAATTGAACAGCGCGCAATAGCCCCGCGCCGGCATCTTGCGCCGACCGAGATCGATCTCGTCGGCGCCGCCCGATATCTCCTCGAACACCGATTTGCCGGGATCGAGCGCATCGCGGCTCTGGTCGACATAGCCGAGCTTCACCGTGTCACCGAGCCGGATGCCGCCGGCGTCGGGCTTCTCCTGGCCGATGATCATGCGGAAGAGGGTCGTCTTGCCAGCGCCGTTCGGCCCGATTATGCCGACGATTCCGCCGGGTGGAAGGCGGAAGGATAGATTCTCGATCAACAGGTTGTCGCCGTAGCCCTTAGCGACGTGGCTTGCCTCGATCACCGTGTCGCCGAGGCGCGGCCCAGGCGGCAGCACGATCTGGGTGGTTTCGGATGCCTTCTCGCGGCTCTGCGAGACGAGACTCTCATAGGCCGACAGGCGCGCCTTGCTCTTCGTCTGGCGCGCGCGCGGGCTCTGTTTGACCCATTCCAGCTCGCGCTCGAGCGTGCGCTGACGCGCCACCTCTTGCTTGCCTTCCTGCTCGAGCCGTTTCTTTTTCTGCTCGAGCCAGCCCGAGTAGTTGCCCTGATAGGGAATGCCCTGGCCGCGGTCGAGCTCGAGAATCCAGCCGGCGACCTCGTCGAGGAAATAACGGTCGTGAGTCACCGTGACCACGGTGCCCGGATACTCGGCGAGGAAGCGCTGCAGCCAGGCGACCGATTCGGCATCGAGGTGGTTGGTCGGCTCGTCGAGCAGCAGCAGATCGGGCTTCTGCAACAGCAGCCGGCAGAGCGCGACCCGGCGCCGCTCGCCGCCGGAGAGCGTGGCGACCTCGGCGTCGCCGGGCGGACAGCGAAGTGCGTCCATGGCGATGTCAACGGTGCGCTCGATCTCCCAGCCATTGACGGCGTCGATCTTTTCCTGCAGCTCGGCCTGCTCGGCGAGCAGCGCATTCATTTCGTCGTCGGACAGGCTTTCGCCGAGCTTGGCGCTGACCGCTTCAAAGCGCTCCAGCAGGTTCTTGATCTCGCCCAGCCCGTCGGTGACGTTGCCGGCGACGGTCTTGCCGGGATCGAGCGTCGGTTCCTGCGACAAGTAACCGGTGGTGACGCCATCCGCCGCCCAGGCTTCGCCGGCGAAGTCCTTATCGAGGCCGGCCATGATTCGCAGCAGCGTGGATTTGCCGGCGCCGTTGGCGCCAAGCACGCCGATCTTGGCGCCCGGCAGGAACGAGAGCCAGATGTCCTTCAACACCTCGCGCCCGCCCGGATAGGTCTTGCTCAGACCTTTCATCACGTAGATGTACTGGTAGGCAGACATACCGACTCCAGCGAAGGGTGCCGTGATCTAACGCAGGCGCGGCAGACGAGCAATCGCGCAGCGCGGGCCGCACGTTCACGCGAAGCGCGACTGGTCGTTTAAGCGCGACGCGGGCGAGGAGCGCCCCGCATCGCGCCCATCGTCAGCGCCGACGCGTCAGCCGATGGTCGCGAACCGACGGCTCAAAGGTGCATGAAATCCTTGAACTCGCGCAGCATTTCCGGCCAAAGGGCCATGTATTCGTCGATATTTTCGGTCGTGCCCAGCGCGATGCGCGCGTCCATTTCGGCCCAGAGGACATGTCCGGACTTCCAATAAACGCGTACGAAGCGCTTCGTGGTGTTCCATTGATTGACCCGATCGGGCGTCGCGCTGCTGTTGGACCAGCCGGCGGCGAACTGGACGTCCCGGCAGATTCCGTTCTGGCATTCATAGAAATACGTGTCGAAATTGACGCCGGACACCCGGCTCGTGATGATTGTGGTGCCGTCGCTGTCCTTGGTGATTTTGGCGGGCAGGCCGCGCTTGGTCATCAGAGTAGCCATCTGCTGGACCGACAGGCCGCCCGATCCGATCGGATCGGCAAACGCCGGCACCGCAAAAAGCAGCGTCGCCGCAACGATGGAACTGATAACTCTCCCCATTGGATACCCCCTGTTGGACCCGGCCCGGATTGTCCACCCGGACCGCCGGCAAATCAATTTCGCTCGGGCCTCATCCTTGGAGCGCTTGCGGATTGGAGATGGTGGGCCCGGCAGGATTCGAACCTGCGACTACACCGTTATGAGCGGCGCGTTCTAACCGCTGAACTACGGGCCCGCGCCAATGTAAGGTGCGGGCCCGAGTCCCGTCATCAGGTATCGAGGCCCATCAAGTATCGAGAAAGCTGCGCAGCTTGCGCGAGCGGCTCGGATGCTTGAGCTTGCGGAGCGCCTTGGCCTCGATCTGGCGGATGCGCTCGCGGGTGACCGAGAACTGCTGGCCGACTTCCTCGAGCGTGTGATCGGTGTTCATGCCGATGCCGAAGCGCATGCGCAGCACGCGCTCTTCGCGCGGCGTGAGCGAGGCCAGCACGCGGGTGGTAGTCTCGCGCAGATTGCCGTGGATCGCCGCGTCCAACGGCAGCACCGCGTTCTTGTCCTCGATGAAGTCGCCGAGATGCGAATCCTCCTCGTCGCCAATGGGCGTCTCGAGGCTGATCGGCTCCTTGGCGATCTTCAGGACCTTCCGGACCTTCTCCAGGGGCATGCCGAGCTTCTCGGCGAGCTCCTCGGGCGCGGGCTCGCGGCCGATCTCGTGCAGCATCTGACGCGAGGTTCGCACCAGCTTGTTGATGGTCTCGATCATGTGCACGGGAATGCGGATGGTGCGCGCCTGATCGGCGATCGAGCGCGTGATCGCCTGGCGAATCCACCACGTCGCATAGGTCGAGAACTTGTAGCCGCGACGGTATTCAAACTTATCGACCGCTTTCATCAGGCCGATATTGCCTTCCTGGATCAGATCAAGGAACTGCAGGCCGCGGTTGGTGTATTTCTTCGCGATCGAGATCACCAGACGAAGGTTGGCCTCGACCATCTCCTTCTTGGCGCGCGAAGCCTCGCGCTCGCCGCGCTGGACGGTCGCGACGACGCGCCGGAACTCGGCCGGCGGAACGCCCGCTTCGGCCGCGATCGCTGCGATATCGGCGCGCAGGTTCTTGACCTCGGCGACGTGCTTCGAAATCAGGTTGGTCCAGCCTTTGCCGTGCAGCCGGCGAACGCGCGACACCCAGTCGGGCTGGAGCTCGTGCCCGAGATGGTGCTGGAGGAAATCCGGGCGCTTGATGCCCGAATGCTCGGCCAGGCGAAGCAGCTTGCCGTCGGCCGATTGCAGGCGGCGGTTCAGCGAGTAGAGCTGCTCCACCAGATATTCGATGCGCGCGTTGTTGAGATGGACGCTGTCCATCGCCTTGACCATCTCGGCGCGCAGCTTTTCGTAGCGCCGCTCCGCCGGCTTGGCGATCTCGTCGCCTTCCTTGAACGCGGCCAGGCGCTGATCGTGCAGCTTGTGCAGGCGCTTGTAGAGCTGAGCGATATCGTCGAGGTTCTGGAGGACGCCGGGCTTCAGCGTCTCTTCCATCGCGGCGAGCGAGATCGAGCCCTCCTCGCCCTCGCCGTCGCCCTCGCCGCCTTCGGCGGCCGCGCCTTCCGGCTGTTGCTGCTCGTCCTCCTTGTCGGCGCCAGCTGCAGGTTCTTCGTCGTCGCCGCCTTCGGCCGCGCTCGCGTCGAACTTGCCGCCGTAGGTCGCGTCGAGATCGACCACGTCGCGCAGCAGCATCTTGCCTTCCATCAGCGCATCGCGCCAGCCGATGAGCGCGCGCATGGTGAGCGGACTCTCGCACAGCCCGCCGATCATCATTTCCCGGCCGGCCTCGATGCGCTTGGCGATGGCGATCTCGCCCTCGCGCGACAGCAGCTCGACCGAGCCCATCTCGCGCAAATACATGCGTACCGGATCATCGGTGCGGCCGATATCCGCATCGTCGAGATTGCCGCCGGACTTGGTCTCGGCTTCCGCCTCCTCGCCGTCCTTGGCCTGGGCCTGCGCCTCTTCGGCCTCCTCGTTCTCGACGATGTTGACGCCGAGTTCCGACAGCATGGTCATCGTGTCTTCGATCTGTTCGGACGACACCTGCTCGGGCGGCAGCGCGGCATTGATCTCGTCATAGGTGACGTAGCCGCGATCCTTGCCCTTGGCGACCATCTTCTTGATCGCTGCGGAAACGGAATCGAGCAACGGCGCATCGGCCGCCTCCTCGCGTGCCTCGGAGGTCTCGGTCGTCGAATTGGATTTACTCGCCATGTCGCTCCGCCTTCGCGTCATTTTAGGGAGTCGCCAAAAGAATGCCGCGCGCAGCCCGCCGCGCCGATATCCGCTTCCGATTCGCTCGCCCGTCCGTCGGTGCAACGCCACCCATCAACCCAAATCCCCGCTCGCGTCGTCGTCCTTCGCCTGGCTTTCGTAGAGCATCTCCTGGAGATGCCGCAGCCGCGCCAGGGTCTCCTCGGTGGTATTCACGGCGAGGCTTCGCTCCGCTTCGGCGATCTGCGTTAAAAGGCACTGCTGCTCGTACCGCCGTTTGATGTCGACCCACCCCGATCGAACCGCTTCGACATCCGCGCCGGCCCTGGCAAAACGGGCAAATTCCAGGACGCGCGGCGACAGGATCCGTTCCACCGCCGGCCCGAATCCTTCGCGGTTTAGGTGGCCTTTCAAGGTCTCGGCGTCAAGGGCGGGATTGCGATGGTGCAGTTCTAGGATTTTGCGGGAAAGACTGTCAAGTTTGCCGACTGCGGGAAAGTCGATTTGTGCAAGCTCTTCAGCGGCTTCGCCCAAGAGGAAGGGGTGGTTAAGCAGATAGGCGAGAAGGACCTCCTCGACGGCCGGGAGCTGGCTTTGGGGATCGGCGGCGCGGATCGGCTCCTGGCCGAGCCAATCGGCGCTGCCGAGGAACGACCGCCGCAGCCGGTCGCGCCGCGCGGAAGCGACCCGCCAGCCTGCCGCCCGCCGGTCCGGCCGCGGTATGAAGCGCCGCGTATCGACCGGCGGCGACAGGCGCTCGGCAAAGAACTTGATGTATTCCTGCTGCACCGAGCGCTCGGCGACCTGGCGAACTCGTGCCCGCAGCCGCGCGCGCAGCGCAGCTCGCTGCTCGGGCGTGCGCAGCGGTCCGGCGGATTTCTCGATAGTCCAGAGCATCTCGGCGAGCGGCGCGGCTGCATCAAGGATCGCGCGCATCGCCGCCGCACCCTGGCGGTGGATCAGCGTGTCCGGATCCTCGCCCGCCGGCAACAGGGCGAAGCGCAGGCTGTGGCCAGGCTTCAACAGCGGCAGGGCGCGATCAAGCGCGCGCGCCGCCGCGCGTTGTCCGGCGGCGTCACCGTCAAAGCATAGGATCGGCTCCGGCGCGAGGCGCCACAGCTCCTCGATCTGGGTCTCGGTCAGGGCGGTGCCGAGCGGCGCGACCGCGGTGCCGAAGCCGGCGCGATGCAGCGCGATCACGTCCATATAGCCTTCGGCGACGATCGCCGAATTGTCGCGCGCCGCGGCCGCACGCGCCGCGGCCCAGCCATAGAGGTTCCGGCCTTTGGCAAAGAGCGGCGTCTCGGGCGAATTGAGGTATTTCGGCTGGCCATCGCCGATGACGCGCCCGCCGAAGGCGATGATCCGGCCGCCGCGATCGCCGATCGGGAATATGACGCGGTTGCGGAAATAGTCGAACGGCGCGCGGCCATCGTCGGATTGGTGGATCAAGCCAGCCTCGAGCAGCAGCACTTCGGGAAATTTACCGCCGAGCGCCCGTTTCAGCGCCTCGCGGCCGTCGGGAGCGAAGCCCAGCCGGAAGCGCCGGATCGCGGCGTCGTCGAGCCCGCGTCCGGCGAGGTATTCACGCGCCGCGCGGCCTTCGGGCGCACGGAGTTGCGATTCGAAGAAGGCGCACGCGGCTTCCAGGGCACCCTGCAGCGTGGCAGCGCGTTCGGCGCGCTGGCGCTCCTCGGGCGTCGCCTTGGGCACTTCGAGTCCGGCCTTGCGCGCGAGTTGGTCGACCGCTTCGGGAAAGCTCAGATTTTCCGTTTGCATGACAAAGGCGATGACGTCGCCATGCGCGCTGCAGCCGAAGCAGTGATAGAAGCCCTTTTCCTCGACCACGGAAAAGGACGGCGTCTTCTCGTTGTGGAAGGGGCAAAGCCCCGTGTACTCGCGACCGCGGCGGACGAGCTTCACGCGCCGGCCGACGATCTCGGCAAGCGAGATTCGATGGCGCAACTCGTCGAGGAACCGGGGCGGGAATGCCATCGAAGCTCTTAGCTCTCAGCCGTCAGCTATCAGCCAAGCGCCGACGGGGCGGGATTTTAACGCAAAAGCGAACGGGCCGATAGCTGACGGCTGAACGCTGACGGCTAGCCTGTGAGTAGCTTTTTCACCGCCTGGCTGGCGGCGGCAGCGTCGAGTTGGCCGGCGTATTTGGTCCGGAGCGCCGCCATCACCTTGCCCATGTCCTTGATGCCGGCGGCGCCGGTTTCCTTGATCGTATCCTTGATCGCCGATTCGAGCTCGGCACCGGCCATCTGTTTGGGCAGGAAGCGTTCGATCACCGCGATCTCGCCCTTCTCCTTGGCGGCGAGCTCGGGCCGGTTGCCCTTCTCGTAGAGCTCGATCGACTCGCGCCGCTGCTTGATCATTTGCTGGAGCATCTGCTGGATCGCCGTGTCGTCGATCCGCTCGAGTTTGGGCCGCGCCTCGATGTCCTTTTCCTTGAGCCGCGCGAGGATCAGCCGCACGGTCGAGACCGTGAGCTCCGCCTTGCTCTTCATCGCCTCTTTCAGCGCTTCGCTGAAACGGTCGCGCAGCATGAGTCCTCCGAATCCGCCGCGGGCGGCGGCGCTTGACGACATCCTATCTGCGGTCTATCTCAATGTCTTCAAGTCCGATCGCCTTTCTGCCGCGCCGCCGGATGCCTCCAGCGGCGCGTTTTGCCGCGGGCGAACGGCGACTCTGTGTACGAGGCCTCGATCACTGGCATGACCATGGACACCCGCCCCGCCGACGCCACTGCGGCATTGGTCCTGGCCGACGGCAGCGTCTTTTGGGGGCGCGGCGTCGGCGCCGAGGGCGTGCGTGTCGGCGAGGTCTGCTTCAACACCAGCATGACCGGCTATCAGGAGATCATGACCGATCCCTCCTATGCTGGTCAGATCATCACCTTCACCTTTCCGCACATTGGCAATGTCGGCGCCAATGTCGAGGACATCGAGACGGTGACACCGCCGGTGCGCGGCCTGGTGCTGCGCATGGACATCACGGCGCCGTCCAATTGGCGTGCGGCCCAGCCCTTCGACCTCTGGCTCAAGAAGTTGGACTTGGTCGGCCTGGCCGGCGTCGACACGCGCGCGCTGACGCGGCGCATTCGCGACGGCGGCGCGCCCAACGGTGCGTTGGCGCACAATGCAAGCGGCAAGCTCGACGTCGATGACCTGCTGAAGCGCGCGCGCGCGTGGCCCGGGCTCGAGGGCATGGACCTCGCCAAGGAGGTGTCGTGCCGCCAGAGCTATCAATGGACGGAGACCGGCTGGACGCTCGGCGCGGGCTATGGCCAGCTCGCCAAGCCGCGCTTCAAGGTCGTCGCCGTCGATTACGGCGCCAAGCGCAACATCCTGCGCCAGCTCGCAAGCGAAGGCTGCGCCGTGACCGTGGTGCCAGCGACGGCTTCCGCCGAAGACATCCTGCGCCACAAGCCCGACGGGGTGTTCCTGTCGAACGGTCCGGGCGATCCGGCCGCCACGGGCATCTATGCCGTGCCGGTGATCCGCGACTTGATCGCCAGCGGCAAGCCGCTGTTCGGCATCTGCCTCGGTCATCAGCTACTGGCGCTCGCGCTCGACGGCAAGACCAAGAAGATGGCGCTCGGCCATCGCGGCGCCAACCATCCGGTGAAGGATTTGGCAACGGGCAAGGTCGAGATCACCAGCCAGAACCATGGCTTCTGCGTGTTGCCCGAGACCCTGCCCAAGGACGCCGAGGTGACGCATGTTTCGCTGTTCGACGGCTGCAACGAGGGCATCCGCCTCAAGGGCAAGCCGGTGTTTTCGGTGCAGTACCATCCCGAGGCCAGCCCCGGCCCGCAGGACAGCCACTACCTGTTCCAGCGCTTCGTCCGGCTGATGGAAAAGAAGAAGAGCTGAGTCGATGCCGCAGCGCACCGACATCAAGAGCATCCTGATCATCGGCGCCGGGCCGATCGTCATCGGCCAAGCCTGCGAGTTCGATTATTCGGGCGCGCAGGCGTGCAAGGCGCTCAAGGAAGAGGGCTATCGCGTCGTGCTGGTGAACTCCAACCCGGCGACGATCATGACCGATCCGGGCCTGGCCGACGCGACCTACGTCGAGCCGATCACGCCCGAGATGGTCGAGCGCATCATCGCCAAGGAGAAGCCCGACGCGCTGCTTCCCACCATGGGCGGCCAGACCGCGCTCAACACGGCGATGGCGCTGGCGCGGACCGGTGTTCTCAAAAAGCACAAAGTCGAGCTGATCGGCGCCAGCGAGAAGGCGATCGCGAAGGCCGAAGACCGCCAGCTCTTCCGCAATGCGATGGACCGGATCGGTCTCGAATCGCCGAAGAGCCGCATCGCCAAAACGGTCGAAGCGGCGCGCGAGGCGCTTGCCCAGGTGGGATTACCGGCGATCATCCGGCCGTCCTTCACGCTCGGCGGCACCGGCGGCGGCATTGCCTACAATAAGGAGGAGTTCGACGAGCTCGCCAAGGCCGGGCTTGCCACGTCGCCGGTGCACGAGATTCTGGTCGAGGAATCGGTCCTCGGCTGGAAGGAATTCGAGATGGAGGTAGTGCGCGACAAGGCCGACAACTGCATCATCGTCTGCTCGATCGAGAACGTCGACCCGATGGGCGTGCATACGGGCGATAGCGTCACCGTCGCGCCGGCGCTGACCCTGACCGACAAGGAATACCAGATCATGCGCAACGCCTCGATCGCGGTGCTGCGCGAGATCGGCGTCGACACCGGCGGATCGAACGTGCAGTTCGCGGTCAACCCGGCCGACGGCCGGCTGGTTATCATCGAGATGAATCCGCGCGTATCGCGCTCGTCGGCGCTGGCGTCGAAGGCGACCGGCTTCCCGATCGCCAAAGTCGCCGCCAAGCTTGCCATCGGCTACACGCTCGACGAGCTCAAGAACGAGATCACGCAGGTGACGCCGGCGAGCTTCGAGCCGACCATCGACTACGTCGTCGTCAAGATGCCGCGCTTCGCCTTCGAGAAATTCCCCACGGCCGATCCGACCCTGACCACCTCGATGAAATCGGTCGGCGAAGCGATGGCGATCGGCCGGAGCTTCGGCGAAGCGCTGCAGAAGGCGCTGCGCTCGATGGAAACCGGGCTCACCGGCCTCAACGAGCCGGACATCGGCGGCGCCCCGCTGGACGACAAGGAAACGATCCGCACCGAGCTCGCGAAACCGAAGGCCGACCGCCTGCTGATGATCGCCGCGGCCTATCGGGCCGGCCTTGCCACGGTCGAGATCCAGGCAGCGTGCAAGTACGACCCATGGTTCCTCGAAGAGATTCGTAAGCTCGTCGCGGCGGAAATGCAGGTCCGGAGCGCCGGCCTGCCGCAGGACGCGCCCGGCCTGGCGCGGCTCAAGGCGCTGGGCTTTGCCGACGCCCGACTTGCCGAGCTGACCGGCACGGACGAAAACGACGTCGCGGCGCTGCGGGCACGGCTCGGCGTCCATCCGGTGTTCAAGCGCATCGATACCTGCGCCGCCGAGTTCGCTTCGCTCACGCCCTACATGTATTCGACCTACGAGACCGCACTCGCGAACGCCACACCGCAATGCGAGGCTGATCCGTCGCCGCGCGACAAGGTCGTGATCCTGGGCGGCGGTCCCAACCGCATCGGCCAGGGCATCGAATTCGATTATTGCTGCGTCCATGCCGCTTATTCGCTCAAGGAAGCCGGCATCGAGACGATCATGATCAACTGCAACCCCGAAACCGTCTCGACCGATTACGACACGTCCGACCGGCTCTATTTCGAGCCGCTCACCGCCGAGGATGTCGTCGAGATCGTGCGGATGGAGGAGCGCAACGGCAAGCTCAAGGGCGTGATCGTGCAGCTCGGCGGCCAGACGCCGCTCAAACTGGCCGCGGCGCTCGAGGCGGCGAAAATTCCGATCCTCGGCACCTCGCCCGACGCCATCGACCTGGCCGAGGACCGCCAGCGCTTCCAGAAACTGCTGCACAAGCTCAAGCTGCTCCAGCCCGAGAACGGCACCGCCAAGAACGCCGACGAGGCCGAGGCCGAGGCCGTCGCGATCGGCTATCCGGTGGTGATCCGGCCGTCCTACGTGCTGGGCGGTCGCGCGATGGAGATCGTCCACGACGCCGCCGGCCTCCGTCGCTACATGACCCAGGCGGTCAAGGTCTCAGGGAAGAACCCCGTATTGATCGACCGCTACCTGCAGGACGCGATCGAGATCGACGTCGACGCCTTGGCCGATGGCAAGAGCGTTTTCGTTGCCGGCATCATGGAACACATCGAGGAGGCGGGAATCCATTCGGGCGACAGTGCCTGTTCGCTGCCGCCCTACTCGCTGCCGGCCGCCGTGGTGAAGGAGATCGAGCGCCAGACCGCCGAGCTCGCGCTCGCGCTCAAGGTCGTCGGCCTGATGAACGTGCAATACGCGATCCAGAACGGCCGCGTCTTCGTGCTCGAGGTCAACCCACGCGCGTCGCGCACCGTGCCGTTCGTGGCGAAAGCGACGGGACTGCCCATTGCCAAAATCGCGGCGCGGCTGATGGCTGGCGCGGCGCTGACCGATTTCACACTCAAGCCGCGGCAGAAGCGCAAGCACATCGCGGTCAAGGAGGCGGTTTTCCCGTTCAACCGCTTCCCTGGCGTCGATCTGATCCTGGGGCCGGAGATGAAATCGACCGGCGAGGTCATGGGCCTCGACACCGATTTCGGCCGCGCGTTCGCCAAGTCGCAGCTCGGCAGCGGCGTCGCCTTGCCACTGTCGGGAACGGTGTTCGTCTCGGTGCGCAATCACGACAAGCCAGGGCTGGTCGAGCCCTGTCGGCGGCTGCACAAGATGGGTTTCGCGCTGCTGGCGACGCGCGGCACCGCGGCGGCACTGCAGCAGGCCGGCCTTCCGGTCGAGATCGTCAACAAGGTGCTCGAAGGCCGGCCGCACGTGGTCGACCGCATGCTGTCGGGCGACGTCCAACTCGTATTCAATACTACAGAAGGCGCGCGTGAAATTGCCGACTCGTTCACCCTGCGGCGCACCGCGCTCGCCTATGGCATCCCCTATTACACGACCGTTGCCGGCGCCCGCGCCGCTGTCGAGGCTATTATCGCGCTGAAAGCCGGCGGGCTTGACGTTGCGGCATTGCAATCCTATTTCGAGGGGTCGTTCTAGACTCCGGCCAACCCATGGATTTTCCTGGGAAAGCCGGATTTTTGCTGATTCCGCAAAAGCTTGCTAGGATTCTCCATGGCCAAGATACCGATGACCAGCGAGGGCTACGCGCGCCTCCAAGACGAGCTGAAAAGGCTCAAATCCGTGGACCGGCCGGCGACTATCCGCGCTCTCTCGGAAGCCCGCGACCATGGCGACATTTCGGAAAACGCCGAGTACATCGCCGCGCGCGAACGCCAGGGCTTCATCGAAGGCCGGGTGCTCGAACTCGAGGACAAGATCGCCCGCGCCGAGGTCATCGACGTCTCCAAGCTGTCGGGCAAGGTCGTAAAATTCGGCGCCACCGTGACGCTGGCCGACGAGGAGACCGACGAGAAAGTCATCTATCAGATCGTCGGCGAGGACGAGGCTGACATTGCCCAGGGTCGCTTGTCGGTGACCTCGCCGCTGGCACGAGCACTGATCGGCAAGAGCATCTCGGATTCGGTCGAGGTCACGACGCCGCGTGGCGGCGCGCGCTCTTACGAGATCATCAAGGTCCAGTTCCGCTAGGCTTTCCCACCGATCTCGATCGGCACGCCGGGCGCGTATTTCGCGGTGCGAATGGCGAGCGACGAACGCACATGCGCCACATTCGGCGCCGGCGTGAGCTTGGTGGTGAGGAACTTCTGATAGGAATCCCAATCGGTGGCGACGATCTTCAGCAGGAAGTCGGTCTCGCCCGCCAGCATGTGGATCTCGCGCACCTCCTCCCATTCGGAGGCCAGCGCCTCGAACGCCTTGAGGTCGTTCTCGGCCTGGCTTTTCAGGCCCACCTGCGCGAAGACGGTGACGCCGAAGCCCAGTGCCTCGGGATTGACCTCGGCGTGATAGCCGCGGATGTAGCCGCCCTCCTCGAGCGCGCGCACGCGCCGGAGGCACGGCGGCGCGGAAATACCGGCGCGACCGGCAAGTTCGACATTCGTCATGCGGCCGTCGTCCTGCAGGTCCCGCAGGATTTGCCGGTCGACCTTGTCAAGTTTGATGCGTCGCATTGGCGTCCGGAATTCCGGCAATGATCTGTCATGCAGAAAAACGCGGCGGCAACAACCGTTCGGTTTTGGCGCGACCAGCCGCCAATCATCGTAGTATACGGTAATAATATTGCAAGGCGGGCTCGAAATGCAGGGGCAAACCGGCCGCGTGGGCATTCCTGCCCGCGCCAGCGATCAGGACAACAGGAATGCCGGCGACCATCTGGGCGGTGCATGACGGCAAGGTCGGCATGGCCAATCAGACGCTTGGCCTCGCCGAAGCGGTCGCCGCGACGCTCGGCGGCTCGGTCATCGAGAAGCGCCTGATGCTGCGTCGGCCCTGGGCGTGGCTGCCGCCGCAGGCTTGGCTGTCGCCATTCCTGGCGCTTGATCCGCGCGGCGACCGCCTGGCGCCGCCGTGGCCTGACATCCTGATCTCGTGTGGACGCTTGGCCGCCGCGCCGGCTCGCGCCGCCAAGCGCGCGAGCGGTGGCCGGACGTTCTGGGTCCAGGTGCAGGATCCGCGCTTTGCGCGGGGCGAGGCTGACCTCATCGTCATGCCGCGCCACGATGGCACGAGCGGCGAAAGGACTTTTGCGACGCTGGGTGCCGTCCATCGGGTAACGGCGGCACGCCTCGCCGAGGGTGCGGATCGCTTCGGACCGATGCTGGCGGAAGTGAAGCGGCCGCTGATCGCTGTCCTGTTCGGCGGCGACAACCGGGTTTATCGCCTGACCGCCGGACGGCTGTCGGAGCTGATCGCACACCTGAAAGCAGTCGCCGCGCAGGGCCACGGCCTCGCGATCACCACGTCGCGGCGCAGCGGTCCGCGCGTCGCACCCTTGCTGCGTCAGGCGCTGCCGGATGCCTTCATCTGGAGCGGCGACGGCGAGAATCCGTATTTCGGGCTGTTGGCCCTGGCCGATGCGTTCGTCGTCACCGCCGATTCGGTGAACATGGTCAGTGAGGCGGCGTCGACCGGCAAGCCGGTTTATATCGCGGAGTTGGAGGGCGGCTCGGCCAAGTTCGCGCGCTTTCACGCCGCAATGCGCGAGGCCGGCATGACGCGGCCATTCACTGGAACGATCACGCGCTGGACCTATATCCCGCCGGACGACACGGTGCGCGCCGCGGCCGAAGTGGCGCGTTGCTTCCAGGCGCGGCGGCCCACATGACTCGTGGCATTGCCATCTCCATCGCGCTTTTCGTCACGGTCATGGGAATCCTGGTGTTCTTTCCCGGCATCGATGTCGCCGTCTCGCGGCTATTCTATGCGCCAGGCATCGGCTTCTCTCATTCGGCAATCCTCGGTGTGGTCCACGACGACCTGCGCTATTTCGTCGTCGCCATCATTGTCGTCGCGGCAATAATGCTGTTCTGGCCGAGGCAGCGGCGGGCGGCGATTTTCTTGTTGCTGGCACTGGCGCTCGGGCCCGGGTTGATGGTCAACGCCGTGTTCAAGGACCATTGGGGGCGGGCGCGGCCGGCGCAGATCGTGGAGTTCGGCGGGACCAAGGCGCTAACGCCGGCCTTCGTGCCGGCCGACCAGTGCCAGACCAATTGCTCGTTTCCAGCCGGTGATCCAGCGGTCGGCTTCTTCCTGGTGTCGGCGGCGCTGCTGGTGCCGGGTGCGGCGACGCGGCGCTGGGCCATTGCCGGCGCCGTCGCGGCCGGCGCCGCGCTCGGCGTCGTCCGCATCGCGCAGGGCGGGCATTTCCTGTCGGACGTCGCCGCATCCGGTTTCCTTGTCACTGGACTGAGCTGGGCGCTGTACCGCGCGATCGTCATGAGCGACGGCCTCGGTGCGCTGCTGCGCGTCGCCCGCCGGCCGCCGCCAGCGCTCGCACGCCTGGTGACATTAACCGCGGTAACGACCGTCGCCGCCGCCGCATCATATGTATGGCTCGATCGGCCGATCGCGATGATCTTTCGCGATATCGGACCGGCTTTCCGGTCCGCGATGGCCGTCGTGACGCTGTTCGGCCTCGGCGGCCCCTACCTGCTCGTGACCGCCGTAGCCGCACTCGCTCTCCGGCTCGGCGGCCGCGTCGCCGCGGCATGGCGCGCCACCTATGTGTTTTTTGCCGTCGCCGCCTCCGGCCTGTTCGTCGACATCGTCAAAGTGGTGGCCGGCCGCGCGCGGCCGAAGCTGCTGTTCGCTGACCAGCTCTACGGCTTCACCGGCACCGGCGCACACGCCGACCACTGGTCGTTCCCGTCAGGCCATTCGGCCACCGCCGCCGCGCTCGCGGTGGCTCTGTCGACGCTTTATCCGCGCCTGACGCCGGCATGGGTCGCGGCTGCGCTGCTGATCGGCTTCAGCCGCCTCGCGCTCGACCAGCATTACCTGAGCGACGTTCTCGGCGGCCTTTATTTCGGCGTCGTGTTCTCCTGGGGAGTTGCCGCGATGCTGCGCGCGCACGACGTCGCGCTGCGTCCGCCATTGGACCCAAACACCGGCGGCTGATCGGCGAATGTGGCCGTGGTTTAGCGGCCAGGCAGCCGGCGATAGCCCTTGAAATCGCGCAGGAAGCGGGCCGTGTACACGCGCGATTCGCCGCCGCCTAGCGGAACGACGATGTGGTCGACCGGTCCGGCTGCGGCAAAGCGATCCAGGATACGCTGGATGTTCTCGGGATGCCGGCTCACTAGGACGAAATTCCGCCCGATATCTGCCTTTGGATTCGCCTCGAGATCGAACTGGTCGTTGATCTTGTTGCTCTCGCCGTTCCACTTGAGCGCGTTGAACGGGTGCGGCCGCACGTAATACATCAGGTCCGCCATGTCCTCGCGATCGTCCGACAACAGCAGCGCGCCGGGATGTTGCGCCAGGATCGCGCTGACGGCGGAGCCGAGCTGGTGCCCGCCGCGCAGGCGGTGAAGCGGATCGTACCGCGCCCGCAAGCTGTATCCCGCGGCCTTTGCCACGTCGTGCGCCGTGAACGCGGCGACGGCGACGGCGACGTCGATCGCCACGGCGGCGACGATCAACCGGCGGTGCCCGCCGCGCAGCAGCCAAGCCGTCACCAGAACCGTGGCCGAAACGTAGACAGGCGCGGCCCAATTGGGCTCGGCATGCGTAATGAAGCTCACCACCACCATCATCGCCAGCGTCGGCAAGGCGAAGGTCGCGAGCAGCGCGGCCGCACGCGACGCGAGCGCGCGCCGGGCAGTGAACACGATCGCCAGCAGCGCGGCGAAGGCGATCGGACCGAAGACGGCGAACTGCGAGCCGACGAATGCGGCAAGATGCAACGGGTTGAACAGCGCACCGTGGGATTCCGCGTTCTCGCCGGTGTGGTGGTAGGAGACGAAGCCGTGCTGCAGGTTCCATGCAAAATTCGGGGCGTAAATCAGCACCGCGAGGCCGACGGCGAGGAAGAAGCGGCCGAGATGCCGCCGCTCGTCGCGAAATGCGAGGAGATAGAGCAGTGCCGAGAGCAGCCAATAGGCCATGGCGTATTTCGACAGCAGCCCCACGCCGGCGGCGGCGCCGACTGCCCACCACCAGCGTTCGCCGGCCCGCTCGCGCGCACGGATGAAAGCGTAAAGCGCCACCGCCCAACACAAGAGCAGCGGCGCATCGGTCGAGATGAGTGCGGCCGAGGCCGAGACGCCGGGCAGCGTGGCGTAAACGAGCGCCGACCACAGGCCGGTACGCGCGTCATAGAGGCGCTCCGCGATGCGGAACACGACCAGAGCGGCGGCGAAATGCAGCAGCGGCGCAGCGAGCCGTATCACGCCCTCGCTGTTGCCTAGCAGGTGGGTGGTCAGCGCGATCAGCCATGCGACGACCGGCGGCTTGGAGTAGTAGCCGAACGCCGGGTGCAGCGACCACAGCCAGTATTGCGCCTCGTCGGGGTAGAGGTCGGTTCCGCCATAGGCGAGCCAGGCGAGCCGCAAGACGGTGATGAAAAAGACCGCGCTAACGGCGTAGAACCAAGAGCGCTCGTCGCTTGCCGATTTCGCCGCGTTGTTGCCGAGCGCCATGGGCGGCGAGACTAGCTTCGTGTCGACGCGCTTGCTACCCCATTTGCGGCGCACGGCCGCACTCCGGCTGCGACGGCGAATGGGGTAGCAATCGGCCTGCCTGCTTGCTAAGTCATGCTTCGCGGGCCTTCATGCAGCTCAACATCGAGACCTTCAGCAACGTCCGGGGCGGCAACGCTTTTTTCAAGGCCGTGACGCATCCGATGGCGGCGGAGAAAGGCTGCGCGCTGTTCACGCGGCTGGCGCCTATGGGCCGCGTCGCGGTCTACGATCCCGAGAACTGCGCCGACGCGCTGGGCCAGCTCTATGATCTTTCGGGCGTCGCAATCGCCGGCCTCTACGCACAGGACGTTGACGCAATCGGCCGCACCGCGCTCGGCCATCGCGCCCAGCCGGTCACCGCGCTCAAGGAATGCGCGGCCGATGCGGTCCTCGTTGCGTGCTTCGATGCGGAACGCACGATCGCACATATCCGCCACCTGTTGCCGGACGGCGCCGTTGTGGCGAGCCTCGATGAGCTTCGCCTGCCGGACGAGTTGGTGACGAACGGTGCCCGTTATCTCGATCCGATCAACTTCGCCACCAATTTCGTCTTCTTCCGCGACGCCGGCGGACTTTCGACGCGGCTGGTCACCGCAAATTACTGGTCGGGTTACGGCGCACGGCAGATCACGATCTGGTGCGTCCTGTTCGACCAGGCGGGAACGGCGATCGCGCGCTGGTACGAGGCGCTGCCGCAAGGCGCCGGCGCTTTCACGATCGACAGCCGCGAAGTGCGGCGGCGCTTCCGCCTCGGCGAGTTCACCGGCCAGATCTTCCTGCACGCCGTCGGCGCCGCCGGCCACGACGTGGTGAAATATGCCCTCGACGTCTATGGCACGGACGCGGCCAAACTGAGCCTGTCGTGCACCCACGACGCCAATTCCTGGCCGTCGGCGCTCTATGCCGGGCTGCCGGCGCCGGACAAGGGCGAAACCGTCACGCTGTGGATCCAAAACTCGATGCCGTGCGCCATTCCTTCCGGCACCATCGGACTCAACCTGATGGGCGACACGGCGGTAAGCTATCTGCCGAACTCAGTGCCGGCCTTTGCCAGCCGCCCGCTCGACGTCGCGACGCTGCTGCCCAAGGCGCGCTGGCCACAACAGATCGAGATGCACGCCGGGAAATACGTCGTGCGACCGCGCTACGAAGTGCGCGGGCGCGGACGGTTGCGTATCGCACACGTCAACGTCGAACGCTCGGATCTCGAGTCCGATCCGAAGATCGCCGAGCTTGGTAATTTGCTGGGCAAGGGCTACCTGCTGCCGGCGCCGGTGCTGCCGCGCACGGCGTGGCGCTCGCTGGCCCTGCCGACGCCGATGTCGACGGCGCAACAGGATCTACCGGTCGCGCTCATCGTCTACGACCGCGCCGGCCGCGAGGCCGCGCGGCACGGCTTCGGCCGCCTCGCGCGCCGCGATTCAATCGCGGTCGACGTCGACTCGCTGCTCAATGGCGCCAAGCTGCCCGACGATTACGGCCACATGGAGCTGGTCTACGACTTCGCGCGCGGCGGCGGCGCCGACGGTTGGCTCCACGCGCTGTTCCGCTACGAGGACCGCGGCAGCGGTCACGCCGCCGAAACCAGCTTTGGCGCACACGTCTTCAACACGGTGCTGACCTACAAGAGCGAGCCGCAATCCTACGCCGGCCGGCCGCCCGGCCTGTCGACCCGGCTGTTCCTGCGGCTGGGCGACGCGCCGTACGACACCCTCTGCCATCTGATCTATCCGGCCTCGACGCCGTGGCATGCCGACAGTGCGACCGAGTTGGTCCTCTACGACCGCGCCGGCCGCGAGATCGCGCGCGAGCGCATCGCCATCCCGTGTTCGGGCTCCCGGTTTTTTCGCTACCACGAGATGTTCGACGCCAAAACGCGCGAGCGGGCGGGCGACGCGGCCTATATCGTCGTGCGCGACATCACCTGCCGGCTTTTCGGCTATCATGGCTTGATCGGTCGCGGCGGCGCCTTCAGCCTCGACCACATGTTCGGCTTCTGACATGGGACAACGTCACCACACCAAGTTCCTGATCATCGGCGCCGGCCCGGCGGGATACACGGCTGCGATTTACGCCGCGCGCGCCAACCTGAAGCCGATCCTGGTGCAGGGACTGGTGCCGGGCGGCCAGCTCACCATCACCACGGACGTCGAGAACTATCCGGGCTTCGCCAAGGCGATCCAGGGTCCGTGGCTGATGGAGCAGATGCAGGAGCAGGCCACGCATGTCGGGACCACGCTCGTCCAAGACATCATCGTCAAGGCGGACCTGTCGCAGCGGCCGTTCCACTGTCTCGGCGATTCGGGCGACGAGTACGTCGCCGAGACCATCGCCATCTGCACCGGCGCCGAGGCGCGCTGGCTGAACGTCCCCGGCGAAGCGCTGCTGCGCGGCGCCGGCGTTTCGGCCTGCGCCACCTGCGACGGGTTCTTCTTCCGCGGCAAGGAGGTGGCGGTGGTCGGCGGCGGCAACACCGCGGTCGAGGAGTCGCTCTACCTCACGCATCACGCCACCAAGGTCACGCTGATCCATCGCCGCGACCAGCTGCGCGCCGAGAAGATCCTCCAGACGCGCCTGTTCGCCAATCCCAAGATCAGCGTGGTGTGGGACAGCGCGGTCGAGGAAATCGTCGGCACGGGCGAGCCGCGGCACGTGACCGGCGTCCGCCTCAAGAACGCCAAGACCGGCGAGACCTCCACCCTCGCCTGCGACGGCGTGTTCGTCGCCATCGGCCACAACCCGGTCACCGGCCTGTTCAAGGGCCAGCTCAAGGCCGACGCCGACGGATATCTGGTCACCAAGCCGGATTCGACAGCGACCGACGTTCCCGGCGTATTCGCCGCCGGCGATGTCCGCGACAAGATCTTCCGCCAGGCCGTGACCGCCGCCGGCATGGGATGCATGGCGGCGCTCGAAGCCGAGAAATTTCTTGCGGCCGAAGAGGCCGGCGCGCGGCGCGCCGCGGAATAGGCAGCGATGGACTGGGACAAGCTGCGCGTCTTCCACGCCGTCGCCGAGGCCGGCAGCTTCACGCACGCCGGCGAGGCGCTGAACCTGTCGCAATCGGCGGTCAGCCGGCAGATCAGCGCGCTCGAGGACAGCCTGTCGGTGCCGCTGTTCCATCGGCATGCGCGCGGCCTGATCCTGACCGAGCAGGGCGACCTGCTCTATCGCACGGCGCGCGAGGTTTTCGCGAAGTTGGCGATGACCGAGGCGATGCTCACCGAGTCGAAGGACCGGCCGAAGGGACCGCTCAAAGTCACCACCACCGTCGCCTTCGGCTCGTCCTGGCTGACCCCGCGCATCCGCGAGTTCGTGGACCTCTATCCCGAGATCGAGGTCAGCCTGGCGCTCGACGACAGCGAGCTCGACCTGTCGATGCGGGAGGCCGATTTGGCGATCCGCATGTCGCCGCCGCGCCAGCCCGATCTGGTGCAGCGGCACCTGATGACGGTGCGTTACCTCGCCTATGCTTCGCCGGAATACCTGAAGAAGCACGGCACGCCGCGTAATCCCGAGGATCTCGACAAGCACCGCATCATCGTCTACGGACCCGAGGCGCGGCCGGTGCGCAACGTCAACTGGGTGCTCGAGGCCGGTGCGCGGCCGGGCTACGAGCGGCGGCCGATCCTCGCCGTCAACAACCTCTACGCCATCACCCGGGCGATCCAGAGCGGGCTCGGCATCGGCGCGCTGCCCGATTTCATGATCGCCGAGAGCCACAACCTGGTACGCGTTTTGCCCGAGGTGAAGGGCGCCGAGGCCGCAGCCTATTTCGTTTATCCCGAAGAGCTGCGCAATTCGAAGCGCATCGCCGTGTTCCGCGACTTCCTGCTGCACAAGGTCGGCGAGAACCGGAACGGCGGCTGAGTCGCGCGCCGTCGGCACATACGACAACTTGTAAAGCATGCCGGCACTCGACAGCGCCACTTAACGCGCGCTAACCTTAATCAAGATTAACGCGTTCGCGCGGCGTACCGGTTTGGGCGCCGCGCAGTCGAGGGAACGGATGCGTGATCGCTGGCCGGTATTCATCGCCTTGACGGTGTCGAGCCTCGCCGTGCTCGCGACCGGCACCGCTGCCGGCCTGGCGCTTTCGGCGGGAACGCAGCCGATCGCGCTTGCGCTTGGCGCGGGCGGTCTCACTGCGGCGTCCGCCGGCTTGCTCGCGGTCGTGCGCTGGATGCGCGACGCTGGCGAAACCTATCCTGATTACCGCTACCGCCGCGCCGTTGCCGCGGGACCCGCGGCCTTCGCCACCGTCATGACCGCCAACGACGCGCCGCGGCGGCCGGCACCGCGTCCGACCTTGGCGCGCCGGCCGGACAGCCTCGGCGACAACGTCATCGTCTTCGACCCGCTGCGCGCGCGGCGAAGAAAGTTCCGCGCACTCTAGACAATTTGCCGAAAATTTTTTCGAAGCGTGGTTAATCGCGCTTCACCGTGTTTTCATTGATTGTTCCATTTTTTACCAAATTCCAATCTTGCTTTACGGTGCTTTATCGGTTTGCGCGCTAGCGTGAGCGCGTCTCGGCGTATCGACCAGTGCCCATGAACAATCGACGCAAAGCGGCAGAACACGAGTGCAGCGACGGCGGGCTTCGGTCGCCCAGCCGGCGGCTGATCCTGGGCGGCATCCCGGTCGTGGTGACCCTGACGAGCAAGCCGGCGTTGGCGATGACCGGCGAATGCTCGGTGTCGAATGCCCTGTCCGGCAACCTCTCCCATCCGTTGCCCGAGGGCACGAATTGCGGCCTGACGCCGGATAGCTGGATCAAGCTCGCGGGCACGCAACAGCTGTGGTCGCGTACCGGTTTCGCGCCGTCGACCAGCTTCCTCTCGGCTTGCGGTTCGCAGCCGTTCAACTCCCAGTGGAGCTGCGGCAACCAATCGCTGCTTGCAGCCCTCGAGGGTGGTCTGACGATTGGCTGCAAGGTCGGCCAGAATTCCGCTGCGCTCGATGCGACCAAGTTCGGCGCGCAGCTCGCCGCGGCCGTGCTTAATGCCGGCTGCTTTTCGCCGACCAATTATCCCGACACGGTGGCGCAGGTGCGCGGCCTCGTCGCTGCGATCTGGTCGAGCCAGCCGACGACGAAGAGCTTGGCGCAGGCGGAGCTCGATTCCGCGACCAATCGGATCTCGTCCCTCAACATCAACTCATAAAAAACGTGACCGCATCCGCGCAGCTGCGCACCAAGGCCGAGACGTGGCGGATCGCCGCCGAAGTCCGTTGGCGCATATGGGACGGCGAAGTGGTCGCCTACAACGGACGGAGCGGCCACACCCATCATTTCGCCGACTTCGCCGGCTGGGTCTTCGCTCATCTCGCGGCGCAGCCGGCGAGCGCCGACGGCCTGACGCAGGCGGCGGCCAATGACGTCGAGCTGCGCTCCGGCGCTGCGCCGTCGGCGACGGTCGAGCGCACGCTGGGCCTGCTCCGTCGCCTCGATCTGATCGAGCGGGCGCCATGACCGCGAAACAACATGAAGTTCTCCAACTTCGGCTCGGCCCATTCACCGCCGCGCTCGCCACCGGCTTCACCGAGGTGATCGACGCGCTCGGCCGCCTTTATCCGGCGCAATTCCGCCAGCGTGCTGGCGATTTCGCCGATTTCCATGTCGCGCTGGTGCCCGGCAAGGGCGTGCGCCGCTACCTGCGGCCGCAGGCGCGCTTTCTGATCGACGGCCAGGATCCGTTCAAGCCACTGCCGGCCTGTCAGGCGCTGCCGCTGGTCGAATGGGGACTCAACTACGCGATTGCTGGCCTCGCGCACCAGTATCTGATCGTCCATGCCGCGGCGCTCGAGAAGAACGGCCGAGTCGCAGTCCTGCCCGGCGTTCCGGGTTCGGGCAAGAGCACTCTCGCCGCCGGCCTGGTCCATCGCGGCTGGCGCTTGCTGTCGGACGAACTGGCGCTGATCCGCCGCGACGACGGACAGGTCGTGCCCTTGGCGCGGCCGATCAACCTCAAGAACGCATCGATCGACGTGCTGAAGGCGTTCGCGCCGGACGCCGTGTTCAGCGATCCCGTATCCGATACCGTCAAGGGAACGGTCGTCCTGATGCGTGCGCCGGAGGATAGTCTGGCGCGCGTCGACGAGGTCGCGCCGGTCGGCTGGATCGTATTCCCGCAGTGGCGCGCCGGCGCGCCGGCGCGGTTCGAACCGTTCTCAAAAGCGGCCGGGCTGATCGAGGTCGGCCATCACGCGATGAATTACAGCCTGCACGGTGCGCAGGGCTTCGGGCTTCTCGCCCAGATTCTCGAAGGGAGCGGCTGCTACCGCTTCGCCTATGGCGACCTAAATGACGCAGCGAGTGCGTTCGACGCGCTCGCCGCGGCGGCGTGACGACGATGACGGCGTTCGGGCTAGCGCCAGACCGGCTTGCCGAGATAGATCTGCGACGGATCGCTCAGCGCGCCTGCGGTGGCGCCGAGCGCGCCGCCGAAGACCGCGCCGGTCAGCGGCATGCCGACCGCGGCACCCGCCAGCGCACCGACGCCGGCGCCCATGACGCCGCCGGTCAACGCACGGTCGCCCGGATTCGATCCGCAGCCCGCGACCAGAAGCCCGCTCGCAACAACGAAAACGGCCATACGACGCATGACTTCGCTCCTCAAAGGCGGAAGGCGCGCGAGTATAGGTCGGTGATTTTGTGGAATACAATACTCTCAATTAAGTCAATGGCTTGTATGTCGCGGTTAAAGTCATACAAGAGCAGAATTAAGTTAAATCAAGTGCTTAGGCCGATTTCCGATTCGCGCTGCCGCCCGGCGCGCATCGGTTTCGACCCAGAAACGACGAATCGGGAGCCCAGCGAGAACCGCGTCAGCGCCGAAGGATCCAAACGACGCCACCACCGGCACGACGGAGAGTTCAGGTGATCTCGCTCTTGCTTTGGTTGATGCGCATACCGGTCCCGGTGCTGATCCTGCTTTACCTGTTCAAGATCATCTGACCGGATCGGTTACGGGCGCAGAACGCGCCCGCGCTTCAGCGGAAGAGATTTTCGCCCTTGAGACCGTCGTACATCGCCGCTACGTATTCGCCGTAGCCATTCCAGATCAGCGTCGGACGCCGCGTGTCCTCGCCGAGCTCGCGCTCTGTCGCTTGGCTCCAGCGCGGATGCGGCACCGCCGGATTGACGTTGGCCCAAAAGCCGTATTCGTTCGATTGCAGCGCCGTCCAGAACGACTCCGGCCGCTTGTCGGTGAAGGTGAACTTGACGATCGATTTGATCGACTTGAATCCGTACTTCCAGGGCAGCGCCAGGCGTAGCGGCGCGCCGTCCTGCTTCGGCAGCGGCTTGCCGTACATGCCGGTCACCAGGAAGGCGAGGTCGTTGTTGGCCTCGAACATCGTCACGCCCTCGACATAGGGCCAGGGATAAAAGAACGCGCGCTGTCCGGGCGCCATCTTCGGATCCATGAACGTGACCATGTGGACGTACTTGGCGCTGCCGAGGGGCCGCGCCATGTCGACCAGCGTTTTCATCGGAAAGCCGGTCCACGGCACAGCCATCGACCAAGTTTCAACGCAGCGGTGGCGATAGAGCCGCTCCTCGAGCGTCACTTTCTTGAGCAGATCGTCGATGCCAAGCGTCATCGGCTTCTCGACCATGCCGTCGATGGTCACGCTCCACGGCCGCACTTTGAGCGCGTCGGAATATTCGTAGACGTCCTTGTTGCTCGAGTACTCGTAGAAATTGTTGTAGGTGGTCGACAACTTTTCTGCCGTCAGCGGGCGATCGAGCGTGTACTTCGGATTGCGCTTCGCCGGATAGAGTCCGGCCGACGGATCGGCATCGGCGAAGGCTGGTGCGGCGCCGGCCAGCGCACCGGTGCCGGTGGCAGCAACGAGAGCGCCCATGCCCATCGCCTTGATCAGCGCGCGGCGGTTGTGAAAGACGGTCTCGGGCGTCGCTTCGCGTTCGGGAATTTCCCAGCGCCGCTTCCGTTTCACCCACATGCCGACCTCCATTCCAATGGCGGCAGCGATACCGCCAAGGCGCCATCACATCAAGTCACGCTCGCGCGACTATCGCTGAAATAAATTTAACATCCGCGAATCGTCGTTATTGCGCGGCCTCGCCGGTCCGCGTCGCCAGCACCTTCTCGGCCAGCTTGCCGATGAGCTCCTGGAGCCGGTCGAAACGGTGCGTGAAGGTGCCGGTGCCGAGCGTCGCTGAGCGCAGCTCAATGATCAGGTCGTGCATTTCCGCCAGCGGCAAGTCGGTCGCGACCACGTCCCAGCCGGTCCATTCGGGCTTCGCATCGTAGCCCAGGATATGACCGCGCCGCGCCGAGACGATACGCTGGACGCGCGAGGTGAAGGCATTCGGCACCGAGATCTCGACGCGATGGATCGGCTCGAGCAGCACCGGTTCGCATTTCGGCATCGCCTCGCTCATCGCCTGGCGCGCCGCCGTCTTGAACGCCTGGTCCGAGCTGTCGACGGCATGGAACTGGCCGGTCACTAGCTTGACCGCGACGTCGACCACCGGACAGCCGCAGGGGCCGTGACGCAGGTACTCCCTCACGCCCTCCTCGACCGCCGGAATGTAGTTGCGTGGGATGGCGCCGCCGACGACCGCGTCGACGAAGGCAAAGCCGCCGCCGCGCGGCAACGGCTTGATCTCGATCTGGATGTCGGCGAATTGGCCGTGGCCGCCGCTCTGGCGCTTGAAGCGCGAATGGATCGCGGTGCCCTTGCGGATGGTTTCGCGGTACGGAATCTGCGGGCGTCGTGCCTGAACCGCGAGGTTGAATTTATGCCGCAGCCGGTCGAGCGCGATTTGCAGGTGGATGTCGCCCTGGCCCCACAGCGCCAGCTCCTGCAGCTCCGCGTTCTGCTCGAGCGAGAGAGTCGGATCTTCCTCGATCAATTTCTGAATCGCGCCGGTGAGCTTGACCTCGTCGTTGCGCTTTTCCGCCGCGATCGCGAGGCCGAAGACCGGATCGGGCGGCGCGACGCGCGGCAGCGTCGGCGGCGGGCCGGCAGCCAGGACCGTGCCGGTCGCGACACCGTCGAGCCGCACCAGCGCGGCGATCTCGCCGGCGCCCGCACCGCCCGGCAGCTTTTCCGCCACCGCGCCCTGAAGACACACCACGCCGGCGACGCGCACGCCGTTGAAGCTCATGCCCTCGGTCACCGCACCGCGCCAGACGCGCACCAGCGACAGCTTGCCGGCGTGGGGCGGGTTATAGGTCTTGATCACCTGCGCGATAGTGCCGTCGGCGTGGCCGATGCCAAGCCGTTCGGCGCTCGTGGCCGCGGCAGGCGTCTCGTGCCGCAGTGCCTTCCACAGCCGGCGCACGCCGTGATCGAGCAACGCCGCACCCAGGAAGACGGGCACAATCAGGTCGCGACGCACGTCCTGCGTTAGTTGATTGTAAATGTCATCCTTCGAGGGCTGGATGTCCTCGAGCAGCTGCTCCAGAAGCTTGTCGTCGAAATCAGCAAGTTTCTCGACCAAGCTGGCGCGCGATTCCTGCTCAGCCGCCGCCATCTCGTCCGGCAGCTTGACCAGGTCCGAGGCCGCGCCCGGCTGATAGCGATAGGCGCGTTCGCTGACCAGATCGACGTAGCCGGAAATCGTGCCGTCGGGGCCGGGCAGCGGCACCTGGCGCAGCACCAGCGGGCGCGCCGAGATGGATTGCAACGCCGCCAGCACCTCCGAGACGCGCGCTGATGTCTGGTCGATCTTGTTGACGAAGATCATGTGCGGGATCTGGCGGTCGTCGAGAAATTTGAGCAGCGGCGAGAGCGCCAGGACGCGGTCGGGCACCGCTTCGCACACCACCACCGCGACATCGGCCGCGAGCAGCGCCGTCTGCGCTTCGGTCGCGAGCTCGACCGACCCCGGGCAATCGAGGAAGAACCAGCGGTCGCCGAGATAGGTGGCGTGCGCCGGGTTGATCTCGGTCGACATCTGACGCGCCCGGGCCTCGGGAGCGGAATCGCCGACGGTGGTATGGTCTTTCTGGGTACCGCGTCGGTGGATGGCGTCGGCGGCGAACAGCAGGGCTTCGAGGAGGGTCGTCTTGCCCGAAAGGTAAGGTCCGACCAGGGCCGCTACGCGCGGCCCGCCCGCTTTTTCGCCCATGCTTGCCTCCGCATCACATCGCGCGCCGCGTCCGGCCCGGGTTCGATCCGTTTCGGGGCTTCGTCAGGAACGCCCCCCGTTAGCGACGCACCCTCCGCGACGATGGTCGCGCCGCCGCTCGGTCGAGGCAACCGGAATCTGGATCGAGCCGCGCTATTTCGCCGCGGTTCTGGCGGCAAGCAAACAGGCGCGCTCCGCCCTCAAAGAAAGGCCGACATATCGGCATGGGCCCGGACGATGTGGGCCTCCATTCGGGCCACCGCGGTTTCGATATTATGTTCGGACAACGCGTCAATGATGGACGAATGTTCGTGCCAAACGCGCGTCGAGATCTTTTCGAGTTGTAACACCGCCCCCATCGTCCGGCGCAGGTGCTGCCAGTTCAACCGCATGGAGTCGATGATCAACGAATTTCCCGACAGGTCGTAAAGGAACAGGTGAAAGTTCATGTCGCATTCGATCATGCCGCGGATGTCTTTGCGCCGCGCCACCGCCTCGCCCTCCGCCACCAGAGCGCGACCCGCCGCGATTGCCGCCGGGGTGGCACGCGCTGCCGCCAACCTCACCGCGAGCGGTTCGATCGCGGAGCGGAATTCATAGATCGAATGGAACTGCTGATGATCGATCGGCGCGACGGCAAGGCCGCAACGCCCGGTCGCGCGGACGAAGCCCTGCGCCTTCAGCACCAGCAGCGCATTATGGACGGGCTGCCGCGAGACTTTGAGGCGCTTGGCCACGTCGGCCTGGGTCAACCGTTCGCCGGGACTAAGGGTGCCGTCGCAAATCGCGTCGAGTAGCGTTGAATAGGCCTGATCGACAAGGGTTTTTGGGCTGGCCAGTGCTCGCACGGCGTCCTTTCCGCTTCCTACCGGTGATATCGCCGGGGTCGTTGCGTACGTCAGAATACGGTATACAGTATACAACACCTACAAAAACTCGGGGAGCGACGCCATGGCATCGCCGATCCGTATCTTGCTGGCCAAGGTCGGCCTCGACGGCCACGACCGCGGGGTGAAGGTCGTCGCTCGCGCACTGCGCGACGCCGGCATGGACGTGATCTATTCTGGCCTGCACCGGACCCCGGACGAGGTCGTCACCGCAGCTATCCAAGAGGACGTCGACGTCCTCGGCGTCAGCCTCCTGTCCGGCGTCCAGATGACAGTGTTCCCGAAGATTTTCGCCCGGCTCAAGCAGGAGGGCGCCAACGACATGATCGTCGTCGCGGGCGGCGTCATGCCCGACGAGGACGTCGTCGCGTTGAAAAAGATGGGCGTCAGCGAAGTACTGCTGCAGGACACGCCGCCCGAAAAGATCGTGTCGCGGCTGCGCGAACTGGTCGCTCAGCGCGGCGCGCGGTGACGGCGATGGAGTCGTGGTCGTTCCCGCCCGTCTACGAAGACAGCTATTTCCCGGATCGCTCGAGCCGCTATTGGTTTCCCCGCCGCGAGACCATGCCTGCGCCGGAGCGGGAGCAGCTGGTCCTCAAGCGTCTCAAAACCGTCTGCGCCTACGCTTACGAGCACGCGCCGTTCTACCGGCGAAAATGGGACGAGGCCGGATTCCACCCGTCGCAGCTGAAGTCGCTGGAGGATTTCGAATCCAGGGTCCCGGTCGTGAAGAAAGAGGATCTGCGCAGGGCGCAGGAGCGATCACCGCCATTCGGTGACTATTTGTGCGCACCGGAATCCGAGATTTTTCACATTCACGGCACCAGCGGCACCACCGGCCGGCCCACCGCTTTCGCCATCGGTCGCAACGACTGGCACGCGATCTCCAATGCGCACGCGCGGATCATGTGGGGCATGGGCTTGCGGCCGGGCGACGCGGTCTGCATCGCGGCGATCTTTTCGTTGTACATGGGAAGCTGGGGTGCGCTGGCCGGCGCCGAGCGCCTCGGCGCGCGCTGCTTCCCGTTCGGCGCGGGCGTCGGCGGCATGTCGGCGCGCTGCATCCAATGGCTGAATATGGTCAAGCCGACGGCGTTCTACGGCACGCCGACCTATGCCTTGCACCTCTCCCAGGTTGCCGCCGATGAGGGGCTGAACCCGCGCGATTTCAAGATCAAGATCATGTTCTTTTCGGGCGAGCCGGGAGCGTCGATTCCCGGTGTGCGCGGCAAGCTCGAGGAGATTTACGGCGCCAAGGTCATCGATTCCGGCTCAATGGCTGAAATGACGCCGTGGATGAACGTCGCCGGCACTGCCGAAACCGACGGCATGCTGTGCTGGCAGGACGTCGTCTACACCGAAATCTGCGATCCCGAGACGATGTGCCGCGTGCCGTACGGCAAGCGCGGGACTCCGGTTTATACCCATCTCGAGCGCACCTCGCAGCCGATGATCCGCCTGTTGTCGGGCGACCTCTCGCTCTGGACCAACGACCGCAATCCCTGCGGCCGCACCTATCCGCGCCTGCCGCAGGGGATTTTCGGCCGGATCGACGATATGTTCACGATCCGTGGCGAGAACATGTACCCGAGCGAGATCGACGCCGCCCTGAACGAGCTGCCGCAGTACGGCGGCGAGCATCGCATCCTGATCAGCCGCGAAGCTGCGATGGACGAGTTGCTGCTGTGCGTCGAATCCGACGCTCTGACCTACCGGCGTGGCGGCGCCGCGATCGCGGGGTTCCGGAATGAGGTGGAGCGCAAGCTCCAGAAGGTCCTTGGGCTGCGGACGGTCGTCGAAATCGTCGCACCGAATTCGATCCCGCGAACGGACTTCAAGGCGCGCCGCGTTATCGACGACCGGAAGGTGTTCGCCGAATTCCACGCCCAGATCGAAAAGGGGCAGGCGTGAGCCGGATGGTGCCATCGTCGGAGTTGGTGGCGCGGGTCCAGGCCGGCGAGCCGGCCGCGATTGCGCGGCTGATTTCGCGGGCAGAGCAAGGTGCGCCCGAGGCGCGCGACGCCCTTACGCGAATCTACAAGCTCGCTGGGCTGGCGGAAATCATCGGCATCACCGGCGTGCCCGGCAGCGGCAAGTCGACGCTCGTCGCCAAGCTGACGGAAAAGCTGCGCGCCAACGGGGTCAAGGTCGGCGTGATCGCGATCGATCCGTCGAGCCCTTATTCGGGCGGCGCGATCCTCGGCGACCGCATCCGCATGGCCGAGTTGGCGGGCGATCCCGGAGTCTATATCCGCTCGATGGCGACCCACGGCGCGAGCGGCGGCCTCGCTCACGCGGCGCTGGAGGCGGCCGACATTCTCGACGTCGCCGGGTTCGGCACGATCATCGTCGAGACCGTCGGCGTCGGCCAGGACGAGGTCGAGATCGTGAAGGCGTCGCACACCACGGTGGTCGTCTCGGCACCCGGCCTCGGCGACGAGGTCCAGGCGATCAAGGCCGGCATCCTCGAGATCGCCGACATCCACGTCGTTTCGAAATGCGACCGCAGCGACGCCAACCGCACCGTTGTCGAACTCAAGCAGATGCTGACGCTCGGATCGAAGGCGAAAGACGCCAAGCCGCCCTGGCAGCCGCCGGTGATCGGGACCAGCGCCGTCTCGGGGGATGGCTTCGATGCGCTGCTCGAGGCGATCGAGCGGCATCGCGCGACGGCCGCGGGCGGACCGCTGGGGCGCGAGCGCAGGCTGGCGATCGCGCAGTTCCGGTTGAAGAAGACCGCCGAAACCATGTTGCTGCGGCGCTTCGCCGACGACTTTGCGCAAGACGGCGCCGCGCTCGCGAGGCGGCTGACGTGCCGCGAAACCGATCCCTATTCGGTGGCGGCGGAATTTCTCGAACAGACGACTTTTTGCGAATCGCATGGAGCACGCCATGAACCAGATGGTCGATCCAAAATCGCTTGAGAAGGTCGCAGAGGAGGTGGCCGACTGGGAGCGCACCGAAGTCGCCGCGTTCCTACGCAAGCAGCGCGAGCGGCGTGAGCAGTTCTTCACGACCGGCGACATCCCGGTCAAGCGCGTCTACACCGCCGCGGACGTCGCACATATCCCGCTCGAGGACATCGGCCTGCCGGGCCGCTTCCCCTTCACGCGCGGCCCCTACCCCACGATGTACCGCAGCCGGCACTGGACCATGCGCCAGATCGCGGGCTTCGGCACCGGCGAAGACACCAACAAGCGGTTCAAATATCTGATCAAGCAGGGCCAGACCGGGCTCTCGACCGACTTCGACATGCCGACGCTCATGGGCTACGACAGCGACGATCCGATGAGCGACGGCGAGGTCGGCCGCGAAGGAGTCGCAATCGACACGCTCGCCGACATGGAAGCGCTCTACGACGGCATCGACCTCGAGAACATTTCCGTGTCCATGACGATCAATCCGTCGGCGTGGATCCTGCTCGCGATGTATATCGCGAACGCGAAGAAGCGCGGCCTCGACTTGCACAAGCTGTCGGGCACGATTCAGGCCGACATCCTCAAGGAATACATGGCCCAAAAGGAATATTGCTTTCCGATCGCCAATTCGGTGCGCATCGTGCGCGATTGCATCACCTATTGCGCCGAGCACACGCGGCGCTACAACCCGATCAACATCTCCGGCTATCACATTTCCGAGGCCGGCGCCTCGCCGCTCCAGGAGGCGGCCTTCACGCTCGCCAATGGCATCGTCTATGTCGAGGAAGTGCTCAAGACCGGCATGGAGGTCGACAAATTTGCGCCGCGCCTGGCTTTTTATTTCGTCAGCCAGGGGGACTTCTTCGAAGAGATTGCCAAGTTCCGCGCCGCGCGCCGCGTCTGGGCGAAAATCATGAAGACGCGCTTCGGCGCGAAGAACCCGGACTCGATGCGGTTGCGCTTCCACTGCCAGACCGCCGCCGCGACGCTGACCAAACCGCAATACCAGATCAATATCGTCCGCACGGCGCTACAGGCGTTGTCGGCCGTGCTCGGCGGCTGCCAGTCGCTGCACACCAACGGCTACGACGAAGCCTTCGCGATCCCGACGGAGGAGGCCATGCGCATGGCACTGCGCACGCAGCAGATCATCGCCGAGGAGATCAACGTCTCCAACGTCGTGGACCCGATCGGCGGATCGTACTTCGTCGAGAACCTGACGAGCGAATACGAGAAGCGGATTCTCGAAATTCTCGATTACGTCGATGCCAATGGCGGGACGATCAAGCTGATCGAAGAAGGCTGGTTCCAGAAACAGATCGCGGACTTCGCCTACGAAATCGCGCTCCGCAAGCAGACCGGCGAAAAGCCGGTAATCGGCGTCAACCGCTTCGCGGATGAGGACGAGATCCACGACATTGAAACGCACCCCTACGATCCCAAAACGGCGGAACGCCAGATTGCCCGCACCAAGCGGGTGCGCGCCACGCGCGACGCCGCGAAGCACGCAACGCTGATGGAGCGGCTGGTCGCGACCGCACGCGACGATCGGCAGAACATCTTGCCCGTCACCATTGAGGCGGTCGAGAACGGTGCGACAATGGGCGAAATCGTCGGCGCGCTGAAAAAATTGTGGGGCACCTATCGCGAGACGCCGGTGTTCTGACGGCCGACGCGACCACCACCCTGCGCGGTCTGGTCGACTCTGGATCTTCGTGCCGCTATTTGAGGGCGGCGCAGGCGCGCTCGATGCGCTTCAGCGCCTCGGCCAGCGACTTGTTCGAGGCGGCGTAGGACAGCCGGAAATAGGGCGACAGGCCGAACGCCTCGCCCGGGACCACGGCGACGCCTTCGGCCTCGAGCAGATAGTCGACGACGTCGCCGTCGGTCGCGAGCGTCTTGCCCTGCGGGGTCTGCTTGCCGATGGCGCCAGCGCACGAGGGATAGACATAGAACGCGCCGTCGGGCACGGGACAGCGTAGGCCTGCGCAGCGGTTCAAGCCCGCCACCACCAGGTCGCGGCGCTCGCGGAATATAGCGCAGTTGCGCGGGACGAAATCCTGCGTCCCGTTCAAGGCCTCGACCGCGGCGGCCTGGCTGATCGAGCTCGGGTTGGTGGTGGACTGCGATTGCAGCGCCGCCATCGCGCCGATCAGCTCCTTCGGACCGCCGGCATAGCCGATGCGCCAGCCGGTCATGGCATAGGTCTTGCTGACGCCGTTGAGCGTGAGCGTGCGGGGATAGAGCTTGGGCTCGACCGCGCAGACTGTGGCGAATTTGAAATCGCCGTAAAACAGATGCTCGTAGATGTCGTCGGTCAACACCCAGACCTGCGGGTGCTTCAGCAGCACGTCGGTCAGGCCCTTCAGCTCTTGGGCGCTGTAGGTTGCGCCGGTGGGGTTGGAGGGCGAATTGAGTATGAGCCACTTGGTGCGCGGCGTGATCGCCGACGCAAGATCCTCGGGCCGGATCTTGAAGCCGTTGTTCTCCGGTCCGACCACCGCGACCGGCGTGCCGCCCGCAAGCGCGACGATGTCGGGATAGGACACCCAATAGGGCGCCGGGACGATCACCTCGTCGCCCTCCTCCACCGTCGCCATCAGCGCGTTGAACAGCACCTGCTTGCCGCCGGCGCCGACGCTGATCTGATCGGGCGCGTAATCGAGCCCGTTCTCGCGCTTGAACTTGGCGCAGACCGCCTGCTTCAGCGCGGCCGTGCCGTCGACCTGGGTGTACTTGGTCTCGCCGCGATCGATCGCGCGCTTCGCCGCGTCTTTGATGTTCTGCGGCGTGTCGAAATCCGGCTCGCCGGCGCCGAGGCCGATGATGTCGCGCCCCGCCGCCTTGAGACGGCGCGCCTTGTCGGTCACCGCGATGGTCGGCGAGGGCTTGATGCGCGCGAGACGGGCGGCGAGCGGCGCGACGGGCTTCGATTCGGCGAGTGTTGTGGTCATCGGGCCAAGCTAACCGGTCATGCTGCACTGCGCAATGGCATGCTAGGCTTGATTCCGCGCCGCCGTGCGGCTCGATGTCGAAATCGAGCGGGTCCAAACGTCATGTCGATGACGGCACCGCGGGTGCCGCGAGCGAATCGAGGAGAGTCCGATGAAGTACATGTTGCTGATCTACCAGAACGAGGCGACGAGCCAGGCGCGCGGCGAGAAACAGACCGCCGAGTTCATGGGCGCCTACATGGCGTACACCAAAGCGATGCGCGAGAGCGGCGCCTATGTCGCGGGCGACCCGCTCACGCTCTCGAGCACGGCCACCACCGTCCGCGTCGCCGACGGCCGCGCCAAGGTACTGAATGGCCCTTACGCGGAGACCAAGGAGCAGCTCGGCGGCTATTACATCATCGACGTTGCGGACCTCGACGCCGCTACGGCCTGGGCAGCGCGCTGCCCCACGGCCCAGGCCGGCGGCGTGCTCGAGGTGCGCCCAATCCGGACCATGTGACGTCATGGCGGAGGGCGAGGAGACACGACGCGCCATCGAACGCGCCGCGCGCCAGAGTTACGGCAAGCTCCTCGCCTTCCTCGCCGCCCGGACGCGCGATGTCGCCGCCGCCGAGGATGCGCTGGCCGAGGCCTTTGCGAGCGCGCTGGCAAGGTGGCCGCAACAGGGCGTACCGCGCGCGCCCGAAGCCTGGCTGCTCACCGTCGCACGCCGGCGCGCGAGCGATGCCGCGCGGCGCCGACGGACCCAGGTGGACGCCGCCGGTCCGCTCGTGCTGTTGGCGGACGAGCTGCAAGCCGCAACGGTGGCGAGTGACATTCCTGACGATCGCCTGCGGCTGATGTTCGCGTGCGCTCATCCGGCGGTCGAGCCGGCAGCGCGCGCTCCGTTGATTCTTCAGACTGTGCTCGGCCTCGACGCAAGCACGATCGCCTCCGCCTTTCTCGTCGCGCCTGCTTCGATGGGCCAGAGACTGGTGCGCGCGAAGCGCAAGATCCGTGACGCCGGCATCCCGTTCCGCGTGCCGGAGCGCGACGAGCTCAACGATCGCCTCGGCGCCGTACTCGAGACGATCTACGCCGCGTTCGCCGAGGGCTGGAGCGATCCTGCCGGCACGCTACCACGTCGCCGCGATCTGGCCGAGGAAGCGATCTGGCTGGGCCGGCTCGTTGTCACGCTGTTGCCCGACGAGCCGGAAGCGCTCGGACTGCTGGCGCTGATGCTTCACGCCGAAGCGCGGCGCGGAGCGCGACGCGATACCGGCGGCCGCTATGTGCCGCTCGCCGAGCAGGAGCCCGTCTGCTGGGATTCGGCCCTGATCGACGAGGCCGAGGCCGCGCTCGCCCGCGCCGGCGCGATGGGCCGCATCGGCCGTTTCCAACTCGAAGCCGCCGTGCAGTCGGCTCATGCGGCACGCCGACTCACCGGGCGTACCGACTGGGCCGCAATCCTCGAACTCTATGACGCGCTGTTGGCTCAAACCGGCTCGCCGGTGGTAGCGATCAACCGGGCCGTGGCCATGACCGAGCTGCGCGGCGCAGCCGCCGGATTGGCACTGCTCGATGACCTTGCCGTCGACCGTCGCCTTGCCGAATACCAGCCCTATTGGGCGGCACGCGCCGGATTGCTCGCCCGCGTTGGCGACGCGGCAGCCGCCGACCACGCCTATGAGCAGGCCGTCGCCCTTGAAGCCGATCCGGCCGTTCGCCGTTTCCTTCAGGACTGCCGTGCGCGCCTTCACTCGACGCCAGCAGGAGGCCGTCGGAGCCATGGCCGGGGGGCTCATGACCCCGGTTGTCGTGGCCGAATTGATCGGCTCCGTCGAAAGCCCTAGATTCGCCAGCAGCAAAAGGAACGCCCCATGACCGCAACTGCTCCCGTCCTGCGACCGCTCGCGCGCAACTGGCTCTGGCCGGCTCTGCTGGCCGCCGCCGCAATCGGCGGCAGCTGGGCGCTGGCTTGCGTGACGCCCTTCGCCGCATTCGCGGCGATCCTGGCCGAGAGCGAGCGGCGCTCGACTGCGCTTGCCGCGGTGGCATTGATCTGGCTCGCCAATCAGGCCGTGGGCGTGGCCCTGCTCGGCTATCCGCTCGACCTTCACAGCGCCGGCTGGGGCCTTGCCATCGGTGCCGCCGCGTTGCTGGCGACATTCGCGGCATCCGCGGTCGCGCGGATCGGCGGCATGCGGCGTTGGGTCCGGCTGGTGCTCGCCTTCGCCGCGGCCTTCGTGATCTACGAGGTGGTGCTGGCGCTGGTCGCCGCCATGAGCGGCAAGCTCGCGGAATTTACACCCGCCACCGTGGCGCAGCTCGCGGCGCTCGATGCGGCATGGCTTGCCGCTCTGGCCGTCCTGCACGAGGCGCTGGCGCTCATCGGCGGGCGCCTGACCAGCCTGCGCCTCGCAGCCTAGCCCCGTCTGGCATCGCGCAGGACGAGCCCTTATCTTAAGGGACCATGCCCGCACCATTGCTGACCGTGGACCGGCCGCTCGCCGACCAAGGCCACCGCTTCGCCATCCAATCCGAGTTCCGCCCGGCCGGCGACCAGCCGCAGGCGATCGCCGGACTCGTCCGCGGCATCCGCGAGGCCGCGCGCGACCAGGTGCTGTTGGGTGTCACCGGTTCGGGCAAGACCTTCACCATGGCGCACGTGATCGCCGAGACCCAGCGCCCGGCGCTGATCCTCGCGCCCAACAAGACGCTGGCGGCGCAGCTCTATGGCGAAATGAAGAGCTTCTTTCCGGAGAACGCAGTCGAGTATTTCGTGTCGTATTACGACTACTACCAGCCCGAGGCCTACGTTCCGCGCACCGACACCTATATCGAGAAGGAATCCTCGATCAACGAGCAGATCGACCGCATGCGCCACTCGGCGACGCGCGCCATCCTCGAGCGCCGCGACACGGTGATCGTCGCTTCGGTCTCGTGCATCTACGGCATCGGCTCGGTCGAGACCTATTCCGAAATGACCTTCACGCTCTCAGCCAAGGAGCGGATCAACCGTGGTGGCCTGTTGGCCAAACTGGTTGAACTCCAATACCGCCGCAACGACGCCAGCTTCGTGCGTGGCACGTTCCGCGTGCGCGGCGACACGGTCGAGATCTTTCCCGCGCATTATGAGGATCGCGCCTGGCGACTGTCGCTCTTCGGCGACGAGATCGAATCGATCCACGAATTCGACCCGCTGACCGGCGAGAAAACCGCTGCGATCGAGACCATCAAGATCTATCCCAACAGCCACTACGTCACGCCGAAGCCGACGCTTTACCAAGCGATCGGCCAGATCAAGCGCGACCTGAAGCTGCGCCTCGACGAGTTCCGCGCGTCCGGCAAGCTGCTCGAGGCCGAGCGGCTCGAACAACGCACCCAGTTCGACCTCGAGATGATGGCGGCGACCGGCAGCTGCGCCGGCATCGAGAATTATTCGCGCTATCTCACGGGACGCGCGCCAGGCGAGCCGCCGCCAACGCTGTTCGAATATCTGCCCGAAGACTGCCTCGTGTTCGTCGACGAAAGTCACGTCACCATCCCGCAAGTAGGCGGCATGTACAAAGGCGACTACGCGCGCAAATTCACGCTGTCGGAATACGGCTTCCGCCTGCCCTCCTGCATCGACAACCGACCGCTGAAATTCGAGGAATGGGACGTGATGCGCGGCCAGACGGTTTGCGTCTCGGCCACGCCGGGCCCTTGGGAGCTGGGTCGGACCCAGGGCGTCTTCGTCGAGCAGGTGGTGCGGCCAACCGGCTTGGTCGATCCAGTGCCGATCATCCGGCCGGTCGAGACCCAGGTCGACGACCTCATGGCCGAGTGCCGCGACTGCGCCAAGAAGAGCCAGCGCGTATTGGTGACGACGTTGACCAAGCGCATGGCCGAGGCGCTGACGGAGTACTTCCACGAGAACGGCATCCGCGTGCGCTACATGCATTCGGACGTTGATACGCTCGAGCGCATCGAGATCATCCGGGACCTGCGGCTGGGGGTCTTCGACGTGCTGGTCGGCATCAACCTGCTGCGGGAAGGGCTCGACATCCCCGAGTGCACGCTGGTGGCGATCCTCGACGCCGACAAGGAGGGCTACCTCCGGTCGCGCACGGCGCTGATCCAGACCATCGGCCGCGCCGCGCGCAATATCGAGGGCCGCGCCATCCATTACGCCGACAAGGTCACCGAGAGCATGAAGGCGGCGATCGAGGAGACCAATCGCCGGCGCGAGAAGCAGCAGGCGTACAATGCCGCGCACGGCATCACGCCGGAGAGCGTCAAGCGCGCGATCTCCGACATCCTCGAAAGCGTCTACGAGCAGGATCACGTCACCGTCGAAACCGGCGAGGATGCGGCACTCCACTATCAGGGCCACAATCTCCAAGCGGTCATCGCCGATCTTGAAAGCCGCATGCACGCGGCGGCGGCCAACCTCGAATTCGAGGAGGCGGCGCGGCTGCGCGATGAAATCCGCCGGCTCGAGGAATTCCACCTCGGCATCGGCAGCCCGGGCCTGTCGGCGGCGCCACGCGGCCGTTCGATCGGCGGGCGCGCCGGCACCTCCGCCAAGGCGCTGGCCAAGGCCAAGGCGGCGAAAAACCGCCGTAGGCGCGAGCGCTATTGATGACGGGCCGCAGCGCACTGGTCACCGGCGGCGCAAGGCGCATCGGGCGTGCGATCGCGCTGACCCTCGCGGCGCACGGATGGGACATCGCTATTCATTACGGCGGCTCGCGCGACGACGCCGAGACGCTGGCGGATGAGATCCGGCAGCACGATCGCCGCGCCGCGGCGCTGGCCGCCGACCTGGCCCGCGAAGACGAGGTTGCGGAGCTGATGCCGCGCGCGGCCGAGGCGGTCGGGCCGCTGGCGCTGCTGATCAACAACGCCTCCGTGTTCGAGCGGGACGATGCGCTGACGGTGACGCGCGCGAGTTGGGACCGGCATCTCGAGACCAATCTGCGGGCGCCATTCGTGCTGATGCAGGGTTTCGCGCGGCAGCTGCCAGACGGCACCGACGGTGCGGTCGTGAACATTCTGGACGAGCGCGTCTGGAATCTGACGCCGTATTTCGTGTCTTACACGGTGAGCAAGACCGGGTTGTGGACGTTGACGCAGACTATGGCGCTGGCGCTGGCGCCGCGCATCCGAGTCAACGGCATCGGCCCGGGTCCAACGTTGCCGAGCCCGCGCCAGAGCGAAGAGCAATTCCGCCGACAGGTTGAGCTGTTGCCGCTGCGGCGCGGGACGACGCCGGACGAGATCGCGCGCGCCGTGATGTTTATCCTGGAATCGCCGGCGATGACCGGACAAATGATCGTGCTCGACGGCGGCCAGCATTTGAATTGGGCGCCCACCACCAGCCGCGTGCCACCGGCGAGCGAATAGCCGGGATTTTTCGCTCATGCCGATGATTGCCGCTGCGTCGCGTCACGGCCGGCGTCGGACGTTGTCACAAACGCGCTAAGTTTTTGGCGCGCGAGGAATTTTTCACTTTGGCCGGGGCGCGTGCAGCAGCGGGTAGTTGTCAACAGGGCGTGGTCAGTGTGTCAGTTCTGTGGCGTAAAGCCCTTTGTTTCCCTGCTGTTACACGGGGTTTACACTTGGTACGTGAAACGCCATGGAAAAACAAATCGCTGGCGTCACTGCCGTTTTTTTGGGCAAAGCGGTCAAATCCTAGATTTGATCGTTAAGGGACCGCGGCAGTGGATAGTTATGAACAAACTTGCACACAGACTTCGTGGATATCGCACCGACATGACCGTGAGAATGCACTGGCGATGAACGACGCATTCGAAGCGGACGACCAGACGGAAGCGCCGACCCCGCCCACCGGCAATCTTGCGCGTGGCGTCGCCGTCATTCGTGCAGCACTCAAGACCATGCCGACTGCACCCGGCGTCTACCGCATGCTCGACGCCAAGGGCGAAGCGCTCTATGTCGGCAAGGCCGCGAACCTCAAGAACCGCGTCGCCAACTACGCCAACGTCAACGGCCTGCCGCTCCGCCTCAAGCGCATGGTGGCCGAGACCCACACACTCGAGATCGCCATCACCCATACCGAGGTCGAGGCGCTGCTGCTCGAATGCAACCTGATCAAGCGGCTGATGCCGCACTACAACGTGCTGCTGCGCGACGACAAGTCGTTTCCCTATATCCACCTCACCAGCAACCACGCCTTTCCGCAGCTGACCAAACATCGCGGTGCGCGCGGGCCCGATGGCGATTATTTTGGACCTTTCGCATCGGCCGGTGCAGTCAATCGCACGCTCATCGCGCTGCAGCGCGCCTTCCTGCTGCGCTCGTGCTCGGACAGCATCTTTACCGCGCGCACGCGGCCCTGCCTGCTCTACCAGATCAAGCGCTGCAGCGCGCCCTGCACCGGCCGCATCGATCAGGCGGGCTACGCGCGCCTAGTGGCGGAGGCGCGGAGTTTTCTGTCGGGCAAAAGCCAGGAGGTTCAGGCGCGGTTGGCGCGGCACATGCAGGAATTATCCGACCAGCGCGAGTACGAGGGCGCGGCGGTGGTCCGCGACCGCATCCGCGCGCTGACGCAGGTCCAGGGACGGCAGGACATCAATCTTGAGGGCCTCGGCGACGCCGACGTGGTCGCGCTGCACCAAGCCGGCGGACACAGCTCGATCCAAGTGTTCTTTTTCCGCGGCGGCCAGAACTGGGGCAACCGGGCGTATTTCCCGGCACATGCGCGGAATGTCGAGCCCGGCGACGTGATGGGCGCATTCCTCGGCCAGTTCTACGACAACAAGCCGCCGCCGCCGCAGGTCCTCGTCAGCCACCGGCCGAGCGAGGCGCAGCTCCTGGCCGAGGCGCTGAGCGAACGCGCCAGCCGCAAGGTCGAGATCGTTGTCCCCGCGCGCGGCGACAAGCGCAAGCTGGTCGAGCATGCACTGCTCAACGCACGCGAGGCGCTCGGTCGCCGGCTGGCCGAAAGTACGGCGCAGCGGCGCCTGCTCGAGGGCATCGCCGAGACCTTCGGCCTCGACGCCCCGCCGCAGCGCATCGAGGTCTACGACAACAGCCACATCCAGGGCGCGCACGCGATGGGCGCGATGATCGTCGCCGGCCCCGAGGGTTTCATCAAGAACGCCTATCGCAAGTTCACCATCCGCGAGCCGATCGCGCCGGGCGACGACTACGCGATGATGCGCGAGGTGCTCGGCCGCCGCTTCGCCCGCGCGCTGAAAGAAAATCCCGACCGCAGCAGCTTTCCCGACCTGGTGCTGATCGACGGCGGCCAGGGCCAGCTCGCCGCGGCCTGCCAGGCACTGGCCGATCTCGGCGTTAACGATCTGCCGGTCGTGGGCGTCGCCAAAGGACCCGACCGCAACGCCGGGCGCGAGCGCTTCTTTCGCACCGGCAAGCCGCCGTTGAGCCTCGATCCGAAGGACCCGGTGCTCTATTTCCTCCAGCGCCTACGAGACGAGGCCCACCGCTTCGCCATCGGCGCTCATCGCAGCAAGCGCGCCAAGGCGATCGGCGCCTCGCCGCTCGATGAGATCGCCGGGATCGGCGTCGCGCGCAAGCGCGCCCTGCTGCACCATTTCGGCTCAGCGCGCGCGGTGGCGACGGCCGGCCTCACCGATCTCGAGCGCGTGGGCGGCATCAGCAAAATCGTCGCAAAAAAGATTTATGATCATTTCCATGCCGAGGGCTAAACTGCGATTCGAATATTGCCGGAGCTGGTCGATCGGCGCCGGCTGTCCGCTTGAGATGCCATGCTGACGACGCTGCCCAATCTGCTGACGTTCTCGCGGATCGTCGCCATACCCCTGGTCATCGCGACGTTCTACATGGCGTCGCCGCTCGGGCCATGGCTCGGCTGCGCCATTTTCAGCCTAGCCGCCGTCACCGATTGGCTCGACGGCCGGCTGGCGCGAATGTGGGAGCAGCAATCAGAGCTCGGCCGCTTTCTCGACCCCGTCGCCGACAAACTCCTCGTCGCGACGACGTTGTTCATGCTGGCCGCGTATGACCGTCTTTCGATGGGGAGCATCCTGCCGGCGCTGGTGATCCTGACGCGCGAGATCATGGTCTCGGGTCTGCGCGAGCATCTTGCCGGCTTGCGCGTCGGCATGCCGGTGTCGAAGCTGGCCAAGTGGAAGACCTTCATCCAGATGGTGGCAATCGGCTTTCTGCTGGTCGGCGATGCCGGCCCGGCGGCGATTCCTGTGCGCGCCGTCGGCGAGCTGCTGCTGTGGATCGCCGCTGTGCTCACGGTGAAGACCGGATACGACTATCTGCGCGCCGGTCTCACCCACATCAACCGTCCGATGCCGCAAGGCCGGTCGATCAAGACAATTAAGCCGAGCGCGACGTGACATCGCCGGCAATGCGGGTGTTCGGGCTCGCCGGTTGGAGCGGCAGCGGCAAGACGACGCTGCTGACGCGGCTGCTGCCGGTGCTGATCGGCCATGGCCTCAGCGTCTCCACCGTGAAGCACGCCCATCACGACTTCGATATCGACCAGCCGGGCAAGGATTCCTGGCGCCACCGCAAGGAGGGCGCGACCGAGGTGATGGTTGCCTCGTCGCAGCGCTGGGCGCTGATGCACGAGCATCGCGGCGCGGCGGAGCCGAGGCTCGACGCGCTGCTCAAGCACATGGCGCCGGTCGATCTGGTGCTGGTCGAAGGCTTCAAGAGCGAGGATTTCCCCAAGCTGGAGGTCTATCGCGCGCTGGTCGGCAAGCCGCTCATGTTCCCCGACCAGAAGAGCATCGTCGCGCTCGCCAGCGACCAGCGGCTCTCGGGCTGCCCGCTGCCGCAACTCCACATCGACGACGTCGACGGCATCGCGCAATTCATCCTCGAGCGCTGCCGCATCGAACCGCTGTTCCATGGCGCAACTGAGCGATGACTGCTTCGCCTTCGGCGGACAGCTGATGTCCGCTGGCGAGGCGCTGACGATTCTCAAAGCCAAGGTTCACGCTGTCGCCGAGACCGAGACGGTCCGGTTGGGCGACGCCCGCGGGCGAATCCTGGCCGCGCCGGTGGTGGCGACGCGCGACGTGCCGCCGCACGACAACGCCGCCGTCGACGGTTACGCGGTGAGCTTCGACGATCTCAAGCCCGGCGAGCCGACGGCACTGCCGATCGCCGGCCGCGCCGCCGCGGGCCATCCGCTTGGCCGGCCGGTGGCGCGCGGTGAATGCGTCCGCATCTTCACCGGCGCGCAGATGCCGGAGGGCGCCGACACGGTGCTGATGCAGGAGGACTGCCGCGTCGCCGACGGCCAGGCGACGCTGCCGCCGGGCATCAAGCGCGGTGCCAACCGCCGCTTCGCCGGCGAGGACGTGAAGCGCGGCACGACGGTGCTCGCCGCCGGCCGGCGGCTGCGGCCGCAGGAGATCGGCCTCGCCGCCTCGCTCGGAATGACCGAACTGACGGTGCGGCGGAAGCTGCGCGTCGCGATCTTTTCGACCGGCGACGAAGTGTGCGAGCCGGGCGGCGAGCTCCCGCCGGGCGCGATCTTCGACTCCAACCGCTACACGCTGCGCGCGCTGCTCGAAGGCCTGAGCTGCGCCGTGACCGATCTCGGCATCCTGCCGGACCGCCTGGACGCGGTGCGCGCAGCGCTCGCTCAGGCCGCGCGCGACCATGACCTGGTGCTGACCTCGGGCGGCATGTCGACCGGCGAGGAAGATCACGTCAAGGCGGCGGTCGAGGCTCTAGGACGGCTCCATTTCTGGCGTCTGGCGATCAAGCCAGGCCGGCCGGTGGCGATGGGCCAGCTCGGCCTCGTGCCGTTCATGGGCCTGCCCGGCAATCCAGTAGCGGTGATGGTGACGTTCCTGCTGTTGGCGCGGCCGCTGGTCCTGCTGCTCGCCGGCGCGGAGGATGCGCCGCCGCGGCTGTTCCGCGTCACCGCGGGCTTCGCCTATGACAAGAAGGGCAGCCGCACGGAATATCTGCGGGCGCGGCTGAAACACGGCGAGACCGGCTGGGTGGCCGAGAAATTCCCGCGCGACGGCGCCGGCATCCTGACCTCGATGGTCGAATCCGACGGCCTGGTCGAGATTCCCGAGGGCCTGAGCCACGTCGAGCTCGGCGGCACGGTCAATTTCCTGCCCTTCAGCGAAGTCATCGCGTGAGTCTTGCGCGGCCGAGCGCCAAGGCATAAGTCAGCCCCATGCGGCTTCTCTATTTCGCCTGGCTCAAAACCAAGATCGGCAAGACCGAGGAAACCCTCGACCTGCCGGCGGGCATTGCCACACCCGCGGCGTTGGTTGACTGGCTCAAGACGCGCGGGCCCGGCTTCGCCGAAGCGCTGAAGGACCGCCGGACGCTGCGCGTCGCGGTCAATCGCCGCCATGTCGGCTGGGATTTCGCGCTGAAGCCGGGCGACGAGGTGGCGCTGTTCCCGCCGGTGACCGGCGGCTGAGGCGGCAATGATTCGGGTACAGCGCGAGGATTTCGACGTGGGCTTCGAGATCGAGAACCTCACGCGCGGCAAGACGACGATCGGCGGCATCGTCACCTTCGTCGGCACGGTGCGCGATCCGGGCGGTGCCAATGCAATCATGGCGATGACGCTCGAGCATTATTCCGGCATGACCGAGGACGAGCTTACGGCGATCGAGGCCGAGGCCAATAAGCGCTGGCCGCTTGATGCGTCGCTGATCGTCCATCGCTTCGGCCGCTTGCTGCCCGGCGAGCGCATCGTGCTGGTGGTGACGGCGGCGGCGCACCGCACGGCGGCGTTTGCCGCCAACGAGTTCCTGGTCGACTGGCTCAAGACCAAGGCGCCGTTCTGGAAGCAGGAAGAGACGCCACAGGGCACGCGCTGGGTCGAGGCCCGGGACAGCGACGAGCAGGCGGCGAAGCGCTGGGCGAAAGGCTAGGCGCGCTTCAAGCCGCACTGGCCTTTTCGGCGGCGCGTACCGAGCGGTCGAAATCCTCGATCAGCTGCTTGGTCAGCGTGCCGGGTGTGAACCGATACTGGCCGATCTCGCACACCGGCGTGATCTCGGCGGCGCTGCCGGTGAGGAACACTTCCTGCGCCTTGCCGAGCTCGTCCGGCATGATCGGCCGCTCGACCACCTTGATCTGCCGCGCGCGCGCCAAGCCGATGACGTGGCGGCGGGTGATGCCGTCGAGGAAGCAGTCAGGCGTCGGCGTGTGCAGCGTGCCGTCGATGGCGAGGAAGATGTTGGCGCCAGTCGCCTCGGCAAGTTGACCGCGCCAGTCGAGCATCAGCGCGTCCTCGTAGCCCTCGGCCTCGGCGGCGTGCTTCGACAGCGTGCAGATCATGTAGAGCCCGGCCGCCTTGGCCTTGGTCGGCGCCGTGTTGGGCGCCGGCCGCGCCCATTTCGCCCAGGCCATGCGGATGCCTTTGAGCCGCGCCTCGGGCGCGAAATACGTGCCCCAATCCCAGGCCGCGACCGCCATGTGAATTTTTGTCTGTTGTGCGGAAACTCCCATCTGCTCCGGCCCGCGCCAGGCGATCGGGCGGACATAGCCGTCCTTGATGTTCTGCGCCTTGACCGCCGCCTTGCACGCCGCCTCGATCTGCTCGCGCGTCCACGGAATCTCGAAGCCGAGGATGCGGCCGGAATCGATCAGCCGCTGGCAGTGGTCGCGCAGCTTGAAGACGGTGCCGCCGTAGGCGCGCGCGCCTTCGAACACGGCGCTGGCGTAATGCAGCGCGTGGGTCAGGACATGGATCTTGGCGTCGCGCCAGGGCACCAGTTTGCCGTCGTACCAGATCGAGCCGTCGCGGTCGTCGTAGGGGATGAGGCTGGCTGCCATGGCGATTCCTAATGCGTTCTCGGGGCGTCTTGTTCTGAGACGATAGACGATAACGGCGCCGCCCTGCACCTGCATCGCCCAAGACGATTATGTGCAATTATGGCCGAGAGGAAGCACTCCCATATAACGGTTTAAGCGAATATAAGTCAATATGGCTGACGTAAAATCCCAGGCCAATCCGCTGTTCTTGCGCGAGGAGGAACTGCGCCAGGCGATCGAGCTGCTCTATTACGCTTATCGCGATTTCACGGCGGAGCCCGACGCGATGCTGGTGCGCTACGGCTTCGGCCGCGCTCATCACCGCGTGATTTATTTTGTCGGCCGCCATCCGCAGATGAGCGTCAGCGATTTGCTCGCCATCCTGCGCATTACCAAGCAAAGCCTGTCGCGCGTGCTCGGCCAGCTGGTGCGCCAAGGCTTCATCCGCCAGTCGCCGGGCAGCCGCGACCGCCGGCGACGCCTCTTGGAGCTGACCGAGAAGGGCGTCGAACTCGAGCGTCAGCTGTCGGAGAACCAGCGCCAGCGCATCGCCCGCGCCTATCGCGAGGCCGGCGTGCAGGCGGTCGACGGGTTCCGCAAGGTCATGTTCGGCATCATGTCGAGCGAGGAGGATCGCAATCGTGTCGGCCGCCGCAGCGATGCTCCGCGGTGACCGGTGCGTGATTCGGCGGCGATGAACCCCTATACTGCGGCGATGGACGCCACGGAGCCGCATCTCCTGGTCGTCGACGATGATGCGCGGCTGAGAGATCTGCTGCGCCGCTATCTCACCGACCGGGGTTTTCGCGTCACCACCGCGGGCGACGCCGCCGAGGCACGCCGCAAGCTGGACGGACTTGCCTTCGATCTGTTGGTGCTCGACGTGATGATGCCGGGCGAGGACGGCATTCAGCTCACCGCCAGCCTGCGCGCGTCGAGCCGTATTCCGATCCTGCTGCTGACTGCGAAGGCCGAAAGCGTCGACCGCATTGACGGGCTCGAACGCGGTGCCGACGATTATCTGACCAAGCCGTTCGAGCCGCGCGAGCTGGTGCTGCGCATCCGCAACATCTTGCAACGCGTCGCATCCGAGGCCGAACGCACGGCGGTGCTACGGTTGGGCGAGTACCGGCTCGACCTGCGGCGCGCCGAGCTGTCGCGCGGCGAGGAGCCGGTGCGGCTGACCAGCGCCGAGCAGTCGCTGCTCGCGGCGCTGGCGGCACAACCGGGCGAGGCGGTGTCGCGCGCCGCGCTGGCCGAAGCGGCGGCAATGGGCGGCAACCTGCGCGCGGTCGACGTGCAGATCACCCGGCTCAGGCGCAAGATCGAGCGCGATCCGCGCTTCCCGCGCTACCTCCAGACGGTCAGGGGAACGGGCTATGTCCTCAAGCCCGATTGAGCGCCGCGAGGACGGCCTCGAGCTGTTCTCTGACCAGGCGGCGCGGCGCGCGCTCGGCCTCGACAGCCATCGGCGCTGGTTCAAGCGCATTTTGCCGCGGTCGCTGTACGGCCGTTCGCTGCTGATCGTGATTCTGCCGCTGGTGCTGGCGCAATCCATCGCCACTTGGATTTTCTACGACCGGCATTGGGAGACCGTGGCGCGCCACCTGTCGACGTCGGTTGCAGCCGACATCGCGTTGACCCTCGATTCGCTCTCCATCGCCGACAATGAGCAGGAGCGGCAGCTGATTTTTCAGCGCGCCGCCGCCGAAACCCAGCTGATCTACGTCTTACAACGCGGCCAAACGCTCACCACGAGCTTGCGCCCGGCCACGGGCACGCGCATGGAGGCGACGCTCGCCCACGCTATCGCCGAGCGCGTTGGCCTGCCCTTCCAGCTCGGCGACGAATTTCACGGCCAGGCTATTTTGGTGTCGATCCAGACGTCCGATGGGGTCATGCAGGTGACGGTTCCACGCGATCGATTGTTCACGCCGACGACCTACATCTTCATCATGTGGATGGTCGGCTCGTCGCTGGTGCTGTTCGCGATCGCCTTGGTGTTCATGCGCAACCAGATCAAGTCGCTGAAGCGGCTGGCCGTCGCCGTTGACGATTTCGGCAAGGGCCGCGACGTGCCGAGTTTCAAGGTCGAGGGCGCCACCGAGGTGCGCCAGACCGGCATGGCTTTTCTCCGCATGCGCGACCGCATCCAGCGCGCGATCACGCAGCGCACCGAAATGCTGGCCGGCGTCTCTCACGATCTCCGCACGCCGCTGACGCGCATGCGGCTGGCGCTCGAATTGCAGAAGGACGATCCCCGCACCGCCGAACTCAAAGCCGACGTCGCAGCGATGGAGCGCATGATCCAGGGTTATATCGACTTCGCCCGCGGCGAAGGCAACGAACAGACGCGGCCGGCCGATCTGGTCGCGCTGGTCCGCGCGCTGGCCGCCGGGCTGGGCCAAGCCGGCGCACCGGTGATGATGGCGCTGCCCGAGGAATGCGTGCTGCCGCTGCGGCCCGACGCTATGCATCGCTGCTTCGGCAATCTCATCGCCAACGCGCGCCGCTACGGCAAGCATGTCTGGGTGACCGTCGTCGAGGGCAAGACGCTGGTCGAGGTGCTGATCGACGACGACGGGCCAGGCATACCGCCGGCAGACCGCGAGAACGTGTTCCGGCCGTTCTTTCGCCTCGATCCTTCGCGCAATCCTGCGACCGGCGGGACCGGCCTCGGCCTCGCCATCGCGCGCGACGTGGCGCGCGCCCACGGCGGCGAGATCGTGCTCGAGGATTCGCCGCATGGCGGCCTGCGCGCGCGCATCAGGCTGCCGAAATAGAGCCATGGAATTCACCTTCGTCGGCAGCGGCGATGCCTTCGGTAGCGGCGGCCGGTTCAATACCTGCTTCCTTGTCCGCGGCACCGGTTGCCGGTTCCTGATCGATTGCGGCACTACTTCGCTGGTCGCGCTGAAGCGGGCGGAGATCGACCTCAACGCAATCGATGGCGTGGTGCTGACCCATCTTCACGGCGACCACTTCGGCGGCCTGCCGTTCCTGCTGCTCGACGCCCAGCTCATCAGCAAGCGCGTGCGGCCGTTTTTCATTTGGGGACCGGAGGGATTCGAGGCGCGGCTGGCCGTCCTGCGCGAGGCATTGTTCCCGGGCTCGTCCGCGGCCGCGCTCAAGTTCACGATCGAGACCGCGACGCATGCTCCGGCCGCGCGCCGCGCAGGCGCCGGCTTCGCCGTGACACCCTATCCGGCCGCGCATTCCGCGGGCGCGCCATGCTTCGCGCTGCGCATCGAATGCGACGGCAAGGTCGTCACCTATTCGGGCGATACCGCCTGGACCGAGTCGCTGATCGATGCGGCGCGCGACGCCGACCTGTTCGTCTGCGAATGCAGCAGCTTCGCGCGCGATCTGCCCGGCCATCTGAGCTGGCGCACGCTCGCCGCGCGGTTGCCGTCGATCGGCGCCAAGCGCGTCGTGCTGACCCACATGAATCCCGACATGCTGGCACAGACCCCGACCGTCGGGCTCGAGACCGCGTCCGACGGACTCACGCTCGTCGTCTGAGCGCGTGAACGAAAAGAGTCGTCCGTCGGGCGGGCGGCCCTTTTCGCATTCGTTTCGGCGCGGCCTCCGCGGAGAAGCCGCGCCGGCATGATTACTTCGTGACGCGCTTCTTCGCCTCGTCGCGGATCTCCTCGAAGCCCTGCGCGACGCGCTTGGCGACGACGTCGAAGGCCTCGGTGTTCGCCTTGGCGAGCATCAGCGTGAGCTCGCGGGTATTGGCGAGTCCGCGCTCGAAACTCTGCTTCAGCAACTCGGCGCTCTTGGCGATGCGCTCTTCAGGAGCCGTCGGCTGCACGATGTCGCGCAACACCGCCGAAGCCTCGTCGATCGCCTCGCGCGCGATCTCGGCGTGACGCCGGGCAACGGCCTGCACGCCTTCGACCGCGAGTTGGTTCGCCTGGGTCAGCGCCTCGATGTTCTTGCGCTGGCTTGCGAGCGCCGCTTCGACGTCGAAGCCGGGCAGGGTGAAGCCGGCAAACGCCTTGCTAAAATCCGTATCCAGGAAAGTCTGTCGGCCGTCCATGGTCTGGGTCCTTGCTTGGGGAGCGCAGCATCATGCTGCACTGCACAATGGCAAATATGATCCCCCGCAAAGGCGGCGTCAAGAGCCAAAAAGGTCAAAAAACTGAAATTTTGCGGCGCAACAATATTGCGCGCAGGGCGAAACATCAGTTAGAGGCCGAGGAATGGCTCGATGAGCGACAGCCGCCGGTCGAGCGCCGCCATGGTCGTGCCGAGGTCGCGGGTCTCGTCGCGCAAGAACACGACAAGAACGGAGAGGTAGGCCAGGGCCAGGATGCGGCGTTTTGCCATGCCGGACAACCCCGCGGTGGGTATCCCCGCCGCCTCCAGCATCCAGCCCATCGAAATCAGCAGCCGCTTCAACGCCAGCAGCGCCGCCGGATCGCCGAAGCTGTCGCGGGCCATGGAGCGGATCGCCTTGCGATGGCGCTTGAGCGCCTCGAACCGGCGCATCAGCAGATCGAACAGCCGGTCCTTCAGCTTCTCGTCCTTGTCCACCGGCGGTCCGGCCAGCGCGACCTGGTCGAAATAGCGCATGCAGGCCGCCAGGATCGCACCGCGCGAACGCAGATGGGTGTGGAGGTCGCTCAGCGACAGCCCGGCTTCGTCGGCGATATTGGTCAAGGTCGTCCGCCGCCAGCCTTGGCGCTCGGCAAGCGCCAGCGCTGCCGCGACCACGCGGGATTCGAAGTCGCCGGAAGCGGCCTGCCGCCGGGGCGCGGCGCGCTTGGGCGAGGCTCTGCGGCCCGTCGCCATGGCGCCAGCTTAGCGCAAGCCGGGCGGCGCGCCAAACCTTGCCGCCGAACCTTTATTGCGCCAGTTCGCGCGAGCGCCGCGTCGCCGCGGCAACCGCATCGCGGATGAGCTGGCCGAGGCCGTTCTCCGCCATCAACACGTCGAGCGCGGCGCGCGTCGTGCCGCCCGGGCTGGTGACCGCCTCGCGCAGTTCGGCGGGACTTGCCGTGGCGACGCGCGCCAGCTCGCCCGCACCGGCGACGGTTGCGAGCGCGAGCCGTCGTGCGAGATCGGGCGCGAGGCCCTGCGCCTCGCCTGCCGCCGCCATGCACTCGATCAGCAGAAAGACATAGGCGGGTCCGCTGCCCGAGACCGCCGTCACCGGATCGAGCAGCGCTTCGTCTTCGATCCACGCGACCTCGCCGACCGCGCCGAGCAGAGCGCCACAGAGCGCGCGCGATGCTTTGGTCACGCCGGCCAGAGCACAGGCGACCGAAATGCCGCGGCCGATCGCCGCCGGCGTGTTCGGCATCGCCCGCACGATGGCGGCATCGGCACCGAGAAGCCGCGCCATGCCGACGAGCGTCTTGCCGGCGGCGATCGACAGCATCACCGCGCCGTCCGCGGCGAAGCGGCGGTAGTGCGGCAGCACCGTGTCGAAGGTTTGCGGCTTCACGGCGAATACGACCGCCGCCGGCCGAAGATTCCGCGGCAGCCGGTCGGGCGCGGCGTAGTAGCGCGCGCTCCGGATGCGGCGCCTGGGGGACGGCTCGACAACGTGCCAAGGTCCGCCGACGCGCGCCTTGATCCAGCCGTCGAGCAGCGCGCCACCCATCTTGCCGCAGCCGACCAGCAGCACCGCCGCCGGCCGGACGCGCCGGCGCTTGCTCACGCCTCGCCGACCGGCTCGATCATCGCCGAGGCGATCGCCTCCGTGGCCGATTTGCCGCCCCAGACGACGAGCTGGAAGGCCGGATAGAAGCGCTCGCATTCGGCGAGCGAAATGTCGACCAGGTCCTCGATCTGCTCGACGCTGGCGCCGTGTCCTCCGCGCAGCAACACGCCCTGGCGGAAAGCCGGGTTCTTGTCGTCGGCGAAGTCGAAATGGCCGATCCACAGCTTCTCGTTCACCACCGCGAGCAATTCGTGCGCGGCGGCACGGCGCCCGCGCGGCACCTTGAGCTCGAAGCTGCAGGAATATTGCAAGGCGTTGACCGACGTCTCCCAGACGAAGTGGAGGCGATAAGCGCACCAGCGTCCGGCAACCTCGATCACCATCTCGTCGTCGCCGGTCCGGTCGTGCGGCCAGGAATTGGCCTGCACGATGTCCTCGACCAGATCGATGGGATTGGCGCCGGCGACCTGGGTCTCAAGCAACAGCGTCGTCATCCGCCCTCCTTGGCAGCAGGCGGGGGATTCGACTAATGGTAGGGTTACGTCCCGCCAACCACTACGGCTAATCTGCCAAATGGTTTCGAGCCGAGGCAAGCGCCGAATGATGGAAACTTGTGGAGGACTCGCGTTTCAGCGCGATTTGCCGCGGCCAGCCCGGGTTGCCGCGCGGCGGGGCGGCGTGGCCTTGCGCCCGGCAGCAACGCCAAGCCGGCTCTCAAGCGCCGCGAGCCGCGCGGCCAACGATTCCTGCTCGCGCCGCGCCTTGGCCGCCATGGCCTGGACCGCATCGAATTCCTCGCGCCGCACGAGGTTCATGCGCGACAGCACGCGATCAACCTGATCCTTGATCCGGGCCTCGAGCTCGTCGCGCAACCCGGCCAACGCGCCGGCGGCGCCCTGCGCCACGCGGGCGAAATCCTCGAACAGGCGGTTGTTGGTTGCCATCGGCGTACCTCCGTTTTGACCAACATAAGCGGGCATGCGGCCGGGGAACAGGCTATAACACCGCCGCGGGAAACCAGCCATGATCGTGGTCACCGGTGGCGCCGGCTTCATCGGATCGAATCTGGTCGCCGCGCTCGAAGAACGGGCGGCCGGCGACATCGTCGTTTGCGACTTCCTCGGCCACGACGAGAAATGGCGCAACCTGGCGAAGCGCGAGCTCGCCGCGGTGATTCCACCCGACCGCCTGTTCACCTATCTCGACGATCATGCGAGCGAGGTCGAAGCGATCTTTCACATGGGCGCGATTTCGGCGACGACGGAGCGCGACGTCGACCTGATCGTCGCCAGCAATTTTGCGCTGTCGCAGCGGCTGTGGGACTGGTGCACGGCGCACCAGGCGCGACTGATCTATGCCTCGTCGGCCGCCACCTACGGCGATGGCAGCGCCGGCTTCGACGACGATTTCGCCCCCGGCGCGCTGGCCAAGCTGCGGCCGCTCAACGCCTATGGCTGGTCGAAGCATCTCTTCGACCGCCGCGTCGCGCGCCTGGTCGCCGGCAACGCGCCGCGGCCGAAGCAGTGGGCGGGGCTCAAATTCTTCAACGTCTACGGGCCGAACGAGTATCACAAAGGCGCGATGAAGAGCGTGGTCGCGCATATCTATCCGCGCGCCACGGCGGGCGCGGCGGCGCGGCTGTTCAAATCGCACAATCCCGCCTATCCCGACGGCGGCCAGAAGCGCGATTTCGTCTATGTGCGCGACTGCGTCGCCATGTTGCTGTGGCTCTACGACCACCCCGAGGTCAACGGCCTGTTCAACGCCGGCACCGGCAAGGCGCGTAGCTTCCGCGACCTGGCGGCGGCGGTCTATCGCGCGCTCGGCAACGAGCCCAAGATCGAATACGTCGACACTCCGCCCGAGATTCGCGACAAATACCAGTACTTCACCGAGGCGCGGATGGATCGCATCCACGCCGTCGGTTACGCCGCGCCCGCGACCGAACTCGAGGACGGTGTCCAGCACTACGTCCAGACCTATCTCGCGGCTGCCGATCCGTATCGCTGAGGACTCGTCCGGTCATGCTGGTGATTCCCTATCCCGTGATCGACCCGGTGGCGCTCGCGCTCGGGCCTTTCGTCGTCCGCTGGTACGCCCTCGCTTATATCGCCGGGTTGGTGACCGGCTGGCGCTATTGCCTATGGATCGCGTCGCAGCCGCCGCGTGTCGCCCGGCGCGAGGACGTCGACGATTTCCTGGTGTGGGCGACGCTCGGCGTCATCCTCGGCGGCCGCACCGGCTACGTGCTGTTCTACCGGCCGGAATTCTATTTCGCGAATCCGAGCGAAATCCTCAAGCTGTGGCACGGCGGCATGTCGTTCCACGGCGGCGCGCTCGGCGTGCTGATCGCGATCTGGCTGTTCTGCCGGCAACGCAAAATTCTGCTGCTGGCCTTCGCCGACATCATCGCGCCCGCGGTGCCGATCGGGCTGTTCTTCGGCCGCATCGCCAATTTCATCAACGACGAGCTGTGGGGCCGGGTCAGCGACGTGCCGTGGGCGATGGTATTCCCGACCGGCGGACCGCTGCCGCGCCATCCGAGCCAGCTTTACGAGGCGACACTCGAGGGCCTGGTGCTCTTCGCGCTGCTGTTCTGGGTGATGCGCCGCACCGATGCGCGCCGGCATCCTGGCATGCTGTCGGGCACATTCTTCACCGGCTATGCGGTGGCGCGGATCATCGGCGAATGCTTCCGCCAGCCCGATGCCAATCTGGGATTCATCTTCTGGGGCATCACCATGGGACAGATCCTGTCGGTGCCCGTGCTGCTGTTCGGCGTTTGGCTGCTGTGGCGCGCGCGCCGACAACCGAAGCTGGCGTGAGCGCGCCGCCGCTGCTTGAGCATATGCGCGGGCTGATCCGCGCCGCGGGGCCGCTCTCGATCGAGCGTTACATGGAAATCGCGCTCTGGCATCCCGCCTGGGGCTACTATGCGACCCACAGGCCGGTGGGCGCGCGCGGCGACTTCATCACCGCACCCGAGATCAGCCAGGTCTTCGGCGAGCTGATCGGACTCTGGCTCGCCGATGCATGGCAGCGGCTCGGTGCACCTGACCCCGTCGTTCTCTGCGAGCTCGGTCCCGGCAACGGGACATTGATGGCGGATCTGCTTCGCGCCGCCGCCGTGGTTCCCCCGTTTCGCCGCGCCATTCGCGTGCATCTGGTCGAAGCCAGCGCGGCGCTGCGCGAGGCACAGGGGCGCGTCCTGGCCGCAGCGACACCGGCTTGGCACGACTCGGTGGCGACCTTGCCGCCGGGCCCGTTGCTGCTCGTCGCCAACGAATTTCTCGACGCGCTGCCCATCCGGCAATTCGAGCGCGGTCCGGACGGCTGGCGCGAGCGGCGGATCGGCCTCGACGCCGGCGGCGCGCTGACGTTGGTCGGCGATTCGGCACCGACGAGCGAGTCGCTGCCCGATTGGCCCGTCGGCAGCGTGGTCGAGCGCCGGCCGACGGCGCGCATGCTCGCTCGCGACCTCGGCCGACGGCTGGCTACGCAAGGCGGCGCCGCGCTCTTCGTCGACTACGGCTATTTTCCGCCGGCGCCGGGCGACACGTTGCAGGCGGTTGCGCGCCATCGCGGGCACGATCCGCTGCGCGACCCGGGCACCGCCGATCTTACCGCACATGTCGATTTCGCCGATTTCGCCGCGGCGGCGACCGCCGCCGGTGTCCGCGCCTGGGGCCCGGTGACGCAGGCGCGCTTCCTCGCGGCGCTCGGCATCGATATCCGCGCTCGCCGCTTGGCCGCCGGCAAGGACGCGGCGGAGCAGGCGACGATCGAATCGGGCTGCCGCCGCTTGCTTGACGAGACGCAAATGGGCACCTTGTTCAAGGCGCTGGCGTTGACCGGCGGCGCTGCGTCGCCGCCTGCCGGCTTCGATTGATCCGCATGATCCACCTCGACGCGCTCGATTCGCCCTCCATCCGCCACGCCTTCTTCACCCGCGAGGGCGGCGTCAGCGAAGGACTCTACGCGTCGCTCAATTGCAGTTTCTCGTCGGCGGACGATGCGGCGCGCGTGGCCGAGAACCGCGCGCGGGCGATGCGCGCGCTCGATCTGGCGCCCGGACGCCTCGCCACGGCCAAGCAGGTGCATGGCGCCGAGGCGATGATAGTCGAGGCGCCCTGGCCGCAAACCCAGGCGCCGCGCGCCGACGCACTGGTGACGCGGGTGCCGGGTCTGGCGCTCGGCATCCTCACCGCCGATTGCGTGCCGGTGCTGTTCGCCGATGCCGAGGCGCGCGTGATCGGCGCCGCGCATGCCGGCTGGCGCGGCGCGCTCGCCGGCGTGGTCGAGGCGGCCGTGGCGGCGATGGAGGATTTGGGCGCGACCGCGCAGCGCATCGTTGCCGCGATCGGTCCGGCGATCGCGCAAGCCTCGTACGAGGTCGGACCCGAATTCCCGCGCCGCTTCCTCGCACAGGATCCCGCGAACTCGGTTTTCTTCGCGCCTTCGCCCAAGCCCGGCCATTTCCTGTTCGACCTCAAGGGCTATGTGGCGCGGCGAGTCGCGGCGCTTGGCGTCGGCGCTATCGTGACGGCCGATGCCGATACCGCGGCCGACGCCGCGCGATTCTTCTCCTATCGCCGCGCCGGTCTCCGCGGCGAGCTCGGCCACGGCCTCGGCCTGTCGGCGATCGCACTCGCGCCATAGCTTTGTTGCGATCACAACGATAAGATCGCGGCCCCATGCGCCGCCTCTGGCTTCTCGCCTTCGTTCTTCTCGCCGCCTGCAACGGTCCGCCGACGCCGATCATGGGAAGAACGGCGCCGCCGGCCGCGTTGAGCCCGCCCGACAGCGCCGGCATCTACGTGCTGCCGGCCGAGAACACGCCAGCACCGAGCGCCGCCGCGCTTGCCGCGGCGATGGCGACCGCCCTGCAACAGGCCGACGTGCCAGCCAGCGCCAGCGCCTCGAATCGCGGCAGCTATCGCCTGCGGCCGGTCGCAACCGTCGAGCCCGCCGTCCGCGGCCAAACGACCGTCAGCATCGTGTGGCAGCTGCGCGACGCCGCCGGCCGACTGGTGGGCTCGGCGCCTTCACGCACCGACGCCGACGCCGAAGCCTGGCGACGCGGCGATAGCACGCTGGCGGCAGCGCTGGCCGCGCTGGCCGCGCCGGTTATCGCGAAGCTGATCGAAGGCGACGTGCCGGCGCCGAAAGGCGGACTCAATCCGGTGGTGGCGCTGCGCCCGGTCACCGGCGCGCCGGGCGACGGCGACCGGTCGCTGACCCGCGCCATGGGCGAGGCGCTGAAGCGGGTCAACCTCACCCTCGCGGCAGGTGCAGCCGGCAAGGCGGATTTCATCGTCGCCGGCACGGTCGAGGTCGCGCCCGTCGACGGGCAGAAACAGCAGGTCAAGATCACGTGGGCGCTGCTGCGGCCCGACGGCGGCGAAGTCGGGCGGGTCAACCAGGAGAACGCGGTGCCGGCGGGCAGCCTCGACGGCGCCTGGGGCGAGGTCGCTTACGCCGTCACCAATGCCGCCGCACCAGGGGTCCGCCGGCTCATCGAAGAGGTCGGGCTGACCGCCGCCGGAGGCTCGTAAACCCGTAAACCACTGGATCGCCGCGGCTTTTTGACCGCGCGCGGGCGGTCAAAGCCATTGCGGCAGCGAAACCCCTTTGTTACATTCCGCCGCGCTTGGGCGGCCCATCCGGGCGCACTGCCGCGGACGGCGAAACCGACATGAAAATCCTTGCTTGCAATGCCAATCGGCCGCTCGCCGAGGCGATTTCCGCATATCTACACACCCCGCTGACCGACGCCAGCGTACGGCGCTTCTCGGACATGGAGGTCTTCGTCGAGATCCACGAGAACGTGCGCGGCGAGGACGTCTTCGTCATCCAGCCGACGTCGTATCCGGCGAACGACAACCTGATGGAATTGCTAGTGACGCTCGACGCGCTGAAGCGCGGCTCGGCGCGCCGCGCCACCGCCGTCATTCCTTATTACGGCTACGCCCGCCAGGACCGCAAATCCGGGCCGCGCACGCCGATCTCGGCCAAGCTGGTCGCCAACATGATCACCGCCGCCGGCGCCGACCGCGTCCTCACGCTCGACCTCCACGCCGGCCAGATCCAGGGCTTCTTCGACATCCCGACCGACAATTTGTTCTCGGCGCCGGTGTTCGTGCAGGACATCAAGGAGCGTTTCAACGGCAGCGACCTGACCATCGTGTCGCCGGACGTCGGCGGCGTGCTACGCGCCCGCGCCATCGCGCGCCGGCTTGACGCCGACCTCGCGATCATCGACAAGAGGCGCGAGCGGGCCGGCGTTTCAGAGGTGATGAACATCATCGGCGACGTCCAGGGCCGCCGCTGCATCCTGGTCGACGACATCGTCGACAGCGCCGGCACGCTGTGCAACGCCGCCGAGGCGTTGACGGAGCGGGGCGCCAAGTCGGTGTCGGCCTATGTCACGCACGGCGTGCTGTCGGGCGGCGCGGTCGCGCGCGTCACCGCGGCGCCGATCGCGGCACTGGTGACCACCGATAGCATCGCCGCGACCGAGGCGGTGCGCGTCGCGCGCAATATCCGCCGGCTGTCGATCGCGCCGCTGATGGCCGAGGCCATCCAGCGGATTAGCGAGGAACGGTCGGTTTCGAGTCTATTCGCGTAATAAGGAGCTTTGTCATGGCCGAGTCGATCACATTGAGCGCCAAGCCGCGCGAGGGCGCCGGCCGCGGGCCGGCGCGCGCCGTCCGCCGCGCGGGCCGCGTCCCCGGCATCCTCTATGCCGAGGGCAAGCCGCCGGTAATGATCTCGGTCGATCCGCAGCAATTGGGTCGCGAGCTGGTGAAGCCCGGCTTCTTCGCGCGGCTGCTCGACGTCGAGCTCGACGGCGCCAAGGTCCGCGCGCTGCCGCGCGAGGTGCAGCTCGATCCGGTCACCGACCGGCCGGTGCACGTCGACCTGCTGCGCGTGACGGCGGGCACCCGCATCCGGGTCAATGTTCCGGTGCGCTTCCTCAATCCCGAGGCGTCGCCCGGCATCCGTCGCGGCGGTATCCTCAACGTCGTGCGCCATGAAATTGAGATGTTCTGTCCCGCCGAGAACATCCCGGGTCAGATCACCGTCGATCTCGAGGGCCTC
>JAGWON010000006.1 GCA_028871055.1 Alphaproteobacteria bacterium
CCGATGCGCACCAGGTTGAGCAGCACCTCGCGCGGCTTGCGCGTCGCCTGCAGCGTCTGGCTCAGCACCACGTAGTCGAACGCGTCCGAGGGATAGTCCTCGAGGTCGTTGTCGGCGTCGCCCTGGATCACGCTGAGCCCGTGGCGCACGCACGAGTTCACGCCCGATTGCGACAGCTCCATGCCGCGGCCGTCGACGCCCTTGCTATGCACCAGGTAATAGAGCAGCTCGCCGTCGCCGCAGCCGATGTCGAGCACCCGCGTGCTCGGCTCGATCATCGAGCCGACGAGCCGCAGATCGCCGCGCAGCTCCGACGGCGGATTGAAGGCGCGCGCGTCCACGCTCATGCTCCCGGCAGGCCGCGATGCTGCGCGCAGCCGTCGAGGAAGCCGCGCAGCGTGGCGAAGAACTCGGGCTCGTCGAGCAGGAAGGCGTCGTGGCCCTTGTCGGTGGCGACCTCGACGAAGCTCACGTTGGCCGCCGCCGCGTTCAAGGCGTGCACGATCTCGCGGCTCTCGCGCGTCGGATAGAGCCAGTCGCTGTTGAACGAGATGACGCAGAACCGCGTCGGCGAGCCGCGGAAGGCATTGGCGAGCGCGCCGCCGTGCTCCGCCGCCAGGTCGAAATAGTCGCAGGCGCGGGTAATGTAGAGATACGAATTGGCGTCGAAGCGCTCAACGAACGCGATCCCCTGGTGGCGCAGATAGTTCTCCACCTGGAAATCGGCGTCGAAGCCGTAGGTCAGCGCGTCGCGGTTCTGCAAATTGCGGCCGAACTTGCGGTGCAGCGCCGCCTCCGACAGATAGGTGATGTGCGCCGCCATGCGCGCCACGGCGAGACCGCGGCGCGGCTCGCGCCCCTGCTCCTGGTAATTGCCGCCGCACCATTCGGGATCGGCCATGATCGCCTGGCGGCCGACCTCGTGGAAGGCGATGTTCTGGGCCGAGTGCCGCGGCGCGGTCGCGATCGGCACCGCGGCGAAGACGCGCTCGGGATAGGCCGCCGCCCATTGCAGCACCTGCATGCCGCCCATCGAGCCGCCGGTGACGCAGAAAAGCTTGTCGATGCCGAGATGCTCGATGAGCCGCTTCTGCGCCCGCACCATGTCGGCGACGGTGATCACCGGAAACGACAGGCCCCACGGCTTGCCGGTTGCCGGATTGATGTCCGCCGGCCCGGTCGAGCCCATGCAGCCGCCGAGCACGTTGGCGCAGATCAGGAAATAGCGGTCGGTGTCGAGCACCTTGCCCGGTCCGGCGAGCGTGTCCCACCAGCCCGGCTTGCCCGTGACCGGATGCGGCTCGGCGACGTATTGGTCGCCGCTCAGTGCGTGGCAGGCCAGAATGGCATTCGACTTGTCGGCGTTGAGCGTGCCGTAGGTCTGGTACGCGATGGTGTAAGGCGCGAGCTGCACGCCGCAATCGAGCGCGAGCGGCTCTGTCACGCGCAGCACGGGGCTGGGCCGCGCGGCGCGGGCCGGACGGGACGGGGCGGCAACCGGCTTGGTCATCCGTTCAAAGCCTGAAAATCCAAATAATCCGTGGCGTTAGCTAGGTAACGCGCAGCCGATATGTCAATGTTTTCTTTGCTTTCACCCCGCCCAGGAATTATCAAAGACGCCCGCACCCCGAATCCGCCATGGCCAAGCAACCGCGCACGCTCAAGACCCTGCGTCGGAAGATCGACCAGACCGACGACCGGCTGCACGACCTGCTGATGCGGCGTGCCGACCTCGTCGCCGAGATCGGCGTCGCCAAGCAGGCCGAGCGCATCGGCGCCGAGGTGCCGCTGCGCGAGGCCGAGATCCTGCGCCGCCTCGAAGGACGCCACCGCGGCCCGCTGCCGGTCGGCGCCCTGGTGCGGCTTTGGCGCGAGCTGGTGGGCGCCGCCATCGTCATGCAGACGGATTTCTCGGTCGCGATCGCGGTGCCGGATGACGATCCCGGCATCTGGGACCTGGCGCGCGACCATTACGGCACCCAGGTGCCGATGGTAGCCTTTCGTTCGCCGAGCGAAGTCTTGCGCGCGCTCGCCGAGTTGCGCGCCGATTCCGGCGTCATCGCCGTGCCGGGCGAGGGCGTCGACGACCCGTGGTGGCGCGCCCTTGCCGGCGCCGGCAACGGCCCGCGCGTCACCGCGCGCCTGCCCTTTGCCGGCCGCGGCAACGCGCGCGGCGTGCACGACGCCTTCGTCCTCGGCCGCACCGCCAACGGCATCGGCGACCGCAGCCTGTTCGTGATCGAGACGCATGGCGAGCTGAGCCGCGCGGGCCTCAATACCGCGCTCGCGGGTGCCGGCATCGGCGTCGGCGTGCTGGCGCATTTGCGCGGCAACGACTCCGCGGTCGCGCTCATCGACATCGACGCGCCGCTGGCGCCGGACGATCCGCGCCTCGCGCAGATCACCGCCGGCTTCGCCAGGCAGCTCGTCCACGTCGCGCCGCTCGGCTCCTACGCCAAGCCGCTGCTCGCCGGCGAAGCCGCGCGCGCAGCGGCACGGTGAGCGCCGTGTCCGCCGCGCCGACTCCGCGTCCCGGCATCCTCGACATCGCGCCTTATCAGGGCGGCGAGGGCCGCATCCCCGGCATGACCAAGCCGATCCGGCTCGCCTCGAACGAGAGCGCCCTCGGCCCGAGTCCCCGCGCGGTCGCCGCCTATCGCGAAGCGGCCGACGACATCTTCCGCTATCCCGACGGCCATGCCACGGCGCTGCGCCAGGCGCTGGCGCGCCACCACGGCCTCTCCGCCGACCGCATCGTCTGCGGCGCCGGCTCGGACGATCTCATCCACCTGCTGGCCGCCGCCTATGCCGGTCCGGGCGACGAGGTGCTCTATGGCCGCCACGGCTTTGCCATCTATCCGATCGCGACGCAGACCGCGGGCGCGACGCCCGTCGCCGTGCCGGAGAAGAATCTCACCTTCGACGTCGATGCGACGCTGGCGCGGGTGACGAAGAAGACCAAGCTCGTCTTCATCGCCAATCCCAACAATCCGACCGGCACCTTCATTCCGCGCGACGCGCTCGCGCGCCTCCATGCCGGCCTGCCGCACTCGGTGCTGCTGGTGGTCGACTCGGCTTACGCCGAGTACGTCGTGCGCAACGACTACGACCCGGGGCTGACGCTCGCCGGCTCGGCGCCCAACGTGGTGATGACGCGGACCTTCTCCAAGATCTACGCGCTCGGCGGATTGCGCCTCGGCTGGTGCACTGCCGGCCCGGCGGTGATCGACGTCCTCAACCGCGTGCGCAACCCGTTCAACGTCAGCTCGGCGGCGATCGCCGCCGGCCTCGCCGCGCTCGAAGATGTGGCCTCGGTCGACCGGGCGCGCGCCCACAACGACGTCTGGCGGCCGTGGCTCGAGCGCGAGCTCAAGGCGCTCGGCCTCGAGGTGGTGCAAGGCGTCGCCAATTTCGTGCTGGCGCGCTTTCTCGCGCCGCCCCGGGACGCCGCCGCGGCATGGGAATTCCTGCGCCAGCGCGGCATCCTGGTGCGCAAGGTCGGCGTCTATCATCTGCCGGACTACCTGCGCATCACCATCGGCACCGAGGTCGAAATGCGCGCCGTCGTTGCGGCCGTCGCCGCATTTCTGGGCAAGTCATGAGCCGCCTGTTCGATCGCGTCGCCTTCATCGGCATCGGCCTCGTCGGCTCCTCGCTGGCGCGCGTCATGCGGCGCGACAAGCTGGCGGGCGAGATCGTCGCCTGCGCCCGCACCCAGGCGACGCTCGACACGGTGAAAAAGCTGAAGCTCGCCGACCGCGTCACCCACGATCCGGCCGAGGCGGCAAAGGGCGCCGATCTCGTCGTCATCGCCACGCATCTCTCAGCCTATCCCGAGATCGGCCGGCAGATCGCCGGTATCCTCAAGCCCGGCGCCATCGTCACCGATGTCGGCTCGGTCAAGCAGGCGGTGGTGCGCGACTTGAAGCCGCTGCTGCCGGCGGGCGTGCACCTTGTTCCCGGCCACCCCGTGGCCGGAACGGAGTTTTCGGGTCCGGCGGCGGGCTTCGCCGAGATGTTCCGCGACCGCTGGTGCATCCTGACGCCTGTCGCCGGCGCCGACCGCGCAGCGATCGCCAAGATCACGCACATGTGGGAAAGCGCCGGCATGAAGGTGACGACGATGGATCCCGAGCACCACGACATGGTGCTGGCCATCACCTCGCACCTGCCGCACCTGATCGCCTTCACCATCGTCGGCACCGCCACCGATCTCGAGGACACGCTCAAATCCGAGGTCATCAAGTTCTCGGCCGGTGGCTTCCGCGATTTCACCCGCATCGCCGCCTCCGATCCGGTGTTCTGGCGCGACGTGTTCCTGGCCAACCGCGAGGCGGTGCTGGCGATGCTGCAGCGCTTCACCGAGGATTTGACGGCGATGCAGCGCGCCATCCGCTATGGCGAGAGCGACACGCTCGAGCGCGTCTTCGCCCGCACCCGTGCCATCCGCAAATCGATCGTCGACGCCAAACAGGCGTAATCTCGCTACTCTTGAACGTCGCCCCCGCGAAAGCGGGGGCCAGGGCCGGCGATGTGCTGTCGGCTCTGGATTCCCGCTTGCGCGGGAATGACGAACGAAAAATGGAGGATTGCAATGTATGCCGTCATCTTCGAAGTCGAGCCCAAGCCGGGCCACGAAGGCGATTACCTCGACATCGCCGCCGCGCTCCGCGGCGAGCTCGAGAAAATCGATGGCTTCATCTCGGTCGAGCGTTTCCGCAGCCTGACCAAGGACGGCAAGCTGCTGTCGCTGTCGTTCTGGCGCGATGCCGCGGCGGTCAAGCGCTGGCGCGAGCAGGCGCAGCACCGCCGGGCGCAGGCCAAGGGCCGCACCGACGTCTTCGCCGATTACCGCATCAGCGTCGCGGCGGTCGAGCGGCAATACGGCATGTTCGCGCGCGAACAGGCGCCGCAGCCGGCGCCGGAAACCGTCAAGAGCTAGCCGTTCAATTTCACCGTCATTGCGACGCTGCGCGACGCGCAGCGGAAGCAATCCAGAATCTCGCCACGGCGCTGGATTGCTTCGCTTAGCTCGCAATGACGTGCGGGTTTCCCACGATGCGGTCGAACCCCACTTTCCCTCGCCCCCGTGAGGGGCAGAGGGAAGGGTGAGGGGCGTGATTCGATCTAAGCTGATCATGCTCTAGCGCCCAGGGTGGCGCTCCGCGGATCGCTCGAATTTTATCGATATTGGACGGATGCCGGCGGCGCGCGGGCCGGCGACGGTGCGCACGGCCGAAATTTTTCCGACGCAGTTCTGCCTGATTCTTAACCGTTTTGGGCGATGCTCCATCTGTAGAGACGTTTGAATCGCCGCCGACCGACGCGGGATTTCGCATGTCGCCACAGTTGCGCAGGGTTTCGGCTCTCACGGTGCGTATCCGCGCGATCCCGTTCGCGCGGCGCATCGTCCTGCTCACCGTCTTGTTCCTGGCGGTGGTTTACGTCGGCAACGCGCTCATTGTCGCTCACTATTACACCGCGCTCGACGGGCGGGAGCGCGAGTCCCGCGACGCCAAGGCGGCGCTGCTGGCCGAGCACGCCGGCCGCGCGCTGGCCGCTGTCGATCTCTCGCTCCAAACCATCGCCGAGACGCTGAAGGCGCGCCTGCCGTTCGACAAGCCAACGGTCTTCACGCAGCTGCTGCTCGACAAGTACCGCAAGGCGCTGCCGTCGGTGCACAGCATTTTCGTGCTCAACGTGGACGGCCGCGACATCAACACCACGGCTTCGTTTCCGCCGCCGCCCGTCAACGGCTCGGATCGGATGTATTTCTCGGAGCAGAAGAAGTGGCTCGGCGTCGGCCTCTATCTCGATCGCCTCCAGTTTTCGCGCGTGGACCACCGATTGGTCTTCGCCGTGAGCCGGCCGATCCTCGACGACAACGGCAATTTCGACGGCGTCGTCGCGGCGGTTGTCGATCCCGCATACTTTGCCGATTTTTACGGCCGGGGCGGCGGACAACCGGGCGACGTGGTCCTGCTCGAGCGCGCCGACGGCACCATCCTCGCCGGCTCCGGCTTGTCCGACCGGGATCTCGCGGAGAGCCGCCTCAACGCCTTGAGCAACCGCGAGAAGGCGCGCGCGGTTACAGCGGCGGTCCGCGGCTTTCCGGCCAAGATCGTGCTGATCGGCCAGCCGACGATCGCCTCGTCGCAATTCGTGAGCTTTTGCGCGATGGATGGCGGGCTGCTCCTGGTCATGACGCTCATCGCCTGGTGGCTGGCGACCGCCGCGTCGCGCGAGGCGGCTTCGGTCGATCGCCAAGCGCGCGCGCGCCGGACCGCCGAGGCGCGGCTCCTGAGCGCGATCGAAAGCGCGCCGGCGGCATTCGCGCTCTACGACGACGCCGACCGCCTGGTGTTGTCAAACGAGCTTTTTCGCTCGTTCTTCGCGCCGATCAAGGACCTGATCGTTCCCGGCACGACCTTCCAGCAGATGAGCGAAGCCGCGGTGACGCGTCGCGCTTATGCCCATGCCCATCCGGACGAGCGCGAGTTTCTGCGCTGGCGGATGGAGCAGCATCGCGTCGGCGTCGGCGAGCCCGTTCTCCAGCTTTACGACGGCCGCTGGATCCTCATGCGCGAGCGGCGCACCCCGGAGGGTGGCACCGTCCTGTTCTATTCGGACATCACGCCGCTTAAGCAGCGCGAAGACCAGCTCGGCCTGGCGCGGCAGGAGGCCGAACAGGCGAGCCAGGCCAAGACCGCGTTCCTCGCCAACATGAGCCACGAGCTGCGAACGCCGCTCAACGCGATCATCGGCTTTTCCGAGATGATCGAGCGCAAGATGCTGGGGCCGATCTCCGAGAGCTATCGCCAGTACGGCGAGATCGTGCGCACCAGCGGCCAGCACCTGCTGGCGATCATCAACGACATTCTCGACATCGCCAAGCTGAACGCGGGCAAGACCGAGCTCCACTTCGAGCCGGTCGACGTCAACCAGATCGTCGCCGAGGCGGTATCGATCATCGCCAAGACCGCGGAGACCGCCGGGGTGCAGATCGTGACGCGCTGCGACGTGCGCTGCCCGGCGATCGAGGCCGATCCTCTGCGCCTGCGCCAGGTCCTGCTCAACGTGCTCACCAACGCCGTCAAGTTCACGCCGGCGGGCGGGCATGTCGCGGTCGCGACGTCCGTCGCGGCGAGCGAGCTGCGCGTCGCCGTCGAGGATACCGGCATCGGCATGGCGCCGGAGGACATTCCGCGCGCGCTGGAGCCGTTCACCCAGGTCGTCCGCGACAGCACGCGAGCGCAGGAAGGCACCGGCCTCGGCCTGCCGCTGTCGAAATCCCTCGTCGAACTGCATGGCGGCCGGTTCGAGATCGCCAGCGCACCCCAGCGCGGCACCACCGTGACGATCAGCCTGCCCATTCGCCGCGCCGGCCGCACGGCGGCCGACCGGTCGGACCTGGACATCGCGATTTGAACGCCAGCTACGGAGTCACTGCGATGAAATTGAACAAGCTTGCGATTTTTGTCGGCATCCTGGTGCTCGCCGGCTTGCCGGCGCGCGCCGCCGAGCCGATCCGCATCGGCGTCGATGGCCCCTTCACCGGCGGCTCGGCGCCGATGGGGATCGACATGCTGCGCGGCATCGAGCTCGCCGCCGGCGAGATCAACAAGGCCGGCGGCGTCCTCGGCCGGCCGCTCGTGCTGGTCGAGCGCGACGACCGCGCCAACAACGACCGCGGCGCGCAGATCGCCAAGGAGCTGACCGGGAAGCGCCTGATCGACGCCGCCGTCGGCTACGTCAACACCGGCGTCGCCCTGGCGGCGATCCCCTATTTCGAGGAAGCGCGCATCCCGGTGGTCCTCAGCGTCACCACCGGAAGCCTGCTGACGCGGCAGTTCGCGCCTCCGGAATACGCCGAGAACTACATTTTCCGCGCCTCGTGCAGCACGGCGCTCGAGGTCCAGAAGATCGCGGAAATCGTCAAGGCGCGCGGCTATCGGAAGGTTTCGATCCTCGCCGACACCACGGCCTATGGCCAGGTCGGCCGTCACGATCTGATCCAGGCGCTGGCCGCGCAAGGCATCGCGCCGGTGTCGAACGAGAAATTCAACATCGGCGATACCGACATGACCGCGCAGCTGACGCGCGCGCGCAAGGCCGGCGTTGATGTCGTCCTGACCTACGGCATTGGTCCGGAATTGGCGGCGATTGCCAATGACCGCGCCAAGCTTGGCTGGATGGTGCCGATGATCGGCAGCTGGACGCTGTCGATGTCGAATTTCATCGACGCCGCCGGCGCCAACGGCGAGGGCACGGTCATGCCGCAGACCTTCATCGAGCAGGGCGACACGCCGAAGCGCGCCGCGTTCATCGACGCCTTCCATGCCGCCTACAAGGTCGCGCGGATGGATTCGCCGCCCTCCGCCGCCCAGGGCTATGACTCGCTCTATCTGCTGGTGGCGGCGATCCGCCAGGCGGGCACCGTCGACGGTCCTAAGGTGCGCGCCGCGCTCGACGATCTTCACGACAAGATCGAAGGTGTGCTGCAGGTCTACGATCATCCCTTCACGCCGACCGACCACGAGGCCGTCGAAGCGGCGAACGTCGCTTACGGCGTGGTCGAGAACGGCCGGGTGGTCCGCCTGACGTCGCCCGCCCAGGCGGCGGCCGCGCGCTAATTTTTCTTACCCTCGCCCCGGTGAGGGGAGAGGGCAGCGGGTATAGCCGAGCGACGGCTCGTCGCTCGTTGATCACTCTCATCGTCATGCCCGGACTTGTTCCGGGCATCCACGTCTTTCCGCCGATCCGTGGATGGGCGGGCCAAGCTTGTCCTCGGGCCGGCCTGCGGCCGGGCCCGTGGGCCCGGCCATGACGAGCAAACTGGAGCCGGCGCCTCGCCAACTCAAAGCAACCCTCTCCCCTATTTGGGGGAGAGGGAAGGGTGAGCGTTTCGCTATTCCGTCAGCGCCAGTCGATCGTCGGGATGCGCGCGATCGCGGCCGGGCCGAGATAGAGCCGGCGGTTCTGCGCGCTGATCGGCAGGCGGATCTGCTTGCGGCCGTCGTCGCCCTGCTGCGAAATCATGGCGAGGACGGCGCGCGCGAGGCCAGCGTCGCCTTCCGGCATCGCACCCGAGCCGACCGCGGCGTCGACGATCTCGTTCTGTCCCCTGACCGTCGCGGTCAGCGCCGCCAGCGGTTGCAGGTCGTCGTCGAGCGCCAGCGTGCCGTTGGCGTCGATGTCGAGCTTGTCCCACGCCAGATGCGCGCTCTCGAGCTCGATCGCGCCGCCGGCGCGCCGCCAGGCGTCAAGCATTTGCGGCAGCGGCGCCGGCGCCATCGTGCCGTCGATGGTGGCGGTCGCGGAAATATCCTGGATGGTGGTGCCGAACGGCGCCGGCGCGGCGCGCAGCCGGGCGCCCTTGATGTCGAAGTTCACCAGCAGGGCCGGATCGTGGTCGGTCTTGGGCGGCGTCGGCGGCTGCTGCACGGCGACGTGGACCGAATCGAGGCCGATTCCCTGTGCAGCACCGCGGCCGTCGACGCCCTGCGCCTCGATGTCGGCGGTGCCGCCGGGCTGGAGCGGCACGGTCACGGTGCCGTCGAGCGCCTTGGCGTCGAAGCCGGCCGAGGCAAGCAGGAACTCGACGCGCGCGCCGTCGGGCGCGCTGAAATGCCATTGCCGCAGGTCCCACGGCCGCGACCAGAACGAGATGTCGGCGGCGCTCATCACATAGGGCAGGGGCTTCGCCGCGGCGGCGTCGAAATTGGCGAAGCGCAGCCGGATCGCCAGCGGAAAGCCGCCGATCGCGACGCTGTCCCATTTGATGGTGACGCCCTCGGCCTGGCGCGAGGCGACCCACGGCGCCATCCGGTCGCGGATCTTGCCGGCGACGGTATACCAGTAGCCGCTGTAAGCCGCTGCGAGCGCGACTGCCAGCCCCCCGACCACCCACACGATGCGCCGCATGTTTGAATTATACGGCGAACGCGACGCGCGGTCGAGGCCGCGCGCGGCGCGCCGGTCGGTGAACGGCTGCAAACTTTTTGTCATGCCCGGGCTTGTTCCGGGCATCCACGTTGCTTTTCGTCATTCCCGCGACAGCGGGAATCTAGGGCGGGCGACGGCCCCTCGATTTATCGCGACGGCGCCTGAATCTCCGGCCGATAGCGCCACACCGTCAGGTCGCGGTCGTGGAACACGACGTCGGTATCGCGCACGTGCATGCGCACTTTCGGCCCTTCGCCGAATTTGGGCTCGACGATGACGTGACAGCCGGGCACAGCGTCGGCGCAGCTCTGCAGGCGATAATCGGCGGCGGCGATGTATGTCACGCCGCGCGCGCGGAAATAGCTCTGCCAGCCGCCCGGCTGCCGCAAGGCGCGAAGATATTCGGCGCCTTCGACCAGGCCCTCGATTTGCACCATCGGCCGCGCGAGCCGATAGCCGAGACTGCCGGCGAGATCGCCCATTGCCACCACGGCGTCGGCTGGCAGGATCGCGTTGAGTTGCGCCGCGTCGCGCTCGGCATGCACCCAATAGGAGGACCGGTTGTCGCCGAGCGCGAGGCGCTTGGCAACGACCGCGCCGCTGCCCAGCGCCAGGAGTGCGACGGTCACGGCGACCACCATCGGCACCGCGATCCAGCGGCGCCACACCGCCGCCAGCGCCAGCGGCACGACGATCGCGCCGAGCAGCGCGCGGCCATAGCCGTACCACGCCCAGATCGGCCAGCTCGAGCCGACGCAGAGATAGACCAGGTGCAGCGCGACGCCGGCGAGCAGCACGGCGGCGATGACGAGAAGCTGCGTGCGCGCCCCGTCGGTGTCGCGGTCGCCAGTCTTGCGCCAAGCCAGCGCCAGCACCGTCGCCGGCGCGGCGACGAACACGAGGCCGAGCGGAATGGTGCGCAGCTGCAAAGTGCTGGCGCCCCACAGCGAGGCGATCAGCGGATTGAAATTGAGGAACGGTCCGCCCAGCGCCTTGGCCGCGCCCGAGACCGGCATCGCCGCGCCGAATAGCACCTGGTTCGTCGCCATGTAGATCAGCAGCGTGATGGCGAGAGGCGCGCCCATGACAATGCCGTCGCGCAGGCTCGCGTGCCAGCCGCGCTGCCGCCGCACGAGGACAAACGCGGCGATCGTGGCGCCGGCGATGAACACGGCGTCGAGCCGCGCCAAGCAGAGGAGCGTCAGCACTGCGCCGATGGTCAGCAGCGTGCGCGGCGATTGCGGCGCGGCCGTGAAGATCGCGCGACTCAGGCTCCATTCGATCAGCCATAGCGCGAGCGGCAGCGCCAGCGTCGTCTCCATGCCGAGGAAGACGAGGCCGGCGCCGCCCGGCAGCGCGAAGGTGCCGAGCCAGCAGAGATAGAGCCCGCCGAGCAGGAACGCCGCTTCGGCGTCGCACAGTTGGCCGATACGGCGATAGAGAACGACGCAGGCAATCCACGCCGCGGACGCGATCGCGAACACCGCCGGTATCGCTTGATCGGGCGCGCGGATGAGCCAGAACACCGGCACCAGCGCGAGCTGCCACAGCGGATGGTAGCCGTTGGTCGGCACCAGGTTGCCATAGGTGGAGCCGGCACCGCGCGCGATGTTGGCCGCGACGCGCAGGTAGTAATAGGCGTCGTCGCTCAGATAGTCGTTCATCGCCATCGGCGGCGACAGCACCGCGAGCACGAACAGCGCCGCAACGGGAACCAACGCCAGCGCCCAATAGCCGGCGGTCAGCGCGGCGGATGCGCGAACGCCGCGCCGCGCGGCGCCGCCGGATGACACCTCGATGGCCATGCGCTGGAGTCTAAAGCGCGCGGGTAAAGGAAGCTTTGGCGCGGCGCGCGCGAGCGTGGTTAATTTAGGCTTAGCGCAGTTGAGGCCGCGCAGCCTGCGCGTCTCAAGGAGTCGGTGTCAGCTCAAGCCGTCGCTCGATGCGGCCGACACGCTCATCGAGGCGGTCCAGCCGGCGCGGCACGCTCGCGTATTGTTCTTCGAGCGTGCCGAGGCGCGATTTCACCTCGCGCATGTCTTCTTTCAACCCGCCGATATCGCTACGGATTGCGCGAAGATGTTCGAGAGCGACGTTATCGAAGTCCCCAGTCATGACAGAAAGATAAGGCCCGGCTGATGTGAAGTCGATATGCAAATGCCGATGGAAATTCAACACAACTGGTCGAAATCGTCGAGTATCAGGGCGTCAACTCACCCGCACTTCGAGTAGTCGCAGCTCGTGCACTGGTCGCAGTCTTCGATGCGGATGAGCGCCGCCTGGCCGCATTTCGGGCACTGGCGCAGGCCGGGGTTCTGCCCGGGCAGGTTGACCACCTGGCGCCGAGCTTCGACCGCGGCCGGCGCGGACCGGGGCTGAATGAACCCGATCTCGATCATGTGCCGCTCGATCACCTTGCAGATGCGGACCGCCGAGCGGTGGCCGTGAGGCGCTTGTCGAGCGTCACGAGCTCTCCGCCATACCGGCGTGATAGCCACAGGTAGCTCGCGTCGTAGGCGCTCAGACCCGTTTCCTCGGCCAACCCGAGCGCGTCGGCATGCTCGACCTCGACGGTCGCAATCGGCATGCGGCTCGCCATGCCGAACGCCTCGAGCAGCGCGTCGCGCTGGGCCGGATGCCGGCGAATCTTCTTGAGGCAGATATTGGCGACCTCGAACCCGAGGAGGGACGGTGCGATCAACTCGGCGTTGCGCAGCCGGTCCGCGACGGCACGGCCTTCCGGCTCGCCGAACAGCAGCGCGCCGAGAGCCGAGGCGTCGACGACCTTAACGGCCATTCCGGTCCCGGCGGACGATCCGGGCGCTTTCGGCGGGTGTGCGCAGCTTCAGGCGACCGACCTCCGCCGACACCTCCGCGGGCGTGAGGGGATGCCGCGCCTCGACGGCCGCCTCGACAATGGCCAGCAGTTCGCCCTGCAGCGACCGGTGGTTGCGCTGGGCGCGCGCCTTGAGGCGGCGCACGACGTGATCGGGTGCGTTCTTGATCGACAGGTTGAGGGACACCGCTTGGCTCCGAATCGGCTCCAAATTGGAGCCAAGTCTAGCGTCTCCGGACCGGGGAAGCAACCCGTCGCCGCGAAACGGCGGTCTAGCTATAGTCGCGGGCCATGGCATCCGCTTCGTTCGTATCAAAAAATTTCGGTGGCGCGTATACCGACTGCCGACAAATCTACTCTGACCCTGAATCTCGTTGTCGCTCGTCCTGCTTGAGTCAAAAGCGCTTGCAGCTTAACGAGTGCAGTGCCATCGCCAAGACGACGCTTTGCAAGTTTACGTATCCGGTAGCGCAGTTCGCGCGAGCCGTCCCTTACTGTCGCATCCAAGGCTTCCTTCTTGGTCACGTCAGTAAGGTCTTTAATTAACATCCGTAGTTGATTGTCGAGTTGACCGTGGCGAAGAGCAATCATACCGATTGCACTCAGCCTGCGCCGATCATCGGGAAGTCTGTGACTTACTCTTCTTTCTTTTTTCGTTTGCACCATCGCCGGGATACCCGCGCTTTTCCTTAATGCCGGCTGCTCGTAGAGCCCGCCATGCGAAGGCACACTTGCCTTCGCGGGTAATTCGTACGACTCACCCGCACTTCGAATAGTCGCAGCTCGTGCACTGGTCGCAGTTCTCGATGCGGATCAGCGTCGCCTGGCCGCATTTCGGGCACTGGCGCAGGCCGGGGTTCTGCCCCGGCAGGTTGACCACCTGGCGCTGGGCCTCGACCGATGCCGGCGCGGTCTTGGGCTGAATAAATCCGATCTCGATCATGTGCTGCTCGATCACGTTGCCGAGCGCCGCCAGGATCGACGGCACGTAGTGGCCCTCCATCCAGGCGCCGCCGCGCGGATCGAACACCGCCTTCAATTCCTCGACCACGAACGACACGTCGCCGCCGCGCCGAAACACCGCGCTGATCATGCGCGTCAGCGCCACGGTCCAGGCGTAGTGCTCCATGTTCTTGGAGTTGACGAAGATCTCGAACGGCCTGAGCCGGCCGTCCTGCACGATGTCGTTGATGGTGACGTAGAGCGCGTGCTCGCTCAGCGGCCAGCCCACCTTGTAGGTGTGGCCGGGCAGTGCCTCGGGCCGCGACAGCGGCTGCGTCATATAGACAATGCCGCCGCCCTCGAAGACGTCGGCCGGCCGCGCCTGCGGCGCCGGCAGCGGCAACTCGGCCTGTTTCGCCGCGCGCGTCTCGGGCTTGGCCTCGAGCACCGCGCCGGTGACCTCGTTCGGCCGATAGGTGGTGCAGCCCTTGCAGCCGAGCTCGTAGGCCTGGAGATAGACGTCCTTGAACTGCTCGAACGGGAAGTCGGCCGGCACGTTGATCGTCTTGGAGATCGAGCTGTCGACGTATTTCTGCACCGCCGCCTGCATCACCACGTGGTCGGCGGGCGCCAGCGCCTGGGTGTCGACGAAATAATCGGGCAGCGGCGCGCCGTCGCCCTTCAACCGGCGGAACAGGCGATAGGCGTGGTCCGAGACCTCTTCCTCGCGCCGCGTGCCGTCCGGCATCAGCACGTTGCGCGTGTACTTGAAGCTGAACACCGGCTCGAGCCCCGACGACACGTTGTCGGCGAAGATCGAGATCGTGCCGGTCGGCGCGACCGAGGTGAGGAGAGCGTTGCGGATGCCGTTGGCGGCGATGGCGGCGCGGATCTCGGCGTCGAGGCCCTTGATCTTCTCGCCGGCGAGATACTTCTCCTTGTCGAAGAGCGGGAAGGCGCCTTTCTCGCGCGCGAGCTCGGTCGAGGCGAGATAGGCCGCGCGCTCGATCGCCCGCATCCACGCCTCGGTCGTCGCCACCGCCTTGGCCGAGCCGTAGCGCAATCCGCACAGGATCAGTGCGTCGGCCAGGCCGGTGACGCCGAGGCCGATGCGCCGCTTGGCCTTGGCCTCCTTCATCTGCTGTTCGAGCGGGAAACGCGACACGTCGATGACGTTGTCCATCATGCGCACGGCGAGCGGCACCAGCCGGTCGAGCGCGTCGAGGTCGAGCCGCGCCTTCGCCGTGAACGGCTCCTTCACCAGCACGGCGAGATTGATCGAGCCCAGGAGACACGCACCATAGGGCGGCAACGGCTGCTCGCCGCACGGATTGGTCGCGCTGATGGTCTCGGCGTAATAGAGATTGTTGAGCCGGTTGATGCGGTCGATGAAGATCACGCCCGGCTCGGCATAGGCATAGGTCGCGCGCATGATCTTGTCCCACAGCTCGCGCGCGGCAATCACCTTGAAGGTCGTGCCCGCGAAGCTCAGCTCCCACGGCGCGCCTTCCTTCACCGCCTGCATGAAGGCGTCGGTGACCAGCACCGAAAGATTGAACATGCGCAGCCGGCCGGGTTCGCGCTTCGCCTCGATGAAGGCCTCGATGTCGGGATGGTCGCAGCGCATCGTCGCCATCATCGCGCCGCGGCGATAGCCGGCGCTCATGATGGTGCGGCACATCGCGTCCCACACGTCCATGAACGACAGCGGTCCCGAGGCGTCGGCGCCGACGCCCTTCACCGGCGCGCCCTTGGGCCGGAGCGTCGAGAAGTCGTAGCCGATGCCGCCGCCCTGCTGCATGGTCAGCGCCGCTTCGCGCAGATGCGTGAAGATGCTGCCCATGTCGTCGTCGATCGTGCCCATGACGAAGCAGTTGAACAGCGTGACGTTGCGGCCGCTGCCGGCGCCGGCGACGACGCGGCCCGCCGGCAGGAACTTGAAATCGGCGAGCGCCTCGGTGAAGCGGTCGGTCCACAGCGCCTGGTCGCGCTCGGGCGCGGCGAGCGCCGAGGCGACGCGCCGCCACGTGTCCTCGATGGTGCGGTCGATCGCGCCGCCTTCCGGCGTCTTGAGGCGGTACTTCATGTCCCAGATCTGCTGCGAGATCGAGGCGACGGCGGGCATGGTGGCACGTCCCGAGGCGATGAGAACGCCGCGCCTATTGGGGCGCGGCTTAGGCCTCAATATAGCGGGTTCGTGCTTTGTTTTCTATGCCCCGGCGTGCGCAAAAAGCCGAATTTATCCACGGATTTAGCGGCGGTGAGCGGTCGCCGACGAGACTTATCCACAAACCTATCCCCAGGAATCCCAGGGACCGTGGCCGTGCGCCCGGCCTTCCGCAACCAGCGCGTCGGTGGCCGCCTCGATGCGGCGCTCGAGCTCGGCCATGAACGCCGGCCGCGGCTGGCCGGGCGGGATCGGCGGCAGGATCTCGACCACGACGGTGCCCGGCCGCCGCATGAAATGGCGCCGGCCCCAGAACAGTCCGGAGTTGACCGCGACCGGCACCACCGGCAGGCGCAGCTGCTGATAGAGCGCAGCGACGCCCGGCAGGTAAGGCCGCTGCGCGTCGACCGCGGTGCGCGTGCCCTGCGGAAAGATCACGATCGGACGATTGTCGGCCGCCGCGTCCTCCGCGCGCGCCACCATGCGCCGTAGGGCGCGCGCCGCCGCGCCGCGATCGACGGTGATCGAGCCGGCCTTGACCGTGTACCAGCCGTAGAACGGCAGCCAGCCGAGCTCGCGCTTGATGACCGCGGCGCAATCGGGAAACAGCACCGGCGCGGCGAAGGTGTCCCACGCCGACTGGTGCTTCATCGCGACGATGACCGGGCCGGCGGGCAGGTGCGCGCGGCCGCGCACCTCGTAGTCGAGCCCGACGATCCAGCGCAGCAGCGCCAGCGTGCCGCGCGACCAGAACGTGCCGAAGCGCATCATGGCGCGGCGCGTGCCGAGCAGGAAGGGCAGCCCGGCGAAGGCGAGCAGCGTCGTCCAGCTCCAGAACGCGAGCTGGAAGGCGAGCGAGCGGACGACGATCACAGCGGCCCGGTCCGGAGCATGATCGGTCAAGATCGAATCACGCCCCTCACCCTTCCCGCTCCCCCGAATTGGGGGAGAGGGTTGCTTTGGGTTGGCGAGCCTTAACTCCTCGTCCTGAGGAGCCACGCGCTCTCTCCTTCGAGACGCTTCGCTCCTCAGGATGAGGGCGCGTGGCGTCTCGAAGGACGAATGACAAAGGGCGAGCCTTATCCAAAGCTGGGCGAGGGAAACCGTCTCGATCTAGACCGATCACGTTTCGCCCTGCGCCTCGTGGATCAGCGCCGGCCTGACGGCGGCGGCGAGATACTTGACGTATTCGGTCACGATCAGGTTGAGCGTGCCGGGCCACTCCCACCACTGGCCCTGCTTCACGTTCCCGGCGAAGACCGGGTTGGGCACGATGGTAATGTCGGGCATGGCGCGTGAGAATTCGAGCAGACTGCGCGGCATGTGATAGGCCGAGGTCACCAGCCGCAGCGACTGATAACGCTGCTTGCGCATGAAGGCGGCGGTCTCGACCGCGTTGCCGGTAGTGTTGCCGGCGGTATGGTCGAGCACGATGCAGCACGTGAGAGTCTCCGGAGCGTTGGCGCCGTGCAACAGCGCCGGCACCTGCACGCCGGGGAAGACGCCGGTGACGAACAGCGTCTTGCCCATGCCGGCGGCCAGCAGCTGCAATCCGCCTTCGACGCGCTGGCTGCCGCCGGTGAGCACGACGATGGCGTCGGTATGGGTCGTCGTGTCGGCGACGGCGTCCGGAATCTGATCGGCAAACCAGATCAGACCGGCGAGCCACACGGCCGAGACGGCGCCGAGCACCAGGACGAGCCGCCGCAGCGCCCTCACGGCAGGCGCCGCAGCGTCGCGAGCACGGTCAGCCGCGCGGTCGCCATGGCGACGAGCCCGGCCACTACCGGCAGCACCGCCAGCACCGCCCAGTTCCAGCCGCGCAGGTGCAGCGTCGGCAGCAGCGTCACGCGCTCGCCGAGGAACGCCGCGGCGCCAGTCGCATGGCCGAGCGCCAGCAGCGCCGCCACCGCCAGCGCCAGACCGCCGGCGCCGCCGATCAGCGCCAGACGCAGTGCCTGACGCTCGAACTGGCGCGCGACATAGCCGTCGCGCGCGCCCATCAGGTGCAGGAGCTCGATCACGTCGTGGTGGACGGCGAGGCCGGTGCGCGTGGCGAACGACACGCTGATTACCGCGACGCCGCCGATGAGGGCGAGAATGCCGAGCGCGGTCAGCTCGGCCGAACGCGCGAAGCGCGCGAGATTGTCGAGCCACAGCTGATGATCGTCGAGCGTCGCGCCCGGCGCCGCCTTGGCGAGCCGCGCGCGCAGGGCGGCGAGGTCGGGCCGCGCCGCCGGGTCGAGCCGCACGTCGACGAGCCGCGGCAGCTCGAGATCGGTGGGCGACAGCGATGCGCCGAGCCACGGCGCGACCAGCTTGGCAGTGGCGGCGCTGTCGATCGGCGTCGCGCTGGTAACGCCGGGCGCGACCCGCAGCGCCGCAAGCGCGGCGTCGAGGCTCTTGTCGCCCGCGCCCGTCGCCGCCGGCAGCTCGACCGTCAGCGTGCCGGTCAGGCTCTGGTCCCAGCGCGCAAGCGCGCGCTCGAGGTCCATGACCGCGGCAAGCGCCAGCCCCGCCAGGAACACCATGAGCAGCGTCAGCGCCGGCAGGAAGCGGCTGCCGCCGTCGCGGCCGAACGGAATGGCGAGGCCCGGCCGGCTCACGACGCCGCCCACGCCGCCGCCGCGGCGGTCAGCTCGCCCGCCTCGAGATGCAGCACCGGCCGGCCGAACTGCCGCGCCAGCGCCGCGTTGTGCGTGGCGATGATCAGCGTCGTGCCGAGCTTGTTGAGCTCCTCGAACAGTCGCATCAGCCGCTGCGCCATCGCGTCGTCGACGTTGCCGGTCGGCTCGTCGGCGATCAGCAGCTTGGGCCGCGCCACCACCGCGCGCGCGATGGCGACGCGCTGCTGCTGGCCGCCCGACAGCGTCGGCGGCCTGGCGTCGAGCTTGTCGGCCAATCCGACCCATTCGAGCATCTCGCGCACGTTGTCGCGGAGCTTCGCCTCGGCCATGCCGGCGACGCGCAGCGGCAGCGCCACGTTGTCGAAGGCCGAGAGATGCGGGATCAGCCGGAAATCCTGGAAGACGATGCCGATCCGGCGCCGCAGCGGCGCGAGCGCGGCGCGCGTCAGCCGCGACAAATCCTCGCCGAACAGCGAGATCAAGCCGCGCGACGGCCGCTCGGCGAGATAGACGAGGCGCAGGAGGCTCGTCTTGCCGGCGCCCGACGGGCCGGTGAGGAAGTGGAACGAGCCCGTCTCGAGCCGCAGGGTGATGTCGCGCAGCACCTCGGGCCCGGTGCCATAGCGCATGCCGACGTTCTCGAATCGCACCATCGGCGCAAGATGGCATGCGGCGGCCGGACCGGTAAAGGTGCCGCGCCGCCGCGGCTCCGATCCGATCGCTGGCTTCCTTTCATCGTCATGCCCGGCCGAAGTGCCGGGCATCCACGCCTTCAAGTCGTGGATGGCCGGGACGGGCCCGGCCGTGACAACCGACAAAGCGGATCGCAAACGAGACGCTCCGCCTGCGCCGCCGCGGCGCGCTTCCGTGCGTCGCCAAGAGCGCGGTATAAGAGACGACCGCCGCCATCGCGGCGTGCCGGCACCGGAGCGGCGATGATCGTCACCTGTCCGACCTGTTCGACGCGCTACCTCGTCGACACGCAGAAGCTCGGCGTGCAGGGCCGCATGGTTCGCTGCGGCAGCTGCGGCCACACCTGGTACCAGGCGCCTCCCGAGCACGCGACGTCGCGAATCGATCTCACCGAGCCCGTGCCCGAGCCGACGCCGGGCGTGGTCGAGCGGCGCGGCTTGCCGGCGATTCAGCGCCGCCGCCGGTCGTGGGGCAAGCTGGTCGCGCTGCTCGTGCTGCTGCTGGTGCTGGCTGGCGCCGGCTGGGGCGCGATCTTCATGCGCGACCGGGTGATGGCGCTGGTGCCGCAATCGGCGCGGATCTACAGCCGGCTCGGCCTCGCCGCCAGCATGCCGGATTTCGGTCCCGGGCTCGCGCTGCGCGACGTCGCGCCCCGGCGCGCGGTCGAAAACGGTCAGTCGGTGCTGGTGATCGACGGCCGGATCGTCAATCTCTCGTCGGCGCGCCGGCGCGTGCCGCCGCTCAAGGTGACGCTGCGCGACGCCAACGACAAGCCGCTGACCTCGTGGACCTTCTCGGCCGGCATCGCCGAACTCGGGCCCGGCGCCTCGGCGTCGTTCCACACCACCTACCAGCAGCCGACCGCCGATGCCACCGGCGTCGTCGTCACGCTCCAAAATCCGTAGAGCGCCGCCGGCGCAGATCGCGCGCGCGTTGCTCGAACTCCTCGGCGATCTGCACCAGCTCGTTGCCCGCAGGCGGCCGAAACCGCTGCGCCAGGGCGCGGAACTGGGCGGCCTTTTCCTCGAGAAAACGGATTTCGTCGAGGTCGTCGGTCACGAGCTGCGCCTCCTGCGGGTCAGCGAGCCCCCCGGAGAAAACGGCCTAACCCCCTCGCAATTTCCGTCGCTCCTGTGTTAAGAGCGTGATCGACGAACCACGGTTGTGCCACAGTCGATCCGGTGATCCGCCATGTCGCAGGCGGCCTATCTACGACTCCAAGCAGCGCGCTGTCGGCGGCTGGCGCACGCGATCGCCGTTCCCGACGTCGTCGCGACGCTGCTCGAGATGGCGAAGGAATTCGACGAGCGCGCCGCCAAGCTCGAAGCCGAACAGGAGCCTGACGGCGACGCCGCCAACGAGTGAGACGCGCCGTCCCGCCGGCGTCCGCGCCTAGAATTCCTGCAACAGGCGGTCGATGTAGTCGTGCTCGAGCGGCGGGCGGTCCGGCTCGCCGGCGCGCCGGCGCAGCTCGTCGAGAATCTGCTTCGCCTTCTCGAGCGCATAGTCGTTCTGCGCCTTGCCCATGCGCAGCGCGCCGCCGTCGTCGACCCCGTTGCCGTCGTCGTTCGGCAACAGCCGGCCGAACGGATCGCGCCGGACTCGCGGCTGGTCGCTGTCGCCGGGACCGCCGAACGCGCTCGTGTCTGCACTTCCCATCTTCCGGGCAATTTCGCGCGCCGCCTGCTGCAGCGCGTCCACCGCATCGGTCTGCGGCCCGATCGCCTGGCCGGGAGCGCCGCGCTTGAGCGCCTCGACCGCGTTGCGCATGGCGCGGTCGGCGCGCGCCATCGGCTGCGGAACGGCGCCGCCGTTCTCGCCCAGCCGGCGCATCATGTCGCCGAGCGCCTGCCGCAGCGCCTCCTGCGCCGCGGCACCGTTGCCGCGCTGCGCGCCGCGGCTGCGCGACTGGCGAAAGCTCTGGTCGAGCAGCCGCTCCTGGCGGCGCGTCAGGTCCTGCATCGCGTCGAGCGAACCCGCCGAACCCTGCATCTGCATCGGCCGCGCGCTGCGCAGATTTTCGAGCAGCTCCTGGAGCTCCGCCAGCATGTCGCGCGCCTGGGCGCGCGCGCCGATGCGCGCCAGCTCGCGCGCGCGATCGAGGATGCGCTGCAGGTCCTGGCTGGTCAGCATGCGCGACGGATCGATCGGCGTTTGCGCCGCTTGCGGGTTCTGGCGCCGCATCTGCTGCGCGAGCGCCCGGAGATAGCGGTCGATCTGCTGCTGCAGCTGTTGCATCAGGCGGTCGATCTCGGATTGGGGCGCGTTGCGCGTCAGCGCGTCCTGCAGCGACTGCATCGACTGGCGCAGCGCATTTTGGTTCAGCCGGGCGCCGCCATCCTCGATGCGCACCGCCGTATCCCACAGCAGCTGCTGCACCGAGTGAACGGCGTCGGCGTCGCGGTCGAGCAGCAGCCGGTCGGCGGCGGTGCGCATGCCGAGGAACGCGACGATGTCGTCGTCGTAGAGGCCGGGCTGCGCCGACAAATCCTCGAGTGCGTCGGCCACCGGCTCGCGGTCGCCCGGACGGCGCGTCAGCTCCTTGCGCTCGTCGACGAGGGCGCGCGCGATCGGATTGTGGAAGATGCGCTCGGGCAGCACGAGCTCCATGATCTCGCTGTCGCCGGTCTGGCCGAGCGCGTCGGCCGCCTGCAGCTGGATCCGCACCCGCACGCCGGCCCACGGGCTCGCCGTCAGGTCGTTGAAGCTCGTGCCGTGGACGTCCTTGAGGTGGCGGTCGGGCAGGGGCAGGTCGAGCGTCAGGGTCTGGCCGCTCGGATCGTCGGGCCGGCGGATCAGCGCGGTGACCTTCTCGACGCCGTAATCGTCCTTGGCGTCGTATTCGAGATGCAGCGCGCCCATCGCGGTACGCTGCGGCGGCCGGACTAAGGCGACGGTCGGAGGATTGTCGGGCATAACGGTGATCGGCCACGATCCCAGCGTGCTCCAGCCCTGGTCGACGGCAAGCCGCGTTCCCGCCTTGATCGTGATCTCGCCCTTGTAGTCGCCGTCGTCGATCTTGGTCATCGGTGTGGCGCTGCCGTCGACGACTAGCTTGGGCCGCGCGTCGCCGCCATGCACCCGCGCCAGCACCGTGCTGCCGACTGGTACGGCAACCGTCCCAGCGGCGCCCTGCGTCGACAGGAATTGCGGCGGCAGGCCGGTGTATTGCGGCGGGCTCACCCAGATGTCGAGCGCCACCGCCGCTCCGCCGCTGCCGCCGAACGCGAGCTCGGGATTGAGCGCGCGGACGATGCGCGCCGGTGCGTCGGCGCCCGCGTCGATCGTGGCGAGCAACAGCGCCAGGCTGAGCGCGACGCGCAGCGCATAGGGGTCGCGACGCAGCAGGCCGGCGCGCGGCGACCCGACGCGGAGCGCGCGCGCCGCCTCCGCCATGCGCGCCTGATGCACGTGCCACAGCGCGGCGCTTGCCGGATCCTCCGCGCTCGCCAAAGTGTCCTCGAGCGCGGCGAGCGGCCGGTGCGCGAGGCCGCTCGCGGTCTCGAGCCGCCGCCGGGCGGCCGCGTGCGACGGCAGCCGCAGGTCGCGCACGCCGAGCGTCAGCGTGGCGATCAGCGCGGCGACGAAGAGTCCGAGCAGCGCCGCGGCCGCCCAGGCGGGCAAGCGGGCGGGAACGTCGAACAGCGCCAGCGCGAGAAACGCTCCGGCGACGAACAGCGCCGGCCACAGCGCCGGCCAGATCCGCTCCCAGCCGAGCGCGAGACGGGCCAGCGCCAGGCGCGCGCCGAGCCGCGGCCGCGTGTCCGGCTCGGTGACAAAATCGGGGCGCTTTTGATCGCGCAAATCCCTGGTCCAGTCGTCAACGCCCGGCGAGCCACGGCGCCATCCGGTCGCGCGCCAGCAGCGCGTCGTAGCTTGGCCGTTCGCGGATCACCGCGAAATCGCCGCCGCGCACTAACACTTCCGCGGTCGGCGGACGGGTATTGTAGCTGGAACTCATCACCGCGCCATAGGCTCCCGCCGACAAGATGGCCGTCAGGTCGCCGGGCCGGAACGGCGGCAGTAAGCGGTCGAGGGCGAAGGCATCGCCGGTCTCGCAGACCGGGCCGACCACGCTCTGCGCCAGCGCCGGGCCGCGGCCAACGGGCGGCTTCACCGGCCCGATCTCGTGCCAGGCGTCGTACAGCGCCGGGCGCAGCAGGTCGTTCATCGCCGCGTCGACGATGACGAAGCGCCGCGTCACGCCCTCCTTCACGTAAAGCACGCGCGTGACCAGCACGCCCGCGTTGCCGACGATGTAGCGCCCCGGCTCGAAGGCGAGCTCGACATCGAGTCCCTGGGTCATGTGTCCGACGACCGCGGCGTATTCCTCGATCGAGGGTGGCGTCTCGTCCCGGTAGCGGATGCCGATACCGCCGCCGAAATCGATCCGTGGGAGCTTGATGCCGCGGTTGTTCAGCGCGCGCCACAGCTCGATCACGCGCAAGAAGGCGATCTCGAACGGGCCCAGCGCGGTCAGCTGCGAGCCGATATGGACGGCCATGCCCTTGAGCGCGATGCCGGGCAGCGCCGCGGCCTCGACGAAAACGTCCGGCGCATGCGCCAGGTCGATGCCGAACTTGTTCTCCTTCTTGCCGGTGGCGATCTTGTGATGCGTGCGCGCGTCGACGTCGGGATTGACGCGGATGGCGACCGGCGCGACGCGGCCCGCGCGCTGGGCGATCGCGCTCAGCGCCTCGAGCTCGCCGCGCGATTCGACGTTGATCTGATATGCGTCATGCTCGAGCGCGAAGGCGAGCTCGGCCTCGGTCTTACCGATGCCGGAGAAGACGATGCGCTGGCCCGGAATGCCCGCCGCCAGCGCGCGGCGGAACTCGCCCTCGGAGACGACGTCGGCGCCGGATCCCAGCCGCGCCAGGGTCGCGATCACCGACAGATTCGAATTGGCCTTGACCGAATAGCACAGCCGCGGGGCGCGGCCGGCGAAGGCCGCAGCGAAGCGCCGGTACTGCCGTTCGATGGCGCCGCTCGAGTAGCAGTAGAAGGGCGTGCCGACCGCCGCCGCGATGCGCGACAGCGCTACGTCCTCGACGGACAGCTCGCCGTCGCGATAGGCGATTTCCGGCGCGTCGGGATGCGGAACCGCCGCGCTCACGAGCCCGACTCATTCACTGGGGTATTTTCCCGGATAGGTCTGCGGCTGATCCTTCGGCGGCGCCGGGTCGCTCTTCTTGCCGCACGACGCCAGCGGCAGCGCCAGTGCCAGTGCCGCCGCCACCAGGATCAGAATCGGAAGCCTGCGCCACCTCATCTCTTCTTGTTCTCCTTCTTCTCTTCCAGAAACCGCGCGCGCGCCGCCTTGGCCGCGGCCGCGACCAGCGTCGGCGCGGTGCCGCCCAGGCTCGCGCGGCTGGCGACCGATTTCTCGACCGTCAGCACCTCGCGCGCCGCGGCGGTGATGCGCGGCTCGATCGTTTGCATTTCCTTGAGCGGCAGATCGGCCAGGCTCGTGCCCATCTCCTCGGCGCGCTTGACCAGCGTGCCGACGATGCGGTGCGCGTCGCGGAACGGCAGCGCGAGATTGCGGGTGAGCCAGTCGGCGAGGTCGGTGGCGGTGCTGTGGCCGGCGGCGGCGGCGCGCCGCATCGCCGCCTTGTCGACGGCGATGTCGCGTACCATGCCGGCGGTCGCGGCGAGGCACAGTTCCAGCGTGTCGGCGGCCTCGAACACCGGCACCTTGTCCTCCTGCATGTCCTTGGAATAGGCCAGCGGCAGGCCTTTCATCACCGTGACCAGCGACGCGAATGCGCCGAGGAACCGGCCGGTCTTGGCGCGCACCAGCTCGGCGGCGTCGGGGTTGCGCTTCTGCGGCATCATCGAGCTGCCGGTGGTATAGGAGTCCGACAGCCGGATGAAGCCGAAGGGCGGCGACAGCCAGAGCACGATCTCCTCGGCGAAGCGCGACAGATGCATGCCCGATATCGCGCAAGCCGCGAGGAACTCGAGCGCGAAGTCGCGGTCGGAGACGGCATCGAGCGAGTTGGCCATCGGCTGGTCGAAGGCAAGCGCCTTCGCCGTCTTGTCGCGGTCGATCGGGAACGACGTGCCGGCGAGCGCTCCCGCGCCCAAAGGACATTCGTTGAGCCGCTTGCGGCAATCGCGCAGGCGGCCGCGGTCGCGTCCCAGCATCTCGACATAGGCGAGCAGATGATGGCCGAAGGTCACCGGCTGCGCCGTCTGCAGGTGCGTGAAGCCGGGCATGACGGTGGCGGCATGCGTCTCCGCCTGGTCGATCAGCGCCGCTTGCAGCAGCGTCATGTGCCGGTCGAGATGGTCGATCGCGTCGCGCACCCACAGCCGGAGGTCGGTCGCGACCTGGTCGTTGCGCGAGCGCGCGGTATGGAGCCGGCCCGCCGCCGGCCCGATCAGCTCGCCGAGCCGCGCCTCGATGTTGAGGTGGATATCCTCGTGCTCGACGCGGAATGGAAACCGCCCGGCTTCGATCTCGGCGCGAATTTTCTCTAGACCGCGCGCGATCGCCTCGCCATCCTCGGGCGTGATGATCCGCCGCGCCACCAGCATCGCGCAGTGGGCGAGCGATCCGGCGATATCCTGGGCATAGAGCCGCCTGTCGAAATCGATCGAGACGTTGATGCGCTGCATGATCTCCGCCGGCTCGCCGGACAGCCGCCCGCCGCGCGCGGCGTTGCGCGGCTTGGCGGCGGATGGGCGCGGGCGGCTCATGGCGCGGCGGCCCGGGTGACGGCAATGACGAGGTTCATGAAGGCGCTTTCGGTCTTGGTCGTCCTGTGCGTCGCGGCGCTGGGCCTGCTGCTCTATTACCGCGCCCAGCTTCCGCCCGCCACACCCGCGCCAAGCGTCGCGAACGGGCCGCCGGCCGAGGAAGGATTCGAGTTTACCCCGCTCGCCCCGCCGCGGCCAGCGCCGGCCTTGCGCTTCACCGCGCGCGACGGCACGCCCAAGACGCTTGCCGATTTCCGCGGCCGGCCGGTGCTGGTCAACTTCTGGGCGACCTGGTGCGGCCCGTGCCGCGAGGAGATGCCGTCGCTCGACCGGCTCCAGGCCCGGCTCGGGAAGCGGCTCACCGTGCTGGCGATCTCCGAGGACCGCCGCGGCGCCGATGCCGTCGACCCGTTCCTGGCCAAGCTCAAGCTCGCCGCGCTCGCGGTCTATCTCGATCCCGAGAACGACGCCCTCCAGGCGTTCCACCTCCGCGGCCTGCCGACCAGCGTCCTGATCGACCGCGACGGCCGCATGGTCTGGCGCGTCGAGGGCGCGCTCGATTGGACCGGTCCCGACGCCGCGGCCAAGCTCGCGCCCTATCTCGCGCCGCCGCCGCCCGCTGTGCAGCGCACGTCGACAAGCCCGTAACGCGTCGCCGCACAAGGCACCCCTCACCCAGCTTTGAGTAACGCTCGCGTTGCTCGCCAACTCAAAGCAACCCTCTCCCCCAAATGGGGGGAGAGGGAAGGGTGAGGGGCGTTAGCGCGCTGACTGAGCGTTCGCCGTCAGCGCCGCCGTCAGAAACTCGCCGCCGCGCTTCAGGCCTTCCTCGTCGATCGAATGGCCGAGGCCGGGCCGCGCCAGCGATTCCACTTTCACGCCGTTGGCCGTCAGCGTCTTCACCGCGGCGTCGAGGGATGTGAACGGCACGAGCGGATCGTCTTCGCCGTGCACCAGCAGCACCGGCGGCCGGCAGCGGATCTCCTGCGCCAGCCGCGCGGCGCCGGCGAGCGCGCCGGAGTAGCCGACGATGCAGGCCGGCGCGCGGGCACGGCGCAGGCCGCAATAGAGCGACATCATCGTGCCTTGCGAGAATCCGACCAGCGCCAGGCGCGAGTCATCGAGGCCACGCGACGCCAGCAGCTCGTCGAGAAAATGGTCGAGGATCGGTGCCGCCTCTTGGATGCCGGCGAGGATCGCCTCGGGCGAGCGGTCCTGCAGGCTGAACCATTGGCGGCCCATCGGCGCCATGTCGTAGGGGAACGGCGCGTTGGGCGAGACGAATTCGGTCTCGGGCAGCGCCGGCGCCCAATAGGGCGCGAGGCCGATCAGGTCGTTGGCGTCGGCGCCGACGCCGTGCAGCAGCACGACGACGCTGGCGGGCGGCTTGCCCGACGCCGGCGGTAGCGCGACGCCCTGCAGATGCGGCGGATGCGGATGATGATCGGCCATGAGCTCCTCGTTTTTGACGCGACAGCGATAGACGAAGCGCCGGCGACTGTCACGCCTGCGCGACGCATCGCCGCCACCCTAACCCTCCCCCCTCGAGGGGGAGGGAATGGGAGGGGGGCGATTCATGCTCTAAGTTGCACCCATGTCCGTCGTCACCCGCTTCGCGCCCAGCCCGACCGGCTATCTCCATCTCGGCCACGCCTATGCGGCGCTGGTCGCGTTCGGCATCGCCCGCGAGCGCGGCGGCCGTTTCCTGCTGCGCATGGAGGACATCGACCGCGGCCGCTGCCGCGCCGAGTTCGCCGACGCGATCGAGGACGATCTCTCCTGGCTCGGCATCGCCTGGGACGGCGGCGTGCGCCGCCAGTCGGAGCATCTCGACGATTACCGCGCCGCGCTGGCCCGGCTCGAAGCCATGGCGCTGATCTATCCGTGCTTTTGCACCCGCGCCGACATCAAGGCCGAGCTCGCCGCCGCCGTCTCGGCGCCGCACGGTCCCGCCGGTCCGCTCTATCCCGGCACCTGCCGTGGCCTTCCCGAATCCGAGCGCGCGGCGCGCATTCGCCAGGGCCTGGCCTATGCGCTGCGGCTCGACGTCGCCAAGGCGCAGGCCATGACCGGGCCGCTGTTCTGGGAGGACGAGATCGAAGGGCCGGTCGAAGCCGCGTCGACGCTGCACGGCGATGTCGTGCTGGCGCGCAAGGACGCGCCGACCTCGTACCACCTCGCGGTGACGGTCGACGACGCGCTCCAGGGCGTGACGCTGGTGACGCGCGGCGAGGATCTGTTCGCCGCGACCGACATCCACCGCCTGCTGCAGGCGCTGCTCGGCTATCCGACGCCGCGCTATCGCCACCACAAGCTGCTGGCCGACGCCGCCGGCAAGCGCTTCGCCAAGCGCGACCAGGCGGTGACGCTGCGCGGCCTGCGCGCCATCGGCAAGACGCCCGCCGAAGTGCGCGCGATGGCCGGCTTTGCCTAGCGCTTCACGGTCCGCCGCTGGCCCAGATGTTCACGACGTAGGCGATCGCCTGTTTGGCGCCCCAATAGCCGTAGCGCACGATCGGATCGAACCAGATGGCGAGCACGGCGAACAGCGCGGCGTAGATGATCCAGCGCCGCCAGCGCGGATAGGCGAAGAAGCGCGCGCCGCAATGCGGACAGAAGCGCGCCGTTGTGCTGACCTTGTTCCGGCATTCGCGGCACTCGATCAGCATGGCGCCCCCTAGTCGAACGACCGGTGGAGATCGGTGACGAGATCGAGATACTCGGGATCGTCGGGCCCGATCACGCCGTGGCGCAGCGCGAAGTCGATCATCACCAGGTTGACGTTGAACTTGAAATCGTCGGTGTCGCGCACCCGCGCCACCACGTCGGCCGCGTCCATCAGCGCGAATGAGACGATCTCGCCGTCGGTGTTGCGCGGCGTAAATTCGGCCGGAATCTCGATATCGTAGACGAACAAAACGTCGTCGCGCACACCGTCCGGCGTGCCCATGCGATAGGAGATCGCGCCGGCCGGCACGGCGCGCGCGGTGAGGTCGCGCGGCATCGCCGCCTCTTCCCCGCCTTCCTTGAGCAGCGTCTCGACCAGGCCGTGATCGCGGCCGATGCCGCCCGCGACCAGATTGTCGAGCTTGTCGGGCGCCACCAGCTTGTCGGGCGCGCGCCGGCCGATCCATAGCTTCAACGCGCCGCCGTCGCGGCGCCAGCCGTTGAGATGCACGCCATAGGCGCGCGCGCCGAAGAACGGCACCGCGCCGCGGTCGAGGTCGAAGCGCGGCACCGCGCTCCAGCGCTCGGCGACGGCGAAATACTCGCGGCGGTACTTGGTGACGACGCCGTGCGCGACCAGCGTCTCGACCGCTTCGTCGATCCGCGCGGTGAGCGCGGCGCGGCCGCCCGCGGCGACGATCCGCACCGCGTCGGCGCCGACGTCGAAAATCGCCGGAAACCGCCGCAGCTCTGCGGCGTTGTCGCGGCGGATCAGGCCCAGCCGCGCGCCGTCGTGCCGCAGCGGCACGAAGCGCGCCGCATCCCAGGCGTTGCAGGCGCGGATGTGGCGCAGCAGGCTCATCGCGCCATTTCAACATGCCCGCGACGCGGCGTCGTGACAAAACCGGGATCCTGCCGCGCCGCGCCGCCCGCGTCCCAATTTCGTCATTTTGTTTCCCGGTATGGCCATATTCGCTGCCTAGCTACTGGGCGGGTTCCCGATGGTCGGGACGGAGGATCGACATGCGCAGTCTGATCGCCTGCTTGTGCCTCGCCGCGTCGGCGGCGCTTGCCGGCTGCAGCTCGGTCGGAGAGCCGGCTCCGTCGACGGCGCGCGCCATCGATAGCGACATATCGGCGGCCCACAACACCGGTCCGACCGCGGAACAGATCGGCCAGACGGTGGTTCCGAACGTCACCTCGCCGCGCGACACGTCGGTCATTCCCACCGTGACGGTGCCGCTCAACAACGCGTATTAACCTCACGCGATTGACCGCGCGGGGATCAGCTCGGCTCGAGCTCGGTGTCCCAGTAGAGGAAGTCGCGCCAGGAATGGTGCAGGAAGTTGGGCGGGAAGGTGCGGCCGTTCTCGCGCAGCAGCTGCGTCGTCGGCTGGATCGGGCGGTGGCGCGGATGTAGCCCGCTCTCGGCCGGGATGCGGTTGCCCTTGCGCAGGTTGCAGCCCGAGCAGGCGGTGACGACGTTCTCCCAGGTCGTGTGCCCGCCGCGCGAGCGCGGCACGACGTGGTCGAAGGTCAAGTCGTGCGACGGGAAGCCGTCACCGCAGTACTGGCAGATGAAGCGGTCGCGCAGGAAGACGTTGAACCGCGTGAAGGCGGGCCGCCGCGCCATCCGGATGTATTCCTTGAGCGAGATGACGCTCGGCAGCTTCATCTCGAAGGACGGGCTGCGCACGACCCGGTCGTATTGCGAGACGATGTTGACGCGCTCGAGGCAGACGGCCTTGACGGTCTCCTGCCACGACCAGAGCGAAAGCGGGAAGTAGCTCAGCGGACGGAAATCCGCATTGAGCACCAGCGCCGGGCAGCTATCGAGCGTGACTGACAACCAGCCTCCAAATCCCGGCGGGTTGGAGCCCGCCGTTGCCGCGCATTAAAGCCAAAAAATTGTTACGCTGCAATGTCATCGCGGCGCTCACCGCGTCGGCACCGGCTTGTCGCCGCGATAATCGTAGAATCCGCGCCCGGCCTTGCGTCCGAGCCAGCCGGCCTCGACGTATTTGACCAGTAGCGGACACGGCCGATACTTCGAATCGGCGAGGCCCTCGTACAGCACCTGCATCACCGCGAGGCAGGTATCGAGGCCGATGAAATCGGCGAGCTCGAGCGGTCCCATCGGGTGATGGGCGCCGAGCTTCATCGCCGTATCGATCGCCTCGACCGAGCCCACGCCTTCATAGAGCGTATAGACCGCCTCGTTGATCATCGGCAGCAGGATGCGGTTGACGATGAAGGCCGGAAAATCCTCGGCCGCGACCGGCGTCTTGCCCAGCTTCACGGCCAGCTCGCGGATCGCGGCGAAGGTCGATTCGTCGGTGGCGATGCCGCGGATCAGCTCGACCAGGGCCATCACCGGAACCGGATTCATGAAATGCATGCCGATGAACCGGCCCGGCCGGTCGGTCGACGCGGCGAGCCGCGTGATCGAGATCGACGAGGTGTTGCTGGCGACGATCGCCGACGGCTTGAGATTCGGCACGAGTTTCTTGAAGATTTCGCGTTTGGTCGCCTCGTTCTCGGTCGCCGCCTCGATCACCACGTCGCAATCCTTGAACTGATCGAACGCGGTGCTGGTCTTGATCCGCTTCAGCGCGGCCACCTTGTCAGCCTCGCTGACCTTGCCGCCCTTGACCTGGCGCGCCAGGTTTTTGTCGATCACGCCCATCGCGCGGTCGAGCGCCTTCTGGTCGACGTCGGCGAGATAGACGTCGTAGCCGGCCAGCGCCGTCACATGGGCGATGCCGCTGCCCATCTGGCCGGCGCCGATGATGCCGACGGTCTTGATCGTGGTCGCTTGCTCCGCCATGTGGTGCTCCCCTTTTTCATGCCGCGCCGCCTTTTTCGAGCGCCTTGTCGAGCGCCGGAACGATCTCGAACAGGTCGCCGACCAGGCCGTAATCGGCGACCTGGAAGATCGGCGCTTCCTCGTCCTTGTTGATCGCGACGATGACCTTTGAATCCTTCATGCCGGCGAGATGCTGGATCGCACCCGAAATGCCGACGGCGATATAGAGCTCGGGCGCGACGATCTTGCCGGTCTGGCCGACCTGATAGTCGTTGGGCACGAAGCCGGCGTCGACCGCGGCGCGCGAGGCGCCGACCGCGGCGCCGAGCTTGTCGGCGAGGCTCTCCAGCAGCTTGAAATTGTCGCCCGACTGCAGGCCGCGCCCGCCCGAGACGATGACGCGCGCCGCGGTGAGCTCGGGCCGCTCGCTCTTGGCGAGCTCGGCGCCGACGTATTGCGCCAGCCCGGCGCCGCCGGCGGCCGCGATCGTCTCGACCGGCGCATTGCCGCCGGATGCGTCGGCCGCCGGAAACGCCGTCGCGCGCACCGTGATCACCTTGATCGGATCGGGCGACTTGACCGTGGCGATGGCGTTGCCGGCATAGATCGGTCTTTCGAACGTGTCCGCGGAAACCACGCCCGAGATGTCGGAGATCGGCGCCACGTCGAGCAGCGCGGCGACGCGCGGCATCGCGTTCTTGCCGAACGTCGTCGCCGGCGCCAGCAGATGGGAATAGCCCTTCGCGAGGCCGACCAGCAATCGCGCCAGGTCCTCGGCCAGCGGATGGGCGTAGATCGCGTCGTCGGCGACCAGCACTTTGGCGGCGCCGGCGACTTTGGCCGCCGCCGCGGCCGCGGTGGCGCAGCCCGATCCCGCCACCAGCACGTGGACATCGCCGAGCTTCGCCGCCGCCGCAATGGTGTTGAGCGTCGCCGGCTTCAGGTTCTTTCCGTCGTGCTCGGCCAGGACGAGAACCGCCATCAGATCACCCGCGCCTCGTTCCGGAGCTTGTCGACCAGCTCCGCCACCGAGCCGAGCTTCTTGCCGGCTTGTCGCTTGTGCGGCTCGGCGACTTTGAGCGTCTGCAGCCGCGGCTTGGGGTCGACGCCGAGCGCTTCGGGGGTGACCTGTTCGATGGGCTTCTTCTTCGCCTTCATGATGTTGGGGAGCGAGGCGTAGCGCGGCTCGTTGAGCCGGAGGTCGGTCGTCACTACCGCGGGCAGGGCGAGCTTCACCGTCTCGAGCCCGCCGTCGACTTCGCGCGTCACCGTCGCGGCGTCGCCTTCGAGCTTGAGCTTCGAGGCAAAAGTTGCCTGGCCCCAGCCGAGCAGTGCCGCCAGCATCTGGCCGGTCTGATTGCAATCGTCGTCGATTGCCTGCTTGCCCAGGATCGCGAGAAGGGGCTGTTCCTTCGCGACGATGGCCGTGAGCAGCTTCGCCACCGCCAGCGGCTGGAGCTCGACGTCGCTTAACACGTGAATGCCGCGATCGGCACCCATGGCGAGCGCGGTGCGGATGGTTTCCTGGCATTGTGCCGCGCCCATCGACACCGCGACGATCTCGCTGGCCGTGCCCGCCTCCTTGAGGCGCACCGCCTCCTCGACGGCGATCTCGTCGAACGGATTCATCGACATCTTGACGTTGGCGGTCTCGACGCCGCTGCCGTCCGCCTTGACGCGGATCTTGACGTTGAAGTCGATCACCCGCTTGACGGCGACGAGAACCTTCATGATCGGGTCGTTCAGCCTGTTTTGCTGCAATGCGGCGAGGAATTGTGCACGCGCACAACGTGAACGCAAGGAATTCGTGTAACAGAAATTTCACGGATCAGGCGGGCGATAGCCCGCGGAAATCAACGGTTTGCGCCCGGCTTCCACAGCACGTCGGACCGTCCCTGGTCGTTGGCGTGGCGTGCCAGGACGAAGAGATGGTCCGACAGCCGGTTGAGGTATTTGAGCGCCTCGGGATTGATCCTCTCCTTGGCGCCGAGCGCCGCGACGGTGCGCTCGGCCCGCCGCACGACGGTGCGCGCCAGATGCAAAGCCGCCGCAAAGGGTGTGCCGCCGGGCAGGACGAAGGATTCGAGCGGCTCGAGCTCGGCGTTGAGCGCATCGATTTCGCGCTCGAGCCGTTCGGTTTGCGCCGGCACGACGCGCAGCGCGCCCTTCGCTTTGCGGCCCGTATGCGGCGTCGCCAGGTCGGCGCCGACGTCGAACAGGTCGTTCTGGATGCGGCCGAGCATGGTGTCGATGTTGTCGGTGGTGTGCAGCCGCGCCAGGCCGAGCGCGGCGTTGGCTTCGTCGACCGTGCCGTAAGCGGCGACGCGCAGATGCTGTTTCGGCACCCGCTTGCCGCCGACGAGTGCGGTCTGTCCCTTGTCGCCGCCGCGGGTGTAGATGCGCGTGAGTTTGACCATCAGCGCCTCAGCGCCGATAGAGCATCATGAAGATGAAGAACAGCAGCAGCGCCGTTCCCTGGAACCAGATGCGATAGCGCATGATCACGTTGGCGCGCTGCGGGTCGCCACCGCGCGCCATCCAGAACACGCCGAAAAGCAGCGTCCCGAGCGTCGCGAGCATGGCGATCACGACCAGGATCGGCAGGACGATTTGCATGGCGCATTATATACCGCCCGGCGGCGCGCCGGCCAGCGCGCGAAGTGGGCCCAATCCCAATTTGACGCCGCGGCGCGCGACACCGATAATTGCCGAAATCGAAATCAACCGCCGGCGCAAGGCGGCCATCCACGGGGAGGAGAAATCGCATGGCTTCCGCACCGACGGTCGACGTCGCGCGCATCATCGACGATCGCAAGCTCGACGGCTTCACCTGGGCGATCATCATCTGGTCGTTCCTCATCATCAACTTCGACGGCTACGACATCTCCGCGATCGCATCGGCCGCGCCGCTGGTGATGCACGCCTGGGGCATCACCAATCCCGGCCTCTTCATGGGCACGGTGATCAGCGCCAGCCTGTTCGGCATGCTGTTCGGCGCGCCGATCCTCGGCTACGTCGGCGACGGCTTCGGCCGCAAGACCGCGACCATGATCGCGTGCGTCATCTTCGGCGTCTTCACCCTGGCCTGCGCCTGGGCGAGCGATCTCGACACGCTGCGCACGCTGCGCTTCTTCGCCGGCCTCGGCATCGGCGGCCTGTTGCCGAACCTCATCGCACTGACCGCCGAGTATGCGCCGCGGCGCGTGCGCGCGACGCTCATCATCGTGATGTTCGTCGGCATTACGCTGGGCGGCGTTTTCCCGGGTCTCGCCGCGGTCTATATCGCGCCGACCTATGGCTGGCAGGCGGTGTTCGTGATCGGCGGCGTGGCGCCGCTGGTGATGGCCGTGCTGGCCTTCTTCTTCCTGCCTGAATCGCTCAAGTTCCTGGTCGTGCGCAACAAGCGCGCTCAGGCCGAGACCATGATCCGCCGGCTCGCGCCCGACGCCAATGTCGGGCCGGGCACGCAGTTCGTCATCGCCGACGAAGGCAAGACCAGCCGGAGCCTGTCGCCGCATCACCTCTTCAAGGGCGGCCTCGCCTACATCACGCCGCTGCTGTGGCTCTGCTTCTGCATGAACCTGATGGGCTTCTATTTCATGATCGGTTGGATGCCGATCATCCTCCAGCGCACCCACGTCCTCACGCCCAACGATGCCCAGTTCGCCAACGTGCTCGTTCAGCTCGGCGGCACCATCGGCGGCCTGCTGCTGGCGCGGCCGATGGACAAGAAGGGCTTCCTGCCGGTGACGGTGCTGTTCGCACTCGCCGTGCCGGCGATCGCCGGCATCGGATATTTCTCGCAGATCTCGCAGCCGATGGTGCTCGCGTCGGCTTTCGTCGCGGGCTTCTGTGTCCTCGGGCTGCAGTTCGGCATCAATGCCGCCTCCGGCATGATCTATCCGACGGCGGTGCGCTCCAACGGCTCGGGCTGGGCGTTCGGCATCGGCCGCTTCGGCTCGATCGCCGGCCCGGTGCTCGGCGGCTATTTCATCGCCCAGCACCTGCCGCTGCCGAGCCTCTTTCTGCTGTGGACGATCCCCAGCATCGTCGGCTTCCTCGCCGCGCTGACGCTGACGCTGCTGTATCACAGCCGCTTCAAGGGCCTGGGATTGGGCCAGCGCGAGGTGCTGGAGGCGGCCGAATAGGTTTGCTTCACACGACGCCGGCGCGCTGAATTCACGCGCCGGCTGTGCTACGCGGAACGCATTGACGCTTGCGACAGGTCCGGCGATGTTCGCCGGACCTTTTTCTTGGGAGGAGCGCGATGGTTGATATCGATTTTGCGCGCATGGCGCCGCCCAAAGGCGCGCGCGTCGCGGTGGTCGGCGCCAGCGGCGGCATCGGCCGCGCTCTGACAGAGGCAGCGGTCGACATCGGCCTCGATGTTGCGGCGCTCGACCTGCCGCGCTCGCTCGAAGAATTTCCACCCGCCGGCGTGAAGCTCGCGGTCGCGCTCGACGCCACCAAGGAAGCGCAGGTCGAGTCCGCCTTCGGCCGCGTCGGTCGCGCCTTCGGCGGCCGGCTCGACGGCCTGGTCAATCTTGCGGGGTTCCCGAACCGCCATGTGCCGTTCGACGAGCTGACGCTCGCCGAATGGCAGGAGACGGTCGATGGCAGCCTGAAGACCACCTATCTCTGCTGCCGCGCCGCGCTGTCGCTCTTGCGGGCCGCGGCCGATGCCGGGGGATCGCCGGCGATCGTCAACACCGCGTCGGGCCTCGCGGCGCGGCCATTGCCGGGGCTCTCGGCGTACAGCGCGTCGAAGGCGGGCGTCGCCAACTTCACCAAGACGCTGGTGCACGAGCTCGCGCCGCACATCCGCGCCAATACGCTGGCGCCCGGCGTGGTGCGCACCGCCTTCCACACCGGCGGCACCGGCCGGCCGTCGGATGCGCCCAACGCCAATCCGCGCGTCGACTTCGAGGGCTATGCGCGGCTGGTGCCGCTGGCCCGCGTCGCCGAGCCGGCCGACATGGTGGGGCCGATCCTGTTCCTGCTCGGTCCGGCATCCGGCTGGGTCAACGGCCAGGTGCTGCACGTCAACGGCGGCGGCTTGATGCCCTGAAAAGGGCGGTCTGGGTTGCGCTGGCCGCAACCAGCCTCGCCTTGCCGATCATAAGCTTGCTTATTATACTCGTCGGATGCCGACAATTCATGATTTCGAGCGCGCGTTCGGCTTCGTGCTCTATGAGGCGGCGCGGCTCTACGGCAAACGGTTCGACCACAAGGCGCGCGCCCTCGGCCTGTCGCGCGCGCAGTGCCATGTCCTGTTCCGTCTGGCGGTCAACGAAGGCGCCAACCAGGCGCGCCTCGCCGAGCTCCTCGAGCTCGAGCCGATCTCGCTGGCGCGCATGATCGACCGCATGGAAGAGGCGGGTTGGGTCGAGCGTCGCGCCGATCCGGCGGACCGGCGCGCGCGGCTGCTCTATTTGACATCCAAAGCGAAGCCGATCTTCGACCGCATCGTCGCGCTCGGCGCCGAGACGCGCGGCGAGGCGCTGACCGGCATTTCGCCGGCCGACCGTGACCGGATGATCGAGCTGCTGACCCAGGTGCGCCGCAACCTGTCGGAGCGCGGCACGCTCGAGCCCGAACACAGCAACGCCGGAGAGCGCGCATGAGTCCCGACACGCGCGGCGCGTTGCGCCTCGGCCGCGAGCCGATGACGGCGCGTGTCCGCCACTGGGTCCGCCGGCACGCGCCGCAATGGCGCCTGCCGCTGCTGCTCGCCGGGCCGATCCTGGTCCTGCTCGTCGCCGCCTGGCTCTATGTGACCGCCGGCGCCTCCATCTCGACCGACGATGCCTATGTCCAGGCCGACAAGGTCACGGTGAGCGCCGACGTTCCGGGCCGCGTCGTCGCCGTCGCGGTCCGCGACAATCAGCTCGTCCACGCCGGCGACGTGCTGTTCCGCCTCGACGACCGGCCGTACCGCATCGCGGTCGAGCGCGCCCAGGCGGCGCTCGCGAGCGCGCGCCTCAAGGTGCGCGAGGCGCTCGACAATCTCGCCTATCGCCAGCGCGAGTTCGATCGCCAGCAGCGGCTGTTCGCCAGCCACGTCACTTCGCAGGCCAGGCTCGACGAGGCGCGCAACGCGCTCGACGTCGCGCGCCAGCAGGCCGCCAGCCTCGCGCCGCCCGGTCCCGGCGACGACGCCAACGCCATCGACGCCGAGGTCGAGCATCATCCGCTGGTGCTGCAGGCCAAGGCGGCGCTCGACCAGGCGGAGCTCGACCTGTCGCACACCGTGATCGAAGCGCCGCTCGACGGCGTCGTCACGCGCGTCGCCAGCCTGCCGGTCGGCCAATATCTCAATACCGCGACGCCGGCCTTCGCGCTCGTCGCCAGCCGGCAAATCTGGGTCGAGGCCAATTTCAAGGAAACCGACCTGACCCACGTCCTGCCGGGCGATCGGGCGACGGTCGACGTCGACACTTATCCCGACAAGACCTTCACGGGCCATGTCGAGAGCCTCGGCCCGGGCACCGGCTCCGAGTTCTCGGTGCTGCCGGCGCAGAACGCCACTGGCAACTGGGTCAAGGTGGTACAGCGCATTCCGGTCCGGGTCGTCATCGACAACGCCGATGCCAACCATCCCCTGCGCGCCGGCATGAGCGCCGAGGTCGAAATCGACACCGGCTATTCGCGGCTCTTCGGCTGGACCAAGCCGCCGCAGGCGGCCGCGCAGCACTAGGCGAAGGCCTGCCATGCGGACCCGCATTTTCTCCATCGTCATTCCCGCGCAAGCGGGAATCCAGGGGCTTCCGGACCCTCGCTTTTGCGGGGGTGACGGAAAAACGGGCGTGCTCTGATGTCGCCCGCTGGCGAGGGCCCGGTCGTCAATCGCAGCCTGATCACGATCTCGATCATGCTGGCGACGCTGATGCAGGCGCTCGACACCACGATCGCCAACGTCGCGCTGCCCGACATGCAGGGCAGCTTCGCCGTCGCGCAGGACCAGGTTGCCTGGGTGCTGACGTCGTACATCGTCGCCGCCGCAGTCGCGACGCCGCTCTGCGGCTGGCTCGCCATGCGCTACGGACGCAAGTGGCTGTTCCTCGTCTCGGTCGCCGGCTTCACGGTCGCCTCGGGGTTGTGCGGTCTCGCCGGCAGCTTGGCGCAGATGGTGATCTATCGGCTGCTCCAGGGCATCTTCGGCGCGGCACTGGTGCCGCTGTCACAGGCGGTGCTGCTCGACACCAATCCGCGCGAGAAGCACGGCCAGGCGATGGCGCTGTGGGGCGCCGGCATCATGCTCGGTCCCATCCTCGGGCCGACGCTCGGGGGCTGGCTCACCGATACCTACAACTGGCGCTGGGTGTTCTACATCAACCTGCCGGTCGGCATCCTCTGCTTCCTCGGGCTGCTGCTGTTCCTGCATGAGACGCCGACCAGCCGCAGCCGGCCGTTCGATTTCTTCGGCTTCGTCATGCTGAGCATCGCGGTCGGCGCGGCGCAGATGATGCTCGATCGCGGCGAGCTCAAGGACTGGTTCGGCGCGACCGAGATCCGCGTCTACTTCGGCCTGATCGTGGCCGCGTTCTGGGTGTTTGTGATGTGGACGGCGATGGCCGATCACCCGTTCTTCAACCGCGCGCTGCTCAAGGACCGCAATTTCGTCGCCGGCTGCATCTTCATCGCGGTGATCGGCGTCGTGCTCTATGGCACGCTGGCGCTGCTGCCGCCGTTCCTCCAGACCCTGATGGAATACCCAACGGTGACCACCGGGCTGCTGCTGGCGCCGCGCGGCGTCGCCACCATGATCGGCATGCTGATCGTCGGCCGGCTGTCGGGCAAGGTCGACACGCGGTTGATGCTGCTCTTCGGCTTCGGCGCCACGTCCTATTCGCTCTGGCAGATGAGCCACTTCGACCTGCAGATGGACTGGTGGCCAGTGGTGACGACCGGCCTCGTCCAGGGATTCGGCCTCGGCTTCCTGTTCGTGCCGCTGACAACGATCGCCTTCACCACGCTCGACCCGCGCCTCCGGACCGAGGCGGCCGGCATCTTCAGCCTGATCCGCAACGTCGGCGCGTCGATCGGCATCTCCTTCGTCGAGACCGAGCTGGCGCGCGGCATCCAGGTGAGCCACCAATCCTTCGCCGCGGTGATGACGCCGTTCAACCGCGCGCTGACGAATCCCCAGGTCCAGGCCTATTGGAACATCCACGACACGGCCGGCCTCGCCGCGCTCAACGCCGAGGTCAACCGCCAGGCGGTGATGCAGGCCTACATCAACGACTTCATGCTGATCATGCTGATCGCGCTGGCGTCGGTGCCGCTGCTGTTCCTGCTGCGCAAGGCCAAGCCGCCGCCCGGCGCGGCGCCGGCATTGGAATAGTCAGGCGCGCGTCAGCGCCGCGCGGAACGCGCGCGGATCGAAATCCGCGGCGCCTTCCGGGCCCTCGCGCTTGACCGGCAGATCGAGCCGCGCCGCCGCCAGCAGCGCGGTCTCCGACAAATCGCTCGCGCTCTCGGTTTCGAGCGCCACCCGCGCCAGCGACGGGCTCTGCGCCAAGAGCCGGAACAGCGCGGTGACGCGCAGGAACAGCGCCAGCGTCACCGGCACGCTGGTGCCGAGCTCTTCGGCGAAGAGGTCGAGTACCGCGCGCGTGTCGATCTCGGGCTCGGCCGGCGCCGGCGCGTCGCCGCCGGCGTCCGCGTTCTCCTCCGGCGGCGGCATGGCGGCCCGAAGACGGTCGAGATACTCGCCGAACACGAACACCGCCGAGGCGAGCAGGTCGGGCTCGACCGGCGGCACCCGCGGCGGCATCGGGAAGGGGAGAACCTCGTTCATCCGTCCGTCTCGGCCGGGACCGGCACCGCCGATGGCGTGCGGTTGACCAGCCAGATGCCAACGCCCACCAGCGCCACCGCCGCCACGAGCAACGCCGATAGCGGCTCGCCGAGCAGCGCGCCGCCGGCGATCAGCCCGAACAGCGGCGTCAGGAACGAGAACGCCGACAGCTTGAATACCGGATAGCGCGCGATCAGGCCGAACCACGCGAGATAGGTCACGAACGCCACCACCACGGTCTGGAATCCGAGCGCCGCCCATACCGGCACACTGGGCGCGAACACGCCGCGCTCGCCGAGCAGCGGCGACAAGACAAGGAGAATCACCGCCGAGCCCGCAAGCTGGTAGAACAGCGCGCGATGGGCGCTGATCCGCGCCAGCCGGGTCGCCTTGATCACCACCGTCGTGGTGCCCCAGAACACCGCGCCGAGCAGCACCATGGCGTCGCCCAGGAGTTCGCGATGAGTCGGTAGGCGCAGCGCATCGGCGAAGGCGAGGGCGATGCCGGCGAAGGCGGAGACCAGGCCAGCGACGTGGATCGGCCGCAGCCGCTCGCCAGGCACGAAAAGATGCGCGCCGATCGCCACCACGAACGGCGCGGTGTAGAGGAAGAGAACCGCGCGCGAGGCGTTGGTGTAGACGATGCCGCCGAACACGAAGATGAACTCGGCAGCGAACATCGCCGCGATCAGCGCGCCGAGCGCAAGCGTGCCGTCGCGCCGGAACAGCGGGATTCCACGCGCTGCCGCCCACAGCCAGAGCAGCACGGCGGCACCGGCCGAGCGCAACCCAGCCTGCAGCACCGGCGCTATGCCGCCGTCGGCGACCTTGATCGCCACCTGGTTGAGGCCCCACAACGCGCAGAGCAGCGCCATCAGAGCGATCGCCCCGGTATCGAGCCGGTTATGCTTCATCGCGGCGCTGCGCTCACGCGGGCTCGCCGGTATCGGGCGTCAGCCCCGCCGCCTTGATGCCGGCGACGGCGCAAGCCTCGTCGTTGTCCGAGGTGTCGCCGCTGATGCCGACCGCGCCCAGGATCTCGCCGGCGCCGTCGCGGATCAGCACGCCGCCCGGCACCGGAACCAGGCGCCCATCGAACACCGCCGACAGCGCCTGGATGAAATGCGGCGCGACCGGCACGCGACGCGCGAATTCGCGCCCGCCGAAGCCCATGCCAAGGCAGCCATACGCCTTGCCGAAGGCGATCTCGAACCGCATGATCGACGTCTTGTCCTCGCGCTTGAAGACGACGACGTGGCCGCCGGAATCCAGCACTGCGACGGCGAGCGGCTTGAACTTCTGACCGCGGCCGTGCTCCAGCGCCTTGTCGGCGATGATCGCGGCCTGGGCCAGCGTGACGTTGCTCATTGGAATCTCCCTCCCGTTTTCGAGCCAAGGATCGCTATGATAGAGGCTGGGCGCGGCGAACGGAACGCGCCAATCCGCCGTCATGCCCGGACTTGTTCCGGGCACCCACGTCTTGAAGAAAGTCGTGGATGGCCGGGTCGAGCCCGGCCGTGACAACCACAAAAAGTCGGGGGAAGAAAAACGCATGCCGAAGTTGCAGATGACGCTCGCCTGCTGGGACTATGACCGCACCAAGGCGCTGGCCGACGGCACGGTGCAGCCCGAAGGCATCGAGCTCAACGTACTGCCGCTGGTCGTGGAAGAAACCTTTTGGCGCATGCTGCGCCACCGCGAGTTCGACGCCGCCGAGCTGTCGCTGTCGTCCTACTGCGTGTCGCTGATGAAAGAGCACCAGGACTTTGTCGCCATTCCGGTGTTTCCCTCGCGCATGTTCCGCCATTCCTGCTTCGCCGTCTCGGCCAAGAGCGGCATCCGCGAGCCCAAGGACCTCGCCGGCAAGCGCATCGGCAATCCGGAGTACCAGCTCACCGCCATCGTCTGGATGCGCGGAATATTGCAGGACGAATACGGCGTCGATCCGGCGGGCTGCCGGTATTTCACCGGCGGCGAGGAGGAGCCCGGTCGCGAGGAGAAGCTGAAGCTCGACCTGCCGGCGAAGTTCAAGGTCACGCCGATCGGTCCGACGCAGACGCTGTCGCGCATGATCGCGGACGGCGAAATCGACGCGATCTATGCGCCGCGCCTGCCCTCGACCATCCACACCGAGCCCGACAAGGTGAAGCGGCTGTTTCCGAACTACGTCGAGGTCGAGCAGGCCTATTTCCGCAAGACCAAGATCTTCCCGATCATGCACGTCATCGCCTTGCGCCGCGACCTCTACGAGGCCAACCGCTGGATCGCGATGTCGCTGATGAAGGCCTTCGTCGAGGCGCAGAAGCGCACTTATGCCGATCTCGAGATGATCGCATCGCAGAAGACCATGCTGCCGTGGCAGAGCGCTCATCTCGAGGAGACCAAGCGCGTCATGGGCAAGGAATGGTGGCCCTACGGCCTCGCCGCCAACCGCCACACGCTCGACACGTTCCTGCGCTACCACCACGAGCAGGGATTGTCGCAGCGGCGCCTCGCGCCCGAGGAGTTGTTCGCGCCCGAAACCTTCGAGGCGTTCAAGATTTGAGCGCTTGCGCCGGCCGAGCCGAATAGAAATTCATCGTCGTTCCCGCGCAAGCGGGAACCCAGGAGCGGGCGACGTGCGTTTGCTCTGGACCCCCGCTTCCGCGGGGGTGACGACGAAAAGGGGCGTGATCGCGTTGAAAGCTCGCACGCTCAGTACCGGTTTTGCCCTGCTGGCCTTCGCCATGTTGGTAAGCAGCGGAGCGGCCTGGGCGCAGGCGGACCGGCCCGGCGCGGTCCACCGCATTTCACCCGACCTGCCGCCGCCTTACGCGACGCCGCCAGCCGCGAATCCGCCGCGCCTCGTGCGGCAACCGCCGGACGTGAAGCTCGCGGCGCCGCCCGGCTTCACCCTCAGCGCCTATCTGACGGGGCTGGTCCGGCCGCGCGTGCTATGCGCGGCGCCGAACGGCGACATCTTCGTTGCCGAGAGCGCCGCCAACCGCGTCAGTGTCGTGCGCGCGCCCGCCGGCGCGGCGCAGGCGAGTCAACACGAGGTCTTCGCCCGCGACCTCGACCGGCCGTTCGGCATCGCGTTCTATCCGCCGGGTCCGAACCCGCGCTGGGTCTACGTCGCCAACCAGAGCTCGCTCGTGCGCTTTCCCTATCGCAGCGGCGACGTGCATGCGAGCGGGAAGCCGGAGATTGTGGTGCGCGAGCTGCCGGCGGGCGGCCACTGGACGCGCGCCCTCGCCGTCGCGCCCGACGGCAAGCATCTGCTGGTTAGCGTCGGCTCGGCCAGCAACGACGCCGAAGCCGGCATGGCGCTCGAGGCCGACCGCGCCGACATCCTCGAGTTCGATCCCGACGGCAGCCATAAGCGGATCTACGCCGCGGGCCTGCGCAATGCCTCCGACATCGCCTTCGATCCGGCCTCGCACGCGCTCATCGCCGTGGTCAATGAGCGTGACGGTCTGGGCGACAACCTGCCGCCCGATTACCTCACCCGCGTCAAGCCCGGCGGCTTCTATGGCTGGCCGTGGTACTACATCGGCGACCATCCCGATCCCCGCCACCGCGGCGCCCATCCCGAGCTTGCGTCGTCGGTGGTTGCGCCGGACCTCCTGATCCAGGCGCATTCGGCGCCGCTTGGCGTCGCGATCTACGACGGCAATCAGTTTCCGGCCGCGTATAAGGGCGATGCCTTCGTCGCGCTGCACGGCTCATGGAATCGCGCCGCGCGCACCGGCTACAAGATCGTCCGCGTGCGGATGAAGAACGGCGCGCCGACCGGCGCATACGAGGACTTCGTCACCGGCTTCCTGCTGCCGGACGGCGAGGTTTGGGGCCGGCCGGTCGGCGTCACCGTCGCGCGCGACGGCGCGTTGATCTTCAGCGATGACGGTTCGGGCACGCTCTGGCGCGTCGCCTATACGAGCCGGCGCTAGGCGTAGAACCCGCGTCCCTCCTTCACGCGGCGCTCGATCAACGGCGCCGGCACCAGCGCCGGCTCGCCGAGCTCGCGCGCCAGGTGACCGAGCCGGTCGCGCACGCTCTCGAGCCCGATCTGGTCGGCATAGAACATCGGTCCGCCGCGCCAGGCCGGAAAGCCGTAGCCGTTGATCCAGATCAAATCGACGTCGCCCGGCCGGAGCGCTACGCCCGCCTCGAGAAGGCGCGCGGCCTGGTTGACCAGCGGATAGATCAGCCGCTCGACGATGACGGCGGCGGCGATCGGCTGCGGTGCGACGCCGAGCCGGTTGCGCACGTCGCTGATGATCCGATCCGCTTCGGGGTCGGGCACGCCTTGGCGGCTTCCGGCCTCGTAGCGGTAATAGCCCGTGCCGGTTTTCTGACCGAAACGGCCGGCCTCGCACAGCGCGTCGGCGACCGGAAATTCGACGATGCCGCGCGCCTTGCGCATGCGCCACGAGATGTCGAGACCGGCCAGGTCCGTCGCCGCAAAGGGGCCCATCGGAAAGCCGAATTCGACCATCGCCCGGTCCACGTCCTGCGGGGAGGCGCCGTCGCGCAGCAGCCGGTCGGCTTCGCGCGAGCGCTCGAACAGCATGCGGTTGCCGACGAAGCCCGGCGCCGCGCCGACCACCACCGGCAGCTTGCGCAGCCGGCGCATCAGCGCGATCGAGGCCGCGACCACGGCGGGCGCGGTCTCCTTCGCACGCACCACCTCGACCAGGCGCATGATGTGCGCCGGGCTGAAGAAATGCAGGCCGATCACGTCGGCCGGTCGCGCGGTCGCCGCGGCGATGGCCTCGACATCCTGGTACGACGTGTTGGTGGCGAGGATCGCGCCTGGCTTGGCGATTCGGTCGAGGTCGCGGAACACGCGCTGCTTGAGCGCCAGATCCTCGAACACCGCCTCGACGATCACGTCCGCCGCAGCCGCGTGCGCGAGTTGCAGCGACGGCTTGACCAGCCCCAGCCGCTTGTCCAGCTCGGCCGCCGACAGGTTCTGGCGCCGCGCGCTCGATTCATAGTTGCGCCGCAGCGCCGCGAGGCCGCGCTCGAGCGCCGCCTTGTCGGCTTCGATCAGCGTCACCGGAATACCCACGGCAGCGAAGCACAGCGCGATCCCGCCGCCCATCGTGCCGGCGCCGATCACCGCCGCCTGTGTGATCTCGCGCGGCGGCAGATCCGCCGGCAAATCCGGAATCTTCGCGGCTTCGCGCTCGGCGAAGAAGACGTGGCGCAGCGTGCCGAACTGCGGACCGCGCTGCAGCTCGGCGAAGATCGCCTGCTCGCGCTTGAGGCCGTCGTCGAACGGCTTCAGCGAGGCGGCGACGGCATCGACCGCCTTGAGCGGCGCCTCGAGCCCGCGTTGGCGGCGCGCGATCTCGGTGCGCGCGCGGGAAAAAAGCTCCGATGGCGCGAATTCGACGGCGCGGTCGCGCAGCCGCTTGAGCGGCCACTTCTCGGCTACGGCGCGGCGGGCGAAGGCGATCGCCGCGGCGCGCACGTCGGCACGCGTCGCGATCTCGTCGACCAATCCCGCTTCGAGGGCCGCTTGCGCGCCGATCATGTCGCCGCCGGTGATCATGTCGAGCGCCAGCTTCACGCCGACCGCGCGCGGCAGCCGCTGGGTCCCGCCGCCGCCTGGGATGATGCCGAGCTTGACCTCGGGCAATCCCAGCCGCGCGTCCGGCGCCGCGACGCGCCAGTGGCAGGCGAGCGCGAGCTCGAGCCCGCCGCCCAGCGCGGTGCCGTGGATCGCCGCCACCACCGGCTTGGTGCAGCCATCGAGCTGCGCCGCGATGTCGCCGGTGAACGGCGGCGAACGAGGCTTGCCGAGCTCGTTGATGTCGGCGCCGGCGACGAAGGTGCGGCCGGCGCAGGCGATCACCGCCGCCTTGACCGTGCCGTCCGCCATCGCCTCGCCGAGCCGCGCGGCCAGCGCAACGCGCACCGCCTGGCTCAGCGCATTGACCGGCGGATTGTCGATCTCGATGACAGCGACATCGCCCGCGTGCTCGAGCCTCACCTCCGCCATGCCGTCTCCCCGATTTGCGCCCGAACCGAGCTTCGGGCGGGCCGCGCAGGCCTGTCAAGCACGCCCGACTCGGGCGCCGGTCAGCCCTGCGCCGGCCGCCGTTCCGAGCCGGCATGGCCTTTGGTATTGTCCGCCATGGCTGGCGATCCACCGTCGGACGACGACAAGAACTGCACGCACAAGCTCACGCGTGAATCCGTGTTGAGCGGCGATTTGCGCCGGCTGCTCGAGCGACGCGATCCGTCGGTCCGCGTCATTCCCGACGAGGAGCACTGCGCCTCGGTCGCGACGATCCTCACCCGGCATCCCGAAGGCGGCGGCGACGTCTGGCTCTTCGCCTACGGCTCCCTGATCTGGAATCCGATGATCCATTACGTCGACAAGCGCGTCGCGACGGTGCACGGCTATCACCGCCGTTTCTGCCTGTGGACGCATCTGGGACGCGGCAGCGCCGACGCGCCAGGGCTGATTCTGGGTCTCGACCGCGGCGGCGCCTGCCGCGGGCTGGCCTACCGCATCGAAGCTTCGATCGCACAGGCCGAGCTCGAATTGCTGTGGCGGCGCGAGATGGTGACCGGCTCCTATTGTCCGCGCTGGGTGCGGATCGTCACCAAGGAGGGCGGCCGCGGTTGGGCGATCACGTTCATTATCAACCGCGCGCACCAGCGCTATGCCGGCCCGGTGCCGGAGGACCGGATGGTCGAGTCGATCGCCAAGGCGCGCGGCGCGCTCGGCCCCTGTGCGGTCTATCTCTTCGACACCGCGCGCCATCTCGAAGCGCTGGGCATCCGCGACGAAAGCCTCTTCCGCCTGCGCGATCGCGTCGCTCAAGTGCTTGAAGGCCAAAAGAAAAATCCCGAATAAGTTTTACGCGGGCGCTCGCGGCGCTTTATCAATAAAATGGCGGCGTGGATAACGGGCGAAGCCCGGCTGGGAGCGGTTTCGACATGACGGCGGCGGCGCATAAGCGGCGCGTGACGATCCTCGGCTCGACCGGCTCGGTCGGTTGCAACACCGTCGAACTCGTCGAGGCCGATCGCGACGCCTACGAAGTCGAGGCGCTGGTCGCGCGCAACAATGTTGCGCGCCTCGCCGAGCAGGCGCGCCGCCTCGACGCAAAATTCGCCGTGATCGCCGATGACCGCCAGTACCGCGCGCTGAAGGAGGCGCTCGCCGGCACGGGCATCGCTGCCGCCGCGGGCCAGGCCGCGGTGGTCGAGGCTGCCGCGCGGCCGGCCGACTGGGTGATGGCCGCCATCGTCGGCGCCGCCGGCCTCGCGCCGACGCTCGAAGCGGTGCGCCGCGGCGCCATGGTCGCGCTCGCCAACAAGGAGGTGCTGGTCTGCGCCGGCGCCCTCGTCAAGGCCGAAGCGACGCGGCACGGCGCGCAGCTGCTGCCGGTCGACAGCGAGCACAATGCCGTTTTCCAGGTCTTCGATTTCGAGCAGACCAAGACGATCGAGCGTATCGTCTTGACCGCGAGCGGCGGTCCGTTCCGCGAGCGACCGCGCGAGGCCATGCGCGACGTCACGCCGGAGCAGGCGGTGGCACATCCCAACTGGCGCATGGGCGCCAAGATCTCGGTCGATTCCGCGACGATGATGAACAAGGGCCTCGAGGTGATCGAGGCGCACCATCTCTTCGGCCTGAGCTCGCGGCAAATCGAGGTGGTGGTGCATCCGCAATCGGTGGTGCACGGCCTGGTCTATTACAGCGACGGTTCGGTGTTGGCGCAGCTCGGCTCGCCCGATATGCGCACGCCCATCGCCAACGCGCTCGGCTGGCCGCGCCGCATCCCGGCGCCGAGCCCCAGGCTCGATCTCGCCAAGCTTGCCCGGCTCACCTTCGAGACGCCCGATCCCGCGCGCTTTCCGGCCCTGCGCCTGGCGCGGGCAGCGATGGAGGCGGGCGGCGGCGCGCCCTGCGTGCTCAATGCCGCCAACGAGGTCGCGGTCGAGGCGTTCCTCGACCGGCGCATCGGCTTTCTCGAGATCGCCGAGATCGTCGAGCGCACGCTCGCGCTGCTGCCCGGCCGGCGGATCGACGCGCTCGATGACGTCTACGCGCTTGACGGCGAGGTGCGTGCGGCGGCCTCGGGCTTCGTCGCCAGCCGCGCCACTCCGAACGCGCCCCGCGCGGCGGCGGTCTAGGAGCAGCGCCCGGACAGCGCCATGGCTCACAGCGACAAGCCCGTGCTCGTCACCGGCGCATCGGGCTTCGTTGGCGCGGCCGTCGTCCGCTCACTGCTCGCCGCCGGGCGGAAGGTCCGCGTTCTGCTCCGTCCGTCGAGCGACCGGCACAACGTCGACGGTCTCGCGGTCGAGCTGCGCTTCGGTTCGCTCACCGAGCCGCGTTCGCTCGCCGTCGCGCTCGAAGGCTGCGGCGCGCTCTACCACGTCGCTGCCGACTACCGGCTGTGGGTGCGCGATCCCGAATCGATGTACGCCGTCAACGTCGAAGGCACGCGCAGCCTGATGGAGGCGGCGCTCGCCGCCGGCGTCGACCGCGTCGTCTATACCAGCAGCGTCGCCACGCTCGGCTGGCGCGCCAACGGCGATGTCGCCGACGAGACGACGCCGAGCGCGCTCGCCGACATGGTCGGCCATTACAAGCGGTCCAAGTTCCTGGCCGAGGCGGCGGTGCGCGATCTCGTGCACACGTGCAACCTGCCGGCGGTGATCGTCAATCCCTCGACGCCGGTCGGGCCGCGCGACGTCAAGCCGACGCCGACCGGCCGGGTCATCGTCGAAGCCGCCGCCGGCCGCATGCCGGCTTATGTCGACACCGGGCTCAACATCGTTCACGTTGACGACGTTGCCCGCGGCCATCTGCTCGCCGAGGACAAGGGCCGTGTCGGCGAGCGCTACATTCTCGGCGGCGAAAACCTGAGCCTGGGCGAAGTCCTGCGGCTGGTTGCCGCCGTCGTCGGCCGCAAGCCGCCTACCGTTCAAATACCGGCGGCACTGGTCTGGCCGGTGGCGGTGGTCGAGGAGACGCTCGGCTGGCTCACCGGGCGCGAGCCCTTCGCGACGCGCGAGGGGTTGCGCATGGCGCGGCACAAGATGTTCTTCTCCTCGGCCAAGGCCGAGCGCGAGCTCGGCTACCGCCCGCGGCCTGCGCGCGAGGGTCTCGCCGATGCCGTCGCTTGGTTCCGCCAGGCGGGGATGTGCCGATGAGCGCCGCATATTTCTTCGCCCTGCTCGCGCTGCTGATTTGGAGCTATCTGCTGCTCGGCCGCGGGTTGTTCTGGCTGCCGCGCCTGTTCAAGCCGTCGCCGGCGCCGAAATCGTGGCCGCGGGTTACCGCCGTCGTTCCGGCGCGCGACGAGGCGGCGACGGTCGGCGCGGCGGTGACGTCGCTGTTGAAGCAGGACTATGCCGGCGCGTTCTCGGTGGTGCTGGTCGACGATCACAGCGGCGACGACACCGCTCGGATCGCGCGCGACGCGGCGGCGGCGCTGGGCATGGCCGACCGGCTGCGGATCGTCGCGGCGCCGCCGCTGCCCGGGGGCTGGACCGGCAAGCTGTGGGCGCTCTCCACCGGCGTGCGCGCCGCTGTCGAGGCGGGCGCGCCCGACCTTTATCTCTTCACCGACGCCGACATCGCGCATCATCCGCGCAACTTGGCCGAGCTCGCCGCGCGGATCGGGACCGGCTACGACCTCGTCTCGCTCATGGTCCGGCTCCATTGCCGCTCGGCGGCGGAGCGCTTCTTGATTCCGGCCTTCGTCTATTTCTTCGCCATGCTCTATCCCTTCGCCTGGTCGAACGATCCGCGCAAACACATGGCGGCCGCGGCGGGCGGCTGCATGCTGATGCAGCGCACCGCGTTCGAGCGCATCGGCGGATTCGAGGCGGTGAAGGGCGAGATGATCGACGATTGCGCGCTGGCGCGTGCGGTGAAGCGCGGCGGGCGCATCTGGCTCGGCCTGACGCGCGAGACGCGCAGCCTGCGCGCCTATCCGAGCCTCGCCGGCATCTGGAACGTGATCGCGCGCACCGCCTACGCGCAACTCGGTTATTCGGTGCTGATGCTGCTCGCAACCGTGGCCGCGCTCGGCGTCACCTTCCTGGCGCCGGTGCTCGTGCTACCGGCCGGCGGGCTCGCCGCCATGTTGGGGTTCGCCGCGTGGGCTGTGATGAGCGTCACCTACGTTCCGATGCTGCGCTTCTACGGCTTGAGCGCATACCGCGCGCTCTTGCTTCCGGCGATCGCGGCGGTTTATCTGGCGGCGACGGTGGCTTCCGCCTGGCGGCATTGGCGCGGCCGGGGCGGCGAATGGAAAGGGCGGGTGTCATGGCAGAACCGGCCGTGAGCGGCGCGGTCGAGACGCCCTCGGGCAAAGGCCGCCGCGACGAGAACTTTCCGGTCGGCTCGTGGCTGATCCGCCGCGATTTGCGTCCGCACGTCCATGCCTTCTATCGTTTCGCGCGCGAGGCCGACGATGTCGCCGATAACGGCGACCTTTCGGCCGCGGACAAGATCCGGCGGCTCGAGCGCATGGGTGAGGTACTCGACGGCGCGCCGGGCGATGATGCGCCGGCGGCCGTGGCAATGCGCGCGAGCCTGCTCGCCACCGGCGTCACCGCACAGCACTGCCACGACGTGCTCACCGCATTCAAGCAGGACGCGACCAAGCTGCGCTATCGCGACTGGGACGATCTGATGGACTATTGCCGCTATTCCGCCGCGCCGGTCGGCCGCCAGCTGCTCGACCTGCACGGCGAAAGCCGCGCCACCTGGGGACCAAGCGACGCGCTGTGCGACGCGCTCCAGGTCTTGAACCATCTGCAGGATTGCGCCGAGGACTACGGGCGGCTGAACCGCGTCTATCTGCCCGAGCCCTGGCTGATCGAGGCCGGCGCACGCGTCGAGGATCTGCGCCCGGCGTCGTCGAGTCCGGGACTGCGCCGCGTCATCGACCGGTTGCTCGATGGCACCGACGCGCTGATCGCGACGGCGCGCGCCCTGCCGGGCGTGGTGAAAAGCCCGGGCCTGAGCCGAGAATGCGCCGCCATCGTTGCGCTCGCGGCCCGCCTCGCGGCGCGGCTGCGGCGCGGCGATCCCCTGGCGATGCGGGTCAAGCTCAGCCCCGTCGACTTCGTGCTGGCGATGCTGACCGGCCTGATGCGCGGCGGCCGACCGTGAGCGCGCTGGCGCAACCGGCGAGCGGCGAGCGCGCCGGCATCAAGGCGCAGGTCGCGGCCGCCAAGACCTCGTTCTATTGGGCGATGCGCTTCTTGCCGAAGCCGCGGCGCGAGGCGATGTTCGCGATCTACGCCTTCTGCCGCGCGGTCGACGATGTCGCCGACAGCGACGACGCGCCTGCCGTCAAGCTCGCTTCGCTTGCCGCCTGGCGGCGGACGATCGACGCCTTCTACGCCGGTCAGCCGAGCGATCCGCTGACGCGCGCGCTGGCCGCGGCGGCGGCGGAATACGGGCTGCGTCGCGCCGATTTCATCGGCGTCATCGAGGGCATGGAAATGGACGCGCGCGCCGACATTCGCGCGCCGTCGCTCGCCGAGCTCGACCTCTATTGCGACCGCGTCGCTTGCGCCGTCGGCCGGCTGTCGGCGCGCATCTTCGGCGCGCCCGGCGATCAGGCCGATCGCGTCGCCAACGCGCTCGGTCGTGCGCTGCAGCTCACCAACATTCTGCGCGACCTCGCCGAGGACGCCGCGCGCGGGCGGCTCTATCTGCCGCAGGAGCTCCTCGACCGGCACGGCATCGCCGCGCGCGAACCGGCGGCGGTGCTGGCGCATCCGAAGCTGTCGGAAGTCTGTGAAGCCGTCGCCGCGATGGCGCATGCGCGCTTCGCCGAGGCGCGCGGCGCCATGGCCGAATGTCCGCGCGGCACGATGCGGCCGGCGGCGGTCATGGCGGCGGTCTATACCGACGTCCTGGCACGACTGGAAAGACGCGGCTGGCGGCGGATCGACGCGCGCGTGAGCGCGCCCGCACCGCTGAAATTGTGGTACGCGCTGCGTTACGGCCTGCTATGAGCGGCCGCGTCCACGTCGTCGGCGCCGGCATGGCGGGACTCGCCGCCGCCGTGCGTCTGGTCGATGCCGGCCGGGCGGTGACGCTGCACGAAGCCGCGCCGCAGGCGGGCGGCCGCGCGCGCTCCTATGACGACCAGGCGCTCGGCTGTCGCATCGACAACGGCAATCACCTGTTGATCGCCGGCAACCGCGCCGCGCTCGATTTCCTCGATGCCGTCGGCGCGCGCAGTACGCTCACCGGTCCGGGCGTGCCGGTCTATCCGTTTCTCGACCGCGCCACCGGCGAGCGCTGGGTGCTGCGGCTCAACCTCGGCCGCGTGCCGTGGTGGATGGCGTCGCCGGCGCGGCGCGTTCCCGGCACCACGCTCGGCGATTACCTGAAGGCGCTCCGACTGCGCCGCGCCCGGCCGAGCGACCGCGTCACCGATGTCCTCGATCCCGGCACTGTCGTCTTCCGGCGGCTGTGGCAGCCGCTGGCGATCGCTGCCCTCAACACACCGCTGCACGAAGCGTCGGCAACCTTGCTCGCACGGGTATTGGCCGAAAGCATCGGCGCCGGCGGTGTCGCCTGCACGCCGCTGGTGCCGCGCGAGGGGCTGTCGGAAACACTGGTCGATCCGGCGCTCGACTATCTCCGGCGGCAGGGCGCGGCGATCCGCTTCGGCGCGCGGCTGCGCAGCATCGACTTTGCCGGCGATGGCATCGCAGCGCTCGATTTCGACGGCGGCCGCGAAACGTTCGGCGACGACGATGCTGTCGTGCTCGCGGTCACCGCGCCGGTGGCGATGCGGCTCGTGCCCGATCTGGTCGCGCCCGATCAATATTACGCCATCCTCAACGCCCATTACCGCTTCGCCGCGCCGGATGAGTCGCCGTTCTTCGTCGGCATCATCGGCGGTACGGCGGAATGGGTGTTCCGGAAGCGCACCGTGCTGTCGGTCACGGTCAGCGCCGCGGACCGGCTGCTCGACGCGCCGGAGAACGAGCTCGCCGCCACGCTGTGGCGCGACGTCGCCGCCGCCTACGAGCTGCCGTCGGCGCCGGTGCCGCCTGTCCGGATCGTGCGCGAGCGCCGCGCCACCTTCGCGGCGACGCCGGAACAGGCCCGGCTTCGGCCCGGCGCGCGCACACGCTGGCGCAACCTGGCGCTGGCCGGAGATTGGACCGACACCGGCCTGCCGGCGACCATCGAGGGCGCCATCCGGTCGGGCTTCGCCGCGGCGCACGTTCTCGGCGCCGGCTGCGCCGGCGCGGCGGAAAAGACCTTGAGCGGCGCGGAAACCCGGGCCAAGGTAGCGCCGCTATCGCGTTCCTTGGAACCGCGCCCCAACCGCTGATGTCCGACGCCGCCACGACCGAATCCCGCGCGTGCGCCGCTCCAGCCTCCGCCCTCGACCGGGCGGTGGAACGCGCTGCGGCCGCCCTGATCGCGCACCAGCACGCCGACGGCCACTGGTGCTACGAGCTCGAAGCCGATGCGACGATCCCCGCCGAATACATGCTGTTGCAGCATTACCTCGGCGAGATCGAGGACGATCTGCAGCGCGACTTCGCCCAATACCTGCGCGCGGTTCAAGGCGAGCACGGCGGCTGGCCGCTGTTTCATGGCGGCGACGTCGATCTCTCGGCGAGCGTGAAGGCCTATTTCGCGCTCAAGGCCGCCGGCGATCCGCTGGATGCGCCGCACATGGCGCGCGCGCGCGCCGCGATCCTGGCGAAGGGCGGCGCGGCGCGCAGCAACGTCTTCACCCGCATCCAGCTCGCGCTGTTCGGTGAATTGCCGTGGACGGCGGTGCCGGTGATGCCGGTCGAGATCATGCTGCTGCCGCGCTGGTTTCCGTTCCATCTGAGCAAGGTGTCGTACTGGTCGCGCACCGTGATCGTGCCGCTGCTGGTGCTGATGGCGCTGAAGCCGCGCGCCAAGAATCCGTGCGGCATCAGCGTACGCGAGCTGTTCGCACCCGGCACGCGGGCGCGGCCGCCGCGCGCGTCGGGCTCGATCTGGGCCTGGGTGTTCAATCGCATCGACGACGTGCTGCGCCGCGCCGAGCCCCATATGCCGACGGGTCCGCGACGGCGCGCGATCGACGCCGCGGTCAGTTTCATCATCGAGCGCCTCAACGGCGACGATGGCCTCGGCGGGATTTATCCAGCCATCGCCAATTCGGTGATGATGTTCGAGTGCCTCGGCTATCTCGAGGACGATCCCGCGCCGCGCATCGCCAAGTCGGCGTTGCGCAAGCTGGTCGTACGCGCGCCCGGCCGCTCCTATTGCCAGCCCTGCCTGTCGCCGGTGTGGGATACCGCGCTGGCGGCGCACGCGTTGCTCGAAGCGGGCGGCAGCGACAGCGAGGCGTCGGCACGCCGCGGCCTCGAGTGGCTGGTGCCGCGCCAGGTGCTCGATCTGCCGGGCGACTGGGCGATGTGGCGGCCGAACGTGCGGCCGGGCGGCTGGGCTTTCCAGTATGCCAACGCCCATTATCCCGATCTCGACGACACCGCCGTGGTCGCGATGGCGCTCGACCGCGCCGATCGGATGAAGTGGCGCGAAGCGGTCGCGCGCGCGAGCGAATGGCTCCTCGGCATGCAGTGCCGCAACGGCGGCTGGGCCGCCTTCGACGCCGATAACGAATACTATTATCTCAACTACATCCCGTTCGCCGATCACGGCGCGCTGCTCGACCCGCCGACCGAGGACGTCAGCGCGCGCTGCCTGTCCCTCATGGCGCAGCGCGGCGACAAGGGTGAAGCCTTCGATCGCGGCCTCGACTACCTGCGCCGCACCCAGCTTCCCGACGGCTCCTGGTTCGGCCGCTGGGGCACCAATTACATCTACGGCACGTGGTCGGTGCTGTGCGCGCTCAACGTCGCCGGCATCGATCCGGCCGATCCCATGATCCGCCGCGCCGTCGCCTGGCTCGCCGCCAAGCAGCGCGCCGACGGCGGCTGGGGCGAGGATGGCGCGTCCTATTGGCGCGACCGGCCGCGCGGCGAAGGCAAGGCCAGCATCGCGTCGCAGACCGCATGGGCGCTGCTCGGACTGATGGCGGCGGGCGAGGTGGACAATCCCGCCGTCGTGCGCGGTATCGAGTATCTGCTCGCGACGCAGCAGCCGCACGGGCTGTGGGACGAGATGTGGTACACCGCCGTCGGCTTTCCGCGCGTCTTCTATCTCCGCTACCACGGCTATTGCGCCTATTTCCCGCTCTGGGCGCTGGCGCGCTACCGCGCGCTGCGCCGTGACGGCGCGCGCCGAACGTCCTACGGCATGTAATGCGCCTGGTCGCGCTCTGCGGCTTCGCGGCGGAGGTGCGGCTCGCCCGGCGCTTCGGCATCGAAGCGCATGCGACCGGCGGCGATGCGGCGCGCGGCCGCGCGCTCGCCGCGCAGGCGGCGGAAGCGGCGGACGGATTGCTGAGCTTCGGCATCGCCGGCGGCCTAGCGCCGCGCCTGCCGCCGGGAACGCTGCTGCTGCCGCGTGCCATCGTGAGTGAAAGCGGCGAGCGTTTTACCGTCGATCCCGGTCTCCATCGCCGCACCGCCGCCGCGTTGGCCGAAGCGGGCCTGCATGCCGAGACGGGTGACCTGCTCGGCCTCGAGGCCGTGGTCGCGACGCGGCACGCCAAGGCGGCGCATCATGCGCGCCACGGTGCGACCGCGGTCGATCTCGAATCGATCCACGTCGCGCGCGCGGCCCACCGCGCCGGCAAGCCGTTCCTGGTGCTGCGCGCCGTCGCCGATCCGGCGGCGCACGGACTACCGGCGGCGGCGCTGGTCGGGCTCCACCCGTCGGGTCGCGCCGCGCCCGGTCGCGTTCTCGCCGCGGTGCTGCGCCAGCCCGGCCAGATTCCGCAGCTGATCGACGCCGCGCGCGACACGCGGCGCGCGCTGGCGGCGCTGCGCGCGGCGCTGCCACCGATCGAGCGGCAAATTCACAATCCGAAATCGCTGGCTTAGAGTGGGCATATGACCGGTGTTCCGCGATCACGCTTTCGCGACATAAAAATTCAAGATCAGCCACTGCCGCCCGAGCTTCCGATTTGCGAAATTCCTGGTCTGTTGCTAGATTTCCTGGACGCGGTGACCAAGCCTTGCGCGGTATTCGACTGAGGCGAAGGAGCTACGCCGGATGACGGTGGCGTTCTCTCCGTTGCGGCATGTGACACACGCTGCTTGGCGCTGTGGCGACACGGGTGTGGGCGATCGTGCCATCCCGGAAGAAACCGCCATTGCCTTCACCTTCAACCGGCTCACCTACGCCGTCATGATGGCGACGCCGGCAGACCTCGAGGATTTCGGGGTCGGATTCAGCCTGTCTGAAGGCGTGATTTCGGGGCCGGACGAGATCGAGAACATCGAGATTGTTCCCGGCGCCGATGGCATCGAAGTCCGGATGTGGATCACAGAACCGCGCCTCGATGCTTTCACCGCGCGGCGGCGCTATCTGGTCGGTCCGACGGGCTGCGGCTTGTGCGGGGTTGAAAGCCTCGCGGAGGCAATGCGCGCGCCGCCCAAGATCGTCTCCGATTTCTGCGTCTCCGCTGATGCGATTGCCGGCGCCATCGCCACGATGTCGGTCGGGCAGCGGCTCAACCGACAGACGCACGCGGTCCACGCGGCGGCGTATTGGGAGCCCGGGCGAGGCATCGTCGCCCTGCGCGAGGATGTCGGCCGGCACAACGCGCTCGACAAGCTCGCCGGTGCGCTCGCCCGCAGCGGCACGAAGGCGAGCGGCGGAGCCGTGTTGCTGACCAGCCGCGTCTCGGTCGAGTTGATTCAGAAGGCCGCGGTGCTGGGCGCGCCCGTTGTCGCGGCGATATCCGCGCCGACGGCGCTGGCCGTGCGCTTCGCCGAACAGGCCGGCATCACTCTGGCCGCGGTCGCGCGCGACGACGGCTTCGAGATTTTCACGCATCGTCACCGCATCGTCGGCGATTCGGCCGAACACGTTGCCTGACGCCAAAGCGACGGAATTGACCGGTGCGGCGGACAGGGTGCCGCAGCCGCACGCCTTCGAGTCACGAACGGTGTTCACCACGTCCATTCATAGATGCGTCGCGTCGTTTCGAGGTCCGTCCCGACCGCAGCCGCGATTCCATCCGCTACTCACGCTACTCCGCGATCCAAATTACGGGAGCCCGAGAGTGGCGGCCGCGGCAGCGGCGAGCAGCCCGAAGACGAACGTCCCGAAGCCGAGCGAGACGATCGCGCGAAGCGGCAATGCCCGGCCTAGCATTGCGAGAGAGGGCAGGCTCACGGCCGGCAGCGTGATGAGCAGCGCCGCGGCCCCGGCACCGCCGAGGCCGAAATGCTGCAGGATCTGGATAATTGGCACCTCGCCGGCCGTGGGAATGACCAAGAGCGTCCCGGCGGCGGCAAGCGCGGGGCCAAGCCAGAAGGCGTGGCCGATAGCCGGCGTCATCTCCGGAAAGAGCCAGGCGCGGAGCACACCAAGGGCGAAGACGAGCACGGCGTATTCCGGAACCAGACGGACGGCAAGGCGGATGAAAGCGCGCACCCAGGCGAGAAGAAAATGTTCGTTCGTGCCGCTTGGTGGCCGCGGCGCATGCGTAACCCGCCAACCAGGCGGAACGAGGCGTGTCGCCGCGTAGCCGACGACGAAGACGAGCGCCAAGCCCATAACGAGCCGGAGCGCCGCCCACTGCCAGCCGAGGACGATGCCTATAACGACCAACACGGCGGGATTGAGGGCCGGATTGGCGAGCCAATAGACGAGGGCGGACGTAGGGCTGGCCCCGCTCTCGAGGAGGCCGACCGTAATCGGAGCGGTGCAGCAAGTGCACATCATCGACGGAACGGCAAAGGCGGTGGCGCGAAGCGAGGCTGCGGAGCCGGTGAAAAGGCGGCCGAGGATTGCGCGGGGAAGCAATGCCTCGACGCCGGCGCCGAGGGCCAGCCCGAGCAACAGCGCTTGCCAGATCGCCTTGAGGTAGGCAATCGAGTAGGCAAGACCTGCCTGCCAGCCGACAGTGGGCGGCGCAGCCTTTGTGCCGCTCAAGATCGAGGCGCCGAGCGTGTGATGCTGGGCGGCGAAAAAGGCCTTCGCATAATAGGGTGACCACTTGACATAGAAGAGACCCCCGACGGCAAACGCGAAAAAGAGCGCCATCGGAATCCATGCAGAGAAACGCGATGCTGACGGACGCGCGGCCATGCGAGCAGTCATCGACCCCCCGTTATTGGATCAGCAATCGTTATGGCAGTCCTCAGCAGACGCGGATGCGCGGCGAACCCGTTTCGAACGCTCCGATTTCACACGCGCCGACGAAGCCGCGTCGGCGTGCCAGCTCAAGGACGGCGGCCACCGCGCTCGGCGCACAGGCAATCAGCAAGCCGCCGCTCGTCTGCGGATCGCAGAGCAAGTTGCGACGCCAGTCGGGCAATTTCGGCGGCAAATCCACTTCTACTCCATAGCTCGCCCAGTTGCGTTTCGATGCGCCGGTCGCAATGCCCGATTCGGCGAGCTGGCTCGCCGCGGGAAAGACCGGCAGCGCTTCAAGCTCGACCCGGGCCGCTAGCGACGCGCCACGGCACATTTCCAAGGCGTGACCGAGCAGGCCGAACCCGGTGACGTCGGTCACCGCATGCACACCGGCAACACCCGGAAGCTCCGCGCCGACGGCGTTGAGCTGCGTGGTCGAGGCGATCATCGTCGCATAGGATGCCTCGGCCAGCTCCCCGCGCTTGAGCGCGGCGCTGAAAATGCCGATGCCGAGCGATTTGGTCAGGATTATGCGATCGCCTGATTGCGCCGTGCTGTTGCGCAGGATGCGCTTCGGGTCGACCAAGCCGATGACGGCAAGGCCGTAGATCGGCTCGGGCGAATCGATCGAATGACCGCCCGCAACCGGGACGCTGGCGGTCGCGCATACCGCGGCGCCACCGGCGACGATCTGCTGGATCATCTCCACCGGCAGCTTGTCGACCGGCATGCCGAGGATGGCAAGCGCCAGAATCGGCGTGCCACCCATGGCATAGACGTCGGCCAAGGCGTTGGTCGCGGCGATACGACCGAACTCATACGGGTCATCGACGATCGGCATGAAAAAGTCCGTCGTCGCGATGACGGCCTGGCGATCGTTGATGCGATAAACGGCGGCGTCGTCCGCGGTTTCCGTGCCGACGAGGAGATCGGTGAACCGCGCGCCGCCGGGCATCTTGGCGAGAATCTGACTCAGGACCGCCGGCGCCAGCTTGCAGCCGCAGCCGCCGCCGTGGGCGAGATCGGTCAGCCGGAGCGCGACGGTCATCCGCAACCCCGACGCTGCCGCATACGCTCGACCACGGCGCGGCATCTCTGCGCGTTGGAAGGCTTCGATCGATGGCGCGCCGGCACGCGGCAGCCGCTCAGAAGCACAACGGTACTATGCGGTGATCGATGCGGACGGTCAAGCCGGGCCCACTTGATCGCGCGGAGGGGCCCGGTCCTTGACGAGATCGGCAGTCGCGTAGATACTGTTAAAAAAATAAGCATCCTTGTTACCGATGCCGTTAGGGGAAGGGGACGCCGGGATGCCACACGACGTTTCAAGGCGCGATTTTTTGCGCGGCGGCGCGGCGGCGGGGTTAGGCGCCACGAGCCTCGGCGCCTTCGGCTTCGCCGCCATCGAAGCGGCACATGCCGCGACAATCCGGCCGTTCAAGCTCGCGCGCATGGTCGAGACCCGCAACACCTGCCCCTATTGCGCGGTGGCCTGCGGCATCATCATGTACGCGCCGCAGGCTGCGCCGGGCGCCAAGCGCACGCTCATGCACATCGAGGGCGATCCCGACCATCCGACCAACCGGGGCACGCTCTGTCCGAAGGGCGCCGCCCTGTTGGACTTCGTGCGTGCGCCGACGCGGCTCACCGTGCCGCGCTACCGCGCGCCGGGCGCGAAGGAATTCAAGGAAGTCGCCTGGGACTGGGCGCTCGATCGCGTGGCGCGCCTGTTCAAGGACGACCGCGACAAGAATCTCGTCACCACCAACGCCAGCGGCGTGACGGTCAATCGCTGGATCACCACCGGCTTCCTCGCCGCTTCGGCCAGTACCAACGAGTCGGCATGGGCCACCTACAAGGTGGTGCGCGGGGCGGGCGCGCTGGTCTTCGATAACCAAGCAAGAGTCTGACACGGCCCCACGGTGGCCAGTCTGGCCCCAACCTTCGGCCGCGGCGCGATGACCAACCTGTGGACGGACATCCGCAGCGCCGATCTCGTCATCGTCATGGGCGGCAACGCCGCCGAAGCGCATCCCTGCGGCTTCAAATGGGTGACGCGGGCCAAGGCCGAGCGCGGCGCCAAGCTGATCGTGGTCGATCCGCGCTTCACCCGCACCGCCGCTGTGGCGGATTACTACGCGCCCATCCGGCCGGGCACCGACATCGCCTTCCTGTCCGGTCTCATCAAATACTGCATCGACAACGGCAAGGTGCAGTGGGACTACGTGAAGCCGTTCACCAATGCCGCTCTCATCGTCAAGGAAGGGTACGGCTTCAAGGACGGGCTTTTCACCGGCTACGATCCGGCGAAGCGGACCTACGACCGGTCGAGCTGGGCCTATGAAATCGGCCCCGACGGCTACGTGAAGGTCGACGAGACGCTCGCCCATCCGCGGTGCGTCTGGAACCTCCTGAAGGAGCACGTCGCCGCCTTCACGCCGGAGATGGTCGAGCGCATTTGCGGCACGCCCAAGGATAAGTTCCTCCACATCGCGGCGATGGTCGGCGAGATGTCTGCGCCGAACAAGACCATGACGTCGATGTACGCGCTCGGCTGGACGCAGCATTCTTACGGATCGCAGAACATCCGCACCATGGCCATGCTGCAGCTCATCCTCGGCAATGTCGGGTTGCGCGGCGGCGGCGTGAACGCGCTGCGCGGCCATTCGAACATCCAAGGGCTGACCGATATCGGCCTGATGTCGGAGCTGATTCCGGGCTATCTCAATATGCCGCACGACAACGAGCCCGACCTCGCGACCTACTTGAAGACGCGCACCTTCAAGCCACTGCGGCCGAACCAAATCAGCTACTGGCAGAACTATCCGAAGTTCATGGTGAGCTTCCTCAAGGCGATGTGGGGCGACGCGGCCACCAAGGAGAACGACTACCACTACGATTGGATTCCGAAGCTCGACAAGCCGATGTACGACATGCTGCTAGCTTTCGAGATGATGGCGCATGGCGAGATGAATGGCTACGTCTGCCAGGGCTTCAATCCGCTCTTGTCCATCTCCAACCGCGCCAAGGCGACGGCCGGGCTTTCCAAGCTGAAATTCCTCGTTGTGATGGATCCGCTCGACACCGAGACCGCGAACTTCTGGGCGAATCACGGTGACTTCAACAACGTCGATCCGACCAAGATTCAGACCGAGGTGATCCAGCTTCCGACCACATGCTTCGCCGAGGACGAGGGCTCGCTCACCAACTCCGGCCGCTGGCTGCAATGGCACTGGGCGGGTGCCGATCCGCCGGGCCAGGCGAAGGGGGATCGGTGGATCATGGCGCAGATCCACCTCCGCATGAAGGCGCTCTATCAGAAAGAGGGCGGGAAGCTGCCGGAGCCGATCCTCAATCTCGATTGGCGATACAAGGACCCGGGCAACCCGACGCCCGACGAGCTGGCGCGCGAGATGAATGGCTCGGCCCTGGCGGACGTGAAGGATCCGACCGACAAGAAGAAGGTGCTGGTGCCGCAGGGCAAGCAGCTTCCGTCCTTCGCCTTCTTGCGCGACGACGGCTCGACCGCCTGCGCCTGCTGGATCTACTCGGGCTGCTATCCCGAAGCGGGCAACGCGATGGCGCGGCGCGACAACACCGATGTCGGCGATGCCGGGCTGTTCCCGAAATGGGCGTTCTCCTGGCCGGTGAACCGCCGCATCCTCTACAACCGCGCGTCGTGCGACCTCACGGGCAAGCCCTGGGATCCGACCCGCAAGATCATCGAATGGAACGGCACGATGTGGACCGGCTACGACGTGCCGGACATGCTGCCGACGGCGAAGCCGGAAACGGTGATGCCGTTCATTATGGTGCCCGAAGGCGTCGGCCGGCTGTGGGTCGCCGGTCTGATGGCCGACGGACCGTTCCCGTCGCATTACGAGCCCTTCGAATCGCCGGTCGCTAATGTCGTCGCGCCGGCGGTGCACGGCAATCCGGCGGCGCGCGTGTTCGCGGGCGATCTCAAGGACATGGGCGACGCCAAGCAATACCCGATCGTCGGCACGTCCTACCGCCTGACCGAGCATTTCCACTTCTGGACCAAGCACAACCGCGTCAACGCGGCACTGCAGCCCGAGTTCTTCGTCGAGCTCTCGGAACAGCTCGCGAAGGCGAAAGGTATCGCCAACGGTTCGTGGGTCCGCGTGTGGTCGAAGCGGGGCTCGATCAAGGCGGTAGCCTGCGTGACCAAGCGGATCAAGCCCATGACCATCGACGGCAAGACCGTGCACATGGTCGGCGTGCCGTTGCATTGGGGCTTCATGGGCGTCGCGCGCAAGGGCTTCGGTCCCAATTCCCTAACGCCTGTGGTGGGCGATGCGAACACGAACACGCCGGAATTCAAGGCGTTCCTGCTCGACATCGAGCCCAGCACGCCGCCCTCGGTCTAAGGAAGGGGACGGACAATGGCATCCCGCGCGATGAACGTGGTCCGGACCTCGGCGACGTCGACGGCGAACGCCCAGGTGACCTTCCACGACGAAGTCGTGAAGCTGATCGACGTCTCGAAATGCATCGGCTGCAAGGCGTGTCAGACCGCCTGCCTCGAGTGGAACGATCAGGTGCTGGACATCGGCGAATTCACCGGTTCGTACCAGGTTCCATCCGATCTCACGCCCAGCATGTTCACGCTGATGCGGTTCAACGAATGGGAGAACCCGAAGACCGGCGAGCTCGAATGGCTCATCCGCAAGGACGGGTGCATGCATTGCGCCGATCCGGGCTGTCTTGCCGCCTGTCCGGCGCCGGGCGCGATCGTGCAGTACGACAACGGCATCGTCGATTTCGTCGCCGAGAACTGTATCGGCTGCGGCTATTGCGTGAAGGGATGCCCGTTCAACATCCCGCGCATCTCGGCGGAACCCGCCAAGGCGCACAAATGCACGCTCTGTTCGGACCGCGTGGCGGTCGGCGAAGGTCCCGCCTGCGCCAAGGCCTGCCCGACCGAAGCGATCGTGTTCGGCACCAAGCCGGACATGCTCAAACATGCCGCAGGGCGGCTGACCGACCTAAAGTCGCGCGGTTTCGACAATGCCGGCCTGTATAACCCGGATGGGGTCAGCGGAACCCACGTCATGTATGTCCTGCCGCACGCCGATCAGCCGGAGCTCTATTCCGACCTGCCGCGCGACCCGCGGATCAGCCCGTGGGTCCGGACGTGGAAAGGGGCAACGAAGACCTATACCAGCCTTGCGGCGATGGCCGTCTTTGTCGTCGGTGCTTTCGTCCATCACGTCGGTACCGGAGCCAACCGCGTCTCGAGCGAGGATGAAGAGAAGGGACGTAGGGTGATCGAGGGGAGGGACTAACCGCCATGCCTGCCGATTCCTCGGGCGCAAGCACGGTCAAGCGGCACCCGCTCGATGTTCGCGTCGCACACTGGGTCGCCGCAGTGAGCTTTATCCTGCTCGGGCTGTCCGGCCTTGGTCTGTTTACGCCGGGACTTTTCTTCCTGACCGCGCTCTTTGGCGGCGGCGAAACGGCGCGGTGGCTCCATCCCTGGCTCGGACTCGCACTCGCACTCAGCTATCTCGTGCTGTTCATCCGGTTCATCGGTTCGTGTCTATGGGCTCAGGAGGACACGACCTGGATGTCACATCTGAGCGACGCGATGTCGGGCCGCGAGGAAAAGCTGCCCGAGATCGGCAAGTTCAACCCGGGTCAGAAGCTCTACTTCTGGGGAATGGCTCTGCTGATCGTCGTGCTGCTGGTGACCGGCGTGGTCATCTGGCAAGCCTATTTCAGCACGCTCACGACGATCGAGACACAGCGGATGGCCGTCCTCATCCACTCGATCGCGGCGGTGCTGGCGATCCTCGGCTTCATCGTCCACATCCACATGGTCACATGGGAGCCGGGGACGCTCCGCGCGATGATCAACGGCACCGTGACCGGTGGGTGGGCCTGGAAGCATCACCGCAAGTGGTTGCGGCAGGTGACGGGAACGAAACACTAGGCGCACAGTCGCAGCATAGGGACCAGCCGCCATTGTTGGGTTGGGTTGACGACGAGCCCGCGCGCGCCACGCGGGCGCGGACCGCGCATTCGTTCGATCCTTGAGACTGTCGCAGTGCGGGAAGGGCGCTTGCTTTCGGCGAGCCGAGCGCGCTTCAATTCCCGACATGAGCCCGGAAATAACGCCGCAGATCGAGCCAGTTCCGATTGGCGAATTCGCCGAGCCGGACTTCGTGCGCCTGCCGGAGCCCGTCGCGCTTTTCCGCGCGCGGGCCGATCGCCTCCGCGCGCTGTCGGCAACGCACACGCTGGCCCCGTACCTCGTATTCCTCGCCGAGCTGGCGGCGATCCAGGAGCGCATCGCCGCGAGCCTGCCGTCGCCCAAGCCGCTGTCACCCGAGGAGCTGGAAGCTGCAGTTGCGGACACGCGCGCGCCGCTGGATCGGTTGCTATTCGTGCCCGACGAATTTGCGCTCGCCGTGAGCGACAAGCTGCTCGCGGCACTGGCCGATGTCGCGATACCGGAAGCAGCCGTGCAGGCCGTGGGCCGCTTGAAGGCCGCCGATGCCGCAACGCGGCAGGCGGCGTTGCAGCACACGCTCCGCACGCTGCCGGTCGCCGAGGTGCTGGCCGAGCATGCATTGCTGAGTGCCGCCTTGCAGGTGGTCTTCGCCGCCGCCGCCGCCACCCTTCCGCCGCAACGGCTGCAGCCGGTCGCCGATGGCGTTTGCCCGGTCTGCGGCAGCCCGCCTCTGGCGTCGCTCTTGGCTGGCTGGCAGGGCGCGCGCGGCACGCGCTATTGCGCGTGCGGCCTCTGCGGAACCTTCTGGAACTACGTCCGCATCAAATGTACGCTTTGCGGCTCGACCAAGGGCATTGCCTATCACGGGATCGAAGGCGATGCGGGGACGATCAAGGCCGAGAGCTGTGAATCCTGCCGCCGCTACGTCAAGATCCTGTATCAACAGAAAGACCCGGCGCTCGAACCGATGGCCGACGATATCGGCTCGCTCGGGCTCGATCTGCTCATGCGCGAAGCCGGCTTCGCACGCGGCGCGGTCAATCCGTTTCTGCTCGGCTACTGATCCCGGAGCCTCGCGATGAGCGCGCCGGCCAGCAACGCGGCTCGCCGCCGGCTCCCGGCAGTGGATGCTGTGCTGCGAAGCGAGGCAGCGGCGCCGGCAATCGCTGAATTTGGCCGGTCCGCGGTCGTGACGGCCGTGCGCCAGGCCCTCGCGCGACTGCGGGCGATGCCACCGGCGACCGCCGACGCCGACGCCGTGGCAGCGATTGCCCGCGGCGAGCTCGCGCAAGCCGCCGCTCCCACGCTCGGATCGGTTTTTAATCTCACCGGCACCGTCCTGCATACCAATCTCGGACGCGCGCCGATTGCCGAGACGGCCATCGATGCCGCCACGAGCGTCATGCGCGGAGCCGTCGCACTGGAATTTGATCTGGATCGCGGACGGCGTGGCGAGCGCGACGATCACCTGCGCGGGCTGCTGTGCGAACTCACGGGTGCGGAAGACGCCACCGTCGTCAACAACAATGCCGCTGCGGTTCTGTTGGCGCTCAATACCTTCGCGCTCAATCGCGAGGCGGTCGTCTCGCGCGGCGAGTTGATCGAGATCGGCGGCGCCTTCCGCATGCCCGAGATCATGGCGCGCGCGGGCGCCAAGCTGGTCGAGGTCGGCACCACCAATCGGACGCATCTGAAGGACTACGCGGCGGCGATCGGACCGGCGACCGGGCTCGTCCTGAAGGTGCATCCGTCGAACTACCGGATCGAGGGATTCACGACCGAGGTACCCACGGCAAAGCTCGCCGCGCTGGCGCACGATCGCCGTGTCCCATTGGCCTACGATCTCGGCTCGGGAACGCTGGTCGATCTGGCGCAATTTGGCCTCGCCCACGAAACCACCGTCAGCGAGGCGCTTGCGGCCGATGCCGATCTCGTCACGTTCTCCGGCGACAAGCTGTTGGGCGGCCCGCAGGCCGGGTTTATCGTCGGCCGCAAGGGCTTGCTCGCGGAGATCAACCGCAATCCGCTGAAGCGCGCCTTGCGCGTCGACAAGCTCCGTCTCGCCGCGTTGGCGGCGACGCTGCGGCTTTACCGCGATCCCGACCGACTCAGGGAACGCCTGCCGACCTTGCGATTGCTGACGCGGCCGTTGGCGGACATCGAGGCGGCGGCGCGCCGGCTGGCACCCCATGTCGCCGCCGCGCTCGGCTCCGCCTTCGCGGTGGAGGTTGTCTCCTGCGGCAGCGAGATCGGTTCCGGCGCGCTTCCCGTCGAGACGCTGCCCAGCGCGGCAATTGCCGTCCGTCCGATGGCAAAGCGCCATCAAGGCAAGGCGCTCGAAGACCTCGCGGCGGCGCTGCGGCGGCTGCCGATCCCGGCCATCGGCCGTGTCGAGCAGCAGGTCCTGCTGCTCGATTTGCGCTGCCTCGACGACGAACGGCGCTTCATCGACAATCTCTCCGCTCTCGATCTTGCGGGGCGACGCAGGCCGGCATGATCATCGGAACCGCAGGCCATGTCGACCACGGCAAGACGGCGCTCGTGCGCGCCCTGACGGGCGTCGATACCGATCGGCTCAAGGAAGAGAAAGCCCGCGGCATCTCGATCGATCTCGGTTTCGCCTATATGCCGGCACCGGACGGCAGCGTAATCGGATTCGTCGATGTGCCGGGCCATGAGCGCTTCATTCACAACATGCTCGCAGGCGCTTCCGGCATCGATTGCGCGCTGCTGGTCGTGGCCGCCGATGACGGCATCATGCCGCAAACCGTCGAGCACCTATCGATCCTCGATCTTCTCGGCGTCGAACGCGGATTGGTGGTGCTGACCAAGGTCGATCTCACGCCGTCCGCCGAACGCGCGCAGACAGTCGCGGAAATCACGCGTTTGTTGGCTCGGACCTCGCTGGCCGGTGCCCCGATTATCGAAGTTTCGGCGATCCGCGGCGACGGGCTCGAGGAATTGCGCGGACGGTTATTCGCCATCGCGCGCGCCGTCGCTCCACAAGCGATGGGCGGCCGGTTCCGTTTGGCGGTCGATCGCTCCTTTACCTTGGCTGGCGCTGGCACGATTGTCACCGGCACCGTGCTTTCGGGCATGGTGACGGTCGGAGACCGCGTCGCCGTCAGTCCGTCGGGCCTCGAGGCGCGCGTGCGCTCCATCCACGCGCAGAACCGACCGGCCGAGCGCGGGTGTTCGGGTGAACGCTGTGCGCTGAATCTCGTCGGCGACGGCGTCACGAAGGAAAGGATCGCGCGCGGCGATGTCGTTCTCGATCCAGGGCTTCACGCGCCGACGGATCGCATCGATGTGCGGCTGCGCGTGCTGCCGACGGAGCAGAAGCCGATCGGCCAATGGTTGCCCACGCGCTTTCATCACGGCGCCGCGGAGTGCGGAGCGCGCATCGTCTTGCTGAGCGACACGCCACTCGCGCCGGGTACCGAAGGCTGGGTACAGCTCGTGCTCGACCGGCCAGTCGCCGCGGCTTCAGGCGATCGCTTTGTTTTGCGTGACACGTCGGCTCAGCGCACGATTGGCGGCGGGCGATTGGTCGATCTCCGCGCGCCGACACGGAAGCGTCGCACGCAAGAACGGCTGAGCAAGCTCGAAGCGATGGCGCAAGTGGATCCTGCGCACTCGCTCGCGGATCTCGTCGGCGGCCTCTCGGGCTTTGTCGACCTTTCCGGATTCGCTCGCGATCGGGCGCTGACCGCCGTGGAGGTCGAGACAATCGCGGACCGGCTAGGCTTAGTCCGCTTCGTGGCGCACGGCGCCGCCTTCGGGCTGTCGGCGGAAGGTTGGGCGGCTTTTCGACGCGCGCTCAATGCAAAGCTCGCGAGCTTCCATGCAGAGAATCCGGACCTTCAGGGCATCGCGCGCGAACGCTTGCGGCTCGCGTTCGAATTGCGGCTTCCGGCGCCGGTCTTCCTTGCGGCTCTCCAGACTCTCGCCGCGCTCGGCAAGATCGCGCTCGACGGCGCCTGGGTGCGGCTGGCTGAACATCAAGCTCGGCTTGCGGCGGAGCATGAGGCGCTGTGGGTAAGAATCCGGCCTCTGCTCGGCGGCAAAGAGCGATTCCGCCCGCCGCGCGTACGTGACGTCGCGGGGCTCCTGCGCATTCCCGAGGCGAACGTGCGGCGCGTTCTCAAGCTCGCCTCACGGCTCGGATTGGTCGACGAGATCGCACACGATCATTTCTTTCTGAGGCGGACCGTTGCCGAGATCGTCGGCATCATGCAAGGCCTCGCGCCTGAAAGTCCGGATGGCCAGTTCACGGCGGCACAGCTGCGCGACCGGCTGGACAATGGGCGCAAGGTGGCGATCCAGATTCTCGAGTTCTTCGACCGTCACGGCGTCACATTGCGCCGCGGCGATCTTCGCCGCATCAACCGTCACCGGCTCGACCTGTTTGGCCCGCCCGAACGCGTCGCCGCGGGCGGGGCCGCGTTGCAGCACGACGGAAGAGAAACGTCCCCGGTGGGGCGGCCGGACTTCAAATCCGGAAAGGGCCGCGAGCCGGTCCTTGGTGGGTTCGACCCCCACTCTCTTCCGCCACCGCAAAGGAAAGCGCGATGAGCTGCAGCGTCGCGCCCGACACCGACAAGACGCCCGCACACGAATGCAAGGCCTCAGCTGGCTGTGCCGGCGGCGGCCGGGGTTGACACTTTCTCCGCAAGGCCGTCGTCGAGCGCGATGCCGCGCGTCTCCGGCCCGTACCAGGCGGCCAGGACGGTCAGCAGAAGGAGGACGGACGCCAGCTTGAACTCGGAGGCGAGTCCGATCTTTGCTACGACCAGGCCAGCGGCCGTCGGCCCTGCCACCGAGACGAGCCGCGCGATCCCGATGGTCACGGACTGGCCGGTGCCGCGCAGCGTGGTCGGGAATGTCTCGGCCGTATGTGCCAGCATCGGCGGCACCGGCGCCAGGAGGGACGCGAACGCGATTCCGCCCAGCATGGGCGCGGCCGGCGAGACCGCATACGCGATCCACAGCCAGAGCGCGGTGACGCCAATGCCGGTGAACGCGATGATCGTCCACCGGCGTCCGACGATGTCGCAGAGGTAACCGCTCAGGTTCTGGCAGAGGAAGCCGCCCAGGCCGAAGGCGCCCATGTACCAAGCGATCTCGGCCTGCCCGACATGTGCCTCGGTGATGAGATAGCGCGGCACGAAGATCACCCAGCTCCACCAGAACGTCCAGTAGCCGATCCACAGCATCATGATCCGCAACGTCGCGCCGCGATAAGCGGGTGCGAAGACCTCCCATACCGTGAACCGCCGGCGCTGCAACGTCCGATCGGCGAGCACCGCCTGAACCTTGTGAAACCGCGGCGATTCCTCGGCCGTCGCGCGGATCAGATAGACGATCGCGCCGAGGACCAGCATCGATGCGAACGCCCAGCGCCAGTTCGCGGCGAGCGCGACGATGACGCTCGCGCAGAAGATGCCGAGCGAATAGACGGAGTTGGTAAGGGTCAAGGCGAACCCGCGCCACCGACGTGGCGCCGCCTCGGCGACGTAAGCCGCCCCGATGGGCAGCTCGGTACCGGTGCCGATCCCGGTCAAGAAGCGGGTTGCGGCGAACGACGCGCCGCCGGTCGCGGCGCCGGTCAATGCGCTGAAGATCGAATAGAGTCCGACCGAGATGCCCAGGCTGACACAGCGGCCGAGATAATCCGCCATCGTGCCGCCACTCAGCGTGCCGAGCGCATAGCCGAACAGGAAGATCGACGAAATGAAGCCAATGTCTTGTGCGGTTAGGTCGAATTCGTCGGTCACCGCCGGCAACGTTACCGTGTAGACGTTGATGACGATGGAATCGAGCAGCATGCCCAGCGCGGCCGCCAGGAAGATGAGGTACATCTGCCGCGTCGCGCCCGTCGGGTCGTGCGCCGTGGCGGCTTTGGAGAGCCCGGCGAGCGTTGGTTCTGCGTTTGGCGCTGTCATCGCCCCCGCCTACCGGACGGCGACGCCGATGCCGAGGAGCGCGCCGTAATAGAACGACATCGCCGCGATCTTCGGGGCGAGCGGAAACAATTCGTCGAAACGGCGGTCGCTGCACACGACGCGCATCATCGCGACCGCTTGCGGCAGGATCAGCAGCGGCAACAACACCCAGGGGCTGAAGCCCAGGCCCAGCCAAAACCAGAACGGCGCGAGATAGCTGAAAGCCATGAGGGCGCCGATCTCGATGCGGCTCCAGGCCGGACCGAAGCGCACGGCGCCGGTGCGCCAGCCCTTGACGCGATCGGGCGCGCGGTCGCGCAGATCGTCGATCAGCATCATGTTGGTGACTAGCGCGCCGATCGGCAGGCCGAGGACGAAGGCGTCGAGCGGCAGCGCCCGCAGGACGAGCAGGCGATTGGCGTGCGACAGATAGAGCGGTGCGGCCTCGACGTAATAGGTGCCGACGACGGCAACCACGCCGAACATCACGAAAAAGATCGGGTCGGCGAGGCCCCATCGCGCGTAGGCGAGCGGCGCCCCGGCGTAGCCCCAGCTCGAGACGACGCCGAGTATCCCGAACGCCACCACCAGATAGCCGGCGACATGCAGGAAGTAGGGACCGGTCAACATAGGCACGGCGAAGCAGAAGGCGATCGCGCCGCGCAGGACGGGAAGCGACAGCGCGCCCGTGTGCAGCGCCTCGACCAGGTCGGGATGCTCGCGGTTGTCGGGATGGCGCACCAGCAACTCGTAATTGTCGAGCATCACGCCGCCGACATGCAGCAGCCAGCTGGCAAGGAAACCGATCAGCGCCGGCAGCAAGCGGAAGGCGCCGTTATGCGCGGCCAGTCCGACGCCGACCAGGACCGGCGCGACGGCGACGGGCAGGGTATAGGTCGGATAGACCAGAAGATCGAGCCAAACCCTGCGCGCGGATACCATCGCCGTGCCGTGCGAAAGATACGAAGACGCGGCGGGTCGCGCCGCGCCGTGACGATCAAGCCCGGAAAACATTCAACAGGAACAACAGACCCGAGAGCAACACGACCAGCGAGGCGACGCCTGCCGCTAGGTGCTGGCCGGCGGTGATCGCGAGATACTCGGCGAGCGGGAAAGCGATGGCGCCGATCACCGAGACCCAGAGATGGATGGTCGCCCAACTGTCGTTCTTGGCAAGACCAGCTCGGTAGACCAGCCCGAACACCATCAGCATCGCGCCGCCGAACAAAGCGAGATGGGCATGCACCGAGCCGATCTTGAAATCGTGCGTGGCGGCCATGTAGAGGCCGATGAACATTCCGGCGGCGAGCAACAGCGCGCCCCAGCGGATGAAATGCTTGTCGATGTTCTGCATGGAACCCCGATTTGTGAACGCGACCGTGAATTGTTCGCATCCGGTCGGTCATCGGTCGTTGATCTAGGTCAAGGAACGGCTTTTCGGGCGCCGTTGACGGGAAGCGCCGCGGCGCTTCAGGCGGCGCTGCGACGTGCCGCCATCGCCGGGCGCAGGAGCGGATAGAAATAGACGACGAGTTCCGCGACATAGGCGAAGGCGCCGAGACCGAGCCCGGCAACAACCGCAATCAGGGCGATCAGCCCGCCATGCACCAGCGCGGCGGTCGCCGCGGCCCCCGCTCCGCACAGCGCCGCCCCGGCGTCGAGCATGCGGCTGAAGGCCGGCGGCGACGGCGCCGGTTGCGTGCCCGGCGTAGCGAGCGGCATCAAGCCGAGGCTCCCGGCGGCGGCCAGCGACAGCGGCACCAGGACAGGCGGACCGCCGAGCCAGACGGCCGGATCGGTCGCCAGCGCGGCGAGCGTCGGCGCATGGATCGCCAGATGTATCGCGGTGCCGATCACCCCGGCCACGACCGCGATCCCGCACGCGAGCGCGAAGAGCGCGGCGGTGACGCCGGTATCGAACGCGAGAACCAGAAAACCGAGCGTCAGCGCTGCAGCCACCGCGACGCGCGGGAAGATGGCCACCGGATCGTGCGCCAGCGCGACCGCGGGATGATAGAGGTAGAGCTCGATGAACAATGGCCCGAACAGCATCAAGGCGACGAGGATGAAAAACCGGCGCAGCATGGCTCAGTGCGTTGGCGTCGCGGCCGGCTGGGCAAAGGCCGGTGTCGGTGCGCCGTCCACGCCGTTCAGCACCGTGTAACGCGTCTCGTCGTCGTAGAGCACCCATTGCCCATTCACCGTCGCGTGGCACGAGTTGCAGTTGCCGCTCATGTTGGCGAAGGCGGTCGAGTGAAGGTGGAGCGAATGAATGGATTCCGCGAACGGCAGCGATGTCTTGGCGCCGTGGCAGATCAGGCAGTCCTCGACGCGCATCGGGATGCCATAGCTGGTGGCGAAGATGCCGTGCAGCTCGGGCTTTGGCCGCGCGACGACGAGGCGGTTGACGTCGGCGGCGAGATGGTCGCCGTGGCACGCGTTGCAGCCGCGATCCTGCGCGTGCGCCGTGTTCCAGTTGTAGTTGGTATAGGGAATGCCGAGCGCGAAGGCGCGCGCGTCGTTCCGCTGGTGCCAAGCATAAAACGTCGCGCCGAAACCGCCGACAATGACGACGAGCGCGGCCAATGCGAGGATCGCCGCGCGCGTCATGTCGGCCGCCGTTCCAGCGCCGCGGCCGTCAGCAGCGCGAGCAGCGCCACCAAGAGCAACAGCGCGGCGAAGACAAGGCCGGCGGCGCTTTCTGCCAGGGTCGCCGGCGTCGCCGACAGGCCGATTCCGGCGACGATCAGCGCGAAGGCGACGCTGCAGATCATGCCGGTTGGATCGTTGGGCAAAAGCGGGACGCCATCGCCGGCGCCGAAGGCGCCAATGAAGCCGAGCACGGCGGCGAGCGTGATGGCGATCGGCCAATTGGGGCACGCCGGCCCGCCCCATACGGCGAGGGAAAAGACGCGATCCGGCTGGTCCAAGGTGACACCGCTCACGACGGCATGAGCGACGGCGCCGGCCAAGCCGATGACCGCGGCGATCGCCATCGCCGCCTGGCAGGCGGCCGCGATCGCGCGCGACGGCTTCATCTGCACCGCCATGAGCGCCAGCAGCGACAGCGGCAGCCATACGACCGGCAGCAGCGCCAGGCTCAATTCGCGTTGCGCCAGCGCCGGCCGATGTCCGAGATCGACCTCGAGCAGCACAATGACGAACAACAGCGTGGCGAGAACGAGGAGCGGCCGCCGCATGCGCCGGAGATCGTCGAAGATCGCCTCCATGTCAGCGGACCTCCACGGCGATCACGCCGGGCGTGTCTTGCTTGCGGCCGTTGGCGCTCGTTGCCCGCACACGCAGCACGTAGAAACCGCGCCCGGGCGGACGCCATGTCACCTCCCATGTCACCCAGATATTCGGATCCGGCTGCGGCGGCAGCGGCATGGGCCGGTAAGTCGCGCCGTTGTCGGTGCTCAATTCGATCGAGCCGACCGGTTCGGGCCCCGTGAACGCATAGCCGGTGAGCGCGACGCCCGCGAGCGAGCCGGCGGCTTCGGGCGGCGCTGGCGAAAGAAACCCGGCCATCGATGGGGCCGGGTGCTCGGGCGCCGGTTGGTCGATCAAGGTGATGCGCGTGACCCATTTCGGGTTGTGATTGGCGCCCACGCCGGGGATGAAGAGCCGCGTATACGGGCTGCCGTGACGCAGCGGCACCGGCTGCGATCCGAGGGTTGCCACCAGCATCGCGCCCGGCCGCTGCAACTCGCTGAGCGGCAGCGGGAAGATCGGATGGCCGTCGCTGGTCTCGACGCGCGCCGATCGCGCTTCCGGCTTGACGCCCGTCTTCTCGAACAGCGCCGCGAGCGGCACGCCCTTGAACGGCGTGGTGAAGATGAGGGGGCCGCCGGCCGTATTGACGAAGCACTCCATCGTCCACAGGTGCTCGACATGCGGCAAGGCGGCAAGATCGGCCAGGCTATACCGTGCCGCCGCGCCGACGAGGCCGTCGATTTGAATGCCGGCGGAGAGACGCGCCGGGTCGCGCATCTGCGAATAGACGAAGAATCGGCCATTGGGCGTGATCAGCGGTCCGCTGGGCGTCGCGCGAACCGCCAACGATCCAGCATCGGCGTCAGCCGAGCGCATGCCGGCCAACATGCCGCCGAGGATCACTGAGGATGCCGATGCGAGGAATGTCCGACGATCCATGCGCGCATCCTGACTGATCCAACCCTCCGCGGCTTATAGCCGGTGGGGTCAAGCAGTCAGGCTCATCGGTATCTGAGTAACCGTCATTGATTCAGATCAAGGACATACAGCGCTGCGTGCGCTCGGACGGTCTGGCAGATCGGCGCGACTGGCTTCAGCAGCGGCGGCCGAACGCGGAGGCACCGCCGCGATTATTCGGCGGCGTTGAGGCGATCGAGCATGCGCTCGTGGTCGGAGCCGTATTCGAGTTTCCGCATCGTCTGGCCCGACAAGCCGACCTTCGCGCCCAGTGTCTCGATCCCCATGCCGATGGCGACGCACCGCTCGCGAATGCGCGCCGAAGACAGCAAGCTCGTATGCTGCGCGCTGATATGAATTATAAAGCTAACTGACGAGAAAATGTAAATCATGTAACTATCTGCATAAATGCGGAGAGCGAGATGCGGGAATTCCTCAATACTGGCGAGGTCGCGGAGTACCTGCGCCTCAAGGAGCGCACGATCTATGAGTTGGTGCGGACGAAGCAGATTCCGTGCTCGCGCGTCACCGGCAAGTTGCTGTTCCCACGCCGCCTGATCGACCTGTGGGTGACGCGCCAGACCGAGTTCGCGGGCCCCGATCTGCATCCGGCACCGCCGGTCGCCGCCGGCAGCCACGATCCGTTGCTGGAATGGGCGTTGCGCGAGTCGGGCTCCGAGCTCGCGCTCTTGGCGGGCGGCAGCGAAGATGGGCTCAAGCGGCTGGTTGCCAATAAGGCGGTGATTGCTGGCATCCATCTACTCGATCCCGCCAGCGGCGAGTACAACCGTCCGGCGATCCAGGCCTTGGGCGGGTTGGCCGATGTGGTGCTGGTCGAATGGGCCAAGCGCGAGCAGGGCCTAGTGGTGGCGCGCGGCAACCCACGCGGTATCGAATCGCCGGCCGATCTCGGGCGGAAGGGCACGCGGGTCCTGCGTCGCCAGGAAGGCGCCGGCGCGCAGGTGCTGCTGCGCCACTTGCTTGCCGAGGCAAAGCTCCGGCTCGAGGACCTGTCCGGGCCGCCGCAACCCGCGCTGACCGAAACCGACATCGCCTCCGCCATTCTCGACGGCAAGGCGGATGCCGGCATCGCGGTGCGCGCCGTCGCCGAACGCCACAAGCTCGGCTTCGTGCCGCTGCGCTGGGAGCGGTTCGATCTGGCGATGCGGCGGCGCGATTATTTCGAGCCGCCGGCGCAGAAGCTGCTCGGCTTCGCGCGCACGCCCAGATTCGCCGAGAAGGCGCAGACGCTTGGCGGCTACGACTTGAGCGCGGCCGGCACCGTCAACTACAACGCCTGACGATCACTTGTCGCCGGGCACTTGGTACCACGTCGGATCTTCGTAGACCCCCGTGGTATAGGAGCCGGTGCCGTACCAGTGCGTGACCTGCGGCTGCTCGGCACCCCGGCAGGCGGCAAGCAAGATGCTCAATGCGATCGCCACAGCCAGGAAGCTAGATTTTACCATGCGGAATTCCTGCTCAATTGACCGGGCTATGGTAGGAGTACGGATCGTCGTAAGTGCCGCCACCGGTCCAGATCGGCCATTGCCGTTCGGGCACCGGCCCGCACGCGGCCAAGATGACGCCGGTAATCGACACCAGCACAATGAACGCGGCGGCGGCGCGACACATAGGATCGTTCCTCGACTACGGATTGTAAGCCTGCGCCGCGGTTGCCGTTCCTACGAGTTATCGTGAGCCGCGAACGAAAAAGGCCGGGACGCAGCCCGGCCTTTCCGGCGATCCGTTCACATCCGCGTTACTCGGCGGCGGCGTCCATCCGCTCCATTGCCTCGTCGACATGGCGCGAGAAGACGTATTCTGCCGGCCGCTGCTTATCCATGGCGATCTCGGGCGCCATCTCGCCATCGGTCTTGACCCCGCGCAGCGCCACGCCGAGCGCCTTCACCGGATGCTTCACCGCATCGACCACGGCGGTCGCCTCGTAGCCGCTATGCACCATGCAGTCGGCGCACTTCTCGTAATTGCCGGTGCCGTAGGCGTCCCACTCGGTGCTTGCCATTAGCTCCTTGAAGCTCTTGGCGTAGCCCTCGCCGAGCAGATAGCAGGGACGCTGCCAGCCGAAGACGTTGCGCGTCGGGTTGCCCCACGGCGTGCAGTGATAGGACTGGTTGCCGGCGAGGAAATCGAGGAACAGGCCGGACTGGCTGAACGACCACTTGGTGCCGTTCCTGTGGCGGAAGATGCTGCGGAACAGCTCCTTGGTCTTGCGCCGGTTGAGGAAATGCGCCTGGTCCGGAGCGCGCTCATAGGCATAGCCCGGCGACACGGTCATGCCGTCGAGGCCCATTTCCATCATCGTGTCGAAGAAGCGCGCGACGCGCTCGGGCTGCGCGCCGTCGAACAGCGTGCAGTTGATGTTGACGCGAAAGCCCTTCGACTTGGCGAGTTTGATCGCCGCTACCGCCTTGTCGTAGACGCCGTCCTCGCACACCGAGTGGTCGTGCATCGCGCGGTCGCCGTCGAGATGGATCGACCAGACGAAATACGGATTCGGCTTGAAGCGGTCGATCTTCTTCTCGAGCAGCAGCGCGTTGGTGCAGAGATAGACGAACTTCCTACGCGCGACGATGCCTTCGACGATCTGTTCGATCTCGCGGTGGAGCAGGGGCTCGCCGCCGGCGATCGACACCACCGGCGCGCCGCACTCGTCGACCGCTTCGAGGCATTCCGCGACCGACAGGCGCTGGTTCAGGATCTTGTCGGGATAGTCGATCTTGCCGCATCCGGCGCAAGCAAGGTTGCAGCGGAACAGCGGCTCGAGCATGAGCACGAGCGGATAGCGCGCGACGCCCGTCAGGCGCTGCTTCATCACATAGGCGCCGACGCGGATCATCTGCTGGAGCGGAACGGACACAGGTTCGACCTCTCTCGTTCGGGGCTCAGCCGGCGGTCTCGGCAAGCTCCGGCGGCATGCGGAAGCGCACGTTCTCGGTGATGCCGGGCAGCTTCTCGCACTCCACCGCGCTCAGTTGCTTGAGCCGCGCGATCAGAGTCTGCACCAGTTCCTCCGGCGCCGACGCGCCGGCGGTGATGCCGACCGCCTTCGCGCCCTTGACCCACGCGGGATCGAGCGCGTCGGCGTCGGCGACCAGATAGGCCTTGACGCCTTGCTCGGCGGCAATCTCGCGCAACCGGTTGGAATTCGAGCTGTTGGCCGCACCCACGACGAGAACAACGTCGACCTGCTGCGCCAATTCCCGTACGGCGCGCTGGCGGTTCTGCGTCGCGTAGCAGATGTCCTTGGTATCGGGCCCGACGATGTCGGGAAAGCGCTGGCGCAGCGCGTCGATCACCGCCTTGGTGTCATCGACCGACAGCGTGGTCTGGGTGATGAAGGCAAGCTTGTGCGGATCGCTCACCGTGAGCGCGGCGACTTCCTCGGCTCGCGAGATCAGATACACCTTGCCGTTGATGCGGCCCATCGTGCCCTCGATCTCGGGATGGCCAGCGTGGCCGATCAGCACGATCTCGCGACCCTGCGCGGCATAGCGCTGGCCTTCGCTGTGCACCTTGGACACCAGGGGGCAGGTCGCGTCGATCACCGGCAGGGTGCGGCTCGCCGCCGCGTCCTCGACCGCGCTCGAGACGCCGTGGGCGCTGAAGATGGTAACGCTGCCCGGCGGAATCTCATCGAGCTCGTCGACGAAATGCGCGCCCTTCGCCCGCAGCCGCTCGACGACGTGGCGATTGTGCACGATCTCATGCCGCACGTAGATCGGCGGACCGTATTTCTCGAGCGCGCGTTCGACGATGTCGATGGCGCGCTCGACTCCGGCGCAGAATCCACGCGGCTGAGCCAATACCACACGCATTCACAACCTCACTCTCGCGGGAAGGCGCCGTCGCCGCCCGCCGTGCTGCGCCGCATTATACGCAGAAATCGCCGGCCGGCCAGCAGGGCTTGAGCCGGCGCAGAATGGGGCCAAATTGGGGCGCCAACGCGCAAGTAAATTGCTTCCGACGGGGTTCTGTGTTTAGTCTTCGGCCAAGGTCCGCGCCGCGGCGCGGCTGAGGGAAGCTGGCCAACAACTCCGCAATCGCCATGAGCACGCCGCTGCTGCGCAATGACCTGACGCCCCTCCTGGATCAAGTCAACACGCCGGCCGATCTGCGCAAGCTTGACGAAGGTCAGCTGCGCCAGTTCGCCGACGAATTGCGCCGCGAGCTGGTCGACACCGTCTCGGTCACCGGCGGCCATCTCGGCGCCGGCCTAGGCGTGGTCGAGCTCACGGTCGCGCTCCACCACGTCTTCGACACGCCGCGCGACCGCCTGATCTGGGACGTCGGCCATCAGGCCTATCCGCACAAGATCATCACCGGGCGCCGCGATCGCATTCGCACGCTGCGTCAGGGCGGCGGCCTATCCGGCTTCACCCGGCGCAGTGAGAGCGAATACGACCCGTTCGGCGCCGCGCACAGCTCGACCTCGATCTCCGCCGGGCTCGGTATGGCGGTTGGGCGCGATCTCCAGGGCCGCAAGAACAACGTCATCGCCGTGATCGGCGACGGCGCGATGAGCGCCGGCATGGCCTACGAGGCGATGAACAACGCCGGCGCGATGAATTCGCGCCTAATCGTCATCCTGAACGACAACGACATGTCGATTGCGCCGCCGGTCGGCGCGATGAGCGCGTATCTGTCGCGCCTCCTGTCGTCGAAGCCCTATCGCAGCCTGCGCCAGCTCGGCGCGGCCATGGCCAAGCGCTTCCCGCGCGGTCTCGCCAAGGCAGCGCGCCGCGCCGACGAATATGCCCGCGGCATGGTCACCGGCGGCACGCTGTTCGAAGAGCTGGGCTTCTTCTATGTCGGCCCGATCGATGGCCACAATCTCGACCATCTGCTGCCGGTGTTGAAGAACCTGCGCGACAGCGACCACGAGGGCCCGGTTTTGGTCCACGTCGTGACCCAGAAGGGCCACGGCTATCCGCCCGCCGAGGCTGCGGCCGACAAATACCACGGCGTGGTCAAGTTCGACGTCGCGACCGGCGCCCAGGTCAAGGGCAAGGCGGCGGCGCCGAGCTACACCTCGGTCTATGCCAAGGCGTTGATCGCCGAGGCCGAGCGCGACGACAAGATCGTCGCCATCACCGCCGCCATGCCCTCGGGCACCGGCCTCGACAAGTTCGCCGAGCGCTTTCCCGGCCGCTGCTTCGACGTCGGCATCGCCGAGCAGCATGCCGTCACCTTTGCCGCCGGCATGGCCTGCGAAGGCCTCAAGCCCTTCGCCACGATCTATTCGACTTTCCTGCAGCGCGCCTACGACCAGGTGGTGCACGACGTCGCCATCCAGAAGCTGCCGGTGCGCTTCGCCATGGACCGCGCCGGTCTCGTCGGCGCCGACGGCGCCACCCATGCGGGCTCGTTCGATCTGGCCTATCTCGGCTGCCTGCCGCATTTCGTCATCATGGCGGCGGCGGACGAGGCCGAGCTCGTGCACATGGTGGCGACCGCGGCGGCGATCGACGACGCCCCATCGGCGTTGCGCTATCCGCGCGGCGAGGGTGTCGGCGTCGCCTTGCCGGCGCGCGGCGAGGTGCTGCCGATCGGCAAAGGCCGCATCCTGCGCGAGGGCACCTCCATCGCCATCTTGAGTCTCGGCACGCGCCTCCAGGAGGCGCTCAAGGCCGCCGAAGAGCTCGGCCATCTCGGACTCTCGACCACGGTCGCCGACGCGCGCTTCGCCAAGCCGCTCGACACCGCTCTTGTCGAACGCCTGGCGCGCGAGCACGAGGTGCTGATCACGGTCGAGGAGGCCGCGATCGGTGGATTCGCCAGCCACGTCCTGCACCATCTGGCGCATGCCGGGTTGCTCGATCATGGCGTCAAGGTGCGACCGATGGTTCTGCCCGACCGCTTCGTCGACCATGATTCGCCGGCGAAGCAGTACGACGAGGCCTGCCTCAACGCGCGCCACATCAAGCAGACCGCGCTGGTGGCGCTCGGCCGCGCCTCCGTCGAGCTTTCCGCGCGCGCCTAGGGCTCGCTCCAAAGCCACGTTATTATGTCGTCGTTCCCGCAAAAGCGGGAACCCAGGGCAAGCGTTGAGCTGTTGCCCTGGGCCCCTGTTTGCGCTGGGGCGACGGAGGGGATGATCCCATGACAGCAAAGCAACGCCTCGATCAGCTCTTGGTCGAGCGCGGTCTGGCGCCGAGCCGCGCCAAGGCCCAGGCGTTGATCCTGGCGGGACTGGTGTTCAGCGGAGAAAAACGCCTCGGCAAGCCGGGCGCGACACTTGGCGCGGACGCGCCGCTCGAGGTGCGCGGCAAGGATCATCCCTGGGTCTCGCGCGGCGGCGTCAAGCTCGCTCATGGGCTCGACCATTTCAAAATCGATCCGCGCGGCCTCGTCGCGCTCGATATCGGCGCCTCGACCGGCGGCTTCACCGACGTGCTGTTGCAGCGCGGCGCCGCCCGCGTCTATGCCGTCGATGTCGGCTTCGGCCAGTTCGATTGGAAGCTCCGGAACGACAGTCGCGTCGTGTTGCTCGAGCGCACGAACGCCCGCCATCTGACGCGCGCGCAGGTGCCCGAGCCGGTGGACCTGCTTGTCTGCGACGCGAGCTTCATCGGCCTCGAAACCATGCTGCCCGCGCCGCTGGCGCTGGCCAAACCGCATGCGCGGCTTGTCGCTTTAATCAAGCCGCAATTCGAGGTGGGGCCGGGCCGCGTCGGCAAGGGCGGCGTGGTGCGCGATCCGGCGCTCCACCGCGAGGTCTGCGACCGCATCGCGGCGTGGCTCGCGGCCCAGGGCTGGCGCGTGCTCGGCATCGTCGAAAGTCCGCTGCGCGGCCCCGAGGGCAACGTCGAATTCCTCGTCGCGGCCGAGCGCGAACCGCGTAGCACAGCCTCCGCGCAAGTTCCGCGCGGCGGCGTCGTGCTAGGCGAAATCAAATGAGCGAAATCGAGCTCGCCATCGAGAGCGTCGGCGTGCGCGGCGACGGCGTCGCGTATCACGACGGCAAGCCGGTCTATGTCCCGTTCGCCGCGCCGGGCGACCGCGTTCGCGCGCGTCTGTCGGCGGCGAAAGGCGAGACGCGCGGCGAGCTCGTCGAGGTGCTGACTGCCGGTTCCCGCGCCGCGCCGGTCTGCGCGCATTTCGGCCGCTGCGGCGGCTGCGCCCTCCAGCATCTCTCCGACGGCGCCTACGCCGCGGCCAAGCTCGGCTGGCTCGAGGGCGCGCTGGCGCAGCACGGCTTTGCCAACGTCGACATCGCGCCGCTCCAGCGACTCGCGCCTGGCACCCGCCGGCGGGCGTGTCTCGCGCTGGCACGCGACGGCGAGGCGGTCGCCGGCTTTCATGGCCGCATGAGCCACGCCATCGTCGACATGCGCGAGTGCCATGTGCTGCATCCGGCTCTCTTCGCGTTGGTCGAACCGCTGCGCCGGCTCGCGGCCGCGCTGCTGCCGAAAAAGGGCACGGTCGCGGCCAGCCTGACCCTGGGCGATGCCGGCGTCGACGTGCTGCTCGAGGTGCCAAAGGTGCCGGGCCTCGAAGCGCTCGAGGCGCTGGCGCGCTTCGCCGCCGAGCAGGATCTCGCGCGGCTGTCGTGGCGCGCCGGTCATGCCTTTGCGCCGGTGGCGCAGCGCCGGCCGGTGCGCGCGGTCTTCGCCGGCGTCGCCGTCGACCTGCCGGCGGATGCCTTCCTGCAGGCGAGCAGCGAGGCGGATGAAGCGCTGGGTGCGCTCGTGCTCGACGCTGTCGATGAGCCGCGCCGGATCGCTGACCTCTATGCCGGCGTCGGCACGTTCAGCTTCGCGCTGGCGCGACGCGCGCCGGTCCATGCCGTCGAAGGCGATGCCGAGGCGGCGCGGGCGCTGGCGCAGTCGGCAGCGCGCGCCAATCTCGCCGATCGCGTCACCGTCGAGCGGCGCGATCTGGCGCGGCGGCCGCTGTCGGCGGAGGAGCTCGCTCGCTTCGATGCCGTTGTGTTCGATCCGCCACGGACCGGCGCCGCGCCGCAGAGCCGCGCCCTCGCGCAATCAACCGTGCCGCGCGTCGTCGCCGTGTCGTGCAATCCGGCGACCTTCGCGCGCGACGCGCGCATTCTCGCCGACGGCGGCTATGCGCTGGCGCACATCGCGCCGGTCGATTCCTTCGTCTGGTCGCCGCACCTCGAGCTGGTGGCGCGCTTCGAGCGGCGATAACCGTGCTACCGGATCTCGATCGGCGGCATGACCAGCATGCCGGGACGGACCGAGAGCATGGCGAGCTCGCGCATGAAGCCGGCGATCGACGGCAAAATCGCCAGCGGGTCCTCGCGGCTGGTGCCCAGCAGCCGATGCAACAGCACGACGAGGCCGCTTTCGGGCCGCGGATAGACGCGCAGCGTAATATCACCGCTCGCCGGAACGCCGATCTCCGCCTTCGCCAGGGCGATGGCCGTCTCGTAGCCGCCGAGCGCGTCGACCAGATCGTTCGCCTTGGCCTGCGCGCCGGTCCAGATGCGACCCTTAGCGACGCTCTCGATCTGATCGGGCTTCATGTGGCGGCCTTCGGCGACGCGCGCCTTGAAGCCGGCATAGGTACTGTCGAGCGCCGCCTCGAACTGCTTGTAGCCTTCGGCCGTGAAGTCCTGCAGCGGGCTGAACAGTGCTGCGTTATCCGAGGTCTGCACCGCGTCGGCGCCGGCGCCGATCTTGTCCATCAGGCCGCCGATCAGCACCTTGCCGGCGACGACGCCGATCGAGCCGGTGAGCGTGGCCGGCTCGGCGACGATCTTGTCGGCCGACGCCGCGATGTAATAGCCGCCCGAGCCGGCGACGTCGCCCATGCTGACGATGACTGGCTTGCCCGCCGCGCGCGCCTTCTTGACCTCGTCCCAGATCGATTCCGCCGCCACGGCCGAGCCGCCCGGGCTGTCGATGCGGAACAGGATGGCGCGCACGTTCTTGTCGCGCTCGGCCAGGCGGAAGGCGTGGATCACGCTGTCCGAGCCCATGACGCCGGTGCCGAACAGCGCGCCGCTGTCGCTCTTGCCGCGCGTCATCAGACCGTCGGCATAGATCAGCGCCATGACCGGTCCGGTGTCGTGCGGTCGTCCGACGCTGTCGAGATAGCGCGCGACGCGCATCGCCTTGGCGCCGGCGCCGGCGCGCGCCTTCAGCGCGTCGAGCGCGTCGCCGACATAGCCCAGGTGATCGACCAGATGCGCGCTGAGCGCGTCCTGCGCGAGGTAGGGCCCGTTCGCGATCAGGTCGCGCACCCGATCGGGCGCCAGCTTGCGGCCGTCGGCGATGCCCGCGACGATCTGGTCAAGCAGCGATCCGAGCAGCGATTGGAGCTGCTCGCGCTCGGGATCGGTCATCTTGGTCTGGGTCAGGAGGTTCAGCGCGGTCTTGTACTGCTCGCGCTGGTCGAAGCGCGGCACGAGGCCGAGCTTGTCGAGCGTGCCGCGAAAATAAGGCTCTTCGGCACGCAATCCCACCAGCCCGACGAGGCCCAGTGGCTGCAGCCAGATCTGGTCGCAGGCGCTGGCGAGGTAATAGGCGCGGGTGCCCGACGCGAATTCGCCGAAGCTGTCGGAATAGGCGAAGGCGACCTTGCCCTTGGCGCGGAACGCGGCGATGGCGTCGCGCAATTCCTGCACTTGCGCCAGCGCCAGATCGCCGCCGCCGATGCGCAGCAGCAGACCCTTGACCCGCGGATCGCGGCCGCTCTTGTCGAGCGCGCCGAGCACGTCGCGCAGGCTGGTCTCGTGCGGCGCCAGCAGGCCAAGCAGGCCGCCGGTCTGCGGCGCGTCGGGCAGGTTGCCGTCGACGTCGAGCGTCAGCACCGTCACCTCGGGCACGTGTGGCCCACTCACCCGGTCCCAAATCACGAGCCCGACGCTGCCCAGCACGCCGAGCAAGGTGACGACGCCGATGACGGCCAGCAATCCGACGATGAAACGGCGCACGCGCCCTCCCGGCCATCCAGAACGGCGCCACTTTGCCCCGAAAGGAGGCGCTCAGCAATCGGGCTGGCGCGCGGCCGCCTCGGTGCAATACCGCCGCCAGGCGGTCCGGTAGACGTCCTCCACCGCGGCGGCGTAGCGCCGCGCGTCGCCGATCGCCGAGTGCGCGAGCCGGCCGGGCAGCGCCGCCCGCAGCCGTTCGAGCGCGTCGAGATCGCCGGCCGTCGCCACCGCGGCGGCGACGTAGCCTGCCGCGTCGGTTGCAATGAACTGCATCAGATCCAGCGCGGTCAGGCAGCTCGCTGCGAGCCGCGACGGGATGGTGCGGCCGGTCCGGGTGATAACCGGCACGCCCATGGCCAGCGCGTCCAGCGTCGTCATGCCGCCGCCGTGCGGAAACGGATCGAGGGCGATGTCGAGCGCGCGATAGGCGGCGAAATGCTCGGCGCGGCCGGTCTGTCCCAGGAATGTCACGCGTTCTGCCGGCAGGTCGGCGGCGGCAAACGCCGTGCGCAGCTCGGTTTGCTCAGCCGGGTCGCCGAACTGTTTGTTCTTGAGCACGAGCCGTGCGTCCGGCAGCGCGCGCAGGATCGCGCTCCAGTCGCGCAGCACGCCCGGCGTGATCTTGGCGCGGCGATTGAACGAGCCGAAGGTGACGAAGCCGTTGGCGCGCACCGGCAGCGGCCCGGGCGCCGGCAGTTTCTCGGGCGTCCAGTAGCCGAGCGCACCGGGCAGGTCGATGATCCGCTCGGCGAAGAGCGGGCGCTCCGCCGGCGGGATCAGCACTGGATCGGCGAGCAGATAATCCATCATGGCGAGGCCGGTCCCGGTCGGCTCGCCCCAGGCGGTGATCTGGATCGGCGCCGGCTTGCGCGCGAAGACCAACAGGCGATGGCCGCCCATGTGGCCGACGAGATCAACCAGGATGTCGATCCGGTCCTGCGCGATCCGCTCGGCGAGCGCGGCGTCACTCAAGCCCGCCGTCTCACGCCACGTTGCGGCCGCGCGGCGGAAGATCGCCGTCAACTCGTCAGCCTGCCGCGTATCGGAATAGCAGAAGACCTCGACCTGCGCCGGATCGTGATGCGTCAGCACGCCGCCGAAGGCGTAGCTCGCGGCATAGGCGCGGAAATGCGCGCTGACATAGCCCACGCGCAGCCGCCGTTCGGGATCGAGGTCGGCGGAACGCGGCGCGGTGGCCGGTGCCAGCGCGGCGGCGTGGCGCTCGGCCCAGCGCCGGCGCTCGGCCTGATGCTCCGTGACGCCGAGGCTTTCGTCGAAATTCAGGTTGAAGAGCAGGTTGGAATGCGCCGCGGCGCTCGCCGGTCCGAGCTCGAGCGCGCGCCGGTTCGCCGCCACCGCCTCGTCGAGCTGTCCAATCTCGGCGAGCACGCCAGCGAGATTATCGTACGCTTCGGCGTAGTCGGGCCGCAGCGCAACGGCGCGCCGGAAGCACGCGGCGGCTTCCTGCGGCTGGCCCTGGCGCCGCAGCACGGCGCCAAGATTCATGTGGGCATCGGCAAAATTCGGCTTGAGCGCGATGGCGCGGCGATAGGCGTCGATTGCCGCGGCATCCCCCTGGGCGAGCAGCGCGTTGCCGAGATTGAAATGCGCCGTTGCCAGCGTCGGCTCAATGGCGATGGCGCGCCGGAAACAGTCGATCGCCGCCGCGAGCGCGCCGCGCTTTTCGAGCGCATTGCCGAGATTGACATAGGCATCGGCATATTGGGGCGCGAGCGCCAGCGCGTCGCGAAACGCGGCGATCGCCCTCTCGCTGCGGCCGAGCACCGCCAGCGCCACGCCAAGCGCGTTGCGGTAGAGCGGGTTGCGCCGATTGCGCGCGATCGCCGCCTCGATCCGCGTAACGGCCTCGTCGTTCCGGCCACGCCGGTGGGCGATGACGCCGAGCAGGAACAGCGCGTCGGGCTGCGCCGCGTCCGTGGCGAGGATGGCGCGGCAGGCGGCTTCGGCTTCGTCCAGGCGCCCGGCCTCGAAATGGCCGATCGCGGCGTCGAGCGTGGCGTTCATCGGCGCGCCGCCGCGCCGCCGCTCAACCGCATTGCGCGCGGTGCCGCAACAGATGGTCGGCCAGAACGACCGCCGTCATCGCCTCGCCGACCGGCACGGCGCGAATGCCGACGCAGGGGTCGTGGCGGCCCTTGGTGCTGACCTCGATCTCCTTGCCGAAGCGGTCGACGCTCTTGAGCGGCTTCAGGATCGAGCTGGTCGGCTTGACCGCGAAGCGCACGACGATGTCCTGGCCCGTTGATATTCCACCTAATATCCCGCCGGCGCGATTCGACAAGAAGACGACCTTGCCGTCCTTCATCCGCATCTCGTCGGCGTTCTGCTCGCCCGACAGCGCCGCGACCGCCATACCGGCGCCGATCTCGACGCCCTTGACCGCGTTGATGCTCATCACCGCCTTGGCCAGATCGGCGTCGAGCTTGCCGTAGATCGGCTCACCCAGGCCGGCGGGTATGCCCGAAGCATTGACTTCGATCACGGCGCCCGTCGACGAGCCCGCCTTGCGCACCTCGTCGAGGAAATCCTCCCATTTCTTCGCCGTCTGCAGATCGGGACAGAAGAACGGATTGGCATCGATCGCCTGCCAGTCCCAGCGCGCGCGATCGATCGCGTGCGGTCCGATCTGCACCAGCGCACCGCGGATCGTCACGCTCTCGCCCAGAATCTTGCGCGCGATCGCGCCGGCGGCGACGCGCGCCGCAGTCTCGCGCGCCGAGGCCCGGCCGCCGCCGCGATAGTCGCGGATGCCGTACTTCACCCAGTAGGTGTAGTCGGCATGGCCGGGGCGGAACTGATCCTTGATCGCGTCGTAGTCCTTCGAGCGCGCATCTTCGTTGGCGATCAGCAGCATGATCGGCGCGCCGGTGGTCTGGCCCTCGAACACGCCCGACAGGATCTGGACGCGGTCGCTTTCCTTGCGCTGGGTGGTGAAGCGCGAGACACCCGGGCGCCGCTTGTCGAGCCAGGGCTGGATATCGGCCTCGGACAAAGGGATGCGCGGCGGCACGCCTTCGACGACGCAGCCGATCGCGGGGCCGTGGCTCTCGCCCCAGCTGGTGAAGCGGAAGATCGTGCCGAAGCCGTTGCCCGCCATGGCTCCTCGCTAGACGGTCGAAATGTCCGGCGCGTCCACCGCCTTCATGCCGACGACGTGGTAGCCTGAGTCGACGTGGTGCACTTCGCCGGTGACGCCGCTCGACAAGTCGCTCAGCAGGTAGAGGCCGGCATTGCCGACCTCGTCGAGCGCGACGTTCCGCTTCAGGGGCGCGTTGTACTGGTTCCACTTCAGGATGTAGCGGAAATCGCCGATGCCCGAAGCGGCCAGCGTCTTGATCGGGCCGGCCGAGATCGCATTGACCCGGATATTCTTGCCGCCGAGGTCGACGGCGAGATAACGCACCGACGCCTCGAGCGCGGCCTTCGCCACGCCCATGACGTTATAATGCGGCATGACGCGCTCGGCGCCGAGATAGGATAGCGTCAACAGGCTGCCGCCCTGCGTCATCAGCGGCACAGCGCGGCGGCACAGATCGGTGAACGAATAGCACGAGACGTCCAGGCTCTTGAGGAAATTCGCCCGGCTCGTGTCGACGTATGGTCCCGTGAGCTCGTTGGCGTCGGAATAGGCGATGGCATGCACCAGGAAGTCGAGCCGGTCCCAGCGCTTGGCCAGCGTCTCGAACACCGCGGCAATGCTTGTCTCGTTGGTCACGTCGCAGTCGCCGACCACGGTGCCGCCGACGCTGTCCGCCAACGGCCGCACGCGCTTGCCCAGCGCATCGCCCTGGTAGGTGAAGGCGAGTTCGGCGCCGTGGGCGTGCACCGCGCGTGCGATCGCCCAGGCAATCGAGCGCTCGTTGGCCACGCCCATGACGAGGCCGCGCTTGCCCGCCATCAATGACTTCACGTCGGTCATGCGTTCTTCATCCATGCGGATTGTCGGCGCTGTCGCGCATCAGATTCGGCCCACCCCTTGCTCCTCGAACGGCGCTGCCGAATATAGAGAGCGGCCCGTGGATTGCCTAGCCGGATCGGCGCAGATATGCGCCATATCAGCGATAGTCTGTCGCCGTGCCGGCATCCCCGTTCGCGGTTGAGCCGCCGCCGCTTATGGCCTAGTAAAGCGGGCGCAACCCCGGGGAGTTCCGCGTGAGCGAAGACCTGCTGTACGAGATCAAGGACGGCATCGGCCGCATCACCTTCAACCGGCCGCAAGCGCGCAACGCGCTGACTTTCGCCATGTACGAGCGGCTGGCGCAGATCTGCCAGGAGGCCGACAAGGACCGCTCGGTACGCGTGCTGCTGTTGACCGGCGCGGGCGACAAGGCCTTCGCCTCCGGCACCGACATCTCGCAGTTCAAGGCCTTCGACAAGCCCGAGGACGCGCTCGGCTACGAGGCGCGCATCGACCGCGTGCTCGGCGCGCTCGAGGCGTGCGGCAAGCCGACCATCGCCGTGATCCAGGGCGCCTGCACCGGCGGCGGCGCCGGCATCGCCGCATGCTGCGATCTGCGCATCGCCGCGGCCAACGCGCGCTTCGGCTTTCCGGTGGCGCGTACGCTCGGCAACTGCCTGTCGATGGGCAACTACGCGCGGTTGATGGCGCTGGTCGGCAGCGCCGGACGGGTCAAGGACCTGATCTTCAACGCGCGGCTGATCGACGCGCCGGAGGCGCACGCCATCGGCCTCGTCACCGAGGTGGTCGAGCCGTCGGAGTTGATGAAGCGGGCGGAGGAGGTGGCGCGCACCGTAGCATCCCACGCGCCGCTGACGCTGCGCGCGACCAAGGAGGCGCTGCGCCGGCTGATGGCGCGCATCCCGCCGGGCGAAGGCGAGGATCTGATCCTCATGTGCTACATGAGCAAGGATTTCCGCGAAGGCATGGACGCCTTTCTCAACAAGCGTCCGCCGCGGTTCCGCGGCGAATGAATCGAAAAGGGGGTAACGCGTGGCCAAGGCTGCGATCGACGTGAAACAGGCTGCCGCGCTCGCGGTCGCCAACCGCATTCTCTACAACGAAGGTGTGGTCGACGGCTTCGGCCATGTCAGCGTGCGCGACGCGCGCCACGCGGACCGCTTCCTGCTGGCGCGCAGTATGGCGCCCGGCCTGGTCACGCCCAAGGACATCATGCAGTTCGATCTCGCCGGCATGGCGATCGAACCGCGCGGCCGCGCGGTCTATCTCGAGCGCTTCATCCACGGCTCGATCTACAAGGCGCGGCCCGACGTGATGGCGGTGGTGCATAGCCACAGCCCGAGCATCATTCCGTTCGGCATCACGCCGCAGAAGCTGCGGCCCGTTTATCACATGAGCGGATTCCTCGGCGACGACGTGCCGATCTTCGACATCCACGAGGTTGCCGGCGACACCGACCTGCTGGTGAGCAGCGTCGCGCTCGGCGACGCGCTGGCGCGCGCGCTCGGCGGCAATATCGTGGCGCTGATGCGCGGCCACGGCTCGGTCGCCGCCGGCCAGACGCTGCAGCACGCGGTCTATCGCGCGGTCTATGCCGAGATCAACGCGCGGCTCCAGAGCGAGGCGCTCAAGCTCGGCCCGGTCAAGTACCTGACGCCGGGCGAAGCGCGCGCTACCAAGGCGACGCTCGACAAGGCGCTCAGTCGCGCCTACGAGCTATGGGCGCGGCGCGTGGGCACGAAGGGGTAGCTCGGACGAGGTTTCTTTCGTCGTCCCCGCGAAAGCGGGGACCTAGGGATACAGGATCGTGCGGTTGACCTGGACCCCCGCGTGCGCGGGGGTGACGCCTACGGCGTCACCTTCACCTTCTCGTCTTCGACGACACGCTGCACCGCTGGCCGCTTGAGCATGCGGTCCTTGAAGGCGGCATAGTTCTTCAATTCCTGCATCGGCAGTTCGCGGCGCACGCCCCAAGTGTAGAAGATGAAGGCATAAGGATCGACCACCGAGTAATTGCCGAGCAGCCAGTCCTTGCCGGCGTAAAGGCCGTCGATCTCCTTGAGATAGCCGTGGAACGATTTGAGGCCGGCGTCCTTGATGCCGGGATACGCCGCTGGATCGGCGCTGTAACGCTCCGGCCGGCCGACATGGCCATGCGCCGGATGGACCGTGGACGCGAAATAGCCGACCCACGAGAGCGCCCGGGCCTCGCCCAGCGGGTCGTTCGGCCACAGTCCGAAACGCTTGCCGAGATAGGGCAGGATCGCCGTGTTCTCGGTCAGCACCTCGCCGTTGTCGAGCTTCAGCGCCGGCACGCGGCCGTGCGGATTGATTTTGAGGTACTCGGGCGTGCGTTGCTCGCCCTGCGCGAGATTGATCTTTTTCGAATCGTACTTCTCGCTGCTCTCCTCGAGCGCGATATGCGCCGCCATCGAGCAGGCGCCAGGACAATAATAGAGCGTCGCCATTTGTCGTCCTCCCGTTGCAGCGAACTCACTTACCCTTTGACGACGCGGTCGCGTAGCACGCCGATACCCTCGATCTCGGCCTCGATGACGTCGCCGACCTGGAGCCACATCTGCGGCGTCATGCCCATGGCGACGCCGGAGGGCGTGCCGGTCGAGATCACGTCGCCCGGCTCGAGCGTGAGTCCCGCGCACAGCGACGACACGAGCGCCGGCACGCCGAACAGCAGGTCCGAGGTATTCGAATCCTGCCGGATCTCGCCGTTGACCTTGAGCGAGATGCGGTGGCCACTCGGGTCGCCGAATTCGTCGGCGGTGACGATGCACGGGCCCATCGGGCAGAAGGTATCGAGGCTCTTGCCCTTGAACCATTGGCCGTGCGCGCGCTGCAGGTCGCGTGCGGTCACGTCGTTGCAGATGGTGTAGCCGAACACCGCTGCCATCGCCTTGTCCTCGGGCACGTCGCGGATGCGCTTGCCGATGACAACGGCGAGCTCGACCTCGTAGTCGAGCTGCTGGGTATCCTTCTCGTGGCGCAGAATGCTGGCGTCGTGTCCGATCACCGTGGTGCGCGGCTTGGAGAAGAACTCCGGCACCTTGGGAAAGGTGGGCTCGACGCCGCGGGCGCGCGCGCCTTCGAGAATGTGCAGCTTGTAGTTGCGGCCGACGCAGAACACGTTCTTGCGCGGCGAGGGGAAGGGCGCCAGCAGCTTGGCGCGATTCAAGGGCGTCCACGGTCCACCCTTCTTCTTCCGCGCGGCCTCGAAGGTCGACTTCGCCGCCTTCAGCGCCGATGCGCCGCCCTCGATCAAGGCGACCATGTCGCCGGGCAGGCGGCTGTTCGCCTTCTTGAGGTCGAGAACGCCGCGCTCCGCATCGAGCGCGCCCAGCCGCGGCGCGGCCAGCGCGCCGAAAGTCACGAATTTCATCTCCCGCTCCCTTGCCTTGTCCCCCGAGAAAGGGGTCGCCGAATGGCGGCGCAGCTTGACGCCAAGCGGCCTTGTCTGCAACGTCTTCGTGCTCGTCGTTGTCATGCGCAAAACGGAGAGGGAAATGACCGCCGGCGCCCGACGCAAGCTCACCATGGACGACATTCGGGCGGCCGCCGACCGGCTCAAGAACTGGGGCCGCTGGGGACCGGAGGACGAGCTCGGCACCCTCAATCACACCCGCTCCGACGACGTCGTCGCCGCCGCGCGCTGCGTGCGCAGCGGCCAGGTCCTGTCGCTGGCGCTGGCCTATGACAGCAGCGGGCCGCAGGGCGGCAAGAGCAACTATCCGGCGCTCGGCCGCTTCAATCCGATTCACGTCATGCTGCGCACCGGCACCGACGCCTATGCCGGCGCGCTCGATCACCGCAAGATCCGCGCCGCCGACGACATCGTCATCATGCCAATGCAATGCGGCACGCAATGGGACGCGCTCGCGCACGTCTTCTACGAGAACGCGATGTGGAACGGTTATGACTGTCGCAGCGTCACGTCGAACGGCGCCGCCAAATGCGGTATCGAGAAGACGCGCGAGAAGATGGTCGGGCGCGGCGTCTTGCTCGACATCGCGCGCCTGATCGGATTGGGCTCGCTACCCGACGGCTTCGCCATCGGCCGCGACCTGCTCGATCGGGCCGAGAGCCATTTCGGCGTCAAGGTTGGCCGTGGCGACTATCTCCTCGTCCGCACCGGCCACATGGGGCGCAAGCTCGGCGAAGGTAATTGGGACGGCTATTCCGGCGGCGATGCGCCGGGGCTCGCCTTCGACACGCTCGACTGGCTGCAGGCGAAACAAGTCGCGGCCGTTGCTACCGACACCTGGGGCGTTGAGGTACGGCCGTGCGAAACCGATGCGGCCAACCAGCCGTTCCACTGGATCGCCATTCCCATGATGGGCCTGACGCTCGGCGAAATCTTCTATCTCGAAGCGCTCGCCAAGGCGTGCGCGGCGGACAAGCATTACGACTTCATGTTCGTGGCGCCGGCGCTGCCGGTAACGGGCGCGGTCGGCTCGCCGGTCAACCCGCTCGCCATTCGCTGACGCATGATCGACCCGCAATACAGCGTGTTCCTCATGCTGTTTTCGATCACGCTGGGTGGCGCCGTGCGCCACCCCCTCCCTTCCCTCCCCCTCGAGGGGGAGGGAAGGGAGGGGGCGAGCCCGTCCGAACGAATTATTCAATAGGAGATTTCATGGAACAGCCTCGCAATCCGGCGCGCGCGCGCTTGGCGAAGGGCGAGCTCGCCCTCGGCATGGGCGTGCGCTTCGCGCGCACCGCCGAGATCGCGCGCATGATGCGCGCGGCGGGGTTCGACTGGCTGTTCATCGATCTCGAGCACGGCCCGGGCTCGCTCGAATTGACGGCGCAGATTTCCTGCGCCGCGCTCGACGCCGGCATCGCGCCGCTCATCCGCGTGCCGCACGGTCAGTTCGACATGGCGACGCGCGCGCTCGATGGTGGCGGCTGGGGCATCGTCATGCCGCATGTCGACAGTGCGGAGGAGGCGCGGGCGCTGGTCGATCATCTGAAATATCCGCCGCTCGGGCACCGCTCCATCGTCGGCGGCCTGCCGCATTTCGGCTACGCCGCGATCAAGGCGAGCGACGCGGCGAAGCTCCTCAACGCCGAGATGTTGGTGGTGGCGATGGTCGAGACACCGCGGGCGATCGCCAATGCCGACGCGATCGCCGCGGTGCCCGGCGTCGACGCGGTGCTGATCGGCACCAACGACTTGGCGCTCGAGATGGGCATCGCCGGCGAGCTCGGCCACGCGCGCATCGTTGCCGCTTACGAGACGGTGGTGGCGGCGTGTGGCAAGCACGGCAAATGGCCGGGCATGGGCGGCATCGGCGATGTCGCGCTCGTTCGTCGCTATGTCCAGATGGGCGTACGCCTCGTGCTCGGCAGCAACGACACCAACATTCTGGCGCAAGCTTCGGCCGAGCGCGCCAAGGCGCTGCGCGCGCTGCTCTGAGCGCAAAGAAAAGGGCGCCGGCCTGTGGGCCGGCGCCTCGTCGTCAAGTCTCCGGCGCGGCTACTTCGCGCGCGCTTTCTGCATCGGATAGAGCACCTTGGCCGACTGGAACGAGGCGGGGTCCACCACCACCACCTTGCTCGGGTCCTTGAACTGGTCGATGCCGTTGCCGGTGATTTGCCGGAACTGCACCTGCAGTACCCGCGACTTCGCCCATTCGCCGCCCTTGCCGAACTTGATGTCGCCGAACACCGTCTTGAAGGTGTGCGAGCGGATGTAGTCGGCAAGCTTTTGCTGGTTAAAGCCCTTGGTCGCCGTCACCGCGTCGGCCAGGATCTGCATGTAGGCATACGAGATCGGCGCCATGTAGTAGCCAAGCGGATCGACGCCCGCGGCGGGTGCTGCCGCCTGATACTCCTTCAGCACCTTCTCGAGGCCGGGGAACATCATGGTCTTCGCCGGCACCCAGACGTCGTAATTGACGATGCCGTTGAGGCCCGCGCCGAGCTGCTGCTTGATCGCCGTGTACTGCAGGCCAACCATGCCGCCGCCGAACAGCTTCGCCTTGGTGCCAACCTCGTTCATCGCATGCACCATGCAGATCGAGCCCGGCGGATAGGTGCCGACGACGATCAAGTCGGGATTGGTGGCGTTGACCGCCCGCATGATCGGCGAGCAATCCGTCGTGTTCGGCGGGAAGCCCTTGTGGTAGACGATCTTGAGACCCGCCGCCTTCGCGTTGTTCACGGCGCCATCGGTCAGATGCGTGGAAAACTCATCCTGCGAGCCGACGACGGCGACCGTCTTGGGCTTGGGCTTCTGTTGCATCGCGACGTCGAAGAAGCCCTTGGTGAAGGACTCTTTCGGGCTCGGTCCCGATGGAATCATCGCGAAGTAGTTCGGATAGTGGAATTCCGTGTTCACGCCCAGGCCGAGCAGCGCCAGGAATGTCATCTTGTGCGCCATGATGATCGGCATGGCGGCGGAGATCGGCACCGTGCCGTAGGGGCCGACGACGAGATCGACCTTGTCGACGTCGAGCAGCTTCGTATAGATGCCCGGCACCGTCGACGGATTGGTCTGGTCGTCGTAATAGACCAGTTGCACCGGCCGGCCGAGCAGGCCGCCCTTGGCGTTCTGGTCCTTGGCCCAGAGTTGGATCGCCAGCAGTCCGGATTTGCCGGCGCCGGCCAAGGCGCCGGTCAGCGCCATGCTGAAACCGATCTTGATTGGCGGTTTCTGCTGCGCGCGCGCGACCGGCGCCGTGACGGTCAGCGCGACACCCACCGCCAACGCGACAATGGCGCGCAGAATAGTGCCGGAATTCCACCGTGAAAGCATTTCTCTCCCCTCCCTGTTGAGACCGGTTGATCGGCTTATCGTTGACTGGAAAGATACTAAACTACGGCCATCCGCTTGTCATCCTTAGGCAAGGCGACGACTTCGCCGGCCAACGCCGTGAGGTCGAGGACCACATCGTCATCGGGTATCTCGTCGCAGCGATGCACATCGATTGCGAGCAGCGTTCCGGTTGCTGGGCAGTAGTAGGCGGTCAGCGCCAGCTCCGGGTGCAGCGTGATCCGATACTCGGGCGGAGGCTGGTCGAAAGTGCGGGCATTGGCGCCGCGGCGCCAGCGCGTGTCGCCGGTGGCAAGGATGCAGCCGGCCTTGCTTACGACATGGATGCCGCGTGCATCGCGCACGAGGAATAAGGCTTCGCCGAGTGCGGCGAAGGGCGTCGACCTGCAGAAACGCGTGGCGTCGACAACCGGCGTGCCGACGCGTTCGCGTCTCAGGTTCTGACGCCGCGCCTCGCTCGCCGCCGCGTCGATGCGGCCGTTGGCGAGGATTGCGCCGTAAATCGACCGCGCCGCCTCGGGTGAGACCAGGCCGGCGGCGATATCGCGCGCAACGGCGTCGAGGTCGCGGTCGAGCGGGTCGCCCCAGCCGCCGCCACCCTGCCAGGTGACCGCAAAGATGTCGCGGTTGGTCATCGGTATCAGGCCAGGCTTGGGTCCGAACGTCTCCCACGCGCCGGCTCGCGGCCGGCCGTTCTCGATCGCGCCGCGGCCGAGCGCCTGGCGCACCGTCGCGCCCGGCCAGCCGCCCGACAATCCGGTCGAGTTCGGCGCTTCCGCGCCGTGCGTCATGATCAACGCTTCGGCTCGGTCGATACCGCCGAGGGTGAGCGCGACCTCGCCACTGACGCCGCCGCGGAATCTGCCAGCGCCCCCGGTGTCGCGCGCCAGCCGGCGGTAGAGATAGAACAACGGCGCCGCCTGCTCGTTGCGCTCGACGTCGGCGATCGCCGACACCGGCGAGGTGATCGGCCCGCCAGCGTCGCTGCCGTCCTTCGAGGCGAAGGCGCCGCCGCCACCCGCGATCGGGTCCATCAGGTGCAGGCCGAACGGCTCGCCGTACTGGTTGACGCCGCCGAGGTTGAACGTCGCCATGCAGCCATCGGAGATACCTTGCGCGCGGTGTCTATATTTCGCCGACGCCGCGAGCAGCCGGTTTAGCGCCGACATGGTGGCGTTGGCGGTCACCCAGACCGCTTCGACCGTCGCCGAGCCGACCGGCGCCGGGAACTTGGCGGTGCAGATGAGGCCGTCCGGTGCGACGATCTCGAAGGGCGCAAGCGCGCCCTGGTTCCACAGAATGTCGTGCGCCAGCGTCGTCAGCACGCTGCCGCACACCGCGCCGGCCAGGCCCGCGCGCGTGCAGTTGACGAAGCCCGGCGCCTGCGGGCTCGAGCCGCTGAAGTCGAGCGTGGCCTTGTCGCCGCGCTTGGTCAGTTTGACGTCGATCTTGTAGAGCCGGTTGGCGTGGCCGTCGTGCTCGAGGAAATCGGCGACGTGGATCTCGCCGTCGGGCAATTCGCGGAGCCGCGCGCGCATCCGCGTCTCCGACGATTCGATCATCCGCGCCATCGTGCCTGTCACGGTGGCGACGCCGTAGCGCGCGACCAGATCGGCGATCCGCCGCCGCGCGACATTGACGGTGGCGATGAAGGCGCGGATGTCGAGCCCGAGCGCATCGGGCAGGCGCGATGCGGTGAGGATCATTTCCAGCACGTCCTCGCGCGTCTCGCCGCGATCGACGAGCTTCACGCACGGAATGCGCATGCCTTCCTGATAGACGTCGCGCGCCTTGGGGCACCAGCTCGCGAAGTCCATGCCGCCGACGTCGGTCTGGTGCGCCTGCACGCCGGCCCAGGCGATGATCGTTCCGCCGGCGTGGATCGGTCCGATCATCTGCACGTCGTTTTGGTGCAGCGCACCGATATAGGGGTCGTTGCCGATGAACATGTCGTCTTCGCGCACGGCGAGGCTTGGCTTGGAATTGATGTGGCGGATCACCGTGCCGCAGACCGGCGCCTGGAACGAGACCTGGAATCCCATGCTCGCGACCGCGCCGTCGGGCAAGAACAGGCCGGTGAAGAAATCGGACGCCTCGGTCACGGTCGGCGAGCCCGAGACGCTTTGCAGCGCGATGCGCATGTCTTCGGCGATTGCCACGATGCGGTTGCGCACGACCTCGAAGGTGACGGCGTCGCGGGCGCGGTCGTCGCTCATGGCCGGCGTCCGATGTGGAGATTGCCGAATTCGTCGGCTGTGGCGCGCCGGGCCGGTGGCACCACCACGCTCTGGCCCGGGAATTCGATAATCGCGGGACCATCGACTGTCGCGCCCGCCTGCGGTCGCATCGTCAGGTAGATCGCGGTGTCGAGCGGCGCGTGCGGATCATCGAATACGACCGGCCGCGATTTCGCCGCGACGAGCTTGTCGCCTTTGGCGGTCTGGGCCGGTGGCGGCAAGGCGGCGGTGCCCACCGCACGGACCGAGATGATCTCGTAACCGGCCTTGGTGAAGGCCGCGCCGCGGCCGAATAGAGTCTCGTATTGCTGTTCGAAGTGGCGTGTCGCCGCTTGGAACGCCGTCAGGTCGAAAACATCGGACTCGAGCGGCACGTCCAGGTGATGGGCCTGGCCGCGGAAACGGATGGCGAGCGAACACTCGATCCGCGCGCGCACGCCGGGCGCCGCGCGCTCGAGATTGGCGGCGACTTCGTTACTCGCCGCCTGCAATGCGGCAGCGACGAGTCCAAGCTGCGCCGCCGTTGGCATGGTTTGGACGCCGACGCGCACGTAGGCCGGACGGTCGGCGGTGAAGCCCAAATCCGCATTGCCGGTGCCGTAGGCGGATTCCGCCGTCGCCGCTGCGGGGACGACGAAGCCGTCGAGACCGAGCTCGGCACTCAGCACCCAGGCGTGCGACGGACCGGCGCCGCCATTGGCGAACAGCGTGAAGTCGCGCGGATCGTAGCCGCGCTCGATGGTCATGCGGCGCAACAGGTCGGCCATGCGGCTGTCGAGCACCTGGCGGATGCCCCAGGCCGCCTCGACGACGCTCATGCCCAGCGGCCTGGCGATGCGCGTCTCGATCGCGCGCCGCGCGGCGCCGAGGTCGAGTTTCATCCGTCCGCCGAGGAAATTGTCGGGATCGAGCACGCCGAGCACCAGATCGGCATCGGTCGCGGTCGGCTCGCTGCCGCCGCGGCCGTAGCAGGCGGGACCAGGATTGGCGCCGGCGCTCTTCGGTCCGACGCGCAGTTCGCCGAACGCGGCCGAGGCGATGCTGCCGCCGCCGGCGCCGATCGAATCGACGTCGATCGAGAGCACCCGGATGTCGGCGCCGGCAAGCGCGATCTCCGACCGCATAATCGGCTTGCCCGCGACCACGACGCCGACGTCGAAACTGGTGCCGCCGATGTCGGTGGTGAGGATGTTCTTGAGGCCGATCTGCGCGCCGGTTGCCTGCGAGCCGATCACGCCGCCGGCCGGACCCGAGAACAGTGCATAGGCCGGCCGATCGCTCAGGACCGACGTCGGCAGCACGCCGCCGGCGCAGGTCATCATCATCACCGGCACGCGCATGCCGGCGTCCTGGAGCCGGCGCTCGAGGCTGGCGAGATAGCGCCCAGCCAACGGACCGAGCGCGGCGTTGGCGGCGGTCGTCGACATGCGCGCATATTCGCCGACCGCCGGAGAGATCTCGTGCGACACCGACACGAAGGCCTGCGGCAATTCCTCGCGTGCGAGTTCGCGCAGCCGGTTCTCGTGCGCCGGATTGCGCGTCGCCCACAGGGTGCAGATCGCGATTGCCTCGACCCCATCGGCGGCGAGCCCGCGTAGCGCCGCGCGCGCTTGCGCTTGGTCGAGCGGCGTGACGATCCGGCCGTTGACGTCGATGCGCTCGTCGATCTCGATCACGAGATGGCGCGGCACCAGCGGCGGATTGCGGTTGCGCAGATAAGGATCGGTGAACTCGGATTCGTTGAGTCCCGAGGTCTGGCGCCGCAGACGGCCGATTTCGAGCGTATCGCCGAAGCCATGTGTCGTCAGGATCGCGGTCTTGGCGGCATTGCCGGTCAAGAGCGCGTTGAGGCCGACGGTGGTGCCGTGGCCAAAGCGCTCGATCTCGGCGCAGAAGCGCTCGAAGCTCAGGTCGAAGGATCGCGCCGCGAGGCCGACCGCCTCGATAACGCCGCCCAGGACGTCGGGCGTGGTGGGCGTCTTGAAAACGCGCGTCGCGCCGCCGTCCGCCGCCACCCATAGATCGGTGAAGGTGCCGCCGACGTCGCTGCCGACGAAGAATTGCACGATTCAGTCTCCCGCCGCAGCCGGCACCGCGGTCCGACGGCCGAAGATTCCGGTCGAGACGAAATCCATCAGCAACGCACCCTCGTCGTCGAACAGCTCGAACAGGATTTCGACCCGTCCGCGATCGGCCCTGTTCTGCGAAGGCACGGTGCTGCGCACGGTGAGGCGCAGGCTTACGCGCATGTCCGGCCGGAGCGGCTTGAGAAAGCGAATTTTGTCCATGCCCGGCGAGCCCAGGCTGGCGGATTCCCTCAGCACCGCATCGACCGCGAGCCGCATCGCGATGCAGCAGCTATGCCAGCCGCTCGCGATCAGGCCGCCGTACATGGCCGACGTTGGATGCGCGTCATCGAGATGAAAAGGCTGCGGATCGAATTCGCGCGCGAACGCGACGATCTCCGCTTTCGATACGAACCGCCCGCCGCAGTCGAAGACTTGACCGGGCCAGAAATCCTCCCAATAGCGCAAGCGCTTACTCGGCGGCGACGCGCGCCGGCGCCTTCACCGGCTTGAGGCCGAGCATCTCGCGCGCCTCGGCCGCTGTCGCCGGCTCGGCGCCCAGTTCGCGGACGATACGCACGGCGCGCGCAACGAGCTGCTCGTTGGTCGCGAGCTGGCCCCGGCCATAATAGTTGTTGTCCTCCAAACCGACGCGGATGTGGCCGCCGAGCAGGATGGCGTTGGTGGTGGCCGGCAACTGCGCCGGTCCGATGGCGCTGACGCAGAAAATCGAATCCTTCGGCAGATGATCGACCATCATCTGCACGATCTTGGGCGAATAGGGATAACCGCCTTGGAAGCCGGCCGCGCCAAGCACCATGTTGACGTAATAGGGAGGCTTGTCGAAGCCGGCGTCGATCAGCCGGGCCGTGTCCTGCACCAGATGCGCTAGGCTGAACACTTCCCATTCGGGCTTGACGCCCTTGTCCTTGAAGAGCTGCGCCATCTGGGTGCAGCGCTCGGACTCGGTGACCATCAGCAGGTTGCGGCCGTGGAACTGCGCCAGGATGGTGTGGCAGTCGAACGTCACCATCTCGCAATGCTTGCCGTCGGCGCCCTTGAGCCGTTCCTCGAACTGGATCTCTTCGAGACCGGGCCGGAGCGTGCGCACCATGTCGCCGTTCACGCCGCCGCCGGTGCTGTTGTTGATGATGATGTCGCACTTGTCGCGGATCAAGCTGTTGATCCGGGTGTAGACCGCCGGATCGCAAGTCGCCTCGTCATCCCTGCGGCGCGCGTGAACCGCGACGATCGCCGCGCCCTCGTTGTAACAGCGCACGACCGTTTCCGCGATTTCATCGGGCTGGGTCGGCAGGTTTGGATTCTGCTTTTTGCTTGCCATGCCGCCCGTGGGCGCGACGGTGACGATGACTTTCTGGGTCATGCAAGCCTCCCTGGTAGCGGGCCGGCGTTCTCGCGCGCACGTTGCCCGAACGCGTTCATTTTTCGGCCAGTGGCACCAATTGTCAAGCGGACGGCCGCCGGCTAGGCGGCGATCTTCGTTTCGCCCGGGTCAATCACCGAAAGGTTGAGCGCTTTCAGCAAGCGATAGATGATGTCGATCTCCGCCTGTTTCGGCTTCGGCATCGGTGGGCGCATGAACGGGTTCGGGATCAGGCCGCGCAACCAAGTCGCCGTCTTGTAGCGGATGTGCAGCCGGCCCATATCGGCGATGTAGCCGTGCAGCTCGGCGAGCCCGCTGTTCCAGATCGCGGTGGCACGGGCGGCGTCGCCGCGGTCCCAGGCCTCGAGGTGATCGAGCATCGGCTCGAGAGCGAAGTTCCAGAAGCCCGAAAGCGTGCCGTCGAACGTTCCGGTCGCGCGGTACTCGTGGAAATTCGATGCCAGTGCGCCCATCACGGCGACGTGCCGGTCGAGCGAGCGCAAGCCGCGGGCGATGAGGCGGAACCCCTCGTAGGTGTAGGTCATCTTCCAGCCGACGATGTTCGGAATCTCGCGGCATAGTGCGAGCGTCGCACCGAGCGGCAGGCCCGGATAGAAAGGCGGCTTGGCGCCACCGACCGGATGGGTGACGATCGGCAGATCGACGGCGCGGTCCTGCGCCTTGATCTGGTCGCCCCAGATCTCGGGATAGGCGTCGGCATCCCAGCACGAGGTGACGTCCTGGGCGCCGCCCGGCGGCGTGACGAAGATGCCGTCGACGCCGAGCGCTTTGGCGTCCCTTGCGGTCTCGACCATCTCATCGGTGGTGATCGCCCAGGTGCCGGCGATGATCGGCACTTTGCCGCGCGCCTCTTCCATGGCGATCTCGAGCACGCGGCGCTTCTCCTGGCGCGTGAGATAGAAGATTTCGCCGGCCTCCGGATTGATGCAAAGGCCGCCGTCTCTCGCGAAGCGCGGCTCGGCAAGGAAATAGCGGATGAACCGCCGATAGGCCTGCTCGTCGATCTTGAGCCGGCTGTCATAGGGCAACAGCACAGCCACGTAGCGATAATCGCCGATTTCTTTGCTCGTCATGCGAAGTTCCCTCGAACGAAAATTCCGGCAGCCGCGCTAACGCGCGATTGCCTCCAAGATCTGGCCTCGCGTCTCGATGGCGAAGAACAGCACGATCGCGGCGCCGAAGATGCCGGCCGCGCCGAAGGCCATGAAGACGCCACCGATGCCGACGCCGCCGAGGATGAACCCGACGGTGGGCGGACCGACGATGGCGGCGATGCGATACCACGCGCTCGCGGTGCCGGCACCGAGCGCACGCATGCGTGTCGGGTAGATTTCCGGCAGGTACACATAGATGGCGGCGAGCAGGATCGAGATGAAGAAGAGCGCGATCGACGCCAGCACGACCACCGCCTCGAGCGGCGGCGGCGCAACGGCCCACAGCGCCAGCAGGGGCACGCCCGCTCCCAGGAACGATATGATGTAGCACGGCTTCCGGCCGAACCGGTCGATCAGCGGCACGCCGGCCAGGGCGCCGAACAGGCCGACGAAATAGCTGATGAATGCGTACTGCAGCGTCTGGCCGAGCGGGAGATGGTAGACCGTGCGATAGAGCGCCGGCAGCCAGACCAACAAGCCGTAGCCCAGGAACGACGTGCTGAAGGCGATGAGCCACGCGGTCACCGTGCGGCCGAGATAGGCGCGGCTGAACAGTTCGGTCCAGTGCACCGTCTCCCTTACGATCGGCGGAATATCGGTCGGCAACGGCGGCAGCGCGCGGCCGCCCTGCGTTACCGCGGCCTCGATCTTCGCCACCGCGGCGTCGGCTTCGGCGAGATGCCCGCTATGCGCCAGCCAACGCGGCGATTCCGGCACCAGCCGGCGCAGCCATATCGCCAGCAACGCCGGCAACGCCCCGATGACGAACATCCACTGCCAGCCGAGATGCGGCACGACCCAGATCGAGACGAACGCGGTCACCATCACGCCGAAGGCGAAGATCGCCTGGAACAGGACGATGAGACGGCCGCGCAGCGAGGCCCGGCTGAACTCGTTCATGTAGGTCGCCGCGATCGGCACCTCGGCACCGAGACCGAGGCCCTGGATGAACCGGAACCAGAACAGCGACGTATAGCTCCAGGAAAGCGCACAGGCGATACTCATAACGCCGATGATGGCGACACTCCAGCGCAGCACGCGGAGCCGGCCGAAGGTTTCGGCCACGTAACTCAAGATGACCGCGCCGATGAGCTGTCCGACATAACCGATGGCGATGAGCAGACCGATCTTGGGCCCGATCTCTTGCGGCGCCAGATGCCAGATGCCGATCAGCGCCGGCACCACGAAGGCGATCGTGAGGGCGTCGAACGCATCGAAAAAGCCCGCCATGCCCACGATCAGCATCATTCGGGCATACCAACCCGACGGCGGCAACCGCTCGATGCGGGCGGCAATCAGCTCTTCGGATAGGCCGCCCGATGGTCTCGCATTCGATGCGGTGTTCGGCATTGCATTTTCCTCCCCTGGCGGCGCGCCGGTTTTCTCGCCCGATCCGGCGTCGTCGGCGAAATCATATCATCGGCCTTTTTGCGAATCGACAATAATGTATATTATAAAAATACATACCGGCATCCGGTGCAGGAGGGTCATGAACCGACGCGAAATCAGGCCGAACGCGCGGCATCGCGCCGCGAGACGCCCGCGGCCGACCGGCGCGCAGCGCGTTTACGAGGCGCTGCGCCACGCCATCATCGCGCTCGAATTGGAACCGGGCGCGGCGCTCGAGGAAGCGACGCTGTGCCGCCAATTCGATGTGTCGCGGACGCCGGTTCGCGAGGCGTTGATCCGGCTTGCCTCCGAGGGCTTGGTCGATCTCGAGCCCAATCGCGGCGCGAAGATGGCGACGCTGCAATTTATCGACGTCGTCGATCACTACGAGGCGATGGATGTGTTCCAACCCGTCATTTGTCATTTTGCGGCCGTCCGCCACACGGACGGCGATCTCGCCGCAATGACGGCGCGGCTGCGCGACCTGCGTCGGGCGGTCGCCCGGCGCGACGCCGAATCGATCATCCGCGCGAATTACGACCTGCATTGCGCCATCGCCACCGCCGCGCATAACCGCAGTCTCGCAAACGCGTACAGACAAATGCTCGTCGACAAGCTGCGCATCGCCCAGCACACCGGCCGCGGCCGCTCGCTGGCGGAACGCTTTCTCGGCACGCATCGCATCCTGGAACGGCTGGTGCGCGCAATCGGCACGCGCGACACCAAGGCGGCCGAGCGCCTTGCGCGCGAGCTCAACGGTCATATCCGCGGCCAGGTGGTCGCGATTTTGTCCGCGAGCCTCGGCCGCGAGGTCGCCGTGCCTATACCGGCGCCGCGCGAGCGCGACTTCGTGGTGATCGGCGGCGGCAAGCTCGTGCCACGACGATCCGAAGGATCCGGATCGTGAGGCATTCGGCGCGTCCGATCATCGGCGGCGCCGCCGGTTGCAGTTCGCGATTGCGCTGATGGAATTCTATCGCTGGGCGATCCGCCCGATCCTCTTTCGTCTCGATCCCGAATGGATTCATCGTGCCACGGTGGTCGCATGCCGGACCCTCGGGCGATCGAAAGTTTTTCTGAGCGCCTTGGAGCGCTTCGCTGCCGTGGATCCACAGTTACGTGCGCGCGTGGCAGGACTCGATTTTCCTGCGCCGGTTGGCCTTGCCGCCGGATTCGACAAGAACGGCGAGGCCGTGGACCTCATGTCGAGACTCGGATTCGGCTTTATCGAAGTCGGCTCCGTTTCGGAGCATCCGTCCGCCGGAAATCCCGGGCGTCCGCGGATTTGGCGACTGACGGCCGACGAAGGCCTGCGCGTCCACTATGGATGCCCTAACGACGGCGCGGTCACGGTCGCCGGAAGGTTGCGCGCCCATCGGCTCGCGGTTCCGCTCGGCGTCAATCTGGTCGAGACGAATACCGGCACGGTGACGTCGCCCGAGCATGCCGCCGACGAGCTCGGCGTGGCAGTCGGCCGTTTCATCGGAATCGCCGACTACATCGTGCTCAATCTGAGCTGCCCGAACATGCCGCGCGGCGGCGGCCTGTTCGACGCCCCGGTGAAGCTTGCGTACCTCCTGCAGGCTTGCGCCCGCCACGATGGATTGCCTCCGGTTTTTCTCAAGCTGACGCCGTCTGGCGACCCCGGGAATCCACGCGTCATCGACGCGATCCTCGAGGCCGTCGATCCGTTTGGATTCGTGAAGGGGTTCATCTTGAATATTCCCAACCCGCGTCCCCACGCCACGCTCCGCACGTCGGCGGCGGAGATCGACCGCACGCGCGGTGGCATCACCGGCCCGTCGTTGCTGGAACCAACAAAGGCCGTGATCCGGGCCTGGTACCCGCGCATTGACCGCACGCGGCACGCGCTCATCGGCGTCGGAGGCATTGCACGTGCGGAGGATGCTTACGAGATGATCCGGCTGGGAGCATCTCTCGTCCAACTCTGTACGGCGCTGGTCTATCGCGGCCCGGGCGTCGTCAAACGAATCAATGACGGGTTGTGCCGGTTGCTTGAACGCGATGGCTTTCGAGACATCGGAGAAGCGGTAGGGACCGGCAATGGCCGTCGCGCAATATTCGAACCGGCCCCGATCGTGGCGACGGAGAGATGAGATGACGCCGAAGAAATTAAGCCAGCCGCGCAAATGGTGGGATCGGCTTTTCGCGCCGAGCTCGTGCTTCGCGGTCATTACAACCGTGGATGTCGACGGTCACACCAACGCGGCGTCCTACGGCACCTGTACCCGCGTCAAACACGAACCGGTTTATATTGCTTTCACCGCCAATGTCGGAAGCGACACGGCGCGCAATGTGACGGATACCGCCGAATTCGTCGTCAATCTGCCCCGCTTCGAAAGAGTAAGCCTGGAGGCCGCGCGCGTGGTCGGCCTGCCGTTCGCTCCGGGCGTGAACGAGCTCGAGAAGGCGGGACTCACGGCGTTACCGTCGACGGTGGTGAAACCGCCTCGAATCCTAGAATTTCCTCGGCATTTCGAGTGCAGGGTCGAGTGGACTAAGGCGTGGGCGGAGCGGCTGATGGTGGTCGGCAAGGTCGTCGCTGCTTCGGTCGATGCCGATTGCGTCGATGCGCAGGGACGCGTTGTGTGGGAGCGGGTGCGGCCGGCGCATTATTGCGGAGCGCCCTATGGCGGCATGTTCGTCGCCGCTTATGACACGATGGCGGTCGGCTTGCCGTATCAGGGGCCAGAGGTCGCCGAGTTCTTTGCCCGCGAGCAGGCGATGTTCAAGGATGGTTAGGTCGGCGTTGCGCTCGACGCCGTAGCCAGGCGGCACGCAAACCCCTTTTCCGAAGGAGTCCGCCGCGGTGAGCCGGCATCGGCAACCTTATGGCGAGCGCCCGGCACCGCCGGTACAATCGCGCATGGCTTCGATGATGCGCCTCGCCTTGATCGGAATCGCGGTCGCGCCGGCGCTCGCCGGCTGCAGTGTCTTCCAGATCCAGGATTCCTACGGCAACCGCTACGGCGGCTGGTACGAGCATGGCGACCAATATCAGAGCCAGCTCGCGCTGTGCGAGCACGAGACCGCCGGTGCCGCCGTCGCCGCGGCGCAGCGTCCGGTCTCCATGCGCGAGTGCATGTGGCGGCACGGCGTGCCGAAAGACAACATTACGCCCGCAGCCGGAACCTAGACGCGGGCGAAGGCGGGCCGTCGCTATCGACGACGCCGCGCTCGATCATCTCGATCAGATGGGCGAGGACCGACCGGCCGGCCGCCACAACCAGGCGCGGGTCGAGCCCGGGATAGACCGTCGCCACGATTTCCGGAATCGTGCGATCGCCGGCCTTGAGACGCGCCACGATGGCGTCGGCGCGTTCGCGGCGGTGGGCGATGAAGGCGCGCACGTAGGGCTTCGGCTCGCCGATGCTGGGACCGTGCGTCGGCCAATAGCGGGCGTCGTCGCGCGCCAACAGCTTGTCGAGCGAGCGCAGATAGGCGCCCATGTCGCCGTCGGGCGGCGCGATGACGCTCGTCGACCAGCCCATGACGTGGTCGCCGGTGAACAGCACCTTCTCCTCGGGCAGGGCGAAGCAGAGATGGTTCGAGGTGTGGCCGGGCGTCGCGACCGCGGCCAGGCTCCAGCCCGGGCCGCTCACCGCATCGCCGTCCCGCATCGCGATGTCGGGACGGAAATCGTGGTCGCCGCCTTCTTCGACCACGCCGAGCTCGACGCCGGCGCGGTCCTCGGCCCGGCCGGAGCCGTGCGGCCCGAAACCGAAGGTCCGCGCGCCAGTCGCCTGCTTGATCACGGCGGCGGCCGGCGAATGATCGAGATGGGTGTGCGTCACCAGGATATGCGTGACCGTCTCGTGCGCGACCGTCCCGAGCAGAGTCGCGGCGTGATCGTCCATCGCCGGACCCGGATCGATGATCGCCACCTTGCCGCGGCCGACGATATAGGTGCCGGTGCCTCTGAAAGTGAAAGGGCTGGGGTTGCGCGCGACGACCCGTCGGATCAGCGGCGAGAGCGTCTCCACCTCGCCATAGCGGAAGATGAATTTACGGCGGAAGGGGATCTCGATCGCCATCTCAGCCGGCGTTCGCCGCGAAGGCCGGCGCCGGGCGCGTCCGCGGTTTTAGGCGCAAGGCTCGCGCTTCGATCACGTGCCAGGAGACGAAGGCGAGGGCGCCTGCCAGCAGCAAGCCGGCGCCGAAGACCTGCCACCATGCGGCATGGCCGCCCTTGAGCCAGATGACGAGCTGCTCGGACGGCCAGCCGTAGATATAGAGGCCGTAGGACAGATCGCCCCAGCGCGCCGCGCGCAGCGGCGGGATGCGCGGATTGAGCGCGAGCCAAAGCGCCAGATAGCAGCCGGTCAGCGGGAACAGCAGGATGAATTGGCGAATGAAAATGCTGGCGACGAGGAGGACGACGGCCGCAAGCGCGACGCGGCCGTCGAAGACGCGGGTGCCGCGCAGCTTATAGAGCACCATGCCGATGGCGAAAAACGACAGCAGCCAGCCGACATCCCACAGCCAGCCCAGGAGGTCGAAAATCTTTGCGGCGAGGAAGCCCGACGCTTGCGGCGCGGCGGGAGCGGATACGCCGACGCAGACCATCCCGAAGGCGACGAGCAGCAGGCAGATCCAAACGTTGAGCAGCCGCGTCAGGCCGAGCGCCATCACCATCAGATACATCAGGAATTCGTAATACAGCGTCCATAGCGAGCCGTTGATCACGAGCCCAACCTGGTTGTCGACGAACAGGACGCCGGGCAGCTCGTGCACCTTTACCGAAAGAGCCGCGTTGCCGGCGACGTAGAGATAGGGCTCGGGGCGGGCGAGATAATCCGCGAGCGGCAGGGTGGTCACAAGCGGCGCCAGCACGAACGCCGACACGATCAGCGCCACGATCAGGCCGGGAAAGATGCGCAGGCAGCGCTTCATAAGGTAGCGCGGCGCCGATGCCGTCCGCTCCCAGCTCTGGGTGACTAGGTACCCGCTGATGGCGAAGAAGACGAAGACGCCGCAGAGTCCGAGGATCGATTGGTTGCCGGTGAGCCAGATGAGCGGCTCGTGGTCCTGCGTCCCCTGCGCGATCAGAAATGAATGCGAAAAGATGACCGAGATCGCGGCGAGCAGGCGCAGCGCGTCGAAGTTGTTGTCGCGCGGGGCCGCCGGCGCGCCGCTCATGCGCCGTCGGTCGGCTTCATCGTCACCGCGAACATGACGGTCGGCAGCTTTTCGCGGATCGCGGCGCGCAGGCTCGCCTCGTCGGTGCCCGAAGCGACGAACAGGGCGCGACGCGGGCTGCGGCGCACGACCACCGCCGTTGCGCGCCCAGTCGGATGGGAGCCGACGGTGACGAAGACCTCCGCGGGATCGATCCGGTCGAGCGCGCGTTCGAGCTCGGCACGGCCGGTATCGCTGTCGAGGTCGTGCGTCGGGAGCTCGGCCGCGGCCTCGTCGGTCTCGATCGGCACCGCGGAATCGACGGCTTCGACGCGCTGATGCCGTGCCAGGCGCTGAAAGATGGCGCGACCTTCGCCTGTGTCGACGCGGAACTGCAGCTCCCAGCTCTCGCCTCGTGCGGCCAGCTCGGCGATCAGCGCGAACATGTCGTCGCAGTCCGGATCGTGGCTGCAGGTGATGAAGGCAAGCTTGCCCTCATGCTCGATCACACGGTCGTCGTTCTCAGGGAATCCGAGCTGCTCGAGCGCGTTGTTGAGCGCGCGCTCCGGCGCGACCAAAAGCGTACTGACATGCAAATGAGCGCTTTCGCGCGACGTATCGGCGGCGTCCATGGCAATGACTTAGCCCCGGACCGGCCGCGCGGCAAGCGCCGAGGCCTGAAATCGGCGGATCAACCGGGCAGCAGGCCGAGCGGCGCGATCTCGACGCGCGCCTGCGCCGGATCGACGATCGCAACCACGAAGGTATCGCCGCGGCAGTCGCCCTTGCCGTTGCAGCCGGCCCAACTCGCGAGCGATTCGATCCGGAAATACCAGACCTGACCCGCCTGCACCTGCACGGTCTTGAACTGGAAAGGATATTGGCCGCGGCTCAGTACCGAGACGAAATAGGTCCCGGGAGTCACGTCGCGGTAGAGCACGGTGCCGTTGCGCGAGAAGCCGACCGGCTGCTGGTTCAACATGACCATGGTGCCGAGCGCCGGATCGCTCGGCTCGAGCAGGCGATAGAAATAGAGCCGCGCCATGCCGGATGCCGGCGGCAGCAGGCTGCGTTCGGCCGACGCGAAGGTCGGCAGTTCCGGGTTCTGCACGACGCATCCCGCCAGGGCCAGGGTGCACACGAGAAACAGCCGCCGCGCCATACCCATCGATGCCTCCGTCCGGGCTTCGCGCCCGCCACCCAACGTCAACCATTATAGGGACAAAACGGCGGCGCCGCGCCGGAGCCACCCTCTCGCGTTCCGGTTGTTCCGGTCGTCGATCCGGCTAGCGTGCGGCGGTCGCCGCGGTCTTCCGTAGCTCCGTCTCGAGGCGATCGACCGCCGTCGTCAGCTGAGAGTCCTTTGGGGTGCCGATCAGCATCGGGTCGATATTGGCCTCGGGCGAATTTTCGTTGGCCGCCGCCTTGATCGCGCCGCCCGGATTGCTGAGCGCGCCCTTGAGATCGGCCTCGTGCACGACGTCGACCAGGGGTTCGCGCCGGTTCTTGGGCGGCAGAACCACCAGATCGGGCGTGATGCCGCGGTCCTGGATCGAATTGCCGGACGGTGTGTAGTAGAGCGCCGTGGTCAGCCGGATCGCGCCGCGGCCGTCGAGCGGAATGATGGTCTGGACCGATCCCTTGCCGAAGCTGCGCGTGCCCAGGATCTGGGCACGGTGCCGCTCCTTGAGCGCGCCGGCGACGATCTCTGACGCGGAGGCGGACGCGCCGTTGATCAGCACGACCATCGGCACGCCGGCGACTCGATCGCCGCCGCCCGGCGCAGTGAACACGCGATTGTCGTCGGGATCGCGGCCGCGGGTCGAGACGACTACGCCGCCGTCGAGAAAATCGCCCGCAACCGCCACCGCCTGATCGAGCAGGCCGCCGGGATCGTTGCGCAGGTCGAGCACCAGGCCGTTGAGGCGGCCTCTGGCCTGCTGCGTCAGCGTATCGATGGCTTTGACCAGCTCGTCATTCGTCTTCTCGGAGAAGAGCGAGATCCGGATATAGCCGATCTTGTCCGGCTCGAGCCGCGACTTGACCGAGGCGACGTGAATGACCGCGCGGTTGATGGTCACTTCGAACGGCCGCGTGCCGGTGCGCACGATCGTCACGTGAACCGGTGTCCCGACCGGGCCGCGCAGGCGATCGACGACCCCCTTGAGATCCATGCCCTCGGTGAGCTTGCCGTCGATCTTGAGGATGATGTCGCCGGGCTTGAGTCCGGCCCGCGCCGCCGGCGTGTTGTCGATCGGCGAGATCACCTTGGGATGGCTCTCGTCGCGGGTGATCTCGGCGCCGATACCGGCGAACTCGCCCTCGCTCTCATCGAGCAGGTCCTGATACTCACTTTCGTCCAGATAATCGGAGTGCGGATCGAGCGCCGACAACATGCCCTTGAGCGAATTGGCGACGAGCTTGTCCTCGCTCACCGGTTCGACGTAACTCGCGCGGACGCGATCGAGCACGCGGGTGTAAAGCTTCATGTCGGTGTCGTGCGATGGCGTGGCGACCGCGGCCGGCGCGGCGCTGGCGTCGTCACGCGGCACGCCGGGCGTATGGCTGCAGGCGGCGAGGCCGAGGGCCAGGACGCCGGCAAATGCGGGCCCGAGGAGACGGCAGGGGGCGGAATTTCGAATCATGATTTCACGCGGATTTGACACAAAGGAGGTTCAATGGCGGCGCCGCTTTTCGACGAGTTCGCGAACCTTGCGCTGCTCCCAGTCTTGCGTCGTCCAGGGCAGCATCTCGTAGGCGTGCAGTGCATGCAGGCAGAGCAGCAGTCCCCAGCCGACCAGCGGCGCATAGAACCACATCGGACCCGGCGACGTGGAATCGATCAGGAAAAGGACGAAGTTGACCACGACGTAGACCGTCAGGTGGCTGTAGAACAGCCGCAGGGCGCGCACCCGCCGCCACGCCCATTGCTCGATTTCCGCTGCGTGCGCCGCCTCGCGAACGCCGGAGCCCGGTCGGAGCTCGACCGGCTCGCTATCGCGACCGCGCATCATGACCATGCCTTAAGCCTCTCGGCCGCGCTCTCGACGCGGACCGTAACCCAATGCGCCCCCGCTGCATTCGAATAGCAGAAACGGCCGCTCGTTGAAAGCGGCCGTTTCGTAGCCTTTCCGGGTCTTAACCGGCCGGCGGGAATGGTCGGAGTGAGAGGATTCGAACCTCCGGCCCCTAGCTCCCGAAGCTAGTGCTCTACCAGGCTGAGCTACACTCCGGCGCGGCGCGGTATAGCAGGCTTGGCCCCTGATACCATAGTCTTTTTCCGCCTGAAACCCCGCCTAATGGCCGCGCTCCAGGCAGAAATCGATCGCCTCGTCGAGCGCGCGCCGCTCCGGCGACTCGTGGAAGATGCCGAGGGCGCCGCGCGCGGTTTCGGCATAAAGCCGCGCCCGCTCGAGCGTGGCGGCGAGGGTGCCGTGGCGCTGCATCAGCGCGATCGCGTGCCCGAGATCGTTGTCGCTCTGGTCGCCAGCCTCGAGCGTGCGGCGCCAGAAGGCGCGCTCGTCCTCGTCGGCGGCCTTGAGCGCCAGCACCACCGGCAGCGTGATCTTGCCGTCGCGGAAGTCGTCGCCGACCGTCTTGCCGAGTTCCGCCTGCCGCGCCGAATAGTCGAGCATGTCGTCGACCAGCTGGAAGGCGATGCCGAGATTGCGGCCATAGGCTTCGAGCGCCTTCTCCTCGGTCTCCTTGCGCTCGCCGAGCACGGCGCCGATGCGCGACGCGGCGGCAAAGAGCGCCGCAGTCTTGGCGTTGATGACTTCGAGATATTGCGCTTCCGTCGTGTCGGTGTCGTTGCTGGTGACGAGCTGGAGGACCTCGCCTTCGGCGATGATCGCCGATGCGCGCGACAGGATGTCGAGCACCTTGAGCGAGCCGTCCTCGACCATGAGCTGGAACGCGCGACTGAACAGGAAGTCGCCGACCAGCACCGACGGCTTGTTGCCCCAGACCGCGTTGGCGGTGGCGAGGCCGCGCCGGAGCCCGCTGGCGTCGACCACGTCGTCGTGCAGCAGCGTCGCGGTATGGATGAACTCGACCGCGGCGGCGAGCGCGACGTGCCGGTCGCCGCGATAGCCGCACAGCCGCGAGCAGGCGAGGGTGAGCATCGGCCTGAGCCGCTTGCCGCCGGCGGCGATGATATGGCCGGCGAGCTGCGGGATGAGCGCGACCGGGCTCTGCATCCGCGCCAGGATCAGCGTGTTGACGTGCGCCAGATCCGCGGCGACGAGCGCGTTCAGCCGGTCGAGCGAGACCCGGTTCTTGGCGCCCTGGCCCGCATTGGCAGGCAATGCCACGTCGTCTCTCCCCTGGCCCGTTGACCGCGCGGTCCGGCACGGCGAGCATAGAAGGCTTGACCCTCGGGTCAAGCGCCCCCCGGCCACAGGCCGGCAGGGCGGTCAGTCTATCCGGTTCGGGGTCGATGAAGGAACTGCTGCGCAGCAACGATCCGGTGCGGTTGTCGTGGGCCGAGGCGCTTTTGGCCGCCGCCGGTATCGAAATCGTGATCGCCGACCGGCATACCAGCATCGTCGAAGGCTCGATCGGCGCCATTCCGCGGCGGATCCTGGTGGCCGAGGACGATCTCGCTCGCGCCCGCGCGTTGCTGGCCGAGGCCGAGGGCGCATGACCACCTCCGCCGCGGCGCCGCTGCCGGTCACCGACGACGCGCTGCTCGGCGGCCGCGTGAAACTGCTGCAACCGCTAGCCGGCTATCGGGTCGCGATCGATCCTGTGCTGCTGGCCGCCGCCGTGCCGACAACCGGGACCGACACCGTGCTCGATCTCGGCTGCGGCGTCGGTGCCGCGGCGTTATGTCTTGCCGTGCGCGTGCCCGGATGCCGCGTCACCGGCATCGAGGCGCAGCGCGATCTGGTACGCCTGGCCGGCGAGAACGCGGCGCGCAATGGCGTCGCGGATCGCGTGACGATCATGGCCGGCGACATCAGCCATCCGCCGCCGCGGCTCGAGCCCGGCAGCTTCGCGCATGTCATGGCCAATCCGCCTTATATGGAGGCGGTGGCGGCGAGCCCATCGCCGGTGCCGGGCAAATCCACGGCGACCGTCGAAGGCGCCGCCGATCTCGCTGTGTGGGTGCGCTTCGCGCTCGTCATGGTGCGGCCGCGCGGCAGCGTCACCTTCATCCATCGCGCCGACCGGATCGAGCAGCTCTTGGCGCAGCTCGCCGGCCGCGCCGGCGAAATCGCGGTGCTGCCGCTGTGGCCGGGCGCCGGCAAGCCGGCGAAGCGCGTCATCGTCCAGGCGCGCAAGGACGTCGCGACGCCGACGCGGCTCCTGCCGGGACTGGTGCTGCACGAAGCCGACGGCCGCTTCACCGCCGCGGCGGATGCGGTGCTGCGCGACGCGGCGGCGCTGATGCTTGATTAGTCGTCATTCCCGCGCAAGCGGGAATCCAGGGGCCGAGTCAGGCAATTGCCCTGGGTCCCCGCGTTCGCGGGGACGACGAAAGGGTTTTACTCCGCCGGCACTTTGACCGGCTGCGCGCGCGGCCGTTCGACCGCCATCTCCTTGATCGACTCGGTGCCACCCCACGGATGCTCCGAAACGTCGAACACCACGCCGTCGGGTCCGCGGAACTTGGTCTCGAAGAACACGTCCTTGAGGCTCTCCGGCCGGCGCATGAAGCAATCGGCGCCGAGCGTCTCGAGCTTCTTGATCCAACCTTCAAGGTCGTCGGCAACCTGGATGCCGAAATGGTGCAGGCCGACGTAGTCGAGGCCGCGGCCGAGCTGGTCGACATTCTTGAACTTGAGGATCGCCATGTTGAGCGTGCCGTCGCTGAGGTACACGCCGTAGGCGACCTGCTTCGGGTCGTTGCTTTCCTTGGTGCGCGCGACTTCGCGAAAGCCGAAGGCCTGCTTGTAGAACGCGGCGGTCCTGTCCGGATCGTTGGTGGCGAGCGCGATGTGGCGGATCTGCGGCATGGTTTCCTCCAAGGCTCCCGGCTTTCGCCGATTATAGCCCGCCGTGGCGGCCGACGAAATCGGCGATCCAGCCGAGCGCGGCGAACGAATTGGGCGCGGTCGGCGCCTTGGTGATGAACATGTGCGGCTCGCCGGCGAATTTGTGCAGCTCGGCCTCGCTGCCGGCCTTGCGATAGGTCTCGGCGAAGCGGTCGGCGATGGCGTGATCGAGATTGTCGTCGGCCGTGCCCTGGATGAGCAGCGCGGGCGGCAGGTGGTGCGCGCCGCCCGACGCGACGATGCGCTGCGGATTGCCGTCGTCCATCGCCGCCTCGTCGCCGAAGAACGTCGCATGTGCGTCGAGAAAGCGCTGGATCTTCTTTTGCTGCGCCATGCGATAGCGCGCCGTCGGATCGAGCACGCCCCAGCACGAGACCAGGAACGCCGGCCGCGCATCGAAGCTGTCGCCGCCGGGCAGTGCCGCATAGCGCGGATCGTCGGGCTTGAGCGCGGCGCAGAACAGGATCTGCGCGCCGCTCGACGTGCCGAGCCCGCCGACCCGCTCCGGTGCGCTGCCGAAGCGCGCGGCGTTCGCCTTGAGCCAGCGCAGACCCAGATGCACGTCGGCCACCGCAGCGGGATAGCGGTGCGCCGGCGGCATGCGGAAATCGAGCGCGGCCACCACGATGCCGGTGCGCGCCAGGTATTCGTCGATCGCCGTGTTGTTGAGCCGGTCGCCGTTGACCCAGGCGCCGCCATGGACCTCGACGAGGGCCGGGAAGGGACCGGGTCCGCGCGGCCGGTAGAGCCGCGCCAGCAGCGTCTGGCCGGCGGCGCGCTGGTATTCGACGTCCTCGACGGCGATCTCGAAACGTGGCGCGGCGGCTTGATCAGGCATGGTGCAGTATCGCCCAGTGGCCGACTCGGTCCAAGCGTCGCACCCGGCGACGGTTGACCCCTTTTGGCCGCTCCCCTACACCATGCCATGCCCGATTTCAGCCTCGGCAAGCTCATCGTCCTCGGCGCCATTATCGCCGTCGTCTGGTACGGCTGGAAATACGCCCAGCGGGTCGAGCAGGTGCGGCGTGCGCTCAAGGAGGAGATCGACCGCCGCCGCGCCGGCACGCCGCAGGCGCGGAACCGTCCCGCCGAGGACCTGGTGAAATGCACGGCCTGCGGCATCTATGTGCCGGCGCAGGGCGCGCGCGCCTGCGGCCGCGCCGATTGTCCGTGGCCGCGCTGAGGCGGTGATGGCGGCGCGCGCGCGCAAGGCACCGAGCTTCCAGGCGCTGATCCTGTGGTTGCAGGATTATTGGGCGCGGCAAGGCTGCATCGTCCTCCAGCCCTACGATGTCGAGATGGGCGCCGGCACCTTCCATCCGGCGACCACGCTGCGCGCGCTCGGGCCGAAGCCGTGGAGCGCGGCCTACGTGCAGCCGTCGCGCCGGCCGAGCGACGGTCGCTACGGCGAGAACCCGAACCGGTTGCAGCACTACTACCAGTATCAGGTGATCCTGAAGCCGGCGCCGCGCGACAGCCAGGCGCTCTATCTCAAGAGCCTCGCCGCGCTCGGCATCGACGCACGGCGCCACGACATCCGCTTCGTCGAGGACGATTGGGAGAGTCCGACGCTCGGCGCGTGGGGCCTCGGCTGGGAGGTCTGGCTCGACGGCATGGAGGTGACGCAGTTCACCTATTTCCAGCAGGTCGGTGGCATCGAATGCGATCCGGTGTCGACCGAGATCACCTATGGTCTCGAGCGTCTCGCCATGTACGTGCAGGGCGTCGAGAACGTCTACGACCTCGATTTCAACGGCGCCGGCGTCAAATACGGCGACGTGTTCAAGCGTGCCGAGCGCGAATACTCCGCCTTTAATTTCGAGCGTGCCGACACGGCGCTGCTGTTCCGGCATTTCGTCGACGCGGAGAAGGAGTGCGGCGCGCTGCTCGAGCAAAAGCTGCCGCTGCCGGCTTACGACCAGTGCATCAAGGCGAGCCACCGCTTCAACCTGCTCGATGCGCGCGGCGCGATATCCGTGACCGAGCGCGCCGCCTATATCGGCCGCGTGCGCGCGCTGGCGAAGGCGTGCTGCGAAGGCTGGCTCGCGGGCGAGGCCGGTTGATGCCCGATCTGCTGCTCGAGCTGCTGACCGAGGAGATTCCCGCGCGCATGCAGGCGGTCGCGGCGCGCGAGCTTCAGCGCCTGGCCGAGATCGTCTTACAGGAGGCGACGCTCGCCGCGACGCGCATCGAGACCTTCGTCACGCCGCGGCGGCTGACGCTCGCGGTGGCCGGCTTGCCCAAGATGCAGCCCGGCTCGGCGGAGGAACGGCGCGGTCCGCGTGTCGGCGCGCCCGAGCCGGCGATCTATGGCTTCCTGAAATCGGTTGGCCTGTCCTCGCTCGACCAGTGTGAGAAGCGCGTCACCGACCGCGGCGAGTTCTATTTCGCCGTGATCAAGCGCCCCGGCCAGGCGACCAAGGACGTGCTGTCGAAGATTTTGCACGAGGTGATTCGTACATTCCCGTGGCCAAAATCGATGCGCTGGCCTGGTGGCGTCGCACCGCTGCAGTTCGTGAATGAAGCGAAACAGCCTCTGCAATTTGTGAATGTGCAGGGGCAACCGATCCAGTTCGTAAATCAAATTCGATGGGTTCGTCCCATCCAGTCAATAATCTGCCTTTTCGATGGAAGAGTTGTTCCACTTACGGTCGGTAGCCTGAAGGCGGGCAACAAAACCGAAGGCCACCGGTTCCTGTCGCGCGGCGCCTTCGCGGTGCGCGATCTCGAAGATTATCGCGCCAAGCTCAAGCGCGCCAAGGTCGTGCTCGACGCCGCCGAGCGGCGTGCGCTGATCGAATCTGGCCTCGCCAAGGCTGCGACAAACGCGGGGCTGAAGGTCCAACACGACGAAGTGCTGCTCGAAGAAGTCACGGGCCTGGTCGAATGGCCGGTCGTTTTAATGGGCAGCATCGATCCGAGCTTCATGGACTTGCCGCCCGAAGTGCTGACGACCGCAATGCGCGCGCACCAGAAATATTTCGCCACGCTCGACAAGTCCGGCAGGCTCGCGCCGCGGTTCCTGCTGGTCTCTAACATGGCTGCGAGCGACGGCGGCAATGCGATCGTCGCCGGCAACGAGCGCGTCTTGAAGGCCCGCCTCGCCGACGCGCGCTTCTTCTGGGACCAGGATAGAAAGACGACACTTGCGTCGCGCGTCGACAAGCTGAAGGAGCGCGTCTTCCACGCCAAGCTCGGCACGATGTACGATAAAATGATTCGCGTCTCGACACTCGCCGAGACCGTCGCGCCCCATGTGCCCGGCGCCGATCTGGCCAGGCTGCGCCGCGCTGTCGAACTCGCCAAGGCCGATCTCTCCTCCGGCATGGTCGGCGAGTTTCCCGAGCTGCAGGGCGTCGTGGGCCGCTATTACGCGCTCGCCGACGGCGAGCCGCACGATGTTGCCGACGCCATCGCCGAGCATTACGCGCCGCTCGGCCCGACCGACCGCTGCCCGACTGTGCCGCTTTCGGTCGCGCTGGCGCTCGCCGACAAGTTCGACACGCTGGTGAGCTTCTTCGCCATCGGCGAGAAGCCGACCGGCTCGGGCGATCCCTTCGCGCTGCGCCGCGCCGCGCTCGGCGTCATCCGCCTGATCCTGGAGAACAAGCTGCGCGTCCCGCTGCGCGCCGTGTTCGAAGCGGCGGCGCCGGCAGGCAACAACCCGGGCGCCGAACTGCTCGCCTTCTTCGAGGACCGCCTGAAGGTCCATCTGCGCGAGCGCGGCGTGCGCCACGACCTGATCGCAGCAGTGTTCGCGCTCGGCGACGAGGACGATCTGGTTCGCCTGCTGGCGCGGGTCGAGGCGTTGCAGGCGTTCGTCGCCGGCGCCGACGGCGCCAATCTGCTGGTGGCCTATCGCCGCGCCGCCAACATCCTGCGCATCGAGGAGAAGAAGGACAAGCGGACCTATTCCGGCGTGCCGCGGCCCGATCTGCTCCAGGCCGCGGAAGAGCGGACGCTGGACAAGGCCCTGCACCATGCGGCAATGAGCAGCGCGGCCGCGCTGGAGGCCGAGGATTTCGCTGCGGCGATGTTGGCGCTCGCGGCCTTGCGCGGGCCGGTCGACCAATTTTTTGACAAAGTCACGGTCAATACCGATGACAAGGAATTACGGGAGAATCGCTTGAGACTGCTTTCGCAAATCCGCGACACGCTCAACCGCGTGGCGGATTTTTCGCAGATCGAGGGATAGCGCGATGGTCAAATGGGTTTACGAATTCGGCGACGGCAAGGCCGAAGGCCGGGCCGACATGCGCAACCTGCTCGGCGGCAAGGGCGCGGGCCTCGCCGAGATGAGCAATCTCGGTCTGCCGGTGCCGCCCGGCTTCACCATCACCACCGAGGTCTGCACCTTCTTCTACCAGAACGACAAGAATTTTCCGGCCGACCTCAAGCCGCAGGTCGGCACCGCGCTCAAGATGCTCGAACAGCGCATCGGCGCCAGGTTCGGCAATCCCGCGAATCCGCTGCTGGTCTCGGTGCGCTCGGGCGCGCGCGCGTCGATGCCCGGCATGATGGACACCGTGCTCAATCTCGGCCTCAACGATGTGACCGTCGACGGCCTCGCCAAGCACAGCGGCGATCCGCGCTTCGCCTATGACAGCTATCGCCGCTTCATCCAGATGTACGGCCAGGTCGTGCTCGGCGTCGATCACCAGCTGTTCGAGGATGCGCTCGAGAACGTCAAGCTCGATGCCGGCAAGACGCTGGACACCGAGCTCTCGGCCGCGCAGTGGCAGGAGGTGATCGAGGCCTACAAGGCGCTGGCCGAGCGCGAGTTGAAGAAGCCGTTTCCGCAGGAGCCCGAGGAGCAGCTCTGGGGCGCGATCGGCGCGGTGTTCGGCTCATGGATGAACCAGCGCGCCATCACCTATCGCCGGCTGCACGGCATCCCCTCCGATTGGGGCACCGCGGTCAATGTCCAGGCGATGGTGTTCGGCAATATGGGTGACGATTGCGCGACCGGCGTCGCCTTCACGCGCAATCCGTCGACCGGCGCCAACGAGTTCTACGGCGAATACCTCGCCAACGCCCAGGGCGAGGACGTCGTCGCCGGCATCCGCACGCCGCAGCATCTGACGATCGCCGGCAAGACCGCCAACAAGTCGAAGCTGCCGGCGATGGAAGAACAGATGCCGCAGGTCTTTGGCGAGCTGCTCACGGTGCGCGACAAATTAGAAACGCACTATAGGGATATGCAGGACATCGAGTTCACCGTGCAGCGCGGCAAGCTCTACATGCTGCAGACTCGCACCGGCAAGCGCACGGCGTCGGCGGCGCTCAGGATCGCGGTCGAGCTCGCCAACGCCGGCACGATCACGCGCGAGGAGGCGGTGCGGCGCGTCGAACCGCAATCGCTCGACCAGCTCTTGCATCCGATGCTCGATCCCGCGGCCAAGAAGGTGATCCTGGCGCGCGGCCTGCCGGCGTCGCCGGGCGCGGCGTCGGGCATCGTCGTGTTCTCCGCCGACGAGGCCGAGGCACGCGCCGCGAAGGGCGCGGCGGTGATCCTGGTGAGGATCGAGACCAGCCCCGAGGACATCCACGGCATGCACGCCGCCAAGGGCATCCTCACCACGCGCGGCGGCATGACCAGCCACGCGGCGGTGGTGGCGCGCGGCATGGGCCGCGCCTGCGTCGCCGGCGCCGGCGAGCTGCGCGTCGATTACGCCGCCAAGACGCTCTCAGCCAAGAACCTGACGGTCAAGGCGGGCGAAACCGTCACCATCAACGGCTCGACCGGCGAGGTCATGCTGGGATCGGTGCCGACGATCCAGCCCGAGCTGTCGGGCGACTTCGCCACGCTGATGGAATGGGCCGACAAAGTGCGCACCACCGGCGTGCGCGCCAACGCCGACACGCCGGCCGACGCGCGCATGGCCAAGCGCTTCGGCGCCGAGGGCATCGGTCTTTGCCGCACCGAGCACATGTTCTTCGAGGCGGAGCGCATCGTGGCGGTGCGCGAGATGATCATGGCCGACGACGGCGACGGCCGGAAGAAGGCGCTTGCCAAGCTGCTGCCGATGCAGCGCAGCGACTTCGCCGAGCTGTTCCGCGTCATGGACGGCCTGCCGGTGACCATCCGGCTGCTCGATCCGCCGCTGCACGAGTTCCTGCCCAAGACCGACGCCGAGATGCAGGAAGTGGCGAAGGCGACCGGCAAGGACCTCGCCACCATCCGGCATCGCGCCCAGATGCTGCACGAGGCCAATCCGATGCTCGGCCATCGCGGTTGCCGTCTCGCCATTACGGCGCCGGAGATTTACGAAATGCAGCTGCGCGCCATCTTCGAGGCGGCAGTGCAGGTCGGCAAGGAGACCGGCAAGCTGCCGGAACCCGAGGTGATGCACCCGCTGATCGCCACCAAGGCCGAGTTCGATCTCCTGAAGGCGATGACCGACCGCGTCGCCGACGCGGTCGCCAAGGAAACCGGTACCAAGCTCAAATATCTCACTGGCACGATGATCGAGCTGCCGCGTGCCGTGCTGCGCGCTGAGCAGATCGCGCAGAGCGCCGAGTTCTTCAGCTTCGGCACCAACGACCTGACGCAGACCTGCTTCGGCCTATCGCGCGACGACGCCGGCAGCTTCCTCGACGCCTATCTCAGGCAGGGATTGATCGTGCACGATCCCTTCGTCTCGATCGACCAGGAAGGCGTCGGCGAGTTGATGAAGATCGGCATCGAGCGCGGCCGGCGCGCGCGCAAGAAATTGAAGCTCGGCATCTGCGGCGAGCACGGCGGCGATCCCGCCTCGGTGCGCTTCTGCCACCAGATCGGGCTCGACTACGTCTCCTGCTCGCCCTATCGCGTACCGATCGCGCGCTTGGCGGCGGCGCAGGCGGCGCTCGAACACGGCGCCGACGCGCCAGTCGCGACGACGGCTTGACCAGATTGACCAATCGGCCAAGCTGTCCTATATCGGTCAAGCTGGCCAAGGAGACCGGGCATGGCCGATTTCGTGAGTCTCTATGATGCCAAGACGGGCCTCTCCAAGCTCGTCGAGCGCGCCGCGGCGGGCGAGGAGATTGTCATCACCAAGAACGGCGTGCCGATGGCGAAGCTGGTTCCGGCGCCGCGCCGGGGCAAGCCACGCCGTCCCGCACATGCGCTCGGCCTGAAGCGTATCGCCAAGAATTTCGACGAACCGTTGCCCGCCAGTATCCAGACGGCCTTCGAGGGCCGGGGTTGAGTGGATTTCCTCCTCGATACGCACGTCTTCCTATGGTGGGACGCAGCGACGGGTGACCTCGGCCGCGAGGCCGCCGCGGCCATTGCCGATCCGGACAATAACATTTTCGTCAGCGCCGCGTCGGTTTGGGAAATTGCCATCAAGCAAAAAGCGCGGCGGCTGTCCTTTGCCGGGTCTCCGACCGAGGCCATCGGCCGCAACGGGTTTTTGCCGCTGCCGGTCCTGCCGCTTCACGCGGAGCGCGCAGCCGCGCTTCCGCCGCTCCACCAGGATCCGTTCGATCGCATGCTGGTGGCGCAGGCGCAAGCCGCATCGCTGACCCTGATCACGGCCGACGAGCGGATTACGGCCTATGCCGTGCCGCGGCTCTGGGCGCGATGATGGCGGCGCTGGCCAAGGAACCGGCCGAGACGACGGCGTGATGGTGATTCCCACGCCAGCGCCGCCGATGATATTTGCCTGATTGTACGGAACTGAGAGAATTTCATCATGTCATCAATTTACGGACGGCGAATGGCATCCGCGTATCCCAAGCCAGCGCTTCCTGCGGGCATTGATCCAAACGGTCCCTACGTCATGCAATGGTGGACGCCAGCGCATGATCAATGGCTCCGGGAGACGATAGAGAAATATCAATCGCCGTGGTTCTGGCACGTTAGCGACGCACTCATTGCTATCACCCCAGAGAATGCCCTAGCGAATTGGCGGGCAAGCGATCCTATTTGCAAACGATGGGCTTGGCAGAATGCATTGATGTATTTTGCAGTAGCACGAGCAGAACACCTGGGGCTTTCTGCCCTGATCCGTCCTGTCGCAACGAAGAAATGCCTCATATGTGAGCAATCTTTTCTCGAAAATTCGATACCTGAACCATTATTGGCAACGGTCGGTTTTGGGGAGATTGAATTCTGCTCTCCATGCCTGGCGGAATCTTTCTTCAATCGAGGAAATTTCGGGGCCACAGCGGATGAAATCAAAACATACTTGCGAGACTTGACCGTAGCGTTGGGATATCCTCCTCCATCAGCTTTCGGTACAAGGCGTGGTGATCTAGAAAACATGCCAACATGGCAGCGACTGGTGGTTCTCGATCTTTTGCGACGGAAACCTGCCTTGCAAAGAGTCAGAGAACTATTTGGCACATGGAAAAACGCTCTACTCGAATCAGCGTCTTCAGGCTGACGGATTGGGCGAACGAGCAAGGTTATACCCCGCCTTGAGTGGGGTGACGGGGAACTATTCCAGCTTCATCCACATCGGCGGCTGCGGCGTGAGCCTGGCGCCGGCAGCTTCGAAGGGTCCCGGCAGCGTATCGAGCCGCAGCAGCGCGAGACCGAGCGCGTCGCGGCCCGAGCGCATTTCGCCCGCTTCCTCGCCGCCGCGCGTGATGAGCGTGCCCGGCGCGGGCAGCGGACCGTCGACCGTCACCGGCACCAGCCGCTTCTTGATCAGCGCACGGTATTTGGTGCGTGCGGTCAGCTCCTGGCCCATGTAGCAGCCCTTGCGGAAATCGACGCCGTTTAATTCCTCGAAGCCGTTCTCGAGCAGGATCGATTTATCGATGGTGAGGTCGCGGCTGCCGTCCGGTACGCCAAGCGCGAGACGATGGCGGTCGTAGTCGGCGGCGTCCGCGCGCGCGAAGCCGAGCGCTTCAATCTCGCTTTCGCAGCTGGCCGCGATCAACATCCTTGCTCCGAGTGTTGCGAGCCGCGGATCGGCATAGGCGATGCCGCCGGCGAACGGCTTGGCGGCGCCGGATGCCAGGCCGAGCTTCGCCAATGCGTCGTCGCCCCACGCGGCGGTGACCGTAAACCGGTCGCCGGCGTCGGCGAGGGTCACCTTGGATCGCAGCTTATAGAGCGCGAGGCGGCGCTGCAGGTCGGCGAGCCGCGCACGCTCGCAATCGAGATAGAGTGCGTCGCCCAGCGCGATGACGAGGAAGTCGTGCAGATATTTGCCCTGCGCGGTGAGCAGCGCGGCATGGACCGGCGCGCCCGTTGCCGCCTTGGCGACGTCGTTTGACACCAGCCCTTGCAGGAAGGCGACGCGGTCGGCACCGGCGACTTCGAGGACGCCGCGGTCGGCGAGCGGCGTGAAGTATGGAGTCATCGTGCACACCTCGGCCCGCTAGAGGTAGGCGCCCGGCCGAGGCTTGGCAAGCGGCGGGGCCGGGCCTATAAACCGGCCATTCCACCGCCCGCGAGCGCGCTTCCGGCATGAAAATCCTGTTCGTCACGGCGACGCGAATCGGCGACGCCGTCCTGTCGACCGGGCTTTTGCGGTATCTGGTCGAGCGATATCCCGGCGCGCAGCTCACGATCGCGGCGGGGCCGCTGGCGGCGCCGCTGTTTGGCGAGGTGCCGGGCCTGGCGCGGCTGATCGTCGTCGAGAAGAAGGCGCGCGGCCTGCACTGGCTGTCGCTCTATCGCCGGGTCGCGGCGACGCGCTGGGATCTGGCAGTCGATCTGCGCGGCTCGGCGCTCATCTATTTACTGTGGGCGCGCGAGCGCCGCGTCATGGGCAAGGGCAACGCTGAGGAGCATCGCGTGCGTCAGCTCGCGCGGCTGTTCGATCTCGAGCCGCCGCCGGCGCCGACGCTTTGGCTCGGCGCGGGGCACCGCGACGCCGCCGACCGGCTCGTGCCGCCGGGCGCGAGCGTGCTCGTCATCGGTCCTGCTGCGAACTGGCCGCGCAAGGAATGGCGCGCGGCGCGCTTCGCCGAGCTCGCCGCACGTCTCACCGCGCCGCAAGGGCCGTTGCCCGGCGCGCGCGTCGCGGTGATGGCGGCGGCGCACGAGCGCGAGCAGGCGGCGCCGGTGATCGCGGCGCTGCCGCGCGACCGCGTCGTCGATCTGGTCGGCAAGCTCGATCTGCTCACCGCCGCCGCGATCCTGCGCAGCGCCGCGCTGTTCGTCGGCAACGATACCGGCCTGATGCATCTCGCCGCCGCTGCCGGCGCGCCGACGCTCGGCCTCTTCGGTCCGAGCAACGTCAAGGAATACGCGCCGTGGGGTCCGCGCGCGGCTTATGTCCATACCGCGCTGGGTTATTGGGAGCTCTACAAGCCCGGCTGGCATCTCACGCCGCCCGACAGCATGATGGATTCGCTCTCGGTCGACATGGCGGAGGAAGGCGCGCGCGCGCTTCTCCAACGCGTCAAAGGCGAGGCGGCGTGACATGGCCGACGTCGTGATGGCCGACGACGGTGTTGTCTTCGACGGGCGCACCGGCGAAAGCTCGCCGCTCGGCGGCGCCGAGGCGGCGTTCGTGTCGCTGGCCGAGGCGCTGGCGGAGCGCGGCCACCGCGTGCGCGCCTTCACCAATTGCGCCGCTTCGTTCACGCACAAGGGCGTCGCATGGGCGCCGGTCAGCCAGGCCATGCCCGACACCGCCGACCTCTACATCGCCAATCGCGGCGATCGCCTGATCGGCCGCGTGCCCAATGCGTGCACGCATGTCTTCTGGGTCCATAATCCGGGCGCTTATCTCAAGAAGCTGCGTTACGTCCGGGCGCTGTGGCGCTGGCGGCCGGTCGTCGTCGCCATCGGCGACTATGCCGGCCGTACGGTACCACGCTGGCTGCCGAAGCGCGCCCTCGTCGTCATTCCCTACGGCCTTGCCGATGCGTTCCGCCACGCGACGGAGCGGCCGGCGCCGCCGCCGGTCGCGATCTTCACCTCCAATCCGCTGCGCGGCCTCGACTGGCTGCTCGATATATGGATCGACCTCATACAACCGATGGTGCCCAAGGCGGAGTTGCGCATTTATGCCGGCCCCGCGGTCTACGGCGCCGCCGGCGCCAAGCACGCGGAGGCGATGGCCCGCGTGCTCGATCGTGCCGCGGCGCTCGCCGATCAGGGCGTGCGGCGACTGGCGCCGCTGCCGCGCGCGGCGCTGGTCGAGGCCTTGCAGCAGGCGCGCGTCATGCTCTATCGCGGCGACGCCAACGAGACCTATTGCGCCGCCGTCGCCGAGGCGCAGGCGCTCGGCGTGCCCGCGGTCGTCACGCCGCTCGGCTCGCTGCCCGAGCGCGTCAAGGACGGCGTCACCGGCGTCATCGCGCGCGACGATGCGGCCTTTGCTGCCGCCGCGGTGCGGCTGTTGACCGACGACGACGAATGGCGGCGGATGCACACAGCGGCGTTGGCACAGCAGCGCGGCCTGTCGTGGCGCGACGTGGCGATCCGCTTCGAGGATCTAATGCAGTGACGCGCCTCGTCCAGCTCATGGCCGGCGCCGAGCATGGCGGCGCCGAAGCGTTCTTCACGCGGCTCGCCGTCGCGCTGCAGCGCGCCGGGCAGGAGCAGCGCGTTGCCATCCGGCCCTATCCGGCGCGCGTCGCGGCACTGAAGGCGGCGGGCATCGAGCCGGTCGCGGTGCCGTTCCGCGGCGGTCCGTTCGACTTCGCGACGCGACGCGGCCTGCACCGGCTCGTCCACGACTACCGGCCTCCGGTCGTGCTGAGCTGGATGAACCGGGCAACGTCGCTTTGCCCGCGCGGCGATTTCGTGCATGTTGCCCGGCTCGGAGGGTATTACGATTTGAAATACTATCGCCGCTGCGACCACCTGATCGCCAACACGCGCGGCATCGTCGCCTATCTGACCGCGCAGGGTTGGAGCGCGGACCGCGTGCATTACCTGCCGAATTTTCCGACCGTCGCGGCGTCGTCGGTGTCACCGCTCGCCGAGAAACGGCCCGACGCGCCGCTGGCACTAGTGCTCGGCCGGCTGCATCGCAACAAGGGTTTCGACGTGCTGCTGGACGCGCTGGCGCGGAGCGAGCGGGTTCACCTCTGGCTTGCCGGCGAGGGGCCGGAGCGCACCGCGCTCGAGCGTCAGGCGCGGACGCTCGGCATCGAGCGCCGTGTGCGGTTCCTCGGCTGGCGCGACGATGCGCCGGCTTTGCTCGCGGCGTGCGATTTCCTGGTTGTGCCGTCGCGCCGCGAGCCGCTCGGCAACACCATCGTCGAAGCCTGGGCGGCTGAGCGGCCGGTGATCGCGACGGAGACCGCCGGCCCCGCCGAGCTCATCGTCTCGGGAGAAACTGGACTGCTGGTGCCGCCGGAAGCGCCCGAGAGCCTTGCGCTGGCGCTGGCGCGCTTCGCCGAGGATCACGACCTGCGCCGCCGGCTCGCCGTCGCCGGCCGCGCCCGCTATCTCGCGGAGTTTTCCGAGGACCGCGTCGTCGCCGCCTATCAGGCCTTGTTCGCGAAAGTCGCTGCCTGATGTGCGGTATCGCCGGGTTTATGACGCTGTCGGGCGAGGCCCCGCCGGTCGGCGGCCTCGCCGCGATGGAGGCTGCGCTCCAGCATCGCGGTCCGGACGGCTACGGCCACTATCGCGCCGGCGATGTCGGCATGGTGCAGACGCGCCTGGCGATCATCGACCTCGCCACCGGCGACCAGCCGCTCTACGAGCCGGCGGGCGCGGCGCTGGTTGCCAACGGCGAGATCTACAACTACATCGAGCTGAAGCAGGACCTGCCGGCCGGCGTGTTCGCCACGGCGTCGGACTGCGAGGTGCCGCTGCACCTCTATCGCCGCTACGGCATGGATTTCACGCGGCACCTGCGCGGCATGTACGCAATCGCGCTGCACGATCCCGGCGCCGGCCGGCTGATCCTGGCGCGCGATCCCTTCGGCATCAAGCCGCTCTATTACGTCGAGACGCCGCTCGGCCTGGCCTTCGCCTCCGAGCCGCAGGCGCTGATCCGCGGCGGCTTCGCGCCGATGCGCGACGGCGCGCCATCGCTCAACCTGCCGGCGCGCAACGAGCTGCTCCAGCTCCAGTTCACCACCGGCCGCGAGACGATTTTCCAGGGCGTGCATCGCGTGCTGCCGGGCGAGACCGTGGTGGTGGCGCGCGGCCGCATCGTCGAGCGCCGTCGCATCGCCGCGCTGCCGACGGGCGGCGCGCGGCCGCAGAGCGAGAGCGATGCGCTCGCCACCTTCGATCGCGCTTTCGCCGACAGCGTGCTGATCCATCAGCGCGCCGACGTGCCCTACGGCATGTTCCTTTCGGGCGGCATCGATTCGACCGCGGTGCTGGCGATGATGGCGCGGCTCAACGAGCGTCCGGTGCAGGCCTTCACCATCGGATTCTCGCACACCGACGCGGCCGACGAACGCGCCGCCGCGCGCACCGTCGCACGCACGCTCGGCGCCGAGCACGTCGAGGTCGAATTCCGCGAAGGCGATTTCTGGCAATCGCTGCCGGCGATCGCGCGCACGCTCGACGATCCCGCCGCCGACTACGCCGTGCTGCCGACCTACAAGCTGGCCGAGACCGCGCGCGCCGCCGGCCTCAAGGTGATCCTGTCGGGCGAGGGCGGCGACGAGCTGTTCGCCGGCTATGGCCGCTATCGCTCGGTGACGCGGCCGTGGTGGCTCGGCGGCAAGCTGCTGCGCGGCCACGGCAATCTCGAGGACCTCGGCGTTTTACGCACCGAGCTCGCCGGCTGGCGCGACGGCATCCAGGCGGCCGAGCTCGCAGCGGCGGCGCCCGGCCGCTCGCGGCTCCAGGTGGCGCAGGCGACCGATTGCGCCGACTGGCTACCCAACGATCTGCTGACCAAGCTCGACCGTTGCCTGATGGCGCACGGCGTCGAGGGCCGCACGCCGTTCCTCGACCGCGCCGTGGCGCAGGCCGCGTTCCGTCTGCCCGACGAGCTCAAGGTGCGCAAGCGGCTGGGCAAGTGGCTGCTGCGCCGCTGGGTCGAGCAGCACGTGCCGCAGGCGCAGCCGATGGCGCGGAAGCGCGGCTTCACCGTACCGGTGGGCGAGTGGATCGCGCGGCGCGGCGCGCAGCTCGGCCCGCTGGTCGCGGCGCAGCCGGGCATCGCCGAGCTCTGCGTGCCCGGCACGGTCGCGACGCTGTTCCGCGAAGCCGACAAAAAGCGCGCCGGCTTTGCGACCTGGACGCTCTTGTTCTACGCGCTCTGGCATCGCCAGCACATCGAGCGCCGCGCCAATGGAGGCGACGTCTTTACGATCCTCGGCGCGCGCGCGTAGCGACACCGGGCGGCAGCGAATTTCACCCCTCACCCAGCTTTGGGTAAGGCTCGCCCTTCGACGAGATCAGGGCTCGCCAACCCGAAGCAACCCTCTCCCCCAAGTTGGGGGAGAGGGAAGGGTGAGGGGGTGTGCTCTTGGCTCTACGGCATGGGCTCGGCAACGAACCCGGTGGGAGTTTCCGTCCGCGGCCGATCTGCGCTAGGCTTGGCGGCAAGAAATGACGGAGGACGCGGATGGCGTTGGTCAAAGCCGCCGATTTCCTGTGGGGACGGCTGCGCTCGCCCGATCTCGATCAGGCCGAGGAATTCCTCACCGATTTCGGCTTCGTGCGCGTCGCGCGCACCAAGGACAAGCTGTTCATGCGCGGCACCGATCCGGTGCACCACATCCACGTCACCGAGCGCGGTCCGTCGAAGTTCGTGGGATTCGGCTATGCGGTGGCGAGCGAGGACGATCTGAGGCGCGCGGCCAAGGCGCCCGGCGCCTCAGGTATCGAGAGCATCGACGAGCCGGGCGGCGGCAAGCGCGTGCGCCTCACCGATCCCAACGGCTATCAGATCGAGCTGGTCCATGGCGTGGAGAAAGTCGCCAAGCTGCCGGTGCGCGAGAACGTGATCAACTGGGGTGAGGCCAAGCTGCGCCGCGCCGGAACGCTCTGCCGCGTGCCGCGCGGGCCGTCGCAGGTCAAGCGCATCGGCCACGGCGTGCTGATGTCGACCGATATCGGTGCGACGCTCAAATGGTATCGCGAGAATCTTGGCCTGCTGCCATCGGACGACGTTTACGCCGGCGACAAGAGCAACGTCATCGGCTCGTTCAACCGGCTCGACCGCGGCGATGACTACGTCGACCATCACGTCTTCTTCTGCATCGCCGGCCCGAAGACCGGCCTCAATCACCTGTCGTTCGAGGTACGCGACGTCGACGACGTCATGCTCGGCCACGAGCACATGAAATCGAAGGGCAAGTACAAGCACGTCTGGGGGATCGGCCGGCACGTGCTCGGCAGCCAGATCTATGATTATTGGCAGGACCCGTGGGGCCGGGTGCACGAGCACTGGACGGATACCGACGTGCTCAACGCGCGCGCGCCGGCGAACCAGGTTTCGGCCGAGGACGGCCTGGTGTCGCAATGGGGCGACGCGGTGCCGCAGGAATTCATCGACCACGCGATTCCGTAATTCTCGGCGTCATGCCCGGACCATTGTCCCCGGGCTTGGCCCGGGGATCGGTTCCGGGCATCCACGCGTTTGCTCTTTCGTCATTCCCGCGAACGCGGGAATCCAGGGCGAGTGACGTGCGATTGCCCTGGGCCCCTGCTTTCGCAGGGACGACGGTGTAGGATGACGCAGGGAGGACTCACCATGGACGGCACGGCGACGACGAAACCAGCAGTGAAATTCGCCCTGTCGCGCGCCAAGGACGCGCGCGTCGTGCCGGGCCGGCGCGAGTTCTTCCAATACCGCGATCTCGGCGTCACCGACGCGACCGACGGCAAGCTGCGCGCGCAGCTGACCTCGGCGCGCGCCGGCATGAACCGGCCGACCGGCTGGCACTATCACGTCTGCGAGGCGCAGTTCGTCTACATGGTCAAGGGCTGGATGGAGCTCGAGTTCGAGGGCCAGGGTGTCATTCGTCTCGAGCCCGGCGATTCCGTGCTGATTCCCGGCGGCCTGCGCCACAACGAGATTGGCGCGTCGGACGATTTCGAGCTGATCGAAGCCTCGATCCCGGCGGCGATGGACACGGTGGCCTGCGAGGGGCCGTCGCGTTAACTCAGCGCGCAAGTTTCCAGGCTAATTCCTCGCCCGCCAGGAACGGCTTCACCGCGTCGGCGCCCACTTTCACCTTCGCCGGCACTTTCCAGGTCTTGCGCTTGAGCGTCACGCGCTCGTCGTTCGGCGGCAATCCGTAGAAGCGCGGGCCGTTGACCGAGGCGAAGGCTTCGAGCGTGTCGAGCGCGTTCTCCTCGTCGAAGACCCGCGCGTAGATTTCGAGCGCGGCGGGCGCGCAGAAGATGCCGGCACAGCCGCAATCCTTCTCCTTGTCGGCGATCGGATGCGGCGCGCTATCGGTGCCGAGGAAGAATTTGGCCTCGCCCGAGGTCGCAGCCTTGCGCAGCGCCAAACGATGCGCCTCGCGCTTCGCCACCGGCAGGCAATACATGTGCGGCCGTAATCCGCCCTGGAACAGCGCATTGCGGCTGATGGTCAGGTGATGCGGCGTGATGGTCGCGGCGACGTTAGGTCCCGCCGCGCGCACGAACTCGATCGCATCGCGCGTCGTCGCGTGTTCGAACACCACCTTGAGCGCCGGCAGCCGCTTGAGCAGCGGCGCGAGGACGCGCTCGATGAACACCGCCTCGCGGTCGAAGACGTCGACGGCCGGATCGGTGACCTCGCCATGCACCAGGAGCGGCATGCCGATCCGCGCCATGCGCTCGAGCACCTTGTCGATGCGCGCGATGTCGGTGACGCCGAAGGCCGAGTTGGTGGTGGCGTGCGCCGGATAAAGCTTCGCCGCGGCGAACACGCCGCTCTTGAATCCGCGCTCGATCTCGTCCGGCGCGGTCGCGTCGGTGAGATAGGCGGTCATCAACGGCTTGAATTGCGCGCCCCGGGGCAGCGCCTTGAGGATGCGTTTCCGGTATGCCTCGGCCGCGGAAACGCGGGTCACCGACGGCACCAGGTTGGGCATGACGATGGCGCGGCCGAAGACGCGCGCGGTAAACGGCAGCACCGCCTTGAGCATCGCGCCGTCGCGCAGATGCAGATGCCAGTCGTCCGGACGCCGCAGCGTTAGGCTGTCGCGTGCCATTTCTTTCTTCCCCGCTCGCCGCGCCAGTATATCCTACCGGCGCTAGACCGGTACTCGACCAGGTTGGAACACCTAATTACGTCGTCCCCGCGAAAGCGGGGACCCAGGGCAACCGGCAGAGCTTGTGGTCCTGGATTCCCGCTTGCGCGGGAATGACGGTAAGAACGCGGTTCGATCTGGTCGGATCGTGCTCTGGCCTAAGGAGAAGCCATGACCGCTGCCATCATCGGTTGGGCCCATTCGCGCTTCGGCAAGCTCGAAGGCGAGGATATCGAGAGCCTCATCGTCCGGACCTCCGCCGAGGCGATCAAGGACGCCGGCCTGGCGCCGTCCGACATCGACGAGATCTTCATCGGCACCTTCAACGGCGGCTTCGTGCGCCAGGAGTTTCCCTCGTCGCTGACGCTGCAGATCGATCCGAGCCTGCGCTTCAAGCCGGCGACGCGCGTCGAGAACGCGTGCGCGACCGGCAGCGCCGCGATCCACCAGGGCCTCAACGCCATCGCCGCGAAGCGCGCGCGGCGCGTGCTGGTCGTCGGCGTCGAGAAGATGAGCGAGATCACCGGTCCGGCGGTCGGCGACATCCTCATCCGCGCGGCCTATCTCAAGGAGGAAGGCGACATCGAGGGCGGCTTCGCCGGCGTCTTCGGCCGCATCGCCCAGGCCTATTTCCAGCGCTACGGCGACAAGTCCGACGCGCTCGCCAAGATCGCGGCCAAGAACCACAAGAATGGCGCCGCCAATCCGCTGGCGCAGATCCGCAAGGATCTCGGCTACGAGTTCTGCCGCACGGTCTCGGACAAGAACCCCATCGTCGCCGGTCCGCTGCGCCGCACCGATTGCTCGCTGGTCTCCGACGGCGCCGCCGCGCTGGTGCTGACCGACATCGACACGGCGCTCGCCGCGAAGAAGGCCGTCGTGTTCCGCGCCGCCGAGCAGGTCAACGATTTCCTGCCGATGTCGAAGCGCGACATCACCGCTTATGAGGGCGCGGCGCTGGCCTGGCGGCGCGCCTTCGACCACGCCGACGTGAGCGTCGACGATCTTTCCTGCGCCGAGGTGCACGACTGCTTCACCATCGCCGAGCTGCTGATCTACGAGGCGATGGGCATGGCGAAGAAAGGCGAGGGCGACAAGGTCGTCGCCGCTGGCACCGCGGAAAAAACCGGCAAGCTGCCGATCAACGCCTCGGGCGGCCTCAAGGCCAAGGGCCATCCGATCGGCGCCACCGGCGTGTCGATGCACGTGCTCCAGTCGATGCAGCTCACCGGCACGGCGGGCGACATCCAGCTGCCGAACGTGAAGCTCGCCGGCGTCTTCAACATGGGCGGCGCCGCGGTCGCCAATTATGTCAGCATCCTCGAACGCCTGCGGTGAGCGGCTGCAATTCGGCCCTGCGTGCTTCGACTTCGCTCAGCATGAGGAAGATCGCGGATGGCATTAAGACTCTATTCTCACCCTGAGCGCAGTCGAAGGGCGCACAGCGCCGATCCAGCGCAAGGTGCCGCGTGAGCTTCAAGGCCCTTCTGCTCGAAGAGGCGGGCGGCAAGGTTTCAGCGCGCGTCGCCTCGCTGCCCGAGGCCGATCTGCCGCCGGGCGAGATCACCGTCGCGGTCGAATATTCGACGCTCAACTACAAGGACGGCATGATCCTGCAAGGGATCGGCAAGCTGGTGCGGAAATATCCGCACGTGCCGGGCGTCGATTTCGCCGGCACGGTCGAGAGCTCGACGTCGCCTGAATGGAAGCCGGGCGACAAGGTCGTGCTCACCGGCTGGCGCGTCGGCGAGAACACCTGGGGCGGTTATGCCCAGAAGGCCCGCGTCAAGGCGAGCCAGCTCGTGAAGCTTCCCGCCGGCCTCACCACCAAGCACGCGATGGCGATCGGCACCGCCGGCTTCACCGCGATGCTGGCGGTGATGGCGCTCGAGGACAACGGCTTGAAGGCCGGCGCGGGCGAGGTACTGGTGACCGGCGCCGCCGGCGGCCTGGGCAGCGTCGCGGTCGCGATCCTGGCGAAGCTCGGCCATCAGGTCGCCGCTTCGACCGGCCGGCCGCAGACGCACGACTATCTGAAAAAGCTCGGCGCGACCACGCTGATCGACCGCGCCGAACTCGCCAAGGCGCCGGCGCGGCCGCTCGACAGCGAACGCTGGGCCGGCGCGATCGACAGCGTCGGCAGCACGACGCTGGCGACGGTGCTGACCCAGCTCAAATACCGCGCCGCGGCCGCTGCCTGCGGCCTCGCCGGCGGCAGCGACCTGCCGGCCAGCGTCCTCCCCTTCCTGCTGCGCGGCGTCCGCCTGATCGGCATCGATTCCGTGATGTGTCCGCTGCCGCAGCGCCAGACTGCCTGGGCGCGGCTGGCGCGCGATCTGCCGCTCGACAAGCTCGATGCCATGACCGAGACGGCCCGGCTTGCCGACCTGCCGAGCCTGGGCGCGGTCATCCTCAAAGGCGGCGTGCGCGGCCGGCTGGTCGTCGAAATCCCGCGCTAAAGGGCTTGTGGTCATCGCGAGGCCACGAAGTGGTCGTGGCGATCCAGAAGGACACCGAAAGCGGCAGGTTTCTGGATTGCCGCGTCGGCCTTCGGCCGCCTCGCAACGACGCGTCAGGGCTTCAGTCCACGCTAGAAATTAAAAATTATCCATCTATTCAGATGGATATGGACATTTCCTAATTCTTAACCTAATTTTCACCGCCAAGTGCTTGAACATCCCTGAGGGAATCGCTGCAAAGCGAAGGGATTCGGCCTTGCCGGGTGGAACCATCGACCGCCGCCGATTCAATCGGCTCCTTGCCGCGCTGCTTGCGGGCGCCAGCCTGTCCGGTGTGCATCGCGCACTCGCCGCCACGGCCGCGCAACGCAAGCTGCCGCTGATCGTGCTCGACGCGGGTCACGGCGGCATCGATCCCGGCGCGATCGGCGTCATCGGCACCTACGAGAAAAACATCGCGCTGCCGACCGTGCTCGAGCTGGCGCGTCGGCTCGAGGCAACGCGCCGGTTCCGCGTCCAGCTCACCCGCCGCGACGACGAGTTCATCCCGCTGGCGGGTCGCGTCGCGCGTGCGCGCGCGGTGAATGCCGACCTGTTCCTCTCGGTCCATGCCGACGCACTGCCCCGCCGGACGGAACGCGGCGCTTCGGTCTACACGCTGTCGGAGAAGGCGTCCGACCGCGAGGCGGCGCTGCTGGCGGCCAGCGAGAACCGCGCCGATCTGGTCGCCGGCATCAAGATGTCGCGCGATCCGGAGGTCAACGGCATCCTGTTCGATCTGGCGCGCCGTCAGACCAACAATCTGTCGATCCGCTTTGCGCAAGACGTGGTCGGCGAACTCGGCCGACACGTGACGATGCTCACCAACAGCCACCGGTCGGCCGGGTTTGCGGTGCTCAAGGCGCCCGATATTCCGTCGGCCCTGGTCGAAATCGGCTGCCTGTCGAACCGGACCGAGGAACGCGACCTGCGGCAGCCGCCCTATCGGGCGGTGGTGGCGCGGTCGCTCGCCCGCTCGATCGGCCACTATTTCGACACCATCGGCGCGTGATTAACCATGCTCCCGGCGGGCGGTTGCGATCTTAATAATTTGTTGAGAATTTGCGCCATATAACCACCGTGCGGTTCGGGACTCCGGTCCCACCGCAAGTCCTTCGGGCTTTTCCTCCCTGAACTTGGGCCGCGCCGCAAAGCGCGGCCCTTTTTCTTGCGCGGCGCGCCACCGCGGCCGGCTGCGCGCCGCGGCGCGCTCGTGTAGTATTCCGGGATGGAGAAACGGGCGCTCCAGAAGGCGGCGCCCACGAGGAGGCTGCGGTTGGCAGGGCGCGCGGAATCGACGGCCCGAGATGCCATTCGACCGTTGCAGGTGCTGCTGGCGGCGGCCATCGCCACGCCTATCCTGCTGTTCGCCGGCGCCGCCTGGCTGAACTATCAGTCGACCCTCGCCGACGCGCGCGAACGCATGGACCGGCTGGCGGATATCGCCGCGCAACAGGCGCAGACCGTCTTCCAGACCGATGCCTTCGCGCTCGACCGCATCGCCGACAATACGGCGACGATGACGTGGGAGCAGAGCGCCCAGTCGCCGGATCTGAACCGGTTCCTCAAGCAGATCAGGGCGAGCCTGCCGCAGGCCTCGGCCATCAGGCTGATTGCGCCGGACGGTCATGTCGCCGCGACCGACGGCCAATTTCCCGCCCGGGACCAGGTCGTGGTGCCGCGCCACTACCTGCACGTCCGCCGGCCCGGCATGGACGACATCATGGTCTCGCCGGTCCGGCGCGCGCCATCCGGCGAATTCGAATTCACCGTCGCTCGCGCCAAGCCCGATCGCGACATGCCCGGCGGGTTGATCGAGATCGTCATGAATCTGAACTACTTCACGAATTTCTACATGACCATCGCCGAGCAGCAGGATTCTCGCATCAGCCTGGTGCGCGACGACGGCGTGCTCCTGGCTCGCGATCCGCCGGCGGACGAGGCCGTCAAATTCACCGCCGACAACCCGCTGATGCAAGCCATCCGCGGCGAGCCCATCTTCGGCACCTATGACTCGGGTTCGGCGGCGAATGGCACCGAACGCCTGTTCGCCTACGAGAAGGTCGGCAGCTTCCCGGTCTATGTCGTCGCCGGCGTCGACCGCGCGGCGATCGTCGGCGCCTGGGCGCGGACGATGGGGAGTCACCTGGTCTACGGCATTCCGGTGACGCTTTCGCTCATCGCCGCGACGATGATTGCGCTGCGCCGCACGCGCCAGGCCGCCGCCGAGGCCGAGCGGCGCGCCGAGCTCGAGGAGCAATACCGCCAGGCCCAGAAGATGGAAGCGATCGGGCAGCTCACCGGCGGCGTGGCGCACGATTTCAACAATCTGCTGACCGTGATCATCGGCAGCCTCGAGCAGTTGCAGCGCCATATCACCGCCGAGCCGGCCAAGCGGCTGATCCAGTCGGCGACGCGCGGCGCCGAGCGCGGCGCCCGCCTGACCCAATCGCTGCTCTCTTTCGCGCGGCGGCAGTCGCTGCGGCCCGAGACCGTCAACATCAACCGCGTGATCAAGGAATTCGGCGACCTGCTGCGCGGCGCCGCGGGCGACCGCGTGCAGATCCAGTTCCTGCTCAACCCGACGGTCGATCCCAGCCGCGTCGATCCGGCGCAGTTCCAGGCGGCGCTCCTCAATCTCGTGGTCAACGCGCGCGATGCCATGCCGGAGGGTGGCCGCGTGTCGATCGAGACCGACACCGTCACGCTCGACGATTCCTCGGGCATCCGCGTCGTGCCCGGCCGCTACGTGCGCGTGACCGTCAGCGACACCGGTGTCGGCATGCCGGCCGAGGTGGTCGAGCGCGCCTTCGAGCCGTTCTACACCACCAAGGAAGTCGGCAAAGGCAGCGGCCTCGGCCTGTCGCAGGTCTACGGCTTCGTCAAGCAGTCGGGCGGCCACATCGAGTTGAGCTCCGAGTCGGGCATCGGCACGACCGTGCGGCTCTATCTGCCGCGCGCTTACGACGAGCCCAAGGACCATGCCGAGCCTGTGGTCCGTGCGGCCGCGGGCAAGGCCGAGACCGTGTTGGTGGTCGAGGACGATGCCGATCTGCGCGAAATGGTGGCGGAGAATCTGCGCTCGCTCGGCTATCGCGTGCTGACCGCCGCGGACGCACCGGCGGCGCTTGCCATGGTCGAGGACGAGGCCAAGGTCGATCTGCTGTTCAGCGACTATTCGATGCCGCGGGGCATGCTCGGCGACGAGCTGGCGCGGCGTGCGCACCGGCTCAATCCCGGACTCAAGGTGCTGCTGACCTCGGGCTACGCCGTCGCCCACCGCGGCGCCGGCACGGCCGATTTCGCCCTGTTGCAAAAGCCCTATCGCCAGGACGATCTCGCCCGCGCGATCCGTCAGGCACTCGACGGCCGCTAGTTTGCGCTATTCTTCCGGCCGATGAGCCAGGAGCCCGCCAAAACCGCGGCGACCGCCTTCGCCGGCGGCCCCGTGCTCCACCCCCTGTTCGACGCTCTGGCGCGGGAGCTGCACGCCCGGCCGTACGGCGTGGCTGCTGCGCCGGCGCGCGTCGTTCACCTGGCGCTTACCGGCGGCGATAGCGCCGCCGAGCGGACGAGCCTGACGCGGCTCTGCGCGATGCAGAACGCGCCAATGCCGCCGCCGGGCGCGTCGCATGTCCAGATCGAATGCGACGGACTGCGCCTGACCTGGGAACGGCATGCCGAGTTCGCGACCTATACCTTCGTGCTGCCCTGGCGCGGCACCGCGCTGTTCGAGCCGGTGAGTGCGCTCGCCTTGCCGCACGCGTGGATTGCGGCGCTGCCCGGCCAAACGATCGCAGCGGTGCAGCTGGCGCTGATCGCCGGCGAGCCGCCGACGCCGGAGGCAATCGCGGAGCTGTTCGAGGGGCGCAACATCGTCGGTGGCTTCGCCGCAGGCGGTCTGGCACAGCTCTGGACCGATTTCCGTTCCGATCGCGAGAATTTCGTCCGCATGATCGTGCATGGCGGCGCGATGTCGTCGCCGCGCCAGGCGGGGCGCCTGGTGCAGCGTCTGCTCGAGATTGAGACCTATACGATGATGGCGCTGCTGGCGCTGCCGCTGGCGCGCGAGATCAATCCGGCGGTGACGGAGACCGAGCGCAACCTCGCCAGGATCGCCGAAGCCACCACCGGAGTCGAAGCGCTCGAGGAAGAGCAGGCGCTGCTCAAGCGGTTGTTGAGCCTTGCCGCCGAGCTGGCGACGCTCGGCGCGCGCACGCCTTATCGCTTCGGCGCCGCCCGCGCCTATTATGCGCTCGTCCAGAAGCGCATCGAAGAGCTGCGCGAACGGCGCATCGAGGGTCGCCAGACCGTCGGCGAATTCATGGAACGCCGTCTGTCGCCGGCGATGCGCACCTGCGAAACGATGGAGCGGCGGCTCGAGGCGCTGTCCGAGCGCGTGGCGCGCGCCAGCGACATGCTGCGGACGCGCATCGACGTGACGCTCGCGGCGCAGAACCGCGATCTGCTGCTGTCGATGAACCGCCGCGCCCGCCTGCAGCTCCGCCTGCAGCAGACGGTCGAGTTCCTATCCATCGCCGCGATCACCTATTACGGTGCCGGCCTGGTCGGGCATGTGGCCCACGGCGCGGCGGCGCTCGGCTATGCGGTGAACGAACCCCTCGTCGTTGCCGCCTCGGTGCCGGTCATCAGCGGGCTGCTGCTGGTCGGGCTCTGGGCGTTCCACAAGTGGCTCGGCCGCGATTGAGCGCAACGCGGTCTCACCGCCGAAATCGAAGGGCGAAATAACATGAAAGGCAAACGATGAACGCGAAATCCGTCATTGTCCCGCCGGCGCGTGTCGCCGTGATCGGACTGGGCAATATGGGCGTACCGATGGGCGCGTGCCTTGTCCGGGCCAGCTATTCCGTTGCGGGGTTCGATGCCGCGGAATCGGCGCGACAACGATTCGCCGCTTCCGGCGGCGAGGTTGCTGGCACGTTGGCGACGGCGGTATCGGCGGCCGATCTCGTGATCACGATCCTGCCCAACGGCAAGATCGTGCGCGACGTGGTGTCGGCGATGCGCGCGCATCTGCGCCCGGGCTGCGTGATCGTGGACATGAGCTCGTCCGATCCGGTGGGGACGCGGACGCTGGGCAATGAACTGCTCCGCGCCAAATTCGAGTTCGCCGACGCGCCGGTTTCGGGCGGCGTCAAGCGGGCAGCGGACGGCTCGCTGGCGATCATGGTCGGCGGGACGACCGCGACCATCGATCGGATACAGCCGGTGCTGTCGGCCATGGGCCGCGTGATCTTCCGTACCGGCGCGCTGGGATCGGGTCACGCGATGAAGGCGCTCAACAACTACGTCTCGGCCGCCGGTCTCGTCGCCGCCGTCGAGGCCATCGCAATCGGCCGTAAATTCGGGCTCGATCCGGTTCTGATGACCGACATCCTCAATGCTTCGAGCGGACGCAACAACACGACCGAGGTCAAGCTCAAGCCGTTCATCCTGTCGGAGACGTTCAACGCCGGTTTCCCGCTCCGGCTGATGGCGAAAGATGTGCGCACCGCCAACGATCTGGCGCATGCCGTCGGCGTGGCGGCGCCGCTGGCCGACGCCTGCGCCGATCTCTGGGATGCGGCGGCGCGCGACTTGCCCGAAGCCGCCGATCACACCGCCGTCGGCCGCTATCTCGCCAAGCTGCCAGTGCGTGCTGCTAGCAAACGTGGCCCGTAGCGCACAAACCGGATGAGCAAGCTAGCGGAAGCACCCCGGCTACAATGCTAGCTCTTTTTTTGCGCCCAATAGTGCGGCGACGATACCAATGAGTGCCCAAATCCAACCCTGCATATGGACGCTAAAGATCATCATCCAAAACCTTGACCACACCATGAGCGCTATACCTATCGTGCAAAGTACAAACGCAATGGCGCCAATCCCCGTTAAATCTTTTCCAGAATAATTTTTTATGTGTCGCGCATGGAAAGAAGCGCTGAAGGTAGCCGCGCCGAAAAAACTAAGCGCACATGCACCCAATGCGGCGATGCCCGTCATAAACGAGCTTGTAAGCATCGCTTGAACAGAGGCGATCAAGGTAACGAGCGCATATACAAATAATATCCACTGACGGTCAAAAATTGCTTTTGCGAGAATTTTCGGTTGCATCGCCGCTTCTCCTCCATTTTTTCCATGCTCTACCCGATCGGCTCGATGTCGAGCCTGGCCGCGATGCCCTCAAGCGCGCGGCTCGATGCGGGATAACGCTTCATCACCAGCGGATCGTGACCGGGGATGATGTGCCGGGGCGAGCTCGCCAGCCGTTGCAAGGTGCGGTGGCCTTCCAGCATGTCGGCGACGTTGTAGACGATGGGGAAGGCGCGATCCTGTTCGAAATGGGCGTAAAGATGCGCCGCGTCCGACGCGAGCACGACCCAGCCGCGTCGCGTCATCACGCGCAGCGACTGCAATCCCATGGTGTGGCCGCCGATGAAATGCAGCCACAGGCCGGGCGCGATCTCCTCGGCGCCGTCGTGGAAACGCAATCGTCCGGCGAACAGCCGCCGCACCATGCCGACGACGTCGTCGGCTTCGAAGCCGCCGCGGATGGTTTCGTGGCACATGCAGCGGCCGGTGCAGAACGCCATCTCTCGATCCTGGATATGAAAGGTCGCATTGGGAAAGAGGTCGAGGTTGCCGGCGTGGTCGTAATGCATGTGGGTGATGACCACGTCCTCGACCTTCGCTGGATCGATGCCGAGCCCTGCGAGGCCGGCGGCGGGCGAGCGCAGCAGCTCGCGCTGGCGCTTGCGCGCCTGCTCGGCGCCGAAGCCGGTGTCGACGACGAAGGTCCGGCCGCCGCCGGTCACCGTCCAGACGAAATAGTCGATCGGCATGGGTGCGTCATGCGGATCGCCGCCGAGAAAATTCTCGCTGGCGCGGCGGTCGTGCCGCGCATAGCGGATGGCGTGGATCTCGTAGGTTGGCGTTTCGGCCATGGCGGCTCTCCTGCTGTTCCGTCGTGTCGCGTTGCCGAGCGGTGCAAGGCGGGAGATTTAGCGTACCGGGTATCAGGCGACGAGGAAAATGCGGTCGCCTTCCTGCATCTGGCTGACTTTTGACAGCGCCCAGTCGCGCTCGCAGCTCTCGTGGTCGAAGACGTGGCCGGCCAGGATCATGTCGATCGTGGCTCCGTCGCTCGACAGCGGCAGGCTGACGCGCTTGACCTGCATCGGCGCGCGCTGACCCTCGAGGAAAAGGAAGTTTTGCGTATAGAGCGGTTGGCGACGCTCGATCATCTCGCGGTAGACACCGACAACATATTGCCGGTAACTGGCGATGTCGGGCACCGATTCATCGAGGAACTGGCCAGTCGGCTCGCGGCCAGTCGCGCGCCAGAACACCTCGCCAACCCGGCGATAGCGAAAGCGGATCACGCCGCTCGCGCGCACGACCTCGAGAATCATTATATAGGGCCATACAGTGGCGGATAGCTCGACTGGATCGATGTCGGCCCGGGACGGCATGGGTCGCCCCGCGCACTTGCGGCGCCAATAGTGATAGATGCCTTCAAGGCGCGCGTCGCCGATGACCGCGGCAGGATCGCCGGCGGATACCGGATTCGGATTCACGCCGACCCGATTCTCGGCTTCATCGAGACGCCTCAACTGAGCGTTGCCGGTCAGAGCGGTTACCCGGCGTGCGGTCGTCGGGTGTCAATTCAGGTGGTGCGGCGGGCCCGCTCGAGGGGGAGTGATAGACGGCGAATCCAAGCACCATGTCCACCGCCCTGCCATTCTTCGCCAACGGCAGCAAGAGCCGCTCGGCGATCAGGAAATGTCCCCCGAGATGCGACACCGGGAGCCCGCGGTGATAGCCGACCAGGCCGCTTTCGGCGGCGGCGCGATATTGCGCATAGGTGGGCTCATTGTAGAAATTGGGCCGAAACGCTTCGCCGAGCCATTGTCCGGTCGGATCATGATCCATCAGGCGCACGTTTTCGGAGCCCATCAAACGCACGCGAAAACGCAGCGGCTCGCGATGAATATCGAGCAAATAAATGTTTGGAATGAATTTCTTGGCCGCGATGGGATCGAAATGCTGCCGACCGGGGAAGGCAGCATCAGCCGGACGAATGCTCTGCCAATAGCGATAGAGTCCCGTGATCCGAGGATCACAAGCGGGCAGATCGCCGCCCGGCGATATTGTCGCTTCGATTGGCGTCATGACTAAAATGTCGCACGGGTTGGTTAATGCGGATTTAACCGCCTCCAATTTGGGGCAATAGGCCGCCAGGCGCTGCTGCGATCCAGCGGCACGACCATCGTCGGCAATATGCGCACGGTTCCGACGCTCGGCATCGGTGTTTACAAAGAGCGCCACCTTCTGATGACGTTTGCGCCCCAAGCGCAGCTCTTTCTTTTCATGGCGGTAGTCGACGGCCGTACCTTCAAGACGCTGGCATTGACCGGTCTGCGCTCGGCACGATGAATGCTCCTATCGAACCGCTCGACGGATTCGACCAGTGTGATGAATGGAGGAACATGACTGCCGCGCAACAGGAGCAGATCCAAATCCACATCGGGTCCATGCTCGCCAATTCGATTGCTTACACGATCCGCGAGATCAAGCTCGTTCGGGATGCAAATTGACGGCGGGATCGCCGCGGGATAGCTGCGTACACCTCATCGCTCCGCGTTGTGAGCAAATTTGACGCCCGCCCGCTCCATGATGTGCTGGACGTTGCGGAAGCCGTCGGGTCCGACCTGCACCTCGCCGCGGAAGGGATAATCGAAGGCGACGATGAGCACGATCACCAGCGCCAGCGACGCGGCGACCATGCCGGTCATCAGCGCATGCATCGCGAAGCTTTCCATGCCGAAGAGATAGGTGAGCGCGATAACGACGGTCGCGCCCAGCAGCACCACCCACCAGACCGCCGGCGCGATATGGTCCTCCGCCGCCAGGAGCCGCTTCTGCCGCGCGTCATAGAGCGCGTTGAGGCGGTGCAACGTCTCGGCGACCATCGCCACCTGCACAGGATTGGCGGCGTCCACGCCGCGCAGCGCCTGGTGGAATTTGAAGAGTGGCGCCCAGCCAGCGTCGCCGATGGGCGCGCCGCGGGCCATCGCCGGCCATTCCTGGCTGACCACGATCTCGACGTAATCCCGAATGTCGCCGACCAGCTCCGTCCGGGCCGGCTCCGGCATCGTCGCGGCATCGCGGAACAGGTCGCCGGTTAGTGAGGCTTCGATCTGCGCCGTGTCGCCCGCCTTACCGAACGATTCCCAGGCCTCGACCGCGATGAAGGCGAGCAGTACCGCGAAGACGACGCCGATGAGGGCCGAATTGAAGCCGGTGAACTCGTTGTGCCGGCGGCGCAGCTCGACATGCAGCACCCGGGTCGCGGCGACGAGGCCGAGCAGCGACAGACTAACCGCGCCCGCGACGACCACCACGGCCATTACCCAGGTCGGTACGCCGTAAATCCAATCGACCAGCATGATCGCCCCAGACCGTGTCGCCGCACCAATGCGCCCGATATTACCGCATGACCGGCCGTGATGCGTCCGGCGCGATCGCCGGTGAATTGGTGAAAAGGCGAGGGAAGTCTTCGGCGAAGAAGCTGGTGCTGCCGCTGAGGATTGAACTCAGGACCTCTCCCTTACCAAGGGAGTGCTCTACCACTGAGCTACGGCAGCATCCGGGGATGAGCGGGACATACACGAGCCGCGCCCGGCTTGGCAAGGCGTCTCGGCCGGCTTGACGCAGCGCAAAGCCTGTCGCAACTCTAGTCCATGGCGGTTAAGGAGCGGCAAAACCCCGGCCGGAGCGACTCGGGTGCCAGCAAGGCGGCGGCGAAGCAGGCGCGGCTGGCCGAGGCGCTGCGCGCCAACCTCGCGCGCCGCAAGGCGCAGGCGCGCGCCCGAGCGCTGGCGTCCGACGAGTCCGCGCCGCCACCCAAGCCGCCGCGTTCCGCTTGAGGCTTTGCTTCCCATCCTTTACACCGTGACGGGTCAAACGGGTGGGAGCGGGGAGCGCACTCATGTCGATCATGCCGGACAAGTGGATTCGCGAGATGGCACTCGCGCGCGGCATGATCGAGCCCTTCGTCGAGAAGCAGACCCGCCAGGGCGTCATCTCCTACGGCCTGTCGTCCTACGGCTACGACGCGCGGGTGGGTCGCGACTTCAAGATCTTCACCAATGTCTCGAGCGCCGTCGTCGATCCGAAGAACTTTTCCTCCGAGAGCTTTGTCGACAGGGAGACCGACATCTGCGTCGTGCCGCCCAACAGCTTCGCGCTCGCCTCGACCATAGAGTATTTCCGTATCCCGCGCGACGTGCTGGTGATCTGCCTCGGCAAGTCGACCTATGCGCGCTGCGGCATCATCGTCAACGTCACGCCCCTGGAGCCGGAATGGGAAGGCCACGTCACCATCGAAATCTCCAACACCACGCCGCTGCCGGCGCGCATCTATGCCGGCGAAGGCATCTGCCAGTTCCTGTTCTTCAGGAGCGACCAGGTCTGCGAGGTGTCTTATGCCGATCGCGGCGGCAAGTACCAGAAACAGCGCGGCGTGACATTGCCGCGGATGTGAGCGCGGCCGCTCGCAATTCCGCCACAAAGCGCGGCTACCAAGGCGGCGTTTCAACCCATCGCCGTTTAACCTGTCAAAGGCATAGTTTATCCCATGGACAAGATCAGGATTCGCGGCGGCCGCCCGCTCCAAGGCTCGATCGAGATCGGCGGCGCCAAGAACGCGGCACTGCCGCTGATGGCGGCCTGCCTGCTCACCGACCAGCCGCTGGTCCTCAAGAACCTGCCGTTCCTAGTCGACATCACCACGCTGTCGCACCTGCTGGTCCAGCATGGCGTGTCGGTCACCATGCCCGGCGCCGAGACGGCGGACGAGCAAGGTCATGTGCTCGAGCTCCGCGCCAAGCGCATCGTCTCGACCACCGCGCCCTACGACTTGGTGCGCAAGATGCGGGCGAGCGTGCTGGTGCTGGGCCCGCTGGTCGCGCGCCTCGGTCAGGCGCGGGTCTCGCTGCCGGGCGGCTGCGCCATCGGCACGCGGCCGGTCGATCTCCACATCAAGGCGCTCGAGGCGCTGGGCGCCGCCATCGCCATCGAGAAGGGCTACATCCACGCCACCGCGCCCAAGGGCCTCAAGGGCGGCGAGATCGTGTTCCCATCGGTCTCGGTCGGCGCGACCGAGAACGCGTTGATGGCGGCGGCGCTCGCCGAAGGCGAGAGCGTCATCGTCAACGCCGCGCGCGAGCCCGAGATCGGCGATCTGGCGCGCTGCCTCAACAGCATGGGCGCGAAGATCGAAGGCGCCGGCGGCGAGCGCATCACCGTAACCGGCGTGCCGCGCCTCCACGGCGCCACCCACAGCGTCATCCCCGACCGCATCGAGACCGGCACCTACATGATGGCGGCGGCGATCGCCGGCGGCGAGATCGAGCTGGTCGGCGCGCGCTACGACATGGTCGCGGCCGCGGCGCAGGCGCTCGAAGGCACCGGCGTCGCGATCGACCGCGTGCCCGAAGGCATCAAGGTCAGCCGCCGCGCCAATCGGCTCAAGGGCATCGACGTGGCGACCGCGCCATTCCCCGGCTTCCCGACCGACCTCCAGGCGCAGTTCATGGCGCTGATGACGACCGCTGATGGCGATTCCATCATCACAGAGACCATCTTCGAGAACCGCTTCATGCATGTGCCCGAGCTCAACCGCATGGGCGCGGACATCAGCGTCCAGGGCGCCTCGGCGTCGATCCGCGGCGTCGCGCGGCTCACCGGCGCGCCGGTGATGGCGACCGATCTGCGCGCCTCGGTGTCGCTGGTGCTGGCCGGCCTCGCCGCCGAGGGCGAAACGATCGTCAACCGCGTTTATCACCTCGATCGCGGTTACGAGCGGCTCGAGGCCAAGCTCGCCGCCTGCGGCGCGGCAATCGAGCGGGTCGCCGGCGAAGGCTGAGCGCGCGCGATGTCGACCCGCGCCGAGCCCGATCAGGGGCCCATGCGGCTCCGCCTCAAGGCCGAGGACGACGAGGACCTGGCGGTGATCTCGGCCGTCCTCCAGGACGCGATGGTGCTGGTCGGCGACATCACCTACGAGCCCGAGAACCAGCGTTTCGTGCTGGTCGCCAACCGGTTCCGGCACGAGAACGACGTTGAGCGCGCGCGTCGCGGCGAGCGCGTGATGAGCGGCCTGCGCGTCGATCGCGTCACCGCGGTCAAGCGCCGCGATTTCGACCCGCGCGACGCCGAGCGCCTGATGGTGCTGCTGGCGGTGCGGTCGGTGCCGGGCGCGATCTATCTCGATTTCGCCGGCGGCGCCAGCATCCGGCTGGAATCCGGCGGCATCCTGTGCCATTTAGATGACTTCGGCGAGCCGTGGCCCACGCGCTTCCGCCCGCACCATCCAGACGAGGACGCGGGCTAGCCTCTGCCGGTTCTGCCTGCGCGTTATGCCCGGCCCGAGGACGAACCTTGTGCCGGACATCCACGTCGTGTAGCAAAAAACTCGTGGATGGCCGGGCCTGTGGCCGGCCATGACCAAGCATTTCATAACGGCGATACCGTCAATTGGGTGCCTGTTCATTGGAGAATTCCTTTGCTCGGTAACGAAACGCTGGTGCTGGCGCTGCCCAAGGGGCGCATCCTCGACGAGGTTGTGCCCGTGGTGCGGCGCGCCGGGATCGAGATCGAGCGCGAGTTCGACGATCCCGACGCGCGCAAGCTGCGCTTCAGCACCAACCATAGGAATCTCGACGTCATCCGCGTGCGCAATTTCGACGTCGCCACCTTCGTCGCCTTCGGCGCGGCGCATCTCGGCGTCGCCGGCAGCGACGTGCTGATGGAATTCGAATATGCCGAGGTCTATGCACCGCTCGACCTCGGCGTCGGCAAGTGCCGCTTGGCGGTTGCCGCGCCCCGCGAGGACCTGGGGCACGACGATCCGGCGCGCTGGAGCGCGGTGCGCATTGCCACCAAGTATCCCGAGATCACCCGCCGCCATTTCGCCGGCCGCGGCGTTCAGGCCGAATGCATCAAGCTCAACGGCGCGATGGAGCTCGCGCCCGGCATGGGTCTGTCACGCCGCATCGTCGATCTGGTTGCGACCGGCCAGACGCTGCGCGAGAACGGCCTGGTCGAGATCGAGCACATCGCCGACGTGACCTCGCGCCTCATCGTCAACCGTGTCGCGCTCAAGACGCGCAATGCCGAGATCGATCCCTGGATCGAGCGTTTCCGCGAGGCCGCCCGTGCCGCTTAGGCTCGACAGCGCGGCGCCCGGCTTCGCCAAGGAGTTCGCGGCGCTGCTCGCCCTGAAGCGCGAGCTGGCGGCCGACGTCGACGCAGCGGTGGCGGCGATCCTCGACGACGTCAAGGCGCGCGGCGACGCCGCGGTGATCGAGCACACGCGCCGGCTCGACCGGCTCGAGCTCACCGCCGGAACGATGCGCGTAACGCCGGCAGAGATCGCCGCGGCCAAGGCCAAATGCGCGCCCGACACGTTGAAGGCGCTGAGCCTCGCGGCGTCGCGCATCGAGGCCTACCACCGCCGCCAGGTGCCGCAGGACATCGACTATACCGATGCCGCAGGCGTGCGGCTCGGCGCCCGCTGGCGGCCGATCGGCGCCGTCGGCATCTACGTGCCCGGCGGCAGCGCGGCCTATCCGTCCTCGGTGCTGATGAACGCGCTGCCGGCCAAGGTCGCGGGCGTGCCGCGCGTCGCCATGGTGGTGCCGGCGCCCGAAGGCGCGCTCAACCCGCTGGTGCTGGCTGCGGCCGAGCTCGCTGGCGTCGGCGAGATTTATCGCGTCGGCGGCGCGCAGGCGATCGGCGCGCTCGCCTACGGCACGGAGACGGTTGCCGCGGTCGACAAGATTGTCGGGCCCGGCAACGCCTATGTCGCCGCCGCCAAGCGCCGGGTCTACGGCCAGGTCGGCATCGACATGATCGCTGGCCCGTCGGAGATCCTGGTATTGGCCGACGCCAAGAACGATCCGGCATGGATCGCCGCCGATCTCCTGTCGCAGGCCGAGCACGACACCGCGGCGCAGGCGATCCTGATCACCGACGGCCGGGCTTTTGGCGACGCCGTTGCCGCCGCGGTCGAGGCCACGCTGAAGACTCTGCCGCGCCGCGCTATCGCCGGCGAGAGCTGGCAGCGCTTCGGCGCGATCGTCGTGATTCGGCGCTGGGACGAGGCGGCCGATCTGGTCAACCGTCTCGCGCCCGAGCATCTCGAGATCGCCGTCGACGATGCGGTCACGCTGGTGGCCGACATCCGCAATGCCGGCGCCATCTTCCTCGGCCGCCACACGCCGGAAGCGGTCGGCGATTACGTCGCCGGCCCCAATCACGTGCTGCCGACGGCGCGCAGCGCGCGCTTCTCGTCGGGTCTGTCGGTGCTCGATTTCATGAAGCGCACGTCGCTGGTGCGCTGCGACGCGGCTAGCCTCAACGCCATCGGTCCGGCCGCGGCGACGCTCGCCCGGGCCGAGGGGCTCGATGCCCACGCGCTGTCGATTGCCATCCGGCTCAACGTGCCGCGCGGTTCGTAAGAGTATCGTGGTGCGCCGGTTGTACATCTACAACGTGTCGCGTTTCCCCGTTCGATCCTTCGGCTGCGCCCCCCTCCCATTCCCTTCCCCTCGCGGGGGGAGGGTTAGGGCGGGGGTATCGCGAGGTGCAGCCGAGCCTCGCCTGCAATTACGCGTGGGATTGCCTTGACCGATTCAGCGAACCGCATCGCCCAGGTGACGCTCGACGAGAAGACCGTCATCCATCGCAAGGGCGACGTCGAGCACGAGCGCGCGGTGGCAATCGCGGATTTGCTCGAGCAGAACAGCTTCGCGCCCAAATCGGGCGCGGCCGGCCCGTTCAATCTGCATCTCGGCATCGCCGAGGAACGGCTGGTGCTCGACGTGCGCGACGGCGCCGACCGGCCGCTGGAGCGCGTCACCTTGCCGCTCGCGCCGTTCCGTGGCCTGGTCAAGGACTACTTCCTGGTCTGCGAAAGCTACTACAGCGCGGTCAAGACGGCCGATCCCGCGCGCATCGAGGCCATCGACATGGGCCGGCGCAGCCTGCACAACGAGGGCTCCGAGCTGCTGCGCGACAACTTGGCCGACCAGGTGGACATCGATTTCGACACCGCGCGGCGGCTGTTCACGCTGCTCTGCGTGCTGCATATCCGGTGAGCGGACTCCATTCCATAACCGTCATTCCCGCGCAAGCGGGAATCCAGGGCAAATGCACAGCCGCTTTCCTGGATCCCCGCTTTCGCGGGGGTTACGGAACGACGGCACTAACCGCGCCCGCGCCGGCCTCGAAAGTCTTGACCGGAACGGAGCGCCTAACGATGTTTGGGCCCATCAACCGGCGGTCAGGGAATGCCGAAGGAAGATTTGATCGAGTTCTCCGGAACGGTAACCGAGCTCCTGCCCAATGCGATGTTCAGGGTCAAGCTCGACAACGACCACGTCGTCCTGGCGCATACCTCGGGCAAGATGCGCAAGAACCGCATCCGCGTTCTCGCCGGCGACCGGGTCAACGTCGAGATGACGCCCTACGACCTGACCAAGGGCCGGATCACCTTCCGCTTCAAATAACTGCGTCGCCAGGCCACACGTGACGAACCCGCGCCTCGTGCTGGCCTCGGCATCGCCGCGCCGCACGGCGCTGCTGGCGCAGATCGGCCTCGCGCCCGATGCCGTCCATGCCGCCGTGATCGACGAGGCGCCGCGTCCCGGCGAGGCGCCGCATGCCTACGCGCTCCGGCTGGCAGTGGAAAAGGCGCGCGCGGTCGCCGCGCGCGAATCCGGCGCGTTCGTTCTCGCCGCCGACACCGTCGTCGCTTGCGGCCGGCGCATCGTACTCAAACCCGCGACGTCCGACGAAGCCCGGCGGTGCCTTGCGCTGCTGTCCGGGCGCCGGCATCGCGTTCATGGCGGCATCGCCGTGGTGACGCCCGCCGGCAAGCTCGCGAGCCGGCGGGTCGAGACCGCGGTGCTGTTCAAGCGTCTAACGCGCGACGAGATCGACGACTACGTCGCGTCCGGCGAATGGCGCGACAAGGCGGGCGGCTATGCCGTCCAGGGCCTCGCCGCGCGCTTCGTGCGCGGCATCGTCGGCTCGTATTCGAACGTGGTCGGATTGCCGCTCTATGAGACCGTGGCGCTCTTGGTCGGGCAGGGCTACACGCCGGCGGCACGGTTCGGCCGATGAGCTAGGATGAGATTTGCTTTTCCATCGTGCGTGCTTCGACAAGCTCAGCATGAGGATATTTCTTTGTGGCATTAAGGAAATCGCCTCATCCTGAGCGCGCGCCGCGGGCGCGCAGTCGAAGGACGCAAGGTGCCGATCCAGGCAATCGAGGGCTCGGCCGATGAGGCGCGAGGTCGGGCTCGCCGTCGCCGCGGGCGAGACCTGGGCGGCGCTCAAGGAGGACGGCGTCGTGGTCGAGCTGCGCGTGGCGCGCGGCGGCATGCCGAGCCGGGTCGGCGAAATCTGGCTCGGCCGCGTCGTCGCGCTGCGGCCCGAGCTGCCGGCGGCGCTGGTCGACATTGGCATCGAGCGCCCGGCCTTTCTCAGCGCCGAGGACGTGGCGCCGCGGTCGCGCTTCAAGGCGCTCCGCGAAGGCGAGGCGGTCGTGGTCGAAATCGCCAAGGATGCACGCGCCGACAAAGCCGCGGGCGTGACCATGCGCCTGTTGCGCGCGGTCGCGGCGCCGCCCGTCAATGCCAAACCGCCGCTGCGGCTCGACGAACCGCTGTCGCCGACGGCGGCGCTCGTGGCGCCCTGGCTCGAGCCGGCGCCGGACTCGATCATGGTCGACAGCCGTGCCGCCTATGCCGAACTCCGACACTGGCTGCAAGCGCGCCATCCCGTGCTCGTCACCCGGCTCGCGGCGATCAACGAACCGCTCTACGAGCGTTTCGGCATCGGCGACGCGGTCGAGCAGGCGCTGGAATCGCGCTTGGCGCTGCCCGGCGGCGGATTCCTGCTGATCGAGCCGACGGCGCTGGGCGTCGCCATCGACGTCGACAGCGGCGCCGCGAAATCGGCAATCGCCGCCAATCTCGAGGCCGCGCGCGCGTTAGCGCTCCAGATCCGGCTGCGCAACCTGGCGGGACCGATGACGGTCGGCTTCGTCGGCATGAACGCGAAGGGCGAGCGCGAGCGCGTGCTCGCCGCGCTGAAGAAGGCGCTTGCGCGCCACGCGCCCGACTGCCAGGCGCTCGGCTGGACGCGGCTCGGTCACGTCGAGCTGGTGCGCAAGCGCCGCGCTCCGGCACTGGCGGAATCGCTCGCCGCGACGCCACGCTAATTGGTCAGGGTGACGCTGGTCGTGCTGGTGCCGTTGCCCGAACCGGAGCCGCCCGAGCAGGAAAAGCTATATTGCATGTCGTTGCCGTAATTGTAGGTGTCCGGGTTTCCGCCCATGTCGTTCCAGTCGTATTGGTAGGTATTGCCGCCGAGCTGCGAGCAGCTCGGCGCAGCGTCGGTCATTGCCTGGGCCATGGTCTCGCCGGAGCCGCCGCCGTCGCCATAGGCGTACTCGTCCGAGCCCGAGATGCTGAAGCACTGTCCTTGCGGGGTGCTGGGGAAGGTCATGCTGCCGTGCTTCATGGTGCCCTCGACGACGACCAGCGCGCAGTCCTGGTCGGTCTCGTAGACCCCATGCGTGCCGGTGTTGGCGCCGCCGGGAGCGATGTCCCAGCTCGCTGAGGGCGGCTGCAGGCTGGAATACAGCCATTGCGTGTCGCCGGGCTGCGAGCCGTACATGTTGTTTCCGTAGTTGCAGCCGCCCAAGGCGGGCGGCCGCGCACCGGTGACGTTCTCGAAGGCGAAGCCGATCTGGGCGCTGGCTGCAACGTTGAAGGTCGCGGTGCTCGGCGGGTTGGAATCGGTATTGGACCACAGCAGATTCATCGCCGAGGCGGCCGGCACGCCGCCGTCCGGCGGCACGACGTACCAATAGACTGTGTTGGCGTCGCAGGCATAGCTGACGAAGCTGCCGGTATCGAATGTCGCGGTGACCGTGGGATTCTTGGCGGTCGCCGATGCGGTCACGATTATTGCGCTCTCGTAGATCGAGAGGAACGTCGTCGGCACCGAGACCATGACGCTGACCGCCATGGTATAGGCGACGCTGTTGCCGCTGCCGCTTGTCCCAGGTGTGACCGTGGTTGATTTGACGGTGACGTTCGACGGCAGGGCGCTTGTGCCCTTGGCGACGTAGCTCTGGGCGAGGGCCGTCGCCGTGCTCTGGGCCGACGGCGCGGTGTAGGCGCTGGCGCCGGCCAGCGCAGCGGCATCGACCGCGCTCTGCAGCGCGGCGCGGATCTCGGCCGCACGGCCATAGTCGACGCCGGCACCGACGGCGAGGGCGATGGCGATCGCCAGCACCGCAAACAGCACCGCGACCGCGCCTTCGGTGTTGCAGGCAAGACGGCGGAACCATGAAGCGAACATCGGGCGTTGGTCTCGACAAGCTCCCCCGGACACGACAACGCGCGTCCGACATCGACAATCGTTAAAGCTAGTTGCCGGCCGGTTAAGGGGAGGTGAAGCGCGGCGCGAGCCGGTTCCGCCGCCGCGGCGCAGACACAGGACTTGGTTACCAACCGTTAGTCAAAACGGCTGCCCTTGTGTGCAGGCGCGGGTGCGGGCCGCGCGTCAGTTGGTCAGGGTAACGCTGGTCGTGCTCGTACCGTTGCCCGAGCCCGATCCGCCGGAGCAGGAAAACGCATATTGCATGTCGTTGCCGTAGTTGTAGGAATCGAAACTGCCGCCCATGTCGTTCCAGTCGTACTGGTAGCTCTTGCCGCTCATGCTCGAGCAACTCGTCGCGGCGTTGGTCATCTCCTGCGACATTGTCGGTCCCTTGCCGCAGCCGTCGCAGACGCCGTCCATATTGCCGTCGTCGTCGTAGGTGTTGATGTTCTCGTTCTTGCCGTTTGTGGTGTAGCAACTTCCTTGCGGCGCGCTCGGATAGGTCCACACGCCGCTTTTTTGGGTGCCCTTTTCGACCACCAAAGCGCAGTCCTGAGTGGTCTCGTAGGTTCCATGCGTGCCGGTATTCGTCCCGCCGGGCGCGATATTGTAGGACGCGCTGGGTGGGCTCAGGCTCGAATAGAGCCACTGCGTGTCGCCGGGCTGCGAACCGTACATGTTGTTGCCGTAGTTGCAGCCGCCGAGGTTGGCTGGCCGTGCGCCGGTGACGTTCTGGATGGCGAAGCCGATCTTGGCGCTGGCGGCGACGTTGAACGTCACCGTACTCGGCGGATTGGCATTGTTGTTGGACCACAGCAGATTCATCGCCGAAGCGTCCGGCACGCCGCCTTTGGCCGGCACGACGTACCAATAGACCTCGTTAGTATCGCAGGCGTAGCTCACGAAACTGCCCGTATTGAAATTCGCGGTGACGACGGGATTCTTGGCCGTCGCCGAAGCCGTAACGGTGATCGCCTTCTCGTAGAACGACATGAACGTCGTCGGTACCGAGACCGTGACACTGACGTACATGGTATAGGCGACATTGTTGCCGCCGCCGGTCGTGCCGGGCGTGACCGTCGTCGATTTGACGGTGACGTTCGACGGCACCGCGGCGGTGCCCTTGGTGACGTAATCCTGCGCCAGCGCGGTCGCGGTGCTCTGGGCGGAGGGCGCGGTATAGGCGCTGGCGCCGGCGAGCGCCGCAGCATCGACTGCGCTTTGTAGTGTGCTGCGGATCTCGACGGCACGGCCGTAATCGACACCCGCGCCGATGGCGACCGCGAGCGGAATCAGAATCAGCCCGAGCAGCAGCGCGACGTTGCCCCGGGTATCGCGGGCAAGGCGGAGGAAACGTGTCGCGATCGTTTCGAGCATGGCCTAGTACCGACTATTGCAAATGCGTGATTCATATCGCCCGCTCCAACCGTCATGGCCGTGCTTGTCACGGCCATCCACGTCTTCTTGGTTCCGTCGCAAGACGTGGATGGCCGGGTCTCGGCCTGCGGCCGGCCCGGCCATGACGTTCAAGAGGGACGTATCATTCATTTACGATTCCAGGTACTAGCTGTGCGTGATGGTGCCGACGTTGTAGGGCCGCTGATAGGCGGTCTGGGTCAGCGTATAGCTTTTCGCAAGTACATAGCTGAACGGCGACGTATAGGAATAGGTCGCCTGGACGATGACGACGCTGTCGTTGGTGTTGGGCACGAGGCTCGTCGCCAGCGTGGTCGCGCCGGAGATTGTCGTGGCGGTGTTGCAGGTCGTGTCGTTCCAGTCGACGACGCGCCCCGAGCCCGTGTTGGTGACCTCGGCGACGGCGACCTTCAGCGACGTGCCGGAAAGCGGCGTCATGGCGAGCTGCCCGCCGTTGCAGAAATTCGTCATCATGGTCGACGTGATGTTCGATTGCTGCGCGATCATGTCGGCGACCGACTGCGCCGCGTTCGCGAGCCGCATGTCGGCGGCGACCACGCGTGTCACCTCGAACGCGCCCATGAACAGCGTGATCATGATCGGCAGGATCAGCGCAAATTCGACCAGCGCGGCGCCGTCCTGATGGCGAATGAGGCGATACAGGCGGCGCAGCATCAATAGGGCTCGTTCTGGAAAGCGACGGTCGCAATCAGCAAATCGGTGTTGCCGAGGAATTGCGTCGTCCACGGGATGAGGGCCGGCCGCTTGTACGCGATCTGCGCCAGCATGTCGGAGGCGCTGCTGCCCGCGGTGTAGGTGTTCGGCAGCGTGCTGGTCTTGGCGGTCAGCGAACTGAAGCCGCTCGCCGAGGCCACGTAATATTGCAGGTTGGTCGAACACGAGGGGATGAGGACGGTGCCGACCTCGTTGCACACCGCGCTGACGAAGGTCCTGCTGCTGTTCGCCTGATCGGTGCGGATGAGGCGCGCGGCACCGCGCAGCGCGTTGTCCATCACCGACTGGGTGAACAGGACGAGGCCGAGCTCGAGCGTCATGCACACGAGGAGCAGAAAAATGGAACCGACGATGGCGAACTCGACCGCCGCGGCCGCGCGCGTCGCGTGCGCCAGCAGCCCGAGGCGGCGGATCAGCCGGGCAAATCCCCGCTTGGTGCCGTGATCGTTCATGAAAGGATCGCCTCTGTCGCGGAGGGTTTAGATCCTATTGCGCTACGCTTAACGAGACGTGAACCGGCGCGGAATTGGCGAAAACCCCGCCGATCCCCCCGGACGCCGCCCGGCCCCCGAATAGGGCGGCGAGCCCCACGGACCCCTTCGACATTCGGCCGCGACCGTTTTAAATTTCAACCATGGACGACGCACCGCTTCAGAAGCCGGCTCGACCGTGCCCGATCTGCGGCAAACCGGCGGCCGCGAAGTACCGCCCGTTCTGCTCCGAACGCTGTGCGATGGTCGATCTCGGCCGCTGGTTCGGTGGCACGTATCGCGTGCCGACCGACGACAAACCCGAAGACGCGGCACCCGACGCGCGCGCGGGCGATGCGGGAGACGCGGACGATGAGCGCTGACCGTGGCGCGGCGATGCCCACCGCGGCGTCGTCGCGGTACCCGACCGACGGTGCGGCCACGGAGCGGCGGCTGGACACCTGCGGCCATTTCTGCGATAAGCGCGCCGCTCGACAAGGAGCGCCCAGGTAGCTCAGTTGGTAGAGCACGTGACTGAAAATCACGGTGTCGGTGGTTCGATTCCGCCCCTGGGCACCATCCCCTTTCTCCCTAGACGCTCTTCCGCCGACGTTCGTACGCGCTGTCCGCCGTAAGTAACTGAAAAAACGTTTATTTTCTCCATTTCGGCGCAGTCTGGCGCTGATCGGCGTACCTCGTCGCACGTGGTCCACCGAAGAACATTGTTGGTATTTTTGTTGGTATCTTGGACCCCTGTTGGTATCGTGTTGCCGAAAAGCGGGATCGCATGGCGCTCTCGGACGTGAAGTGCCGGACTATCCGGCCTGGCTCCAAGCTCCAGAAATTTTCCGACGGCGGTGGTCTCCAACTGTGGGTGCAGCCGTCTGGCGGACGGTTGTGGCGGCTCGCTTACCGCTTTGGCGGCAGGCAGAAGCTTTTGGCGCTGGGCGTCTATCCGGCAGTTTCCCTGGCTGACGCGCGGGAGGCACGAGCCGAGGCCAAGCGGTTGTTGGCGGCGGGCATCGATCCCTCGCAGGACAAGCAAGAGAGGAGACGGGAAAGCTCTGGTGGCAGCTTTCGCGCCATTGCTCAAGAATATGTGGCCCGGCTCGAGAAGGAGGGCCGCGCCGATAAGACGATCACCAAAACCAAGTGGCTCCTGGACTTCGCCTATCCGACGCTCGGCGACCGCTCGATCAGGGGTATCGACGCACCGGCCGTTCTCAAGGCGCTCCGCCAGGTCGAGGCGCGCGGGCGTTTTGAGTCCGCCCGCCGGCTTCGATCCACCATCGGCAGCGTGTTTCGCTATGCGATTACAACGGCCCGTGCTCAGTCTGACCCCACCGTCACTCTCAGGGATGCGCTCATCCGACCGAAGGTGACCTCGCGCGCTGCGATCATCGAACCCAAGCCTCTGGGTGCGCTTCTGCGGGCTATCGATTCATTCGATGGACAGCCGAGCACAAAGGCAGCATTGCAGCTGATGGCGCTCTTGTTCCCACGCCCCGGCGAATTGCGTGCAGCGGAATGGGCCGAATTCGATCTCGACAGGGCCGTATGGACGATTCCCGTAGCCCGCATGAAAATGCGCCGACCGCATCGCGTGCCGCTGTCGACGCAAGCGATCGCCATCCTTAAGCAGCTTCGCGAGATTTCAGGAGAGGGCGCGCTGCTATTTCCGAGCGTTCGAACGGCTGCGCGGCCGATTTCCGACAATACCCTTAATGCGGCTTTGCGTCGCCTCGGCTATGGCAAAGACGAGGTCACCGCGCACGGCTTTCGCGCGACGGCATCAAGCCTGCTAAACGAATGCGGGAAATGGCATCCCGACGCCATCGAGCGCCAACTGGCACATGTTGAGACCAACGATGTCCGCCGCGCCTACGCCCGCGGCGAACACTGGGAAGAGCGCGTCAAGATGATGCAGTGGTGGGCTGACTATCTTGACGATCTCAAGGGCGCGCCAGCCACTAAGGAGCTTATCGGCGACGCTGCGGGACACCGATCAATTGGCATGGATCGACGTCCAGTGCCTTGGCGAGCCGCCCCAACACGCTGACGCTCGCCGATACCGCGCCGCGCTCGATTGAGCCGACGTAACGGGCGCTAAGTCCTGCCCGGTCGGCAAGCTCCTCTTGCGTCACTTTCCTTGCATGGCGTGCGTGACGCACATTGATCGCCAGCGCATCTTTGAGGTCCACAGCGCCATGGCAGCCGAGGGAGAACGATGTTTCCAGGAATGATCGTTCCTATTCGTAGAGTGGCGCGCTATAATTTCGCTGTGTGGGGAAAGGCGAGGAAGCTGGAACCATCGCCTGTACGCGCGAGATCGTCATCGGTAATGACAATCGACCGGGAGCCTGAGCATGGCGCGCGAAAAGCCTGTATTCCTGAATGGGAAGGAAATCGGCTCCGCCAGATCATGGGCCGGCGTGGCGAGGATTCTCGGAATGAGCCTCGATCATCTCACGCGCGAGGTGCTTGCCGGATCGGTGCAGCGATTCGAAGGACCAGACGGTTTTCACGTCACCGCGCCGAGTGAGTAAACTAGACCTCGGTGTTCGCCGTCAGCAACTGCGAGACAGTTTGAGGGGTTTTGCGAGCGGAGGGTTTCTGGCTCATCGTAACCCGTGAGGGGAGCGAAGATGAGACAGAAACCCGGGCCGTCTGAGACGGCCGAACAGCATGTGCATCTGGCGCCGGGGAGGGGCTGAAAGTCCCGAAGAAACAGAAGCCGCGGGCTCGTCTGTGGCTCAATGATGGGTCCTGCATCCGGCTGAGACCGGAGCACCGCAATCATGTCTGGTCTTATGACTTCGTCGAGGACAAGACCCATCATGGGCGCAAGCTTCGGCCGCTGATGCTGATCGACGAGTTCACGCGAGAATGTCTGGCGATCCGGGTCGCGCCTCAGATCAACAGCTTCGGCGTCATCGAGACCCTGGCCGATGTCATGCTGGTCCGCGGTTCCCGAACACCTCCGGTCCGACAACGGATCAGAAATGACCGCCAAAATCGTGCGTCGCTGGCTCGCAGGCGTGGGGGCCAAGACGCTCTATATCGAGCCAGGAAGCTCCTGGGAGAACGGCTACCGCGACTCCTTCCACGGCAAGCTCCGCGACGAGCTGCTCAACGGCGAAATCCTCTACAGCCTGAACGAAGCCCAGATCGTCTCATCGAGCAATGGCGCAGGCACTACAATACCATCCGCTCGCACTCAGCGCTGCGATGGCACCAGAGGCAATCTACTGGCCCGCCTCGCCAGCCTCGTTACCGGGCTCTCGGCCGGCCAGCTTATCGGTGGTGCCAAATGCCCCCATAAACTAACATTGCAGCTGGACTGCTCAGTGGGCGCCGGTCAAGCGGCGTGCAGCCCAGTAGGAAATTGACGATTCATACTCAGTTACACTGGTGGCGCAGTTTAATGCTGCTGCACGAACTCCCACGCTTTCTCCGCCAGCGGCCGGATCATCTTCGCCTCGGTGGGCGCGAATTCGCTGGTGGCCGTGCCGTCGCGTACACGACCGATAATACCCTGCAGTATGGCGGCGATGCGGAAGAAATTATAGGCGAGATAGACGGACAGATGTGGGCGCGGATCGAGACCGGTGCGCGCCACATAGCGATCGACGTAATCCGCCATGGACGGAATGCCTAGACTCACAAGATCTTGCCCGATCAGCGACGCGGTGCCGGCGATGCTCTCAGAATGCGGCATGTGCCAGACCATCAGGTGATAGGTGAAATCCGCCAGCGGATCTCCGAGGGTGGAGAGTTCCCAATCGAGCACGGCAAGGATTTCCGGCGACTGCGCGGCGACGATCAGGTTGTCGAGCCGGTAGTCGCCGTGCACGAGGCGCGCCGGGCCGGCCGGCGGAATGTGCTGCGGCAGCCAGTTGATCAGGCGCTCCATGGCATCGATTTTTTCCGTCTCCGAGGCGCGGTACTGTTTCGACCAGCGGTCGACCTGGCGCGCCACGTAGTATTCGCCCTTGCCGAAGTCGGAAAGGCCAATCGCCGCCGGATCGAATGAGTGCAGGCGCGCGATGATCTCGCCCATGGCGTTGTAGACGGCGCCGCGCTCGGTCGCATACGAGCCGGGCATTTGCGGCTCCCAGAACACGCGGCCGTGGACAAAGCTCATCAGGTAAAACGGCGTGCCGGCGATACTCTCGTCGTCGCAATAGGCAAGAGGCTCCGCCACTGGGAAGTTTTGGCCGTGCAGCGCGCGGATCACGTGGTATTCGCGGTCGACCGCATGCGCCGAAGGCAGTAGCTTGCCCGGCGGCTTGCGGCGCAGCACATATCGCCGCGCCGGTGTTTCCAGCAGATAAGTCGGGTTCGACTGCCCGCCCTTGAACTGCTTGACCGTCAGCGGGCCGGCGAAGCCTTGCACATGCTGCGCAAGATAGGCCGCAAGCTGCGCGGTATCGAGCCATAGCGCATCTGCGACCTCCTTGGTGCCGGTAAAGGCCTGCTGCCGGTCGATCATCGCCATCGCCTCAATGCGCCTACTTGCGCGTCGCGTCGAAGGAAATCGGGGCGTCCGCTGGTCTAGTGGGATGACGGAAAAAAGCAGAGTTCTGACCGAGCTCTTCCTTCGCTTTTTTTAGTTCGTTGCGCGCAACGACACGCAAGTGGACCTCGTCCGGGCCATCGATAAAGCGCAGCGCTCGTCCCCATGTCCACAGATAGGCGAGCGGGGTGTGATCCGAAAGGCCCATCGCACCGAAGACCTGCATAGCGCGGTCGACTACCCGCACCTGCAGCTGAGCGGCCACAATCTTGATCGCCGACACATCGACCCGTGCGGCCTTGTTGCCCTGGGTATCCATCAGCCATGCGGCCTGCAAGCATAGAAGCCGCGCCTGATCGATCTCGATCCGCGAACGTGCAATCTCATCCTGGACATTTGCGTATTCGGCGAGCTTCTTGCCGAAGGCCGAGCGTTCCAAGACGCGCTCGCGCATCAATTCCAAGGCTAATTCGCATTGGCCGATGGTGCGCATGCAATGATGGATGCGCCCAGGGCCCAAGCGGGCCTGGGCGATGGCAAAACCTTCCCCTTCCTCTCCGAGCAGATTACTCACGGGCACACAAACGTTGCGGAACACGACTTCGCAATGGCCCTCCAGCGCATGGTGATTCATGATTGGCGTATTGCGCACGATTTCGAACCCGGGCGTATCCATTGGCACGATGACGAAGCTCTGTCGTTTATGCGACGGCGTCGATTCGCGAGCATCTGTAACACCGAGGACGATCAGCATGCGTGCGCGCGGATGCATCGCACCGGTATTGAACCATTTACGGCCATTGATGACGTAATGATCGCCGTCCCGGCGTATGCTGGTACGCAAATTCGTCGGATCGGAGGATGCCACGTCCGGCTCGGTGATCGAGATCACCGACCGGATGTCGCCCTCGAGAAGCGGTTTCAACCATTGCTTTCTCTGTCGCGGCGTCGCGAACATATGGAGAATTTCCATATTTCCCGTGTCGGGTGCGCTGCAATTGAAGACTTCCGCCGACCAGGGGACGCGCCCCATGATCTCCGCGAGCGGCGCATATTCGAGATTGGTCAGACGCGTTCCCGGTTCGTCATCGCGAAGTCCGGGCAGGAACAGGTTCCAGAGACCGGAGGCCTTGGCTTGCGCCTTGAGCTCATCGATCAACTCCAGCGGATAGCTGCCGGCCTCCGCCTCGCGATGCCACCGCTCGTTGTTCGTAAGAACGAGGTTCTCCATGAAACTGCGGAGCTTTGCCTGCAGAGCCAGAACTTTTTCTGAATATCCGAAATCCATTTAATCCATTCCCCCTTATCCTTGTTGGACGATCGCGACGGCGCGCTTGGCCAGATTGCGAGATATGCGGCCGACTCGGCCGGCGTTCGGCGCCGCCGCGTTTCGCAGCTCGGCACGCGCCGCTATTCCCCCGAATATAAGGGCGTTGCGGAACAGCGCGAACGCAAGGTGGGACTTCTTAAGTTTTTTCGAATATCGCGCGGCGACAGAGTAATTCTCCTGCCTGCCGAAATTGGAAAAGCCGAGCTCCTCGACATCGAGCGCGTGGAGCATGGTCAGGGTCTCCGCCGCGGATTCGGACCTGGCTCGGCGTTCGGCTGTGGAAACACCAGGCAGAGACGAATCATGGAAGACGCGTCCAGGCACGCGCTCCATCATGTAGAAGTCCGGGCCGACGAAGAGGAGCGATTTTGGAACCGTAATACATGCCTTGCTCAAGGCGCTCAGCACGCGATATTTGCAATTGAGCGCGTGAGCAGAAGGTAGCAGCGTCCCTGGCGGCTTGCGCCTATACACACAGTTGCGTTCGGCTGTCCGCAACAAATAAGCCGGGAAACTGCTCACGGCGAGCCGCTCACCGCAGGCGTTCGAGGATGCTGACGTAATTGGCGACCGCGGCGCCGCCCATGTTGAAGACGCCGGCGAGCTTCACGTTCGGCAGCTGGATGTCGCCCGCCGTGCCGGTGAGCTGCATCGACTGGAGCACGTGCATCGACA
>JAGWON010000007.1 GCA_028871055.1 Alphaproteobacteria bacterium
GATCGATCCGCTGACGCGCGAGATCGTCCAGAACATCTACATCCGGCGGGTGGAGAAGGTGGGCGGCAAGCTCGCCAACGTCGAGTTCGAGACCTTCCCGATGGTCAAGGATCCGTGGAAGGAGACGAATCCGCCGCCGAAGCCGTAAGGCGGAACCGGACGATGCAGGCGATCGCCGGCGCCGATCTTCGCCGGCGATCGCGCCTTGCGGTCGTCGCGTTGCCTCGCAGGGGATACGTCCTCTAGCGAAATGTCTTTCGGGATCGCGCTGCCACAGCCCGGACCCGTTGCGGACGCCGCCCTCCGCAACGCGGCTCCGATCGCTCAGACTACGTCTTCGGCCTTCCCGATCCGGCAAAGCAGCGCCCGCAACTGATAGGTGCCCATTGCCGGATCGTAAGGTGGCTGGTTATCCGTCAACAGGTTGACGTTACACCGCCAGACGCCGTATTCCGGCGGACCCTCTTCCGGGAACCACCATCCATGCTCGGCGGCGATGACCCGGGGATCGATCCCGCGCGTCAGCTTGGCCTTCTGACGCATTCTGCCACGTCGCGTCTCGATCCACATCCAGTCGCCGTCGGAAATCCCGAAACGCGCCGCGGTTTCCGGGTGAATCTCGGACAATGGATCGGGCCGGGCTTTTCTAACGCGCGACAATTGGCGGTGCTCCGAGTTGAAGAAGAACGGAATGCGCGCGCCTGTCGTCAGCACAAGCGGATAATCCTTGGCGACGTCTGGGCTGCTGATCGGACTCTCCGGCGGCTCCTCGTAATAGGGAAGCGGCGAGTAGCCGAGTTCGGCGAACCGCGTGGCATAAAGCTCGATCTTGCCGGTGGGCGTCTTGAAGCCGCCCGGTTCGAACTTCCGGTAGCGGAACGGCAGCTTGACGAATCCCGTTTCTTTCAGCTCGTCGAACGTGAGACCGACACCGCCCGCCCGAAGCTGTGCGTTGAGAACGTCGACGACCGGTTCGGTGCAGGACTCGAGCTTCATCCGCCGGGCAAGCGCGACGAAAATTTCCTCGTCCGACTTGCATTCTCCGATGCGCACCGCCCGCTGCTGGGCGAGCACGACATTCGCCGCGACCGTGGGAAGCCCGGCGACCTCGTCAAGCTCCGGCCACGAGGCGGCGGGCAGCACGATGTCCGCAAGCTCGGCCGTCGGCGTCATAAAGAGATCGGCGCACACCATGAAATCGAGCTTCAGGAGGGCATCCAAGACGCGCGACGAATGGGCGTAGGTCGTCAGCGTGTTGTTGCCGAAGACGAGGAACGCTTTGACGGGATAGGGCTTGCCCTCGGCGATCGCCTGGAGCAGCGTCGGAATGTGCGCCGCGGGAAGATCGGCGCCCGCGCCGCCCAAGAGCTTGAAGCGCTCGGCGCCGAGACGTTTCGCGTTCGTTTCGGGGCTGAGCTTCTCGATCAAGCTGGGGAATCGGCCGATGCCGTGCATGCCGAAAACCCAGCCACCGGGAATGTCGATGTTGCCGGTGAGCGCTGGCAGTATCGAAATGGCTCGGACAGTCTGGATGCAGTTGGGCGTATGCTCGATGGCGCAGCCCCATTCGAGCATCGCAGGCCGGGTCTCGGCGAAAAGGCGCGCAGCGGCGCGGATCTTCTCGGCCGCAACCCAGGTGATGGGCTCGGCCCACTCCGGCGTATGCGTCCTGACCCGCTCCGCCAGAGCCTCGAAGCCGTATGTCCACGACTTGACGAACGGCTCGTCGTAGAGCTGCTCGCCGATGATGACATTGAGCATGGCGAGGGCCAGCGCATCGTCGGTGCCGGGACGGACCTGGAGCCACACATCGGCTCGTTTGGCGAGTTCCGTGGCGCGCGGATCGACGACGATGACCTTCGGGTGATGCCGCAGCCCGTCGCGCGCGTTGAAGCGGGTTTCGCCGTCCGGACCCGAATTGAGCGGATTGTGTCCCCAGTAGAGGATGCATTTCGGCGGAACATCTCCGGTGTAGTCGCAGACCGGAAAATCGCCGAACGTAAGGATCGTCGTATTGACGCGCGGATGGAAGCATTGGGCGAAACCGGGCTCGCACCAGTTGGGCGTGCCGAGTGCATTTCCGAACCGCGATACCCAGCGGATGTGGTGGCGGCCGGTGCCGGTCCCCAAGGCAATTGCCTCGGCGCCGAACTCGCGGCGGATCGCGAGCAGACGGTCGGCGATTTCATCGAGCGCCTCATCCCAGGAGATGCGCTGCCATTGGCCGGATCCACGCTTGCCGATGCGGCGCCGGGGATAGGTCAGCCGGTCACGGTGGTAAACGAGATCGCGCGTCGACACGCCGATCGGACACAAGCGACCGCGGTTCAGCGGCGATTCTGGATCGCCCTCGACCTTGACCAATTCGTCTTCTTGCACGTGCAGCAGAACGCCGCAGCCGCCGTGGCAGCTCCGGCAGACGCTCTTGAAAACCGTGGTGGTGGCGATCGCTGTCCTCCCTTGCCCGATGCGACCGAGCCATCGGCGGTATAAAGGGCGACGCTTCGGCCCCCTTCATTGACATGGATCAAGATTGTACCGTGATTCGCGGCACTGACCAGCGCTCTGCTTGCGCTCATAGCCGTCCCAGACGGGGGCGATTGAATTCATCGTGACGTCGGAATGACCTGTTGAACCCGTCATGAGTCACACAGGGCATTCGTGAAATCGTGGATTCCCGCTTTTGGTGGGCGCTGCATTGATCTATATCAAGAGAGCTTCCCGGTGCCCCAATTAGGATGTTTAGAATCCTAACAAAAAGAACAAATAACGTGGCACTTCAGGAGGAACGCGCTGACGTGAAATCGCCGGTCAGCGGGCGGATGAAAGTCGGGTTCAACCCGATGGCCGCCCGCCACGCCCCTTACGACGACCTGCGCGGCTGGATCGATGAGGCCCGGAAGCTCGGGAAAATTCGCGAGGTCAAGGGCCCGTCTTGGCGCGAAGACATCGGCATGGCCGATCTCCGTTTCGCCGAGTCGATTTTGATCTGACTCCGGTCGCGACGATTGCGCCGCGTATTTCGCTGGACCTCAGTCCCGACGACGTGAATTGGTAGTCCTCTCGGCAGTCCCAGATCGGGGCATCCCTTTCAAACATTGTTAAAGGTCATCGCAATGCAGCAGATGGTTCAAGACAGCCAAACGAAATCCGGCCCGGCAAAAAGGGTGAGGACCGCACCCATACGGGACCTGCGCGAATGGCTTTCGCGGGTCGAGCAAATCGGCGAACTGATCCGCGTCCGCGAGCCGGTCGATCCCGATCAAGAAATGAGCGCGATCTCCTACCTCGTCGCCAAGCAACAGCCGTCGCCGGCTGTGCTGTTCGAACGGGCGCGCGGTTTTGCCGGAAGCCGCATTCCTGCCAAGCTGTTATGGAACATCCTCGGTCCGAGCCTGAGGCGCATCGCCCTCACCCTCGAGGAGCCGCCGGACACACCGACGGTCGAATTGATCCGCCGGGTGAAAGACAAGCTCAAGCGGCGCGTGCCGCCGCACGAGGTGTCGGCGAACGAAGCCCCCGTCTATGAGAACACGATCACCGGACGGCAGATCGATCTCGAGGAATTGCCGATCCCGAAACATTGGCCGCTTGACGGCGGACGTTACGCGGGGACGGCGGACGCGGTGATCACGCGCGATCCCGACAGCGGCTATCTGAACGTCGGCACCTACCGGATGATGCTGCAGGGAAAGTCAAAAGTCGGTCTTTACCTCTCGCCGGGAAAGGACGCACGGCTCCACATCACGCGGGCCTGGCAGCAAGGAAAGTCGATCGAGGTCGCAGCCGCATGGGGGATCGATCCCTTGTTCATGCTGGTCGGCTCGCAGACCTTTCCTAAAAACATTTCGGAATATGAGTTTGCCGGCGGCATCAAGGGCGAGCCCATACCAGTCGTGCGCGGAAAGACGACCGGACTGCTGCTGCCCGCCAACGGGGAGCTCGTCATCGAAGGAATAATTCGGCCGAATTCGGTGAAGGCGGAAGGCCCGTTCGGCGAGTTTCCGGGTTATTACGGAAGACCGGAGGCGGGCTGCCCTCTCGTCGACGTGACGGCGGTGCACTACCGTTCCAGTCCTGTCCTGACCAATGCCTTGATGGCCGATTATCCCTCGTGCGAGCAAAGCGGTTTCTTCTCAGTCATCCGCTCCGCGAAAATCTGGGATGATCTCGACAAGCTCGGCATTCCGGGGATCCGGGGAGTCTATTCCCATCCGGCAGCGGCCGGAGGGTTTGGCATGACCGTCATCAGCATCGAGCAGCGCCACGCCGGCCACGCGGCGCAGGTGCTGGCGCTGGCGGCGCAGGTTCCCGGCGGGGCCTACTATACGAAGTGGATCATTGCTGTCGACGAGGACATCGACCCGACGGACATGAATCAGGTCATCTGGGCGATGGCGAGCCGGTGCAATCCGATCGATGACATCGATATCCTGAGAAACACCTGGAGCACCTGGCTCGATCCGACCCAGAATCCGCCCGAAAAGAGGCCCTACGGCTCAAAGGCCCTGATCAACGCGTGCAAGGAGCATCGCTATCTGCCGGTTTTCTCCAAACGAACCGCGCTGCGCGAGAGTGTCTATGAAAAAGTCGGCAGCCGCTGGAAAGAACTTGGATTTCCCGGGCAAATCCCGGCGATCAGCTCGTTCGAAGCCGAAAACAAAGTTACCTATCACGAGGTCGGAGACTTCGAACCTGGCTTGCAACCCGGCGAGGTGAAAGCCGTACGCGGGAAGAAAGCAAGGAAAACGTCGCGCTAGTCAACCACCGCGGAAATTGCGGGCACTTACCCTGCGCGCGAGGTCCTTTCCGTCTCCGATCGAGGCGCTGCCGCGAGCTCGCGCAGGCGGAAGCGTTGGATCTTGCCTGTGGCGGTGCGGGGAATCTGTGCAACGAACCGGATATCGCGCGGGCATTTGTAGATCGAGAGCTGCGATTTTATGTGCTCTTGAATGCGCACGGCGAGCTCGGGTCCGCCGGCGCGGGCGCCCGGCACGACGAACATCGCGAGCCGCACCAACCCGTCGGTGTTCTCGACGCCGACGACCGCAGCTTCGAGGACGCCAGGCATTGTCAGGACGCAATCTTCGATCTGCATCGGCGACACCCATTGTCCCGAGATTTTCAGCAGCTCGTCAGCCCGGCCATGATGGTACCACCAGCCTTCACTGTCGAAGCTGAAGACGTCCCCGGTGCAATACCAGCCACCGATGAAGCTTGCCGCCGTCTTCGCCGCCTGCCGCCAATAGCCATTGCACAGCGATGGCATCCGCACCCACAGGGTGCCGGATTGGCCCGGCTCGGTAATACATTCCCCGCGTTCGTCCAGGAGACGCAGCTCGACTCTCGGTTGAGGCCGTCCGGTGGCTCCCGCGCGGTAAGCTTGAGGCGTATTGGCAATGAAGAGAAATAAGGTCTCGGTTGCACCGATACCGTCGAGAATGGGCTTACCCGTGGCTTGGCGCCAGTGCTCGAACAACGCCGCAGGAAGCCTTTCGCCAGCGGAAACGAAGCATCGCACAGAGCGGAATGCTTCGTCGGTTGCATAGCCATCGCGCAGCAGATTGCGGTAGATGGTCGGCACGCTGAACATCACATCCGGGCGATGGCATCGGACGGTTTCGGCAATGGCGTCGGCGGCCGGCCAGCGATTATCGATGATCACGGTTGCGCCGACGCGCAGACCACCAAGAAGACAATGTGTGAGGGCAAAGGAGAAGAACAGCTTTGACGACGAGAACAACCGATCCCCCGGTCGGACGCCGAGAATCTCGCCGAGATAGAGATTGCCCGGCAGCACGTCGCGATGGCAATGGACAGCCGCCTTGGGTATTCCGGTCGTTCCCGACGTGTAGATCCAGAACGCCATGTCGTCCGCAGACATGGCAGCGCTCATCAGACGGTCGGATTGTCCGTCGAGGAACGTGCGGAAGCTTACCGCTGGAGGAGAGGGATCCGCCTCGGCCCCACAGACGACCAGCACGGGCGGATGACGACCACCTTCGGCCATTGCCTCGTCGAGGAGCCGGACGAACTCGGCGTCGATGAACATTGCACGGCAGGCGCTGTCCGCTATGGCGAAGCGAAGATCTTTGGCTGCCGAACGCGTGTTCAGCGCGACTGCTACGCCGCCGATCTTTATCGTAGCGAGAAAGCCGGCGACGAGCTCGGGCGTATCCTTGAGCAGAAACAGCACCCGCTCGCCGCGCACGACCCCATGCGCGGTAAGCGCATTGCCGAAGCGGTTCACCATCGAACCGAGCTCGGCATAACTCAAGCTCGCATCGCCGTAGATCAACGCCGGGCTCGATCCACGACCCATCGCGATCGCCGGTCCAAGCAACGCGTCGCACGCGTTCATCGGAGCCGCGGCAGCCGCCGTCATGCAAGTTCACCCGATTCCGCGATCAGAGCGAAGCACCGCCCGATAGCGTGTCGATCTCCGAAGAGGCGCATCGTGTTTCCGCCCTCTGCCGGCCGGCTTCGTGCCCCGGTCATTGCCCGGTCCGCGCTTTGGAATTGCTTTTGGCCGCGCTCGAGCCTAACAATGGGTGAATGACTGTTCAGTTAAATGAATGATCATTCGATTAGCCCACGGAGTCAACCCCTTCTTTGGGCCGGCCGCATCGCTGAGCGCGGCACGATGCGCGCCGCGGCCATCGGCGGATCGACTATAAAATCCGCGGCGGAACGGGGACGGCGCAGCATGCGAATCGGCAACGCGGCGGAAGGCTTGATGGCAAGGGGAACCGACATAACGATGACGCCGGAGGTCGCGATCAAGAGCCAGGTCGCCGATGCGGCGCTGGTCCAACGCCGCCGCGGCCAGATCGTAGCCGCGGCCGTGGAGTTGTTCTCCGAGCAGGGATTTTACCGCACGACGATACAGGACGTGGCGCGTAAGGCAGGAGTCAGCATTGGGCTCATCTATCAATATGTCCATGACAAGGATGACGTGCTGCTGCTTGCCCTCCTCAGCGTGCTCGATTCGTATCGACGCGAAATCCCGCGGGCTCTCGAGGGCGTCATCGATCCGTTAACGCGCTGCTGGGTAGCGGTCGACGCCTATTGCCGCGTGGTTGACAGCCGCCGTGAGGCCACCGTCCTCGCCTATCGCTCGACCAAATCCTTGCCCAAGGAACGCCGCGAACTCGTCATGAAGGCCGAGATTGAAACCAACGAGTTCATCGCCGAATGTCTGCGCGATGGCATCCGGCATGGACTTTTCCGGCCGGTCAACGTCGACCTGACCACGTACCATTTCGTCCTCTTCGCCCATGGCTGGGCGTTGAAACACTGGCGCATCCGCGAGTTTTGCAGCCTCAATCACTACATCGAGGACGGACTGGACTTTCTGCTAACGGCTCTGCTGACGCCGAAGGGCGCGCGCCAATACCGCCAGATGCGTGCGCGGCTGAGCGCTGGCGGGGGCCGCGTCGTCTCCCCGGTGCCACGCTGACAGGCGGCCTCCGGCGCGGCGGCTACTCTCACCGCGACTGCAGACGACGGCGCGCCAAAAAGAGTTGACTCAAAGCCAAATATGAACGAGCATTCATTCAGATGAATATACGTTCAGTTTGCGGCCTTACGCGGCTGAACGCGAGAGACGGGCACCTATGATCGGCAGTCAACAGGTTGGACGGGCTTTTGTCGTCACGTTGTCGCAGCCTCCGGTCAACGCGATCAACGACGCGTGGATCGACCGCTTCGACGGCGCTCTCGACGCAATGGAGCGGCGCGGCAGTACCACCGTCCTGCACATTCGCAGCGACCAGCGCGTGTTCTCCGCCGGTGCGGACCTGAAGACCATGCGATCGTGCTTCACCACGCCGGATGGTCCAGACAAGATGGTGGCTATGGTGCGTCGCCTGCAGGCGCTCTACGCTCGCATCGAGCGCCTTCCGCAGGTGACGGTGACCGAGATTGGTGGGTCGGCCCTGGGCGGCGGATTCGAGCTGGCGCTCGCCTGCGATCTTCGTGTCGCGTCGCTCGACGCTCGCCTCGGCCTCCCTGAAGCACGGCTGGGCTTGATCCCCGGCGCGGGCGGGACACAACGTCTCGCTCGGCTCTGCGGAAGCGGCGTAGCGCGGCGCATGATCCTTTCGGCCGAGCTTGTCGACGGCGAAGCCGCCCGTTCACTTGGTATCGTCCAGTGGGCGGTGGCGTTGCAGGAACTGTCGGAATTCACGACGAAGCTGGTCGCATCCGTCGCGGCGCTGCCGCCGGCCGCTCTTGCCGCCTGCAAGCGCTGTATCTCCCAGGCGAGCGAGCCCGGTCCGGCGGGTTTCCTTGCCGAAGTGCAGGAGACGCACCAGCTGCTCGATGACCCCGAGACGCGTGCGCTCGTAACCGCTTTTCTCGAGCGGCGGCCGATGCCGCGCACCAGCGATTTACAGCCCGAACGGAAGCGAGTGGCACCATGAAGCTTACGGGAAAAACGGCCGTCGTCACGGGCGCCGCCTCGGGAATCGGCCTCGCCATCGCCGAGGCCGTGGCCGAGGCAGGCGCACACGTGATTCTGGGCGATATCGCCGCGGAAAAGGCAGAGTCCGAAGCCCATCGGCTCAGGCAGCGGAACCTCGCGGCCGACGCGGTTACTCTCGACGTGACGGACGACCGCTCCATCTCCGCCTTTACTGCCGCGGCGCTGGCGTTTGACAACCGCGTCGATGTCGTCGTCAATGCCGCTGGCTGGGGAAAGGTGCAACCGTTCGTCGAGAATACGCCCGAATTCTGGGAGCGCGTCGTCGCGCTCAATCTCATGGGGCCGATCAAGCTCACTCGCGCTTTCCTGCCCGGCATGATGGAGCGGCGCTCCGGCAAGGTCGTCAACGTGTCGAGCGACGCCGGGCGCGTCGGGAGTCTCGGCGAGACTGTCTATTCCGGCGCCAAGGCCGGTGCCATCGGCTTCACCAAGGGTCTCGCCCGCGAGATGGCGCGCTATGGGGTCAGCATCAACTGCGTCTGCCCCGGGCCGACCGATACGCCGCTGCTGGCAGCGGTGCCGGAGAAGTTCCGCGAGGCGTTTCTGCGCGCAATCCCGATGCGGCGATTCGGCAAGCCCGCCGATGTCGCCGGCGCCGTCGTCTTCTTCGCGAGTCCACGCGCCGATTACATCACCGGCCAGGTGTTGAGCGTGAGCGGCGGCTTGACGATGGCCGGATGAACCCGTTTGCCCCAATGGTCGAAATGGTCGAGGAGCTCAAAGTCATGAAAGAACTACGCGCTGCGGATTTCAAACCCGCCCATTTCGCCTGGTCGGTCACCGGTAAGGTGGCGACGATCCGTCTCAACCGTCCGGAGCGGAAGAACCCGCTGACGTTTCAGTCGTATGGCGAGCTGCGCGATCTTTTCCGCGATCTCGCCTATGCACGCGACGTCAAGGCGGTGGTGGTGACCGGCGAAGGCGGCAATTTTTGCTCGGGCGGTGACGTTCATGAAATCATCGGTCCGCTCGTACGCATGCAGGAAACAGGCGACATGGGCGGTCTGCTCGCCTTCACGCGCATGACCGGCGATCTCGTCAAGGCGATGCGCGCCTGTCCACAGCCGATCGTCGCCGCGGTTGACGGCATCTGCGCCGGCGCCGGAGCGATTCTCGCCATGGCTGCCGATCTGCGCTATGGCACCGCGCGCAGCAAGGTCGCCTTCCTCTTCGTGCGCGTCGGGCTCGCCGGCGCGGATATGGGCGCCTGCAACATCCTGCCGCGAATCATCGGTGTCGGCCGCGCGGCGGAATTGCTCTATACCGGACGCGCGATCGACGGCAATGAGGCGGAGCGCTGGGGCTTCTATAATAAGCTTTGTGCGCCGGAGACTGTCCTTGCGGATGCCCAGGCGCTCGCGGCCACGCTCGCGGCCGGCCCGACTTTCGCCCATGCGATGACCAAGAAGTGCATCCATCAGGAATGGGACATGTCGATCGACGCCGCGATCGAGGCCGAAGCACAGGCGCAGGCGATCTGCATGCAGACGCGGGATTATGGTCGTGCCTATCGCGCATTCGTCGCCAAGGAGAAACCGGCGTTCGAAGGTGATTGATATTGGACCGTAGTTTCCTCGACTGGCCATTTTTCGAGGCCGAGCATCGCGCCGCTGCGGCGGCGTTCGAGCGCTGGGCGGCGGAGGCGCTGCCAAACGTGCTGGGCACAGACGAGGAAGCGGAGCGCGACGTGCACGGGACTGTACGCCGGCTAGTCGCCGCGCTCGGGCGCGCCGGGCTGCTGCGCCATGCGGCTCCAGGCGCCGAAGGTCCGAATGGCGGCCACGTGCTGCGCACGTTGTGTCTTGCCCGCGAAACCTTTGCCCGCAGCTCCAGTCTCGCCGATTTTGCCTTCGCCATGCAGGGACTCGGCAGCGCGCCGATCAGCCTCTACGGCACCGACGCCCAACGTCGGCGATACCTGCCGGGAGTGTGCGCTGGCAAAACCATCGCCGCCTTCGCTCTCTCCGAAGCCGAGGCCGGCTCCGATGTCGCTGCCATGACGACAAGCGCCGTCAAATGTGCCGGTGGCTACCGCCTCGACGGCGGCAAAACATGGATCTCGAATGCCGGACTCGCCGATTTCTACGTCGTCTTCGCGCGTACCGGCGAGGGCGCCCGCAGCAAGGGGATCTCGGCCTTCATCGTCGATAGCGGCACGCCTGGCTTCACCATTGGCAAGAACATCGACATTATCGCGCCGCATCCCCTCGGCAGCCTCGGTTTCGAGAACTGCGTCGTCGGCGAAAATCAACTCCTCGGCAAGCCCGGCGAGGGATTCAAGATTGCCATGGCGACGCTCGACATCTTTCGCTCGACGGTGGGCGCGGCGGCGTTGGGCTTCGCGCGCCGGGCCTTCGACGAAGCCGTCCAACGCAGCGTGAAGCGCCAACTCTTCGGCAACGCCATGGCGTCGTTGCAAATGATCCAGGAGAAGATCGCCGACATGGCGCTTGCGATCGACGCGGCTGCGCTGCTGATCTACCGCGCCGCCTGGACGAAAGACACGCGCGGCGGCCGCATCAGCCGTGAAGCGAGCATGGCCAAGCTCTATGCCACCGAGGAGGCGCAGCGCGTCATCGATCAGGCAGTGCAGATCTTCGGTGGCCTTGGCGTCGTGCGCGGCGTCGCGGTCGAGCGACTCTACCGGGAGATTCGCGCTTTGCGGATTTACGAGGGCGCGAGCGAGGTCCAGAAGCTGGTTATTGCCGGTGAAGTGCTTCAGGCGGCGCGCTCCGATCCGTCGCACGAACGCCAGCCATGATCGCGGTTCTGGAAGGAAACAGCGTCGGCACGGCGATGGTGCGCGCCTCGAGACTGCCGAAGATATCGCTGGGCTGAGGCCGTGCGGCGCGTTAAGCGCTGAAGGGCGACTCCGCTGCGGCAGCGAACAATCGCCCCGTTAGACGGCAGGCAAGCGCCGATCCGACGCGGCGCCGATATTGCGCCGGTGCGAGCGTGGTCCGCATCGGTGATACCTGTTTCTGCACGAGCTTTCCGATCTGTTGCAGCGCTGCGGCGTCGACGGGACGACCGACGAGCGCCTCGCAGCCGGAGACGAGCAACGGCCGCGAGTTGGTGCCCGTCAACGCAATCCGCAGATCGGCGAGGATATCGTCCTTCCGGCGCAGCGAAACCGCGACGCCGGCGAGTGGAAAGTCGATGGCGCCGCGGAAGCGCATCTTCTCGTAACCGGCCACCAGTCCGGAATCGATTGGAATCCAAACGGAAAGCAGCATTTCGTCGCTACCGAGTGTGAGGTGCGCCGCACCGTCGTCGCGGAACAACTCATTAAGCGCAATCGACCGCCGGCCCTCGCCACCGCCGAGTTCGGCACGCGCGCCCAGCACCAGCAGCACCGGCGCGGTATCACCGCTATAGGCCGCATGGCAGCGGTGGCCGGTCGGCGCCGTATGGCAGACGGTGCCGCGATATTTGAGGCAGAAGCCGTTGCTGTGTCGCCACCAGTCACTCTGATTGTAAAAGATGCAGCGGGTGTCGAGGCAGAGATTGCCGCCGAGCGTGGCGCTCGTTCGATGTGCGGGCCCTGCGATCGTGGTGATGGCATAGACCAGCGCCGGGAAATAACGTCGGATCAAAGGATCATCAACAAGGCGCGACAAGGTCACGCCGGCGCCGATGCGAACGCCGTTCGCCTCCGCTGCGATCTCTTGCATCCCAGGGAGCCCGGTGATGTCAACCAGCGCCGGCGGATCGCTGAGGCCACGGCGAAGATTGGCGATGAGATCGCTGCCGCCGGCGAGTAATCGGCAGCCAGGATGGCTGCGGCGCGCCGCGACCACCTCGGCCAGGCTCGTGGCGCGAATGAGCTCGAATGGAGGGAGTGCGGTCATGACGCGGCTCCCCGGGCTGCGGCAATCCGGCTGTCGCGCTGACGTCGCGCGAGCGCCTCGAGAATTCGGTCGGGCGTGAGTGGCAGATCGCAGAAACGCAAACCGATCGCATCCGCCACGGCATTGGTGACGGCGGGCAGGAAGCCGGCAAGCGATCCCTCGCTCGCTTCCTTGGCGCCGAAGGGACCGTTGGGATCGAGGCATTCGACGATGTGCACCTCGATGGGCGGCGATTCCACGATCGTCGGAATGCCATAGTTGAGCAGGCTCACATGGAGCGGCAGACCATGGTCATAGCGAGTCTCTTCGCCAAGGGCTTGCGCCATGCCCATCCAGACCGAGCCCTGCACCTGCGCCTCGACGGCGAGCGGATTGATGGCGCGGCCGCAGTCGTGCGCGACCCAGACCTTTTCGACACGGACCATGCCGGTGTCGATGTCAACCTCGACTTCGACGACCTGCGCCGAATAACTGAGCGCCATGGTCGAGCCGACGGCGCCGCCGCGATGCTTGCCGCCTTGATACTCGACGGGCACGGTGAACGTCCCCTTCACGGTGATGCTGCCGCCTTGCGCCAGTGCCCCCGCCGCCGTGTCGCGGAAGGAAAGGCCGTCATCGTTGCTGCCGATGGCACGAAAATTTTCGCCGACACGCTCGATCCGCTCCGGCTGAACGCCGAGCCGGTGCGCCGCGCCGGCAACCAGAATGTCGCGGAGCTGTCGGGCGGCGTCGATCGCCGCGTTGCCCACCATGTAAGTGACACGCGAGGAATAGGAGCCGTTGTCCTTGGGCGTTACTGCGCTGTCGGCGGCGATCACGCGCAATCGGCCGAGATCGGCGCCGACAACCTCGGCCACGGCCTGGGCGAGGATGGTCGAGGAGCCTTGTCCGATGTCGGCGGCCCCGGTCAAAATGGTGACGGCACCGTCGAAGTCGAGCCGCAACTCCACCACCGCATGCGGCTCGCCCGTGCGATGGATCGGCTTGCCGGCGCCGCTCACGTAGTGCGAGCACGCCATGCCGAGACCGCGCCCGGATGGCAGGTGTCCCTTGCGCTGCCGCCATCCGCTTGCTTTCTCTACTCGAGCGAGGCATTCGGGCAAGCCGTAGGAGTTGACGATGATGCCGTTCGCCGTCTGCATCGGCGTCTTGAGCAGGTTGGCGCGGCGCACTTCGAAGGGATCAAGGCCCAACTCGGCGGCGATCGCGTCGAGCAGGCACTCGAAGGCATGGCGCGCGTCGACCGAGCCATGGCCGCGCATGGCGCCACATGGCGGCGTGTTGGTGTAGACGCGGTAGCCGTCGTATTTCACCGCCGGAATATCGTAAAGCGCATGGAGCAGCGCGCCAGCATAGAGGATCGTGATGACGCCGTAGCTGGCGTAGGCGCCGCCGCGCTGCACCACTTCGCAGGCGGCCGCTGTCAAGCGTCCTTGGCGCGTCATGCCGAGCTTGACGCGGATCTCTGTCTCGGGCCGGCCGCGGTGGGTAAGGAACGTCTCCTCGCGCGTGAGATCGAGCCGCACCGTGCCGAGGGCGGCACGGGCGAGAAGCGCGGCGATGATCTCGAAATTGAGCGGCTCGACGCGGGCACCGAAGCCGCCGCCGACGAAGGGCTTCACCACGCGGATCCGCGATTCCTCGAGCCCGAGGCAATGAGCCAGCATGAGATGGACGTAATACGGCACTTGCGTCACGCTGTGCAGGGTCAGCCTCTGCCGCTCGGTGTCGTACTCGGCAAGCGCCGCATGCGGCTCCATTTGCCCGTGCACTACCTCAGCGCAGCGATATCGTGCCTCGCGCACAATGTCGGCCGCGGCGAAACCGGCATCGACATCGCCAAACTCGTCATGGACCTCGCGCAGCAGGTTGCCGGGGCGACCATCGTGCAGCAGGACCGCGTCTGGCGCCCGCGCCGTCTCGGCCGAGAAATAAGCGGGCAGCTCTTTTACCTTCAGCTGGATCAGCGCGAGCGCCCGCTCGGCGGTCTCCGCGTCGACAGCGGCGACCGCCGCAACCGGCTCGCCGCGATAGCGCACGCGCCCTCGCGCCAGCGGGAACTCGTTCATGGTGATGGGCAGGACGCCAAACGGCTTGTCGCAATCCTCGCCCGTGATGACCGCAACGACCCCCGGTAACGCCCGCGCCGCGGTGACGTCGACCCCGAGCAGCTCGGCGTGGGCGTAAGGGCTGCGCAGGATCCGGCCGACTAGCGCTTGGGCGCGGAGATCAGCCGTGTAGGCGGCGCGGCCCGTCACCTTTTCGATGCCGTCGATCAGCGGCAAGCGCCGCCCAACGGCGGGTTCGTAGAGCGCGATCATCCGCCCTCCGCGGCCGTCCGCACGGCCTCGATGATTTTGACGTACCCGGTACAGCGGCAGAGATTGCCGGACAGCGCCGCGCGGATCGCAGCCTCGTCCGGGTGGCGGTTCCGCCGCAACAGCGCCTCGGCCGCCATGATCATGCCGGGCGTGCAGAAGCCGCACTGCGCTCCGAGCTTTTCATGGAAGGCCCGCTGCAACTGCGACAAGCGCCCGGGCGTTCCGATGCCCTCGATCGTCTCGACCCGCCGGCCGCCGCAGCGCGCGGCGAGGGTCAAGCAGGCATGTTGCGGCTCGTCGTCGATGAGGACGGTACAGCAACCGCACTCGCCACCATCGCAGCCTTGCTTCGTGCCAGCGAGGCCGGCGACGTCGCGGAGATAATCCACCAGTAGCAGGTTGCTGGCGACGAGATCCGTGCGCGGTCTGCCGTTGAGCGTCAGTGAAAGTATGGTACTCACGAAACTCATCCTCTCAGGACGTGGCGAGGACAGCCGTGGCCTCGAGCTCCACTTTGGCCGGGCTGTCGAGCAGATCGGTAACGAAGACCAGGGTCATCGCCGGGAAATATCGTCCCATCCGCCGGCGCCAGATTTGTCCCAGCTCGCGCCGCATGCCGAGATAGGCGGGCTTGTCGGTGCAATAGACCGTCATTCGGCAGATCTGCTCCGGCCGTCCGCCGGCTTTGGCGAGCACGGCGAGCACGTTGTCGAGCGCCTGCTCGAATTGCGGCGCAAGCTCGGACGAGTGGAATACCTGTTGCGCATCCCAGCCCACTTGGCCAGCGATGAAGACGATTCGTCCGGGCCCCGCAACGATGCCGTTGGCATAGCCGATGGGCGGTTTCCAGCCTTCTGGCAATAGCCCCGTCATCGCTGCTCCCATCAGTCTGGCATGCGGGCATCGTCGGGATCGTAGGCCCAATCCGCGCTAGGCTCAGGCAAGCGTGTGAGCCAAGTGCTCATGAGTTTGACATGCCGCTTTTTCTCATCCGCCAACTTGGCAGCGAGATGGTGGACTTCATCGGACGCCGCGTTCTCGGCGAGACCCGCGAAGAAAGCGAGGGCGCGCTCCTCGTTCTTTAGCGCGATCTGCAGGGCGTGATGAGGCGTCATCAGATAATGCAGCGCGTCGCCAGAGATGGTCTCGAGCTCATCGCGACCCGACGCAGCCAAAGCCGTGTTCACGGCAACCGCGCTGCCGTCATCGGCAAGGTCGGTGGCCATCGTCTCGGCGTGACGGCGTCCGATGCCCGAGAGTTCGCGAAAAAGCCCGGCAATGTCGCGATTGTTGTGAACCTCCATCCACGCCGCGAATTCATCGTAGCGCTCGGCCGCCTCGACCTCCATGGCGCGCGCGCGGGCGAGCAGGCTGTCGGCGCCGGTGAGCGCTTCGGCTGCCATATCGCCGATCCGGGAGGCGCTCACAGCGCGAACCCCTGCGCCAGAGCGTTGAGCGGTTTTCGCTCCTGCCCGGTCGCGGGTTGATAGGGCTTGCGGTTGCCGGTGTAGAGCACGCCGATGTTGAAGCCGTCATCCGTCATGAGACGCCGGGCGGCGCGCGCGGGATCGTCGGTCGGCGGCACCGGCGACGGCCGCGCGAGCTCCTTCCATTCGCGCTGCTCGGGACGGAAGGTGACGCAGGGGCTCATGATTTCGACGAAGGCGAAGCCGGGCGCCTTGATTGCCTGCGCGACAATCTCGGCGGTGCCGGTGATATCGCCCGAAAAGGCGCGGGCGACGAAGTTGGCGCCCGAGGCGAGAGCGATGACGAGCGGCTGGAACGGTCGTACGCCGGTGCCGCCCGGCATCAGCGCGTTGTCCCAATCGGGCTCGGTCGTCGGCGAGGACTGGCCCTTGGTCATGCCATAGACGTGGTTGTCCATGACGATGTAGGTGAGGTCGACGTTTCGCCGGCAGGCATGGATAAAGTGATTGCCGCCGATCGAATAGCCGTCGCCGTCGCCGCCCGTGGCGATGACCGTGAGATCGGGTCGCGCCACCTTGAGACCCGTAGCGACCGCGAGCGCCCGACCATGCACGCCGTGGAAGCCGTAGCAATTCATATAGGCGGGCATGCGCGAGGAGCAGCCGATGCCTGAGACTACGGCGACGTTCTCGGGACGCAGCGCAAGATCGGCCAGCGCTCGCGTAAGCAACGTCAGCACGCCGTAATCGCCGCAGCCGGGGCACCACACCGGCTTCGTGTCGGACTTGAAGTCCTTGGCCGCGAGCAGGGTCGGAGAGGGCGCGTTCATGGGCGGCTCCAACGGACGAGTTCGTCGCGGATGTCGCCGGGCCGCATCGGCAGCGGCCCGGGACGGCGCATGGATTTGAGCTCGGCAGCGAGCGTGTGCTCGGCGCGGAGATAGCGATGGAATTGTCCGCTGTGCGTCTGCTCGACGACGAGGACACGCTTCACGCCCGCGAGCGCGGCGGCGAGGCGATCGGGCTGCGCCGGCAACAGCAGTCGCAGCGAAACGAGCTTCACGGCGATGCCCTGATCACGCGCGCGGGCGATAGCCTCGCGCACGGCGCCGGTACACGAGCCCCAGGTGAGGACCGCGATCTCGCCCTCGCCCTCGATGTCGGCCCAGTGCGGCCCGAAATCGACGGCATGGAGCTTGCGCTCCCGCTTGTCGAGCTGCGCCAGATGGTCCTTGGCTTGGCTCGAGGGCGTGCCGCGCTCGCTGTGCTCGAGCCCGTCGGCGGTGTACATGAGGCCGGCCATGCCGGGGATAGCCATGGGAGAGATGCCCGAGGGCGTGAGCGCATAGCGCCGATAGGCCTCGCCGTTCGCAGCGGCGAGCTGGCGCTCGCCGACAAAGCCCCGGTCGGGCGGCGGGTCGATCACCATGCGGGTCTGCCCCATCAACTGGTCGGAGAGCACCACCACCGGCACCTGCATCGCCTCGGCGAGATGCACAGCCCATTGCGTCGTCGCGAGGCAATCGGCCACTGAATTGGGTGCGACGACGACATGCGGCGCATCGCCATGCTGTCCATAAAGCGCGATGTTGAGGTCGCTCTGCTCCATCTTGGTCGGAATGCCGGTCGAGGGGCCGGCGCGCATGACGTCGACGACGACGATTGGCACCTCGGCGGCAACCGCGAGGCCCAGCGATTCCATCATCAGCGAAAGCCCCGGTCCCGAGGTGGCGGTAAGCGCTGGTGTTCCGCCGTAGGAGGCGCCGATCGCCATGTTGATCGAGGCAAGCTCGTCCTCGGCCTGCACCAGAACGCCGCCGATCTCGGTCAAGGCTGGCGACATCCATTCCAACATTTCGGTGGCTGGAGTGATCGGATAGGCGGCGACGAAGCGCACACCGCCCTTGAGCGCGCCATAACCGGCCGCCTCGTTTCCCGTCATCAGCCAGCGCTCGTCGCGGTGCGCGAGGTCAGGCACCAGCTTGTGCGGATAATCCACCGCCGAGGCGGCGATCCGGCCTGCCTTGATGGCGGCAAGACTGGCAGCCAGACGGTCGCTCTCGGCACCCAGAGTACGCTGGACTGCGTCTGCAACCGCTGCTTCCGGCAGGCCGATGAGGCAGGCAACATAGCCGAGCGCCACCATGTTTGGTCGGCCGCCGGGGATCTTCTTCGCCATGTCCTTCATCGGCAGCGCCAGGCGCCTGATACCGGGGACCATGATCGAAGCGGGCGGCTCGCCCTGGCTGGGATCTCCGATGACGATTGCGTTGGCGCCGAGCTGAATCTCGGCGGTGAGGCGCTCGAGGTTGAGCCAATCAACCGAGATCAGCAGGTCGAAGCAATCGGCGTAGCCCTCGACCGGCCCGCTGGCGAGGCGTATGAGCGCCGCTGCTTCGCCGCCGCGGATCTGTGGCCCGCTGGTGCGGCCCATGAAGCCGTAGCAGCCGGCCAGAGCCGCCGCCTCGAGCAGCATGTTGCCGGCGGTCATCACCCCGGTTCCGCCGCTGCCGGTCACGGCGATGGATACCGGGGGCGAGGTCTTGGGCCGAGCCGCCACTGTCATCATCGTCTCCTTACTCGCGGATTCACTATCGACGCGCAGTGGCGGCGAACGACTGATCTGGATCAAACAGCACGAATGGAAAATGACCCATGGTTCGTTTCGGCTTGACGGCCTAACCTGTAATCCGGTACTGTAATACGATATTAGCGAAAACCGGCCCCTAAGTCAAGGCAGAATCGGAAGAAAAGATGGGGCCAGCGCTCGGGCCGCTGATGAAGGGGACGATGACGCAGCTATCTGCCTATCGCTGGATGATGACGGCGGTCAAAGCGCCGCTGGTGGCGACTGCGTTCGATCCATTTGCCCTCGCCGCTGGCGAGGTGGCGGTCGCGGTGGCGGGCTGCGGCGTGTGCCACACCGATCTCGGATATTACTATGACGGCGTGCGGCTCAATCATGCGCTGCCGCTGACGCTCGGCCATGAGGTGAGCGGTCGCGTGGTCGCAACCGGCGTCGGCGCGGAGGAATGGCGCGGCAAGAGCGTCGTCGTGCCAGCCGTACTGCCGTGCGGCGAATGCGATCTTTGCCGACGCGGGCGCGGCACCATCTGCCGCCGCCAGAAGATGCCCGGCAACGATATCCAGGGCGGCTTCGCCAGCCACATTGTCGTGCCTGCGCGCGGACTTTGCGCGGTCGACGACGCGCGTCTCAAAGCCGCCGGCCTCAGCCTTGCCGAGGTCTCCATCGTTGCCGACGCTCTCACCACTCCTTATCAGGCGGTGACGCGCGCGGGAGTTCGGCCGGGCTCGCTCGCGATCGTTATCGGCGTCGGCGGCGTCGGCGGCTATGCCGCGCAGGTCGCTAAGGCTTTCGGCGCTATGGTTGTCGCCGTCGATGTCGATGAGGAGAGGCTCGCCACGATTGCACGCTATGGCGCTGCTTACACGCTCAATGCGCGCAAGCTGGAGGGTCGGGCGCTCAAGACCACGATCCAGGCGTTCGCCAAGGAGCACAGCCTAGCCGAGACCGAATGGTTCATTTTCGAATGCTCCGGCACAGCCGCGGGCCAGATCACCGCGTACGGGCTCATCGTCCCTGGTGCGACGCTCTCGGTCGTGGGCTTCACGCTCGACAAGGTCGAGCTTCGACTCTCCAACTTGATGGCGTTTGATGCGCGCGCAATCGGAAATTGGGGCTGTTCACCGGAGCTCTATCCCGAAGCGCTGAATCTCGTCCTCGACGGTAAGGTGCTGATCAAGCCCTTCATCGAAGAACGCCCGTTGCATGAGATCAACGCCGTCTTCGACGCGGCGCATCGCCACGAACTGAAGCGCCGCGTCGTACTCGTTCCCACGACTTGAAGAAAGCAAAGAGGATGATCGCCATGGCCCCATCGACGCTCTCCATCGCCGCCAAGACGAAGCCCGCGGCGCTTCGGGATCACAATCTGGTTCCCGAGTTCTGTGTGCCCGGAGTCCGCGTCGAGAAGCGTGCGGCGAAGAGGCTCGATGGTGCCGTCGTTCCTGGCCTCTACAACGCTTGGATCATCTTTGACAACCCAGGTCAGTTCAATTCCTACACGACCGAGATGGCGAAGGGCGCAATCATGGCGTTCCGCGCAGCGAGCGCGGCGCGCGACATCGTCGCGGTGGTCTTCACAGGCGCTGGAGATAAGGCTTTCTGCAGCGGTGGGAACACCAAAGAATATGCCGAGTATTACGCCGGCAATCCGCAGGAATACCGGCAGTATATGCGTCTCTTCAACGATATGGTCTCCGCCATCCTCGGCTGCGACAAGCCGGTGATCTGCCGCGTCAACGGCATGCGCATCGCCGGTGGCCAGGAGATCGGCATGGCCTGCGATTTTTCCGTCGCGCAGGATCTCGCGCGCTTCGGCCAAGCCGGCCCCAAGCACGGCTCCGCTGCGCTCGGCGGTGCGACCGATTTCCTTCCGGTCATGGTCGGCATGGAGCGGGCGATGGAATCCGGCACGCTCTGCGAGCCCTGGTCGGCGCACAAGGCCTATCGCCTGGGGCTGATCTCCGACATCGCGCCGGCGCTCAAGGTCGACGGCAAGTTCGTGCCCAATCCGCTGGTGGTGACCGACCGCTATCTCGACGAGTACGGTCGCATCGTCCATGGCGAGCCCAAGACCGGCGCGGCGCTCGCCGAGGGAAAAAGTATGCTCGCGCGCGGCACGGTCGATCTCTCGCTGCTCGATGAGAAGGTGGAGCAACTCTGTGCCAAGCTCCTCCTCACTTTCCCGGAATGCCTCACCAAGAGCTTCGAGGAGCTGCGCAAGCCCAAGATCGACGTCTGGAACCGCAACAAGGAGAATTCGCGCGCCTGGCTCGCCCTCAACATGATGACCGAAGCGCGCGCCGGCTTCCGCGCCTTCAACGAGGGGCCGAAGGATCGCCGCGAGATCGACTTCGTGGCGTTGCGCCAGTCGCTTGCCAACGGCGCGCCGTGGACCGAGGAGCTCATCGAGAGCCTCATTCCCAAGACCGGAGAGGCGCGGTGATCACAACACCGGCCTCCCCGCTGCGCGTCTGGCTCGAGGAGGGCGGCGGCCTGTTACGGCTGCGCCTAGCGCGGCCCAAGGCCAATGTCATCGACGCCGCCATGATCACCGCACTCCAGCGCGCGCTCGAGCAGCATCTCGCCAAGACCGACCTCCTCGGCGTGCTGATCGATGCGGAAGGGCCCAATTTCAGCTTCGGCGCCAGCGTCGAGGAGCATCTGCCCGGCCGTTGTGCGGCGATGCTGAAAAGTCTGCACGCCGTCTTGCTCAGCCTCCTCGCGGCGCCAGTACCGGTGCTGGTGGCAGCGCGTGGGCAATGTCTCGGCGGCGGGCTGGAGCTGGCGCTCGCGGGAACGCTGCTGTTCGTCGGACCCGACGCCAAGCTCGGCCAGCCCGAGATCAGGCTTGGGGTCATGGCGCCGGCGGCATCCTGCCTGCTGCCGGAGCGGGTCGGGCGCGCCCGCGCCGACGAGCTGCTGCTCTCGGGTCGCAGTATCGGCGCCGAGGAGGCACAGGCGCTCGGTCTCGTGACATCCGTCGCCGCCGATCCCGAGGGAGCGGCGCTCGCATGGTTCAAGGAGCATCTCGCCGGCAGAAGCGCGGTCGCGTTGCGCTATGCGCTGCGCGCCGCGCGCCTCGATTTCGTCGAGCGCGTGCGCGACAAGCTCGCGCGCGTCGAGTCGCTTTATCTCGAGGAGCTGATGGCAAGCCGCGATGCGGTCGAAGGCCTCGAGGCCTTCCTCGCCAAGCGGCCGCCGCAATGGGAGCACCGCTGACCATGACCATGACCTCAACCGCGACCGCCGACATCGTCGCCCGGTGTCAGAGCCTGTTCGACGACCTCAATTTCGCCTATGCGCGGGAATGGAAGGCGGCGACGCCGGGCCGGAAGGTGATTGGCTATCTGCCGTTCTACGTCCCGCGCGAGCTCATCCACGCGGCGGGAGCGTTGCCGCTCGGGGTACTCGGCGGCGGCGATCAGCTCGAGGTCATCCACGGCGACGCCTATTACCAGAGCTACATCTGCCGCATTCCGCGCTCGACCGTCGAGCTCGGCGTCACCGGAAGGCTCGACTTCGTCGACGGCATGCTGTTTCCCAGCATCTGCGACGTCATCCGCAACCTGTCGGGCATGTGGAAGATCATGTTCCCGAAGGTGAAGAGCCGCTACTTCGACGTGCCGCAGAACTATCGCGACGAGGTCGGCGGCACTTTCTATATCAATGAACTCGGGGAACTTCGCCAGATGCTGGCGGAAATAAGCGGCCGCGAGGTCGGCGACGACGCGATCCGCGCCTCGATCGCTCTCTACAACGAGAACCGGCGCCTCGTGCGCGAGGTCTATGCGTTCCGCGCCAAGCAGCCCTGGAAGGCGCCCTCGGCGGAGGTCTATCTCGTGATGCGCGCCGGGATGATCCTGGCGGTGGAGGAGCACAATCGCCTGCTTCGCGACTATCTCGCTGCCGCGGCGGCCGAGGATCGGCCGCGGCGCGACAACTCCCGTGTCGTCATCACCGGCGCTTTCTGCGAGCAGCCGCCGCTCAGTCTCATCAAGTCGATCGAGCTCGCCGGCTGCTACATCGTCGACGACGATTTCATGCTGGTGAATCGCTGGGAACACTCGGACGTGCCGGTCGAGGGCGACCCGATCCAGAACCTCGCCTTGGCCTATCTCCACAATTCCGGCGACACCTCCGCCAAGTACGAACCCGACCAGAAAAAGAAGGGCCTCTATCTCGTCGAGGCGGTGAAGCGCAGCGGCGCCGAAGGCGTCATCTTCGCAGCGCCGAGCTTCTGCGATCCAGCGCTGCTCGAGCGGCCAATGCTGCAGGAGGTGCTCGCCGCCCACGGCATCCCCTACATCGCTTTCAAATACGCGGAGAATTCCGGGCAGATGCAGCCGATCCGCGAGCAGGCCGGCACTTTTGCCGATTCCATCAAGCTTTGGAGCGAACAATGAGCGCCATGCCAGCGAGCGAGACGGTCAAAGAGCTGTCGATGCTCAAGCAGAAGGAAATGATTGCCGGAAATTACGAGATGCTCGCCACCGCCAAGGAAGCCGGGCGCAAGGTCGTCTCGACCTTCGTGCCCGGCAATCTCAACGAGCTGATGATGTGCTTCGACATGGTCAACAACCTGCCGGAGATCAACGCCATCCAAAACGCCATGCGCAAGAAGAGCGGCGGCTACATCATGGAGGCGGAGAAGCGCGGCCATTCCGAGGACGTCTGCACCTACGTCAAGGCGGATCTCGGCATGCTGGCCAAGGGCAATCTTGGCCCTGACGGCAGGCCGCTGCCGGACCCGGACCTGCTGCTGCTGTCCTATACAGGCTGCTTCACCTTCATGAAATGGTTCGAGCTGTTGCGCCAACAGTACAAATGCGAGACGGCGATGCTGCACGTGCCCTACGAGGGTGACGGCCACGCCTCCAAGAACATGCGGGACTACGTCGTGAAGCAGCTCAAGGAGGAGGTCATCCCCAAGCTTGAGCGGGTGAGCGGCATCAAGTTCGACATCGATCGGCTGCGGCAATATCTCAAGGAATCGGCCAAGGCGGAGGAGGATTTCGTCTGGGTCCTGGAGTCGGCGAAGCACAAGCCGTCGCCGATCGACGCCTATTTCGGCGGCGTCTACTACATTGGACCGATCTTCACCGCCTTCCGCGGCACCGCGGACGCGACCGAGTACTACCGCCTGCTGCGGCAAGAGATTGAACAGCGCGTGGCGCAGAAGCTCGGGCCGGTGACGCCCGACGGTGAGATCCACCAGGAGCGCTATCGCCTCGTCGTCGAGGGGCCACCCAATTGGACGAGCTTCCGTGACTTCTGGAAAATGTTCTACGACGAAGGCGCGATCGTCGTCGCCAGCAGCTATACCAAGGTGGGCGGCGTCTACGATTTGGGCTTCCGCCACGACCCCGAGCATCCCCTGGAGTCGCTCGCGGAGTATTGCCTCGGCTGCTACACCAACCGCAACCTGCCCTCGCGTATTGACCTCCTCGAGAAGTACATCCGCGACTACGAAGCGGACGGTCTCCTTATCAATTCAATCAAGAGTTGCAACAGCTTTTCCGCCGGCCAGCTCCTTGTGCTGCGCGAGATCGAGCGGCGCACCGGCAAGCCGGCCGCCTTCATCGAGACGGATCTGTGCGACCCTCGCTATTTCTCGCCGGCGAACATCAAGACTCGGCTCGAGAGCTATCTGCAGATGATCGAGCAGAAGCGTCACGGCGCCGCGCCGTCGGTCGCGGCTGAGTGAGCGGAAGGAGAGGACCATGCGCTGCTTCATCGGCATCGATCTCGGCTCCACCACCACCAAGGCCATACTGATGGACGAGCAGTTCGAAGTGCTCGGTCGCGGCATCACCAATTCGCGCTCGAACTACGACACTGCAACGCGGGCGGCCAAGTACGAGGCGTTCATCGACACGCGCTTCACTCTGTTCCGTCGGGCACTCTCGGCCGTGCCGGATATTGGCGACAAACTCGATCTGTTTCTTGGCGATCTCGAACGGAACTTCCGGCTCGAGCAGTTCGTCGACCAACTCGCCGACCTTGAGAGGACCTGTCTCGAGAATGTCAAAGGCGAGCGTTTCAAGGGCAAAGAGCGCGCCGTCGGCGAGGCGCTCGTCGCTGTATTCGCGCAGCTGCGCGAGGAAGCACCCGCATTATTCGCCCGCGACGCTAAGCGCAAATCGGACTTCTTTCGCGACATCGCCGGCTCGCGTTTTATGGCCGTGGCTCAAGAGATCGCCAAGCGCAGCAGCCTGTCCTATGACCTGATGCTCAATGTCTACGATAAGGCCATAATCGACGTCGAGAACCGGCCGCCAAGCGGCGAAATGGCCGACAAGTGTTTGAAGGCTCTCAACCGCGTCATGTCGGCGGCACCGGAATTCGCGGGACTTGCCGGCCGGGTCGCCGGTCCGGTGCGCGAGGCGCTCGATGTTCCGCTCGAGGAAACCTATCTCGTCGGCACCGGTTATGGGCGTGTGACGCTGCCCTTCTCGAAGGAGCATATCCGCTCGGAAATTCTCTGCCACGGCCTCGGCGCTCACATCATGTATCCGCAGACCCGCAGCGTGCTCGACATCGGCGGCCAAGACACCAAGGCCATCCAGGTCGATCCGGCGGGGATCGTCGAGAACTTCCAGATGAACGACCGCTGCGCCGCTGGCTGCGGCCGCTACCTTGGCTACATCGCTGACGAGATGAACATGGGTCTGCACGAGCTGGGCCCGATGGCAATGAAGGCAACCCGGACGGTGCGCATCAACTCGACCTGTACCGTCTTTGCCGGCGCCGAGCTGCGCGACCGGCTGGCGCTCGGCGAGAAACGCGAGGACATCATGGCGGGCCTCCACCGCTCGATCATCCTGCGCGCCATGTCGATCATCGCGCGCTCCGGCGGGGTGCGCGACCAGTTCACCTTCACTGGCGGCGTTGCCAAGAACGAAGCCGCCGTGAAGGAGCTGCGCCAGCTCATCCGCGAGAATTACGGCGACGTCGTCATCAACATCAATCCCGACTCGATCTACACGGGTGCGCTCGGTGCGGCTGCGTTCGCGCGCCGCGCGGTCGCGAACTGAGAGAGGGCTAGTCTATGACCGTCACTGCAGGAATCGATGTCGGCACCGGCGCCATCAAGGCCGTTCTTTTCGAGGTCGAGAGCGGCGAGACGCGCTGGATCGCCCGCCGAACCGAGCGCGTGCGCCAGCGCGACCCGTTCAAGCTCGCCGAACAGGCTTACGACGGCGTCCTTGAGGAGGCGGGTTTGAAGCGCGGCGATGTCGCCTATGTGGCGACGACCGGCGACGGCGAGGCGCTCTCCTTCCACACCGGCCATTTCTATTCCATGACCACCCATGGCCGCGGCGCGATCTACCTCGATCCCGAAGCACGCGCGGCGCTCGATGTCGGGGCGCTGCACGGCCGCGCCATCCGCCTCGACGCGCGCGGCAAGGTGCTTGCCTACAAGATGACGAGCCAGTGCGCCTCGGGTTCCGGCCAATTCCTCGAGAACATTGCGCGCTACCTTGGCATCGCCCATGACGAGATTGGGGCGCTCTCCAAGCAGGCCGACAATCCCGAGAAGGTGAGTGGAATCTGCGCCGTGCTGGCCGAAACCGATGTCATCAACATGGTGTCGCGCGGCATCTCTACGCCCAACATCCTGAAGGGCATCCACTCTTCGATGGCCGATCGCCTGGCCAAGCTTATCAAGACCATCGGCAGCATTGACGGCCGCGTGCTCATGACTGGCGGGCTCGCGCTCGATGAAGGCTTGGTTGCCGCCATGCAAGAAGCGATGGCGAAGGAAAAGGTGACATATGCCGTGCGGTGCCATCCGGATTCGATCTATGCCGGCGCCATCGGCGCGGCGCTCTGGGGCGCCTTTCGTCACGAGAAACTGGCGCAGCTCGACGAGCTCGCCAAGGCATCCTAAGGAGGATCATTATGGCGCTCACAATCGTCGATACCTGCACCAATTGCGATGCCTGCCGCCCGGTCTGTCCAAACGAGGCAATCACCATCGGCGACAACATCTATGTGATCGATCCGTTGCGCTGCACGGAATGCGTCGGCGCCGAGGATGAGCCGCAATGCAAGCTCGCCTGTCCGGCCGACTGCATCCTGCCGCATCCGGATTTCCGCGAGACCAAGGAGCAACTGCTGGCGAAGTATCAGCAGATCCACGGATAAGGCTCTACGGCTGCTATCTTACCGTTCGCTTGAGCGCCAGCCGGCTTTGCGGGCGGAAGCCGAGCCGATCGAGAAAGCTCAGTAGACCGAACTGATTCCAGCCGACCTCGGTACGCACGTTTTCCACGCGCAAGCCCGCGAGGTTGGTTATGAGTTGCGACACGAGGGCAGTGCCGACGCCGTTGTGGCCGCGATCGGCATCGACGCCGATGGTGTCGATGACGGCCTCGGACTCGACGCTACCGAACTCGCCGAGCTCGACCCGCGCCATAACGAAGCCCGCGACTGCCGCATCGACTACGGCGACGAGGGAGACGCGCACGCCCGATTCGTCCATGGCCTCCGCGAGCTTGTGTTTGAAATAGGCAGTCCGGTCGCGGCCAGTGAGGCGCCGGTCGATATGGAGGATAGCAGCGAAATCGTCCGTAACCATCGACCGGATCGGCACGCGATCGTGCGACAGCGCCTCGAAGTCGTCGCCGCTCGGACTGCTGTAATCGATCTCGGCAGAGCGAGCGGCCTTGCGCCGTGTCGGTGATCGTGCATTCACCGCGGCGATACCGCGCTCGAGCACGAGGCGTGGCGCTGGCGAGAACCCCATGCGCGCGAAGAACCCGCTGAGAGCGGTATCGGTCCAATCGACCTCCGTCGAAAGCTCCTTGATCGAGTGGATGCGCATCGCCGCCATCATGGCATCAACGAGGCTCCGCCCAACGCCATGATGACGTGCATCGGCGGCGACGCCAATGGCGTCGAGCGCGGCCTCCGGGGCGTCGCCACCGAATTCGCCTTGATAGAGGCGAGCCAAGGCGAAGCCCGCGAGCTTGCGCGGCCGCTCGGCCGCAAGCGCGATGAAAGCTGCTGGCTCGCGCGTCAAATGTGCGATGCGCTTCTCGTAGAAGCCGCGGCGCGACCGGCCGGCGACCGCCCTGTCGATGCCGACGACCGCGGCCAGATCGTCCGGCACGAGCGGGCGGATTGTCACCGCCTCCGGTGACCGAGGCGGTGTAACGATAGGTTGCTTGGTTGGCATCATCGGCGTGTTTCCTGTCATTGCTTTCACCGTCGCGCGGCAAACTCGATGGCAAGCTTGCCGTCGGTCTCCTCATCGAGCGCCTCGTCGAGCGCTGGCAAGAGGCCCATATCTTCCTTCTGGATATGCGAGACAAACCGCTCAACCAGCGATGCACCAATCTCATGGAATTCGGCCCAGGCTTCGGCCGTGAACCCGGCCTCACGCGCAAGCTTGGCGAGTTCAACGAGGCGCTCGGCTAGCGGCAGGATCGTGCGATGTTCCTCGATCAGATACTCGCCCATTTCCTGGTCGCCATTCGCAGCGAGGAATGGAAAGACGGCTTCCTCTTCGAAGGCGAAATGCGGGCCGATCTCGACATCGACAGCGCGGACCAAATCCTTGAGAAAGCGCGTGGTATCCGCGCTTTGAGCGTCGGGCGGTCGCCCCGCGCCGTGGCGTCCCAGCAGCGTCTCGAGGCGCGCAAGAATCGCGAGGCTTGCCGCATGATCCTGGTGCAGCGCGCGGGAAACATGTCGACGAAATTCCATCGGGGTCGACTCCAATCTCATCGCCACCTAAACACCTGGCTTCGGCCGCAGGTCGCGAACGCGCACCGCCTTGCCTTGCGAGCGCGGCACCTCGCCGGGGCGTTTCACTATTACCTCGCATGAGATTCCGACGAGCGATTTCAGGTGGTGACTGACCGCATCAGCGATCGACCGGCGCGTCGCCATATCGTCAATCGCCACCAACGGATCTGCCTCGACCTCTACCGTCACCTGGTCGAGAGCACCCTTGCGCTCGATCACGAGCTGATAATGCGGCGAAATTCGCGGCAGGCCGACCAATGCCGCCTCGATCTGCGACGGATAGACGTTGACGCCGCGCACGATCAGCATGTCGTCGCTGCGGCCGGTGATGCGCCGTATGCGCACATGGGTGCGTCCGCAGCGGCAAGGCTCGTCGCTGAGCCGCGTGATGTCGCGTGTGCGGTAACGAATCATCGGCAGCGCTTCCTTGGTCAGTGTGGTGATGACCAGCTCCCCGGTTTCGCCCATGTCGAGCGGCTCGCCCGTCTCGGGATCGACGATCTCGAAGAAAAAATGGTCTTCCCAACCGTGCAATCCCGCCTGAGCCTCGTGACATTCGACGGCGACTCCGGGTCCCAAGACCTCGGAGAGGCCATAGATGTCGATGGCCTTGAGGCCCAGCCGACTCTCCAGTTCCTGGCGCAACGCCTCGCTCCACGGCTCGGCGCCGAACAGCCCGATGCGCAGCGGCCCGCCGCGCAAATCGACGTTCATGCGCTCGGCGACCTCGGCGATGTTGAGGGCATAGGACGGCGTCGCGCACAACACGTTCGCGGCGAAATCTGCCATCAGCGTCACCTGCCGCTCCGTGCCGCCGCCCGAGGCCGGCACGACGGTGCAGCCGAGCCGCTGCGCCCCGTCATGGGCGCCGAGCCCGCCAGTGAAGAGACCGTACCCGTACGCATTGTGCACGATATCGCCGCGACGCGCGCCGGCGCAGACGAATGAGCGCGCCATCAGCAGCGCCCAGTTGGCGAGGTCGGCGGCGGTGTATCCGACGACAGTCGCCTTTCCCGTCGTGCCCGATGAGGCATGGAGCCGAATGACGTCTTCGCGCGGTACGGCGAAGAGGCCGAAGGGATAATTGTCGCGCAGAGCCGTCTTCGAGGTGAACGGAAAGCGGGGAAGGTCGCCGAGTCCGCGCAAGGCAAGGGGCGTTACGCGGGCGGCCTCGAAGCTGCGGCGGTAATGCGGCACGTTGGCGTAGGCGTGATGCAGCACGTGCCTCAAGCGCTCGAACTGCAGCCGCTGGAGCTGTTTCCGGGGCATCGTCTCGACGTCCGGCGAGAAATAGGCGTGTTGTCGCCCGCCGTTTTTGTTGCGCAATGCATGTGTGGCCATGTCTCAGCCCCCCTTTGGTGCACTCGATTCCTCGCCCGCGGTGCGACGCCGGGGCAGATGCGGCAAAGCAAATCCCTGATTGAAGGCAGCACGAGTCACGATCACGCCTTTGACTAACCAACCGCTGCCGAGCGCCAGCAATCCCGCTGCAAGCGCGAGTGGGACGGCGAGGCGGGGCAAGACGAGCGCGGCGACGAGGAGAACCAAGGGCGCAACCGTGCCCAGCAACAGCACTGGCGCGTCGATCGCCGTGAGCGCGGCAAGCGCGCCGATGGGGGCGCCATTGCGCCCAAGGCGCCGGCGATACGTGGTCCAAGCGAACCATCGTGCAATGATCGCGGCGATCGCGACGACCAGCACAAATGTATCTGCGGCGGCCAGCGCAAGAAACGCGCCAGCGCCGTCCGCGAATCCAGTCGCAAGCATCAGCGGCACGATTGCGGGTTCGCGCCACGCCGGAATGCCTTGCGCCGCGCGTAGGATGCGGGCCTGAGAATAGAGGAAAGCGAGGGCGAGCAATGCGGCGAACGCGGTCGCTACACCATCGCCGGTCCAGGCCGCGGCAGCGAGCGCGAGGAGGAGCGGGGGCGCGAGCAGGGCCTCACGCGTCATCCACGAGGTCTGCGGGTGGAAAAAGACGTGCAGAAACCGCCACGGCCGGCCGATCTCGAGCCAGACCAGGGCAAGACCGGCTGCGATGGCGAGCGCCGCGACGGCCAGAGGCGGCCGCTGCAAATTACCGCTCCAGAGCGCGCTCGCCGCCGCAATCATCGCTAAGCCGCTGCCGGTGCCGCCACCAATGAAATTGCCCGCGGCGCGACGGTCCCAACTGGTCTGCAACCAAGGGGCGATGTGTTCCATGGTTAGTCCTGGAGGTAATAGATGCGAGGGCCGGTCCCGAGCTCCTCATGCATGCGGCAGTGGTGATTCTTGGCCAGCAGGACCGAAACTTTACTCTCGGCACGCTCGATGTCGCCGAAATGGAGCGCGCCAGCGATGCAGGAATTGACGCAGGCCGGCGTTGCCTCGGGATCGACACCCGGTGTCAGGCCCTGTTCGATGCCGGCATCGATGCGATCGACGCAGAAAGTGCACTTCGTCGCCACACCCAGCCGTCTCTCGTCGAAGCACTTGGCCTCCGCCTCATTAGGATTACTGCCGCCATAGGCGAAGTTGGCGCGGTCGGTCCGATAACGAGCCTGATAGGGGCAGGCGACGATGCAATAGCCGCAGCCGATGCAAAGATCATAATCGATCGTGACGATGCCGTCGGCGCGCTTGCGCGTCGCGGTCGACGGGCATACCGACATGCAGGGCGGGTCGTCGCAATGCATGCAGCCGACGGGCACGAAGGTGCGGCGAACGTCGGGATAAGCGCCTGTCTCCATATCGAGAACGCGCCGCCATTGCACGTCAGGCGGCGTCGCGTTGGCCTGTTTGCAAGCGGCGGTGCAGGTCTGGCAGCCGACGCAGCGATCGAGATCGACGACCATCACCCAGCGCGTCATGACGGCCCGCTCAAGCGTTTAAGGCCGACGCGCACGAGATCGGCACCCGAGCCGGTCGCGTCGGTGAGATCGAGCGAAAGTGGCACCAGCGCGTTCATGCTGGGGACATCGAGGTCGCGCGCAAAGGGGGTGGCCCAGTGATCGAACTGCCCGATCATAAGCAACGTATCCGGACGGATACCCTGGCGAAGCACCGCCCGACCGCGCGTCGAACGCCGCGGCGTGCGGATCTCGACAAGGTCGCCGTCGGCTATGTCAAGCCGCGCGGCAACGCCGGCATTGATGATGACGCCGCCATGGCCGGCGATGTTTGCCGCCACCTCGTGGATGAGTTGAATGCCGACGTTGCCGCCCCAGGCGTATTGCATGCTGCGGGCGGTAACGAGCCAGAAGGGGAAGTCTTCCGGCTTACTGCCCATCTGGACGACCGCTTTTTCCCAGAGAGCCGGGAAATTCTTCCACGCGGGCAGCGCCTGATATTCGCTGAGTTGGTTGTCCCACCAAGTCATGCCGCGCTCGTGAAGGCGGCGCCCGAGTTCCTGGCCGATGCGGTAGAGCCGTTCCTGGTACGGCAGCTCGAAGCGCAATCCGTGCCGTTCGAGCGCTGGGTAGAGATACCAGTCGCTGTGCGGGAACGGCCGGGTTCGGAAACCGTGTGTCTTGTACCAGTCGAGACCGTCGGTAGCAGCGCCCTCGGTGACCTCGGCGCTGGCGGCACGGCAGACGGCATCCCAGATTTCGTCCCGCCGGTGCGGAATGGTGGGAGCGAGGCTGAAATCGTAGCGCTCCGTCTTCAGAGGTACGCCCGCGGCGCCGCGGTTGATGGCGGCGTTGTAGCCTTCGATGAGGCCCGTCCGCCGCGCCAGCTCCGTCGCGATATCGGTGAAGTCGCGGGCGGTGCCGCGCGGCTCGACCGCCGGCTGACGCAGGGCGAACCCTTCCTGTTCCCAGAACTGTTCGACATATTTCGTGCCGCCGATGCGGATGAGCTGCAGCCCCTCGAGATCCGTGCATTCCGGGAGCAGGATGTCCGCCATGTGGTTCGATTCGTCGTGCGTATAGGCGAAGGCGACGACGAAGGGGAAACGCGCCATCTTGTCGACAAGCGCTGCCGTGTCCCAGAAGGAAATGGCCGGGTTGGTGCGGTAGAGGAACCAAAGCTCGGGAAAGGTCACCTTCGGCAGGCCGTCGGGTGTCCCGTCCAGGAACATCCAGGCGAGATGCGTCGGGCCCAGCGCTTGGCTCCAAGGACCGTTGGCGGCGATTGGCACCAGCGTGCGATAGGCATTGCGAATATTGGGCCGCGGCGACCAATGCGCAGGGTCGGTCGGATTGAACGGATAGTCCATGAACCCGTCGCCCCCGGGCTTGACGCTGCCGATGCGATCGGACATCGGCCGGTTGAGCCGCACCGTTGTGCCGAGCGTCCCGCCGGGAACCTCGAGCGCGCCGACCAGCGCCACCGCCACCGTGCGCGCCCAGCAACACTCATATCCGCCCCAGCCGTTGTTAACGGTCTTGCCGAGCGTTATGGCGACCGGTCGGAAGGGGAGCGTCTGGCCGTCGATCTCGACGGTTTCGCCGATAGAAGCCTGCGCGAGAAACTCATTGGCGATCCGGCGAATGGTCGCTGCCGGCACATCGCAGACTGTCGCCGCCCATTCGGGCGTGTAGGGCGCCACATGCGCGACAAGCTTGGCGAATCCGGTCTCACCGACAAGCTCGCCTTCGGCAAGGCGCTCGCCATCAGGACCGATCTCGACCGCCGCAGCACTGAAGCGGCCTTCGAGCGCCGGCGCGGCGCCTGACGCATCGTAGCTGACCGCTGAATTGCGCTGCCGGTCCCAGATCAGCGGCTTTCGGGTCGCCGGATCGCGCAAATAATAGCCGTGGGCGCCGACGAGATAGGGCGAGGCCGTGCGCTCGGCGAGGAACGCAAGATCGAGGCGGGTGCGCGGCTGCTCGTGCAACAAGACATGGATGAGGGCATAGAGGAACGCTGCGTCCGTTTTCGGACGGATCGGGACCCATTCCGCCGAACAGGCGCCGGTCACCGAGAGATGCGGCTCGATCTGGACACGGCGGAGGCCCCGGGCGCGCGCATCGGCGTGTCGCTTGACGCCGGCGACGCCGCCCGACGCATCGGTGTTGCTACCGAGCGAGATGACGTAGCGGCAGGAGGGCGTGTCCGGCGAGACCGTGAAGGCGCGATGCCAGAGCTCGCCATAGAGATGTTCCGAGTGGTAGCATTTGACACCCTGGCCGCTGCCAAAGCCCATGTCGATCGGCCCCCAGGCGGCGAGGAAGGCGGGAAAGGTTCCCATATAGAATTGCGGCGTGCCGCCGCCACCGAAGCTCGCGGCCACCTTGGGGTAGCCCGAGTCATCGAGCAGGCCGGCAGCGCGAATGGCGTTGAGCTTCTCAGCGATGATGTCGAACGCCTCGTCCCACGAGATCGGGACGAATCCGGGATCCTGGTCGCGCCCCTTTCTTGGATTGGTGCGCTTCATCGGCGTCAGGATGCGATGCGGATTGTATGTTTTCTGGATCAGCCCGTAGGCCTTGACGCATATCCGCCCCGCGCCAGGATGGATTGCGGAGGCGCAAAAATCCGGGTCGACCGCAAGCGCGACGCCATCCTGCACGCGGACGGTGAAGAGGTCGGGGCCGGCCACGCATTGGTAGCAATAGGTCGGAACCCGCTTCGCGCCGGCCGTTGAGGCCGCCGTCATGAGCCGGGCACCCCTACCGTTTTCGCTTTCGCCGCCTTGGCCTTGAGCCGCTCGATCGTCTTTTCGGTGTCGACGACGAAGCGCACATGCTTGCCGCGCGCAATCTGATCCAACGGATCACGCGCGACGATCTCAAGGGTGACGAGCCGGCCCTTAAGCCCGGTCACCGTTGCCCGGATATCGACGGCCATGCCGAGCAGAGTCGGCGCCAAATGGTCGAGTTCGATGCGTGCGCCGACGGAATCCTCGCCGGCATCGAGATGCTTAAGGAGACCGTCCCGACACGTATGCTCAATGTCACGCACCAGGGCCGGCGTCGCATAGACGCGCCCCGCTTCGCCCATGAAGCCGATGGTGCGAGCATCGTCGACAACGAGCCGGCGCTCGAAAACGACCCCGGCCACCAAGCTCGGCTTCATGACGCTTCTCCCTCGCTTATTCGGCACTTGAATACCGATTTAGCCGCAAAGTTTGAACTCTTCGGCGAAGCCTGTATTTGATCTGGATCAATGCGTGTCCAGTCGGCTGGCGCCAGCGGCCGCCCCCGCTTGGATCGGCAGCGTCGGTGCAACCGACAATGCCTCGTGTCCCTGGCACGTCGCTCGGCAAACGTAGGCATGCAGGCAGGCTGCACGGGATTGATCTAGATCAAGGCAGAAGCCTGGGAAACGCGCTTCCCTACTGTGGGGAAGAATGTGACATGCCCCAGGGAGGAAACAATATGAAGACGCCCATCCGCCTCGTTTCGCTGTTGGCCGCCGCTTTCGTTGCCGTGACGGCAAGCGGCGGACACGCGGTGGCTCAGGACATCAAGATCGGCACCGTCCTTTCGGCGACCGGACCGGCCTCGTTTCTCGGCTCGCCCGAGGAGAAGACGCTCCGCCTCTATGTCGACAAGATCAACGCGGCAGGCGGCGTTCTCGGTAAGAAGATCGCACTCGTGGTCTATGACGATGGCGCCGATCCCACCAAGGCGCGCACCTTTGCTACCCGCCTTATCGAGGTGGACAAAGTGACGGCGATGGTCGGCGGCACGACCACGGGCACGAGCCTCGCCATGGCGCCAATCTTCGAGGACGCGCATATTCCTTTTATCTCGCTCGCCGGTGCCGTGGAGATCATCGAGCCGGTGCGTAAATACGTGTTCAAGACGCCTCAAACCGACCGCATGGCCTGCGAAAAGATCTTCGGCGATCTCAAGGCGCGCAAGCTCACCAAGATCGGCATGATCTCGGGCACCGACGCCTTCGGCAAGTCGATGCACGACCAATGCCTCAAGATCGCGGGCAAGTACGGCATCAGCATTCTCGCCGATGAGAGCTACGGCGCGCAGGACAGCGACATGACCCCGCAGCTCACCAACATCAAGAACAAGCCGGGCATCCAGGCGGTTGTGAATCCGGGCTTTGGACAGGGCCCGGCGATCGTCACGCGCAACTACCGGCAGCTCGGCATTACCGTGCCGCTCTACGAAAGCCACGGCGTCGCCTCGAAGAGCTATATCAAGCTGGCGGGACCGGCGGCCGAAGGCGTGCGATTGCCCGCCGATGCGCTGCTGGTGGCCGAGCAGCTGCCCAAAAACGATCCGCAACGGGCGGTCGACGTCGCCTACAAGCAGACTTATGAGAAGGCCACCGGGGAGCCGGTGTCCACCTTCGGCGGTCATGCCTATGACGGGCTCTTTATTCTGGTCAACGCGATGAAGCGCGCCCGCAGCACCGACCCCGCGAAAGTCCGCGACGAGATCGAGAAGACCAAGCACTTCATCGGCACCGACGGCATCTTCAACATGTCGCCGACCGACCATCTCGGCCTCAATCTCGCGGCATTTCGAATGCTCGAGATCAGGAACGGCGACTGGAAACTGTTGCAAGCCGCGCGATGAGCGTGAACCTGCCGGCGGCGCCGGCGGCACGGACAGACAGCGCCCCTCGCCAACCGGCGAGGGGCGTCGCATGTTGGCTGGTGGCGAATCGCTGTGATGGCTGAGGTCCTTCAATTCTGCTTTTCCGGACTGACGGTCGGTGCCGTCTATGCACTGGTCGCGCTCGGCTTCACCATCATCTACAACGCCTCCGATGTGGTGAATTTTGCCCAGGGCGAATTCGTCATGCTGGGCGGCATGGTGACCGTCGCCCTCGCCGCCGCGGGCATGCCGCTGCCGGTCGCCGCCGTCGCCGCCGTCGGTGTCGCGGCTGTAGTCGGCGTGGCGCTTCACCGCCTGGCGATCGAGCCCGCGCGCGGCGCCTCGCCGGTCGGCCTCATCATCATAACGATCGGCGCCTCGATCTTCATCCGCGGCATCGCGCAGGTCGTTTTCGACAAGCAGTTTCACAAGCTGCCCGCTTTTTCTGGTGACACGCCTTTCGCCGTGCTGGGCGCGACAATTTTGCCGCAGAGCCTGTGGGTGCTCGGCGGGACGGCGGCGATCGTGGTCGGCCTCCATGTATTCTTTGAACGTACCCTCATTGGCAAGGCCGTCGCGGCGACAGCGGCCAATCGGCTGGCCGCGCGACTCGCCGGCATCAACACCACGTCAATGATGACGCTCTCCTTTGCGCTGGCGGGCGCGATCGGCGCCGTCGCCGGGATTCTCGTCACGCCGATCACGCTGACGAGCTATAATGTGGGCACGCTCCTCGCGCTGAAGGGCTTCGCCGCCGGCATGTTGGGCGGCATCGGCAACCCGCTGGGCGCCGTTCTGGGCGGGCTGATGCTCGGCCTGATCGAGGCCTTCGGGGCGGGCTATCTGAGCTCGGCCTACAAGGACGGCATCGCCTTCGTCGTCATCCTCGTCGTGCTTTTTGCCTTCCCGCGCGGCCTCATCGGCAAGCGCAGCGCCGAGCGGGTTTGAGTTGCGCGCGCTGCTGTCGAGCCGGTGGACGACGCTAGGCCTTCTGTGCCTCGTCATCGCTGCACTGCCGCTCGTCTTTCCGTCGGGCTATTACTACCGCGTCGCCGCCCTGGTCTGGATTTCGGCCATTGCCGCCGTCGGTCTCAACATCTTCATGGGCTATGCTGGCCAGGTGAGCCTCGGGCATGCCGGCTTTTTTGGCATCGGCGCCTATGCCGTCGCGATCGGACCCGCGCGCTTCGGCCTGAACTCCTGGCTCTGCATTTTCCTCGGCGTATTCCTTTCGGCGGCGCTGGCCTGGCTCGTCGGCCGGCCGATCCTGCGGCTCAGGGGGCATTATCTCGCCATCGCCACGCTCGGTCTCGGATTCCTGATTGCGCTCGTGCTCGCGAACGAGGCGCGCTGGACCGGAGGCCCGGATGGAACGGCCGTGCCCAGGCTCACCATCGCCGGCGCTCGCCTGATGGAGCCGGTGACATGGTATTGGATCTCGGGCGGATTGCTCACGCTCGGTACGGCCCTCGCGCTCAATCTCGAGAACAGCGCCGTTGGCCGCGCGCTGCGAGCGCTTCATGACAGCGAGATCGCGGCGGCGCTCGCGGGCATCGACGTCGCCCGACACAAGCTTCGAGCCTTCGTCATCGCCGCGGTATATGCGTCGCTTGCAGGTTCGGCGCTGGCACTCTTCGATGGTTTCATCACCCCCGACGCGGCCGGCTTCCTCCGCTCGATCGAGCTGGTAGCCATGGTGGTGGTGGGCGGCATCGGCTCGACCGCCGGCAGCATCGTCGGCGCTGGATTGCTCGTCACCCTGCCGCAGATCCTCGCCGTCTTCGTCGAATACGAACAGATCGCGCTCGGCTTGATCATCATGGTAGTGATGATCTTCCTGCGACGCGGCATCGTGCCGAGCGCGCGACGACTCATCGTGCGCCGCGCTCCATGACGCTCCTCGTTGCCGAGACTCTCGGCATCCATTTCGGCGGCGTGCAAGCGGTCGACGATGTCAGCTTCGCCGTCGAGACCGGCCGGATCTTCTCGATCATCGGACCGAATGGTGCCGGCAAGACGACGCTGTTCAACCTCATCTCCGGAATCTACCGGCCGAATACCGGCAGGATTCTGTTGGCAGGCGAAGACGTGACCGGCCTACCGCCGCACCGCCTCGCGGCCAAGGGGATCGCGCGAACGTTCCAGAATCTTCAGGTCTTCTACGGAATGACCGTGATCGAGAACGTGATGGTCGGCCGTCATCTGCGCGAGGAGCGGCGTCTCGTTCCGGCGATGCTCGGCTTGCCGTCGGTCACGCGCCAGAATCGCGCGACACGGAAAAAGGCGCACGAGATTCTTGCGTTCGTCGGCCTCGACGAACGGATCGATGAACCCGCGGGAGCGTTGTCCTATGGCGACCTCCGGCGGCTCGAAATCGGTCGCGCGCTGGCGCTCGAGCCGAAGCTTCTCCTCCTCGACGAACCCGCGGCCGGATGTAATCCGGTCGAGACCGCAGAGTTGATAGGGCTGGTGAGAAACATCGCCGAGCAAGGGGTGACAATCGTGCTCGTCGAACACGACATGCGCTTCGTCATGCAGATCTCGGATCGCGTGCTCGTGCTCGACGGCGGTCGGATGCTCGCCGAAGGCTCGCCCGAGGCTGTGCGCCAAAATCCCGAGGTCGTCGCCGCCTATCTCGGCCGCCATGGCGCGCGTGAGGCTGGCTATGCTCGCGGTTGAGGGCGTGGTCACGGCCTATGGCCGGATTGTCGCGTTGCGCGGCGTGAGCCTCGACGTATCCGAAGGCGAAATCGTCGCGCTCATCGGCGCAAACGGCGCCGGCAAGACAACACTGCTTCGCGTAATCTCGGGCATCCAGCCGATCCAGGCCGGCCACATCCACTTTGCCGGCGAATCAATCGACCGTCTGGCGGCACATCGGCGTGTCGCGAAAGGCATCCTCCATGTTCCCGAGGGCCGGCAGGTGTTCGGTCCGTTGTGTGTCGAAGATCATTTGCGCCTTGGCGCCTATCTCAGAAAGGATGCGGCGATCGCCGCGGACATCGAGCGTCTCTATGCTCGCTTCCCGCGCCTCAAAAAGAGCCGACACCGTGCGGCTGGCAATCTCTCGGGCGGGGAGCAGCAGATGCTGGCGATCGGCCGCGCGCTCATGGGGCGGCCCCGGTTACTACTGCTCGACGAACCGAGCATGGGCCTCGCGCCCATGCTGGTCGATGAGATTTTCGACGTCATCATCGATCTCAAGGCGACGGGCATCACAGTCTTACTGGTCGAGCAAAACGCCGTCGCTGCGCTTGCGATCGCCGACCGCGGCTATGTGATCGAGACCGGAGCCATTGTGCATAGTGGCACCGGACGTGTCCTGCTTGAAGATCCCAAGGTTCGGGCGTCATATCTAGGTCTCTGAAGAGGAAGGTTTCATATGGCCACAACCGCCGCCGCAGCCGAGATTGACGCCGTTTTTCGACAGCCGGCCCATTTCATCGACAGTGACCATCCAAGCGTGACCGCCTTCGCGGCACGTGTCGCCGGAGCGGAAAGCGGTGCGGTCGCCGCTGCGGTCAAGCTTTATTACGCGGTGCGCGACGAGATCCGTTATGATCCCTATATGCGCTATGACGATCTCGATACCTATCGCGCGAGCGCAGTACTCGCGCGCGGGCGCGGCTACTGCGTTGGCAAAGCCGCTCTATTCGCAGCGGCGGCCAGAGCGCGTGGCATCCCGGCGCGCGTCGCCTTCGCCGATGTTCGCAATCACCTCGCGACGCCGCGTCTGCTGGCGCTCATCGGCACCGACACCTTCATCTATCACGGCTTCACCGAACTTTGGCTCGAGAGGCGCTGGGTGAAAGCGACTCCGACCTTCAACCTCTCGCTTTGTGAGAAGTTTAGGCTTCGGGCGCTCGACTTCGATGGCCGCGCCGACGCCTTACTTCATCCCTTCGATCACAGCGGACGGACTCACATGGAGTACCTGCGGCAGCGCGGCAGCTACGCCGATGTACCGGTGGAAATCATCATGCCGACAATGCGCGACGCCTATCCGCGCCTCACCAGCCTCGCCGAGGGAGACCGCGGTGACTTCGCGAAAGAGGCGGACGAACAGGCGCGCGGCGGCGAAGCGGCTTCGAGTCGACCGGCGTCGTTGCCGCGGTAAGCACTGATCCACGGGCGAACGCCGGCAGCACGGCGGTCACGGCATCGCGCTGTGGATCGAGCCACCCAAACAGGCATATCTAGTACCTAATTACCTGTTTACATCCGTCATGAACTGCGCCATTTTGTCATGCAGCGCAGATCGCTGGATCGGCGACAGCAACCCAGATTTCCTGCGGGATATGCCAGGGAATCTGCGCGGTTGGGGCGTGGGGCATGTAACGGATTGTTCGGCCGGCCTTCGCCTGCGACGGGCGTTTCGGCGCATCATATTCGCCGAACGAGGAAGGTGATGAAGGCAGCGTTAGCGGTTGAAACCGATGTGGCGTTGGAAATCCGGCCTGCCGTCGCGGCGGACGTGCCATTGGTGATCGCGCTCGATGAGGAGGTCACCGGCCTCGCCAAACCCGACTATTGGCAGGATACGTTCGAGCGCTTCGGCGCGCGCCAGCGGGGCGAGCGCTTCTTCCTCGTGGCCGAGCGCCAGGGCCGCGTCGAAGGCTTCGTGATCGGCGAAATCCGCGCCTGGGAGTTTGGTTCACCGCCCTGCGGCTGGATTTTTGCCATCCAGGTCCGGCCGAAGAGCCGACTCAAAGGTGTCGCAACGCAGCTTTTCGATGCAATCTGCGACTGTTTTCGCAAGGTCGGTGTTGTCAACATTCGCACGATGGCAGCGCGCGACGATATCACGATCCTGTCTTTTTTCCGCAGCCAGGGAATGATGGCAGGCCCCTTCTTCGAGCTCGAGGCCACGCTAGAATGAGCGCACTGCCGGTGCCAAGGCTCGACCGCCAACGTCCATGAAGCTGCAGAAGGCCACCTGCTTCGCCCTCTTCGCCGTGCTCGAGCTTGCGGCCGATCCGGCACGTCAGCTCGCCGCAGCCGAGATCGCCGACAAATACGGCATCTCGCAGCACCATCTGGCGAAGGTGCTTCGGTATTTAGGCCGCACCGGAATTGTCGAGTCGGCGCGAGGCATCGGCGGCGGGTACCGCTTTACCGGTAATTCGAAGCGGCTGACGCTGATGGATGTGATCGAGCTGTTCGAACCGATTGAGCCGACTCACAGGCGCGGCGAGGAACTTCGTCCAACCACCGACGTCGGCCGCGCGTTGCGTGTCGTCCTCAATGAGGTTGACGAGCAGGCCCTCGCGACCTTCCGTTCGATCACCATTTCGACCATGCTCAAAATTGTATCCCTTCGGCCGTGGGCGGCGAATATCCGCGAGCGGCAGTCGTCAGCCGAATCACGCCGGTCAGAAGCGCGTCACCGCTAAGTTTTCCGGCCATTGCCGCCGAGAGAAAGTGTCAGCTCCGGCCGTATGTCATTGCTCGCGTTTCTCGACGCGGCTATCGCGAGCGACGGCTGCTGCGGATCGTCTATGGCCTTGACACCGTTTTATCAAATACTGCAAAATATGTCAAAATAATATACATGGAGTTATCCTATATCAGTAAAAACGGAGGGTCGTCTAAAGTGGGTAAGTCTGCGAAAGGTCGGTCATCGCGAAAATTTCGAGTGGCGGGAAAACCCCGCCAAACCGCTGCTCAGCCTGCGGTGGATGGCAGTGGCGATCGCATGTTGGCGGTTCTCGAATTCTTCACGATCGATAAGCCGGAATGGACAGTTGAAGAAGCGGCGGCAAGACTCGGCGTGTCGACGGCGACGGCTTATCGCTATTTCAAACGCCTCACCAAGGTCGGGCTTCTCAGCCCTTTGGCCGGTGCGCATTACTCGCTCGGACCCGCCATCATCCAGATGGATCGCCAGATTCAGATTTGCGATCCAATGTTGCGCGCAGCGCGCCCAGTGATGATCGATCTTATCCAGTACGCGCCGGAAGGTTCGACGATGTTGTTGAGCCGACCGTTCCACGATTGCGTTATGTGCGTGCACCAAGTCCTGGGACACGGACCGCAGCAGCCGGTGAGTTACGAACGTGGGCGGCTCATGCCGTTGTTCCGCGGCGCCACTTCGACGATCATTCTGGCGCATTTGTCGCCGCGGCATCTCAAATCCTTGTTCAAACGTCATTCGGCTGAAATCGCGAATGCCGGCCTCGGCAAGACTTGGGATCAGTTCCGCAGCACCTTGGCCGGATTCCGCCGCGCCGGCGGATGCATCACACGAGGTGACATCGATTCCGGCCGCGTCGGCATTGCGGCACCCATCTTGGATTCCAACGGCGCCATTCTCGGCAGCCTCAGTTTCGTTCTGTTGCAGGCGAAGGCCGACGAGGCAATTACCGGTCGACTTTTTTCGCTTACTTGTGCGGGCGCACGGGAAATCGAACGCGCCATGGCCGATGAGACCGTCGTGCGACCGGCACGCATGAAAATGGCGCTACGGGCAGTCTGAAAGAACGTCCCAGAACGGGACAGCCGAAACGCGACAGGAGGATCGTCATGAAGATCGCAACGCGCAAATTCTCGATCATCCTGTTCGGCTTGTCGCTGCTCCTCAAGTGGAAGGCCATCCGCCACCCGGTCTTTCGCGCGCGTCTCAAGGAGCGCAATTTCGTAGCGCAAATTCTCGCACGCGATGAAGAGATTGGGCGTTGGTTCGCATTCCGCGACGGTAAGCTCGTAACGGGTGTCGGCTACCACGCGAATCCCGATATCAAGCTGCTGTTCAAGAACGCCGCGATCGGCGCCAAGCTTTTGACACCGCCGATCAACTGGCTCAATCAGATCAACGCGCAGAAGGACTTCACGCTCGGCGTCGACGGACCCGAGGATCTGACCAACTGGTTCGCGCAGACGGTGATGATGGCGCAAACCGTCGGCTGGAAATTCGGCACGAAAATGCCGGACGGCATCACGCGATATTGCAACATGACGAATGGCGGACCGGTTTTTATCGACGTCAAGGACGGCAAGATCGTCCGAATGACGCCGATCGAATTCGACGCTAAAGACCCGCAGCCCTGGACCATCAAGGCGCGCGGAATGAGCTTTACGCCGCCGCGCAAGACGACGTTGGCGCCGCACGGGCAGAACGCCAAATCGATCATCTATTCGCCCGATCGCCTGCTTCATCCCATGAAACGGGTCGACTTCGACTCGAACGGCGACCGCAATCCGCAGAATCGCGGCAAGTCGGGTTACGTCCGGATTTCGTGGGACGAGGCGCTCGATCTCGTTGCCGACGAGATCAAGCGCTGCAAACGCGATCACGGTCCGGGCGCGATCGCAACCTCGCACGGCTCACATCACACCTGGGGCAATATCGGTTACTACCTTTCAGCGCTCTACCGCTTCGCCAATGCGATCGGCATGACCCGCGTCCATCACAATCCCGACTCGTGGGAAGGCTGGTACTGGGGCGCGGTCCATCATTGGGGCTACACGCTGCGCGTCGGCCAAAGCGAGACCTACGGCACGGTCGAGGACTGTCTCCAAAACTGCGACATGATCGTGTTCTGGGCCGCGGATCCGGAGAGCACCAGCGGCTCCTACGGCGCACAGGAAGGCACGGTGCGCCGGCAGTGGCTCAAGAATCCGAAGCTCGGCATCAAGGTCGTCCACGTCGATCCCTACTACAACGCCTCGGCCCAGTTCCTGCCCGGCAAGTGGTTCGCGCCGCGGCCGACGACCTCGGTCGCGATGGCCATGGCCATCGCCTATGTCTGGATTAAGGAAGGCCTCTACGACAAAGGCTACGTCGCCATCCATACGGTCGGCTTCGACACGTGGAAGGCGTATCTGCTGGGCGACGAAGACGGCATCCCCAAGACGCCGGAATGGCAGGAAGCCGAAACCGGCGTTCCCGCCAAGGATGTTCGCGCGCTCGCTCGCGAGTGGGGCAAGAAGCGCGTCTATCTCGCGCCCGGCGGCTGGGGCAACGGCCACGGCGGCGCCTGCCGCAACCAGACGGGCATCCAATGGGCCCGCGTCATGGTGTGCCTCGCTTCGATGCAAGGATTGGGCAAGCCCGGGATCAACCTGGGTCATCTGCAATGGGGCAGTCCGCTCGACTTCAATTTCTATTTCCCTGGTTACGCCGACGGCGGCATGTCGGGCGATCTCGAGAACACGTCGATGCCGGTCGAGCTCTATCAGCGCATGCCGCAGCTGCCAACCATGAACTCGAGTTTCCAGCGCATTCCGCGCATCTGGATGCCCGAGGCAATCGCCGACGGGAAGGCAGAAGGCTGGCCGTGGGTCGGTAAGTCGATCGAGCACCAGTTCGCCAAATTCAGCTACCCGGCACCGGGCCATTCGCCGGTCAAGATGCTCTACAAGTACGGCGGCTCAATGCTGTCGACGATGAACAACACCAACCGCCACGTGCGCATGTACCAGTCGCCGAATCTCGAATTCGTCGTCAACCAGTCGATCTGGTTCGAGGGTGAGGCGAAATTCGCCGATCTGATTTTGCCAGCCTGCACCAATTTCGAGCGTGTCGACATCTGCGAGTGGGCCGGTCTCGGCGGCTATGGCCACCATGGCCAGCAGCAGCTCAATCACCGCGTCATCGTCTTCCAGGCGCCGGCGATCGCGCCGCTCGGTGAGTCCAAATCCGATTACTGGATTTTCAACGAGATCTGCAAGCGTCTCGGTCTCGCCAACTATTTCTCCGAGGGCGTCAACGAGATCGACTGGGTCAAGCGGCATTTCGATGCATCGGACCTGCCGCAGGTGATTTCCTGGAAGAGGTTCATGAAACGCGGCTATTACGTCGTGCCGGCGGAAAAGGAGCATCTGCGTGCGCCGGTATCATTCCGCTGGTTCTGGGAAAATCGCAAAAAGGACGTTCCCGAGGCGCAACCGCTGCCGTCCGATTATCATGGCGAGTACCTCAAGGGGCTGCAGACCCAATCGGGCAAGCTCGAGTTCGAATGCAACAGCTTGAAGCGCTTCAAGGATCCGGAGCGGCCGCCGATCGTCAAATACGAGCCGTCGTGGGAGGGGCCGCATTCGGGCGCGCTCTACCGCAAATACCCGCTACAGCTCCTGACGCCGCACTCGAAGTACAGCTACCACACCCAGGGCGACGGCAAGGACAGCTTCCTGCTCAATATCGAGGATCACCGCGTCAATGTCGGTGGCTGGTACTATCTAGTGCTGCGGCTCAACGAGGAGGACGCGAAGGAGCGCGGCATCAGGAAGCACGATCTGGTCAAAATCTACAACGACCGCGGTGCGGTTATTTGTGCCGCCTTGCCGACCCAACGCCTGCCGCGCGGCGTCTGTCACGGCTACGAATCGTCGGCGATCTACGATCCGATGGGCGAGCCCGGCAAATCGGTGGACCGCGGCGGTTGCCTCAACCTGCTGACGCCGCATCGCACGCAGACTCGCAACACGCATTCGCTCGCCGGCTCGCAAGCGCTCGTCCAAATCGAACCGTGGGATGGCAAGACCGAGCACATTTCGGAGGTTTTCGCGGAGACAAAGCTGCCGTCCGAATTGCGCATCGGTGACGTCGTGCCCGCGCAGTAGAGCCGGCCGGAGGAAGCATATGAAGAAGTGGAACATGATCATCGACGTGGCGGAGTGTACCAACTGCAACCTGTGCACCCTCGCGGCAATGGACGAGTACGTCGGCAATGAATTCCCGGGTTATGCGGCGCCGATGCCGAAGCACGGTCATCAGTGGATCAAAATCCTGCAAAAGGAGCGGGGACAAATGCCGATGATCGACATCGCTTATGTCCCGACCATGTGCAATCACTGCGACGACGCGCCGTGCATCAAGGCGGCGACGAACGGCGCAATCGTGAAGCGCGACGACGGCATCGTTCTGATCGATCCGGTCAAGGCCAGAGGCCAGAAGCAGTTGGTCGACGCCTGTCCCTACGGCCATATCTGGTGGAACGAGGAGTTGGGCGTACCGCAGGCATGGCCGTTCGACGCCCATCTCATCGATCAGGGTTGGGACAAGACGCGCGGAGCGCTGTCGTGCCCGACCGGCGCGATGAAGACGGTGAAGCTCGACGACGATGAAATGGCACGACTAGCGCGCGAAGAAAATCTCGACGTGATCAAGCCCGAGATCAACGCACGGCCGCGGGTCTACTACAAGAACCTGTGGCGCTACACCACGTGTTTCCTCGGCGGATCGCTGTCCGTCGAACGCGGCGGAATTATCGATTGCGTCGAAGGTGCGCGCGTCAGGCTGCTCAAGGACGGTGCTACCGTCGCCGAAATCCTCAGCGACAACTACGGCGATTTCAAGTTCGACAAGCTCGAGCCGGGGTCGGGGCGGTATTCAATTGAGATCAGTGCCGCTGGCCGTGCACCCAAAACGGTTGCGGTCGATCTCCACGACAGCCTCAATCTTGGCGAAATACGCTTATAGCGGTTCCATCGTGCTCGAAATGGGGGGATTGGAGGGCGCGCTCGTGCCGGCCGCCGAAGCGCTATTGCGGATCACGGTCGGCTTGCTGCTGATTCCACATGGGCTGCGCGCATTCTACGGGATGTTCCCGAATACGGGATCGCGCGTTCTCGATTTCACGGCGCTGGCGAAGGTCCTCGCGGAAGCCGGCTACCGACCCGGGCGATTCTGGGCGGCGGTGACGTGGTTCGTCGAATTCGTCGCCGGTCCCATGCTGGCGCTCGGCGTTCTGACGCGCATCGCGGCGCTATTCGTATTCGTCTTCATGTTGGGCTCGACCGTCGAACACGCGCGCGTCGATGGCTATTTCTGGAACAAGCTTGGGCTCGAATATCCCCTGCTTTGGACGATCGCTGCGTTGTTCTTTGCGGTCGCTGGCGGCGGACCGTATTCCGTCGATCATTGTCTCGGCTGGTAAGCGGACCGTGACCGAGAGCGATCTATTGATCGGCGCGTTCAGCGACGGCCAGATCGGCTACAATCGGGCCCGTTTACAATGCGGCGCAGGTCATCCTGGCCGAGCTTGGCATCAAGGCCGACTGGGTCGCCACCGGTGGGTGAGGAGTTGGCCCGCATATGAACCTTATGGGACGTGCGCATATGTCTGGTTGAAGCCGACGGCCGCGATCCACTATCTGACGGGGCTGCTGGCGTATACTGCCGGCCGGGTGGAATCATTTTCGAGGAATAGACATGGCAGAGCAACGTCTCGGCTTGATCATGAACGGTGTCACCGGCCGGATGGGAACGAACCAACATCTCGTCCGCTCGATCGTCGCCATTCGCGCGCAGGGCGGCGTGACGCTGGCGAACGGCGATCGGGTGATGCCCGATCCGGTCCTGGTCGGCCGCAACGCGGCAAAGCTCGAGGAGCTGGCGGAGGCGCACGGCATCGAGCGCTGGACCACGGATCTCGATGCCGCGCTCGACAATCCCGACGATACGGTTTTCTTCGACGCCGCCACGACCCAGTTGCGCGCCAAGCTGCTGCGCAAGGCGATTGCCGCGGGCAAGCACGTCTATTGCGAAAAACCGGTGGCCGAGAACCTTGCGGATGCGCTCGATCTCGCACGCCGCGCGAAGAAGGCCGGTATCAAGCACGGCGTGGTGCAGGACAAGCTGTTCCTGCCGGGCCTGCGCAAGCTGCGTGCGCTGATCGATTCCGGCTTCTTCGGCCGTATCCTGTCGGTGCGCGGCGAGTTCGGCTATTGGGTCTTCGAGGGCGATTGGCAGCCGATCAACCGCCCGTCGTGGAATTACCGCAAGAAGGACGGCGGCGGCATCGTCCTCGACATGCTCTGCCACTGGCGCTATGTGCTCGACAATTTGTTCGGCGAGGTGCGCAGCGTCTCGTGCCTGGGCGCGATCCACGTTCCGCGGCGTTGGGACGAGAACGGCAAGGCGTACAAGGCGGACGCCGATGACGCCGCCTATGCGACGTTCGAGCTGGCGGACGGTGTCATTGCGCAAATCAACAGCTCGTGGTGCACGCGGCCGCGCCGCGACGACCTCGTGACCTTTCACGTCGACGGCACGCTGGGTTCGGCGGTTGCCGGCCTGCACAAATGCTGGAGCCAGGCGCGCGTCAACACGCCGCGCCCGGTATGGAATCCCGACGTGCCGCAGCCGATCGATTTGTTCAAGACCTGGGCCGAGGTGCCGGATGCGGCCGTCTACGACAACGGCTTCAAGATCGAATGGGAGATGTTCATCCGCCACGTCGTCGAGGATGCGCCGTTCAAATGGACGCTGCTCGAAGGCGCCAAGGGCGTGCAGCTCGCCGAAGCCGGGCTCAAGAGCTGGAAGGAGCGGCGCTGGGTCGACGTCACGCCGCTCAAGGTCTGAGCCATGGCAACATTGCGTCTGCCGGTTGCGGGCCGCCGCCTTGCGCCGTACACCATGCGGCCGGCGGCCGCGTTTCCGCCTGCCGACGGACCGTTCAACCGCATCGCCTATGCGGCGCCGCACGTCGTCGGCGATCCGCTCGCCGATTGCAATCCGTGGCTCGATGCGGCGGTCGATTGGGACCGCACAATCGCCTATCGCCGCTATCTGTGGTCGCTCGGTCTCGGCGTCGCCGAGGCAATGGATACCGCGCAACGCGGCATGGGGTTGGATTGGCCGCGCTCGCTCGAGCTGATCCGCCGCAGTCTCGATGCGGCGCGTGACGTTCCGGGCGCGCTGCTCGCTTCAGGCGTCGGCACCGACCATCTCGATGCTGGCGCGCCGGCGACCATCGACGACGTGATCCGCGCCTACGAGGAGCAATGCGCCGCAGTCGAGAAGCTCGGTGGCCGCATCGTGCTGATGGCGAGCCGGGCGCTGACGCGGGCCGCGCGCTCACCCGACGATTATGCCAAGGTCTATGGCCGCATCCTGCACCAGCTCAAGGACAAGGCGATCATCCACTGGCTCGGCGAGATGTTCGATCCCGCGCTCGCCGGCTACTGGGGCCATGCCGATCACGTGCGGGCGATGGACGTGGCCGTCGATATCATCGCCGCCAATGCCTCCAAGATCGACGGCGTCAAGATCTCGCTGCTCGACAAGAACAAGGAGATCGCGATACGCCGGCGCTTGCCGCCCGGGGTGCGCATGTACACCGGCGACGATTTCAACTACGCCGAGCTGATCATCGGTGACAACAGCGGCCATTCGGATGCGCTGCTCGGTATCTTCGACGCGATCGCGCCGGCCGCCGCCGCCGCGCTGGGCGCGCTCGCGCGCGGCGACGCGAAGTCGTTCGACGCGATCCTCGCGCCGACGGTGCCGCTCTCGCGCCACATCTTCCAGGCGCCGACCCGGTTCTATAAGACCGGTGTCGTGTTCATGGCCTATCTAAACGGCCACCAGGACCATTTCGTCATGGTCGGCGGTCAGGAGAGCGCGCGCTCGACCCTGCATCTTGCCGACCTGTTCCGCCTCGCGGACGCGGCAGGCCTGTTGCGCGATCCCGATCGTGCGGCGGTGCGCATGCGCGCGGCGCTGGCGGTTCGCGGCATTGAGGCGTGACGATGCGCGATCTGAGCCGGGATCGCCGTTGGATCGCGATCAACACCGCGACGGTCAAGGCGTGGTCGCTCGAGCAGGCGATCGACGGCTGCGCCCGCGCCGGCATCACGGCGATCGCGCCATGGCGCGACATCCTCCAGGCGTGCGGCGTCGCGCGCGCGGCTCAGCTCCTGCGAACGCACGACATGACCGTCACCGCGCTGTGCCGCGGCGGCATGTTCCCTGCCGCCGACGAAGCCGGGCGCCGTGCGGCGCTCGACGACAACCGGCGCGCGGTCGACGAGGCGGCCGGCATCGGCGCAGCATGCCTCGTCCTCGTGGTCGGCGGCTTGCCGGCGGGCTCTAAGGACATCGCTGGCGCGCGCCGCCAGGTGCGCGATGGGCTGGCGGCGCTGCTGCCCCATGCGCGCAAGGCTGGCGTGAAGCTCGCGATCGAGCCGCTCCATCCGATGTATGCCGCCGATCGCGCCTGCGTGAACACGCTCGCCCAGGCGAACGATCTGTGCGACGAGCTGGGTGACGGCCTCGGCGTCGCGGTCGATGTTTATCACGTCTGGTGGGACCCCGCGCTGGCGCGCGAGATCGCGCGCGCCGGATCGCGCATCATCAGCTATCATGTCTGCGACTGGCTGGTACCGACGACCGACCTGCTGCTCGATCGCGGCATGATGGGGGACGGCGTCATCGACCTGCGCGGCATCCGAGCCATGGTCGAGGCTGCCGGCTTCGCCGGTCACTGCGACGTCGAGATCTTCTCGGCGCGCGATTGGTGGAAACGTGACCCCAATGAGGTGCTCGGCGTTTGTCTCGAGCGCTACCGCACGGTGGTTTAGAGGTGACAATCTCTTGCGCCGGCGGGAACGGAGCGCGCAGACGTTCTCCGTGTCCTCCATAGGTGAAAATATGCAGTGCGATTCTGCCGAAGAGTCTCGGTTCAATTGCTTTTCCGCGTAGCCCTGCCGTATTGTGGTTATGTGACGGTTCCCGCGTAGGGATCAAATGGGAATAGGGTGCGGTATGCGTGCGATATGCGCATGCCTAGGCCCTAGCTGCCCCCGCAACTGTAAGCGGCGAGCCGATGCCAAAACGAGGCCACTGGGAAACCGGGAAGGCCGGCGTCGGCGCCTTGAGCCGCGAGCCAGGAGACCTGCCGTCGCCGAGCCAGCGCTAACCGTGGGCGGGGTTGCCTTCGGGCTCAGACCGACGTCGGACGTCGCTCTTGGCCGCTTTCCCCGGTGCGATGGCGAAGATTGAACTCGGTCGCACGGGGAGCTTAGTCGTGGTCGATTGCGTCTCGCCGGGAGGACCTGGCCCGTTTCGGTCCGCCGGTTTCGACGGAGCGCGCTGACATGGCGTTGCCTCCGGTCACGCTGGTGCTGGGCGGCGCACGCTCGGGCAAGAGCCGCTATGCCGAATTCTTGATCGAGAGCCAGCCGGGCGCGTGGATTTATCTCGCCACCGCCGAGCCGCGCGATGCCGAAATGGCGTGCCGGATACAGCAGCACCGCCAACGGCGCGGCGCCCGCTGGTGCACGCGCGAGGTCCCCATCGAACTCGTGACGGCGCTCGCCGAAACTGCCGGCGCCGGGCGTACCGTTCTGGTGGATTGCCTGACGCTCTGGCTGGCGAATTTGATGGAAGCCGGCCGCGATATCGAGCGCGAGGCGGGCGCGTTGATTGCCGCGCTTGACGGACTCGCGGGACCGGTCGTGCTGGTGGCCAACGAGGTCGGTCTCGGCATCGTGCCCGACAACGCCCTGTCGCGTGCCTTTCGCGATCACGCCGGCCAGCTCAACCAATCGGTCGCGGAGCGTGCGCAATCCGTCGTCTTCATGACGGCCGGGCTTCCGGTCGCGGTGAAGTCCGCGGCGCGCGCGGCCCTCGCATGAGCAGCAAGATTCCCGCAACGGTCGTCACCGGTTTCCTCGGCGCCGGCAAGACCACGCTGATCCGCCACATTTTGCGGAACGCGGCTCGTCGCCGCCTGGCCTTGATCATCAACGAGTTCGGCGAAGTCGGCATCGATGGCGAATTGCTCAAGAGTTGCGGCGACACGACCTGCGGGGACGACAGCATCGTCGAGCTCACGAATGGCTGCATTTGCTGCACCGTCGCCGACGACTTCCTTCCCGCGATGCATGCGCTGATCAACCGGCCGGAGCCGCCAGACCACTTCGTCATCGAAACCTCGGGCCTTGCCCTGCCGAAGCCGCTGGTGCAGGCCTTCAATTGGCCGGAGATACGCACGCGCGTCACGGTTGATGGGGTGATCGCCGTCGTGGATGTCGCTGCGGTAGCAGAGGGGTGCTTTGCATCCGATCCGGTGAAGCTGGCTGCGCAGCGTGCCGCCGATTCCACCCGTGATCACGACAATCCGCTCGCCGAACTGTTCGAGGATCAGCTCGCCTGCGCCGACATGATACTCCTCAACAAGGCTGACCTGCTCGATGCGGCCGAGCGCGCTTGCGTTGCTGATCGCATTCGCGGACAAATCCGGCCGGAGGTCAAATTGGTGACAGCCGAGCATGGCCGGGTCGATATTCGCGTCCTGCTCGGGCTTGGCGCCGCTGTCGAGGATGAGTTGCACAGTCGGCCTTCGCATCACGACAACGAGATCGAGCACGATCATGATGAATTCGCCAGCTTTTCTCTGACCTTGCCGGAAGCCGCCTCGCCCGAAGCGTTGATCGCCCACCTGAAGCCGGTGATTGCCGCGCATAACGTGCTGCGCGTGAAAGGCTTCGCGGCCATCGCCGGCAGGCCGATGCGTCTCGTGCTGCAGGGGGTCGGTGCGCGGCTCCAGCATTACTTCGACCGCGACTGGCGGGCCGATGAGCGACGTGAGAGTCGCCTGGTGGTCATCGGTGAGCGCGGACTCGACGAAGCGGCGATCCGTGCCGCGCTGGGGGCGTAGCCGTGCACCTGCTCGCCACCACGCCCGGCGCCATCGTGGACGGCAGCGCGGCCGTCGACCTGAAGCAGTCTTCGGCTGAGATCGTGATCCTTTCCGCCGCCGATACGGAGCTTGCGGCGGTCGCTGCGGCCAAGGCGGAGCTCGGCGCCGTGATCCCGACGCTGCGTATCGCGAACGTGATGCAACTCACGCATAATCTATCGGTCGATCTCTACGTCGAAAACGTGGTGCGCCATGCCAAGCTCGTGCTCGTGCGCTTACTCGGCGGCATGAGCTATTGGCCCTATGGCGTCGAACGTATCGCCGAGGTCTGCCGTGCCGAGGCGATTCCCTTTGCAATGTTTCCAGGGGACGACCAGCCGGACCCGATGCTGACCGACATCGGCAGTCTATCCGCCGAGACACGCCATCGACTCTGGCAATACTGCATCCACGGTGGCCGCGAAAACATGCGGAACCTGCTCCGCTATGCCGCGAGCCTTGTCGGTCGAACGATCGACTGGGCCGAACCCGCGCCGCTTGTGCCGGCCGCGCTTTATTGGCCGGGCCGGGAGCGGCCGATGCTCGACGATCTTCGTGCAGAATGGATTGCGGGCGCACCCGTCGCGGCCATCGTCTTCTACCGAGCGTTGATCCAGGCGGGCAATCTCGCGCCCGTCGATGCCTTGATCGCTACGCTGCGCGGACAGGGGCTCAATCCGCTGCCGGTCTATGTTACCAGCCTCAAAGAGCCGGTTTCGGCCGGGATTGTCACGACGCTCTTCCAGGCCGCGCCGCCTTCCGTCGTACTCAACGCGATCGGCTTCGCGGTGTCGAGTCCCGACCAGAAGCGTCGCGAGACCCCATTCGATGCCGCCGATTGTCCGGTGCTCCAGGTGGTGTTCGCCGGGGGCAGTGAGCGCAATTGGCGCGGGAACCTGCGCGGCCTGTCGGCACGCGATCTCGCCATGAACGTGGCGCTGCCCGAGGTCGATGGCCGTATTCTATCGCGTGCCGTCTCGTTCAAGACCGAAGCGCGCTTCGATACCGAAACCGAGTGTTCGATTGTCACCTATGCCGCCGTGGCGGATCGCGTCGCCTTTGTTGTCGAGCTCGCCGCCCGCTGGGTACGCTTGCGCAACACGCCGCCGGCCGAACGCCGCATTGCGGTCGTGCTTGCCAATTATCCGAACCGCGACGGACGTATCGGCAACGGCGTCGGCCTCGACACGCCGGCCAGCACCGTCGAGCTTCTGAAAGCGCTCTCCGAAGCGGGTTATCGCGTCAATGCTCCGGTCGGCGACGACGGCGCCGCACTGATGCGGCAACTCACGGCCGGTCCGACCAATGCGCGCGGCGTACGCAACGGCGAAATCCGTTATCCGCTTGCCGAGTACCGAGCCTTCTTTGCGGAGCTGCCCGCCGCTGTGCAGGATGCGGTATGCAAACGCTGGGGCGATCCCGACGGCGATCCGTTTGTCGTCGACGGTCATTTCGTGCTCGCCATCCATCGGTTCGGCAACATTGCCGTCGGTATCCAGCCGGCGCGTGGCTACAACATCGATCCGGCGAAGACCTACCACGATCCCGATCTGGTGCCGCCGCACGGCTATCTTGCTTTCTATGCCTGGCTGCGCTCGCGCTTCGATGCGCATGCCATTGTCCACATGGGAAAGCACGGCAACCTCGAATGGCTTCCCGGCAAGGCGGTGGCTCTGTCTCACGCATGCTTTCCCGAAGCCGCGTTCGGGCCATGGCCCCACCTCTATCCATTCATCGTCAATGATCCGGGTGAAGGCACACAGGCAAAGCGACGGACCCAGGCCGTCATCATCGACCATCTTACGCCGCCGCTGACGCGGGCCGAGAGCTACGGGCCGCTGGCTGAACTCGAACAGCTGGTCGATGAATTTTATGAGGCCGCCGGCGTCGATCCGCGCCGGCTCAAGTTGTTGAGCGGCCAGATTCTCGATCTGGCAAGACGCATCGGCCTCGATCGCGATTGCGGTATCGATAGCGAAGAGCCGGAAGGGTCGGCGCTGGGCAAGCTGGACAATTATCTTTGCGAGCTGAAGGAGATGCAGATCCGCGACGGACTGCATGTGTTCGGCCGTGCGCCCGTCGGTGATCAGCTTATCGATCTGCTCGTTGCACTCGTGCGGCTGCCGCGCCTTGGCGGCGAGGGCGGCGACGCATCGCTGGTCCGCGCGATTGCCGCCGATCTCGAGCTCGACGGCTTCGATCCACTCGATTGCGTTTTGGGCGAGATGTGGAACGGTCCACGGCCGGTCGCACTCTGCACGCCTGGCACATGGCGGACGGCGGGCGATACGATCGAGCGACTGGAAGCGCTGGCGCGCGACCTGGTGTCCGGCGCCCGCCAACCGGATGCTTCCTGGCGACGTACGGGTGCCGTGCTGGCCAAGATTGTGGGCGAAATCCGGCCTGCCGTGGAATCCTGCGGCAGGCGCGAAATCGCCGGAATATGCGCCGGCCTCGGCGGTCGCTTCGTCTTGCCCGGACCGTCGGGCGCTCCGACCCGCAGTCGGCTCGACGTTTTGCCCACCGGCCGGAATTTTTACTCGCTCGACAGCCGCACCGTGCCGACTCCGGCTGCCTGGCAACTGGGGTGGAAGTCGGCGGAATTGCTGCTCCAGCGTCATCGCCAGGAACACGGCACTTGGCCGCGCGCACTGGTGGTGAGCGCTTGGGGCACGGCCAATATGCGAACCGGCGGAGACGATATTGCCCAAGCGCTTGCCTTGATGGGCGTGCAGCCAAGCTGGGAACCGTCCTCTCGTCGGGTCACGGGCTTCGAGATCCTGCCATTGACGGTACTTGATCGGCCGCGTGTCGACGTCACGGTTCGCGTCTCGGGCTTTTTCAGGGATGCCTTTCCAAGTCAAATCGATTTGCTCGATTCGGCGGCGCGGGCAGTCGCGGCGCTTGATGAGCCTTACGCACAGAACCCACTGGCTGAACGGGTCGCCGCCGACAGTGCGACACTGGTCGGTCGCGGCGTCGACGCAAATGCTGCGCGGCGGCGTGCCGGCCATCGCGTCTTCGGCTCGAAGCCGGGCGCCTACGGCGCGGGTCTGCAAGCGCTTATTGACGAGCGCGGCTGGCAGACCGAAGGGGACCTGGCACGCGCCTATCTCGCCTGGAGCGGATATGCCTATGGCGGCGGCGCCGAAGGCACGCCTGAGCATGGCTTGTTCGAAACCCGTCTCAAGACCGTCGACGCCATCCTGCACAACCAGGACAATCGCGAGCACGATCTGCTCGATTCGGACGATTATTACCAGTTCGAGGGTGGTCTTGCCGTTGCCGCGCGCCATCTCTCCGGCCGCACGCCGAGAATCTACCACAATGATCATTCTCGGCCCGAGACGCCAAAAGTGCGCACCTTGCAGGAGGAGGTCGCTCGCGTCGTCCGCGCGCGCGTGGTGAATCCGAAGTGGATCGCCGGCGTCATGCGCCATGGCTACAAGGGCGCCTCCGAGATGGCGGCGACAACCGATTATCTCTTCGCATTCGCGGCGACCACGCGCACCGTTGCCGACCATCAATTCGATGCCGTTTATGACGCCTATCTGGGCGATGAGCGCGTGCTCGATTTCCTGCAGACGCACAACCCGGCAGCCGCGACGGAGATTGCCGAGCGGCTTATCGAGGCCCAGGAACGCGGGCTGTGGCGGCCGCGCTCGAATATCGCCTATTCGCACCTCAAGGGTTTGGCCAATCCGCGCAACGAGGCCGTGACATGACACAGGATGCGTCCGAGCAGGAGGTGAATGCTCGGGCCAACGAAAAAGCGCGGCGACGGAAAGAAGTCCGTGACCGAATGCTCGCCGGCAAGACCATCGAGAAGGGGCTCCTCATGGTGCATACCGGCAAAGGCAAGGGGAAGACGACCGCGGCCATGGGCCTCGTCATGCGAGCGATCGGCAATGGCATGCGCGTCGGCATCGTGCAGTACGTCAAGGGTAAATGGCAGACCGGCGAGCGCGCCGTCCTCGAACGCTTCCCCGAGCAGGTGACGATCCGCACCATGGGCGAAGGTTTCACCTGGGAAACGCAGGACCGCGCACGCGACATCCGGGCGGCTCAGGCGGCCTGGGCCACGTCGCGCGAAATGATTGAGGCCTGCCGCGGCCCCACTCCGCGTTACGACCTCCTCGTGTTCGACGAGATCAACATCGTCCTGCGCTACGAATATCTGCCGCTGGACGAGATTATTGCGGTGCTGCGAGCCAGACCGCCGCAGCTGCACGTCGTTGCAACCGGACGTAACGCGAAGCCCGAACTGATCGCGATTGCCGACTTGGTCACCGATATGACGATGATCAAGCACCCGTTCCAGGCGGGCGTGAAAGCGCAGAAAGGGGTCGAATTTTGAGCGGGATCGCGCTCATGCTCCAGGGCACCGGTTCCGACGTGGGCAAATCGGTGATGGTCGCCGGGCTCTGCCGCGCTTTCACGCGGCGTGGCCTGCGCGTGCGTCCGTTCAAACCGCAGAACATGTCGAACAACGCAGCCGTCACCGCCGACGGCGGCGAGATCGGTCGTGCGCAGGCGCTCCAGGCGAGGGCCTGCGGCGTCGCTCCGACGGCGGACATGAATCCGGTGTTGCTGAAGCCCGAAACGGAAACTGGCGCGCAGGTGGTGTTACAGGGACGCCGCTGGCGCAGCGCGCGAGCCGCCGAGTACCGCACGCTCAAGACCGAACTCTTGCCCAGGATTCTTGAAAGCTTCGGAAGGCTTCGCGCGGATGCGGACATCGTTCTGGTCGAGGGCGCCGGCAGTCCTGCCGAAATCAATTTACGTACCGGCGACATCGCCAACATGGGCTTCGCCGAGGCTGCCGACCTGCCGGTGGTTTTGGTGGGCGATATCGAACGCGGCGGCGTGATTGCGCAGCTGGTTGGAACCTGGGCCGTGTTGGCAGGCCCTGATCGCATGAGGCTCAGGGGCTACATCGTCAACAAGTTTCGCGGCGACATCCAATTATTTGACGCCGGCCTGGTCGAGATCGGTCGGCGGACAGGCTTGTCGTGCTTGGGCGTCGTGCCCCACTTCGATTTGGCGCGCCAGCTACCGGCCGAGGATGCAATGGCCCTCGAGCGCGTCGACCGCCGGGAGCGACGTCCCATCCGCGTCGCCGTGCCGGTGTTGTCACGCATGGCGAATTTCGACGACCTCGATCCGCTGGAGGCGGAGCCCGATGTAGAGGTGCTTCTTATCGGCGCGGGAGATGCGCTCCCTGGCGATGCGGATTTGGTGATCCTGTGCGGGTCGAAGTCGACCTGTGCGGACCTTGCGTATTTTTGTGCACAAGGCTGGGACATCGATTTGCGCGCGCATCTCCGTCGCGGCGGCAAGGTTCTCGGCCTTTGCGCCGGCTATCAGATGCTGGGCCGACGGATTTCCGATCCGCAGGGTATTGAAGGGCCACCCGGCAGCGTCGACGGCCTTGGCCTGCTCGACGTCGAGACCGAACTCGTCGGCGAGAAGCAGCTTGTCGAGACGCGCGGGACCGACGTCGCGAGTGGCGCGGCCGTGCAGGGCTACGAGATGCACATGGGTCGCACCAGCGGCGCGGGAACCGCGCGCCCGATGCTGACGCTGGAGAAAGGGCCCGATGGCGCAATTTCCGACGATGGCCGCGTCTGGGGTTGCTATCTGCACGGCCTGTTTGCGGCGGACGAGTTCCGCCATCGCTTTCTCGCGCAGTTACGACCGCGGGACGCGAGCGGGCTCGAATATGAAAACTCCGTGGACGTCACGCTCGATGCGCTGGCGACGCATTTGGAGAGGCATCTTGATCTCGATCAGCTATTGGCCATTGCGGATCGTCGGAATGATCCAGCGACTCGCAGCTTGTGGAAAGGTTAGGGGACCCTGCGATGGATAGGCTTGGTGTAATGCTCTGCGGGCACGGCAGCCGCGATGGTGCGGCGATCCGCGAATTTGCCGCCGTGGTCGATAAGCTGCGCGGGCGCTTGGCGACGCGTTACGATATCGACCTGGGTTTCCTGGAATTCGCCCGGCCGATCATCCGGGAGGGGCTGGATCGGCTTGTGGCGCGCGGCCATCGTCGAATCCTCGCGCTGCCGGCCATGCTGTTCGCCGCCGGTCACGTGAAAAACGACATCTGCTCGGTGCTCAATACTTACCAGGCGGCGCATGCCGGACTGGTCATCGAGTATGGCAGCGATCTTGGATTCGCCCCGAAGATGCTGCGCGCAGCCGGCGCACGCCTGCGCGAACCTCTGGCAAACGGAGCAAAGGATCTGCCGCCGCATGAAAGTCTGTTGGTCGTGGTCGGTCGCGGCACGTCCGATCCTGACGCCAATTCCAACATCGCCAAGGTGATGCGGATGTTGTGGGAGGGTATCGGTTTTGGCTGGGGCGAGACGGCCTATTCCGGCGTTACCTTCCCAATGGTCGAACCAGCGCTCGAACGCGCCGCACGCCTCGGCTACAAGCGCATCGTCGTCTTTCCGTATTTCCTCTTCACCGGCGTGTTGGTCCAGCGCATCTACGAGGCGACGGACGCGGTCGCCTTGCGCCATCCCGAAATCGATTTCATCAAGGCGCCTTATCTCAACGACCATCCGCTGGTTCTCGATACGTTTTGCGAGCGTATTGACGAGATTCTTTCTGGCCACGCGGTCATGAATTGTCAGCTTTGCAAGTATCGGGAACAGGTGCTCGGTTTCGAAGGCGAGGTCGGCACGCCTCAGGCAAGTCATCATCACCATGTCGAGGGGGTCGGCGTCGATCATCACCACCCGCATGGTCATGATGGCCATGGCCTCGATCATCACGCCGACGGCGCGCATCACCACGGCCACCAAGGCCAAAGCCACGGCCGGGTGCCATATCCGCACGCGGATCACCCCCTTGGTCCACGCACCCTCATCCAGGACAAGGGATGATGGCCGACTATCTTCGCGACCCGGCCGAGATTTATCGACGGTCTTTGGCGACGATCGCCGTCGAAGCCGATCTCGGCCGGTTGCCGGAAGATTTGCGTGGCGTCGCGATGCGGTTGATTCACGCTTGCGGCATGATCGATTTGGTGACCGAACTCGTCTGGTCGGATGACGTGGCAACCGCCGCGCGCAAGGCGCTCGCGCGCGGCGCGACGGTGCTGTGCGACAGCAACATGGTCTGTGCCGGCATCATTCGGCGCCGGCTGCCGGCGGAAAATCCGATCGTTTGCATGATTGATTCGCCCGAGACCACGATGCTGGCGACCGCGCGCCGCACCACCCGTTCCGCAGCGGCCGTTGATTTATGGCGATCCCATCTCGGCGGGGCGATTGTCGCCATCGGCAATGCACCGACCGCGCTTTTCCGCTTGCTCGAGATGATCGACGAGGGGGCAGAAAAACCCGCCGCGGTCGTCGCCTTTCCCGTCGGCTTCATCGGCGCAGCGGAATCCAAGACCGCGCTCGTGACCAATAGCCGAGGCGTTCCCTTTCTGACTCTACTGGGCCGGCGCGGCGGTAGCGCAATGGCCGCGGCCGCGGTCAATTCGTTCGCGGTGGAGGAGGACCTGCTGTGACCCGCTGGCTCTCCGTGATCGGCATCGGCGACGATGGGTTGACCGGGCTCACTGCTGCGGCCCGTACGCTGGTCGATCAGGCCGAGGTTCTGGTCGGTGGCGAGCGCCATCTTGCCATGGTGCCCAACGATGTGCGCGAGCGTCTCATCTGGACCAAGCCGCTCCACCGCATGGTTGACGAGATCACGCGCCGGCGCGGCACGCGCGTGTGCGTCTTGGGAACGGGCGATCCGATGTGGCATGGCATCGGCGCCACACTGGCCAAGCACATTCCCGCCATGGAGATGACCGTGCTGCCGGCGCTTTCGGCTTATAGCCTGGCGGCAGCGCGTCTCGGCTGGCCGCTGGCTCCGCTCGATATCGTCAGCCTGCACGGCCATCCGCTCGAGCGGCTTAACGCTTACCTGCAGCCGCGCCGGCGAATTCTGGCGCTGTCCGAGAATGGCCGAACACCTGCGAAGGTGGCCGAGCTGCTTCGCCGGCGCAGCTATGAGCGAAGCCGGCTGATCGTGCTCGAACACCTGGGTGGGCCGAGCGAGCGTATTCGCGAAGGGATCGCGGCAGAGTGGACCTTGAACGATATCGCCGATCTCAACACGCTCGCCATCGAATGTCGTGCCGAACCCACGGTACCGTTGTTGCCGTGCACGGCCGGGCTGCCCGATGCGGCTTTCGAACACGATGGTCAGCTCACCAAGCGAGAGATCCGCGCCGTAACGCTTGCCGCGCTTGCGCCCATACCCGGGCAGCTCTTGTGGGATGTTGCCGCCGGCTGCGGTTCGATCGCCATCGAATGGATGCGCGCGCATGCGGATTGTCGGGCCGCGGCCATCGAGCGTGTTCCCGCGCGGCTGCAAATGATCGCGGCCAATGCTGCGGTCCTTGGCGTTCCCGACCTCACCGTGATCTCTGGCGAAGCACCCGCCGCGCTGGCGCGGCTCGACGCTCCGGATGCCGTCTTCATCGGCGGCGGCGCGACGACACCCGGCCTGTTCGAGACATGCTGGTCGAGACTCAAGCGCGGTGGTCGATTGGTCGCCAATGCCGTAACCATCGAGGGGGAGCGGCAGCTCTTTGCATGGCGCGATGCGATCGGCGGCGAGCTGGTGCGTTTCGGCATCGAGCACGCCACCAACATCGGCTCCTACGGCGCGTGGCAGCCATCCCGGCCGGTGACCCAGTTCCAGGCGCGAAAGCCGTGACGGCCGGCGGTCGCCTCTACGGTCTCGGCATTGGTCCCGGCGATCCGGAGTTGATCACGCTGAAGGCGCTTCGCCTTCTCAGATCGGCTGCCGTCGTCGCCTACCCCGCGCCGGAGATCGGCGAGAGCCTGGTTCGGTCGATCGCCGCGTCTTACCTTTCGTCGACGCAGGAAGAATTTGCCATCCGACTGCCGATGTCGCCGGAGCGCTTCCCTGCTGAAACAGTTTATGACCGGGCGGCAGAGGTTCTCGGTCGACACCTTGCCGCAGGACGCGACGTCGCGGTGCTGTGCGAAGGCGATCCGTTTTTCTACGGCTCGTTCATGTACCTCTTCGCCAGGCTTGCGAAACGATTTCCGGTCGAGGCCGTACCCGGCGTCTCTTCGCTCACGGCATGTGCCGGTGCTCTGGAGATGCCGCTGGCGGCACGGAACGATGTTTTTTCGATCGTGCCGGCGCCGCTGTCTGCCGAGGCGATCACCGCCCGCATACGTGAGAGCGACGCAGCCGCGGTCATCAAGGTCGGGCGCCATTTCGCCAAGGTTCGTGAGGTTCTCGCCGGTCTCGATCTGCTGCCGCAGGCCCGCTATATCGAGCACGCCAGCATGGCGAGCCAGCGCATCTTGCCGCTGACCAAGGTCGATCCGACCGATGTGCCGTATTTCTCGATGATCCTGGTGCACCGTCGCGGCGAGGCCTGGACATGAGCAGGGCGCCGGTCGTCGTTGGTCTTGGCGAGAACGCCGTTCCGACGGCGCGACGGGTTGCTATGGCCTTGCCTGGCGCACGATTCCACGGCTTGGCGGGGCGCGTGCATCGCGCCGACGAATATTTCACGGACGCGATGGCGCATCTCCGTGCTCTGTTCGAAGCGGGCGTACCAATCGTCGGAGTCTGCGCTTCCGGCGTCCTGATTCGCGCGTTGGCACCGAAACTCGCCGATAAACAAACCGAGCCGCCGGTCGTCGCCGTGGCCGAGGACGGCAGTGCAGTCGTGCCCTTGCTCGGCGGACATCGGGGCGCGAACGATCTGGCGCGGCGGATCGGCGCCGTGCTCGGCGTTGCCGCCGCGATCACCACGGCAAGCGATTCCTGTTTCGGCATTGCACTCGACGAGCCGCCCACCGGTTATACCCTCGTCAATCCCGCTGATCATAAGTCCTTCGTCGCCGCTCTTTTGGCCGGTGCCAAGCTACGCGTCGAAGGCGCAGCACCATGGCTCGCGGCGAGCCAGTTGCCGATCGATCCGACGGGCGCTCTGACCATTGCCATAACCCCTCGCCGTGAACCGGGGGGGCCGACGCGGCTCGTCTATCATCCGCGCGTACTGGCCGTGGGCGTCGGCTGCGAACGCGGCGCGGCGCCGGAAGAAATGCTCGCGCTTGCCAAGGCCGCCCTGGCGGATGCGGAGATGGCCGAGGCCGCGGTTGCTGGCGTCTATTCGCTCGATCTCAAGGCCGACGAGCCGTCGATACACGTCCTCGCCGCGGCGTTTGGCGTTCCGGCCCGCTTCTTCCCGGCTGCCGTCTTGGAGGCAGAGACGCCCCGCCTGGCCAATCCGTCCGATCTGGTGTTTGCCGAAGTCGCTTGTCACGGCGTCGCCGAGGGCGCGGCCTTGGCCGCCGCCGGGCCGGATGCGCAATTGATCGTGCCGAAACGGAAGTCAGCGCAGGCGACGGTTGCCGTCGCCGCCGCTCAAACACCCTTCGATGGGGCAATCATCGGACAAGCGCAGGGGCGACTCTACGTTGTCGGTACCGGATCCGGCGATGGCGACCGGATGACTCCCGAAACCGCGACACTCATCGCCGAGGCAACTGATCTGATCGGCTATCGGCTCTATCTCGATCTGCTTGGCCCATTGGCGGCAGGCAAGATACGGCACGATTTTGCGCTTGGCGACGAGATGGCGCGCGTCCAGGCAGCGCTGGCATTGGCGGCCGAAGGCCGGACGGTCGCCCTCGTCTCGTCCGGCGACCCCGGCATTTATGCGATGGCAAGTCTGGTATTCGAGGTCTTGGACGGGGCAGCTGATCCGGCGTGGCGACGGCTAGCTTTGCGCGTCGCTCCTGGCATTTCGGCGCTTCAGGCGGCGGCGGCGCGCATCGGCGCACCGCTTGGCCACGACTTCTGCGCCATATCGCTGTCCGATCTTCTGACGCCGTGGTCCGTCATCGAACGTCGCATCCGTGCGGCGGCGGAAGGCGACTTCGTGATCGCCTTCTATAATCCCGCGTCGCAGCGTCGGACTCATCAACTCGGCCGCGCCCGCGACCTTTTGCTCATGCAACGTCGTGGCGACACGCCCGTCGTGATTGCACGCAATCTTGGCCGTGTCGGCGAACAGGTAACGGTTGCGACGCTCGAGACGTTCGATCCGGGCGCGATCGACATGCTGACGCTCGTGCTGGTTGGCTCGTCGTCGACGCGCACTGTGGTTCGGGGCGATGGCCGGCTCTGGGTCTATACGCCGCGCGGCTATGCGGCGAAGCACGTCATGGCGCAAGCGCGATGACCGTTCATATCATTGGCGCCGGGCCGGGCGCGCCCGATCTGATCACGATCCGCGGACGTGATCTGATCGCGCGGTGCCCGGTCTGCCTCTATGCCGGTTCGCTCGTCTCGCTCGAAGTCGTCGCCTATGCGCCGCCCGGTGCGCGCATCATCGATACCGCGCCGCTGACGCTGGACCAAATCATCCGGGAGATGCAGGTGGCCGATACGGCGAAGCTCGACGTTGCGCGTGTGCACTCGGGAGACGCTTCGCTTTATGGCGCGATCGCGGAGCAGTGTCGTCGGCTCGATCGGCTCGGTATCGCCTATGACGTAACGCCGGGTGTTCCTGCTTTTGCCGCGGCGGCCGCGGCTCTCAAGTCCGAGCTTACCTTGCCGGGGGTCAGCCAGACGGTGATCCTGACCCGAACGGCGATGCAGGCGTCGCCCATGCCCGCTGGCGAGGATCTCGCCACGCTCGGACGGTCGAGAGCAACCCTGGCGATCCACCTCTCGGTGCGTAACCTGAAAAAAGTTGTCGATGACCTCGTTCCGTTCTATGGAGCCGATTGTCCCGTCGTCGTTGTCTACCGCGCAAGTTGGCCGGACGAGCGGGTCATCCATGGAACGCTGGCGACGATCGCAAAAGCGGTGCGCCAGGCGAAGATCACCCGTACGGCGTTGATCCTCGTCGGCCAAGCGCTGGCACAGGAAGGTTTTCGCGATAGTGCGCTCTATGATCCGGCGCATTCCCATATCCTGCGGCCGTCGCGCACGCGTTAGATCCGGCGGCGCACCCAATCGACCGCCGCCGCAACCGTCTTCGCGCGGTCGCCGGGCGGCAGAGGCGGCGGGCGCACCATGACGACCGGAAGATGCATCTCGCGCGCTGCTGCTATCTTGGCGTAAGTGGCCGTGCCGCCGCTGTTCCTCGCCACGATCGCCTCGATGCGATGCTGGTCGAGCAGACGGCGCTCGGATTCAATCGTAAAGGGCCCGCGACCCGTGATCACCGTATAGTCGCGAAGTGGCGGTGGCTGGACCAGCGGCTCGATGAGCCGGACCAGGAACCAGACGTTCTTCAGCGCGGCGAATGCATCGAGTTCCTGCCGACCGATGGCCAGGAAGATGCGTTGAGCCAGGTCGGATACGGCTCGGGCTGCTTGGTCGACGTCGTCGACCTCGATCCAGCGATCGCCGGAAGAGGTCGACCACGGATCGCGTGCCAGGATCAAACGTGGCACGTCAAGGGCGTCACAGGCTGCTGCGGCATTGGCCGAGATCGTGGTCGCGAAAGGGTGCGTCGCATCGATCAACAGGTCCACGCGGCGATCGGCGAGGTAGCGCTTGAGGCCTTCGACGCCGCCAAAGCCTCCGATGCGGTATTCACCGCGAGGTCGCGTCGGCTTTGAGGTGCGGCCCGCCAGCGACGTGACAACCCGCATCCGTGGCTCGCCCGCGAGACGTTCGGCCAGTTCCACGGCTTCACCGGTGCCGCCGAGCATCAGAAGATTGGCCAAATCGCTCATCCAGCGCTTCGTCCGACGAGCCGCCCCTTACGGTCGAACACGAGTACCTCGACGGCAACGTCGGCGCCGGCGAGTGTCTTGATCGCGGTTTGTCGCGCCAAGCCGGCGACGGTTCCGGCGATGTCGATACCGGCGGCCGTAGCCTCATCCATGACTTCGAGCGCCGTGTTGGCGACGCGCGCCTTCTCGACGAGAGCCGGTGCGGCGCCAAGCTCGGAAAGCCGCTCGGCGAGCCAAGCCGTCTCGATGCGGCTCCGGCCCGAATGGAGGTCGAGGTGGCCCGCAGCGAGCTTCGACAGCTTGGCGAAGCCGCCGGCGATGGTCAGCTGCGGCAGCGGATGCGTGCGGAGGTATTTGAGCATTCCGCCGGCGAAGTCACCCATGTCGATCAGGGCGAGTGTGGGCAATCCATAGAGGCGCTGGACGCCGCGCTCGGAGGTGCTGCCCGTACAGCCGGCGACGTGCCGCATTCCGTTCGCGCGCGCCACATCGATGCCGCTGTGGATCGAATGGATCCAAGCCGAGCAGGAATAAGGAGTCACGATTCCGGTGGTGCCGAGGATGGATATGCCGCCGACAATGCCTAGCCGCGGGTTCCAGGTCCGCTTCGCCAGGGCTTCGCCCTCAGGCACTGAAATCTCCACGATCACGTCACCCGTGCTGCCATGCGCGCGTGCCGCCTCCAGGACGGCGTCACGCATCATTTGCCGCGGAACGGGATTGATCGCCGGTTCACCGACCGCGAGCAGCAGTCCGGCCTTGGTGACGGTACCGACCCCCGCACCGGCGCGAAAGATAATGCCGGAACCGGTCGGTCCACGCCGCACGGTGGCGACGATGAGTGCGCCATGCGTGACGTCGGGATCATCGCCCGCGTCTTTCACGACGGCGGCGCACGCAAAATCGGGACCGAGTTCTTCCTTGGTCAAAACGAATGTCGCCTTCCCGCCGCCGGGCAACCCAATGGTGACGGGATCGGGAAAATGGCCGGTCAGCAGAGCCGTGTATGCGGCTTGGGTCGCCGCCGTCGCGCAAGCGCCGGTGGTCCAACCTCGTCGCAAAGGTCCAGCCGGTATGCGGGCCATGATGGACTTATATCCATCGGTCTGTGGGTTGCCTAGGCGCGCGCAAGCCGTGTTTGGAGTAGAGTCAACGGCGATGAGCGATTTCTCGTTCGATTTATGGGCCTGCAAGATTGGGTGGAGGCGCGTCGCCGCATCTTGGCGGCCGCGATGATTGCGCCCGGTCTGATCATCGCTGCGCCGGCGACCGGCAGTGGCAAGACGACCGTAACCTTGGCACTGCTGCGCGCTTACCGCGACAGGGGCGAACGCGTCGCTTCGGCCAAGGCCGGACCCGATTATATCGATCCAGCCTTTCACGCCGCCGCGAGCGGCCGGCCTTGTCTCAATCTCGACCCTTGGGGGATGCGCGAGACGACTTTGGTCGGATTGGCGCATTCGGCGGCGCGCGACGCCGATCTTCTGTTGATCGAAGGGGTGATGGGTCTCTTCGATGGCGCACGCGACGGCACGGGTTCGACCGCCGATCTTGCCGCGCGGTTCGGCTGGCCTGTCGTTCTGGTGATCGATACCGATGGTCAAGGCGAATCGGTAGCGGCCGTCGTCGATGGTTTCCGCCGCTTCCGCAGCGATGTCGAGATCGCGGGCGTCATCTGCAACCGGGTGAGTGGCAAGCGGCACGCCGATATCCTCGCGCGGGCACTGATGCCGCTCGCCTTGCCGCTTCTCGGCTATCTGCCGAAACAAGACGATTTGTTGCTCCCGAGCCGTCACCTCGGACTGGTACAGGCGCGCGAACGTCCAGATCTGGAGGCGTTCCTTGGCGCCGCCGCCGCGTGGGTATCGAACCACGTCGATCTCAATGCAGTAGGCGCACTGGCACGACCAGCGCGTCCTGCCGCGGTACCGGCTCCGGAGGCGCTGTGCCCGCTCGGCCAGCGCATTGCTGTTGCCAGCGACGACGCTTTCGCGTTCGTCTATCCGCATTTGTTGGACGCCTGGCGCGTTTCCGGAGCCGAGATCGTCCCGTTCTCGCCGCTCGCCGATGCGCCACCCGATCCTTTGGCCGATGCCGTTTATCTGCCGGGCGGGTATCCCGAACTCCATGCCGGGCGGCTCGCTGGCAATGACCGCTTTCGCGACGGCTTGTATGCCGCCGCGGCGCGGGGCGCGGTGATCTACGGCGAGTGTGGCGGCTATATGGTCCTGGGCGCGGGACTAATCGACGCCGACGGGATACGCCATCGCATGGCCGGGCTATTGTCGCTCGAGACGAGTTTTGCCGCGCGCCGGCTGCATCTCGGCTACCGCACAGCCGAGCTCTTGCGGGACACACCTTTCGGCGCAAGGGGCGCGCGTTTCCGCTGTCATGAGTTCCATTACGCAAGCCTCGTGAGCGAGGTTGGCATGACGCCGTTATTTGGCACCAGGGATTCCTCGGGCAACGACCTCGGCGCCGCCGGCGATCGTCGCGGAACCGTGATGGGCTCCTTCCTGCATCTCATTGATGCGGCGTAAGGCCTTCGCACGCCGTCATCGCTCAAAAACCGTGCGATGTGCAGAATGTCCGACGTTCAGCCCACCGCCATAGCGAGACTGACGGGGAATTCGACATAGCGATCAGCAAGATCGTGCGGCGGAGTCTCCTGCATCGATCGCGCGGCGGATGTTAGCCGATTTTGGCAGCCAAGCGCCCGATCGCCCAGTTCAATCAGACGCGGGTTCGGTCGAATATGAGGAGCGCGGCTACGAACCAACATCACCATATCCGCTTCCCGGCCGGGGTTCTTCTGCACCAGAAGGATCAGAAGCGCCGCCGGCGATCGGCTCACGCCGGCCCAGCAATGGATGAGCAGGCGCTCGCTCGGCGGCGTCCAGTTTTTTCCGAATGCCAGAAGTCGGTCGACGTGCTCTTCGTTAGGCAGAATCAACCCTTCGGTTGGGTCTGAAATATCGTTCAGTTCCAATTTGAGATGATTCTCCTGCTTGATGAGGTCAGGCGTCGCCGGCATCAGCGGCGCGTCGAGCAGCGAGACGAGCTTGACGGGTTGAAAATCGCAAAGTGCGTTTTTGACACCGGCCAAACCGGAAAGGGCAATCATTGGTGGCAGGCTGTTTATGCGTTCGGACCGAGCTTCGGCAGGACGAGCCATCGGAAAGTAGTTGCCGTCGTCAACCCGAGCACCAGCCAGAATACCAGATTGGTGACCAGGCTCGCCGTAATGAACGCGGTTTCCAAATCGGGCGGAACAGTCCCGGCGCCGGCACCCTGGGGCGCGCCGATCACGTGAGGCAAGGGAAGCAGAAGAATCCCGACAAACTTCCACCACCAGCGCGGCCCAAAGACGACCAATGCAAGCCCTCCAGCGGTGGCAGCGGCAGTAGCCACCCACCATAGCTGCCGCGGCACGAGGGGCGCCGGGTCGCCGCCGGGCAGCGCCGGCGGAAGGCCCAACGCTGGTGCCAATACAAACGTGACGAAGCCGCCAAGCCCCCACAGCAGGCCTCGCCGCCAATCGACTCCGCCGCACAGCACATAGGTTCCCGTCAGCAACAGAGCGAAACCTATCCCCGCCAAAACGTTGGCCAGGGTCGAGTAGGCGATGCGCTCGAAACCCTCGCTGGGTTGCCATTCCTTGGCTTGGGCAGCCGCGTGGCTGTCATGCGTCGCCGCCTCAGAGGCGTGTTCGTACAGTTCGGCCTTATGGATGAGCGGCGTGACCCTGACAGCCTGAACGCCCGTCAGGACCAGTCCGGCACTCAAGCCGGCGATCAGCGTGGCGTAAATGATACGGGCGAACACCGGCCAGCGTCAGTGGCAAGGAAAGGCCAGACCGTGACGCGAATCATGTGCGGCGTTATGCAATGCCGAAGGCGTGGCAAAGCCGACGCCCCATATCAGCATCAAACCGAGAAGGATCGCCCAAACCGCGGCCTGCTGGCTTGCGACCCGGGCAGGTGTGTGGACGATAATTCCCGTCGCGCCCATCTTAGTCATACCGGATGCCCTCATTTCCAACGAGAGCGGATTTTAGCCGAACCCGACGGCAAAATGCCACCGGGATGGCGCCTATCGTTAGGTCTTGCCGCTGACCCCAGCCTCGGAAAAGCTCGCCATACCGGTATGTGTGGCCAACGCTCCCCGCAAGATGCCGAGCGCCAGCGCCGCCCCGGAGGCCTCGCCGAGCCGCATGCCGAGATCAAGGAGCGGCCGCATGCCGAGATGACGCAACAGCCGCGCGTGGCTTAATTCCGCCGATACGTGTCCGGCGATACAATGGTCGAGCCCGGCGCGGTCGAGCCGCTGGAGGACCGCCGCGGCGGCGGTGGCGACAAAACCATCGAGTATGACCGGCACATGACGATGCCGGGCAGCGGCCACCGCACCGGTGATTGCTGCGAGCTCGCGACCGCCGACCCGGCGCAGCGCCTCAAGCGGATCGGCAAGCGCTGCACCGTGCAGCTTGAGCGCCGAATCGACCGCGGCGGTCTTGCGTCTCAAACCGGCATCATCGACGCCGGTCCCGCGTCCGACCCACTCCGCTGCTGTGCCGCCGAACAATGCTGCGGCAAGCGCGGCCGCCGACGTGGTGTTGCCAATGCCCATCTCGCCGGCAATGAGCAGGTCGGCATCGGGCGCGAGCGCCGACCATCCAATCGACAGGGCAACTGCACACTCGCTCTCGCTCATCGCCGGCGCCTGGGTGAAATCGGCGGTTGGACGGTCGAGCTCGAGCGCGATGACTTCGAGTCGCGCCCCGTAAGCGGTGCAGAGCTGATTGATCGCCGCACCGCCAGCCTTGAAGTTCGCCACCATTTGCGCCGTCACTTCACCCGGATAGGCCGACACGCCTTGGGCGACAACGCCGTGATTGCCGGCAAAGACCAGCGCAAGCGGTCGCTCAAGAGTTGGCGGGTGGCGGCGCTGCCACGCGGCGAGCCAGATCGCCAGTTCTTCGAGGCGACCGAGCGCGCCCGGAGGCTTGGTGAGTTGAGCGTCGCGCGTTCGCGCCGCATGCGCCGTGGACGAATCGGGTCCCGGCAGCTCCTGTATCGACTGGCGAAAGACGTCGAGTGAGCGAAACTCAGTCGGTCGAGCCGTGGTCATGCTGGCAATTGAATCCCTCGGAAGCGAGATTCCGTCTCGCGGTGCGGGCGGCGGCATCCTAACATCCGGGCTGCCGGTTGCAATTCCCGCGGGGACAATGGCGCACGAATCGAAGGCGATCTTCAGGCCGTTGGCCGATTTGCAGGTGTGCTTCGCGATCTTGACGCGCATCCCGCTGCGGCACGTGTCCGTTGGCGCGACGCGAACGCTTGGCCAGGCTGCCTGGGCCTTCCCGCTCGTCGGTCTCGTTGTCGGATTGGTCGGCAGCGCGATTTATGCCGCGGCGTCGTTCGTTGGCTTGTCGTCGTGGATTGCCGCGACGCTGGCGGTTGGTGCCGAGATTCTGGCGACCGGTGGCTTCCATGAGGATGGTCTCGCCGATATTGCCGACGGATTCGGCGGCGGGCACGGTCGGGATGAGAAGCTCGCCATCATGCGCGACAGCCGCGTCGGCGTCTTCGGTGTGCTGGCATTGATCTTGGGGATCGCCCTCCGTCTCGGTGCGTTGGTCGTGATCGCGCGGCCGGTGATGGTCCTCGTTGCCTTGGTTGCCGCCGGAGCGCTCAGCCGAGCCGCCATCGTGTGGGCCATGGCCTTCGCCGGTCCGGCACGCAGTGACGGTCTTGGCGCCGCGGCGGGTCGCGCCGAACCAATGAGTGCGCTGGCTGCCACCGCGATTGCTTTGGTTGCAACAGTGGTCATCGCCGGCATCAATGCAGCATTCCTGGCCGGTGTCGCGGGATTTGGCGTGGGTCTCGCCGTCCTGTGGTTGGCTATACGTCAGATCGGCGGCACGACGGGCGACGTCTACGGCGTGATACAGCAAGCGGCCGAAATCGCCGCATTGCTCGCCTTGTCGCGCGTTCTCGGTTAGCGGCGGAGGATGAATTCCTCCGGCGTTCGACGATATTCCCAGCCGACGCGTTCGAGTTCCGGCACCGACGAACCTTCTTGCGGATAGCCGATGCAGAGATAGGCAATGAAGGACCAATCCTTCGGCACGTCCAAGGCGTCGTTGATCGCCGTCGGATCGAGGATCGACACCCAACCGATCCCGATGTCTTCGGCCCGCGCCGCGAGCCACAGCGTATGAATTGCAGCGACGACGGAGTAATCCGCCGTTTCAGGCATCGTGCGCCGACCGGCGCCATATCCCTGCTCGGTACCGTGATCGGCGAAGACGGCGACGTGCGCCGGCGCCTCGTCGAGGCCAGCGAGCTTGAGGGTGGCGTAGCGCTGCGCTCGTTCACCGTGGTACGCGGCCAACGCGTCGGCATTGCAGGCGCGGAAATTCTCGCGCACGGCGTTACGGCGACTCACATTGTCGACAACGACAAAGCGCCACGGTTGACTTAAGCCGACCGAAGGCGCCAGGCAGGCGAGGCCGATGAGCCGCTCGAGCGCTCCTGGCGGCAATGTGTCGGTCCGGAACCGGCGCACGTCGCGGCGCCAGGCCAAGAGGTCGGCGAGCCGGTCGCGGAAGCCGGTATCGAAATCCGGAGCGCCGCCCACCAAGCTCACCGCTGTCCCTCGGCGCGCCACGCGAGAAGAACGCGGCGGAGGCGTTCGGTGGCGGCATCGTCCGGAGGTAGGCCGAACCGCAGCCGCTCCGGCCGCTCGGGAAAGTGGCGGACGAAGATGCCATGTTGGCACAGCCTGTCGAACAGTTGCGCGGCCGCAGCCGATTCGGCCAAGCGGAACAGGGCAGTACCACCGAAAATCGCAAGGCCGGCGTCGTTGAACAGCGCATCGAGGTGCGCGCTTTCGACGCTCAGGCGTGCTTGCGTCGCCGCGATCCACGTCGTGTCCGTGAGAGCTTTTGCACCGATCCAGCTGGCGGGACCCGAAACGGCCCAGGGGCCGAGAGCAGCCCGAAGCGCGCCGGCGAGCCGTGGCGTCGCCAGCGCGAAGCCGAGGCGCAAACCGGCAAGCCCGAAAAACTTACCGAAGGAGCGAAGGACGATCAAACCGGGTCGAACTGCGTAATCGGCAAGGCTTGTCTGTGGCGCGGTATCGGCAAAGCTCTCATCCACTACGAGCCAGCCGCCGCGGCGCGACAAGGTATCCGCGACGATGGCAAGGCGCTCGGGTGACACGATGCGACCGTCTGGATTGTTCGGATTCGCGACAACCACCACGTCACACTCGGCGGGAACCGCATCAATCGTGGCGATTGGCACAACCGCGTGACCGCTCGCATTCCAACAGGCGGCATATTCACCATAGGTCGGGACGACGATTGCGATATATCCGCGCGGCCGAAGCCGCGGCAACAATTGGATCAAGGCCTGGGAACCGGGCGCCGCGGCGATGGCGTTCGGATCACCAACGCCGTAATAGGCCGCCGCCGCGTGGCGGAGCTGCTGATCGAGCCTGACCGGTGGCAACCGGGTCCAGATGTCGAGGGGCGGAGGAGTAAAAGGATAGGGCCACGGATTGATTCCCGTGCTGAGATCGATCCAGGGATGCTCCGCCTCGGGGTAATGTTCCGCCGCCCAGGCGAGGTCGCCGCCGTGGTAGAGGGGCTCGGATCGAATCGGAACGGTCACGTGAGCGGGAGCGCGTAACATGCCATTGGGGGGGTTCGGGACAGCCAGCGTCGATAGCATAAGCCGGTTCACGGTTGCGCATAAATGACGTCGATTCCCGCGAATATCGACCTGCTCGCGCTCGCCTTGGCTCTCGAGGCGCTCGTCAGCTATCCGGATCCGGTATGGCGCCTCATCGGCCATCCCGTCGCTTGGATCGGTTGGCTCATCGGCAAGCTCGATGTGACACTGAACCGCGAGCAATTGGCGCCATGGCATCGTCGCGTGCACGGCGCAATGGCGCTGGTCGCTGTCATGGTGATTGCAGGTGGCGCCGCTTACTTAATGCAACGTGTAGTGCTGACATTTGCGGTTGGCTGGGTCGCCGTCGTTATCCTTGCGGCGAGCTTGATCGCTCAGCGAAGTTTGTATCGTCACGTCGCCGATGTGGCCGATGCGCTTGAGCGCGGCGGACTCGCAACGGGCAGAGTCGCCGTTGCAAAAGTGGTCGGACGCAATCCGGCAATGCTCGACGAGGCTGGAATCTGCCGCGCGGCGATCGAGACCCTGGCCGAGAACTTCTCCGACGGCGTGATTGCACCTGCATTTTGGTTTGTCATCGGCGGCCTGCCCGGAATGGTGGCTTACAAGGCAGCCAACACCGCCGACAGCATGATCGGCCATCGCACGCGACGCCATGAGGCTTTCGGCTGGGCAGCGGCACGGTTCGATGATCTTGTCAACTTGCCGGCGTCGCGCCTGGCGACTTGTCTTTTGATGGTGGCGGCGATGCTGAAACCCAATGCAGCGCCTTTGGCAGCCGTCCGCGCCGTGCGGCGCGATGCTTGGCGCCATCGCTCGCCCAATGCCGGCTGGTGCGAGGCGGCCATGGCCGGCGCGCTCGGCCTAAAACTCGCCGGCCCACGCATCTACGGCGACGTCAGCGTCGACGATGCGTGGATGGGCATTGGCCGCGCTGCCGCAACCGTCGTAGACATCAGAGCCGCATTGAATCTCTACCGGATCGCCTGCGGAATTTTCTGGTGCGTTACGGTCGTCATCGCGCTGGTGCTCACGCCGTGATGAATTTTGGCGGTTATGCCCCCAAGGTCGCGCGATAAGGGGCTGCGAACCCACGGAATCTGCGCCATTCGGGTTTGACCGTCGTCGATCCACACAAGGATTTGACGCGTTATAGTAGAGCAGATCCGGGTACAGGGCTGCTCGTCGTCGCGCCAGTAAGGGGGCTGTTTGGAATTTCGCCAGATCCGCTATGCCTTGGCGGTTGCGAAGGAACGCAGCTTCACCAAAGCCGCAACGCGTCTCAATATTTCGCAGTCGGCGGTGAGCGAGCAGGTCAAGCAGCTCGAAAGCGAGACTGGGTTCGCGCTGTTCCGCCGCACTGGGCGCGGCGTCGAGCTGACCGAGACGGGAAGGACCTTCCTCTACGAGGCCGAACGGGTTGCGGGCGACCTGCTCAGCCTGATCGATACGGCGCGGCGGCTCAAAGGGGCGCCTTACGATACGTTGACGATCGGCATGGGCTCCGGCATGGCTCAAATCTTCATGCCGCGGCTGTTTCGCAATTTCAACGCCGGCTCGCCGCGCATGCGCCTCGAAATTCTGACCGCGCCGACGAAGAGCATCTTCAACGATCTACACGAGGAACGGATCGATGTCGGCATCGCGATCGAATCCGATCCCGAACGGATGCCGGTCGGCCTGATTTTCGAGCGCCTCACGGTAGTCGAGATGACACTCATCACGCATCCCGCGCACCCCTTCGCACGTTCGCGGCGGCCGATCGACGTCGCGCGGCTGATGGCTGAGCCGCTGATCATGAGCGAGCTGACCGTCGGCTACGGCGCGACCGTCCTCTCGCTGTTCACCGATCTCGGCATCCGCCCGAACATCCTTGCCATCGCGGACAACATTGAGACGATGAAAGCCATCGTCCAGTCAGGCAAGGCCGTCGCTATCGTGCCCGCCGCCTGCGTCGAGAACGAGGTGGCATTGGGCGTGCTCAAGGTCGTGGCGATCGCGCCAAGCTGTCGCGTCGCGTTCAGCCTGATTCGGCGGCGACAACCCCTGCCTCGGCGCAAGGAGATGTACCTTACCGCGCTTCGCGACGCGCTCAAGGATCCGATGCCCTGACAATCTATCGGAAAAACCGATAACTATATCGCCAAACGCGTTTTGACTCGGCGTCAAGATCATACTCATACTTTCAAACCAACGGACGATGCGTCGCGGTTTCGCGTGTTCACCGGCGCTTTTGGAGCAGTGGGGCGATGCAGCGCGGACTGCGGATCGGGATCGACACCGGCGGCACCTTCACCGATATCGTCTGTGTCGATAGCACGACCGGCACGATGCAAGTGACAAAGGTGGCGACCACGTCCGCTAATCCGGCCGTCGGTCTGGCGCACGGCGTGAGGGCCGTTTTGCAGCACATGGGCGCTTCGGTCGACGATGTCGCCGGCCTTGCTCACGGGACGACAGTCGCGACGAACGCGCTGCTTCAGGGTGCAATCGACTCGCTCGGCCTCATCGTTACGACCGGGTTCCGACATATTCTTGAGATTGCGCGGCAGTCGGTTCCGGATGGGTACGGTAATTCCTATTTTTGGGTGAAGCCGGAGCGGCTCGTGCCGCTTCATCTCGTTTGCGAGGTCGGTGGACGCCTCAATTTCAAGGGCGAGGAGCTGCGTCCATTGGATGACACGAGCGCGGTCGCAGCTGCGCGCTTTTTCAGGAGCCGCGGCATTCGCGCCGTTGGGGTCTGTTTGCTCCATTCCTATGCGGACGGCCGACACGAGCGGCGCGTGCGCGACATCTTGAATTCGGAGTACCCGGACTGCGTCGTATCGCTATCGTGCGAGGTGCTGCCCGAGTACCGAGAATATGAGCGGGCCGTTACCACGCTGGTCGATGCGTTCGTGAAGCCACACATGGCGTACTATCTGCGGCGCGTGAAGCGGGAACTCGGCGCCAGTCTGGGCGCCAAGCCATTCCTCGTCATGCAGTCGAGTGGCGGCGTGATGAGCGCGGAACAGGTCGTGCGCAAGCCGATCATGACGGCGCTCTCGGGTCCTGCTGCCGGCGCCCTCGGCAGCGCGGTCATCGCTGAGATCACCGGTTTCCGCGATCTCGTCACCCTCGATGCCGGAGGAACCTCGACCGATCTCTGTCTGATCGAGGACGGCAAACCGCACGTCACCAATTCCGGATCGGTCGGTCCATTTCCCGTCCGCATCCCGATGATCAACGTCGAGACCATCGGAACGGGAGGCGGCTCGATCGCCTGGATCAGTCGCGAGGGCCATCTCAAAGTCGGACCACGCAGCGCGGGCGCCGAACCCGGCCCAATGTGCTACCCCAAAGGTGGTGACGAGCCGACTCTCACCGACGCCAACTTGGTGCTGGGCCGCATTCCTGCAGCACTGATCGGCGGCGGCATCGCCCTCAACCTTCAGCGCGCACGTGACGGATTGGCGGCGCTGGCGATACGGCTCGGCCGGCATATGACGGTCGAGCAACTTGCCGAAGGCATCGTCGAGATCGCCAACTGGAATCAGGTCAATCGCATCCGGCAGATGACCATCCAGCGCGGCCTCGATCCGCGCACCTTCGCGTTGCTCTCGTTCGGCGGTGCCGGACCGGCGCAGTCGGCGGCGGTCATGGATCTGCTCGGCATGTCCGCCTGCCTGGTACCGCCCAATCCCGGCAATCTCTCGGCTTTCGGTCTTCTCGCCGTCGATTGGCGCACCGATCAGATCGTGACCAAGGTCATGCACCAAGACGCGATCGAGCTTGGCACCCTGGCGTCGCTTTACGCGCAGCTTGAGAATGAGGCGCTCGTGTCCTTGGAGCGCGACGGCATCGATCCGGGCCGTATCCGGCTCGTACGCGAGGCGGATATGCGTTATGCCGGTCAATCGATGGAAGTTCGCGTCGTGGCACCCGTGGGCACTGTCGATGCGCAGTTCCTCGCCCGGTTGATCGAAGAGTTTCATGCCGCGCATCTGCGGCTGTTCGGCTACAACTATACGGGCGAGCAGAAGATCGAGTTCGTCAATCTTTGCGTCTCCGGATTCGGCCTTATCGAGCATCCGCAGCTGCCCGAGCTCGAGCCGCGTCCGGGGATTACGCCGCTCCGCAAAGGGACGCGCCCCGTCTATTTCGGCGGTGCCTTCCGCGATACGCCTGTCTACGAGCGCAGCGCGCTGTCACGCGGTTTCGGTCTCGAAGGGCCAGCGGTCATCGAAGAATACGGTTCGACGACTGTTGTTTTTCGGGACCAGCATCTCGAGGTCGACCGGCATGGCGTGCTCGTCATCCGGCGAAAGCGTTTGGCGGAAGTTGGGGAAGCGGCGCAATGACCGCGCGACGCGTTTCGAATGAGCGTCCTTGGCCGCGTCCACCGGAACATGCGCCACGGCGCGAAGTCGATCCCATCGTTTTACAGATCGTCGAGGGAACGCTCAATTCGATCGAGCGCGAGATCGAATACGCGATCGAACGGACAGCACGAAGTCCGATGATCCGCGAGGCACACGATTACCGCGTCGGCCTATTCGACCGCTACTGCCGCAAGCTCACCGGCCGGTCTTATTCGGCGATGCCCAACGCGGTGGTGCGCGACTATCCGCCGGAAACGATGCGGCCCGGTGACGTCTTTCTCATGAACGACACCTATCTCACCGAAGGCAGTATCGGCCATCTCCCCGATATGTGCAGCACGGTGCCCGTCCTCCACGACGGCGCAGTCGTCGCCTATATCCAAGCCTTCGGGCATCATGACGATATCGGCGGACGCGTGCCGGGCTCGATGCCCGGGACGGCGATGACGGTGTTTGAGGAGGGCCTCGCCATCCCGCCCGTCAAGCTCTATAGCCAGGGCGTCCGTAACGATGAAGCGTTCAAGATCATCAAGCGCAATACGCGCGTGCCCGAGATGCTCGCGGCGGATCTCGACAGCGAGGTACAGGCTTGCCTCATGGGCGCAAAGCGCATGGGCGAACTCTTCGAACGTTTCGGCACCGAGATGGTGGAAGCGTGCTTCCAGGCGATTCTCGACAAGTGCCGCGACATGTACCGGAACGAACTCCTGCCCAAGATCGCGGACGGCACCTATTCCTGGGAGGATTACGTCGAGCATGACGGCGTAAGCGATCCCAAGCTGCACAAGCTTGCGCTCACCATGACCAAACGCCGCGACAAGATCATTCTCGATTTCAGCGGTACCGATCCGCAATCGAGCGGGCCGATCAACTGGCCGGCGGACTATGCCGATGGCGCCTTCCTGATCAAATGGATCGCGCCCGTGCTGCGCAATCTTGCCGAGACGCCGGAACGCGCGGCCGAAATCGTGGTCAACGAAGGCGTATGCGACGTGTTCGAGATCATCTTTCCGCACAAGGGTACCTTGATCACGCCGGAATGGCCGGCGGCGACCAACGCGCGCTCGTTCGTTCTGTTGCGATCGCTCGGTCTGCTGGCGGGAGCGGTGGCGCAGGCTGTCGATGGCCGGATGCCAGCCGATCAGGAAACCATCCGCTATACCGGCTTTTTCGGCAAAGATCGGGATGGACGGTCGTTCCTGTCGCGCGAAGTCTTGGGAGGCGGCTCCGGTGGCCGTTATTATGCCGATGGCAGCGACGCGATCCACATCGTCCCGGATTCGCGCAATCAGCCGGCGGAGTTCACCGAAACCCGTTTTCCGCTTTTGGTCGAGAAGCTCGCGCTACACACCAATTCCGGCGGCGCCGGAAGGCGCCGCGGCGGGCTCGGGTACGAGAAGCACTATCGCGCCCTGGTCGACTGCCACACGATCGTTACCGCCGATCGGGTTCGACTGGGCTGCTATGGCGTGGCGGGCGGCAAGGCGGGCAAGCCGTTCTGCGTGACCGTCGACGTCGAAGGATCGCCGCGCGATCTCGGCGGCTTGGTCGACGGCGAGCCGGTCAAGGCCGGCGAGGTCGTCCGGGTGGTGACCACCGGCGGCGGCGGCTGGGGCGATCCGCTCGAACGCGAGCCCGACCGCGTCAGGCTCGACGTCATCCAGGGCAAGGTGTCGCGCATCGCGGCGCGCGAAGATTATGGTGTCGTCATGGTCGAGACCGCCGGACCCGATGCATACGAGGTGAACGAAGCCGCCACTGTGGAGCTCCGGGCCGCGCTCAAGGCCCGACGATCCGAGCCGCTACCGGTAATCGACCGCGGTCCGGGTTACGATACGATGATGAGCGCCGGACGTTCGTAAACGAGGCGCAGCCGATGGCCGTTGTGGTTGCCAAGCTCGAACTCAGGAACGTGCAGGATGCTTCCGGCCTTGAGGCCTGCATCAAGGAAGGACGATTCACGGCGGATCAGGTCGTGGCCGTGATCGGCAAGACCGAGGGTAATGGCGGCGTCAACGATTTCACCCGCATTCTCGCCGACCAGGCCTTCCGCCGCGTCCTGGAGAAACGCGGCCGCCGCAGCACGGCAGAGATCGCGCATATCCCCATGGTTTGGTCGGGCGGATGCGATGGCGTCATCACGCCGCATGCGACCGTCTTCGCGAAAAACGATCAATCTGGCTCCTCCAACTCCAGTCGCCTGGTCATCGGCACGGCCGTCAGCGCCGCGCTCCTGCCGGAGGATATCGGTCGTCCGGCGATGATCGAAAAAGTCGCGGACGGCGTTCGTGCCGCGATGCGCGCTGCGGGTCTCGCTGACCCGGCCGACGTCCATTATGTGCAGACCAAGACCCCGCTTCTGACGATTGATTCGATCCGTGACGCGGAGACCCGCGGCAAGACGGTTGCTTGCGAGGTTCACGATTCCATGGGCGTGTCGAACGGTACCGCGGCGCTTGGAATCGCCGTGGCGCTGGGCGAAATCCGGATGCCGAAATCCGAACAAATCTGCCAAGACTTCGACCTCTACTCGTCCGTCGCCTCGTGCTCGTCGGGCGTCGAGTTGACGCACGCTCAGGTCGTCCTTTTGGGCAACAAGACGGGCGTTGGCGGGCGTTATCGCATCGGCCACAGTGTCATGAAAGACGCGCTCGACATCGACAGCATCTACGAAGCGATCCGGAATGCCGGCCTCGAGTTGCCCGCACGGCCGCGCGCATCCGACCTCAACGGTCGCCTAGTCAACTGCTTCATCAAGTGCGAGGCGGACCGGCACGGCATGCTGCGCGGTCGTCGGCAGATCATGCTCGACGATTCCGACGTCCACCATCACCGTCACGCGAAGGCGGCCGTCGGCGCGGTCGCCGCGGCGGCGATCGGCGACCCGGCCGTCTTCGTTTCGGTCGATGCCATGCACCAGGGCCCGCAGGGCGGTGGCCCGGTTATCGCGATTGTTGATATGGGCACGTGAACATCAGGAACGGGGAGAGGCATCATGGATAAGAGCTTGTGTCGGGTGTCACGGTATCTTGTCGCCATTCTTGGCGCGCTTGGTTTGCTCGGCGGCCTGGCGGCATCGCCGGCCACCGCGGCGGACAAGGTGACGGTCGGAGTCTTTCCGGTGAGCTCGTCGCTTCCGTACTTCGTCGCGCGCGACCGCGGGTTCTTCAAGGAAGAAAACATCGATACCGATATGGTCAAGCTTATCGGCGGGCCGCCCAACGTCGCGGCGATGATCACCAATCAGATCGATGCTGCTGCGGTGCTGGTGACGATCGAGGGCATGAATGCGGACATCAAGAAGCCCGGTGTCGCAATGTACATCTCGCTCAACAGCCAAAATCGGAAATATCAGATGGAGCAGTTCGTCGTTCGTACCGGCTATAACGCAAAATCGCTCAAGGACCTCAAAGGCGCAAAAATCGTCTCGGCGCCGGGTCCCGCCAACGTGACGATGGCCAAAGCGGTGCTCGCGAAGGCCGGGCTCAAGCCGGGCGACTATACGCTCGATCAGCTCAATCCGCCGGATCAGATCGGGGCGTTGAAAGCGGGCACCTACGACGCCGCCTACACGCTTGAGCCTGCGGCTTCCACCATGCGTAAACTGGGCATCGCGCGCACGCTCGAGGCCGGCGTCATCGCGCATTACGTGCTCGGCAACCCCAACGCGAATGCGTTCGTTGCCGGTTGCGCGCTCACCTCGGACTTCATCAAAAAGCGGCCCGACGTTGCGCGGCGGTTCGCGGCGGCCTGGGCGAAAGCGGTTCATTTCATCAATGACGATCCGAAGGATGCGCGCCAGTATCTCGCCAAGAACACCTTCACGCCGGACGACGTCGTCGATACGGTGCCGATGATCCGCTACTATATGGTCCGCGAGCTGAGCGCGAAGGACAAGGCGGATTTCAAGCGGTTCATCGACTTCTCGGTCAAGCTCGGGACGCTGACTCAGAAGGTCGACGCCAATGCCTATCTGAAGGCGTATTGATCCGGAGGCCTACGGTGCCTGTGCGGCCGCCTATCTTGCGCTCGTTGCCCGGCGGCCGCATGGACGCCGGCGCCGAGCGCGAGACCGCCGCTCACATCACGATCCGCAGTTTGTGCAAGCGTTTCGAGAACGAAGCTGTCTACGACAATTTCGATCTCGACATACCACGCGGCTTGCTGGTGTCCGTCTTTGGTCCGAACGGCTGCGGCAAGAGCACGCTCATCAACATGATCGCCGGGCTCACGCCCGTCGACGCCGGGCAGATACTGTTCGACGGCAAGACCATCGGCGAGATTCGCTTTGGCTATGTCTTCCAGAATTACCGCGAAGCGCTGTTTCCGTGGCTTCGTGCGTTCAGCAATATCGAATATCCGTTGAAGCTCTTGCGATTGCCCAAAGCGGAGCGAAAGGAGCGGGTGGAGCGTTTGGTGGCGCATCTGGGCGTCAAGATCGACCTCAATCGGTACCCGTACGAGCTCTCGGGTGGCCAACAGCAGCTGGTGTCAATCATGCGCGCGCTCATCGTCGAGCCCGAGGTTCTGTTTCTTGACGAGCCGTTTTCCGCACTGGATTACGAAATGACGCTGTTCATGCGCGATCAGCTCCAACGGATTTTCGTCGAAACGAGGACGACCACCGTGTTCGTATCGCATGATCTCGAGGAGGCGGTTTATCTCGCCGATCGGGTGCTCCTCCTGTCGCGCCGTCCCGCCCAGGTCGCTGATTTTGTGACTTACGACGCGCCCCGGCCGCGTACTGCGGCGGCGCTTTCCGATGCGGAATTCGTAGGCGTGAAAGGGCACTGCCTCGAGGTCTTTCAGCGGGAAGTCCGTCGCGGATGAAACGCTTTAATTTCCATATGTTCATGCCCTTCGCCGGCGTCGCCGGCTTCATCGTCGTTTGGTATCTCGCCGTGTGGGCACAGGTCGTCGATCCGGTTCTCCTGCCTTCGCCGGGCCAGACATTCCATGCGCTGTGGACCGGCATGGCCGGCGGGCAGCTTGGTGCCGACTTCCTTAAGACGGTGGAGCGCACGATTCTCTCGACGCTCATCGCCGCTGTCATCGCCATACCGCTCGGCATTTTTCTTGGCGCTTCGGAAAAACTCTATCGCTCGGTTGAGTTTGTCATCGATTTTTTCCGTTCGACGCCGGCGTCAGCCGTATTCCCGCTCTTTCTCGTGATTTTCGGCGTCGGCGAGAAGACGAAGATCTCGGTTGCGGCGTTCGGTGCTTCGCTGGTGATCTTGTTCAACGTCGCTTACGGTGTCATGAATGCCCGCAAGACCCGGCTCCTCGCCGCCAAGGTCATGGGCGCTTCGCGCTGGCGGGTGTTACGCGACGTACTCCTGCTGGAGTCACTGCCGCAAACCTTCGTCGGGCTGCGTAACGGCGTGTCGCTCGCGCTGGTCATCGTCGTCGTCGCTGAAATGTTCATCGGGTCGGCCGATGGCCTTGGGCATCGCGTGTTCGATGCGCAGCAGCTCTTTCAGATGCCGGACATGTATGCCGCAATCTTCGCGGCGGGCGCTCTCGGTTATGCGCTCAATCTCATTTTCCTGCTGATCGAAAAGCGGTTCGTGCATTGGGCGGGGAAGTAGATGCCCAAAGGCGACGCCGAACCGCTTCATCGCCGATCGGCGACCGAATTGGCGCGCCTTGTTCGCGCGAAAGCGGCAAGCCCTGTCGAAATCGTCAAAGCCCATCTCGCGGCGGTGGATCGTTACAATTCCAGTGTGAATGCAATCTGCACCGTGGCGGACTCTGCGCTCGTTGAGGCCAGGCGGGCGGAAGACGCCGTCATGCGAGGCGAACCGATCGGATCCCTTCATGGCGTTCCGGTTGGCATCAAGGACGTAACGCCGACGGCGGGTATTCGCACCACCTACGGTTCGCCGCTCTTTGCCGAGCATGTGCCGCGGCAAGACGCGGTTGTGGTCACGCGGTTGAAGGCGGCAGGCGCCATCGTTCTCGGCAAGACCAATACGCCGGAATTCGCGACCGGAGCCAATACGGTCAACCCTGTCTTCGGTGCGACGCGCAACCCGTGGAATCCGGCGCTCAGCGCTGGCGGCTCGACCGGTGGCGGTGCGGCGGCGCTAGCATGCGGCATGATTGCGCTTGCCGAAGGCACCGACTTCGGCGGCTCGCTGCGGGTACCGGCGGCATTCTGTGGAACCGTCGGTCTGCGACCAACGGCCGGTCTGGTGCCGGGCCATCCCGTGCCGCTGCCCTGGGATCCGGGACGCGTTCACGGCCCGATGGCGCGCACGGCCATTGACACCGCGCTCATGCTGGACGCGATGGTCGGGTTGAGCGATCTCTCGCCGATTTCGGTCGTGCCGCCATGGCAAGACGTCGCGGCGTCCGCCGCAGCGACCGCAGATGCAAGCGGCGGCCGGTTGGCTTACGTCCCCGACATCGCTGGCGTCGGCATCGATCCGGAGATCGAGCGCATCTGTCGGACCACAGCATATGGACTCGCCGATGCCGGTGCCCTCGTCGAGGAGCCGACGTTCGACCTTTCGGACGGGCGCGACGCCTACGTTACGCTTCGGGGCGCCTGGATGGCGGCGCAATATCATGAGCGCCTTTCGCTTTTGGATCGGTTCGGGCCCAACCTCCAGAGCAATATCAAGGCGGGGTTGGCGCTCACGGTCGAGAGGGTGGCCGCCGCCGAGACCAAGCGCGCCGAGCTATGGCATCGCTGCCGTGCGCTGTTCGAGCGCTTTGATCTCCTGTTGACTGCAACCGTGCCGGTGCCGCCGTTTCCGGTGGAGCAGAATTATCCCGACGTCATCGGCGGCAAGCCGATGGCGACTTATATCGACTGGATCGCGCCGACCTTCCTTGTGACCCTGTGCGGTCTGCCCGCGTGCTCGGTCCCCTGCGGCCGAACGTCGGGGGATATGCCGATCGGCCTTCAAATCGTCGGACCGCGCTTTTCCGAGCCCCGCATCCTCGGCCTCGCCAAACTGATCCAGGACATGCGGCCACTCCGCTGGCCGCCGCTTCTTGACTCTCATGCGTGATCCGTTTGGCGCGTTTTGCGATTTTTCGACGGCACATCTTGAAGGCGCCGCCGGTGGACCGCTCGCCGGCCTGACCTTCGCGGCGAAAGACCTCTTTGATATCGCCGGTCATGTCACCGGTGGCGGCAATCCGGATTGGCTGGCTCGGCACCGTCCTGCAGTTCGCACGGCGACGGTCGTGGAACGGCTTACCGAGGCCGGCGCGAGCATGGTCGGCAAGACGCACACGGATGAGCTGTCAAAAGGCATTTTCGGCGAGAATGCACATTATGGCACGCCGACCAATCCGCGTGCGCCGGGTCGTGTTCCGGGCGGTTCGTCGAGCGGCTCGGCCGTAGCGGTCGCCGGCGGGCTCGTCGATTTCGCGCTGGGCACCGACACCGGAGGATCGGTTCGCGTCCCTGCGAGCTTCTGCGGAATATATGGCATCCGACCGACCTATGGCCGGCTGCCGTTCGATGGAGTCATCACCCAGGCGCCGAGTTTCGATACCGTCGGATGGTTCGCCCGCGACCCGGATCTGCTGGCGCGGGTCGGAAGCGTGCTGCTGAGCTATGGCAAACCCAAGAGCCGCGCTCGGCTGCGGCGCCTCATCATCGCCGAGGACGCGTTCGCGGTGGCGGATGCCACCGCGGCGGCGGCGCTGACGCCGGCGATCAGCCGTCTCAGTTCGATCTTCAGCCAGGTCGAAAGGCGCCGACTGTCCTCGGCGTCGCTCGCAGACTGGCTGCGTCATCAGACGTCGTTGCAAGGCCGTGAAGCCTGGGCGACCTTTGGCGATTGGATCGATCGCAACAATCCGCGGTTCGGCTTCGAGGTTGCCGACAATTTCCTCCGCGGTCTGACGGTCGACGACACCGCGCTCGCGTCGGCGCGCGCGTTCCAGTCGGCGCGAAAAGCCGAGCTTTCGACGCTTCTCGACGGCGAGACCGTCGTCTGCCTGCCGACGACGCCGTTTCCCGCACCGCCGGCTGGCCAGCCGCGGTCGGTCATGTGGCGCCTTCGCGTTCCGGTCATCACGCTGACGTGTATTGCTGGCGTGCTCGGCGCGCCACAACTCAACCTACCGCTCGCCAAATGCGACGGCTTGCCGCTGGGGTGTTCGGTTCTTGCGCATCCGGGTGGAGACGAGCTGCTCCTGGACGTGGCGCGTCGCGTGGTCAGTGGGTAGGTTCTCACGCGCTCGGAGCTGGAGATCCGCTCTTGACGGCGTCCGCCAAAATGTATATCAGGTGATATACATTTTCCGAGACCACGCAGAGGCGCTTCCGAGTGAACCGGGCTGAACTGCGAAGCGAAGACCGCCGCAAGCGGCACCACCCCGTCACCGGCGGCTATGCGCGCGGTCGGGCGACGCGCGCCAAGATCGTCGGTTCGGCGCTCGAGATTTTCGGCGCTTACGGCTTCGACGGCGCGTCGACCCGCATGATCGCCGACAAGGCACGCGTCAACCTGCCGGCGCTCGCCTATTATTTCGGCGACAAGCGGGGCGTCTATCGCGCCTGCGCCGAGCACATCGCAGCACGGCTCGAGGCGCATCTCGGTCCGACGGTCGAGCGCATCCGCTTCGCGCTGGCGCAGGAGCATCCGTCGCGCGCGCGGCGCCTCGCGCTGCTGCAGGATTTCTTCGACACCTTCGCCGACCTGCTGATCGGCGGACGCGAGCCCGAGGCCTGGGTGCTGTTCATCATCCGCGAGCAGGCGCAGCCGACCGCGGCGTTCGACATCCTGTTCGAGCACGTGATGCGCCGCTTCGCGCGCACCGGCGCCGGACTTGTCGGCGGGCTCATGGAGCTGCCGCCGGACGATCCGCGCGTACTCGCACGCACCTTGATGCTGTTCGGCGGCGTGCTGTTCTTCCGCACCGCGCGCGAGGCGTCGCTGCGCGTGCTCGGCTGGCGCGATTTTCGCGGCCGGCGGCTCTCTTTTCTCAAGGACGCGCTGCACGACCATGTGACCGCGTCGCTCGGTGGTCGGATCAGAAGCGGGGAGAATCACGCATGAAGCGGACACCGATTGTCGCCGCGCTTGTCGTCATCGCCGTCGCGGCCGCCGCGGGCTGGGCCTGGTGGCAATATCGCAGCGCACATGCGCCGCACGAGCTGACTCTCTACGGCAACGTCGATCTGCGCGAGGTCGATCTCGCCTTCAACAACAACGAGCGCATCAGCGAGGTGCTGGTCCAGGAGGGCGATCACGTCAAGAAAGGCCAGGTGTTGGCGCGCGTCGATACCAGCCGCCTCGAGCCTCAGGTCGCGCAGGCGAGCGCCAATCTCGAGCTCGCCAAGGTCGCCGCCGCGAACGACCGGGTGCAATTCAACCGTGTCAGCGCGGTGTGGAGTTCGACCCATGGCCGCGGCATCAGCCGCCAGGATGTTGACAACGCCCAGGCCACGCTCGACGGCGCGCTGGCGCAGGTGCAGGCGAACGCCGCCCAGCTCACGCTCTTGCGCCAGGAGCTCGCCGACGCCGTCCTGGTCGCGCCGATGGACGCGACGGTGCGTTCGCGCCTCATGGAGCCGGGCGATATGGCGTCGCCCAGCCGGCCGGTGCTCGATCTGGCGATCACCGATCCGAAATGGGTTCGCGTCTATGCCAACGAGACCGATCTCGGCAAGCTGCATCCCGGCATGACGGCGGCGGTCTCGGCCGACAGCTTTCCCGGCCGGCGCTTCGCCGGCTGGGTCGGGTTCATCTCGTCGGTCGCAGAGTTCACGCCCAAGGCGGTCGAGACCACCGATCTGCGGCCGAGCCTGGTCTACGAGGTCCGCGTCTTCGTCAAGGATCCGGGCGACGAATTGCGCCTCGGCATGCCGGCGACGGTGACCGTACCGCTCGAGCCGGCTCCGGCCGCCGCGCCGGCGAAGGCCGGCGGATGAGCCCGCCGGGTGTTCGTGTGCCGGCGGTTGCGGCCGACGGCCTGCGCCGCACCTTCCGCCGCGATACCGGCGAGATCGTCGTCGCGCTCGATGGCGTCACGCTCCGCGCCGAGGCCGGCAGCCTGACCGCGCTGGTCGGTCCCGACGGCGCGGGCAAGACGACTTTCCTGCGGCTCGTCGCCGGCCTCATGGCGCCCGACGCCGGCACCATGACGGTGCTCGGCATCGACGTCGCGCGCGAGCCGCAGCGCATCCAGGACCGCATCGGCTACATGCCGCAGCGCTTCGGCCTCTACGAGGACCTGACGGTGCAGGAGAATCTCGATCTCTATGCCGATCTGCACGGCGTCTCGGCCGCGGACAAGCGGCGGCAATATCCGCGGCTGATGGAGATGACAGCGCTCGGTCCGTTCACCGGCCGGCTCTCCGGCAATCTCTCGGGCGGCATGAAGCAGAAACTCGGCCTCGCCTGCGCGCTGGTGCGGGAGCCGGAGCTGCTGCTGCTCGACGAGCCGACGGCCGGCGTCGATCCGCTGTCGCGTCAGGAGCTGTGGCAGATCATCCTCCACCTCGTCGCCGAGCAGCGCACCACGGTCATGGTCAGCACCGCTTATCTCGACGAGGCGGAGCGCTGCGGCCGCGCCGTGGTCCTTCACCAGGGCAAGATCCTGACGCAGGGCGCACCGGACGAGATCGCCCGGCTCGCCGACGGCAAGGTCTTCCTGGCCGATCCGCCCGCCGGCCAGACCGCGCGCGGCCTGCAAGCGCACTTGCTCGGTGCGCAGGCGATCGTCGATGCCGTGCCCGAAGGCGGCCGCGTCCGCTTCATTCGCGATGGTGCTGCGGACGCGCGCGTCGACGCGCTGGCGCAGGTTGCGGTCGCGCCGGCGCAGCCGCGCTTCGAGGACGGGTTCATGACGCTGCTGCGGCGCGCCGGCGACAGCCGGCCGGCGTCGGTCGTCACACTCGACAAGCCGCCCGAACGGCAAGGCGACGGCGTCGTCGTCGAGGTCCGCGATCTGGTCCGCATGTTCGGCAATTTCGCTGCCGTCGATCACGTCAGCTTCGAGGTGCGCCGCGGCGAGCTGTTCGGCCTGCTCGGCCCCAACGGCGCCGGCAAGACGACGACCTTCCGCATGCTCTGCGGCTTGCTGCCGGTCACCGGCGGCACGCTGCGCGTCGCCGGCGTCGATCTGCGCCGCGCGCGCGCCTCGGCGCGCCAGCGCATCGGCTATCTGGCGCAGCGCTTCTCGCTCTACGGCGACCTCAGTGTCGTCGAGAACCTCGAGTTCTTCGCCAGCGCCTACGGCCTGCGCGGCGGTCGCAAGCGTGCGCGCATCGACTGGGCGTTGCGGCAGTTCGAGCTCGGCGATCTCGCGCGCCTGCCAAGCCGGCATTTGCCCGGCGGCTACAAGCAACGCCTGGCGATGGCGGCCGCACTGCTGCACGAGCCGGCGTTGCTGTTCCTCGACGAGCCCACCAGCGGCGCCGATCCGCTGGCACGCCGCGAATTCTGGCAGCGCATCAACGCGCTCACCGAGCAGGGCGTGACCGCGATCGTGACGACGCATTTCATGGAAGAGGCGGAATATTGCGACCGCGTCGCCATCCTCGATGCCGGCCGCATCCTGGCGCAAGGCACGCCAGCCGAGGTGCGCGCCCACGCCCGGCGGCAAGAGGGCCGTGAGGCGACGATGGAGGACGCCTTCATCGCCATCGTCGAGGAGGCGCGCGCCCACGGCCATCCGGAGGCGGGCGCGGCATGAACGGCGCCGCCGGCCTCGCCGCGAAATTGCGCCGCATCCGCGCGCTGGTGCGCAAGGAGAGTTTCCAGATCGTGCGCGATCCCAGCAGCATGATCATCGGCGTGCTAATGCCCGTGATGCTGATCCTGCTCTTCGGCTTCGCATTGTCGCTCGACGTGACCAGCGTGCCCGTGGCCGTCGTGCTCGAGGACCCGTCGCCGGCCGCAACCGACCTCGCCGCCGGCTTCCGCCTGTCGCCCTATTTCAATGCGCATTACACGACGTCGATGGAGACGGCCCGCGCCATGATGCTCGACCTCAAGGTCGACGGCATCATCCGCATCCGGCCGGATTTCGCCCGTCAGCTCGCGCTCGGCGACGCCGAGGTGCAGATCGTCGTCCACGGCAGCGACGCCAACCGCGCCCGGCTGATCGAGGCCTATGCGCAAGGCGCCATCGCGCAGTGGAGCGCGCGCCGCGCCTCCGCCGGCCAACCGGTCACGACCGGTCCAGTCGCGGTCCAGAGCCGCATCTGGTTCAACGAGGCGAACGACAGCCACTGGTTCCTGGTGCCCGGCCTGATCGTGATGGTGATGACGCTGATCGGCGCCTTTCTCACTACCATGGTGATGGCGCGCGAATGGGAGCGCGGCACGCTCGAGGCGCTCTTCGTTACGCCCGTGCGCGTCGACGAGATCCTGTGGAGCAAGACGCTGCCCTATTTCGCGCTCGGCATGGTCGGCCTCTCGCTCTGCTTCCTCGCCGCCAAGTTCCTGTTCTTCGTGCCGTTCCGCGGTTCGCTCTGGGTGCTGACCGGCGCCTCGATGCTCTATCTGCTGGTTGCGCTGGGCATCGGTCTGTTCATCTCGTCGGCGGTCAAGAGCCAGCTGGCGGCGAGCCAGCTCACCCTGGTAGCCACATATCTGCCGGCGCTGATGCTGTCGGGCTTCATCTTCGACCTGCGCAGCACGCCGCTCGCGGTGCAGGCCATCGCCGACGTCTTTCCGGCGCGCTATTTCGTGTCGCTGCTCCAGACCGTGTTCCTGGCCGGCGACATCTGGCCCGTGGTGCTGCCGGAGGCGGGCATCCTGCTCGGCATGGTGGTGGCGCTCGTCGCCGCCAACCGCTTCGTCACGCGGAAGACGCTCGCATGAGCCAGCCGCTCGTCGACAGCCTGTGGCGCATCCTCGCCCTGGTGCAGAAGGAGCTGCTCGCCGTCCTCAAGGACCGGAAGAGTCGTTTCAGCCTGATGGTGCCGCCGATCCTGCAAATCCTCATTTTCGGCTATGCCGCGACCTACGATCTCAATTACGTGCCCTATGCGGTGCTCGACCAGGATCGCGGCGCGGCGTCGCGTGAGCTGCTGGCGCAGTTCGACGGCACCGGCATCTTCCAACGCGTCGCCAATCTCGACAACGCGTCCGAGATCGGCAAGACGATCGACGATCAGACGGCGCTGGTCGTCATCCAGATCGGCCAGGATTTCAGCCGCAATCTGGCGCTCGGCCGGCCGGCGGATGTCCAGCTGATCGCCGACGGCCGCAACTCCAACACCGCGGCGATCGCCAGCGGCTACGTCGCCACCATCGTCGACGCCTTCAACGCCCAGTGGCCGGCCAACCACGGTCAGACCGGTCCACCGGTCGCGACGGCGATGCGCGCCTGGTTCAATCCCGAGCTCGAGACGCGCTGGCACATGATCCCGAGCATCATCGGCACCATCGTGATGATGATGACGATGAATCTGTCGGCGATGTCGGTGGCGCGCGAGCGCGAGAACGGCACCTTCGACCAGCTGCTGGTGACGCCGTTCCGGCCGGCCGAGATCATGATCGGCAAGGCGGTGCCGGCGATGTTCCTCGGTTTGACCCAGTCGACTATGATCCTGCTAGTTGCGCAGCTCTGGTTCCGTATCCCGTTCCAGGGCTCGGTGCTGACGCTCTATGCCGGCCTGGCGCTGTTCCTGATCGCGGCGGTGGGCGTCGGCCTCTTCGTGTCGTCGATCGCCGCCACCATGCAGCAGGCGATGATCTACATCTTCGTCGTAATCATGCCATTCGCCCTGCTGTCGGGTCTCACCACGCCGATCGACAACATGCCGCTCGCCTTTCAGTACCTCACGTTGATCAATCCGCTGCGCTACGCCATCATCATCGCGCAGCGCGTCTATCTCGAAGGCGCGGGCATTGGCCTGTTGATTCCGGATTTATGGCCGATGGCGATCATTGCCGCGGTCACGCTCAGCGCCGCGACCTGGATGTTCCGCCACAAGGTCGCGTGAGCGCACCGCGTTTCGCCCGCCGCTTTCTGGTCGCCGCCGCCTAGACGCCGCTTCTGTTCAGCGGCACGGTCGAGTCCGATTTCGTCGTGCCCCGGCCGAAAACGCCCGCCGGCTGGGCCGATCAAGCATTACGGCCCCCAACCTTCCGATGCGTCCTGTCGTGCGCTGCACCCATGGCGTTCCGCCGGCAATGCCGCCGGTGTCGAATCGTGCTTCCCAGCGGCAGCAGCCGGCGTCTCCGCAATAACCGGCCGCGACGCCAGTGGCGCCGCAAATCCGGCAGGCCAGGCGGCGCCGCAGCCGGCAGTGACAAAATCGCTACGACAGCCGACCGCGGCGCAATCGACGCCGCAACAGTCGCTGACGCGGGGTCCACCGGTCGATCGGAGATGTATCGATCGCTAAGATGTGCGCGCTACCCCGCGGCCGGAGCAAGCCACTCCGCGCCGACGGCGCCGACAAGAGGCAACCGAGCTAAAAAAATCGGCGGGACGGGGCTTGTGGCCCCGCGCCCGCCGGTTGGTTTACGCCCGCTAGTGCGGGCTTACTCGGCCGGTGCCGCGCGGCCGACTGGTCCGGCGATCTGCCTCGAGCGCAGCGGCTTGAGGACGAAGAGAGCCAGAGCCACGGTAACGAAGTTCATGATCGCGGTGATGACGAACACCATGTGCCAGCTGCCGGTCGCCGCCTTGATGACGTTGGCGAGCGGCACCAGGAACGCGGCGACGCCCTTGGCGGTGTAGAGGAAGCTCAGGTTAGTGGTGCCGTATTTCTGCCCGAAGCTGTCGGTGCATGTCGACGGAAACAGGCTGAAAATTTCGCCCCAGGTGAGGAAGATCAGCGCCGCGAAGATGACGAAGGCCCAGGGCGAGGTGCCGGCCGAGCCCAACAGCCAATAGCTGATGCCGCCCAGGCCGAAGGCGATCGCCATGGTGTTCTCGCGGCCGATGTGGTCCGAGATCCAGCCGAACAGAGGCCGCGCCGCGCCGTTGGCGACGTTGTCCACCAGCAGCGCCACGGTCAGCGTCGTGCCGCCCAGGAAGACCACCGTGTTGGCGACGTTGTAGTCGCGCGCCACCAGCGCCACCTGCGCCGCCGCCATCAAGCCGCTCGCCGCCACAAGTATGAACATGACGTAGAGCACCCAGAACACCGGCGTCACCAGCATCTGGCCCGGTGTGTAACTCTGCGCCGACTGGATGACCTTGACCGCCGTCGGTTTCGGAACCTCACCCGCCTCCGGATTGCGCAGGAACCACGCCACCACAAACACCACCGCGCCCTGGATCAGGCCGAACCAGAAAAACGCCGCGGCATAGCCGCTCGAGGCAATCACCGCCCGGATCGGAATCACGGTCAAAGCCGCTCCAGCGCCGAACCCCGCCGCCGTCAGGCCCACCGCCAGACCGCGCCGGTCGGGGAACCACTTCACCGCCGTGCCCACGCAGCTCGCATAAACCGCGCCCGCGCCAATGCCCGTCAGCGCCGCACCCACGTACAGCATCGACAGGCTCGTGGCCCACGAGTTCACGATCCAGCCCAGCGCCACGCCCACGCCGCCAACCGCCACCACCAGCTTCGGACCGATCTTGTCCGCCAGCCAGCCGTCCAGCGGCGTCAGCCACGTCTCCAGCGCCACGAAGATGCTGAACGCCACCTGAATGTCGGCGATGACCCACTTGTTCGCCGCCGCCATCGGGTGGACGAACAGGGTCCAGCCATATTGCAGATTGGCGATCATCACCATGCAGATGATGGCGACGATCAATTGTCCCCAGCGATTAGATGAAGTTCCGGCCATTTCCTTCCCCTCCTTGATGACCCGTTCCGACCGAACGGAATTTTGTTCTTCTTGGTATGCCACTATTTGAACAGCCCAAACCCGCTAACGCAAGCGCCTTGTGTACCTCGTATTGCGATGCAGCAGTAAAAAGTTAGCCGAATTCCTCATTGCGCCGGTGCCGGCCCGCGAGTTTTCCACAAACCTGAGGCGAAGCGCCGCATCAATCGTGGGCCGCGGCGCTCAGCTGCTTGCGCCGCCCGTGCAGGTAGAGGGCGGGAAGTAAATTCGTGCTGAGGAGCGCGCTCCACAAAATTCCGCCGAGAATGACGATGGCCAAGCCTTGCTCTGGCGCGGCGCCTTGTCCCCAGCCGAGCGCAGTCGGCAGCATGCCGAGCACGGCCGTCAGGGTGGTCAACAGAATGGGACGAAAGCGCACCTGCACGGCTTCGCGCACCGCGTCTTCCGGCGCCCGGCCATCGGCCTCGCTGCGGCGCGCATAGTGAAGCAGCACGATGCCCTGTCTGAGGCTGAGACCGATGAGCGTGACGAAGGCGATGAGCCCCGACGCATTGAGGCCAACGCCGCTCAAGGTGAGCGCCAGCGCACCGCCGGCGAAGGCGAGGGGAATCTGCAGCAACAGCACACCGGGGACGAGCCAACCGTCGAACTGCAGGGCGAGGATGCCGGCCATCAGGACGAACGCCGCGACGGCGGCGATGCCGAGCCGCAGTGCCGCGCTCTCGAGTTCGGGATAGAGGCCGCCGAAGGCGATGTGATAGCCGGGCGGAAAATGCAGACCGGCGAGCGACCGTCGCGCGGCGGCAATGGCCGAGCCGGGCGCGCCGGCCGGCGTCGCCAGGATGTCGAGCGCCCGCGCGCCGTCGATGTGGCGGAGCTGGTCCGGCGTGGCGGCGAGATCAAGATTGGCGAGCTGGCCGAGCGGCGTCCAACCGGCGGTACGGATCGGCAGCCGGCGCAGCGCGTCGAGCGACTGGTCGGGCGCGCCGGCCATGCGCACGTAAAGGTCGAGGGGATAGTTGCCCTCCGGTACCGTGGCGACGACCTCGCCCGCGAGCAGCGGCCGTAGCTGGGCGTAGAGCGCGGCCGGAGTCAGCCCATAGGCGGCGAGCGCGTCGGGCTTCGGCTGAATCTTCAGCTCGGTCACCGGATAGGCGTCGTTGTTGAAGATGTCGGTCAGCGCCGAGACCTGCCGCAAGCGTTCGACGACCTGCTGCGACAGAGCGTGCAGCGTGTCGATGCGATTGCCGAAAAGGTGGATGACGAAAGGCTGCGGCAGGCCCGACAGGCTCTCGCCGACGCGCTCGACCGTCGGCGTGTCGAGCGCCATCTGCATGCCGGTCGCCCGGCTTTCGCGCAGCAGTCGCGCGCCGATAGCGTCGAGGCTGTTTGCATTGACGTCGGGCTTGAGGCCGATCTGGATCTCGCCGGCATAGGCGGGCTCGGTATAGGCCGTATTCGCCGGCGAACCGATGCGCGCGAAGATGTGCGCCACCGCCGGGTCGGCTTTCAGCCGCTGTGTGAGGCCGAAAACGGCGGCCTCGGTGTCGGCGAGTGCGCTTCCCGGCGGCAGCGTGAAGCTCTCGAGCAGGACTCCTTCGTTGGGCAGCGGCAGAAAATTGACCCGCACAAGCGCCAGCCCGGCGATGCCCGCGACCAGCACCAGCGCGCAAACCAGAACGCCGCGCCACGGAAAGCGCAGCGTCAGGTCGAGCAGCCGTTCGTTGAGCCGGCGCAGGCTTTCGACGGCGCGGCCGCCCGCCGTGGGGCGATGAGGGGGCAGCGCCTTCATGAATCCGAGCCCGAACGGGATAAAGGTCAGCGACACGAAGAGCGACATCAGCAAGGCGAACGACATGGCGAGCGCGAAGGGAACGAAGAACAGGCCGGCGAGACCGCCGACAAAAAGCAGCGGCACGAAGACGGCGACGACGGTGATGGTACCGGTCACGTCCGGGCCGGCGATGCCGGCAAGGCCACTCCAGATTCCCGCCCAGCGATCGTCGCCCTGCTCCCAGCGATGATAGATGCTCTCGAGCACGATGATCGCGTCGTCGGCGAGGATGCCGATGGCGACGGTCAGCGCGCCGAGCGTCATCAGGTCGAGGCTCTCGCCGACGGCATAGAGTCCGGCGATCCCCAGCAGCAACGACAGCGGGATGCTGAGCGCCAGCGTCCAGATGCCGCGTCCGGCGCCGAGGATCCAGAACAGCACGGCGACGGCGAGCACGGCGCCGATGAGCAGGTTGCGTCCGAGGTCCGCGCCGATGATGCCGACGAGATGACCCTGGTCGTACATCTTGATCCAGCGCACGCCCTTCGGCAGCTGTGCCAGCGTCACGGCGAGCGTGCGCTGGACCGCGCGCGTTACCGGGACGGTCGATGCTCCCGGTTGCTTGAAGACCGCGATCGCGACGCTGGGATTGCCATCGAGCAGGACGGCGTTGTGCGTCGGCACCGGGCCGCGCGACACTCGCGCGAGCGCGGCGAGCGGAATGGGCCCGTCGGTGCCCTTGACGGCGATACGGCCCAGCTCGGCCGCCTGCGTCGGCGCGCCGCGCGCCTCGGCGAGCACGTCCTGGTGGCCGAGCGACACGTAGCCGGCCGCGCCCAGCACGACATGCCGTTTCACGGCATCGACAATGGCGCCGACGCCGACGCCGTAGCGGTTCATCGCCGCGAGATCGGGTGCGACGAGCAACGCCTCGTCGCCGGTGCCATAGACGTCGACCCGCTGCACGCCGGGCAGCGCCCGCAGCTGCGGCACGATGCGCGTGACGACGGCGCGCTGTACTTCGACCGGCGGAATGGCGCCGGGAATTTCCACCGTGTAGTCGGCGACCTCGTTGATGGCGTTGCCCATGATCTCGGCATAGGGCTCGACGCCCGACGGCAGCCGGCCGCGGGCGCGGTCGATGGCGCCGTTGACCGCCTGAAGATCCAGCGACGGAACCGTGCCGGAGCGGAAGCGCACGTCGTTCTCGACGACGCCGTTGCCCATCGTCGAACGGATGCCGACCACGTCGGGAAGCGACAAGAGCTGACCTTCGAGCGGCCGGACGACCAGCGTCTCGAGCTCGCGCGCGGTTGCGCCCGACACATGCGTGACCACGCTGATCTGCGGGAAGTCGAAGCGCGGCAGCACCTCGACCGGGATGTTGAGGAACGCGTAGGCGCCATAACCAGCGAGCGCGCCGTAGACCATGATCCAGAGGAGCGGCCGGAAGGCAAGGCGTCTGACGCCGTCGAGTTGTGCCATGGGCGTCAGTCGGGCGGCTGATAGCGCTCGCTGATGCCGCGATGGAACTCGAGATAGGCGTTGGCGACCACCACCGCGGTTCCCGGCGCGAGCCCGCTCTCGATCAGCGTCAGCGCGCCGCTTCTCGGACCCGGCGTGACCATCTGCGGCTTGTCCCCTTTGGCGGTGTGAACGACCACCCACCAATGGGCCCGGTCGAGGATCAGGGCGCGCGTCGGCACCGCCACGCCGCTCACGGTTCCGGCATCGACCGTCACGGTGCCGGCTTCGCCGTCGAGCCAGCCGGGCGCGTCGTTGGCGGCGGTCAGGTTCACCGTCCGCCCGCCGTCGCGGTCCAGCGCACCGACCACCGCGCGCACTTTCACCGGAATGGCCGCGCCGCCGCTCGCCGGGACGAACTGTCCCGGCATGCCGGCGCGAACGATGTTGGCGTCGGCGCCATACAACGTGGCGCGCAGCCACAAATCTTTGGCCGACAACAACGTCAACAACGTCTCGCCCACCGCGACGTGCTCGCCGGCGGCGGCGTTCAGCGTCAGCACGCGGCCGGCCTGCGGCGCGTGCAAGACCGCCATGTCTTCGGCGGCGCTCAGTTCGGCGCGGGCGCTGTCGCGATTCGCCCGCGCATTGCTCACGGCGGCCTCGGCCTTGTCGACCGCGCCGCGCGTGCTCAGCCGTGCGGCCAGCTTCTGGCGCTCGATCGCCAGCTCCTGCTGCGCCCCTTTGACGGTCGCCTCCGCGGCGGCGAGCGCGGCCCTGCGCGCGCCGAGCAACGCATCGATCGGCGGACCGGCGAGCCGGCCCAGCACCGCCCCGGCGGCGACGTCGTCACCGGGCTGGACCGACACGTCCCGCAACATACCGTCGACGCCGGCGCGGAGGCGCAGCACCGACCGCGGCTCGACGTCACCATAGGCGGTCACCCGCATGGCGATGGTTTGCGCTTTGGCGACCCAGAGCGCGTCCTCCGCGCCGGCCGGTCGCGCGGCGAACGTCAGAGCGGCGACCAGAGCGCCAACCGCCATGCATCCAGATGTGCGCGTCACCGTTGTATTCCCGTGGGGCGAAACGCTGTTTTCGCCCGCGTTGTCTGGCGGCACGAAGGATAGCCGCCGCTGGGAAGCATGACCATCGTCGCGATATTACACGTTGTTCATCACGAATTGTTCATCGGCGCGGTGGCGGAAAAATCCCCAGCCGTTCCAGCCTTCGATGTAGTTTGCCGCCGCTCGCATGTTCGCAATCCAACACAAGGGACCACCGATGAATTCCCAAGCGCGTTTTTTCATTGCCACCGCCATTTTTCTTGCCGGCATACCGCTGGCGCTGGCGGGCGAGCCGACCTCGGTCAAGGTGACGTTGTCGGACCAGGCCGGGAAGAACATGGCCATCACTCTCAGCCGGGACAAGGTGAAGGCGGGACCGGTCGAGTTCGAGGTCACCAACACCTCGACCGACCTGATGCACGAATTCCTGATCGCGCCGTGGAAAGGCAAGATCACGAGCCTGCCCTATGACGCGAAAGCCAAGGCAGTGGCCGAGGATAAGTTGCCTCGGCTCGAGGGTGTCGAGGACATGAAGGCCGGCGCGAAAGCAACGATCCGCCTCGTGCTGGCGCCTGGCGACTACGTGGTCTTCTGCAATCAGCCGGGCCATTACAAAATGGGCATGGAGCGGCGGTTCACCGTCACCAAGTGACTGGCGGGGGTCGTAAGTTGGTTTCACCGCCGGGATGAATGTTGTGCGTCCTTCGACTGCGCGCCTCCGGCGCGCGCTCAGGATGAGGCATTTCTTAATGCGATAAAGAAATGTCCTCATGCTGAGCCCGTCGAAGCACGCAGGATGGTGGTGCAATTCTCAAACTGACTCATTATCGAGCAGCGGGGTCGTTCGTTCGGCTTTTGATCGCCGCGTCACCGTGAGCGCCGGCGCAGCAACCCAATCGACTTCATTGCAGTGTCGCCCGGTGCGCCGTCTCGCGACTTCCGCAACGACCCTGCCGGCGCTGCCGTGCATGCGGCGCTTGAGGCCGTCCGGCATTCAGCGCAAGAATACGTGCCCTCTATGCCCTCGCCACGGACGCAGCTCCGTCAGGCACGGCGGGATCGGTTCTGCGTCATCCACGCAAGAAAAAAGGAAATTGCCATGGGCCGGATCGTGCTTGCGGTGCTCGTCGCCGGGATATTCGGGTCGCTGGCGACGCCGGGCTTCGCCCAGACGAATGAAATGTGCGTGCTGAGATGCCTGGATCACGGCAACCTGGATCAAACTTGCCAAGCCCGCTGCACCAAACCGCAACCAGCGCCGCAAAACTCTTCCGCTCGTCAAGGTCTCCAACCTTCTCAAGGTCCGGCGGCGCCGTCGGGTCCGCCTCCGTCGGCCGCCGTGCCATCGGCGCCGCAACCGACCGCGACCCAATCGGCGCCGCCGCAACCGGCAGGTCAATCAGGGTCTCAGCCCGCGGTAAACCAGCCGCCGCCGCAACCCACGGCCGCTCAGGCAACACCGCAGCAATCCGTGCGGCCGCCGGCACCGCCGCCGCGACCGGTCAACGAGCGGTGCGTGTTACTCTGCCTCGATCACGGCCATCTGGATCAGTATTGCGAGCGGGTCTGTTCTCATTGAGGTCGAGACCGGCCTGATGGTCAGACTCCAACGGATGTTACCCGCTTTCACCCGTCACCCCGGGCCAGCGGCGACGCCGCGCGACCCGGGGGTCCACCGCGCCGCTCAGCCATGGACCCCGGCTCGCGCTTCGCTCGGCCGGGGTGACAATTTAGAAAAGGGTCGGCTCACATATTTGCATCGGATCACCTGCGGGGTGGACCGGCGGCCAAAGACCCTTGCCGCGACGGGAATAGTCCACAGTCACGCCGTTCAAGAGCGTATATCGAGGGTGTCATAAGCCGTCTCCCACGCGACGCCGTAAGTCGTCAGTGACGCCCGTCGGATTGGTCAGCGCCGCTGCTGTAACATGATTGCCACACCGGTCGGGAGTTTGTACCAATCCTAAAGATTCCGCCTTGCGGCGCGGCAATCGTTCGCCGACGATGGTATACCAATACGGTCCGGTCCGCCCGGGCCAATGGCGTCATAATCAAGGGCGAGCGAGCGGCTCGCGGAGGGGAGAGAAGCATGAAAATCCAGACCCGGAATCTGCTTAGCGCCTTGTTGGGCACAAGCGCCCTTGTGCTGCTCGGCAGCGCGCCCAGCTTCGCGTTGGATCTTCCGACGCCGCTCCACTACGACATGGGCCCGCTCGGCGATTGGACTGTCGTCGGCGGCGTCGATGCTTTTGCCGCGGCATGGAACAACAGCCCTGCATCGGGACTGACGGGCGGCAATGGCGGCACGGCCACGCTCGGCAACGGCAGCAGCAAGTGGAATGGTGACATCAGCCTCGACAACGCGATGTTCATCATCAATTCGAAGGGGAACATGTTCGGCGACTTCCCCTTGCAATTCCATGCCTGGGTCGGCTGGCCGCCTCAATCGCCGGTCATCGGCTTAACCTCGCCCAACGTGGCTCCGAACCTGTACGCAACGATGGGCAAGGGTAAAAATGCCACGGGTTTCGCATCGCCCCTGTTCAAGGCGTGGGCCACGTATCAGCCGCTCGACTGGTTCAGCATCGAGGGCGGCCGCTTGCCGTCGGTCGATGGCACCGAGATCGGCGTCGATTTCCTCAACGCGACGCCCTTCCTCTCGGCGCTCAACAACATGCAAACGACGGTCGCGGACGGCGCCCAGATCAACCTGATCTCCGGACCCGACAAGGCGTTCTACTACGGCTTCCTGCCGGGTTACGGCTCGACCCTGACGATCCGCATCGCAGACGGCTACAAGACCGGCTTCGCGAACGAGCTCGGCTTCACCGGCTTGTGGAATCTGACGCCTGACGGCAGCGATTTCATCGTCGGCTACGGCCACACTCGTCTGAGCACGGTTGGCGGTGCAGCAACGATCGCGGCCGGCACGGGAGGTGGCGGAAATAACGTGAACCCCAACTCGCCTGTCGGCTTCGGCACCTTTAACTCCAATCTCATCGGCGTCGGCACCGTTTATAACTTGACGAATCGCTTGATGTTGAACGCCGAGGTCGAGACCGCGTGGTTGCCGCAATCGGACATCCCCACCGCCGACCGTTGCGGCGTAACCGGCGGGGTGAGTTGCGGTCCCAATCACCAGCAGGACTACTATCGCTGGTCGTCGCAGGTGACCCTCAATTACGACTTCGGCATCAAGCAGATGTTCGGCCAGCCGATCCGCTTCCAGTGGGCGGTCCAGCCGTCGTTTACCTATCAGCACGCCAACACCTCGGATCCGAACGCTAATCAGTTCGGCAACTTTTACGGCGAGAATCTGGGGGCGAGTGCTGTGACAAACGGCTTGGGAACGGCGGGTAATTTTGGGACCTTCGGCGCGGGTTCGAAGATCTACGCGATCCAGACCAACCCGACCTTCCAGTTCCACAACTTCTTCCTCCGGCCGTCTATCGCCTACACGCGCATCGCCAGCTTGAGCCCGGGCTTTGGCTACGGTGGCCGGGGCACAGAACACGATCAGGTCGTGTTTCTCGTGAACTTCGGCTGGCTGCTCGGACAGCAGGAAGACACCAACTCCGGCCAGCACTGATCGGATCGAAGCGACCAGGACATAACTCAACACGACGAATCATGGAGGGGACAATGCGCAGAGGACTGGTAGTGGCGCTGGTGGCGTCCGCCGCGTTGCTCGCGGTGCCGGCCTTGGCAGCCGAGTATCATTACGTGAAGGTCGCGGACATCTATCTGCCGACCCCGCGAGGACATGGCGACATCGTCAGCTACGATCCGACGAACGGCATGGTCTATGTCTCGCTGAAGGACGACGGCTTGGCCGTCGTCGACACGCGGACCCAGAAGGTCGTGCACACGATCAAGGACATTCCGGATCCCAACGCCAACGCCTTTGACGCCAATTACGTCTATGTCGCCTCGGCCGAAGGTCTTCCCCAAGGCCAGAGCGGCGCCAACAACGGCACCGGCTTCGGCACCGTGAACCAGCTCGTCGTCATCGACAAGCACACGTGGCAGGTGGTCGACCGGGTCGACACCAAAGGCACGTCGCCGGACGCTGTCACCGTCGGTGATGGCCACGTTTACGTGGTCAGCGACGATCACAACTGGATCGAGGCGTATTCCCAGGGCGCGCATCCGCAACTCCAGGGCGTATGGCATCTCTATCCGCAGAACATCAACCACTGGTGGCTCGATACCTCGGACTTCTGCGGGCCGGACGTGAATTGGATCTCGGACAGCCGTCATGAGATCTACCAAACGGTCGATTCTTATATCGAGGTTGTCGACTCCAATAACGGCACAATCAAGCGCCACTTCGATACCCACGTGAAGCTGACCGGGAAGTGCGGCACCAAGGGCACCTGGCTCGACGAAAAGAACAATCGCCTGTGGGTCGCCACGACCACCAAGGCCGGCGGCCTGTGGGTCATGAACCCGAACACGCTTCAGTTGATCAAGAAGCTTCCCGCGACGAACGGCAAGGACCAGATGTCGGTCGATCCGGGTCTTGGCTTGGTCTATACGTTCGGGACCAACGGCTTCGATGCCTATGACCTCAACGCGATGCAGCACGTCGCATACGTGAACACCCATGTCGGCGTCACCCATACCGGCGACATCGATACGAGGACGCATGCGGTCTATGTCTACGAAGGCAAGCGCGCGGCGCTCGGCGTGTTCTGTCCCGTTCCCGGACCTGGGCCGAACGGGGATTGGGCGGTGGGGATGACCGCCGCTTGCGGCGCGATGCCGGTTGCTTATGGATCGTCGAGCTATACCGTCTACTTCGAGTTCAATAAGGCGGACCTGACCGCCGACGCGCGCAAGATCGTCAATCAGGCCGCTGCCACGGCCAAGCACGGCACGGCACGGATCGTGGTCGACGGCTACACCGACCTCGCGGGTACGGCGCAGTACAACCTCGGCCTGTCGCAGCGGCGTGCCGCGGCGGTGCGCGCCGCGCTCGTCGCCGACGGTATCGCCGCACGGCGTATCACCATCCACGGCTACGGCAAGACCCATCCGGCCGTGCCGACACCAGACGGCGTGCGTGAGCCGCGCAACCGTCGCGCCGTGGTCCTCATCGGGCCGGCGCCGACGACGTGAAATAAAGGCGATAAACGACGATCAGCGGTCCGGCATCCTTTGCCGGACCGTTTTTCTTTGGTGCGCGTGCCGGGACGGCGGACTGTTATTAGCCGGTGTGCTTCCCGCCGCGGTCCATACCGGCGAAAGCGGGCACCCATGAGAAAAGTGGACCCCGGCCTTCGCCGGGGTGGCACTTTATTCGATGAATTTTCATATGCGATTCCTCCGCTCTCCGAGGGGTCCCGGCTTTCGCCGGGACGGCGGATCGTTATTCGGCGAATACTCGTATGCATTGCCCTGCGATGTGGTAGGTCGCGCAACGCATTTTCCGTGCGGGAATTTGGTTGCGCCGTCGGGCTACGGTGGGCTTTGGTCCTTTATGCTGGTACCGACTATTGCAAATGCGTGTTCATATCGCCCGCTCCAACCGTCATGGCCGTGCTTGTCACGGCCATCCACGTCCTCTTGCTCCCGTCGCAAGATGTGGATGGTCGGGTCTCGGCCTGCGGCCGGCCCGGCCATGACGTTCAAGAGGGACGTATCACCCATTTACGATTCCAGGTACTAGACGCCATGCTGGCGCCGTGACCCGCGGTGAAAATGTTGCAACGAAACGGTCATCGCTTCATTGGCAAAGGCCGATGGCATAATGTATACCAGAGGCAATAAACGGGCCTGGATACACCAGGCCTACGGGAGGGAACATGGCCGTTCCATCGGCCGCAGCCGCCAAAACTGGCGGGTGCGAAGAGGACTCGAATCAGATATCGCAGTCGCCGATAGGGGCGAGTGCGTGCCGGCGGCCGGCCGCGGATGGAGCGTGCCGATGATCGCTTGCCGCTGGCTCCGCTGGGGTGCGGCCGGCCTCGTTTTCGGCCTGGCGGGCTGCTCCACCTATCATCCGCTTCCGCTTCCCGAGCGGCCGAATCTTGCGCCGAGCATCGCGCGGCTGAACCTCGCCGTACCGTCGGACAAGGATGCGACGGATCCGGTCAAGCTCGACGTCGCCAAGCCGCTGACGCCCGATCAGGTCGGCATGCTCGCGGTGCTCAACGATCCGGATCTGGCGTCGCAGCGCGGCAAGATCGCGGCCGCCAAGGCCGACGTGCTCGCCGCCAAAATCCTGCCGAACCCGTCGGTCGGGCTCGGCTATGCCTATCTGGTGAGCGCGCCGCCCGGGGCGGGCGCCGTGGCCGACGCGCTGACGGCGTCGATCTCGCAGGACATCCGTTCCATCATCCAGTACGGACCGCACGTCGCCGCGGCCGAAGCCCGATTCCACCAGGTCGGCGCCGACGCGCTGTGGGCCGAATGGCAGGTCGCGCAAAAGGCGCGGCTGCTCGCCATCGGCATCAATAGCGAAGACCGCGAGATCGCGCTGCGCGAGCATGCGCTCGCCTTGTTGACTGCCGAGGTCAAGGACGTGCAGCGGGCGACCGCGGCCGGCAACCTCGACCTCACCGCCGAGGCCCCGCTCCTGGCGGCGCTCGCCGGCGCGCAGCGCGATCTTGCCACATTGGAGCTGCAGGAGCTCAAGGATTGGCAGGAGCTCGACTCGCTGCTGGGCCTGCAGCCGACTGCGCGCTTCGCCATCGCAGCGCCGGAGCCCGTGAAGCTGCCGGACTCGATCGATCCGCTGATCGTCTCGCTGCCGACGCGGCGTCCCGATCTGGTCGCGCTGAAGCTCGGCTATGACGCGGCCGAAGCCGACGTGCGCGCCGCCATTCTCGGCCAGTTCCCGGCTTTCAGCCTGGGCGCCGCCGGCGGCTCCGACACCTCGGAAGTCGTCTCGGTCGGACCGCAGATCACCTTCGACCTGCCGATCTTCGATCGCAACCAGGCCAAGATCGCCTCGACCCGGGCGACCCGCCTCCAGCTCCACGCCGAATATCAATCGCGGCTTGACGACGCGGAAGGAACCGCCCGCAGCCTGCTGCTTCGCGCCAAGACGGCCGCGGCCAATCTCGAGCGCGCACGCAAGGCGCTAGCTTCGGCCACCGCGGCGCTCGACGCCGCCGAGCGCGCCTACCATCAGGGCAATCTCGACCAACGCTCGCTTTCGGATTATCAATCCACCGCGCTCGACCGCCAGGTGGACGTCCTCGATTACGAACAAGCCCTGCAAGAGGATTCGCTCGCCCTGTCGGTCGAACTCGGCGTCGGCTTCCCGCCGACGATGATTGCGCCCCCGGATCGGGAGATACACTCATGACCTCCAAGAAGCTCGCTGCACTGGCTCTGGCGCTTTGTCTTGTGCTTCCCGCCGCCGCGGTGCGGGCCGATGACAGCGACAACGTCAGCGCGCTGGTCAAGGTGGCGCAAATGAAGCAGGGCAGCCTGCCGGTCACCGTCACCGCCTACGGTCAGGTGCAGCCGGCGGCATCGGCCAAAGAGTCGATGGCCGCTCTGCTGGGCGTGCGGGTCGCCAGCGTCATGGTGCAGACAGGGCAGCAAGTCGCCAAGGGTGCGCCACTGCTGACGCTCATGCCGACGGCGCAAACGCGGGCGGATTATCTGCTGGCGAAGCAGCTTGCGGAGCGTACCCGCTCGCTGGCGAAGGCTCATCTGGCGACGGCCGCCGATTTGGCCAAGGCGGAATCCGATCTCTCGGTTCTGCAGGCGGGCGGCGCCGCCGGCCCGAACACCATCAAGGCGCCGTACGACGCCATCGTTCTCAAGGTGGATGCCGGTCAGGGCGCGGTGGTGTCGAAAGGCGATGCGCTGCTCGAGCTCGCGCGGCCCGACGGTCTCGTCGTCAACGCCGGCATCGATCCCGGCCAGGCGATGTCGGTGAAGGCGGGCGATGCCGTGGCGCTCACGCCGTTCAGCGTTACGGCCGCGGCGGTCGAGGGCAAGGTCGTGCTGCGCTCCGCGGTGGTCAATGCCGACAGCGGCCAGGTCCCCGTCCAGATCGACTTCCCGGCCGGCAAGCTGCTCGTCGGCGAGATGGTACGCGCCGTCATCACCGCCGGGCAGAAGACCGGCTTCATCGTTCCGCACTCGGCGATCCTGGTCGACGACGACGGCACGATCTATGTCGTCCAGGACGTCGACAACGCGGCGAAGAAGGTCGCGGTGCAGGTGCTTGCCGCGCACGGTGACCAGGATGTGATCTCGGGTGACGATCTCGATCCAAAGGCGCCAGTCGTGCTGGAAGGCAATCATCAGCTCGACGACGGCACCAAGCTGCGCCTCGCCGAAACGCAGGGGGCGAGCTCGAAGGGGGCCGGGAGCAAATGAAATTCATCAATTGGGTTGAGAAGCATCGCCGCTCTCTGCTGTTCATCGCGTTCGCGCTGACGCTGGCGGGCCTTTTCGCCGGCGCGACGCTGCCGATCGGTCTGTTCCCGGTCGTCAGCTTCCCGCGCATCCGCATCGAGGTCGACGCCGGCCACATGCCGGCCGATCAGATGCTGATCGACGTGACCGAGCCGCTCGAAGAGGTCGGCCGTGCCATACCGGGCGCGGTCGATGTCGAGTCGACGACGTCGCGCGGCTCCGCCGAGATCTTCGTCGATTTCCCGTGGGGCTGGAACATGTCGCGGGCGCTGCAGGCCGTTCAGGGCGCCTTCGCGCAGAAGCTGCCGGACCTGCCGCAAGGCACGACCTTCGACGTGCTGCAGATGAGCCCGACGGCCATCATGCCGTTCGTCTCCTATGCGCTGATTTCCAAGACCGTATCGCCGGCCGAGTTGCGCCAGCTTGCGCAATTCCAGATCGCGCCGCTGCTCACTGGCATTCCGGGCATTCGCCGGGTCGGCGTGCTCGGCGGCGAGACGCCGGAGGTCCAGGTCTACGTCGATCCGCAGAAGCTGCGCGGCTACGGCATGACGATGAAGGATGTCGAGGGCGCAATTAATGAGACCAACACGTTGAAGTCGGTCGGCCGGCTCGAAGACAACGACCTGATGTACCTGATGATCGCGAACAGCGCGTTCAAGGACATCAACTCGGTCAAGAACGTCACGCTGCGCACGCCGAAGGGCGGACTCGTCCGCCTCGGCGACATCGCCGACATCAAGATGGGCGCGGTGCCGCAGTGGCTTTTGGTCAACGACAACGGCCGTCCGGCGGTCACCTTCGACGTTTTCCAGCAGGACAGTGCCGACTCCATCGCACTTGCGAAGCAGGTCAAGGCGCGGCTGGACCAATTCATGAAGACCCAGCCGAAGGCGATCGAGCTCTACAAGTGGTACGATCAGACCGAGCTGGTCCACTCCTCGATCGACGCCTTGGAGGAGGCGATCCTGATCGGCCTGGTTTTCGCCGGTTTGGTCATCATGGCGTTCCTGCGCAACTGGCGCGCCACGTCGGTCGCCATGATCGTCGTGCCGATGTCGGTCCTGGTCACCTGCATGCTGCTGTCCGCCCTCGGCATGACGTTCAATATCATGACGCTGGGCGGCATTGCCGCCGCGATCGGCCTGCTGATCGACGACGTCATCGTCATGATCGAGCAGATCGCGCGGCGCGCCGGCATACCGGGCCATCCGGAGCCGAAACGCCTGGTGTTGGGTTCGGCGCGGGAATTCCTGGCGCCGCTGACCGGCTCGTCGCTGGCGACGATCATCATGTTCATCCCGTTGGGGTTTCTCTCCGGCGTGACCGGTGCCTTCTTCAAGTTCCTGTCGATCACGATGGCGTCGTCGCTGATCATCTCCTACGGACTGACGGCGCTCATCGTGCCGCTGCTCTCGCACGGCATCATCGACTTCCAGAAGTGGCACGATCCCTCGCACGGCCGCGAGGACATCATCAAGCGAACCCACAAGCGGGCGCTCAGTGCGCTGTTCGCGCGGCCCTGGCTGATCGGCGTCGGCGTCGGCCTCTTCGTCGTTATCGGCTATTTCGGCTACGGCCATGTCGGCACCGGCTTCCTGCCGAAGATGGACGAGGGCGGCTTCGTGCTCGACTACGTCGCCGATCCGGGCACGTCGCTCCCCGAGACCAACCGCGAGCTCGGCGAGGTCGAGGCGATCCTCAAGAAGAATCCATATGTCTATACCTATTCACGCCGCACCGGCGCCGGCCTCGGCGGCGACCTCAACGAAGCGTTCATGGGCGACTTTTTCGTCCGGCTGGTGCCGGCGTCCAAGCGGCCGAACATCTGGAAGGTGATGGACAGCATCACCAACGAGATCACCAACACGGTTCCGGGCATCGACTTCGACACCCATCTACTCCTGGGCGACATGATCGGCGACATGGTCGGCCGGCGCCAGCCGATCGTGATCAACCTGAGCGCCAAGGATCCGCGCGTCCTGCCGAAGATCGCCAATCGGGTGGCGAAGGCGGTCGCGAAGGTGCCGGGCATCGAGCCGGCATCGGTCAACAACGGCATTCAGCCGGCCGGCGACGCGCTCGAGATCCGGGTCGATCCGGCCGCCGCCGCGGCCAACGGCGTCACGCCGGCCGACGTCATGAGTCAGGCGAGGCGGTATCTCAACGGCAGCGTCGTGAGCACCTACCTTGGCGACGTCCAGGACGTCGGCGTGCGGCTCTGGGCGCACGCGCCGGTCGGCAAGCTCTATCGCGACGACGTCAAGAACCTGCCGCTGAAGTCGCCCGACGATGGCCATCTGTTCACGCTGGGCTCGGTCGCCAAGGTCGAGTTCGTCGGCGGCCAACCCGAACTCTTTCGCGAGAACTTGGCGCAGATCATTCCGGTCACCGCCGAAATCGGCGGTGGCCACGACCTCGGCTCGACGATTGCCGGCGTGAAGAAGATTCTCGATCGGCCGGGCCTGCTGCCGCAGGGCGTGTATTACCATCTCGGCGGCGAATACAAACAGCAGCAGCTCGCGATCGACGGCATGATCAAGGTCGGCCTTGCCACGGTCCTGGCCGAGATCATCCTGCTGCTTTTCCTCTACGAGCGCTTCTCGATCCCGATCCTCATCATCGTCAGCTCGCTGATCTCGACCGGCGCCGTGTTCACCGGCCTTTGGATCTCCGGCATCGAGTTCAACATCACGGCGATGATGGGCATGGTCATGATCATCGGCATCTCGACCGAAATGGCGATATTCCTCTTCTCGGAGTTCCAGATGCTCGAGAAGACCATGCCGCCGCGACAGGCGATCGTCGAAGCGGCGCTCAACCGCTTGCGCCCGATCGTGATGAGCACGCTGGCGATGATCCTCGCGCTGCTGCCCTTGGGCGTGGCAATCAGCGGTTCGGGCGACCAGATGCTGCAGCCGCTGGCGATCGCAATCATCGCCGGCATCACCGTCCAGCTGCCGCTCGTTCTGCTCGCCATGCCGGTGCTGGTCGGATTGATGGTGCACAAGCGCGAGCGCGCGCCGATGATGCATCTGCTGAAAGCGGCGGCGCGGCGGCGCTGGCGGCCCGGCCCGGCCGAATAGGAGGGGCGCGTCGCTCGGCCCGTCGTCGATTTACGGAAACGGATAACGCGGTTAGCCGCGTTGGGGAAGTGTGTCACAGATCCAGGGAGGATGTCTTATGACGAAGCATGTGGTGTTGGGGTTGTTGGCCGTCGGGTTGCTGGCGTTCACGACGACGCTGGCTCTGGCGGATTCGGACTACGAGTACGGCAAGCAGATGGCGAAGCTGGTCAAGGCGATGCCGCAGGCGAAGGTGACGCTCGACCAGGGCATAAAGACCGCGGCAGCCGGCGGCAAGGCGATCTCGGCGCAATACGAGGTCGACGAGGATGCCGGCTTCCAGCTCTCGGTCTTCGTGAGCAAGGGCGGCGGCGCGGCCGACGTCCACGAGGTCATCGTCAATTACACCACCGGCGCGATCAAGAGCGACGATAAGCTGACGGATCCCGACGACGTCACGGACGCCGGCCATCAGCTCGCCGCCCTGGCCAAGGCCAAGACCTCGCTGGAGCAGGCGGTGGAAGCGGTGCTGAAGGCCAATCCAGGCTACACGGCGATCCGCGTCTATCCGAAGCTGAGCGGCGGCTCGGCCGTCGCCGCGATCACGCTGCTCAAGGACGGCAAGACCAAGAAGCTCACGCAAAAGCTCGATTGACGAAAGCGGCCGGGCGCCGCGCCGGCGAATTGACCGCAGGAAACCTCGCTGTCTTCAGGATATCGAAGACGGCGAGGCTGCCCGCTGCGGCAACACGAAATCGGCGGCCGATGCCGTAGCGCCGGCGCGAGCCAGGTTGAAATTGTTTTCATCGCCGGTTTGATCTCGATCAACGCCCCGTGCCGGGCCGATGGGCGAGCATGACCGCCGTCTGGCGCTGTAGCGACTTCGAGGCTTGACATGAAAGAACACGGCTTGCATCGGGGACTGGAGCTTCGGTTGGAGGCGTTGGCGGCACGCATCGCGGCGCTCGAGCAGAAGATGAAGCGTGCCACGGGTTTCACGAGGATCGAGGATTTCGGCGAGGTCGCGGAACTCGAGCAACGGCACAAGGCGCTTGCCGGCCGGTTGCAGGAGCTGGCTCGTGAAGGGCCGGGCTTCCGGCAGGACGTGAAGGCGGAAATCGAAAACCTGACCGACGATCTTACGAACACTGTCGACGACTTCGTCATGTGGATCGACTCCGACTTCCGGCCAGACCGACGCCCGGCGGCGCGCGGCAAGCCCTAGCGCGGCCTTGCGACGCTTCGGTGAAGCGATTGATCGGCCTGTTCATCGGTGCCCGCAAATCGCCCCGCTATTGACCCGATCCTCTGCGCGGCATCATTCTTTCTTCGGTCGAGCGAGGGCGTGTCACGTGGCGCGGTTTTCCGAGGCGATTTCAACAAGAACATCGAGGCATGACGCAGCACAAGAGCACACGGGTGGCGATCATCGGCGGCGGCATTGCCGGACTCGGGCTCGCCTTGAACCTGCATCGGCGCGGCATTGCCTGCACGGTTTACGAAAGCGCGCCGGAGATCAAGGAACTCGGCGTCGGCATCACCCTGCTGCCACATGCGATGCGGGAGCTGACCGCGCTCGGACTTCAGGACGCGCTGCGTGCGGTGGCGATCGAGAATGCCGAGAGCCGGTTCTTCAACCGTTTCGGCCAGCTCATCTAAAGAGAGCCGCGCGGACTCGCGGCCGGCTACCGCTATCCGGAATTCGGCATCCACCGCGGCCGGCTCCATCTGGTCATGTACAATGCGGCGGTCGCGGCGCTCGGTCGCGACCGGGTTCTCGTGGACCGGCAGTGCCTTGGCGTCGAGCAGGACGACGATGGCGTGACCGTTCGCTTACGCAAGACATCGACCGGCGCAACTGCGGCGGCGGCGAGGACCGAGGTGGCGATCGCCTGCGACGGCGTCAACTCGACGGTGCGGCGCCAGTTCTATCCGGACGAACGCATCGCCTTCGCCGGCATCAACACCCGGCGCGGCGTGACGCGGCATCCGCCGATCCTCGGCGGCCGCACCTACATGCGGATCGGCTCGATCCGGACCGGAAAGCTGGTCGTCTATCCGATCGTCGACGATGTCGACGGCAAAGGCAACCAGCTCATCAACTGGATGGCCGAGATCCAGGTGACCGGCCTACCGTCAACGACTGGAACAAACCGGGCAAGCTGGCGGATTTCTTTCCGATCTATCGGGATTGGAGATTCGACTGGCTCGACGTCGACTCGATGATCAGCAGCGCCGACACGATCCTGGAATATCCGATGGTCGACAAAGATCCGGTCGCGCGCTGGACCGTTGGCCGCGTCACGCTGGCCGGCGATGCCGCGCATCCGATGTATCCACGCGGCTCGAACGGCGCGGTGCAGGCGCTGATCGACGTGCGGACCCTGGCGGACCAGCTGGCGTCGTCGGCCGATCCGGTCGCGGCGCTCAAGGCCTATGAATCCGCGCGGCTCGAGCCGGCGGCGCGCGTCGTCCGCACCAACCGCGAGCATCCGCCCGATTTCATCAATATCCGGGTCGAAGAGCTGACCGGCGACCGGCCGTTCGCCAATCTCGACGATTTCATCACCCAGGACGAATTGCGGGCGCTGTCCGAGAGCTACAAGCGCGCCGCCGGCTTCGCCATCGCGGCGGTGGCGCGCTGACGCGCGCGGATCATCGCGTGCCTTCTCCGGCCGCCTAGTCACTGTCGTCGTTCCCGGACGAGGGCCCGATTTCGCCTTCAATTCGCATCATCGCGGCGGCAAAATTTAAGACAGAATCGGCGTAAGTTGTCGAACGCGGACGTCGAAAAGATACCGTAGAATCAATGTTATATGGACAAGCGTCGGCGATTCTGGCTCGCGTATGTTCAGGGCCGATCGAGCGGAGGAATTATTCGCGCAGGTGCGCTGCGAGGCGAGCGGCTAGCGACCAACGAGGCTGGTAGCGGAGTGCGCGCGGCGCTCATTCCGCCTCGCGCGCAAGGTGCTTGCGGATCGCCAGCAACTCGCGCCGACGCTCGCGGTCCGTCTTTGGATAGGCGAGGCGCAGGCCGTCGAGCGTGTCGAGCAGGACCTGTGAGACGATCAGGCGCGCGTTCTCCTTGTCGTCGGCGGGCACGACGTACCACGGCGCGATCTCGGTGCTGGTCGCCGCAAGGCATTTTTCGTAGGCCTTCATGTAGTGCTTCCAGTATTTCCGCTCCTCGATGTCGGCGAGGCTGAATTTCCAGTTCTTCTCCGGCTCGTCGATCCGCGCCAGGAAACGCTGGCGCTGTTCTTCCTTTGACAGATGCAGGAAGAACTTGACGATGCGAGTGTCGTTGCGGTGCAGATGGCGCTCGAGCTCCACGATCGAGCGATAGCGGCCCTGCCAGAGTGCGTCGTCGCCCCCGTCGTCCGCGTCGATGCCTTCGCCACGCAGGATTTGGGGATGAACGCGCACGATCAGGACTTCCTCGTAATAGGAGCGGTTGAAGATCCCGATGCGGCCGCGTTCGGGCAACGTGCGGGTGGTGCGCCAGAGGAAATCGTGCTCGAGCTCCGTCGCGCTCGGGTGCTTGAAGCTGAACACTTGGCAGCCCTGCGGATTGATTCCCGACATCACGTGCTTAATGGCGCCGTCCTTGCCGGCGGCATCCATCGCCTGGAAGATCATCAGCACGGCATAGTGGTTGGTGGCGTAGAGCTTTGCCTGCAGCACGCTCAGCCGCTCGACGTGGTCGCGCAGGATGCTTTCGTATTGCGCCTTGGACCTGTAGACCGGCGCGACTCGCGTCGGCCATTTGCGCAGCCTGACTTTGTGACCCTCGCGCACGCGGAAATCGTCGGAATCGATCTTCATGCTTGGATCGCCTGGCTCGGCGCCGGTGCCGTCCCACGGCGCCGTGCCATCGTACGGGGCGCGGGCGATGGTGGTAAATGCCCTTCCGCGCCGGCCCGTCGATCTGATAAACAAGGGGCCCGCTTTCGGATCGGACTCTTTGCCAGAGATCATGGAGCATTCGCCGTCCAGCGCCGCACGCGTGGCGCCTCCGCGGGGTGAGCGCGATCGCGCGATCGACCGGCGTTTGCCGCCCCAGGATTGCGTTCCAGGTGAGAAGTGGTTCCGCCGCGCCGTGCTGCGTGCCGCTTGCCTGGTGCTGGCGTTCGCCGCCGCGGGGTGCGGGCGCACCGATTTTTATCCGTCGTCGACCGCCTACTACAGACCGTGGACCGGCGTCATACAGGTCGTCGACCGGCCGCCCGCCCAATACGTCCAACTCGGCGTTGTCGTCGCGCACGGCGGTACGGCGGCTACCGAGGAGAGCCTGATCGAACAGCTCAAGGAGCGCGCCGCCGGCATGGGCGCGAACGTCATCGTGGTGACCCAGCGCAAGGCGCCGGTCGGGCACAACGTGTTCGGAATGCCGGATTACGAGATGAGCGCGCTCGCCGTTCGCACCGTGCGCTGACGAGCCGACGGCGAAGGGCCGCGGCCATGGCGGTCTTAACAGTTTATTACCTATATCGGGCTAATCTTGCCGCGCTGGCCGCCTGGGGCCATCCGGCCCGCATCCCTGCCAGCAGCTCGAGCCCGGACAGCGCATGCCCAGTTTCGCAACGGTGTTCGCGCAAATGCGGAGCGGCGAATGGCTCGATCGCACGCGCGTCGCAGCCTATGGGCGCATCCTGCTCGCGATCGAGGTGGCGGTTTTCCTGTTCCTGATCGCCGGGACGCATGGCTGGGTCGTGCCGCTCGATCATCCGCTGACCACCGATTTTGCCAGTTTCTATGCTGCCGGCGATCTCGCCAATTCCGATGCGCCGGCGCTCGCCTACAACCAAGCCGCGCACTTCGCCGCGGAGCAGCGGGTGACCGAGCCCGGGATCCAATATCAATTCTTCTATTATCCGCCCGTCTTCCTGTTGATCTGCTCGCTGCTGGCGCGCATGCCCTATCTCGTCGCCTTCATCGTCTTCGAGGGGGTGAGTCTCGCCCTCTATCTGCTGGTGGCGCGCCGCATTCTCGGCGAAAGCGGCCATGCCATGCTCGCGCCGTTGCTAGCCTTTCCATCGGTGCTGTGGACGCTCGGTCTCGGCCAGAATGCGCTGCTCACCGCGACATTGTTCGGAGCCGGGACCTTGCTTGTCGACCGGCGGCCCGGTTGGGCCGGCATTATGTTCGGCGCCATCTGTTACAAGCCGCATCTTGGGCTCCTTATTCCGGTCGCGCTGATCGCCGGACGCCGGTGGCGGACATTCGCTACGGCTGCCGCCACGGTGGCGGCGCTTGTCGCGGCTTCGATCGGCCTGTTCGGTTGGGAAACCTGGCAAGCCTATCTGACCGCCGCCATCGATTCGCATTCGACCTACGAGCTGGGCCGCATCAATCTTGCCTTCATGATCAGCCCGTTCGGCGCGTTGCGCGTGCTGGGCGGCGATGTCGGGCCCGCCTATGCCGTCCAGGGCTTGGCGACGCTGACGGCGGTCGCGCTGGTCGGCTTCGTCTGGTGGCGCAATATGAGCCGCGAGATTCGCTGTGCGGTGCTGGCTGCGACGACGATAGTTGCCGTGCCCGTCATCCTCCTATACGACCTCATGCTGGGAGCGGTCGCAGCGGCATGGCTCATTCGTGCCGCGCGCCAGACCGGATTCCTGCCATGGGAGAAAACGGCGCTCGTCGCCGCCTATACGATTCCGCTCGTGGCGCTCACCGCCGGCCAACGCGGGCACGTACCCCTAGCGCCGCTGGCTGCAATTCTGCTACTAGCGATGATCATGGCGCGCGCGAACCAAGCTCCCGCTGGCAGACGCCAGACAGTGGCGGGCACGACCGGCGCTTAGCGCGTCGCCGTCTTTTTTCGACCGATCAGCCCGGGGAGGCGCCAGCTAGCGGCGCCGGAATTTGCGTTTTCGGCATCGGGGTCGCTTCGCATGGTCCCGTCCGTTGTGCGACGCAAATCTTGCCGAAGCACCGCGACACCGTATAGCCGACGGCCGTTGGCGCGGGCCCCTCGGCAATCATCGTATTAAAACCGGGCAGATAGCTTTCGAACTTCATCGGATTGTCGGTCCAGTAATACGGCACCGGGCGGTGGAAATAGGTATAGGCGGCGAGGCTGCGCCAGACGCCGATGCCGCACACGGAATCGAGCCGCGAAACATAGAGAGCGGCCTCGACCATGTCATGTCCCCGTTGCCAAAGCTCCCGATAGGGTGCCGAGACCGCTAGTGCGCCCGACGACAGAACCGTAAATGACACGAATATGACGATGCAACGCCGCAAGCTCGAGTGCCGCGTTTGGGCAATGCGCGTGACGAGCCACGCCATGCCCAGGCCGGCTGCGACAATCAGCAGCAGGATCGCAGGATAGATGAAACGCGGCTCCTTATGCGCGATGACCGAATGCGCGACGAGCAGGGTGACAGCCGAAAAAACGAGCGTCGGAACGCGACTTGCACCGATCACTGCAAGCAACGGAATGATGACGACGAAGGGGCGCCAGTATTGCAACAGCAGCTCGCCATAGAAGTACCACGGCTCGGTGCCGAAATACGCGCTGACGCCGTAATTAGTGTTGTAAACGATATTCCGCCATACCGATTCGAACGGATAACTCCAGGTCACCGCGTCAAGACCGCCGGCGAATGCGAGCGTCACGCCGAGGCCAACCGCGATTGCCAGCAGACGTTGGCGCCGCGCGTCGAGCGCCGTCCATAGCATGATGACGGCCGCCGCGGGCGCGAGTTGAAGGCGCAGCGCGATCGCCAACCCCAGCAACGCGCCGGCCACCATCAGGCGCCGGCGCGAGTCGATGCGATAGCCCGGTTCGATGAGATAGGCGGCGATCACCAGCAGCGGCGCCGCGACGCATTCGTTCAGCGTACGTCCAGCGAAATAGACGGCGTCGGGCCATAGCGCCGGTAGCGCGGCAGCGACGACGCCACCCCAGCTGCCGAAGAAGCGCTGCCCCCAAAGATAAGAGCAGATGCAGACGCTCGCGGCTATGGCGGCCAGCGTCAGATGGATGAAGTTCAGGTAATAGGTGGGGTCACTGCCGAACCAGCTACCCACCTTCATCAGGCCGGCGAGGAACCCAGGCAGCAGCCAGGAGCGCGCGCCGAATTCGAATTCCCAAGGCAGCGCGCCATAGCCGAATACGAGCCGGTGCGCCTGCTCCACCGTCTGATAGATTTCGTCGAGATAGTTGATGCTGGGGAAAAGGATCAGCGGGATCAGCCGGAGAGCAAGCGCGACCAAATAGATGGTGGCCAGCGTCATGACGGTGGTCTGGCGTCCGAATCTGACGACTCCCGCGGCATTTGGCACTGTCGCAGGCGTCTTTTCCATGCGGAGGGCAGAAACATCCGCGGGCGAAAACCAGGCGCGTTCGTCGGCCATAGAATGTGGGAATCAGCTGTTTGGGACGGGAATTCCGACCCGTGCAGCCTACCGAACAAGCCTATATGAAAAATTAACGATCCAGACGCGACCCGCCGCGCCAGGGCTCAGTCGAGCTTGACCTGGATGTCCTCGCCGACCACCCGCACCGGATAGGTCTTGAGGTCGTCGTTGATCGGCGGGCCCAATCCCTTGCCGGTCTTGACCTCGAAGCGGCCGCCATGCAGCGGACATTCGATGATCTCGCCGTCGAGCCAGCCCTGGCTCAGCAGCGCGAAGGCATGGGTGCAGAGATTGTCGGTGGCGTAGATCGCGCCGTCGAGGTCATAGAGGGCGATCTCGCGCTCGCCCAGCGTCACGCCGAGCACGTCGCCCGGATTGATCGCCGAGCGCTTCGCCACCGTCACCCAGTTTTCGTCCGCCACGTTCAGGTCTCCCTGGCCAAATCCTGCAATTTCACCTTGGCATCCGCAAGCCGCGCCGGGTCGACGGCGCGCCCGCGTGCGATCATCTCGCGCGCCGGGCGCATCTCGCGCCCGTTGTTCATGGTGGTCGCCGCGACCGGTTTCCCGTCCTGCATGGCGAAAACCGTGAAGGCCTTGTCGTCCGGACCGCCGCGCCACACCAGATCGTCCCAACGCTTGGGCGCGCCTGCGATCTGCAGATTGACGTCGTACTGGTCGGTCCAGAACCACGGTACTTCGGCATGGGGCCGATCGCCACCGGCCATCACCTTGGCGACGGCCATTGCCTGGTTCTGCGCGTTCTGCCACGCCTCGAGCCGGAGCTTGCGGCCGAGCAGCGGGTTGAAATGCCGCGTCACGTCGCCGGCGGCGAAGACGTTCGGATCGCTGGTGCGGCCGAACTCGTCGGTGACGATGCCGTCCTCGACCGCGAGCCCGGCGGCATGGGCGAGCTCGACGTTGGGCTGGGCGCCGATGCCGGCGAGGACGATGTCGGCGGCGACAGTCTCGCCGTCGGCGGTCCTGATCTCCAGCGCGCCGCCTTTCTCTTCGATCGCCACCACGGCGACGCCGGTCCGCAGGTTCACGCCGTTGCGTCGGTGCAGAGTCGCCATGAAGCGGCCGATCTCGGGGGCGCAGACGCGCTGCAGCGGCTCGCGCTGGACCTCGAGCACGGTCACCGCCGCGCCGTGCTTGCGCGCCACCGCCGCGGCCTCGAGCCCGATGAAGCCGGCGCCGATCACGGCGATCCGCGCGCCCGTGTTCAAGTGTTCGCGCAAGGCGAGCGAATCCACGATGTCGCGCAGATAGAGCACGCGCGGATGGTCGGCGCCCGGCAGCGCCAGCCGCCGCGCCCGCGCGCCCAGCGTCAGCAGCAGCGCGTCGTACGGCACGGTATCGCCATTCGCGAGTTCGACCCGCTGCGCCGCGCGGTCGATCGCCACCGCAGTCTCGCCGGGGCGGAAGGCGATGCCGTTCTCGGTATAGAAGGCGAGGGGGCGAAGATAGGTCTTCTCGACCGGAATGGCGCCGGCGAGCAGTTCTTTCGACAGCGGCGGACGCTCGTAAGGCGGATGCGCCTCGCCGCCGATCAGCGTGATCGCGCCGGTGAATCCGGTCTGGCGCAGCGTCGCCGCCGCCACGCCGCCGGCATGGCCGGCGCCGACGATCAGGATGTGCCGCGCCGCTACGTTCACGCCGACCTCGCGCGCGGACTCATGCCGCCGGAAAACCTCAGGACGATTTGTCGGGGGAAAAGGCCTTGTAGGCCATAGTGGTGAAGGTGTCCTTCACCCCGGGCAGGCGCTGGAGATGCTCGACGACAAAATGGCCGATATCCATCTCGTCGGGGAGATAGCATTTCATCAGCAGGTCGTATTGCCCGGACACCGAAAACACCTCCGAAACCTCGGGAATGGTCTCGACCGCCTCCTCGGCGACCTTGTAAGCGCGCCCGAGCTCGCACTTGACGTTGACGAAGATCGTCTTCATCGACCTCCCCCTCGCGGTGTTCAGCCGCGCGCGGTGCGGCGGGCGAGAAACGCCGGCATATGATCACCGAAGCCTACCACGCGTTGGCCGTCGTCACCGCCGTGATCGCGGTCGCCCGCTTCCGGGGCGGCGGGCCTTGGCGCCGGCGCGGCGCCCATGGTGATCGGAGCATAGCGGGCCGGCTCCGGCGTGCGCGCCGGCTGGGGCGCCTTGGCGGCGCGCGGCGGCTCATGGCGGTGTACGCCCTGGCGCTGGTGGCTCTGGTGCTGCTGGCCCTGGCGTTCGCCGCGATGCGGCCCGGCCGCGTGCGGTTTGCCGCCGCCACGGCGCGAACGGCCGCGACCGCGGCCCCTTCCGTCGGATTCCTCGAAGGACAGCGCGGCGGCGGCGAGGCCGTCGACGGAAACCGGCGGGATCGGCCTGCCAATGAGCTGCTCGATGGCTTGGACGAAGCGGCCGTCCTCGGGCGCGGCCAGCGTGAAGGCGCGACCCTCGCGGCCGGCGCGGCCGGTGCGGCCGATGCGGTGGACATAGTCCTCGGCATGAATCGGCACGTCGAAGTTGAACACGTGCGACATACCCTGGATGTCGAGACCGCGGGCCGCGACATCGCTGCACACCAAAAGCCGGATCTCGTTGTTGCGGAAGCGCTCGAGCGTCTCGGTGCGCTTGGGCTGTGGCATGTCGCCGTGGAGCGCGGCCACGTCGAAGCCGTCCTTTTTGAGTGCGCGGCAGAGGATGTCGACGTCGCGTTTGCGGTTGCAGAAGATGAGCGCGTTCTTGACGTTCTCGCTGCGGATCAGGCGGCGCAGTGCGTCGCGCTTCTCGTCGGCTGCGACCACGGCCAAGGCCTGCACGACGGTCGCCGCCGGCGAGGCCGGTGGCGCGACCGAGATTTCCTTGGGGTTCATCAGGAAGGCGTCGGCCAGGCGGCGAATCTCCGGCGGCATGGTGGCCGAGAAGAAAAGCGTCTGGCGGATCTTGGGAAGGAGGCCGACGATGCGCTCAACGTCGGGAATGAATCCCATGTCGAGCATGCGGTCGGCCTCGTCGATCACCAGGATCTTGACGTCGGAGAGCAGGATCTTGCCGCGCTCGAACAGGTCGATCAGGCGGCCGGGCGTGGCGATCAGCACGTCGACGCCGCGGTCGAGCTTGCGCTCCTGGTCGGTGAAGCTTTCGCCGCCGATCAGCAGCGCCTGGTTCAGCTTGTGGTGCTTGCCGTAGACATCGAAGGCTTCGGAGACTTGCGCGGCGAGTTCGCGCGTCGGCTCGATCACGAGGGTGCGCGGCATGCGTGCACGCGCGCGGCCCGAAGCGAGGATGTCGATCATGGGAAGGGTGAAGGAGGCGGTCTTGCCAGTGCCGGTCTGGGCGCAACCCAGAACGTCACGGCCCATCAGGACGTACGGAATGGCCTGTTCTTGGATGGGGGTCGGCTGCTTATAGCCGGCATCTTCGACCGCCCGCAGGACCTCTGGAGAGAGGCCGAGGTCGGAAAAATTCATTGAACGGTAAACGTCTTTCTGCGATTTTCGCGTTGGAGGATGTCCTTTAATTGGGGTTGTATCCCCGAAAGTCAAATTATTTCTTAGCGTTGCAGCGATTCGGCGGCGTGGCGTGGCTTGCGGGCTTCACTTAACCTCGCGCCATGCCGCAAAAAGCACCACTCGTGCTGCTGCCCGGCCTGCTTTGCGACCGGGCGCTTTGGCGCGGCCAGATCGAGGCCTTGGCCGATATCGCCGAGCCTTGGGTCGCCGATTTGACGCACGACGACACGGTGGCGGCGATGGCGCAACGCGTGCTCGCGGGAGCGCCGCCCCGCTTCGCACTTGCCGGACTGTCGATGGGCGGTTATTGCGCGCTCGAGGTGATGCGCCAGGCGCCGGAGCGCGTCGAGCGCCTCGCCCTGCTCGATACCAGCGCGCGCGCCGATACGCCCGAGCAGACGTCGCGCCGCCGCGGCCTGATCGAGCTGGCCGAGAAGGGTGAGTTCAAGGGCGTGACGCCGCGGTTGCTGCCGCTGTTCCTGCATCCGGCGCGACTTAAAGACACCGCTTTGACGGGCGCGGTCACGGCGATGGCCGAGCGCGTCGGCAAGGATGCGTTCCTGCGCCAGCAAAAGGCGATCATGAGCCGGATCGACAGTCGCGCCTCGCTCGGCCGCATCGCGTGCCCAACGCTGGTGCTGTGCGGCCGCGAGGACCAGCTGACGCCGCCGACGCTACACGAGTAGCTGGCGTCGCTCATCGCGGGCGCGCGGCTCGCGGTGGTGCCCGATTGCGGTCATCTCTCGACCATGGAGCGGCCGGAGGCCGTCAATACCGCCTTGCGTGCCTGGCTCGCGGGTTAGGGCGATTTCCGCGCTCGCCGCGCCGCCGCATCGATCAGACTCAGATCGACGTATTTCCTCACGTCGAGCGCAGTTTTCAGGAATCCGAACTTGACCTCGGTCGCCATATCGCGCTGCATCGCTGCGATGTCTGGCCTACCGTCCGGCGCATGATAATAGTCGGCGCTCGTGTAGAGGTATTTGAGCCGCGCGACCGGTAACTTGGTCGCGCGCGCGACGTTCTCGCGCGCCGCCGCCCGGTTGGCGGGATCGAGCAGCCAGCGCTCGCCGCGCAGCATGTCCTCGAAGAAATCGGTCAGCGCGGCGCGATGCGCGCTGATGAATCGCTTGCGCATTGCCAGCACGATCATCTGCGAGCGGCCGACTGCGTCCTTCATGCGGGCGAGCGGATGCGCGTTAGTCGCGATCTGCGGCGCAAAAATGAAAGGCGGCACGTCGGCGATCAGATCGACTTTTTTCTCGAGCAGCATCGCGTTCATGTTCGGGAATGCGGCTTCGACCAGGGTATAGTCGCGCTTGTCCTCGAGACCGTGCTGCCGCAACAGCGCGCGCAGCGCGACATCGAGCGCGCCGCCAATCGCATTCGAAGCCAGCACTTTGCCCTTGAGGTCCTCTATGCGCCGGATGCCGCTGTCGTTACGCACCAGGAACGGGCTCGACAAATAGCCCGGCGCGCCGTCCTGGAAGCCGTCGGCAACGACGCGCAGGTCGAGATGCGCATTCTGCACGCCCGCCGCGAGAGTCGAAAACGCCAGCGTGATGACATCGACGTCGTCGGCCGCGATCGCCTGGATCTCGGGCGAGGTGCCGGCGAAATGCATCGGCACCACGACATAGGATTTGCCGTAGTGGCGCAGGATGTCACGGTGCTCGAAGACCAGCGGCGACAGCACGTTGGTCATGCTGACCCAGCCATGGCGGATGACGAGGGGATCGGCGTTTGCGGCGCTGCCGAGACAAAGCATCAGCGCCGCGATCGTTCCGACGATGGCGCGGAAAAGCATGGCTCCTCCAGAATTTTTCGTCTGTCTTTTGCGCCAGCTTAGCATGTTCGGATTCGCGGCGCAGGCGCAAGCCCGTTCAATAGTTGCCGCCGTGCGATGGAGGGTGTCTTAGCCGGCGTCGTCGATGATTTGCTGGCGCGGCTCTATCGCTTCGACGGCGTTGCCGCGCCGCACCGGGCCTATGTCGGCAAGATCATGGCGCAGGCGTACGATACGGCAGCGTTCAAGCTCGCCGCGGGCGAACTGCTACAATCCGTCGGGGTGAAGATTCTGTTTCACGCACTGGCGGTCAGGCGGCGCGGCGAACGATTTCGCGCCGCAACTCGTGCCGCTCGGCGGTGCTCAACGCGACGCTCGCATCGCCGAGGCCGCTGTCGGCGCCGTCGAGCACCTGGCCGACCAGCGCGATCGTCGCCCGCTTGGAGCCGTTGGCGAGCGGCAGGCTCAGCCGCCGCAGGATCATGCGCTTCGCATCGCGCCGGAACAGGGTCTCAGTATAGATCGGCATGCCGCTCTCGTAGATCTCGCGGCACAGGCCACGGACGTATTCGAGATAAGTGCCGGACAGCACGTCGTCGATGAAGCGGCCGGTATGGTCCCCGCCGGCCAACGCGGTGAGGCCGGTGCCGATCAGGCGATAACGGGCGCGCGCGCCGCGATCGAGCAGATCGAGCATCATCATGTTCGGCAAGACAAAAGCAGGGATATCCACAGGGTCGATGTCGCGCCGGTCGGGCATGCCCGCGCTGCCGCGCCGCAGTCGCCAGTAGCCGTACAGCGCCCGCAGAACCGGATCGTTGGTGACGAGGTCGATCACGTGCTGCACCCCTTTACCGTGCGGGATGCATTCTTGCGGCGATCCAATAATCAGCGGTAAATGCAGACGCGCGCGTGCCGAGTTATACCCAGGTTAAACATCGAGATCGCGCGCAAATTTCGCCTTTTCCTGAATAAATGCATAGCGCAGCTCGGGCTTGCGGCCCATCAGGCTCTCGACCAACTTCACCACCGGCTTGAAGCCGCGCTCGCCCTTCGGCGGCAGCGTCACCCGCAGCAGTATGCGCTTGGCCGGATCCATCGTCGTGTCCTTGAGGAAGCGCGGCGGCATTTCGCCCAGGCCCTTGAAGCGGCTGATCTCGACCTTGGCCCTGCTCTTGCCGAAGGCGGTCTTCATCAGCTTGTCCTTGTCCGCGTCGTCGCGCGCATAGAGCGTCGTATCGCCCTGCTGCAGACGATAGAGCGGCGGCACTGCCAGGAACAGCTTGCCGCGCTCGACCAGCTCGGGCATCTCGCGGAAGAAGAAAGTCATCAGCAACGACGCGATGTGGGCGCCGTCGACGTCCGCGTCGGTCATGATGATGACCCGCTCGTAGCGCAGCTTCGCCTCCTGGTAGCGCTCGCCGCTGCCGCAACCCAATGCCAGGATCAGGTCGGAAAGCTCCTGGTTCTGCCTGAGGCGTTCTGCGCCGGCCGAGGCGACGTTCAGGATCTTGCCACGGAGCGGCAGGATGGCCTGGGTTTCGCGCGCGCGCGCCTGCTTGGCCGAGCCGCCGGCGCTGTCGCCCTCGACGATGAAGATTTCGGTGCCGACCGGCGACGAGCGCGAGCAGTCGGCAAGCTTGCCGGGCAGGCGCAGCTTGCGCGTCGCCGACTTGCGGTCGAGCTCCTTCTCCTGCCGCCGGCGCAGGCGCTCCTCGGCGCGCTCGACGATGGTCTCGAGCAGCGCGCGCGCCGCCGTCGGATCGTCCGACAGCCAGTGGTCGAAATGGTCCTTGAGTGCGGTCTCGATGAGGCGCTGCGCCTCGGGCGAGGCGAGCCTCTCCTTGGTCTGGCCCTGGAACTGCGGGTTCTTGAGGAACAACGACAGGATGACGACGGCGCCGCTCATCGCGTCGTCGCCGGTAATCTGCGCCGCGCGGCGGTTGTTGGCGAGTTCGCCATAGGCCTTGAAGCCGCGGGTCAGTGCCGTGCGCAGGCCTTGCTCGTGGGTGCCGCCGTCGGGGGTCGGCACGGTGTTGCAGAACGAGGCGACGGTGCCGTCGTCGGCATCCTCGGTCCAGGCGATCGCCCATTCGACCCGGCCGCTGCCGTCGAGCTCGGCCTCGCCGGTGAAGGCGCGCGGCGTCACCGTCTCGCGCTTGTCGAGCAGCGCGGCGAGGTAATCGGTGAGGCCACCGGGAAAATGAAGCGTGTCCTCCTGCGGCACGTCCTCGGGCCGTGGCAGCTTCGGATCGCACCACCAGCGGATCTCGACGCCGCGGAAGAGATAGGCCTTGGAGCGCGCCAGGCGGTAGACGTTGACGGGGCGGAAATGCGCGCTGGCGCCGAAGATCTCGGGATCGGGATGGAAGCGCACCAGGGTGCCGCGCCGGTTGACCGCGCCGCCGGACTTGAGCTTGGTCTTGGGCTTGCCGCGGCTGTAGTCCTGCGTCCACAGCTTGCGGTCGCGCGCCACCTCGACGGTGAGTTTGTCCGAGAGCGCGTTGACCACGGAAATGCCGACGCCGTGCAGGCCGCCCGACGTCTTGTAGACGCTGCCGCCGAATTTGCCGCCCGAATGCAGCATGGTGAGGATGACCTCGAGCGCCGACTTGGTGCGAAATTTTGGATGAGGGTCAACGGGTATGCCGCGGCCGTTGTCGCGCACGGCGCAGCTGCCGTCGGCATGCAGCTCGATCTCGATGCGGCTGGCGTGACCGGCCACCGCCTCGTCCATGGCGTTGTCGAGCGCCTCGGCGACGAGGTGGTGCATCGCGCGCTCGTCGGTGCCGCCGATATACATGCCGGGGCGGCGCCGCACGGGCTCGAGGCCTTCGAGCACCTCGATGTCCTTGGCGGAATAGGAGCCGGAGCGTTTGGCCGGCGCGTTCGCGAACAGATCGGATGTGTCGCGCGTTTTGCGGGCGGCGTGCGCGGGCGGCATGGCGCTATGCAAATACCGGTGGGCGAATCACGCGCGGATAACAACATCTGGTGACGGTCGAAGCAAGAGCCGTCTGGCCGAATCGGCTATGATCGCGGCGCAAGAAAAGGAGACAGCCGGCCCATGACTGCTGACGACACGCCAGAATCGCCGCCGGCGCGCGAACCGACGCTGCGCGCCATCGCCATGCCAGCCGATTCGAATGCGCGCGGCGACATCTTCGGTGGCTGGCTGCTGTCGCAGATGGACCTGGCCGGCGGCTCGGCGGCGATGCGCCGGACCAAGGGCCGCGTCGCCACCGTCGCGATCACGTCGATGACCTTCCACAAGCCGGTGTTCATCGGCGACGAGGTCAGCGCCTATACCGAGGTGGTCAAGATCGGGCGCACCTCGCTCGCCATCAGGATCGAGGCCTGGGCGCGCCGTTTCGCCGCCGAGGAGACGGTCAAAGTCACCGAGGGCCTGTTCACCTACGTCGCGATCGACGCCGATCGCAAGCCGCGCCCGGTGCCGCCGGAAGCCTGACCGCCGGCGATGTTGCCACGGCGGGCGCCTTCCACGGGCGGTGGCGGCACGTCGAATGGCGGCGGCGAAATCGGCACTGGCGGCTCCTCGACCGGTGGCGGCACGTCCGGCGTCTCGCCGGGCTCGGGCCCCGGCGGCGCCGGCGGGTTGCCCGGCGGTTTCGGCTTGCCCGGCTGTTGCGCCCAATGCGTTCCTGGCATCCGGTTCATGTCCGGATAACGACCGCGGCGCGCGCCCGTTCCGTATTCATGAGGGCAATCGCCCCTCAGCTTCGGTAGACGCGACCCATGCTGAACACCGCGACGGTGGCACAGAGTGGCGCCAGCGCGCCGAGCAGGAACAGCGCACCGTAGCCCATGTGGCCGGCGAGGAGCACGCCGGCGATCAGCGGACCGAGGATGCCGCCGATGCGGCCGACGCCGAGCGCCCAGCCGACGCCGGTCGCGCGCATCGCCGTCGGATAGAAAATCGCCGCCAGCGCATTGGCGCTGTTCTGGCCGCCGACGATGCAGAACCCGGCGCCGAAGGTGACCGCCATCAGCGCCGCCGCCGAGCCGACCGACACGCCGATCAGCGCCACGAACACGACGGCGAAAGCGAACAGCAGTGGGATCACCGCATAGGGACCGAACTTGTCGATCGGCCAGCCGATCAGCAGCGAGCCGAGCACGCCGCCGATCTGGAACATGGTGCCGATGATCACCGCGGTGCGGATCGCCAGGCCGGTGTCGTGCGCCATGGTCGGGATCCAGTTCTGCAGGAAGAAGATCGACAGCAGGTTGGTGAAGAACATGATCCAAAGCATGAAGGTGCCGAAGGCGCGGCGCTGGCGGAACAGATGCGCCACCGGCACGCCGTGCGCATGCATCTCGTCGACCTCGTAGCGCGCGCCGCGCGGCGGCGCGAAGGCACGATCGATGCGCCGCAGCAACGGGCCGATGCGTGCGCCCTCCGCGTCAGTGACGATCAGGAAGCGGATCGACTCCGGCAGGGCGAAGTACTGGATCGGCACCAGCAGCAGTGGCAGGATTCCGCCGACGTACCACACCGAGCGCCAGCCGTAGGTCGGAATCAGCGTGGCGGCGATCGCGCCGCCGAACGCCGCGCCGAGCGAAAAGCCGGTGAACATGATCATTACTACCGTGGCGCGCCGTCGCTCGGGCGCGTACTCGGCGGTGAGCGCGATGCCGTTCGGCATGGCGCCGCCGAGGCCGAGGCCGGCGATGAAGCGGAAGATCAGCAGCCCGCCCAGGCTGGTTGCGGTCGCGGCGGCGACGGTGAAGGCGCCGAAAACGATCGTGCAGACGATGATGACGGCACGGCGGCCGACTTTGTCGGCGAGCGGACCGAAGCCCAGCGCGCCGAAAAACAGACCGACGAGGCTGGCGACAAACAGCGGTCCCAGCTCGGGCCGCGTCAGGTGCAGTTCATGGGCGATCGACGGAGCCACGAACGCGATTGATTGCGTGTCGTAACCGTCGAGAAACACGGTGGCGGCGCAAAGCAGCGCGACCAGATATTGGAATCCGCCGATCTTGCGGCCGTCGATCAGTTTGGTGACGTTGACGACTTCAGCCATGCGCTTTCCCCCCTCGCGCTTGTAGCGCACGATCTTGGGGCTAAGGCCGGCGGGTTAGCAAGCGCCGGCCGCCCGGCGCGATTCGGCGCTCACGCCCTCTTGAAGATCGCCTTCGGAATCATGGCGTGGATGCCCTTCACGCCGTCGACGTTCTGCGTCACCTCGAAGTCGATGGCGACGCTGGCGAGGGCGTAGGCGTCGGCCGCTTCGAGGCCGTGCGCTTCGCCGAGGAACTTGACGGTCTCGCGCACGGCGATACGCATCGCCTCGTCCAGGCTTTCGTGCAGGCCCATGGTGATCCAATGGGTCGCGGTTTCAGCGCGCGGCAGGGTCCAGAATTTCCGCTTCAACAGGTCGAGGCGGAAGGTGCCGGTCAGCGACGTCTCGATTGCCGTCAGGTTAACCTCGCCGTCGCCCTGCGCGGCGTGACCGTCGCCGGTCATGAACAGCGCACCGGGAACGTGGACCGGAAGGTAGAGCGTCGCGCCCACGGTCAGCTCGTTCAAGTCGATGTTGCCGCCGAAGGGACCCGGCGGCGCGGAGTTGAGCTTGCCGAGGGTCAGCGCCGGCCCGGTCGCCATGATGCCGAAGAACGGCTTGAGCGGAATCTCGATACCGGGCGCGAAGCGCGCGACGCGCGCGTCCATGTCGAAGGGAATGACAATGCTGCGGTTGAGCGCGAACTCGGCCGGCAGCGTGCCCTTGCCCAGGCGCGCCGAATTGACGCCATAGGGCACGCGCGGCTCGGCCGCGAGCACGTGCACGGCCAGCACGTCGCCCGCCTCGGCACCCTCGACATAGATCGGCGCCGAGACGACGTGCGGCCCGGCGCCCGAGTGCTGCACCTTGGCGTAGATCGCCACTGCGTCGGCCAGGACCTCGGCCTTGGGGATGCCGAAGCGCTCGAAGAATCCCACCGGATCGCCCTGGTCCTCGAGCAAGCCCTCGTGCGAGACGGTGTCGATGGTGACGGTCGCGCCCGGCGTGACGCGCAACACCGGCTCGGCCGCGCTCCACAGATAGCCCCAGTGCACAGTCTCGGGGCCAGACTTGACATGAAACGCGCCGTCGCCGGTCTGCCGCACGAGACCGGCCTTGCGCGCGCGTTTCGCCAGCGCGTCGGAGCCGCTGCCTGCGGCCGCCGTCGGCTTGGTGCGGGTCGGCGGCGCTTCGTCGGCGGCGAGGAAATCGCGTACCTCGGGCGATTTGAGACCCCGGGCGAGAAACGCGCGCTCTTCCGGCCCAATCAGGGCGAGACGCGACAGCTCTTCGATGAAGGCGTCGAAAGGCTTCGACCGCGACCGGGCGGTCCCGCGCTTGCGAGAAGACGATGACATCGGTCACTCCTGCGCAGGCGAAGGGGCGGCGCTACCGCTGCCCCACGCTCTAGCGCATGCTCTTACCGCAAGTCAGCCGGCCTGCAAATGCCGTCGCCGCAGCGTGCGCAACGCGGTGATCGCCAGAAATGCGGTCAGCGCGTCAAGGCAAGCGACGACGACGAATACGGCCGTCCAGCTCGCAGTCATCTGCTTGAGGAACGCGGCCGCCGGCCCACCCAGGATCGAGCCGACGCCCTGCGCGATATAGAGGAAGCCATAATTGGTCGCGGCGAATTTCGGTCCGAAGGTGTCGGTCAAGGTCGACGGGAAGAGCGAGAAGATCTCGCCCCAACCGAAGAATACCAAGCCGGTCAGAACGACGAACAGCGCCGGGTTGCCCAGCGAGCCGAAGAGCACCAGGATGGCGAGCGCCTCGAGCGAGAAGGCGAGCGCCATCGTCGCCTCGCGGCCGATATGATCCGAGATCCAGCCGAAGAACGGCCGCGTGAGGCCATTGGTGAAGCGCGACAGCGTGAGTGACAGCGGCAGCGCCGCCATGCCGAGGACGAGGACCTGTGCGACGTGATACTCGTTCGCAAACGGCCCGACGTTCGACACCACCATCAGCCCGCTGGTCGACATCATCGTCATCATCACGAAGAGCAGATAGAAGATAGGATTCCGGAGCATTTCCCGGGGCGCATAGCTGCGCTTCGATTGCTTCTCGATGCGCACCGTCTCCTCGCTATAGCCGGTTGGCCGGTAGCCCTCGGGCGGCGTGCGCAGGCCTTGCGCCGCGAGGATGCCGACGACGCCCTGGATCAGACCCCAGACCACGAGCGTGTGCTGATAGCCCGCAGTCTGGACCATGTCGGCGATCGGGAAACTGGTGAAGATCGCGCCGAAGCCATAGCCCGCGGCGGCGAGGCCGGTCGCCAAGCCGCGGCGGTCGGGAAACCAGCGCACCATCAGGCCGATGATGCCGACATAGATGATGCCGGTGCCGAAGCCGCCGATGATGCCGTAGGTGATATAGAGCGCCCAGATGTTCGTGGCGAAAGCGGCCAGGACCCAGCTGCCGCCTGCCATGATCGCGCCCACCGAGATCAGCAGACGCGGCCCGAACCGGTCGACCAGATAAGCCTGAAACGGCGAGAAGAAGGTCTGGAGGATGATGAGGAGCGAGAACGTCCATTGCAACTCGGCGAGCGTCGTGCCCATCGCCTTGTTGAGCGGGCCGGTGAACAGCGTCCAGACGTATTGCGGGCTCGAGATCGCCATCATGGCGACGATGCCGAGGACCAACTGATACCAGCGTTTGCCGACGGAAACCGCCGCGGCGGGTGAAGCGGATACCGACATGACAATCCCCTCTCTCTAGCTTGCCGCCGAATATCTTAGCAAGAATGGGACCGTTCGGCGCCAAATGAAACCCCCGCCGGCAGTGGCGCCGGCGGGGGCGATCAACGCAGAGCGGAGAGGCGGAATCAGACGCTGTAGTACATCTCGAACTCGATCGGATGCGGCGTGTGCTCGAACTTGTGCACCTCTTCCATCTTCAGTTCGATGTAGGACTCAAGGAAGTCCTTGGTGAACACGTCGCCTTTGATCAGGAAGGCGCTGTCGGCCTTGAGGCATTCGAGCGCCTCGCGCAGGCTGCCGCAGACCGTCGGCACGCCCTTCAATTCCTCGGGCGGCAGATCGTAGAGGTTCTTGTCGATCGGCTGCCCCGGATTGATCTTGTTCTGCACGCCGTCGAGGCCGGCCATCAGCATCGCCGCGAAGCCGAGATAGGGATTGGCGGCCGGATCGGGAAAGCGGACCTCGACGCGCTTGGCCTTGGGGCTCGAGACGATCGGGATGCGGCACGCGGCCGAACGGTTGCGCGCCGAATAGGCCAGCAGCACCGGCGCCTCGAAGCCGGGAATGAGGCGCTTGTAGCTGTTGGTCGTCGGGTTGGTGAAGGCGTTGATCGCCTTGGCGTGCTTGATGATGCCGCCGATGTAGTGGAGCGCAAGGTCCGACAGGTCGGCATAGCCAGAGCCGGCAAAGAGCGGCTTGTCGCCCTTCCATATCGACTGGTGGGTGTGCATGCCCGAGCCGTTGTCGCCCTTGATCGGCTTCGGCATGAAGGTCGCGGTCTTGCCGTACTGGTTTGCCACCATCATGGCAACGTACTTGTAGATCTGCATATGGTCGGCGGTGCGCACCAGCGTCGAGAACTCGAAGCCCAGTTCGTGCTGCGCGGGCGCCACTTCGTGGTGGTGCTTCTCGACCTTGAGGCCCATGTCGGACATGGTCGACAGCATCTCGGAGCGCAGATCGTAGGTGCTGTCGACCGGCGGCACCGGAAAGTAGCCGCCCTTGATCGGCGGGCGGTGGCCTGTGTTGCCATCCGGCACCTTGCGGTCGCTGTAGTAGGGGCCTTCCTCGCTGTCGATGGCGTAGAACTGGGTCTCCATCGCCGACTTGTAGCGCACGTCGTCGAACACGAAGAACTCGGCCTCGGGGCCGAAATAGGCCTTGTCGCCGATTCGGGTCGAGGCGAGATATTTTTCCGCCTTCCTGGCGATCGAGCGCGGGCAGCGCTCGTAAGGCTGGCCGGAGAGCGGTTCATGCGTGTCGCAGAACACCGAAATCGTGGTCTGCGCGCAGAAGGGATCGAGCACGGCGGTGTCGAAGTCCGGCACCAGGAGCATGTCGCTTTCGTTGATCGTCTTCCAGCCCGCGATCGACGAGCCGTCGAACGGCACGCCGGTCTTGAGGAAATCCGTGCTGATTGCCTTGACGTGATAGGACAGGTGCTGCCACTTGCCGCGCGGGTCGGTAAAGCGAAAATCGACGTACTTGGCGTCGTGTTCCTTGATCATCTCCATGATCTTTTTCGGATCGGACATCGGACTCAGTCTCCCCTTCGTGGTGGTTTGTACTGGTGTGGTTGGTGTCGGTCGGCGGCCGCCGCGGCGAAGGGCGTCACCCTATCGGTCCGGCGGCCGCGAACCTAGAAGTTTGAAACGGATCAGATCGCGTCTTTGCCTTTTTCTCCGGTGCGGATGCGGATCGCCTCTTCGACGGTTGTCACGAAAATCTTGCCGTCGCCGATGCGGCCGGTGTGGGCGGCATGCTGGATGGCCTCGATCGCGCGCGGCACCATGGGATCGTCCATCACCACCTCGATCTTTACCTTGGGCAGGAAGTCGACGACGTACTCGGCACCGCGATAGAGTTCGGTGTGTCCCTTTTGCCGGCCGAAGCCCTTGGCCTCGGTGACGGTGATACCCTGGATGCCGACCTCGTGCAGCGCTTCCTTCACCTCGTCGAGCTTGAAGGGCTTGATGATCGCCTCGATCTTTTTCACGGGTGTCCCCCTGTTGTTGCCGCTAGCGCAAACTCGGCGTCCGCGCGCGGCCGCCGTTTCGTCCCTCGCCGCCTTTAAAGCATGAGCCGTGCCACAGACTGCGGTGGCCGTCCCACGCCAAATGCCGCGGAAATCCTGTGGATAAGAACAACAAGATCAAAAAATAGGCAAGGATGCACAATTAAAGGGCCGATATTCGCCGATTGTCTTGCCGCGCCAGCCACTCGCCGAGGCGGTCCATCGCTTCCTCGATGGCTTCCCGGCTGGCGGCATAGGAAAAGCGCACGAAGCCCTCGCCGAAGGCGCCGAAGCTAGTGCCGGCGACGGTAGCGATTCCGGCCTCGTCGAGCAGGCGGCGCTCGATGTCGCGTGCGCCGAGACCGCTGCCGGCGATATTGGGGAAGGCGTAGAACGCGCCGCCCGGCGTGGCGCAGCGCAATCCGGGCAGCCGATTGAGCGCGGCGACGATCACCTTACGCCGCTCGGCAAAGGCGCGGACCATGGCGTCGACCTCGGTGCGCGGTCCGGTGAGCGCAGCAATGCCGGCGAATTGCGCCGCCGCGTTGACGCAGGAATGGCAGTTGATGGCGAGGCGTTCGGCCGCGGCGAACAGCGAGTCCGGCCACACGCCGTAGCCGAGCCGCCAGCCGGTCATCGCATAGGTCTTGCTCCAGCCGTCGAGCAGGATGACGCGGTCGGCGATCGACGGATAGGTCAACAGGCTGACATGGCGGGCGCCATCGTAGAGGATCTCGCCATAGATCTCGTCGCTCATCACCGCGACATGCGGGAAGCGCTCGAGCCCGGCAACCAGCTTGTCGAGCTCGACCTTCGGCACGATGCCGCCGGTCGGATTGGCCGGGCTGTTGATGATGATGAGGCGCGAGCGCTCCGTCAGCTTGGCGAGAACCTCCTCGGCGCTGAACGAAAAGCCCTTCGCCTCGTGCAGAGCGATCGGCACCGGCGTCGCGCCGGAAAAGCGGATGACGCTCTCGTAAATCGGAAAGCCGGGATTGGGATAGAGGATTTCGGCGCCGGCCTCGCCGAACATCATGATGGCGAAGAACATCGTCACCTTGCCGCCGGGCACGACCAGCACGCGGTCGGGCGAGACGGTCACGCCGTGGCGGCGGTGCAGGTCGGCCACCACCGCCTCGCGCACCTTCGGGATGCCGTTGGCCGGCGTGTAGCCGTGGTGGCCGTCGGCGAGCGCCTTGCGTCCGGCCTCGACGACGTGCGGCGGTGTCGGGAAATCGGGCTGGCCGATACCGAGATTGATGATGCGGCGGCCCTGCGCTTCGAGCGCCTTAGCGCGCGCCAGGACCTCGAACGCGCTCTCGGTACCGAGCCGCGACATGCGCGCGGCCATGACGAGGGATGCGGTCATACGGTCATTCTAGCGCCGCGCGGGGCGGCGCCGAAACCGTATCGGTGCCGTCAGGCGCGCGACGCAGTGGCGCGGTAGGATTTAACAATCAGCAAGCCGAATGCGGCGAGGGCGACGATGCCGCTGATGCCGATGCCATGCAGCGGGGTGCCGAGTCGGGTCTCGGCGAGGCGCGCGGCGAGCAACGCCAGCCACAGCGGCCACAGGCGCGCGAGCCGCTGGCGCAGCCTGAGCTGCATGGCTCTCCAATGATAGCGACGATCCGCCGTCGCTCGGGTCAGGGACAACTCGGCCTCCGAGCGCATAGTTTACCGCTGCCGGGTCAAGCCCCGATGCCGCGCTGGGCGAATCTATAAAAAATCGAAACAATGTCAAATGGAGTTTCAAGTTATTGCAGAATAATATGGGAATACGATTAATAAAGATTCCAGTGTGGTTAATAACGGTGCAGGCGAGATCTGCGGCGCTATTACCGCGCTGCCAAGCGCACACGGACGGCTCGCGGACGGATCGGTCGGACGGGAGATTGGGGCGAGTGACCGGATTCGAACCGGCGACATCCAGAATCACAATCTGGCGCTCTAACCAACTGAGCTACACTCGCCGCCAAGGCCGGTCCTAGCGCGAAGGCCTTCGGAACGTCAAGCCAAGAGCCATGAACCCCGCCGACCATGCGCTGCTGACCCCCGCCGAGATGGCGGCGGCCGACCGCGCGGCCGCGGCGGCTGGCGTTGCCGGCAGCGTCCTGATGGAGGCAGCCGGCCGGGCGGTCGCCGAGGCGGTGATGCGGCGCTGGTCGCCGCGGCCGGTCAGCGTGCTGTGCGGGCCCGGCAACAACGGCGGCGACGGCTTCGCCGCGGCGCGCCGGCTGGCCGCCGCCGGCTGGCCGGTGCGCCTCGGACTGTTGGGCGACCGGGACCAACTCAGCGGCGAGGTGCGCGAGCACGCCGCGCGCTGGCGCGGCGATGTCGAGCAACTGTCGCCGGCCATCCTCGACGGCGCCGGCGTCGCCATCGACGCGATCTTCGGCGCCGGCTTGGCGCGCCCGGTCGAGGGCGCGGCGCGCACGGTGATCGAAGCGCTGATCGAGCGCCGGCTGCCGGTGGTCGCGGTCGACGTGCCGAGCGGGCTCGACGGCGCCAGCGGCGCCGTGCTGGGCATCGCCGCGCCGGCGACGATCACCGTCACTTTTTTCCGCAAGAAGCCGGGCCACCTGTTGCTGCCGGGCCGGCTGCTGTGCGGCGAGTTGCGGCTCGCCGATATCGGCATCCCCGCCGCCGTGCTCGACGCCATTGCGCCGCGCTGCTTCGAGAACGATCCGGCACTGTGGCTCGATGCCTATCCCTGGGCCGAGCACGGCACCCATAAATATCGGCGTGGCCATGCCGTCGTGTTTGGCGGCGCGGCGATGACCGGCGCGGCGCGGCTGGCGGCGCGCGCGGCGCAGCGGATCGGCGCCGGTCTCACCACGGTCGCGGCGCCGGCAGCGGCATTTCCGATCTACGCCGCCGCGCTCGAGAGCATTCTGGTGACGAAGCTCGCGCGCGCTGGCGACTTCGCGCGCTTCATCAAGGACGCGCGGCGCAACGCCATCCTGGTCGGGCCGGGCGCCGGCGTCGCTCCGGCGACGCGCCACGCCGCGCTGGCGGCGCTGGCGACGCGCCGCGGCGTCGTGCTCGACGCCGATGCGCTCACCGTCTTCGCCAAGGAGCGCAAGACGCTGTTCAACGCCCTGGCCGGCGCCCGGGCGGTGCTGACGCCGCACGACGGCGAGTTCGCCCGGCTCTTTTCGGTGGCCGGCGACAAGCTCGCGCGCGCGCGTGCCGCCGCCGCGGAGAGCCGCGCCGTCGTGCTGCTCAAGGGCACCGATACGGTAATCGCCGCGCCCGACGGGCGCGCCGCGATCAATGCCAATGCGCCGCCGACCCTCGCCACCGGCGGCTCCGGCGACGTGCTTGCGGGAATGATCCTCGGTCTCCTGGCCCAGGGGCTCGATCCGTTCCGCGCCGCCGCCGCCGCCTGCTGGCTGCACGGCGATGTCGCGCAGGATTGCGGGCCGGGCCTGGTACCCGAAGACCTCGTCGCGCGGTTGCCGGCCGCGCTGGCGCGCTTGGCGGCGCGGGCTGCACTTGCCAAGGGTATGACGCGGGGGTAATCGCATGGCGATGAGCGAGCGCATCAGTCTGCTGGATCGCACCCTCAATTCGCTGCGCGGCGCGTGGCGCGATTCGCTGCGTGGCGCCTGGCGCGACATCGCGGCCTCGGCGCGCGATGCGCTCACGAGCCCGCCGCGGCCGGAGCTGTCGCGCGAGGACGCCGAGCGCCTGCGCAGCCAGCTTCGCGACTGCCTCGAAGGCCGGGGCGGCGAGGTCTCGGCCCGGGCCCGCGCGGCGGAGCTCGGCCGCACTTATCTCGCGCTCAACGCGGTCGGGCGCGAGCGCTTCCTGCGGCTGTTGGCGACCGAGTTCGACATCGACCATCGCGAGGTCGCGCGCATCAGCGCGCAGCTCCAATCCGCCGCCGACGATTTCGAGCGCCGCAAGGTCGAGCGCACGCTGCGCCAGGCGCTCGAGCCGCCGCGCGTCAAGCTGCTGACCCAATTCAACGGCCTGCCCGAGGGCGTCAAGTTCCTGGTCGACCTGCGCGCCGAGCTGATGCGGCTCGGACGCGAGGATGTCGATCTCGCCGCGCTCGAACAGGATCTCAAGGCGCTGCTCACCAGCTGGTTCGATATCGGCTTCCTCGAGCTGCGCTGCATCACCTGGGACGCGCCCGCGGCGTTGCTCGAGAAGCTGATGCTCTACGAGGCGGTGCACGAAATCCGCAGTTGGAACGATCTCAAGAACCGGCTCGAAGCCGACCGCCGCTGCTTCGCCTTCTTTCATCCGCGCATGCCGCAGGAGCCGATCATCTTCCTCGAGGTCGCGCTGACCAAGGGCATGTCCGACAACGTCCAGTCGCTGCTCGACGAGAGCGCGCCGATTGGCGATCCGGCGGACGCCGATACCGCGAACTTCTATTCGATCTCGAACTGCCAGCGCGGCCTGTGGGGCATCAGCTTCGGCGACTTCCTCATCAAGCGCGTCGTCGACATGCTCGCGGCCGAGCTGCCGCATCTCAAGACCTATGCCACGTTGTCGCCGATCCCCGGCTTCGGCGCCTGGCTCGAGCAGCGCCTGGGCGAGGAAGGCGACGACTTGCTCAAGGAAGACGAGCGCGCCGCCATCGCCGGGTTGTCACGCGGCGGCAACGACGGCGGCCTGGCGACCCTGATCGCCGCGCCGGACTGGATCGCCGACGAAGTGACGGTGCAGGCGCTCAAGGCGCCGCTGATGCGGCTCTGTGCCCGCTATCTCTTGAACGAGACGACGCCGGCGGGCCGCGCCATCGATCCGGTCGCGCATTTCCATCTGAGCAACGGCGCGCGGATCGAGCGCATCAACTGGCGCGGCGACCTGTCGAAGAAAGGCCTGCAGCAGTCCTTCGGCATGATGATCAACTACCTCTATCGCCTCGGCGACATCGAGGAGAACCACGAGGCCTATACCGGCGAGGGTCGGATCACCGCCTCGGCCGGGGTTTTGCGGCTGATCAAAGACTGAATTGGGTCAGTCTTGTTGCGGATAAAAGCTTCAAAAATCCTCGAAACTTATTGCTTTTGGCTCGAATTCCCGCCATTAATCATTCGTTAATTATCCCCAACGGGCTGTGGATTAAAACGCCATTCAAGGTGAGATGCATTCCGAAGGGGCCGCATCGGGGGCTTGGTACGCTGTTCAATAGCCTGCTGCATAACCGCCGGACACCGGTCGAGGTGAAAAGCGGCGATCGTTTCTTTCGCCGTCGCCGTGACAAGGTCATGGAACTGGTGACGGTCACGGATTTGCGCGCTGATTCGCTCGGTATTCCGCACGTCCATTTCAAGCTGACCTTCGAGGAGTCCGCAATCGGCCGGGTCGAAGGCGGCCGGCGCGTGCTCGCGCTCAACTCCTTCGTCGAGGCCTATAGCCAGCGGCTCGCCTGACGGCGCCGCGCCGGCGGCCTTCGCCTTTCCCACGATTGGGTGCTGTGCTATGAAGCCGCCGTCGCCGCGGGGCGGACACGTCCGGGCGCGGGCGTGGCGGAATTGGCAGACGCACTCGGTTTAGGTCCGAGCGACGCAAGTCGTGGGGGTTCGAATCCCTCCGCCCGCACCACCGGAGCCACGCCGAAAGCGGATAACCCAACAAGAAGAAGTCGTGATTCCATGCAAGTGAGAGAGACCAGCGCCGAGGGCCTGAAGCGCGAATTCACCGTCGTCGTCGCGGCCGACGAGATCGAGAAGCAGATCCAGGACCGCCTTGCCGAGATCGGCCGCTCCGTCCGCCTGCCGGGCTTCCGTCCCGGCAAGGCGCCGCTTGCCCTGCTGAAGAAGCGCTACGGCCCGTCGGTGATGGGCGAGGTCGTCGAGCGCGCGGTCAACGACAGCTCGTCGGCGGCGATCAAGGAACACAAGCTGCGTCCGGCATTGCAGCCGAAGATCGAAATCGTCTCCTTTAACGAGGGCAAGGACCTCGAGTACAAGCTCGCGGTCGAAGTGCTGCCCGAGATCGGCCCGGTCGCGCTCGAAGGTATCGCGGTCGAGCGCTGGAAGGCCGAAATCCCGGACGCGGACATCGACCAGGCGCTGGAGCGGATCGCCAAGCAGCAGCGCAAGTCGACGCCGGTCGACCGCGAGGCGGCGAAGGGCGACCTCGTGCGCATCGATTTCAAGGGCTCGGTCGGCGGCGTCGCCTTTCCGGGCGGCAGCGCCGAGAACCACCTGCTCGAGCTCGGCACGGGCAGCTTCATTCCCGGCTTCGAAGACCAGTTGATGGGCGCCAAGGCGGGCGAGGCGCGCACCGTCGCCGTCACCTTTCCGGCGGATTACGGCAATGCCGAGCTTGCCGGCAAGGCGGCCGAGTTCGCCGTCACGGTGAAGGAGGTGCGCCAGGCCGAGGCGCAGCCGATCGACGAATCCCTCGCCGCCGCCGTCGGCATGGGAAACCTCGCCGAGCTGCGTACCGCGGTGCGCGAGCGCCTGGAGCGCGAATACGGCGGCATCGCGCGCCAGAAGCTCAAGCGCGAGCTGCTCGACCAGCTGGCGTCGCGCTTCAGCTTCGCGGTGCCGGCCGGCATGCTCGACATCGAGTTCGAGCATCTCTGGCGCGAAATCGAAGCCGAGCGCAAGCGCGCCAAGGACGCCGGCGAGCCCGATCCCGAAGGCGCCAAGAGCGACGACGAGCTCAAGGCCGAGCTTCGTTCGCTGGCCGAGCGGCGGGTGCGGCTCGGCCTCTTGCTCAACGAGATCGGCCGCGCCAATTCGATCACCGTCGCCGCCGAGGAGGTGAACCGCGCGGTCATCGAACGCGCGCGCGGCTTTCCCGGCCAGGAACGGGAAGTGCTAGAGTTCTATCGCAACAATTCCCAGGCGCTCGACAGCCTGCGGGCGCCGATCTACGAGGACAAGGTCGTCGACTTCGTCCTCGACAAGGTGAACGTGACGGAGCGCGCGGTGCCGCCGGCCGAGTTGACGGCCGCCGCCGCCAAGGAAGACTGAGCGCGTCGGAAATCCCCGAGGCGCGGAGAGACGAGGACAGGTAGCGATGCAGGATCCCTTCGAGCAATACATGCAGACGCTCGTGCCGATGGTCGTCGAGCAGACCAATCGCGGCGAGCGCGCCTACGACATCTATTCGCGCCTGTTGAAGGAGCGCATTATCTTCTTGGTCGGGCCGGTCAACGACATGGTCGCGAGCCTGGTCTGCGCCCAGTTGCTGTTCCTGGAATCGGAAAACCCGACCAAGGACATCGCGCTCTACATCAACTCGCCGGGCGGCGTCGTGACATCGGGCCTCGCCATCTACGACACCATGCAATACATCAGGCCCGACATCGCCACGGTGTGCATCGGCATGGCGGCGTCGATGGGCTCGCTGCTGCTGACCGCCGGCGCCAAGGGCAAGCGCGTGTCGCTGCCCAACGCCAGCATCATGATCCACCAGCCCTCGGGCGGCTTCCAGGGCCAGGCCACGGACATCGAGATCCACGCGCGCGAGATCCTGCGCACCCGTGCCCGACTCAACGAGATCTACGTCAAGCATACCGGCCAGCCGCTCGACGCGGTGGCGACCGCGCTCGAACGCGACCGCTTCATGTCGCCGCAAGAGGCCAAGGCTTTTGGCCTGATCGACGACGTCATGGCCAATCGGCCGGTGATGCCGGAGGAAAAGCGCGCCTGACATGCGCGCCCGTGACCGCGTTACCCACTGGAATCGCACGGCTTATTAACTAGTTATTGAACCTTAGGCCGTGCATAATGTTGAATCGAAGTGAGGCGTAGAAGGTCCTGCCGTCGTGAACCGGAAAAACCGGAGGGCCGGCGCGGCGGATGGCAGCGGCACGGGACATGCATTGTTCCGCATGACCCAGGCGTGTTGACGGAGATACCATGACTAAACCGAGCGGCGGTGATTCGAAGAACACCCTCTACTGCTCCTTCTGCGGAAAGAGTCAGCACGAGGTCCGGAAGCTCATTGCCGGTCCGACGGTGTTCATTTGCGATGAATGCGTCGAGCTCTGCATGGACATCATCCGTGAAGAGCACAAGACGACGCTGGTCAAATCGCGCGACGGCGTGCCGACGCCCCGCGACATCTGCAAGGTGCTCGACGATTACGTCATCGGCCAGGACCACGCCAAGCGCGTACTGTCGGTCGCGGTCCACAACCATTACAAGCGGCTCGCCCACGGCGCCAAGAGCAACGACGTCGAGTTGGCGAAGTCGAACATCCTGCTGGTCGGGCCGACCGGCTCGGGCAAGACGCTGCTGGCGCAGACGCTGGCGCGCATCATCGACGTGCCGTTCACCATGGCCGACGCCACGACGCTGACCGAGGCGGGCTATGTCGGCGAGGACGTCGAGAACATCATTTTGAAGCTGCTCCAGGCCGCCGACTACAACGTCGAGCGGGCGCAGCGCGGCATCGTCTATATCGACGAGGTCGACAAGATCTCGCGCAAGTCGGATAACCCCTCGATCACCCGCGACGTCTCGGGCGAGGGCGTGCAGCAGGCGCTCCTCAAGATCATGGAGGGCACCGTCGCCTCGGTGCCGCCGCAGGGCGGCCGCAAGCACCCGCAACAGGAGTTCCTGCAGGTCGACACCACCAACATCCTGTTCGTCTGCGGCGGCGCCTTCGCCGGCCTCGAGAAGCTGATCGCGCAGCGCCGCCAGGGCACCTCGATCGGCTTCGGCGCCGAGGTGCGCGCGCCGGAGGAGCGCAAGACCGGCGAGATCTTGAAGGATCTCGAGCCCGAGGATTTGTTGAAGTTCGGCCTCATCCCCGAATTCGTCGGCCGACTGCCGGTGGTGGCGACGCTCGACGACCTCGACGAAGGCGCGCTGGTCGACATCCTGACCAAGCCCAAGAACGCGCTGGTCAAGCAGTACCAGCGGCTGTTCGAGATGGAGGATGTCCGGCTCGAGTTCAATGACGAGGCGATGAAGGCGATTGCGCACAAGGCGATCGCGCGCAAGACCGGCGCGCGCGGCCTGCGCTCGATCATGGAGGCCATCCTGCTCGAGCCGATGTTCGAGCTGCCGGGCCTCGAAGGCGTCACCGGCATCGTCATCAATCGCGAGGTCGTCGAGGGCCGCGCCCAGCCGCTCCACATCTACTCGGAGCGCCGGGGCGACGTCACGACCAGCGCCTGACCGCCGCCGGCTTCGGCCGGCTTTGCCACAAATCCGATTCGACGCCGTTTGCCGCGCAAATGGTGGCACGACCCCTTGATCTCGGCGGGCCGGCAGGCCACCTTATGTTGTGCTATAGTTCCCGTTGATCCCGGCGCGCCCTGGGGCGTTCTGTCTCACGGGCATCCTTGAAAGGAGCAGCATGCTCGATCTGCCGCGCGGTAATCTGTATCCGGTCCTACCGCTGAGGGACATCGTCGTCTTTCCGCACATGATCGTGCCGCTTTTCGTCGGCCGCGAGAAGTCCGTGCGCGCCCTCGAAGACGTGATGAAGGACGACAAGCAGATCCTGCTGGTCACCCAGAAGAACGCCGCCCAGGACGATCCGACCCCGGCCGATATTTACTCGGTCGGAACCATTGGCACGGTCCTCCAGCTCCTCAAGCTACCCGACGGCACGGTCAAGGCGCTGGTCGAGGGCGGCGCGCGCGCGCGCATCATACGCTTCGCCGACAATGAGGCGTTCTTCCAGGCCTATGCCGAGCCGATGCCCGACCAGCCGGGCGAGCAGAGCGAGCTCGAGGCGCTGGCGCGCACCGCGGTGTCGCAGTTTGAGGCCTACATCAAGCTCAACAAGAAGATCCCGCCCGAGGTGCTGGTCTCGATCAACCAGATCGACGATCCGTCGAAGCTCGCCGACACGCTGGCGTCGCACCTGACGCTCAAGATTCCCGAGAAGCAGGAGCTGCTCGAGAGCGAGACGGTCTCCGGCCGGCTCGAGAAGGTCTTCGGCTACATGGAGAGCGAGATCGGCGTTCTTCAGGTCGAGAAGCGCATCCGCTCGCGCGTCAAGCGCCAGATGGAGAAGACGCAGCGCGAGTACTACCTCAACGAGCAGCTCAAGGCGATCCAGAAAGAGCTCGGCGAGGGTGAGGACGGCCGTGACGAGCTGGCCGAACTCGAGGAGCGCGTCAACAAGACCAAGTTCAGCAAGGAAGCGCGCGACAAGGCGATCGGCGAGGTCAAGAAGCTCCGCACCATGAGCCCGATGTCGGCCGAGGCGACCGTCGTCCGCAACTATCTCGACTGGATGCTGTCGATTCCCTGGCAGACGCGCTCCAAAGTGAAGCGCGACATCAGAGCCGCCGAGAAGATATTGAACGTCGATCACTACGGCCTCGAGAAGGTGAAGGAGCGCATCCTCGAATACCTCGCGGTGCAGAATCGCATGCGCAAGGTGAAGGGGCCGATCCTGTGTCTCGTCGGGCCGCCCGGCGTCGGCAAGACGTCGCTCGGCAAGTCGGTGGCGCGCGCGACCGGCCGCAACTTCGTGCGCATGTCGCTCGGTGGCGTGCGCGACGAGGCCGAGATCCGCGGCCACCGCCGGACCTATATCGGCTCGATGCCCGGCAAGATCATCCAGGGCATGAAGAAGGCGAAGACCTCGAACCCGCTATTCCTGCTGGACGAGGTCGACAAGCTCGGCGCCGATTGGCGCGGCGATCCGTCGTCGGCGCTGCTCGAGGTGCTCGATCCCGAGCAGAACGCGACCTTCCAGGACCACTATCTCGAGGTCGATTACGACCTGTCGGACGTGATGTTCGTGACTACGGCCAACACGCTGCGCATGCCGCAGCCGCTGATGGACCGCATGGAGATCATCCGCATCCCCGGCTACACCGAGGACGAGAAGGTCCAGATCGCGCGCCGCCACCTGATCCCGAAGCAGATCAAGGCGCACGGGCTAAAGGCCGGCGAATGGTCGCTCAACGACGACGCGCTGCAAGACCTCATCCGCTACTACACGCGCGAGGCCGGCGTCCGCAATCTCGAGCGCGAAATCGCCAATCTCGCGCGCAAGGCGATCAAGGAGATCATGATGCGCAAGCTGAAGCGCGTCGCGATCACCCGCCGCAATCTCGAGAAGTACGCTGGCGTCCGCCGCTTCCGCTACGGCGAGGTCGAGGAGACCGACCTGGTCGGCGTCACCACCGGCCTCGCCTGGACCGAGGTCGGCGGCGAGCTGCTGTCGATCGAGGCGGTGACCGTGCCCGGCAAGGGCAAGGTCACGGCCACCGGCAAGCTCGGCGACGTGATGAAAGAATCGGTGCAGGCGGCGGAAAGCTACGTCAAGTCGCGCAGCGCCGCCTACGGCATCACGCCGACCATCTTCGAGAAGAAGGACATCCACGTCCACGTGCCCGAGGGCGCGACGCCCAAGGATGGCCCGTCGGCCGGCGTGGCGATGGTGACTTCGATCGTCTCGGTGCTGACCGGCATTCCGGTGCGCAAGGATATCGCCATGACCGGCGAGATCACGCTCAGGGGCCGTGTGCTGCCGATCGGCGGCTTGAAGGAGAAGCTGCTGGCGGCGCTCAGGGGCGGGCTCAAGACCGTGCTGATCCCGAAGGACAACGAGAAGGATCTTGCCGAGATTCCGGACAACGTGAAGAACGCGATCGCGGTCACGCCGGTCGCCTCGGTCGACGAGCTGCTGAGGCACGCGCTGGTCAAGCCGCTGACGCCGATCGCCTGGAGCGAGGAGGGCGAGACTCCGGCGGTGATCCCGCCGAAACCGGACGAGCGCCCCGGAGTCGTGACGCACTGATCGCGTCGGGTGCCGTGCGCGCCCGCCGAGTCGACGTAAAAAAGGCCGCGAATCGGGCAGAAAAAGCCGGATTCGCGGCCTTGCGCCAATTGACCTTTCGGAAAAGGCCGATCTAGACTTTGCGCCGCCAAGCGCGAAGTCATTTCGACGCTCGCCGCTGGGCGCATGGAGGGCTCGCTCGTGAACAAGAATGAACTCGTAGACGCCGTCGCTACCACCGCCAGCATCAAGAAATCCGAGGCGGAGACCGTGATCGACGCGGTCTTCGATTCAATCACCAAGGAGCTGAAGAAGGGCGGCGAGGTTCGTCTCACCGGTTTCGGCACGTTCGTCGTGTCGCACCGCGCCGCGACCGAAGGCCGCAATCCGCGCACCGGCGAAACCATCAAGATCGCGGCGCGCAAGGTGCCCCGCTTCCGCGCCGGCAAGGGTCTCAAGGACGCCATCGCCTGATCGGCCGCGCGCCCTTGCGGCGCGCCGGGAATTGGCCCAGGCTGCGCGCGTCAGGGCGGCGCGCAGCCGCTTTCCGCTGGCGGGGCGATTAGCTCAGCGGTAGAGCACCTCGTTTACACCGAGGGGGTCGGAGGTTCGAACCCTTCATCGCCCACCAGCCTTCGCTGCTTTGCAGCTACGGCTTGGCAGGCCATAGGCTGCGAAGCAGCGAAGGCTGCCACGCCGTAGCAAGGCGGAGGCGGGCTTTGTGAAGTACGTCACATACTTCAAGGCACAATTGAGGCTGAGCGTCGTTACACAGGGATAACCAGTGACTTGAAGGCACGTTTAGCCAAACATAATGCTGGCGAGGTGCCGCTACATCGAAATACAAGCCGTGGAGAATAAACACCTACGTCGCCTTCGCTGACGAAGGACGCGTACACGCGTTCGAGAAATATCTGAAATCGGCCTCTGGTCGGGCGTTCGCGAGAAAGCGGCTATAAGGCGAACGCCTGTCGCAATGCAGCATCATTTTTCATGTTGGCGGCCTTGAGGCTTCGTTGCGACAGGCGTATCGTCGACTCGATATCAGACAAGCGGCCCGAAAGGGGCGGGCATTGATCCAGGTCAATGCCGAGAGCAGAAAATCCGCTGCAACTGGACCGTTGAAGGTCCGAATTGGTTCGATGCCGTCCGGTGGAGGCTCCGATGGAGGAAATCAATCGCTCGAATGCGCGGTGTGATCTCGACATTCGCGAGATTTTGCACGAAGGCCGACGGCTTGTCGCGCAGGGCTGGTGCCAGGGCGCGATGGCTAAGGACGCGCAGGGGCGCGCGGTGGAGGCGGCCTCGCCGGTCGCCGTCGCGTTCGATCCGCTCGGCGCCATCGAGCGCGCCGTGCTGAACCTCCTCGCCGGCGAGCGGCGGTATTTGACGCAAAATTACTATAAAGGCTTCTACGCCCTGACGTGGGAGCTGCACACCCATGCGAGGCTCGCGGCGTGGAACGACGATGCCATGCGCTGCAAGGAGGACGTGCTCGAGCGGTTCGATCTGGCGCTTGCGCACGCCACGCGGCCGATGCCGCACGCGCCGCGCGCGGCGGCTTGAGCTAGCTCAGTCGCCCGCCAGCGGCTTTTCCGTCGTGATCGGCCAGACGTCGCCGATGATGCGGCCGCGATAGCGTGCGAAGAGCGCGCGCACCACGCGCTGGCCCGGCCGCTCGACCAGACGGTTCATGGCGAAGGCGAGCGCCACCGCAAAAGCGATGGCGACGACCAGAGTCGTCATCGGGCCGACGCCCAGCGCCAGTAGCCGGTTCATCAACACCCAGCCGATGCTCTCGTGCAGCAGGTAGAGGCTGTACGAGATGTCGCCGAGGAAGATCAGCGGCGCCAGCGGCTTGAGCGGCAGGCGATCGCTGCCCGCGAGCCAGACCAGCGCGGCGCAGCTCGCGATCAGCAGAAAATAGCCCCAGCCGCTCATCGGATGGACGAATGTCAGCGGCCCGGCGAAGGTCGGGGCGAGCGCGGCGGCGAGCACGAGGTAGGTCAGCGGCCGCGCCTGGCCGCGGCAGATGCGGTAGAGCATGATGCCGATGATGAATAGCATGGCGAACGAGCCGGTGGTCGTCAGGCGGATCATGTGCAGCAGATAGGGGTAGTGCCAGAGGACGAAGGGCTCGAAGCGCAGCAGCAGCGTCGCCGCGAGCCAGACGGCGCAGACGCGCTCGATGCGCTCGAGGCCGCAGCACCAGATCACCGTCGCGGCGAACAGGTAGAACCCCGCCTCGTAAGCGAGCGTCCAATAAACGCCGTCGACCACCTCCTGGCCGAACACCTGCGGCACCATCGGCACGTTGGCGAGGAACTGGGCCAGGGTCGGTCGCAGCACCGGTAGGCTGGACAGCCCCACCACCGCCGCGGTGAGCAGCAGCGAGGCGAGATAGGCGGGATAGATGCGCGCCACGCGCGCGCCGACGAAGTCGTAGGCGCGGCGGCTCTTCTCCAAGGTCATGAAAATGACGAAGCCGCTGATGATGAAGAACAGGTCGACACCGTAATGCCCGGCGCTGGCGACGAAGCCGACGTCGAAAGCGCGGCCGGTCACGCGCGGGAAGCTATACGTGTAGTGGAAGAAGACGACGGCCGACGCCGCCACGCCGCGCAGCGCGTCGAGGCCGCGCAGCCGCGGGCGCGGCGCCTTGGCGGTCTCAGCGCGCATCGCCGGCCTCCGGCAGGTGATAGAGCAGGATCGACGCGCCGACGGTCGCGACCGGCTGATAGGCGCGGAGCCATTCATAGCCCGGCCGCTCGCGCAGCATGTACTGGCCGATCGCGATCCAGCCGCCGACGCGCTGGTACGGCGGCAGCTTCTCGTAGCCGGCGATATAGGCGCGTAGGTCGTATTCCGACTGCTCGAGCACCGCGACGTGGATCCGGTCGATGCCCCGAAGCCAAACTTCGTGGTCCAGCCGCTTGACGTCCTGGCCCCAGTCGAGATCGGAGTTGACGGCGATCTGTGCCGGCGTATTGCCGGCGAGACCATTGAACCAAGGCAGGTAGTCGGGATAGCCGGCCGACGCGTCGATGCCTGCCCAGAGAACGAGCGCACAGGCGGTCACCTTGTCCCAACGCGCGCCGCGCGCCAGCGCGAGCAGTGCCGTGCCGGCGGCAATCGCCAGCAGCGGATAGATCGGCAGCAGATAGCGGATGCCGAAATCGACCGGGCTCATCGTCGAGGCGGCAAAGATGCCGAGCACGGCAAGGGCCGGCGCGGCGATCCGCCAGTCGCGCATGGCGCGCGAGCGCCGCAGCAGCGTGACGACGCCGAACGCAGCGGCGATCAGGAACGGCAGTGGCGTCTTCACCGCCAGATCGACCGGAAAGAAGTACCACAGGCCGCCATGACCGAGCCGACCGAAGAGATAGACCGGATCGTGGTGGGCGCCGACGCGCCGCGTGGTGTCGAAGATGCCGCGGAAGAAGGCGGGCGCCGGATAGATCGGCAGCTTGGCGATCGCATAAGCGAGGCCGGTGTGCTCAATCCTGGGCGCGACGGATTCCTGGCCGGCGAGCGACGGTTGATAAAGCAGCGAACCGACTGAAAAGCGATAACCGCCCCAGATCATCACGGCGGCGGCGAGGGTGGCCAGCGCCGCGCCGCGTAGCCAAATCCGCGCCGGCCGGCGTTCGCCGCCGAACCGGAGGCGCCACGCCATAACCGGCAGTAGCGCCGCCGGAAAGAACAGAAGCGCCGTGAACTTCGACAGCACCATCAGCGCGCCGGCGGCGCCGAACGCCAGGCTGCGCTGGCGATCGGGGCGCTCAAGCCAGTGCACCGCGGCGAACACGGCAAGGCTGAACGTCGCCGCCACCGCCATGTCGGTCGTCGCGAGGCCGGCATGAGCCAGGATCGGCGGCAGCGTCAACAGCATGAACGTCGCGCCGAGCGCCGCGCCTTTGCCGCCGAGGCTCCGGCACCAGCGCCACACCACCGCCACCGCCAGGAGAAGGAAGGCGAGAACGCCGAACCGCGCGAGCGCGATCATCGCCGTCGGATCGCCGAATTCGTGCAGGATCGCGTCGCCCTCGTGCCACATGTTGGGATTGAGCGTGCTGCGCGCGCCGGCGAGATAGGGACCGAGGGCGTCGAATATCCGGCCGAGCGGTGGCGTGCTCGGCTCGTAGGCGTAGCGGTGCTGGTCGAGCCACTGCATACCGGCAGCGATTTGCGCGCCTTCGTCGATCGTCGGGCCGTAATGCGCAGCCGCCATGGTCACGGCGACCGAGGCGATGCCAACCAGTACAATGGCAAGCGCGGCGACGCGCGACGGCAGTGCCGCGCGGATCAGGCGTGCGAGCCCGTGGCGTTCCGGACGAACGGCATCGAGCGCGGCTGGCATGGCCATAACGGCGCTCCTCAGGCGACGCGATCGGGCGCGGCTATGCCGCGCAGCACGACGCGCGCCAGGTGGCGGGGCTTCAACGGGATCGCCGGCCGGCCGGCCTCGCGCGCCAGGCGCAGGGCGTCGCCGTAGCTGGCCGGGCCGCGACGCGAGGCGTGATAGGTATAGGCGTCGATCGCCCGCACCAGCTCGGCGTGGAGCGCATCCTTTTCCGTCGCGCCGAGCGGCAACGCATCGGCCTGCGCCGAAAGCCGCGTCAGGCTCAGCACCTTGGCGCGGTTGAAGTCCAGCGTATTGCGCGGATGGGTCAGGTTGCCGTCGTGCTCGCGCTTGTGCATCACCGTCACGCGGGTGAAGGCGAAGCGACCGCGAAGCGCTAGCCGCAGAAACAGATCGGTGTCCTCGCCGAAGCGCATCGTCTCGTCGAACAGACCGGCGTCGAGCGCCGCCTGGCGCCGGACGATGCACGCCGAGGTGCCGAAGGCGCCGGCGCCGAGCAAGGCGGCGAACATGCCGTCGGCGGGGGTGAAGATGCCCGGCGCCAGCTCGCTGACCGGCTGGCTGGCGACGCCCGATTTGGCGAGCTGGCTCGCCAGCACCTCGCCGCGCGCGTTGAACTCGGTCGAATCGCCGAAGCTCACGACGACGTCGGGCGCGGCGTCGATCGCCGACAGCAGGAGCTGATGATGCGCCGGCGCGAGCAGGTCGTCGGCGTCGAGCAATGCTACGAACTCGGCGTCGCTGCGGCGGATCGCCAGGTTGCGCGCCGCGGACGGGCCGTGCGGCCCGCGATTGTGCAGCACGCGGATCGGCAGGAAGTCGGCATAGTCCGCGGCGCAAGCGACCGCGACCGCGGCGGTGTCGTCGCTGCTGCCGTCGTCGACGACGGTCACCGCTTGCGGCAGGACGTACTGCAGCGCGACGCTTTGCAGCGTCGCGCCGAGGAAGCGTCCGGCATCGCGCGCCGGCACGACGACTTCAAGCGTGCCCGGTATCATGCCCATGAAGCAGCAAGGTGCGGGCCAGTGGCCGAAATGCTGGCGAAACCATGTGCCGTCCCGTCGCTTCGTCAAATCGGCCGACGGCGCATTTACGATGAATGATCGGGCGCCGCCGCATTGTTTCGCGCCCGCCGCCGTGCCACATCGGTGGGGTACTTCGACGCACGGTTTTTTTGGCCTTGAGATGATCGATGTTGCGCTGCGATGCCGCGCTGCGGAAAAAGGCCGAAAGACCAAGGAAATCTTGGGAAAACCCGGTCTCCCGCGCTTGACACCCGAGGGTCAGCGGGGCTAGGACTGGCCGCCGCGGTGTCGGTGCTGCGGGGGTGTAGCTCAGCTGGTTAGAGCGCCGGCCTGTCACGCCGGAGGTCGCGGGTTCGAGCCCCGTCACTCCCGCCATTTCGCGTGACGGCGTCACCCTTCGCCTTTCGCAGCCACCATCGCGCTCGTCTGGGAGCGTCTTCGATGGACAGCCTGCTGCGCGAATACCTTCCGATCCTGATCTTCATCGGCGTCGCCTTCGGGCTGTCGGTGGTCATTGTGCTGGCGTCGTTCATCCTGGTGCGGCAGCGGCCCGATTCGGAGAAGCTGTCGCCCTATGAATGCGGCTTTCCGCCGTTCTCCGACGCGCGCGCCAAGTTCGACGTGCGCTTCTACCTGGTGTCGCTGCTGTTCATCATCTTCGACCTCGAGGTCGCCTTCCTGTTCCCGTGGGCGGTGGCGCTGGGCAAGATCGGCGTGTTCGGCTTCTGGTCGATGATGGTGTTCCTCGGCGTCCTCACCGTCGGCTTCATCTACGAGTGGAAGACGGGAGCGCTCGAATGGGAGTGATCGCCCCCGCCAATGCCTTCGCCGAGAGCCGCCGCCAGGGATTCATCCTGTCGACGGTCGACCAGTTGGTCAAATGGGCGCAGACCGGCTCGCTGTGGCCGATGACCTTCGGTCTCGCCTGCTGCGCCGTCGAGATGATGCACTCCGCCGCATCGCGCTATGATCTCGACCGCTTCGGCGTGGTGTTCCGGCCGAGCCCGCGCCAATCCGACGTGATGATCGTCGCCGGCACGCTGTGCAACAAGATGGCGCCGGCGCTGCGCAAGGTCTACGACCAGATGGCCGAGCCGCGCTGGGTGATCTCGATGGGCTCGTGCGCCAACGGCGGCGGCTACTACCATTATTCATACTCGGTGGTGCGCGGTTGCGACCGCGTCGTGCCGGTGGACATCTACGTTCCCGGCTGCCCTCCGACGGCCGAGGCGTTGCTTTACGGCGTGTTGCAACTTCAGAAGAAGATCCATCGCGAACGGCGCTTCGCGCGCTGAACGCGATGCTCGACAGGACACAGCATGACCATGCCGCTTGAGGATCTCGGCGAAAGGCTGGCCGCCGCTTTTGCCCCCGACGTGCTGCGCCGCGAGATCGCGCATGGCGAGCTGATGGTCACGGTGCGCCGCGATGCGATCGTGCGGGTGCTGCAATTCCTGCGCGACAATCCGGCTTGCGGCTTCAACGTGCTCGTCGACGTCTGCGGCGTCGACTATCCCGAGCGCGCCGAGCGCCTCGAGGTCGTCTACAACCTGCTCAGCACGACGCGCAACCAGCGCATCCGCCTCAAGGTGACGACCGACGAGCAGACGCCGGTGCCGTCGGCGACGCCGGTCTACAGCGCCGCCGGCTGGTTCGAGCGCGAGTGCTGGGATCTGCTCGGCGTCTATTTCTCCGATCACCCGGATCTCCGCCGCCTCCTCACCGATTACGGCTTCGAGGGCCATCCGCTGCGCAAGGACTTCCCGCTCACCGGCTACGTCGAGGTGCGCTACGACGAGGGGCAAAAGCGCGTCGTCTACGAGCCGGTGAAGCTCAAGCAGGAATTCCGCAGCTTCGATTTCCTGTCGCCGTGGGAGGGCATGAACGAAATCCTGCCGGGCGACGAGAAGGCGACAGGCGGGGAGGGCTCGAAATGAGCGCCGATCTCGCGCCGGTCAACCGCGCTCCGGTCGCCGACGAAGCCGCGATCAAGACCTTCACGATGAATTTCGGGCCGCAGCATCCGGCGGCGCACGGCGTGTTGCGCTTGGTGCTCGAGTTGGACGGCGAGACGATCGAGCGCGCCGATCCGCATATCGGCCTGCTGCATCGCGGCACCGAGAAGCTGATCGAGTACAAGACCTATATTCAGGCGACGCCTTATTTCGACCGGCTCGACTACGTCTCGCCGATGTGCCAGGAGCACGCCTTCGCGCTCGCGGTCGAAAAGCTGATGGGCATCACGCCGCCGCCGCGCGCGCAATACATCCGCGTGATGTATGCCGAACTGACGCGGATTCTCAACCACCTCCTCCAAATCTGCGCCTTCGGCCTGGATTTGGGAGCGATCACACCCATGCTCTGGGGGTTCGAGCAACGGGAGATCCTCCTGGAGTTCTACGAGCGTGCTTCCGGTGCGCGATTCCACGCCAATTATTTCCGGCCGGGCGGCGTGCACCAGGACCTGCCGCCCGGGCTCCTGGACGACATCGCCGCGTTCTGCGGCCGTTTTCCCACATGCATCGACGACACCGAGACGCTGCTGACCGAGAACCGCATCTTCAAGCAGCGGACCGTCGACATCGGCCGGATGACGCGCGAGCAGGCGCTCGACTGGGGTTTCTCCGGGCCGATGCTGCGCGCCTCGGGCGTGCCGTGGGATCTGCGCAAGGCGCAGCCCTACGACGTCTACGGCGAGATGGATTTCGACGTGCCGATCGGCAAGAACGGCGATTGCTGGGACCGCTACCTGGTGCGGATCGAGGAGATGCGCCAAAGCTTGCGCATCGTCCGGCAGTGCATCGAGAAGATGCCGGCCGGTCCGCACATGATCGACGACCGCAAGGTTGCGCCGCCGCCGCGCGCCGAGATGAAGAGCTCGATGGAGGCGCTGATCCATCACTTCAAGCTCTACACCGAGGGCTATCACGTGCCGGCGGGCGAGACCTATACCGCGGTCGAGGCGCCAAAAGGCGAGTTCGGCGTCTATGTCGTTGCCGACGGCAGCAACCGGCCCTATCGCTGCAAGATCCGCGCACCCGGCTTCGCCCATTTGCAGGCGATGGATTTATGCTGCAAGGGCCATATGCTGGCCGATGTCGTCGCCATCCTCAGTTCCATGGACATCGTCTTCGGCGAGATCGACCGATGAGCGCACACGACAATTCCGCGCCCGTGGCGCAGCCCGCGAGATTCGCCTTCACGCCGGCGAACCTCGAGAAGGCGAAGGCGCATATCGCCAAGTATCCGCCGGGCCGGCAGGCGAGCGCGGTGCTGCCGCTTCTCGACCTGGCGCAGCGTCAGCACGACAACTGGCTGCCGCGCGCGGCGATGGACGTCGTCGCCGACATGCTCGGCATGGCACGCATCCGCGTCTACGAGGTCGCGACCTTCTACACCATGTTCAACCTGAAGCCGGTCGGGAAGCACTTCTTCCAGATCTGCACCACCACGCCGTGCTGGCTCAGAGGCTCCGACGCGGTGGTGGCGGCGTGCAAGAAGAAGCTCGGCATCGGCATCGGCCAGACCACCGCCGACGGCATGTTCACGCTGAAGGAGGTCGAGTGCCTCGGCGCCTGCGTCAACGCGCCGATCATCCAGGTCAACGACGACTTCTACGAGGACCTCGACGGGCGCTCGACCGAAGCGCTGATCGACGCGCTCAAGCGCGGCGAGAAGCCGCCGGTCGGCTCGGTCAAGCAGCGCCAGACTTCGGCGCCCGATGGCGGCCCGACCACGCTCAAGGATCTGTCGTTCGCCGGAGGCAAGCGCTGATGCTCGCCGACAGGGATCGCATCTTCACCAACCTCTACGGTCAGTTCGATTGGCGCTTGGACGGCAACGCCGGGGCGAAGCATCGCGGCGACTGGGACGGCACCAAGGCGCTGATCGCCAAGGGCCGCGACTGGATTGTCAACGAGGTCAAGGCCTCGGGCCTCAGGGGCCGCGGCGGCGCCGGATTCCCGACCGGCCTCAAATGGTCGTTCATGCCGAAGGAAAGCGACCGGCCGACCTATCTCATCGTCAACGCCGACGAGAGCGAGCCGGGCACCTGCAAGGACCGCGACATCATCCGCCACGATCCGCACAAGCTGATCGAGGGCTGTCTCCTGGCCGCGGCCGGCATGGGTGCGCATCACTGCTACATCTATATCCGCGGCGAGTTCTACAACGAGGCGCAGCGTCTCCAGGCGGCGATCGACGAAGCCTATGCCGCCGGCTTGGTGGGCAGGAACGCCTGCGGCTCGGGCTTCGATTTCGAGCTCCGCCTCCATCGCGGCGCCGGCGCCTATATTTGCGGGGAGGAGACCGGCCTGCTCGAATCGCTCGAAGGCAAGAAGGGCCAGCCGCGTCTCAAACCGCCGTTCCCGGCCGCGGTCGGGCTCTATGGCTGCCCATCGACGGTCAATAACGTCGAGACCATCGCCGTCGTGCCCACCATCCTGCGCCGCGGCGGTTCGTGGTTCGCCGGCATCGGCCGACCCAAGAACGAAGGCAGCAAGGTCTTCTGCATCTCCGGCCACGTCGAGAAGCCGTGCAACGTCGAGGAGGCGATGGGCATCCCGCTCAAGGAGCTCATCGACAAGCACGCCGGCGGCGTGCGCGGCGGCTGGGACAATCTGCTCGCAGTCATCCCCGGCGGCTCGTCGGTGCCGCTGATCCCGAAATCGATCTGCGACACCGTGCTGATGGACTTCGACGCGCTGCGCGACGTTAAGTCGGGCCTCGGCACCGCGGCAGTCATCGTCATGGACAAGTCGACCGACATCGTCAAGGCGATCGCCCGGCTGTCGCAGTTCTACAAGCACGAGAGCTGCGGCCAGTGCACGCCGTGCCGCGAGGGCGCCGGCTGGATGTGGCGGGTGATGGAGCGCATGGTCGTAGGCAAGGCCGAACCGCGCGAGATCGACATGCTGCTCGACGTTTCGTTCGAGATCGAGGGCCACACCATTTGCGCGCTGGGCGACGCCGCGGCCTGGCCAGTGCAGGGCCTGATCCGGCACTTCCGGCCCGAGCTCGAGCGCCGCATGCGTGAGTACCGCGCCCAGGTCACGCGCGCGGCGGCAGAGTAGGCGATGCCCAAGCTCACGATCAACGGCAAGGCGATCGAGGTGCCGGCGGGCACGACCGTGCTGCAGGCTTGCCAGCAGGCCGGTTTCGAGGTGGCGCATTTCTGCTTCCATCCGCGGCTCAACATCGCCGGCAACTGTCGCATGTGCCTCGTCGAGCAGGAGAAGGCGCCGAAGCCGATCGCCTCCTGCGCCATGCCCGCCGCCGACGGCATGGTGATCCACACCGACAGCGAGAAGGCCAAGAAGGCGCGCCACGGCGTGATGGAGTTCCTGCTCATCAACCATCCGCTCGACTGCCCGATCTGCGACCAGGGCGGCGAGTGCGACCTGCAGGACCAGGCGATGGCCTACGGCTTCGACCGAGGCCGCTATGTCGAGAACAAGCGCGCGGTCAAGGACAAGAATTTCGGGCCTCTGGTCGCAACCTCCATGAACCGCTGCATCCACTGCACGCGCTGCATCCGCTTCGCCACCGAGATCGCCGGCGTCGAGGATCTCGGCGCCACGGGACGCGGCGAGGACATGGAGATCGGCACCTATATCGAGCGCACCCTCACCTCGGAGCTGTCGGCCAACATCGTCGATCTCTGCCCGGTCGGCGCGCTGACGGCGAAGCCCTACGCCTTCGTCGCCCGGCCGTGGGAGCTCATCAAGACCGAGAGCGTCGACGTGCTCGATGCCGTCGGCTCGAACATCCGCGTCGACGCGCGCGGCGGCCAGGTGCTGCGCGTGCTGCCGCGCCTCAACGAGGCAATCAACGAGGAATGGATTTCGGACAAGACGCGCTTCGCGCTCGACGGCCTGACGCGGCGCCGCCTCGACGTACCCTACGTGCGCAAGAACGGCAAACTCGTGGAGGCGTCGTGGCACGAGGCCTTTGCCGCGATCGCGGCGCGGCTCCAGGGCGTCGCCGGCGGCCGCATCGCCGCGCTCGCCGGCGATCTCGCCGATTGCGAGGCGATGCTGGCCTTGAAGGAGCTGATGATCGCGCTGGGCTCGCCCCATCTCGATTGCCGCCAGGACGGCGCCGCGCTCGATCCAAGCTGCCGCGCCGGCTATCTCTTCAACACCACCATCGCCGGGATCGAGGAGGCCGACGCGTGCCTCTTGATCGGCACGCATCCGCGCTGGGAAGCGCCGCTCGTCAACGCGCGGCTCAGGAAGCGCTGGCTCCAGGGCGGCTTCAAGGTCGCCGCCATCGGCGCGCCGCGCGATCTCACCTATCCGGTCGAGTGGCTGGGCGCCGGGCCGGACACGCTCGCCGACCTGGTCGCCGGCAAGCACAAATTCATCGACACGCTCAAGGCGGCGAAGAAGCCCATGCTGGTGCTGGGGCAGGGCGCGTTGCGCCGCCGGGACGGTGCCGCCCTCCTGCATCTGGCGCG
>JAGWON010000021.1 GCA_028871055.1 Alphaproteobacteria bacterium
CCAAAAGTATTAAGACAAATCAATAGTTTATTCATCGGCATGCGGTAGGGTCGGGCATCGTCCCGCAATCTCGCAGGCGTGCGCCGTGGCGAGGCGATTGGATGGATGCCATGAGATCGGCGTATCCGAAGCTCATCGCCGGGATCGTTATGTTCACGCTGCTCGGCCTGATGAGCGGCGCGGGAATTGCCATGTTCCTGTTCCTCGCGTCGCTGCCGATGGTGCAGCTGTTTCGCGACCCGTCTACCGCCTCGCAGGTGGTGATCGTCATCGGCGCTTTCGCCGGTATCGTCGCGGCGGCGATCATCATCGCCGTCGGATCGACGAGCTGGAAAAAGCGGCTCGAAGCGGACCTCTACCGCGCCCAGCTGCAGGACCTTTATCCCGCTCCGTCGCCGCACAACCATCGCGAGGTGCCGCCGATGGCGCGGCGCCAGGCCGGCAACCGGCGCTAGCGCGAGTTGAACACAGGGCGCGTTTCTGCTATATCAAGCTGCACCGAAAAGGGGATGGAGTTCCCCAAAATCGCCCGTCGGCTCGAGGCTCCGGGGCTAATGACTCCTACCGCGTAACGCGGCGGGGGTGTGTCCGAAACCCGCTAGTGGCGGGTTTTTTTGTGCCCGCGAATAGCGCAAACGAGAAGGAGAGCGGTGATGGAGAACGTCTGGTTACAGTCGGCGCTATGGATGGCACTGGCCCTGATTGCGGCGACCGCGTCAATCTGGATCACGATCTCAGCGGCGTTGTTCGAGATCGTCGTCGGTGCCGTCGCCGGCAACGTCATCGGCCTGCCGCTGGCGCCATGGATCAACTACATCGCCGGCGTTGGCGCCGTTCTTCTCACGTTTCTCGCCGGCACAGACATCGATCCACATGTTGTAAAGAAGCATTTCTGGTCGAGCATGACGATCGGTGTCATGGGCTTCCTCGCGCCCTATTTTGGTTGCCTGCTGCTCGCGCGCTACGGGCTCGGCTGGCCTTGGCCCCAGGCTCAAATCGGTGGTATTTCGCTGTCCACGACTTCGGTCGCCGTGGTTTACGCGGTGATGGTGGAGACTGGTTACAACCGTACGGAGCTCGGCAAGATCATCCTCGCCGCCTGCTTTATCAACGACATCGGTACAGTGCTGGCGCTCGGCCTGATCTTCGCCAACTACAATCTTTATCTGGCGCTATTCGCAATCGTCACGATCGCGGTCATCGCCGCGCTGCCCTGGGTAGTGCCGCCGCTGTTCAAATGGATCGGCCGCCGCGCGAGCGAGCCCGAGATCAAGTTTATTTTTCTCGTATTGTTCGGCCTCGGCGGCCTCGCTGAGTTGGGCAAAAGCGAGGCCGTGTTGCCGGCCTATCTTGTCGGCATGGTGCTGGCACCATTCTTTCTGCGAAACCGCGAATTGCAACGACGGATGCGCGCGATCTGCTTCGCCTTCCTGACGCCGTTTTATTTCCTCAAGGCGGGTTCGTTGATCGAAGCGCATGCGCTCGTCACCGGGGCCGGACTCATCGCCCTTTTTCTCGCGGTCAAGATGGGGACCAAATTCCTCGGTATTCTACCCCTGACACGCTATTTCAAGTTCGAGCCACGCGAAGGCATGTACACGACGATGATGATGTCGACAGGTCTGACCTTCGGCTCGATATCGGCACTGTTCGGCCTCAGCAACCACATCATCGATCAGGGCCAATACACGATCCTGCTGACGGCGGTGATTGGCAGTGCGGTCGTGCCGACGCTCATAGCCCAGACCTGGTTCCATCCGAAGTTCGAGCCGCTCGAAGAGGACGCCTAGGCGCGACCAGCCTGGCAGCAGGTTCGATCACAGCGCTTGGCGCCCTCGTACCTGTGTGGCACAGCCTGACGTCGTCTCACCCACATTGAGGTCGGCCGGGAAATGCAAATAGTCGAACGCGGTTTCTCGCGTGAGTCGAGGAAACCGTGAGCGGCGACCAAAAATGATTTCTCGAATGATGTCACGGAAGGTCATTGAGCGCCCCTGCAGCGGGTCGAGGGGTATGCCCCTTCGAAAACCCGGCCCAGACGCAGCGAGCACGCTGCTCTGGAGCGCCTCCGGACCCTTCAGGGCATCCACACCCGCTTCGATGAGTCCCTAGGACCATTTACGGGCTTGGGCGAAAAACGCCAGCCGGCACGCCGCTCGGCAAAACCGTTGTGGACTGCCGCCTGTTTGGCGCGGCACAAAATGCCTCCGGCACCAGATTCTCTTTCTCTTTTCGGCGCCGTTTTTTGAGACTCTCCTGATCCATACTCACCCCTCTACCTAGGGGTGCGGCCATGTGGTCGGCGAACGCGGACTATGCCAGCCCAAGGTGTGCCGGACAGAGCCGGCCAATGGCGTAAAATTCCAGGAGCGCCCGCTGCCGACGGCTGGGCACGACAACGTATCGGTACCTATTATCCGTGGCGCGTAGGCTTCGTGCCATCTTTGCCCAAGTATTTTGCTGTGAACGACGACCTGTTTCGCATGTGATCGGAGAGCCGCAGGCGAATCCCGCTTTTGCCCCGCACGCCGCGCGGCCGAATTTCATCTGAGCCCGAGCCATCCGAGCAGCTGCCGCCAGAGGTGTGTCAGCCGTCCTTCGGGGGACCGCGCCGGAGCCTCGGACTCCGGGGCACCACCGAAGCGCACTTTGAGCGACTGCGCGAACTGTGCCGTGCGCTCGGTGGCTCGACGCTCGAACAGGCGATCGACGACTGGTTTGAGCGGTCCCCGGCCGGTAACCTGGACCAGGCTCGCGAGCTCCGTGCCCAGCCCTATCGCGTGCAGGCGGACGTCGATTTCGATATCGACATGCTCTGCTGTCGCGACGGCATGCAGGCTGTGCGGCGGGTCCTCCGCATCGATGCGGGCGGTCAGCTCGACGCGGAGGGGTACGACGCCGACCTTCTCCACGACCGTCAGCTCGGCGGTCGCATCGTCGACGCGGCGCAGGCGCTCGACGCCTGGGATGCAGGCGCACAGCGATTCGAAGTCACGAATGAACCGCCAGACGACGTCGGGCGAGGTCGGTACTATGAACACCGCCTCACGCCGATGCATCAATCCCACCACTTGTTGAGCCCGAAGTCGCCCGCGATCACGCCAGCCGCGTTGTGGCCCGCGCCGGCGTGCACGCCGCCGCCCGGGTGGCAGGAGCCGCCGCACATGTACAGACCTTCGACCGGAGAGCGGTAGTGCGACCAGCCGGCGAAGGGCCGGAAGTAACCCAACTGGTCAGGCGACAGGTCGCCTACGACGTCAACGCCGTTGATCAGGTTGTCGTTGTTGCGCTCGGTGTCGGTCGGGTCCTGGATCTTCATCGCCAGGATCTTGTCCTGTGTCATATTCGGCGCATACGAGCGCCATAGCCCGAGCACGCGTGCAGCATAGTCCTCGCGCAGCACGCCCCAGCCCTCCGGACCGCCGGTTTCCAGCCTGTACGGCGCGTACTGCCAGACGACGGCCGTGTGCTTGCCCGCCGGCGCCTGAGAAGGATCGTGCAACGTCGGCATGCAGATCTGCAGCATCTCCTTTTGCGGCGGGCGGCCCATCGCGATCTCCTGGTAGGCGCGCACCTGCTCCATCATGTCGCCGCCGAACATCTCTTGGCTGAACGTCGTGTTCACCGGCGGGTTGCCGGCCGCGGCGCGATACTGAGGCGGCTCTGAGAGCGCGAGGTGCAGGACGAGCAGCGAGCGCCCGCGCGCGTGGTAGTTGCGTACGCGCCGGACGAACGAATCCGGAAGATGCTCCTCTCCGACCATGTGCAAGAAGCTCTTTTTCGGCTCGATATTAGTGATCACCGCCTTGGTGGCGTCGACCGTTTGGCCGTCTGCCAGCTCAACGCCGACCGCGCGGTTGCCGCGCAGCCGGATGCGCTTTACCGCCGCGCCCATGCGCACTTTGCCGCCGTGCGCCTCGACCGCACGCCGCAGCCCTTCGGCGAGCTGCTGCGAGCCACCGACGCAGATCGGCGCCTCGCCGGTCAGGATGCGCAGCAGGCAGATCCATCCCAGCCCAAACTGGTCGGGTGCGAATCCGAGCACGGTCACCCGCGTGAGGAAATGGACCTTCACCTCGTCGCTGTCGAACAGCTCGTTCAGCAGCTGCGCCGGCGTGCTCATCTGCCACTGCAACAGCGTGTTGCCTTCTTCTGACTTCTCGAGCTCCGCGCTTTGCACCGAGGGCGGCAGGGGTGGCGAATACATCAGGGGATGAATCGTCGACTCGATGAACTCGCCGTAGTCGGCAACGAGCTCCTTGTAGGTTTTCGCGTCACGAGCCGAGAATTTGCCGAGCTCCGTGGCCATTCTTTCGGGCTCGCGATACATCACGATGCTCCGGTGGTCGGGGAAGATCGTGCCGCGCGGGTGCTCGGGGTAGACGTAGCGCACGCCATGGCGCTCGAGCTCAAGATCGCGGTAAACCGGGCTCGAGGGGATGTGGGTGTGCACGACCGAGCAGATGTTGTGCTTGAAGCCCGGCAGCGTCACTTCCTCGGTGTGGCAGGCGCCGCCTACCCGACGGTTGCGCTCGAGCACCAGGACCGACGCGCCGGTGCGGGCGAGATACGCAGCGCAGGCGAGGCCGTTGTGTCCGGCGCCGATGACGATGAAGTCGGGGTCCATGAAAGCATCTCTTTTAGTCGCTGCGCCGCGCGCGTCACCGTGCCTGCTGCTGCGCCGCCGATAGGGGCTTGACCTCGCCTTGGCCCACCGGCATCGCCTGCGTCCGATTGCGCCCTTCGTAGAGATCGCGCCCGGCGACAAGCGCGCGGATCTTGCCGTCGGCGACGGTGCGCTTCAGCATCCAGAAACCGCAGTCTGGATTTATGTATTTGATGCGGTTTTTGCCCAGAAGGGCCTCCGCCCGTTCGAGCCAACGCGCGATTGCATCGGCCGATTCAATCTCCGTGGATTTGACGTCGACGACGCCAAGTCCGATACCGATCTCCGGCCGAAGATCGCGAAACACGGCGAGCTCTTCCGGCGGGCGGTGGGCCATTTCGATCACGATATGATCGGCATGGAGCGCGTTTAGGTACGAGAGGAGTTGCGCCCAAGCGCCTTTCTGGATCGACTGGCCGCCGTAATTCCCGAAGCACAAGTGAACCGCAGGAACCGTTCGGATGGATTCCAGGATGCGGTTGATTGCGGTCGCGGCCCACGGCCATTCGTCCGGACTGCCCGGTAGGTTCGCTTCGTCGACTTGAACGACGTCGGCGTCGAGATAGCGCACCTGCTCGGCGAGCGCCGCCGCGATGGCCATCGCCAGATCGGGCACGCTCTTGTAATGCTTGTCCACGAGCGTCTTGGCCAGCATGTGTGGACCGGTGAGCGTGAACTTGAAGGGGCGCGTCGCGAGGCGCTTGGCCCGCGCGCAAGCTTGCGGTAGGTCGAGGGCCCCGCAGCCGACTGGACCTTCGACCACGGCTGGCGGCCGCGTCCGGAAGCCCATGCCGCGCTGAGCCCGGTAAGCGACGAGCTCGTCGAATGTGACAGCCGTGCGAGCGCCCGCAAGCGGCCGCACGAAATACTCGATCATGCCATTGGTTTCGGGATGATTGACGTCGAAGCGGTAGAGTTCGCCGTCGCACACGAGGTCGATGCCCGCCCGCTCCTGGGTGTGCAGCACGACCCGCGTCGCATCCACCAGCGCCTGCTCCGAAGGCAAGGCGGCGAGCCAGTCTGGAACTGGATATGACCCGACCACGGTGGTCTTGATCCGAGGCTCCGCCATCATCAACGTGTCCCCATGCTTGGCATCTCGGGGGTCCTTGCTGTGCCCGCGATAGGACGTTAATATCCGTTCCCACTAAGTATCCAACTGGTTACTTCTAGCGTCAATCGCGATTGCCGATATGACGCCTGTCGCTCGCAGAAGGTTTCTCGACATCGAGATCGGCCGAAGCCATGCCGCCCGACATAACCACGCCCAAAGACGCCGTCGCCTGGCCCGACCGGTTCGTCGACGAGGACCACCTCGAAGAATTCATGACGACACCGTCGCCGGCGCTAACGGCGGCGCTGCGCGACGTGCGCGGCGACCTCATGGTGCTTGGGATCGGCGGCAAGATGGGGCCGACGCTGGCGCGGCTCGCCCGCCGCGCCGCGCCCGACCGGCGGATATTCGGTGTTGCGCGTTTCAGCGAGGCGGGTCTGCGCGAGAAGCTCGAATCGTGGGGCATTGAATGCATCGGCGCCGATCTGCTCGAGCGCGAGGCGATCGCGCGCCTGCCCAAGCCGCCGAACGTCATTTTCATGGCCGGCCGGAAGTTCGGCACGACCGGACGCGAGGACCTGACCTGGGCAATGAACGTCCTGGTTCCGTCGATGGTGGCTGAGACATTCAAGGAATCGCGCATCGTCGCCTTCTCGACGGGTAACGTTTATCCCTTCGTCAACGTGCTGCATGGCGGCGCGACAGAGGCGATGACGCTCGATCCGCGCGGCGCCTACGCGAATTCCTGCGTCGGACGAGAACGCATGTTCGAATATTTCTCGCGTGAATACGGCACACCCGGCCGCCTGATTCGGCTCAACTATGCGATCGACATGCGCTATGGCGTGCTGCGCGACGTCGCGCAGAAGGTGCTGGCGGGGCACGAAATCGACCTCGCCGTCGGCCATACCAATGTCATCTGGCAGGGCGATGCCAATAGCATCGTGCTGCGGACGCTCGGCCAATGCACCACGCCGACCCAGCCGCTCAATGTCAGCGGGCCGGAAACCGCGAGTATCCGCGCGGTCGCCGAAGCGTTCGGCGCGCGCTTCGGCAAGCCGCCGCGCTTCGTTGGCAGCGAGGCGGCAATGGGCTGGCTTATCAATTCAGCGGAGGCGCATCGGCTGTTTGGCTATCCGACCGTTCCGCTCGGGCGCATGATCGATTGGGTCGCTGACTGGGCAAGCCGCGGAATGCGCAGCCTCGGCAAGGAAACGCATTACGACAGCCGCGATGGCAGCTTCTGATCGCGGCTTGCCGCCTGGCATCGTCGCGCGACCCTTACATGAAAGTGATTTGGATGCGGCGTTGGCGTTGTCCCGGGAGGCCGGCTGGAACCAGGTCGCCGCCGATTGGCGAATCTTTCTCGAACTTGGCAGCGCCGTCGGGCTTATGCGCGGCGACGGGTCATTAATTGCGACGGCAGCTACGCTGCCCTACGATCGTCGTTTCGCCTGGATCAGCATGGTTCTCGTCGCCGCGGCGGAGCGCCGCCAAGGCCTCGCACGCTGGCTGCTGCGCCACTGCATCGACGAGTTGTTGGCGCGGAACCTGGTACCTGTCCTCGACGCAACGCCGGCGGGCCGGGCCGTCTATGTTGATCTTGGCTTCCGGGATAGCTGGACCATGCGCCGGCTGGTCGGCCGCACGATTCGGATGCCGAATGAAGCCATCGAGTGCGCCGCGGCGACGCTGCGCGCACTCGAAGCGCGCGATTGGCCACAGGTCATCGCTTACGACACAGCGATCTTTGGTGCAGACCGCGGCGCGCTGCTGCGCCGCCTCGCGAACCGCCTGCCGGCGGCCGCGCTCGTCGCCGAGCACCGCAGCCGACTCGTCGGTTTTCTGCTCGGCCGCGACGGCCGGAGCATGAGCCAACTCGGTCCCTTGGCGGCGGAGGATGACCGCATCGCAATCGCCCTGCTCGCGCAGGCCATCGCCGCGGTGCCGGCGCCACTTGCGATCGACCTGCCCGATCGCCATGCCGCACTCGGCGACCGGCTGGCTATGCTCGGCTTCTGTGTCGAGCGGCCGCTGACGCGGATGGTCTACGGCCGATCCATCGCCTTCGACGACGGCGCGCGGCTTTTCGCCGTCGCCGGGCCAGAACTCGGCTGAACCAGGTGCCGATTTAGTTGGTGAACGGAACCGCCTTCATCTTGATCGACTTATCGAGGAACGCGTTGGTGTAATACTTGGTCACGTCGAACGGCTTCCCGAGGCCGACGTAGGTCTTCACCAGATTGTAGGTCTCGTCCATGCGCTTCGGATCGAACCAGCCGAGTGCCATCGTTTGTGAGGTTTTGTCGCTCATGAGCTGCTCGACCTCATGCCAGTTGACCATCTGGCTGTCGAATTGCAGGCCGGAATTAGCCTCGACCAGCGCCTGGATACACGGCTTGGGATGGGCGACGCAAGTCGCGAAGGCGTTCTGCGTCACCTGAACGAAAGCCGCCACCGTGGCCCGGTGCACCTTGAGAAAGGTGCCATTGACGACGATCGAGTTGCCGTACGGATTGAGACCAGCATCCTTCCACGCCAGATAGCCCATGTCGCTGCCGAGCTGTGCCTTATAGGTGTGGTGCTCGTTGTAGAACTCGGTCACTGCATCGACCCTACCGGCCTTGAGCGCCGCCAACTTCGCGCCGGGCCCGACGTTCACCCAGGTGACCGAATTCGGATCAATGCCATTCGCCTTGGCGAGCGCCGGCCACAATGCGCGCGCCGCGTCGCCTGGCGGATTGCCAATCTTTTTGCCGGCGAGATCCTTCACGGATTTGATGCCCGAGCTCTTCAGCCAATAAAAACCGCCCGGATAGTTGGCATAGATGTTTATCACCGCGGTTTCGTTGGCGCCTTTGCCTATGGCCACGAGGACGGTGGTCATGTCGGCGAGGCCGAACGTGTTGGCGCCAGCGCCGGCGGCCTGAGCCGCAACTGCGGACCCTTTGCCCTGGAGCAGCGTGAGATCGATGCCGGCCTTTTTGTACCAGCCCATCTTTTGCGCATAGTAATAGGGCGCATGGTCGCCACCCGCGACCCAGTTGAGGAGGAAGCTCACTGGCTCGCCGGCTTGCGCGACGCCGGCAAACCCGAGCACGGCGAGCGCGATAACGGATAATCTCAATTTCATGATTCTAGTCCTCCCGTGACGGTCTACCACCAAAGCCGCCTTCCATCGCACATTGCGGACAGCGGCGGATTCTTGTAACTGGTTGGTTACCTACGACGATAAAGAGCCCCATGGACCCTGTCAACTCGCGCTCCGACCGGCCCGCTCGGGGATTGCGTCGCCGGCGCCGGCCGGAGGCAACCCGCCGCCGGATCTTGGCGGCGGCGACGTCCGAGTTCGCGGCCAAAGGGCTCGCCGGTGCTCGTGTCGACGCGATCGCGCATCGAGCCCGCGTCAGCAAACGGATGCTGTACCACTACTTCGGCAACAAGGAAGCGTTATGGCTCGCGGTCCTTGAGCAGGCCTATCTCCATATCCGCAACGAGGAGCGCGAACTCGATGTCGGCCGGCTGTCGCCGGTCGCCGGCATGCGATGCCTCATCGAATTCACGATCGCCTATGACCATTCCCATCCCGAGTTCATATCGCTACTGCTCGGCGAGAACCTGCATCAGGCAAGATATCTGCGCCGGTCCCGCAAGGTGCGCGAGTTGCACACCTCCCTACTCGGCGTGATCGCCGATCTGCTCGAGCGCGGGCGCCGCACCGGCGTGTTTCGCGCCGGCATCGATCCGGCCGAGCTTTACATCACGATCGCGGCGCTCGGCTTCTTCTACTTTTCCAATATTCACACGCTGTCGACCATCTTCGGCCGTGACTTCAACTCGGTTGCCGCACGACGGCGGCATCTGCGACATGCCACCAGGGTCGTGCTCGGGTTTCTCAGACCATGAACCGGCGTCTGCGCGTACGCACGGTTGACAGCGCCGGTGTCGTGGCGGAAATGTCGCCAATCGACGATCTTGGAGACGGTTGAATGGCGCTTAGTTGGATGGACTGGCCGAGCGACGTACTGGAGGCCTTCCAGCGCGGCACGGTGATTCCGGCGCATCTTCTGGCGCTCGATGCCGACCGCAAGCTCGACGTCCGCCGGCAACGAGCGCTCACTCGCTATTATGTCGACGCGGGCGCCGGCGGTCTTGCCGTCGGCGTCCATTCGACTCAGTTCGCTATCCGTAATGCGGGACTTTACGAGCCGGTTCTGCGGCTTGCTGCCGAGACCGCCGCGGCCTGGGGTACGCGCCCGCCGGTGCTAATCGCCGGTCTCGTCGGCCAGACGGCCCAGGCGCGGCGCGAGGCGGAGATCGCCGCCGGCCTCGGCTATCACGCAGGACTCCTGAGCCTCGCCGCCATGAAGGGCGCAAGCGAGGATGAGTTGGTTGCGCACTGCCGCGCAGTCGCCCGCGTCATGCCGCTCGTCGGGTTTTATCTGCAGCCTGCCGTCGGCGGCATTCCGCTTTCGGTAAATTTCTGGCAACGCTTCGCCGAGATCGAAGAAGTGATCGCGATCAAGATAGCACCGTTTAATCGTTATCAGACACTCGACGTCGTTCAGGGCGTGGTGGCAGCGCGGGCGGAAGATCGTATTGCGCTCTACACCGGCAACGACGACAGCATCGTGCTCGACTTAGTAACTCCGTTCGTTCTTCGCCGCGATGGCGCCGAGATCGAGATACGGATCAAGGGCGGCCTCCTCGGCCACTGGAGCGTCTGGACCAAGGGCGCGGTCGAGCTTTTCCTCCGCATCCGGCGCAAGGTCGACATGGGCTCTATCGGCAGCGACCTGCTGGCGCTTGCTGCCAGGGTCACCGACTGCAACGCGGCATTCTTCGATGTTGCTAACGACTTTCGTGGCTGTATTGCCGGGTGCCACGAGGTGCTACGCCGGCAAGGTCTGTTCGAGGGGATATGGTGCCTCGATCCTAATGAAGGCCTGAGTCCCCACCAGGCGGAGGCCATCGAGCGCGTGATGCGGCTTTATCCCGAACTCGGCGACGACGCCTTCGTTGCCGCCAACCGGGATCGCTGGCTGTCATGACCAATCAGCCTTCGGGCAACGCGATCGGAGCGAGCCATGTCCGGTGAGGCGGTGCGCCGCTACGTGCTGGCGATTTTGGCTCATGTCGCAGTGATCGTCGTCTGGTACGTGTTCGTGAGCTATGGACACGTGCCGTCATTCGTCATGCCAACGCCGGTCGCCACCGTCGCGGCGCTCGGCGGCACTAATTACGACTGGATCGGCAACACGTTGGTAACGGCCAGCGAGATTTTTGGCGGTTATTTCCTCGCGGTCATCGTCGGCGTGATAATCGCGATCGCCTTCTCCTGGTCGAGCGTGGCGGAGGCCGCAGTCATGCCGTTGCTCGTCAGCCTCAACATGATTCCAAAAGTCGCGCTGGGCCCACTATTCATCGTCTGGTTTTCGTACGGCATCATGCCGAACACGATCATCGCCTTCTCGATCAGCTTCTTCCCGATCCTGCTCAATACAGCGCGCGGCTTCCGGGAGGTTGAGCCCGAGCTCCTGGAGCTCGTACGCTCGCTACGCAGCTCGAAATGGCAGACGTTCATCAAAATCCAGCTGCCGAGCGCACTGCCTTACATTTTCTCCGGCATGAAGGTGGGGGCGATCCTGGCAGTTGCCGGCGCCATCGTCGGCGAGTTCCTGGGCTCGTCGCGCGGACTTGGCTATCTGATGCTCCAGGTCCAGGTCACACTCGACACCGCCGCGATGTTCATGGCGGTTATCCTGATCACGCTCCTCGGTGTCATCCTCTACGGCATCGTTCTCGGACTCGAGCGGCTGGTGATCGTGCGCGACGCCCGCGTCAAATGAGCACCCCTGTGGCCAAGCCGTTCATCCGCGTCAACGGTCTGCGCAAGGTCTATCGCAAGGGCAATCAGGAATTTCTCGCCATTTCCGATGCGACCTTCGAAGTTGCGCCAGGTGAGCTAGTATCGTTGGTCGGTCCGTCGGGTTGCGGCAAGACGACGTTGCTCAAAGTCCTCGCAGGCTTGCAAGACTATGATTCGGGTGAGGCGCGGATCGGCTCGGCCACGCATCCATTCGACCCATCGCGCGATATCGGCATGGTGTTCCAGCAGGCGCTGCTGCTCAAGTGGCGCCGTGTGCTGCAGAATGTAATGCTGCCGGCGGAGATCCTAGGCCTGCCGATTCGTGAAAGCCGCGAGCGGGCGGGTGAACTTCTGGCCATGGTCGGGCTCACTGGTTTCGAGGACAAATATCCTTATGAGCTTTCCGGTGGGATGCAGCAGCGCGCCGCGATCGCGCGCGCCCTGATCCACGATCCGAAGCTCATCCTAATGGACGAGCCGTTCGGTGCGCTCGACGCGCTGACCCGCGAAAAGATGAATCTCGAGCTCCTGAACATCTGGAAGAGGAGCGGCAAGACGATTCTGTTCGTCACCCACGGCATTTCGGAAGCGGTTTTCCTCGGGACGCGGGTCATTGTCTTGACCGCGAGTCCGGCCCGGATGGCCGACAATATCAAGATCGAGCTGCCTGAGCCGCGCACGCTCGACGTCAAGACCAGCGAAACCTTCGGTGAATACAGCCGACGGATCTATCATCTTTTAGGATTGGGCTAGCTTGCAGACTTATCGTCCTCGGCCAAATTTGGTCGAGGCACAGAGAGCCGTACCCGAAGTCGCGCTCGGTCTCGTTGCGCCGCAAGCGTTCGTTGAGCAAGGTACCTTCAGATTGGAGTACTGCGAAAGCTTCAACATGAAGCCGGGCGGGGCCCGTTCGATGCAGCGGACCGCAGTTTTCAGCCGCAAGCGGGCAGAATATCAGCAGGGCAACGGTCAGAGACAGACGGCTGCCCGTTCGGTGTGCAGATAACCGCCGATCAGCCGGAAAAACTGTTCGGCCTGAACCTGTTGGCCGTGCAACAGCACGATGATGAGGACCGTACTGGCGAGCATGGTCTTGGCAGGCATGGCAAGGGGATCGCGGATCAGCGCCTTGGCGAAAATCGCCAGCGCCACCGCTCCGATGGCAAGGCCGATCAGGACCTCGACTGTGTCGTGGGCGCCGATGACAACCCGCGATACGGCGATAGCGGCGATGACGCCCAAACCCGCCGCCAATGCCGGGACGGCTAAGCGCCGCCAGCGCACGGCCACCATGAGCGCGAGCCCGCCATAGACCAGCGTGCTCATGCCGACATGGCCGCTCGGGCTATCGATAATGCTGGTGGAGCAGGCCGAAAAATAGACCTTCAGCAGGCCGATCGCCCCGCCGCAGAAGACCACGGCAATGGCCCATCCTGCAGCCAGCGGTTGCGATTCTGGCGATCGCAACAACCAAACCAGGATCATCGCCGCGATCGGCAGCAGGACCGCGAGATCGCCGAAATCGGTAACGAATTGTGCTGTGCTCAAGTGCGATGGGTGCGTCGGTATGTGCTGCGCTCACTATACGCCAAAATGGCTGGCAACATGAGTACCACTTGAAACGGAGAGCGTTCGCAAAGCCACACCGGGCGGCCATTTCCATCGCTCGCCGCGGCCAAGCCCGAAAAGGTCGAGCTCTGGTGTCGTCAAGCCAAGGAGGCCATCGAAGGGGCACAGACCGAATGGCGTCAGTTCCACGAAAAGGATATCGCTCTCGCCAGCCGGCTCACCGTTCTCGGCAAGAGTGGCATCGGCGAACGGCTCGGGGAGGCTCGGGGACAAGCGGCCCAAGCGATCGCTCGCCGAAATACTTTCCGAGGGGATGCCAACGCCTGGCGGCTTCTGGTCGAAACCCTGAACGCCGCCGAGCGCGACGCCAAAGATGCCTTCCTGGTACCGATTCTGAGGCGCATCGACCCGTTCCTGCGGCTGCTTTTTCCGGACGCACGCATCACGCTGGACGAGGAAACGCTCGACGTCACGCACGCGGTGATCGCGGCCGATCCCGACGATTATGCCGCGGCCGGGCGCCTCACGACGCCGACGAAGCTTCCCGGCGCGAATACTTCCGATATTACAGGTACAGTTGAACTGGTAGCGGGGGCCGGACTCGAACCGGCGACCTTAGGATTATGATTCCTCTGCTCTAACCAGCTGAGCTACCCCGCCGCCGGAGTGCCGGATATAGCGGCTTCCGCCGCCGGCTTCAATCGCTCGCTCGCCTTGAGTTTGACGCTCGCCGACTTGAGCTGGCCGCAGGCGGCGAGGATGTCGCGGCCGCGCGGCGTGCGCACCGGTGAGGCGTAGCCGGCAGCGTTGACGATGTCGGCAAAGGCGGAAATCGCGGTCTCGGTCGAGCATTCGAAAGGCGCTTCCGGCCACGGATTGAACGGGATCAGATTGATCTTGGCCGGGATACCCGCGATGAGCCGCACCAGCGCACGGGCGTCGTTTGGGCTGTCGTTGACGCCTTTGAGCATGACGTATTCGAAAGTGATGCGCCGTGAATTGCTCGCGCTCGGATAGGCGCGGCAAGCGGCGATCAGCTCGGCGATCGGATATTTCTTATTGAGCGGCACCAGCACGTCGCGCAGCTCGTCGGTGACGGCATGGAGCGAGATGGCGAGATTGACGCCAAGCTCCGCTCCGACACGTGGGATCATCGGCACGACGCCGGCGGTCGACAGTGTGATCTTGCGCTTCGAGACCGACAGGCCTTCGTGGTCCATGGCGATTTTGATCACCTGCGCGACGTTGTCGTAGTTGTAGAGCGGCTCGCCCATGCCCATCAGCACGATGTTGGTGAGCTGCCGGTCGTCCTTGGGCGACGGCCATTCGCCGAGCGCATCGCGCGCCACCATGATCTGGCTGACAATCTCCGACGCATCGAGGTTGCGCACGAGGCGCTGCGTACCGGTATGACAGAACTTGCAGGTGAGCGTGCAGCCGACCTGCGACGAGACGCACAGCGTGCCGCGATCCTCTTCGGGAATGTGCACGCATTCGGCCTCCTGGCCGTCGGCGAAGGCGAGCAGCCACTTGCGTGTGCCGTCGCTCGAGACCTGGGCGCGGCTTTCGACTGGTCGCGCCACGGTGTAGCGCTCGGCCAACTGCGCCCGGAACGACTTGGCGAGCGTCGTCATCGCCGCGAAGTCGCGCGCGCCGCGATGGTAGATCCAATGCCACAGCTGACGGGCGCGGAACGGCTCGGCGCCCAGCGTCGCGAGTTCGGCGGCGAGTTCCTCGCGCGACAGCCCAATCAGGGTTTTCGGGGCGGACATCACCGGCAAGATATAGGTCCGCGGCACCGGCCGCGCCAGCCTTACCGCTTGACCTTGCAGGTGGCGTCGATGGCCTTGAGCGCCTTCCCGAACCCGGTGAGGTCGTAGGTATCGGTCGTGGCGGTGCCGTGCGCCGAGACCGCCTTGATCGTCGCCGTGCTGCCGCGCGCCAGCGCCTCGGTGACGGCCTTGTCGGTCGCGGCGTTGGGTGTCCAGGCGGCGTCGTTGTCGACGAACAGGCCGTACTTCTTGCCGTCGATGGTGAGCTCGGCCTTTGCGTCCTTTTTCACTGCATAGCCGAGGTTGAAGGTTACGACGTTGTAGGCCTTCTCCGCCACGCGGTGCGACACCATCGCATCGACGCGCGAGCGCTGCGCCGTCGGCGGCGTCGACTTGTCCGGCTTGCCGACCAGGTAGCAGGTCGGCCCGCCCTTATTGGGCAGGCTGTAGGCGCTCCAAATCGTGCCGGTCTCGAGGATCTTGAGCTGGGCGGAAGCGCCGGTGGCGACGACCACGAACGGCAGCGCGAGGATGACAGCGAAACGTTGCATGGGTTAATCACCATAGCGAAGCCGGTTGCGCGGGACAAGCGATGGCGCGGCCGCGGGTGATGCCGCCAAATGCGCACTCGCGCGCGCTCATGGCGCGGCGCACGCCATCGACCATCGCCGCGACGACCTGCGCAAGCATGTCAAGGCGATCACCGCGGGACGGGGCATCGATGTCGTCTTCGACCCGGTCGGCGGCGACGCCTTCGCCCAGGCGCCGCGTTTGGTCGCCTGAGGCGGACGCATCCTGATGATCGGCTTTGCCGCCGGCAGCGTGCCCAGATTCCAGCCAACCACGTTCTTGTAAAGAATATCGACATTATGGGCTTTTTTGGGGGCTCGTACCGCAAACGCCGGCCGGAGCTGCTGGCGCCCGCGTTTGCGCGGCTCGTCACCTGGTACGCAGAAGGGCGCCTGCGCCCGGTGGTTTCCCACCGCTTGCCGCTGGCCGCGGCTTCCGAGGCCTATCGTCTGCTGCGCAAACGCCGGCCGTCCTGCAAGATCGCGCTCGAAACCCGCGCCTGAACCAGCGAAAAATCGCCGCGCCGCGTGCAAAACCTCTCGAAAGCCGCGCCGCCGCCGGGCTATGATGTTTTGGCCTTGGGAGGGGCGGGATAATGAGCGTCGTCCGTCAGGCGCGCCTCGAGGACGCGCAGGCGATCGCCAAGATCGAGATCGACACCTGGCGGGCGACTTATCCCGGCATGCTGCCCGATCGGGTTCTGCTCAACATGTCCGAACGGCGCCAGACCTCGTCTTGGGCCAGTTTCCTGCGCCATCGGCCGGAGGACGTCTGGGTGGCGCAGCATCCGCACATCGGCGTGATCGGCTTCGGCAATTGCGGCGCCCAGCGCGACGGCACGGTCGACTACACCGGTGAAATCTACACGCTTTACGTGCTCCCCGACCTGCAGGGCCGCGGCGTCGGCCGCGCGCTGATGGCCGCGCTGTTCCAGCGGCTCGAGGCCGCCAGCCACCGCTCGGCCCTGGTCTGGGTGGTGCGCGGCAATCCCGCGCGGTTCTTCTACGAGCGTCTCGGCGGCAAGCAGGTGATGCACCGGCCGATTCCGGTCGCTGGCCAGCCAGTCGAGGCCATCGCCTATGGGTGGCGCAACTTCAGCGCCGTGCTCGGCCGGCGGGCCCGCTCGCGCGGCGAATCGACGGGCGATCCACCGGTTCAATAACGCGCTGCGTCCCGTGGCCGATTGTTCTATTACGGCCGCCGATGCTATGAGTTCGATGTCGGGGGTGCAGGCTCCCCGTTAGACGATCGTCGTCCAAGCGCTGCTTCAACCGCCGCGTCAAAACGCGGAATGGGAGGAGCCATGGACGACACCTTCTCGGCCGAAATGCTGCAAGCTCAGTTGCGCGATATTCCGGGTCCGCTGGTGATCGACGTGCGCGGCGACGCCGCTTACGCTGCCGCACGCGAAGCCGTTCCTCGCGCGATCCGCCGCGATCCCGACCGCGTCGCCGATTGGGCGCTCGAATTGGAGATTGGCCGCCGCATCGTTGCCTATTGCGAGGACGGGCGCGCAAGCTCGCGTGCTGCTGAAGCGCTGCGTGACCGCGGTCTTCCGGCCGCACATCTCGACGGCGGCATCGCTGGATGGACCGCGCACGGCTTTCCAACCGCGGCAAAACCCGTCGTTCCGACGCTCTGGGTGACACGCGAACGGCCGAAAGTCGACCGCATTGCCTGCCCCTGGCTGATCCGACGGTTCATCGATCCGGACGCGCGGTTCTTGTATGTGCCGGCAGCGCAAGTGCAGGTGGTCGCGGGACAGACCGGTGCAATTCCGTTCGACGTGCCTGAGGTCAAATTCGGCCATGCCGGCGTGCAGTGCAGCTTCGACGCATTCATTCGGCATTACCAGCTGCACGACCCGGCGCTTGATCGGCTCGCCGAGATCGTACGCGGCGCGGATACTGGGCACCCGGACCTCACCGCGCAATCGTCGGGATTACTGGCGCTGTCGGGTGGCCTATCGGCGATTTTCGACGACGATCAACGGCAATTGCGCCATGGCCTCGTGCTCTACGACGCGCTCTACGCGTGGTGTCGGACGCAGACTGCCACGAAGGCATCCGTGGTTTGAGACCTCAGGCGTGGGCGCGTAGCGGCGCACGGCGGTGTGCCGTCGGCGCCGCCTGCGGACCGTCCTCGTCGAACAGCTCGGCTAGGCGCTCGAGCATGGTGCCGCCGAGCTGCTCGGCGTCGACAATGGTGACGGCGCGGCGGTAATAGCGCGTCACGTCATGGCCGATTCCGATCGCGGTCAGCTCGACGGGCGAACCGTGCTCGATGCGGCCGATCACCTCGCGCAGATGGCGCTCGAGATAGTTGCCCGGATTGACCGAAAGCGTGGAATCGTCGACCGGCGCGCCGTCCGAAATCACCATCAGGATCCGGCGCTGCTCCGGCCGCGCCAGCAGCCGGTCGTGCGCCCACATCAGCGCCTCGCCGTCGATGTTTTCTTTGAGGATGCCTTCGCGCAGCATCAGACCGAGGCTCTTGCGCGCGCGGCGCCACGGCTCGTCGGCTGCCTTGTAGATGATGTGGCGCAGATCGTTGAGGCGGCCTGGGTTCGGCGGCTTGCCCGAGGCGATCCAGCGCTCGCGCGCCTGCCCGCCTTTCCAGGCCCGCGTGGTGAATCCCAATATCTCGACTTTGACGCCGCAGCGCTCGAGCGTGCGCGCCAGGATGTCGGCGCTCATCGCCGCGACGGTGATCGGCCGGCCGCGCATCGACCCCGAATTGTCGATCAGTAGCGTCACCACCGTGTCGCGGAACTCCATCTCCTTCTCGCGCTTGTAGGAGAGCGGATAGATCGGATTGGTGACGACGCGGTCGAGCCGCGCCGAGTCCAGAATCCCCTCCTCCAGATCGAATTCCCACGAGCGCGCCTGCTTCGCCAACAGCCGGCGCTGCAACCGGTTCGCGAGGCGCGCGATGATGCTCTGCAGATGCGCGAGCTGCTGGTCCAAGAGACCGCGCAACCGCGTCAGCTCGTCCGTGTCGCATAGGTTCGCGGCGTCGACCACTTCGTCGCACTGGGTGGTGAAGGCACGATAGGCGAGCGGATCTTCGTTGTTACCGCGGTTGCGTGGCAACTGTCCCGGCCGGCCGGGCCGGCCGGGATCGTCGTCGCCAGCGCCCGGCATCAGCTCGCCCTGGACCTCCTCGGCGCCGGCAGCCTCGCCGTCTTGCTTCTCCTGGTCGGGCGCGCCGCCCTCCAGCGTGCCCTGCGCTCCCGACGTCGCTCCCTCGCCGCCGTCGCTTTCGTTGTCGCCTTCTTCGACCTTGTCGCTGTCGTCCTCGGCGCTTTCCTCGGCATTCTCGTCCTCGGCTTCGCCGAGGTCGAGATCGAGGTCCTGGATGAGCTGCCGCGCCGTGCGGGCATAGCTCGTCTGATCGCGCAGGTGGCGCTCAAGCTCGATCAAATCGCGCCCGACCTTGCCCTCGAGATAGGGCCGCCACAGATCAACCACCTGCCGAGCGGCTGGCGGCGGCGACGCACCGGTGAGCCGCTCGCGCACCAGCAGCCGGATCGCCTCGGCGAGCGTCACGTCGTTGCGCTCGGCCATCTGCTCGTAGCCCTGCCGGCGATAGCGCTCGTCAAGCATTGCTGCCAGATTGCCGGCGACGCCGACCATGCTGCGCGAGCCGATCGCCTCGACACGCGCCTGCTCGATGCCTTCGAAGATGTTGCGCGCGGTCTCGCCGGCGGGCGCGCGCCGCGTGTGCACGGCGGGATCGTGATAGCGCAAACGCAGGCCCAACGCGTCAGCCGCGCCGCGCACCGGCGCCGCGTCCTTTTCCGCCAGGTCGCGCGGCGGCAGCGGCAGGCGGATGCGGGCGCCGGCCGCGCCGGCTGGCTCGGCGCCGTAGGTCACGGTGACGTCGGCGCGCCGGGCGATCGCACGCAGCGCCGCAGCGGTGGATCGCTTGAAGACTTCGACGGGTGAGTCGTTATCCGGCATGGCCGTGACCCCGGGGCGTCAGGCGACGGTGACGCGGACGCCGCTTTCTTTGAGCTCGCCGCCGAAGCACCGCTGGTAATACTCGGCCACGGTCGCGCGCTCGACCTCGTCGCACTTGTTCAGGAAGGTGGTGCGGAAGGCGAAGGCCATATCATTGAAGATGCGATTGTTTTCCGCCCAGGTAATGACCGTGCGCGGCGACATCACGGTCGAAATATCGCCGTTGACGAAACCGGCACGGGTCAACTCGGCGAGCGACACCATCGCGTGGACGATGCGGCGCCCCTCCTCGTTGTCGTAAGACGGCGCCTTGGCGAGCACGATCTCGACCTCGGCGTCGTGCGGCAGGTAATTGAGCGTCGCGACGATGTTCCAGCGATCCATCTGGCCCTGGTTGATCTGCTGCGTGCCGTGGTAGAGGCCCGTGGTGTCGCCCAAGCCGATCGTGTTGGCCGTCGCGAACAGCCGGAAGGCCGGATGCGGGCGGATGACACGGTTCTGATCGAGCAGCGTCAGCTTGCCGTCGACTTCGAGCACGCGCTGGATGACAAACATCACGTCCGGCCGACCGGCGTCGTATTCGTCGAAGCACAGCGCGGTCGGATGCTGCAAGGCCCAGGGCAGCAGGCCCTCGCGATATTCCGTGATCTGCAATCCGTCCTTGAGAACGATCACGTCCTTGCCGACGAGATCGATGCGGCTGATATGGCTGTCGAGATTGATGCGGATCAGCGGCCAATTGAGGCGAGCCGCGACTTGCTCAATGTGGGTCGACTTACCGGTGCCGTGATAGCCCTGGATCAGGACGCGCCGGTTGTAGGCGAAGCCGGCGAGGATCGCGAGCGTGGTATCGCGGTCGAAGCGGTAGGCCTCGTCGAGATCGGGCACGTGATCGTTCGGCCGCGAGAACGCCGGCACCTGGAGGTCCGAATCGATGCCGAAGGTCTGGCGGACCGAGACGGTGATGTCTGGCCGGTCCAGCGTCTCGCTGGATTGCACGTCGTTGCTGACTGTCATAACCGCTTTCTGCTGCCGCTAACTGTCACGAGGTGTAGCAGGCCTTGAGCGTCGAATAGGCCTGGTTGATGACCTTGAGCCGCTCCTCGGCGGCCTTATCGCCGCCATGGGCATCGGGATGGTTCTGCTTCACCAACTCCTTGTAGCGCGCCTTGAGGTCAGGAAAGGAAATCGGCTCGTTCAGGTCGAAGACCGCGAGGGCGCGCGCTTCGGGCGAGGCAGGATGGCGATGCCGTGCCGTGCCGTTGTCGTTGCCGTTGGCAACTGGTTCGTCATCCTCCAAATCGAACATGCCGTGATGCTTGAACCGCGCCTGGTAGCGGAAGGTTCGGGACCCGAGCGGCCAACTCGGCCGCTGCCAGACGGTATCGCACCGGATTTCGTGTTCGATCTCGTCCGGCGTCATCCCGGCATAATAGTTCCACGACGCGTTGTAGAGGCGCACGTGATCGAGGCAGAACCAGAGGTAATCGTGCAAGGCCGAACGCGAGCGCGGCGCCCGGAATTCGCCGGTCCCGGCACACCCCGGATGATCGCAACGGCGGCCGTTTGCCGCCCTGTCCGGGTCGGCATAGCTCGCGCTTAGTGGGCGTGGCATGATGTCAGACAGTATGGAGAGACGGTCGATTCCTGACAAGTCCGTGCCTGCCGATGTCGGGGGAATGTCCGTAAAATGGGCGCATTTCCGCGGAATTAAAGGGTAAATCGCATGCCCGGGCCGGTTGCCGAGCGAATCCGCAGCAAACTTGCCGCCTTGCAGCCTACCCGCCTCGTCATCCACGACGACTCGGACCGCCATGTCGGCCACACCGGCGCACGTGCAGAGGGTGAGAGCCATTTTCGCGTCGAAATCGTCTCGCCCGCGTTCGTCGGCGAAAGCCGGATCGCACGCCAGCGGCGCGTCTATGCGTTGCTCGCCGACGAGTTGCAGACCGGGCTACATGCCCTTCAGCTCGCTACTTTGACGCCGGAGGAAGACCGGCGCGAAGAATAGCCTTAGGGTTAAGCGCGCAATACAATCTAGAGTTGTAATACGATCGTATTCCTCTCTTGATAGTTGCAACGAAAAGGAATCGCGCTAACATTTATGGATGGACCCGCACGACGATACGCTGACCGGACTCAACTGCGTCGGCAGCGGCGTTGCCACGTGCGCGGCTTCGGCGCGTTCAACATTGGTCAATCGCAACGTCACTGTGGCCGGCCACCGCACGAGCATCCGGCTCGAGCCCGCGATGTGGGAAGCGCTCGGCATGGTCTGCCAGCGCGAAAACAAGACGATGAACGAACTGGTCACTACGATCGCGCGCAATCGCAACCAGTCCACGCTCACTGCGGCGATCCGGGTGTTTCTTCTCACCTACTTCCAGGCGGCGGCGACCGACGAGGGCCATCTTCGCGCCGGCCATGGTCTCGTCCGAACGTCCGTTCGCGCCTGAGCCGGGCTCGTCGGCGCTGGTCCGCCCGCTCGGCTCGCCGATTGGCCGGTACTGAAGGCGGGAGTAAGCAGCCTCATCCGCCGGTGTAATAATCGGGCCACAGCCGCTTGACGATCTCGCCGTCGCTGCGGAAAGCATGACATGTGCCGATGAGGCGGGGCCGCTCTTTCGGCGGCGGCGGCGCGTCGCCACTTGGGCGCGTCAGCCGATGGCGATAAGGATAAATCGTCTGATAGGCGGTGGTGGCGATCGGACCCATGAGCTCGACCAGATGGGTACAGCCTTCGACGCCACCCAGCTTTTCCCGCACCTTGGATAAAAAGCCCGGCCGGATGCTCAACCCCATGAGGCGCGCGAAATTCGGCGCGATCGCGGGGCACACCGGAAACGGGCTTTTGTCAGTGACGGCTTCGACGCCGCGCACGATCAGATCGTCGTCGACGGTCAGGCGAACCCACATCTCGTGCACCGGATCGCCCGCTCCGACCGCGCCGCGGAACTCGCTGTCGAAGGCATAGGTCTTGACGTCGGTGAGGTGACCTTCGATGTCCCATAATCCGTCATCGCGGCGATAGCCGCAGCAATGGACCTGGCGCGTGTGAATGTGCTGACGCGGCGACGCGGGCGACAACGGCATGACGGGAACCCTCCGGAAACGCGCCTTATTTAGAGGGCGCGTGCACGCGGCGCCAGCGTCTTGATCTCCTGCACCAGGAATTCGCGCAGGAGTTCGGGCGCGACGTCGCGACTGACGAAGGCCTGGCCGATGTTGCGGACCAGGATCAGGCTGATGCGCCCGTCCTTCACTTTCTTGTCCTTGCGCATGAGCTCGAGCAGTCTATCCGCGTCCATGCCGTCGAGCTCGATGCGCAATCCGATACTCGCGAAGTGACGGCATACCCGGTTTGCCGATTCCGCGGGACATAGGCGCAGCTTGGCCGAGAGATCGAACGCCATGCGCATGCCGAGCGCGACCGCTTCGCCGTGCAGCAGCGCCTCGCCGAAACCGGTCGCCGCCTCGAGCGCATGACCGAAGGTGTGACCGAAGTTCAGCAGGGCGCGTTCGCCTGCCTCGCGCTCGTCGGCGGCGACGACGGCCGCCTTGCCGGCGCAACTCCGCAGCACCGCCTCGCGTCGCAGATCCGCGTCGCCCCGGAGCAACGCACCGGCCTTGACCTCGAGCCACTCGTAAAATGCACGGTCGCGAATGAGCCCGTATTTCACCACCTCGGCATAGCCAGCGAGCAATTCGCGCCGCGGCAGCGTGGCGAGCGTGTCGATGTCGGCGATCACCAGGGTCGGCTGATGGAAGGCGCCGACCAAATTCTTGCCCTGCCGCGTGTCGATCGCCGTCTTGCCTCCGACCGAGCTGTCGACCTGCGCGAGGAGCGTCGTCGGAATCTGGACATAGTCGAGGCCGCGCAGGAGGGTCGCCGCGGCGAAACCTGCAAGATCGCCGACTACGCCGCCGCCGAGTGCGATTAACGGCGTCGCGCGCTCGATGCCCGTCGCCAAGATGTCCTCGCACAGCTTCTGGAAGTGCGCGAAATCCTTGGTTTCCTCGCCGGGCGGCACGGCGATCGCCTCATGCGCGAACCCGGCCGCATCGAGGCCGCGGCGCAGCATGTCGAGATGCAGCCGCGCGACATTTGCATCGGTGACGACGAGTGCGCGCTTGTGGCGCACGACGCCGGCCATCAGCGCGCCCGCCTGCGCGAGCAGATGCGAGCCGACTACGATGTCGTAGCTGCGGGCGCCGAGCTCAACGCGCAGCCGCTGTGCGTCGCTCATCGCGCCGCGCCTGCCGGCACGCCCAGATAGACCGCCAACGCCGCCAGCACCCGGTCGAGTGTCATCTCCGCAGGACCGTCAACGCTGTCGACGGTAATGTCGGCCTCGGCATAGACCGGGTAGCGCTCGGCCATCAGCCGTTCGAACACCGCGCGCGGGTCGCCGTCCTTGAGTAGCGGTCGGGTGTTGCGGCGCGCGACCCGCGCCAGCATGAGGTCGAGATCGGCGCGCAGCCATACCGTGATGGCGCGCTCGCGGAGCAAGGCTCGCGTCGACGCGTCCATGACGGCGCCGCCGCCGGTTGCCAGCACATGGACCGGATTCGCGAGCAGGCGCTTGATGACCTCGCGCTCGCGGTCGCGGAAGAAGGGCTCGCCGTTCTGTACGAAGATCTCCGCGATCGTGGCATCGGCCGCCTTTTCGATTTCGGCATCCGCATCGTAGAACGCGATGCCGAGCCGTTGCGCGAGACGACGGCCGACCGCCGTCTTGCCCGCCCCCATCAAGCCCACGAGCGCGACGGTCTTGGGGACGCGCAACTCCGGGTGCGACGTTGAAACGCTCATGCGGCGCCGATAGACTGCCGGTGTCGGATCATCGTCGGAGCGTAGCATACCGCCGGGATTCGCCGCCAATCGGCCGCGCCGGCCGGTCTCATCGAGGAAATCGGGGGCCATGGGAAAGTTCATCTTGGTCGCGCTCGCGACATTGGTCGTGCTGATTATCGGCGGCGGCGGAGTCCTCATGTTCTGGCACATTCCCGCGCCGACCGCACGGGTCGAGCACGCCATACCCGATGCGCGGCTGTCGCGCTGATCCGTCGCTGCGCCCGTGCGTGGCGGCAGCGGTTGCCGCAGCGGCGCTGCTGGGTATTCCCGTTACCGCGGCACAACCGATTTCGCTCACGCCGCCAGCCGCGATCGGCGCGGCGCCGATGCCGGCGCAAAACCCGAACGACGGCAACCAGATCCAGGTCGCACCGCTGCAGCCGGTCGACGCGTCGTGGTCAGGTCCGCTTAGTCAGGCGAAGGGCGGCCTTCCCCGTGACATGTGGAACGGCACCAGCCGGCGCTTCGTCGCAGCGACGTTGCCGCAGCTGCAACCGGTGGTGTCGCCGGAGCTCGACAGCCTGGCGCGGCGGCTGCTGCTCAGCGACGCGATCGCGCCCGTTGCGCCCCCGGCCACCGGAACCGCCAATGCGCCTGCCGGATCGGCCCTGCTGTCGGCGCGCATCGACCGGATCTACGCGCTGGGTTTCGTCGCCGACGGCCTCGCTCTCATCGACTCGTTGCCTGCGGATGCCGCGACCGAGGCCATCGATCGCGACCGTGTCGAGCTGCGCTTTGCCGCAAATGACGGCGCCGGCGCCTGCCGCGATGTCAGCGATCGCATCGCGCACTACGCCGGCCCGTGGTGGGCGCGGGCGCTGATTGCGTGCCAGGCGCTGGCCGGCGATTTCGCCGAGGCATCGCTCGGACAAAGCCTGCTGATCGACCAGAGGGCCCCGCCCGATCCCGAGTTCGACGCGCTGATCCGGGCACTGTCGGAGCGCCGTCCGATCCGGATCGCGCGGCTCGGCGATCCGACACCCTTGCGCCTTGCGCTGCTGGCCGCGGCCAAGCACCCTTTGCCGGTGGAGGCGCTTGCCGTAGCCGACCCGGCCGCGCTTGCCGGCTATGCCGGCAACCAGGCGGTGCCGCCCGACGGCCGCCTTGCCGCGGCCGAGCGCGCCGAGGCGCTGGGCGCCTTGCCGCCCGAGGCGCTCGCCGCACTCTACGGCACGATAACCCTCAAGCCCGAGGAGCTGGCGCGCGCCCGGAGGGCCACGCGACCGCCGACCGATGCGCACGAGCGCGCCCTGCTTTACGCGCTGGCGACATCCGGCACCGATCTGGCGGCGCGCATGATCGCGATCGAGGCGCTGATGGCCGATGCGGAACGGCGCAGCGTGTTCGTGCCGATGGCACGAGTCGTGGCGCCGATCCTAGCCGACATTCCGAGCGTCAATGCCGATCCGAAATTCGCCGCCATGGCGGCGCGTATTTTGCTCGCGGCCGGAAGCACGGCCGCGGCGCAGCCTTGGGTGATCGCGTCGCAGGACAAGGCGGTGCTGCTATTGAGCCGAGTCGCGTTGCCGGGCGTGCCGCAGATCGACGCCGGGCTCGCCCGCAATGCCGCCGCGGCGGCCGGCAACGCCGCGGCCAGCCCTCGTGCGGACCTCCTCTATTCCCTGCTGGTCGCGCTGGGCGACGATCCCGCCACGCTCGACGACTTGACGCCGTCCGCGCTGACCGCGCCGCTGGTGCCGGGGGCGTTGCCGAACGCGGCGCTCTGGGACGCGCAGCAGCGCGCGGCCCAGAACGGGCGGCTCGGCGAGACCGTGCTGGCGACGCTGCTGCTCGCCGCGAGCGGCGGCCATCTGACGCCGGAGCCGCTCTTGCTCGGGCGCGCCGTCAGCGGCCTGCGCGCGGTTGGGCTCGACAGCGACGCGCACGCGCTGGCGCTTGAAGCGGCGATCGACGCCGGCATCTGACGTGGACCGGCGGCTCGAAGCTTTCCTCGAAATGCTCGCCGCCGAGCGCGGCGCCGCCCGGCTGACGCTCGACGCCTATCGCAACGACTTGCGCCAGGTCGAGACCTTCCTGCAGCGCCGAGGCACGACGCTCGCGGGCGCCTCGAGCGACGATCTGCGGCGCTATCTCGCGAGCCTCGCAAGCGCCCGGCGCGCGCCGGGAACGACGGCGCGCCGGTTGTCGGCGCTGCGGCAGTTCTATCGCTTCCTGGTGCTCGAAAAGGTCCGCCGCGACGACCCGACAGCGGCGCTCGACGGACCGCGGCTCCAGCGGCCGTTGCCCAAGGTGCTGGTGGAGGACGACGCCGAAAAGCTTATCGCCGCCGCGCGCACCAAGGACGGAGCCGAAGGCGTGCGACTGCTGTGCATGGTCGAACTGCTGTACGGCGGGGGGCTGCGCGTATCCGAACTGGTGACGCTGACCTTCGCCGCCGCCCGGCGCGATCCGCGCTTCCTGGTGGTGCACGGCAAGGGCGGCAAGGAACGGCTGGTGCCGCTCGGCCGGCCGGCGCGCCGCGCGCTCGACGCCTATCTTGCCGTGCGCAATCGCTTCCTCAAGAACGACAAAGAATCGCGCTGGCTATTTCCATCGCGCGGCGCCGACGGACACATCACGCGACGGCGCTGCGGTCAGTTGGTCGAAGGCTTGGCGCGCGAGACCGGCCTCAAGGTGTCGCCGCACGTGCTGCGCCACGCTTTCGCGAGCCACTTGGTCGACCGCGGCGCCGACCTGCGCAGCGTTCAGGAGATGCTCGGCCACGTCGACATCGCCACCACTCAGATCTACACGCATGTGCAGAGCGAGCGCCTGCGGCGCCTAGTGAACCAGGCGCATCCGCTCGCGCGCAAGAAATGACGCGGCGCGCGGGGTGGCGCTGTTGCGTGCTCCATGCTAGGTCAAGCCGCCATGCGTCATTTCCTGGATTTCGAGCAACCGCTGGCCGAGCTCGAGGGCAAAATCGAGGAGCTGCGCCACATCTCGGACGGCGGCGATCTCAATATCGCCGAGGAGGTCGGCCGGCTCGAAGCCAAGGTCGAAAAGTTTCTGCGCCAGACCTATGCCAAGCTGACGCCGTGGCAGAAGGTCCAGATCGCGCGCCATCCCGACCGGCCGCACGGCGGCGACTATCTCGGCCGGCTCATCGCCGACTTCACGCCTCTCGCCGGCGATCGCACATTCGCCGAGGATCGCGCGATCATCGGTGGGCTCGGCCGCTTTCGCGGCCGTTCGGTCGTTGCCATCGCTCACGAGAAAGGTGCCGACACCAAGACGCGCGTCCGGCACAATTTCGGCATGGCGCGGCCCGAGGGCTATCGCAAGGCACGGCGCCTGATGGAGCTCGCCGACCGTTTCAAGTTGCCGGTGCTGACCTTCGTCGATACTGCCGGTGCCTATCCCGGCGTCGACGCCGAGGCGCGCGGCCAGGCCGAGGCGATCGCGCGGGCGATCGAGGCGTGCTTGGACATCCATGTTCCGCTGATCGCCACCGTCATCGGCGAGGGCGGCTCAGGCGGCGCGATTGCGCTCGCCGCGGGCAACGTCGTGCTCATGCTCGAACATGCGATCTATTCGGTGATTTCGCCCGAGGGCTGCGCCTCGATCCTGTGGCGTAGCGGCGAGAATGCCCGCGACGCGGCGGAGGCACTGCGCCTGACGGCACAAGACCTGTTGCGCCTCAACGTCATCGACGCGATCGTGCCCGAGCCGCTGGGCGGCGCGCACCGGGCGCATGAGGCGGCGATCGCCGCGACCGGCGATGCGATCGAGAAGGCGCTGCTATCGCTGTTGAAGCTTGACGGACCAAGCCTGCGCACGGCGCGCCGCACAAAATTCCTCCAAATCGGGACGCGCGGAATCTAGCCGCGCGGCGGCCGCAGCACGTAGCCGGTGCCGCGCACTGTGTGCAGCAACGGCTGATCGAAGCTGCGATCGATCTTCTGGCGCAGCCGGCTGATATGGACGTCGATGACATTGGTCTGCGGATCGAAGTGATGGTCCCACACCTTCTCCAGCAGCATGGTGCGGGTGACGATATGATCTGCGTTGCGCATCAGGTATTCGAGCAGCCGAAATTCGCGCGGCAAAAGGTCTATGGTGCGGCCGGCGCGCGTGACCTGGCGCGTGATCAGCTCCATCTCGAGGTCGGCAACCTTGAGCTTGGTCTCGGCACCGCCGCGGCGCGTGAGCGCCTCGAGCCGCGCCAGCAGCTCGGAAAAAGCAAAGGGCTTGGGTAGATAGTCGTCGCAGCCGGAATTGAGCCCCTGCACCCGGTCCTCGACGTCGCCGAGCGCGCTCAACACCAGGACGGGGGTCAGGTCGTTGGCCGCGCGGAGTGCGGCAATGATCGACAAGCCATCGAGGCCGGGCAGCATGCGGTCGACGATCATAGCGTCGAAGCTGCCGCTGCGGGCGCGCTCGAGTCCCTGGCGGCCCTCGGAAGCGAGGTCGACGCGGTGGCCGCTCTCGGTCAGACCCTTGACGAGATAGGCCGCCGCCTCGCGATCGTCCTCGATGACGAGAATACGCACGGGACTCCCCTTACCCGCATCAGCCCTTTTTGGCGCCGTTCTGGACCGAGAGTGCCACGTACTCGTTGATGCCGTGCCGGTTGAGCAGGAGCAACAACGTCTTGTTACTGCCTTTCTCGTTCCGCGCCACTTCGAACTCGTGTACCGCCTCGTGGGGCGTGGTCACGCGCTTCCGATTGATCGAGACGATGACGTCGCCCGGCTGGACGCCGACGGCTCCGAGCGGAGAGTTGGGCGCCACGTCGGTCACGATGACGCCTCGAACGTCCCGCGGCACGTGCGCGCGGCGACGCAATTCCGGCGTCAGGCTCGACAGCTTGAGCCCCATCCCAGCCGAGCTCCCATGTGGTGACGGCTCGTTCTGCGCCATGTTCTGTTGTTTCTCGGGCATCTCGCCGATTTTCACCTGGAGCGTCACCGGCTTGCCGTCGCGCCAGACCTTGATGGCGGCTGTTTGACCGACCGGTGTCTCGGCGACCGCGATGGGCAGATCGCGGACGCGCCCGATGTCGTGGCTGTCGTAGTTCAGGATCACGTCGCCTTGCTTCATGCCGCCCTTTTCGGCCGGGCTGCCCTTGGTGACGTCCGCGACCAGCGCGCCTGCGTCCTTCGCAAGGCCGAGGCTCTTGGCGATGTCGGGCGTGACGCTTTGGATTTGGACGCCGAGCCAGCCGCGCTCGACTTTGCCGTGCGCACGCAACTGCTCGATAATCGGCTTGGCCAAGCTCGACGGGATGGCGAAGCCGATGCCGACCGAGCCCCCGTTGGGCGAGTAGATCGCGGTATTGATGCCGATGACCCGGCCTTCGAGGTTGAAGTCGGGACCGCCGGAATTGCCGCGATTGATCGACGCGTCAACCTGGAGGAAGTCGTCATAGGGACCCGCATGGATGTCGCGGCCGCGCGCCGAGATCACGCCCGGGCTGACGGTGCCGCCGAGGCCGAAGGGGTTGCCAACCGCAAGCACCCAGTCGCCGACCTGCGAAGCGTCGCTGTCACCCCAGGTGACGTAGGGCAGGGGTTGCGTGCTCTCGAACTTGATCAGCGCAAGATCGGTCTTGGGATCGCGGCCGATCACCTTGGCCGGATGGCGGCTGTTGTCTTGAAGGATGACGGTGACCTTGTCGGCATTCTCGACCACATGGTTGTTGGTCACGACGTAGCCCGTCGGATCGATGATGAAGCCCGAGCCAAGCGCAACACGCTGGCCCTCGGGAACCGGCATCTGACGGAACTGGCGTTGCTGCTGCTGGAAGAAGCGGCGCAGGAATTCGTCGAACGGCGACGGCGGGAAGCCCTGGAACGGATTGGCGTTCGGTCCTGAACCCTGATCCTGGTCCGGTCCGCCGTCGTCCGAATTGGCGACATCGGCCTTCTCGGTGACCGAGATGTTCACCACCGCCGGCAGCACCTTCTTCACGATCGGCGCGAAGCTCGGCATTTGCACGATTGCCGGCTCCGCCGCCTGGGTGAGCGCAAACGGCGTTCCAGCCAAGGCAAGGGATAGCGCGCCCGCAAACGCCAATTTGCGCAGGCGGCTGGCGGACATCGTCGAAAGCATCATAGATCGACCTCGTTCTAAAGTGCCGTTGCTATGGGAACGGCGTAACAGGGCGTCGGCTCCATCCGAAAGGCGGCGGCACCCCAATCTCGTGACACCATGGACATCGCCGGATTACGCGGTCCCTTCGCTGCGATTAAATCGGTTTAATACGACGTTTTTGCGACTGCATCCGCGGCCCGACCGGATGCCGGGAGTTCAAACCCGGCCGTGGCAGTGCTTGTATTTCTTGCCCGATCCACACGGGCATGGTGCGTTGCGCGGCGTGCGCGCCCAGGGTGCCGGCATAGCGGCTGCGCGGGCCGCCGGCGCCACCGGAGCGAGGGTGGGATCGTCGCGCGTCTCGATACCGCGCGACGGCGCCGGTGTCAGTCCGGGCGGCGGGTTGTTTTCGCCGCGATCGACGCGCAACTCGACGTGGGCCAGGACGCTCACCACCTGCTCGCGCAGCGCCACCAGCATGCTCTGGAACAGCTCGAAGGCCTCGCGCTTGTACTCGTTGAGGGGATCGCGCTGCGCGTAGGCGCGCAGATTGATGCCCTGGCGCAGATGATCGAGCGCTAGTAGGTGATCCTTCCACTGCTGATCGAGAATCTGCAGCAGTAGGCTGCGTTCGGCCATGCGCATGATCTCGGGGCTGTAGAGCACCTCCTTTTGTGCCATCTTCTCGGCGACGGCGCAGCCGATGCGCTCCCGCAGCTCGACGTCGGCGATGCCTTCTTCTTTCGCCCAATCGGCGACCGGCAGATCGAGATTGAAGACCCGCCGCACCTCTTCATGCAGCGCGGCGGTGTCCCATTGGTCAGGCAGCGCATTTTCCGGGATGCAGCGCGCGACCAGATTTTCGATGACCTCGTCGCGCATGTCTTCGATCATTGCGCCGACATCGGCCGCGCTCATGATCTCGCGGCGCTGCTGGTAGACGACTTTGCGCTGGTCGTTCATCACGTCGTCGAATCGCAGCAGATGCTTGCGGATCTCGTAATTGCGCCCTTCGACCTTCTCCTGGGCCTTCTCCAGCGCTTTGTTGATCCAGGGGTGGATGATCGCTTCGCCATCCTTGAGGCCGAGCTTCTGCAGCATGCCGTCCATCCGGTCGGATCCGAAGATGCGCATCAGATCGTCCTCGAGCGAGACGAAGAACTTCGACGCGCCCGGATCGCCCTGGCGCCCGGACCGGCCGCGTAGCTGGTTGTCGATGCGGCGGCTCTCGTGGCGCTCGCTGCCCACGACATAGAGGCCGCCGGCCTTGACCGCCTCCTCGTGCGCAGCCTGGACTTCGGCGCGGATCTCGACCGCTCGGCGATCCCGCACCGAGGGATCGTTGATGCCCGCGAGGTCGGTCTTGAGCCGCATCTCGACGTTGCCGCCGAGCTGGATATCGGTGCCGCGGCCGGCCATGTTGGTGGCGATGGTGACCACCCCCGGGCGGCCGGCCTGGGCGATGATCTGCGCTTCCTGCTCGTGATAGCGCGCATTCAGCACGGCGTGGGGAATCTTCGCCTTCTTGAAGAGATCCGACAGCGTTTCCGACTTCTCGATGCTGACCGTGCCGATGAGCACCGGCTGTTTGCGCTCGCGGCACTCGAGCACCTGCTTGATGATCGCGTCGTATTTCTCGCGCGCCGTGCGATAGACCTCGTCGTCGGCGTCGAGCCGGACGCAGGGCATGTTGGTGGGAATCTCGATGACGTCGAGCTTGTAGATCTCGCTGAGCTCGGTCGCCTCGGTCATCGCCGTTCCGGTCATACCGGCGAGCTTGGGAAAAAGGCGGAAGTAATTCTGGAAGGTGATGGTCGCCAGCGTCTGGTTTTCGTTCTGGACCTCGACGCCTTCCTTGGCCTCCAGCGCCTGGTGAAGACCTTCGGAATACCGGCGGCCCTCCATCATGCGACCCGTGAACTCGTCGATGATGATGACCTTGCCGTCGCGCACGATGTAGTCGGTGTCGCGCGCGAACAGCTTGTGCGCACGGAGCGCCTGATTGGCGTGATGGACCAGCGAGAGGTTCTGTATATCGTAGAGCGTACCGGTCTTCATCAGGCCGGTTTCGCTCAGCATCGCCTCCATCTTCTCGACGCCGGATTCGGTCAGCGTCACGGCGCGCTGCTTTTCATCCTTCTCGTAATCCTCGGGCGTGAGCTTCGGAATGAGCTTGTCGACTGCGCGGTAGAGTTCGGACGAATCCTCGGTCGGGCCGGAGATGATGAGCGGCGTGCGCGCCTCGTCGATCAGGATCGAGTCGACCTCGTCGACGATGGCGTAGCTGAACGGCCGCTGAACCATCTGAACCAGCGCGAACTTCATATTGTCACGCAGATAGTCGAAGCCGAACTCATTGTTGGTGCCATAGGTGACATCGGCCTCGTACGCGGCGCGGCGCTGCTCGTCGTCGAGACCGTGAACGATGCAGCCGACCGACAGCCCCAGGAACGTGTAAACTTGGCCCATCCATTCGCTGTCGCGCTTGGCCAGGTAGTCGTTGACCGTGACGACGTGCACGCCCTTGCCGGAGAGCGCGTTCAGGTACACCGGCAGTGTCGCGACCAGCGTCTTGCCTTCGCCGGTCTTCATTTCGGCGATCATGCCGCGGTGCAGAACGATGCCGCCCATGAGCTGGACGTCGAAATGGCGCTGCCCGAGAACGCGCTTCGCCGCCTCGCGTACCGTGGCGAAGGCGTCGACGAGGAGATCGTCGAGTTCGTCGCCGTCGCTCAGGCGCTTCCGAAAGGTGTCAGTGCGCGAGCGCAAATCGCCGTCGGACAAGCCTGCAAGCTCGGGTTCCAGCGCGTTGATGTCGTCGACGAGCGGCTGGAGGCTTTTGATGTAACGGTCGTTCGCGGAACCGAAGAATCGCCGGGCAAGGGCGCCGATCATCAAGACCTCGATGGGATGGCGGGGTAGTCGAACGTCGCAACGGCGACGTTATGAGAGATAGGGGCATACAATGCGAGTGTCAATTCGCCCTCGCCCCGGAAAGCCTTGCAGGAACGGGATATTAACGCTTGCCGATGCTTGTTCTGGAGCGGGCGATGTGCTTTATCAGCGGCGCCCGCGCGGCCTTGCCTCCGCCGCGACGGCTGGAATCGAATCGAAAGGAACACTTGCTATGACGGCGCGGAGCGCGATGTTCGCCTGCCTGATCCTTGCGTTAGCCGCCACACCGGCACTGGCGCAGAAAACCAAGCCAGCCGCTGATCCGGTTGTGGCCCGCATCAATGGCCAGACGTTGACACGCCTGGACGTCGAGATCGCCTATAGCGCACTCGCGCCCAACGTGCGCCAGCACGTCACCCTCGAGAAGGCCTATCCGCAGATCATCGATCAGCTGGTCTCGATGGTGGTGGCGTCGCAGGCCGCGGAAAAGGCCAGGCTCGAGGCCGATCCGATCATCAAGAAGCGGCTTGTGCTCGCTCGCGAGCAGATTCTGCAGGATGCCTATTTCAACTCGATCGCGCGCAAGGAGATCACCAAGGAGAAGCTCCAGACGGCCTATGACCAGTATGCGAAGGACGCGCCGAAGCATGAGGAGATCAAGGCGCGCCATATCCTGGTGCGGACTGAAAAAGAAGCCGACGACGTCATCGCCCAGCTCAAGAAGGGCACGGATTTCGCCGCGCTCGCCAAGGAAAAGACCATCGATCCCGCCGGCAAGACGTCGGGCGGCGAGCTCGGCTGGTTCACCCAGGACGAGATGGTGCCCGAATTCGCCAACGTGGCGTTCAAGCTCAAGAAAGGCCAATACACGGAGACGCCGGTTCATACCCAGTTCGGCTGGCACGTCATCCAGGTCGAGGACCGCCGGCCGGGCAAGGCCCTGCCCTACGAGCAGATGGCACCCCGCCTGGCGCAGGAGATGGCCTCCAAGCTCGTTGGCGATCGCATGAAGGTACTCGACAAGGCGGCCAAGGTTGAAATCTTCGCGCTCGACGGCAGCAAGCTGCCCAGCGCCGGCGCGGCGCCGAAGCTGAAGCCGCCCACCAGCGGAGCGGCGCCGGGCGCGCCGACGCTGGCGCCGGAAACTGCGCCGGGCAAGCTCAACCTCAGCCCGCAATGAGTTCGACACGGCCCTGACGATCCGAACCATGGCCGCAGCCTCGCCGCTCGCGCCCGAGCGCTTCCCCGAGCTGCCGCCGATCGCCGGCGTCACGCTGGCGAGCGCGCATTGCGGCATTCGCTACCCGGAGCGCACCGACTTGATGCTGGCGCTGATCGAGCCCGGCAGCGCGGTCGCGGGAGTTTTCACGCGCTCCAAGACCCCCGGAGCGCCCGTCGACTGGTGCCGCAAAGCGCTGAAGCACGGCAAGGCGCGGGCGATCGTGGTGAACTCGGGCAACGCCAATGTCTTCACCGGCAAGCGCGGACGCGATGCCGTCGCGCAGACGGTCGGCGCAGCGGCAAAGCTTCTGGGCTGCGATCCGCGCGAGGTATTTGTCTCCTCGACTGGCGTCATTGGCGAGCCGCTCGCCGCCGAGAAGATCGTCGCCGCGCTGCCGGAAGCCGCCGCCGCGGCCCGTCCTGATGGCTGGACCACGGCTGCACAGGCGATCATGACCACCGACACCTTCGCCAAGGGGGCAACGCGAAGCGTCGAGATGCGCGGCGCGCGTGTCACCGTCAACGGTATCGCCAAGGGCTCGGGCATGATCGCGCCCGACATGGGCACCATGCTCGCCTATGTCTTCACCGACGCGAACATCGCCGCGCCGGCGCTTCAGGCGATGCTGGTCGCCGGCAACGAGCGTTCGTTCAACTCGATCACCGTCGACGGCGACACGTCGACCAGCGACACGCTCCTTCTGGTCGCGACCGGCAAGGCCGGAAACAAGCGGGTCACGCGCGCCGACGATCCGGCGCTCACGGCCTTCCGCCGTGCGCTTGACGAGGTGCTGGTCGACTTGGCGCAACAGATCGTGCGCGACGGCGAAGGCGCGGAGAAGTTCGTCACCATAGCGGTCTCGGGCGCAGCATCGCCGCGTGCGGCGCGGCGGATCGGCCTCGCCATCGGCAATTCGCCGCTGGTGAAGACGGCGATCGCTGCCGGCGATGCCAATTGGGGCCGCATCGTCATGGCCGTCGGCAAGGCGGGCGAGAAAGCCGACCGCGACCGCCTGTCGATCGCGGTCGGCGGCGTGCCCATCGCCGAAAAGGGCGGCCCGTTGCCCGGCTACGACGAGGGGCCGGTGGCGCGTCACATGGCCGGCCGCGACATCCGCCTCGCCGTCGATCTCGGCATCGGCCGCGGGCGCTGGACGGTGTGGACCTGCGACCTGACGCATCGCTACATCGACATCAATGGCAGCTACCGGAGCTGAGCCGGCCAGCGTGACCGTGGTCTGCGTCGCGCTGGTCGACGCCGACGGCCGCGTGCTGCTGGCCGAACGGCCGACGGGAAAGCCGATGGCCGGACTCTGGGAGTTTCCCGGTGGCAAGCTCCAGCCCGGCGAGACGCCCGAAGCGGCGCTGACCCGCGAACTTCACGAGGAACTCGGCATCGACGTCGCCGAAGCCTGCCTGTCGCCGCTCACCTTCGCGTCGTACCGCTATCCGGCACTGCACGTCGTGCTGCTGCTCTACGTGTGCCGACGATGGAAAGGTCTGGTGATCGCGCGCGAGGGCCAGAAGCTGACCTGGGTCAAGCCGCCGCGATTCGACGACTATGCGATGCCGCCCGCCGACAAGGGGCTCATTGCCGCGCTGCGCGATCTGCTCTAACGGCTTGCCGGCGCGCGCGTGCGACCGTAGGCTCGCCGCCATGAGTCGTGTCGCCCGCCTGTTGTGCCTTCTGGCCGTTCTGCCGATTGCCGGTTGCTACGTTCCCGATTACGCGCTGCGGCCGCAGATCGTCCGCGCCGACGCGACCGGCATCGTCATCATCAGCGGCAGGGGCAACAACCCCTACAACATCGCCGCGCTGCACTGCCAATACTACAACAAGGTGATGGTGCCGCGCGGCAGCGAGCTCTCGGGCAGCTACAAGGTGACCTATTTCTACGCCTGCGAATGATCGGCGTCAGCCCGGCGGCGCCCAAGCGGTGAGGTTGATCGTCTGGAAGGTGGCGACTATCCGACCACCCAGCGCCGCCGAGCGCGCGCGATAGAGCTCCGCGGCACGAGCCAAGGTGCGGCGCCCCGTCAGCGACTGGCGCCGCTCGCGCTGGGCGTTGGCCTCGCCCATCGCGCGCAGGTCGCGCATCAGCGCAAACGCGTCGACGTAGTCGACGTCGGTGCGATCCGCGTCGATAATCGGATCGGTGAAGCCGGCGCGTTGGAGCAAGCCGCCGAGGTCGCGCAAATCCGCGAACGGCGACACCCGTGGACTGGCGCCGCCGGCGGTCTCGAGCTCGGCCTCGATCAGCGCCGCATGCAACTCGCTCAACGTCTCGCCGCCGAACAGAGTCGCGAGCAACAGGCCGCCGGGCTTGAGCATCAGGCGGAGCTGCAGCAGCGTGCCGGGGAGATCGTTGACCCAGTGCAGCAGCAGCGGGCTCAGCACCAGGTCGAAGCTCCGCGGCGCGAACGGCAGCGCCTCGAGATCGAGGACCACCGCCGGGCGCGGCGCGCGGCGCGCCAAGGCCTCGGACGGATCGGCGGAAATCAGGCGCTCGACCCCGCCATCGCCATCCAACGCGCGCGCCATGACGCCGCCGCGGCAGCCGAAATCGAGCGCGACCGGAAATCGCCGCCTGATCTCGCCAAGGCGCTCGGCGAGGTCCGCCGCCGCCCGCTCGAACAGGAATTCGGCGTTGAGGCCGAGCCGCGCGGCGCGGGCCCGGTGGCGGCGCAAGGCTCGTGCATCGAAGACACGCAGCGGATCGGAGGGCTTCATGGGGCATCATCGCCTTCGCGGCGGCGGGTTGACAAGGCGGCCGCCGGCGCTTGTGATCGCGACATGGTGGGTCTGGCCCGGGGTCTCGATCTGCGGCGTGCCGGTACGGCGCTGCTCGATCTGCTGCTGCCGCCGCGCTGCCTCAAGTGCGGCGCCGAAATCGGCGGCGGCGGCGCGCTGTGCGCGCCGTGCTGGCACGGCATCGCCTTCCTCCAGCCGCCGTGCTGCGCCCGCTGCGGCCTGCCGTTCGAGGTCGAGCTGGGCGCGGATGCGGTTTGCGGCGCCTGCGCTCGCGACACGCCGATCTATGCGCGCGCCCGCGCGGCGATGCGCTACGACGAAGCCAGCCGGTCCCTGGTGCTCGCGTTCAAGCACGGCGACAAGCTACAACTCGCGCCGGCGCTCGGCCTGTTCATGCGACGCGCCGGCGCCGAGCTGCTGGGGACGTGCGACGTGGTCGTGCCGGTACCCTTGCATTGGACGCGGTTGTTCGCGCGCCGCTACAACCAGGCCGCGGTCCTGGCGCACGCGCTCGCGGCGGGCGGCGGACCGCCGGTCGAGGCCGATCTGCTCCAGCGTCGCCGGCGGACGCCATCGCAGGGCCGCAGCGGCCGGGCCGAGCGCCGCCGCAACGTCCGCGGCGCCTTCGCCCTGAAATCGGGTCGCAGCGTCGCGGGCCGCCGCGTCCTCTTGGTCGACGACGTGCTCACCACCGGCGCGACCGTCACGGCGTGCGCGCGGGTGCTGCTCGATTCAGGCGCCAGCGCTGTCGACGTGCTCACCCTGACGCGGACGGTGCGCGCCGATCCGTGAGTTGATTTAACCATGGCTCCGACCAGATAATCAGGCGTGACCAAAGTCGAGCTCTACACCACGATGTTCTGCCCGTATTGTGCGCGGGCGCGCAGCCTGTTGCAGAAGAAGGGCGTGAGCTTCACCGATATCGACGTGATGACCGACGACGACAAGTGGAACGAGATGATCGAGCGCGCCGGCGGACGGCGGACCGTGCCGCAGATCTTCATCGACGGAAAGCACATCGGCGGCTCCGACGAGCTGACGGCCCTCGACCACGAGGGCAAGCTCGACCCGCTGTTGGGTGTCGGCCGATGAGCGCGCGTTTCAAGGCCGCCTGTATCCAGATGACGTCGGGGCCGGCGATCGAAGCCAACGTCGCGGCCGCCTCGGAGCTGGTGCGGCGTGCGCGCGACCAGGGCGCCGATCTGATCATGACCCCCGAGGTCAGCGACATGATCGAACCGAAGCGCGCGCTGGCGCTCGACAAGGCGCGGCCCGAGACGGAGCACGCCATGCTCGCCGCTTTCCGCGAGCTCGCGCGCGCGACCGGTGTATGGCTCTTGCTCGGCTCGGTCGTGGTGCGCGACCGAGACGCCGAGCGGCTCTCCAACCGGTCGTTCCTGATTTCGCCGCAGGGCGAGATCGCCGCGCGCTACGACAAGATCCACATGTTCGATGTCGACCTGACGACCGGCGAGCGCCATCGCGAATCGCAGGCCTATAAATCCGGCGACAAGGCGGTGGTCGCGAATCTGCCGTGGGGACGGCTCGGCATGAGCATCTGCTACGATCTGCGCTTCCCGCATCTCTATCGCGCCCTGGCCAAGGCGGGCGCCGAGTTTCTCGCCGTGCCTTCGGCCTTCACGGTGCCGACCGGGCGGGCGCATTGGCACGTGCTGTTGCGGGCCCGCGCGATCGAGAACGGCTGCTTCGTCTTCGCTCCGGCGCAATGGGGCGAGCATGGCGGCGGGCGGCGCACCTATGGCCATGCGCTGATCGTGGCGCCGTGGGGCGAGATCCTGGCCGAGGCCGAGGATGGCGTCGGCGTCATCGTGGCCGAGATCGATCCGGCGAAAGTCGCCGAGGCCCGGCGCGCCGTGCCGTCGCTGACGCACGACCGGCTGTTCGCCGCGCCCAACCGCACCAATACCATCGCCGCGGCCGGGTAGCCGCCGCGTCCCGAGCGGGCGCGCGGCGCGATTCTCAACTCTCGCGCGTCACCGTCGTGTCGGTGGTCATGCCGAGCACCTCGTAGACCGGGCACCAGCCGCCGATCGCGGTCAGGATGGGAATGATCCCGATAAGCGCGAGCCAGCGCTCGTTGGCGAACCAGATCCAGATCCCGGCGATGATCGCCAAGCCGATGACGATGCGGATCAGCCGGTCGTGCCAGCCGACGTTGAGCTTGAGCTTGGACGCCATGGCGACCTCCAGCAGCGCTTCAGTCGAGCGGGATTATACCGCCTTTTGTCGCCACAAGGCGCTGGATTGCTGCCGGCCGCGGCCGCTGCACGATTCCCTGCTCGAAGGCGAGCACCATCAGGCGCGGCGCGAAGGCCTCGATCAGCTCGTTGGGCCGCAGCAGGAAATCGGGGTTGCTCGGCTTGCCGAAGGCTTCGTTGCCGAGCATGAACGTCTCGTAGATCAGGACGCCGCCGGACGTCAGCGCCGCAGCCAGATCGACGAAAAGCGGGCGATAGAGATAATTCGCGACCACGATTCCGTCATAGCCTGCGCCGAGCCGCCAGGGCTCGCCGTTTTCGAGATCGAGCCCGACGATCCGGCAATCGGGATGGCCGGCAAACGCCGCCTCGAGCGCTCCGGTGTCGCGGTCGACAGCGACCACGGCGTAGCCGCGCTCGAGCAGCAGCCGCGTGTGCCGGCCGCCGCCCGCGGCGAGGTCGAGCACCCGGCCGCCGCCGCTGATCCGGGCGGCGTGACGCTCGATCCAAGGTGACGGTGGCGGTTCGAACGGGCGTGGCGGGCGCATTAGCACTTGACCCCGGCGATGGCGAAAACCATCTTGGCGGAACCGCCCAGCCGATCAAAGGGTTAAGACCCGGGAATGATCCTGTTCAAGCTCAAATGCGATGCCGGACACGAGTTCGAGGCGTGGTTCCACGACGGTGCCACCTTCGACCGCCAGAGCGCGCGTGGCCAGATTGCCTGCCCGGAATGCGGCAACGACAACATCGAAAAGGCACCGATGGCGCCGCGGCCTCTGCGCGCGGCGGCGCCTGACGCGGCCGAAAAGCCGCCGCGCCCGGAAGATGTGCGGCGGGCCCTCCAGGTGCTGCGCAAACACGTCGAGAGCCATTGCGAAAACGTCGGATCCCAATTCGCCGCCGAAGCCCGCGCCATCCACGATGGCACGGCGAAGACCCGCGGCATCTATGGCGAGGCGACGGCGGACGAGTCGCGCGCGCTCGCCAACGACGGCATCGAATTCCAGACCATCCCCTGGGTCGCTCCCAACGACGCCTGAGCGCGCCCCGCGCGCATGCATCACATGGCCAGGTTCCGGACGCTCGACGATCTCGATCCCAAGGGCAAGCGCGTGCTGTTGCGCGCCGACCTCAACGTGCCGGTTGCCGACGGCAAGGTGACCGACACGACGCGCATCGAGCGCCTGGCACCGACGATCCGCGAGTTGGCCGAAAAGGGCGCGCGCGTCGCGGTCGCGTCGCATTTCGGCCGGCCCAAGAATCACGAGCCCGACTTGTCGCTGCGTCCGATCGTGCCGGCGTTGGCCGCCGCCCTCGGCGGCCGGCACGTCGCCTTCGCCGAAGACTGTATCGGTGCGCCGGCGCAGCAAGCGGTCGACGGATTGCGCAACGGTGAGATCGCGCTGCTCGAGAACCTTCGCTATCACAAGGGCGAGGAAAAGAATGATCCGGCCTTTGCCAAGGCACTGGCGGCGCTGGCCGACGTCTATGTTGACGACGCCTTCTCGGCGGCGCATCGGGCGCACGCCTCGACCGAGGCGGTCGCGCGTCTGCTGCCGGCCTATGCCGGCCGGCTGATGCAGGCCGAGCTCGTCGCGCTCGACCGGGCGCTCGACAATCCGGCGCGACCGGTGGCGGCAATCGTCGGCGGCGCCAAAGTGTCGACCAAGCTCGACCTGCTCAACAACCTAGTGACCAGGGTGCAGCTCCTCGTCATCGGCGGCGCCATGGCCAACACCCTACTGCTCGCCGAGGGCAAACCGGTCGGCAAATCGCTGGTCGAGCGCGACATGATCGAGACCGCGCGCCGCCTCGACGCCACGGCGAAAGCCGCCGGCTGCGAGCTGGTCTTGCCGGTCGATGCGGTCGTGGCCGCCGCGCTGAAGCCGGGCGTCGCCACGGCCACCGTCGCGATCGACCAGGTGCCACAGGATCAGATGATCCTCGATATCGGGCCGCGGAGCGTCGCGCTGATCTGCGAGAAGCTCGCCACCTGCCGCACGCTGGTGTGGAACGGGCCGGTCGGCGCGTTCGAGACCAAGCCGTTCGACAAGGCGACCGTCGCCATCGCGCGGCAGGTCGCGGCGCTGACCCGCGCGCGGCGCTTGGTGAGCGTGGCCGGCGGCGGCGACACGGTGGCGGCGCTGCATCAGGCCGGCGTCGTCGAGCAGCTAACCTACGTGTCGACCGCGGGCGGCGCCTTCCTCGAATGGATCGAGGGCAAGACGCTGCCGGGGGTCAAGGCGCTTGAGACTGCACGCCGCTAAACCTCGAATTGCGCAAGAACCATCGGCTCATCCCTGGCTGCGGCGAGCCACTCCTTATAGGGCGGATGACGCTCGATCGCATCGCAATAAGCCGCGATGTCCGATTCGATCGGCACCGCATAGCTCCGCAGCCGGCTCACCACCGGCGCGTACATCGCGTCGGCGATGCCGAATGCGCCGAACAGGAATTCGCCACCTGCGCCGAAGCGCCGGCGGCTATCGCGCCACAGCGCCGCGATGCGGGCGACATCGGCTTGCACCTCCTCGGTCAGCGGTCGCGGCTTGGGCGCGCGGCGCAGATTCATCGGCAGATGACGGCGCAGGTTGACGAACCCGGCATGCATCTCGGCGCTGACCGAACGGGCGCAGGCCCGGGCGCCGCGCGCGGCCGGCCACAGTCCGGCCTTGGGGTACTCCTCAGCCAGGTAATCGCCGATCGCCAGCGAATCCCAGACCACGACGTCGCCATGGCGCAGCGCCGGCACCTTGCCCGACGGCGAATGGCGCAGGATTTCGGTTCGGCTGCCCGACTCATAAAGCGGGATTACCACAGAGTCGAATGCCGCGCCGGTCTGCTTGAGCATCAGCCAGGCGCGCAGCGACCAGGACGAGTAGTTCCGGTTGCCGATATAGATGGTGATGTCCGCCATCGGGTATCCTCGCGCCGTCATCGTGGCGGGCGGCGGCGCGCAACGCAACCCCCGGCCACGCGCAGGAGCGGAGAAGGATTGTGACCGACGAGTCGGCGCTCGCAGCGCTGGTCGAGAGCGAAGCGGGCGCGCTGCCCCTGACGGTGGTGACGCGCGAATCGCTGGCGGCGAAGGTGGCGACGCTGGGGCCGGCGGCGCCGCGCTGGGTCGAGGCGACGCGCTTCACCGCCGAGCCCGGCACCCACCTCCTGGTGCCGGACGCAGACGGCAAGCCGCTGCGCGTGCTGGTCGCGGCCGGCGGACCGGATCCGATCTGGGATTTGGCCGCCCTGCCCGAGGCGTTGCCGGAGGGTACCTATGCGCTCGATGCCGCAAGCGACGGCGAGCGCGCCACGCGCCATGCCCTCGGCTGGGCGCTGGGCGCCTATGCGTTCACGCGCTATCGCGCCCGCAAGCGTCCGCCGGCTCGCCTCGTCTGGCCGCTTCAGGCCGACCGCAAGCTCGTCGCGCGCCTGGCGTGCGCGCAATGCCGCGCCCGCGACCTGATCAACACGCCCGCCGAGGCGATGGGCCCGGCCGAGCTGCAACAGGCCGTCGAAGCGCTGGCGGCCGAGTACGGCGCGCGCTGCACCGCTATCGTCGGCGACGACCTTCTGGCAGCGAACTATCCGACGATCCATGCCGTCGGCCGCGCCAGCACGCGGCCGCCGCGGATCGTCGATCTCACTTGGGGCGACGCCGGCGCTCCCAGGCTGACGCTGGTCGGCAAGGGCGTGTGCTTCGACAGCGGCGGTCTCGACCTCAAGACCGCGTCCGGCATGCGCCTGATGAAGAAGGACATGGGCGGCGCGGCAACGCTGCTGGCGCTCGGCGACGCCATCATGGACGCCGGCCTTGGCGTCCGGCTGCGCATCCTGGTGCCGACGGTGGACAATGCGGTGAGCGGCGGCGCGCTGCGGCCGGGCGACATCGTGCGCACGCGGCAAGGCCTCACGGTCGAGATCGGCAACACCGACGCCGAGGGTCGTCTCATCCTCTGCGACGCGCTGACCGAAGCGGCGAGCGAGCGCCCCGATCTGATCGTCGATATCGCGACGCTGACCGGCGCGGCGCGGGCGGCGCTCGGACCCGACCTGCCGGTGCTGTTCGCGCGCGACGACGGGCTCGCGGCCAAGCTGCTGGCCGCCGGAACGTGCGCGAGCGATCCGCTGTGGCGGCTGCCGCTGTGGCAGCCCTATCGCGACATGCTCAAGAGCCCGATCGCCGACATCAGCAACGTCAGCGAAGGCTCGTTTGCCGGCGCCGTTACTGCCGCGCTCTTCCTCGCCGATTTCGTGGCGCCGGAAATTCCCTGGATGCATCTCGACAGCTATGCCTGGAACGCCAAGTCGCGGCCGGGCCGGCCCGAGGGCGGCGAGGCGCTCGCCTTGCGCGCGCTGTACGCCTTCGCCGTCGAGCGCTACGGCGCCAAGCGATGAAACTCAGGCGCGAGACCGCGCGGAAGCGCACGGCGGAGCCGCCGGCGATGCGCCTCGGCCTCAAGCCGCCCGACGGCGGCCGGATCAAGTGGATCAGGGTCGGCTTCGCCTGGGACCTGTTCGTGCTGTCGCCGCTGCTGGGATTGCCGCTGTTCTGGCGCAAGCTGCACGCCTGGGGCGCGATCGTGCTGGCGATCCTGCTCGCCTGGTTCGTCGCCGACCGGTTCCTCGCCGGACGGATCGAGATGATCGCCGGCATCGGCTTTGCCGGCGTGTTCTTCCTGCTCGATCTGTTCCTGGGCTGGCGCGGCAACCGCCTGACGGCGCATGCCTACCTGCGGCACGGCTGGACCGTGGATCATCCGGACTACGCCGCGACGCGCAAGCTGATGGCGCGCTGGAAGCTTGACGATTAGAGACTACGCGCCGCCCGCGCCTTCGACGGTCTCGAGCTCGAAGGCGGCGGCCATCAACGCGCGGGTATAGGCGGCGCGCGGCGCGCCGAAGATTTGGCGCGCCGGCCCCTGCTCCACCGCCTTGCCGTCCTTGATCACCAGCACCTCGTGCGCCAGCGCCTTCACCACGCGCAGATCGTGGCTGATGAAGAGATAGGCGATGCCGTAGCGCCGCTGCAGGTCGCGCAGCAGGTCGACCATCTGCGCCTGGAGCGACATGTCGAGCGCTGAGGTCGGCTCGTCGAGCACGATCAGCCGCGGCCGCAACGCCAGGATGCGCGCGAAGGCGAGACGCTGGCGCATGCCGCCGGAGAATTCGTGCGGATAGCGGTCGATCGCATCGCGTGGCAGCGCCACCGCATCGAGCGCCTCCTCGACTAGGCGGCGACGTCCCGTCGCATCACCGCCCAGACTGTGCACCTTGAGGCCTTCCTCGATGATCTGACCGATGGTGAGCCGCGGCGACAGGCTCGAATAGGGATCCTGGAAGACGATCTGCAGCTCGCGCCGCAACGGCCGCATCGCCCGGCCCGAGAGCTGGTCGAGGCGCTTGCCGTCATAGGCGATGACGCCCTGGCTTTCGACCAGCCGCAGCAGCGCCAGGCCGAGCGTCGTCTTGCCCGAACCCGATTCGCCGACCACGCCGAGCGTCTCGCCGGCCCGCACCCGCAGGTCGATGCCGTCCACCGCCTTGACGTAGCCGGTGATGCGGCGGAACAGCCCGGTCTTGATCGGAAACCAGACCTTGATGTCCTTGCCTTCGATCAGGACCGGCGCGTCCGCCGGCGGCACCACCGGCGCGCCCTTGGGCTGGGCATCGAGCAGATGGCGCGTATAGGGATGGCGCGGACGGTCGAAGACCTCGCGCGCGGCGCCGGTCTCGACGATCTCGCCCTGGGTCATGACGCAGACATGATCCGCCATCTTGCGCACCACGCCGAGGTCGTGGGTGATGAGCAGCAGCGCCATGCCGAAGCGCGCCTGCAGCTCCTTGAGCAGCTTCAGGATCTGCGCCTGCACCGTGACGTCGAGCGCCGTCGTCGGTTCGTCCGCAATGAGGATGTCGGGTTCGTTGGCGAGCGCCATGGCGATCATCACGCGCTGGCGCTGCCCGCCGGAAAGCTGATGCGGATAGGATTCGAGGCGGCTCTCCGCCTCCGGCAGGCCGACCAGCCGCAACAGCTCGACCGTGCGGGCGCGCGCCGCCGCGCCGTTCATCCGCTTGTGCAGCCAGAGCGCCTCGCCGATCTGCTTCGCCACGGTGTGCAGCGGATTGAGCGAGGTCATCGGCTCCTGGAAGACCATGGCGATGCGCCCGCCGCGGATGCGGCGCAACTCGGATTCCGGCGCGCCGACGAGCTCGGCGCCGTCGAAGCGGATACTGCTGCCAGCCGGATGGTGCGCCGGCGGCGACGGCAAGAGCTGAAGGATCGACAGCGCGGTGACGGTCTTGCCCGAGCCCGATTCGCCGACCAGCGCCAGCGTCTGGCCCTTGTCGAGCGCGAACGAGGCGCCCTTCACCGCTTCGAGCGTGCGGTCGGGCAGCACGAAGTTGACGCCGAGATTTTTGACCTCGAGCAGCGCCATCAGCCGCCCTTTCGCGGATCGAAGGCGTCGCGCACGGCCTCGCCGATGAAGATCAGCAGGCTCAGCATGAAACCGAGGACAAAGAACGCCGTCAGGCCCAGCCAGGGCGCCTGGAGGTTGGCCTTGCCCTCGGCCAGAAGCTCGCCCAGCGAGGGCGAGCCCGGTGGCAGGCCGAATCCGAGGAAGTCGAGCGACGTCAAGGTGGTGATCGAGCCGTTGAGGATGAAAGGCAGGAAGGTCAGCGTCGCCACCATCGCATTCGGCAGCACGTGCCGCCAGATGATGACCGGATCGGAGACGCCGAGCGCGCGTGCCGCGCGGACATAGTCGAAATTGCGCGCGCGCAGGAACTCGGCGCGCACCAGGTCGACCAGCGACATCCACGAGAACAGCAGCATGATGCCGAGGAGCCACCAGAAATTCGGCTGGACGATGCTCGACAGGATGATGAGCAGATAGAGCACCGGCAGACCCGACCATATCTCGAGGAAGCGCTGGAACGAAATGTCGATCAGGCCGCCGTAATAGCCCTGGATCGCGCCGGCGGTGACGCCGATGACCGAACTCGAGATGGTGAGCGCGATGCCGAACAGCACCGATATCCGGAAACCGTAGATCAGCCGCGCCAGCACGTCGCGGCCCTGGTCGTCGGTACCGAGCCAATCGGTCGCCGAGGGCGGCGAGGGCGCCGGCCGGCCGAGGTTGAAATTGATCGTACCGTAGCTGAAGGGGATCGGCGGCCACAGCATCCAGCCATGCGCGTCGATCCGCGCTGCGACGGTATGGTCGCGATAATCGGCCAGAATCGGCAAGTCGCCACCGAAATCCGTTTCGGTGTAATCGGTCAACACCGGGAAGAACCAGTGACCGTCGTAGGCGACGATCAGCGGCCGGTCGTTGGCGATGAATTCGGCGAACAGGCTGATTCCGAACAGCGCCAGGAACAGCCACAGCGACCAGAAGCCGCGCCGGTTGGCCGCGAAGCGCCGCAGGCGGTGATGGGTGACGACGCTGATCGGCAGGCCGAGCAACCGATGGCAGCCAAGCGGCTGGGGAATGGTCGCCGGCGCCGTCACTGGCCGCGCGTTCCGAAATCGATGCGCGGATCGACAACCATGTAGGTCAGGTCGCTGATCAGCTTCATCACCAGCCCGACCAACGTGTAGATGTAGAGCGTCGCGAACATAACCGGATAATCGCGGCCGATCGCCGCCTGGTAGCCGAGATAGCCCAGGCCGTCGAGCGAGAAGATGACCTCGACCAGCAGCGCGCCGGTGAAGAGGATGCCGACGAAGGCTGCGGGAAAGCCTGCGATTACCAGCAGCATGGCGTTGCGGAAGACGTGGCCATAGAGCACGCGGCGCTCGGTCAGGCCCTTGGCGCGCGCGGTCATCACGTACTGCTTGTTGATCTCCTCGAGGAACGAATTCTTGGTGAGCATGGTGAGACTGGCGAAGCCGCTGATCATCAGCGCCGTCACCGGCAGCGTGATGTGCCAGAAGTAATCGAGAACGCGGTGCAGCCAGTCGAGGCTCACCCAGTTGTCCGAGACCAACCCGCGCAGCGGAAAGATCGAGAGATAGCTGCCACCGGCGAACAGCACGATCAGCAGCACGGCGAAGAGAAAGGACGGAATGGCATAACCGACGATGATCACGCCGCTGCTCCAGACGTCGAAGCGGCTGCCGTCGCGGACCGCCTTGCGGATGCCGAGTGGAATCGAGACGAGATAGGTAATCAACGTCGCCCATAGACCGAGTGAGACCGACACCGGCAGCTTTTCGGCGATCAGGTCGATCACCGGTCTGTCCTGATAGAAGCTTTCGCCGAAATTGAAGGTGAGATAGTTCTTTATCATCACCAGAAAGCGCTCGGCCGGCGGTTTGTCGAAGCCGTAGAGCTTGTTGAGCTGGGCAATGAATTGCGGATCGAGGCCGCGCGCGCCGCGGCTCTGGTTCGCGGCCTGCGTCGCCGAGGTCGCGCTCAGGCCGAGCTCGCCGCCGCCGCCGGTGACGCGCGAGAGGGCGCCGCCACCCGTGCCCTTGAGCTGGGCGATGAGCTGGTCGACCGGACCGCCGGGCGCGGCCTGCACGATGACGAAATTGACCAGGATGATCGCGAACAGCGTCGGGACAATGAGCAGAATGCGGCGCAGCGCGTAGGCGAGCATCGGCGGCTATTCCCGCGCGGCAGCGAGGGCTTCGGCGCGCGCCTTGTCGTACCACCAGGTGTTGAGCGACAGGGCGTAGGGCGGATTGGTCTTCGGTCGACCGAACTTGTCCCAATAAGCGACACGGAACGACGGCAGATACCAGTTGGGAATGACGTAATAGCCCTCGAGCAGGACACGGTCGAGCGCGCGCGTACGGGTGACGAGACCCTGGCGATCCGGCGCGTTGATGACGAGGTCCACCTGATCGTCGATCGCCTTCGACTTGATGCCCATCAAATTGCCGCTGCCCTGCTGCTCGGCGGACGCCGAAGTCCAGTAACCTCTCTGTTCGTTTCCCGGCGAGGGTCCCTCGGGAAACATCACCACGGTCATATCAAAGTCGAAGTTATGCATCCGGTTTTCGTATTGGGCCGGATCAATCGTCCGCACGTTGCAGACGATGCCGATGCGCGCCAAGTTCTGGGCAAAGGGCAGCACCACGCGTTCGAATTCGGGCTGATCCAGCAGGAATTCGAACTGGAACCGCTGCCCTTGCGCGTTGACCAGCTTGCCGTTCCTGACGGTCCAGCCGGCAGCGGCGAGCAGTTTGAGCGCTTCATACAGATTGGGACGGATGTCGCCGGTGCCGTCAGTGGTCGGCGCCTTGAACACCTTGGTGAAGACGTCGTCCGGAATCTCGCCGCGGTATTTGTCGAGGATCGCGAGCTCGTCGGGCCCCGGTAGGCCGGACGAGGCGAGATCCGAATTGGCGAAGTAGCTCTCGGTGCGTGCGTAGGCGCCGTAAAACAGCGTCTTGTTGGTCCACGGGAAATCGAACAGATAGCCGAGCGCCTCGCGCACGCGCCGGTCCTGAAAGAGAGGCCGGCGCAGGTTGAAGCCGAAGGCCTGCATGCCCTGCGGCAGTTTGTTCGGAATGTTCTCTTTTCTGATCCAGCCGGCTGACAGCGCCGGGCTGGCGTAGCCGATGGCCCAGTTCTTGGCGACATTCTCGCGGCGGATGTCGTAGGCGCCGGCCTTGAACGCCTCGAGCGCCACCGACTGGTCGCGATAGTAGTCGTAACGGATCTCGTCGAAGTTATAGCGGCCGCGATTGACCGGCAGGTCCTTGCCCCAATAGTCCGCGACGCGGCGATAAACCAGGTAACGGCCGGGTTGGAAATCGACGATCTTGTAAGGACCGCTACCGAGGGGGACGTCGAGCGTGGTCTTGGCGAAATCGTGCGTCGACCAATAGGCCTTCGACAGCACCGGCATCTCGCCGACGATCGAGGGCAGCTCGCGGTTCTTCCCGGTGCGGAAGGTGAACTTCACCCGATGCGGGCCCAGCGTCTCGGCCTTGACCACATCGGCGTAGTAAAGCCGGTAGCTCGGATGGCCCTCAGTCTTGAGCGCATTGAACGTCCACACCACGTCGTCCGCGGTGATCGGCGTGCCGTCCCAGAAGCGCGCCTCCGGGCGCAGGTTGAAGACGACCGATTGCTTGTCGGGTGCGACTTCGACGCTCTCGGCCACGAGGCCATAGGACGACGCGGGCTCGTCGTCCGATGACGCCATCAAGGTATCGAACATCAGGTTGATGCCGTCGGCCGGACTGCCCTTGAGGATGAACGGATTGAAAGAATCGAAGGTGCCGATCGCGGCGTACTTGATCGCGCCGCCTTTGGGCGCGTCGGGCTCGGCATAGTCGAAGTGCTTGAAGCCGGGCGGATACTTGAGATCGCCGAACAGCGACAGGCCGTGTTGCGGCTCGTCGTGGGCGGCCGCCGCCGCCCATGGGAGCGCGACGATGAGCACGACGACGAGCGCAAGGGCACGGTTCATACCGGCGCACTTTAGTCGGCGACCGGCACCGCCGGAATCGTTATTTGCCCACAAGCGCGGTCCGTGCCGCGGATGCCAGCGCGGGATCGCCGGCCGCGATCACCCGGCCGTCCGACCGGAGCGACAGGGTCTCGCCGGCCCAGTCGCTCATCTCGCCGCCGGCGCCCTCGATCACCGGCACCAGCGCGCAGAAATCGTACGGTTTGAGCCCGGCCTCGACCACGAGGTCGACGAACCCGGCCGCCAGCAGACCGTAGGCGTAGCAGTCGGCGCCGTAGCGCGCCAGCTTGACCGCGGCGCGGACGCGCCCGAAGGCCTGGGCGTCGGCGCCCACGAACATATCGGGCGACGTCGCATAGAGGGTGGCATCGCCCAGCGCAGTGCAGTCGCGCGTCGCGATCGGCTTGCCGTTGAGCGTGCTCTTGCGGCCTTCGGCGCCGAGCCAGCGCTCGCGCAGGACCGGCTGGTCGATGACGCCGAGCACCGGCACCCCCTTGAAGGTGAGCGCGATCAGCGTGCCGAACAGTGGCACACCCGAGATGAACGACCGGGTGCCGTCGATGGGGTCGATGACCCAGACATAGTCGGCCTCGGGCCGGGTGCGGCCGTGCTCCTCGCCGAGCACGCCATGTTCGGGAAAGCGCGCCTCGATCAGCGCGCGCATTTCGCTCTCGGCCTCGCGGTCGGCGGCGGTGACCGGCGTGTTGTCGCCCTTTTCCTCGACGGCGACGTCGCTGCGGAAATAGCGCCGGATGATGGAACCCGCCTTGTCGGCGAGCGCGCCGGCAAGCGCCAAGTGTGCGGCCGTGACCCGTTCCGTCATGGCCCCCTATTCTAGGGCGTCGGCGGCTACTTGCCAGAGGGCTGTGCCGGCGCCTTGGTCAGCGGCTGCGGATGGTCGCTCAGCGAATTGAGATAGGCGATGACATTGGCGCGCTCCTTGGCCTTGGAGACGCCGGCGAAGGTCATCTTGGTGCCCTTGGCGAAATTCTGCGGATCGGTCAGCCACGCGTTCAGGCTGTCGACCGTCCAGTTGCCGCCCTTGCTCTTGAGCGCTGCGGAGAACGGATAGCCGTTGCGGTCCTCGCCGATCGGCGCGCCGATGATGCCATAGAGGTTGGGACCGATCTTGTTGGGACCGCCCTTCTCGAAGGTATGACAGGCTTGGCACACCGCGGTCTGGCTCTTGCCGGCCTCGGCATTCGCACTGGCGAGTAGCGAATCGAACGATTCGGGCGCCGCCGCAGCCTGGGTTGGCGCCGCCGGCTGGGCAGCACCCGATGGCGGCGCGCTGGCGCCCTGTTGCGCCGGTGCTGCCGTCGGCAGCGGCTGCGGATGGTCGCTCAGTGAGTTGAGGTAGGCGAGAACGTCGGCGCGGTCCTTGGGCTTGGCGATGCCGGCAAAGGTCATCTTGGTGCCCTTAGCGAAGTCCTGCGGATTGGTCAGCCAGTCGTTCAGGTTGTCGATCGTCCAGGTCTGACCCTTGCCCTTGCTCTTGAGCGCGTCGGAGAACGCAAAACCGCCGCGGTCCTCGGCGACCGGTGAGCCGACGATGCCGTAGAGATTGGGGCCGATCTTGTTGGGGCCGCCCTTTTCGAAGGTATGACAGGTCTGGCAGACCGCCGCATGGCTCTTGCCGGCGTCGACGCTCGCGCTGGCGAGCAGCGGCTCGATCGGCTGCGGTCCCGCCGGCGCCGCCTGCTGGCTCGGCTGCGCCGTCGGCGCGACCGCGACCTGGTAGACGTTTTTCTTGAGTGGCGTGGGCTCGACCAGCTTGGACGCGATGATGCCCGACACCATGGCGACGATCATCGCCACCAGTATCGCCCCCGCGATTTTGTTCATCTCGAAGGACATGCGAAACTCGATCTCCTCTGAGCCCGGCCGGTGCGGCAGGAAACTCAATTTTCCCCGCTAACTCAAACGAAATCTGCTGGAAAAACGCCGGTTGCGGGTCGAGGCTTCCATGCGGCATAACGCCGCAATTCCTGCCGTTCTGGGCCGTGAATCCGAAAGTCAGACACCTGAACCCGATCGTCCTCATCCCCGCTCGTCTGGCCTCGACACGGCTACCGGGCAAACCCTTGGCCGAGATCGGCGGCGCGCCGATGATCGTCCAGGTCTGGCGCCGCGCGACCGAAGCCGCGATCGGGCCGGTGGTGGTCGCCGCCGCCGATGCCGCGATCGTCGATGCGATCGTGCGCGCCGGCGGCCGCGCCGTGGCGACGCGTCCCGACCATCCGTCGGGCTCGGACCGCATCTTCGAGGCCGTGCAGACGCTCGACCCGCGCGCCGATCACGACGTGGTGGTGAACGTCCAGGGCGATTTGCCGCTGCTCGACCCGAAGGCGATCCGCGCCGTGCTCGCGCCGCTGGCCGAGCCGGCGTGCGACATCGCGACGCTCGCGGCGGCGCTCGAGCCCGGCGAGATCGAGAGCCGCAGCGTCGTGAAGCTCTGGGCCGATTTTCGCGGCAAGACAATCGCGCGCGCCCTCGCCTTCTCGCGCGGCGCGACGCCGCCGCCCGCTGGCGGCACGCCCTATCATCACATCGGGCTCTATGCCTATCGCCGCGCGGCGCTCGCGCGCTTCGTCGCCCTGCCGCCCAGCGCCAGCGAACAGCGCGAGAATCTCGAGCAGCTCCGCGCGCTTGACGCCGGCATGCGCATCGACGCGGCGCTCGTTGACGCGGTGCCGTTCGGCGTCGATACTCCGGCCGACCTCGAACGCGCCCGCGCGCTGATGCGGACGCGGCCAGGCCCTGCCCGCCAATGAGCATCACCCGACGATCCTCGCGCTCAATCGCCTTTCAGGGTGCGCCCGGCGCCTATTCCGATCTGGCCTGCCGCCACGTCTTCCCGAAACTGGCGACGCTCGCCTGTCCCGGCTTCGAGGACGTGATTGCCGCGGTGCGGCGCGGCCGCGCCGAGCTTGCCATGCTGCCGATCGAGAATTCGCTCGCCGGCCGCGTCGCCGACATCCATCACCTGCTGCCCGAATCCGGGCTCTACATCATCGGCGAACATTTCGAGCGCGTGAAGCATCAGCTGCTGGCCGCGCCCGGCGCCTCGCTCAAGACCATCAAGGTGGTGCGCAGCCACGTCCACGCGCTGTCGCAATGCCGCCGGCTCATCCGCAAGCTCGGCCTCAAAGCGGTGGTGAGTGCCGACACCGCCGGCGCCGCTGCCGAGCTCGCGCGGAGCGGCGATACCAGCGCCGCGGTGATCGCCTCCGAGCTCGCCGGGCGGATCTACAAGCTCAAGACGCTCAAGCGCAACATCGAGGATGCCGGGCACAACACGACGCGCTTCCTGGTGATGGTGCGCAAGCCGAAGACGCCGCCGAACAACGGCCGGCCGGTGGTGACCTCGTTCGTCTTCCGGGTCAAGAACGTGCCGGCGGCGCTCTACAAGGCGCTCGGCGGTTTCGCCACCAACGGCATCAACATGACCAAGCTCGAGAGCTACATGGTCGGCGGCGAGTTCACCGCGACGCAGTTCTACGCCGACATCGAGGGCCATCCGGAGTCGCGCCCGGTCCGGCTGGCGCTCGAGGAACTCGACTTCGTCACCCGCGAGTTGAAGATCCTCGGCACCTATCCGGCACATCCCTTCCGTCTCAAGGCCGCCCGCCGCTCAGGGAGAGAGTCATGATCCTCGAAATCGCCCAGATCGACGTCAAAGCCGGCAGCGAGGCCAAGTTCGAGGCCGGCGTCAAAAACGCCCTGCCGCTGTTCAAGGCGGCGAAAGGCTGCAGCGGGCTCGAGCTGCGGCGCTCGGTCGAGAATCCGCGCCGCTACCGCCTGATGATCCAGTGGGCGACGCTCGAGAACCACACCGTCGACTTCCGCGGCTCGCCGGATTTTCAGAAATGGCGCGCGTTGGTCGCCGACTGCTTCGACGACGCGCCCCAGGTCGAGCACGTGACGCAGGTGCTCAAGGGCTTTTGACGCTCATACCAAACAAGGACCGTGGAGATGCGGCGAGCACGACGCGACTGGCAAGCGGTCAAGGGACTCTTTAAGGACCTAATTGGCGCGCCACGCCGAACGTTTCCAAGATACCCGGGAGAACTAGATGCCCCGAAGCAACGGGGTGTTTACGTCATCTACGATCGAGAAGGTCGCGTCGTGCATGTCGGGAGGACGCCGAAAGCTAGGGCTGGAATCGCACAACGGCTGCGTGATCACATGCATGGGCAGTCTTCGTTCGCGACTCACTATCTGCAGAAGAAAGGCTCTCGGCTTTGGCGAAGAAAATTTCGATATCGCTGGATAATCGTCCGAAACGGACGACACAGAGCACTTTTAGAAGCTTACGCAATCGGCAGGCTGTGCCCGATGCATCTTGGCTTGGGCCTTAAAGATCGTTCCGAAGTTTAGCACTTTGGCTCTTACGAACCTTTAAGCCAGTCCTCGATCAGCCGCCGCGCCACCGAGTCGCGCCGCGGCAGGCGGAATTCGTCGTCGTCGGTATGCCCGACGATCCAGTCGCGCTCGTACCACGCCGCGTGCTCGAGTTCGCTGCCGGCAAGCGCCAGCTCGCGCGTCACCGCGCGCGCGGTGAATCCCAGCATGAGCGAGGCCGGAAACGGCCAGGGCTGCGACGAGTGATAGACGATGTCGCTGACCTCGACGCCGGTCTCCTCGCGCACCTCGCGCGCCACGGCTTCCTCCAGGCTCTCGCCCGGCTCGACGAAGCCGGCGAGCGTCGAGTGCATGCCGGGCGGCCAGGTCGGCTGGCGGCCGAGCAGGCAGCGCGCGCCGTCGGTCACCAGCATGATCACCGCCGGATCGGTGCGCGGGAAATGCGTGGCGTTGCAGGCCGCGTCGGTGCAGCGGCGCATGTGGCCGGCGTCCGCCATGATGCTCGGTGCGCCGCACACCGCGCAGTGACG
>JAGWON010000032.1 GCA_028871055.1 Alphaproteobacteria bacterium
GTCATGCGATCCCCCAAGGCACGGTCTTGCGACTCGCGCGGTTAGAACCCGCAGAATTTGGTTAAAAAGCGGTAAAGACTCTGTTGGTTGTGCCGCGCTAAGCCACTGACTCAACAGATAGATCGGCGACCTAGCCGAATCAGGGACAGTCCCCGCGAGTCGGCGTCCGGTTAATTCCGGCCCAATCCGCGCATATCCGGGCTGGGTGCGTTTGCTACCTAATACCGACTGGCCCGACGTTCTCGCTGCGGGTGAGCCGCAACCAGGCAAGCCGCTCCAGGGCCGCCAGCGTCGTCTTGGCGGTCATGGGCCGCGGCCGAGCCGGATTTTACTTTCGGCGCCACGCATCAGCCGGCCGATGTTATCGGCATGGCGCAGGACGACGAGAAGAGCGATCGCGCCGACGACCGCGATCGACAGGCTCGCCCGCGGCCCGAACAGCCACGCCCAGAACGGCGCGAGAAGCGCAGCGGCTACGGCGGCGAGCGACGAATAGCGAAACACTGCCGCAACGAGCAACCACGCTGCGATTGTTGCGAGCGCGACCGGCGGATTATAGGCGAGAAGGACGCCGGCCGAAGTCGCCACGCCCTTGCCGCCCTTGAAATCGAGCCAGACCGGAAAAAGATGACCGAGCACGGCGGCGAGCGCAGCAATGGCGGCGAATTCGGGCCCGAAGCCGCGCGCCACGATCACCGCGATGGCACCCTTGCCGGCATCGAGGATCAGTGTCGCGACCGCCAGGCCCGTGTGGCCGGTACGCAGCACGTTGGTGGCGCCGATATTGCCCGACCCGATCTGCCGGACGTCGCCAAGCCCCGCGAGCCGCGTCAGGATCAGCCCGAACGGAATCGAGCCGAGAAGATAAGCGAGTGCGGCGCACGAAAGAAGCGGCCAGGTTAGGCTCAGCGCGCCGAGCGATGCAGACATAGCGGCGCTCCGCGTGCTCAGGCGTCGAGGCCGAAAACGGTGCGACCACCGACCACGGTGCGCGTCACCTTGCCTTGCACCGGACGGCCGTCGTAAGGGGCGTTCTTGCACTTGGAGTGCAACGCGGCGACGTCGATGCGCCACGGCCGGTCGAGATCGAAGATGACGAGATCGGCCGGGGCTCCGGGCTTGAGGCGACCGCCCGGCAGCCGCAGAATTTCCGCCGCGCGTTGCGACAACGCCCGCATCACCTGGAGCAGCGGCAGGCTGCCGTTGTGATAAAGCTCGAGCGACAGCGGCAGCAACGTTTCCAGTCCGACAATGCCCGGCTCTGCCGAAGCGAAGGGCAAGCGCTTCGATTCCTGGTCTTGCGGCGCGTGGTCGCTGGCGATGGCATCGATGACGCCGTCCTTCAGCCCCTCGATCACTGCGCGGCGATCGTCCTCGCTGCGCAAGGGCGGCGACACCTTGGCGAAGGTGCGGTATTCACCGACGGCCGTCTCGTTGAGTGCGAAATAATGCGGCGCGGTATCGCAGGAGACCCGCAAGCCACGCGCCTTGGCCCGGCGGATGGCGTCGATTGCGCCGGCGGTCGAGACATGCGCAGCGTGATAACGTCCGTCGGTGATCTCGACGAGCCGGATATCGCGCTCCACCATGATCGTCTCGGCGGCCGGCGTGATGCCCGACAAGCCGAGGCGCGTCGCGATCTCGCCGGCGTTCATCGTGCCACCGGCGCTCAGGCTCGGTTCCTCCGGGTGCTGGACGACGAGCAGATCGAATGTCCGGGCGTAGGAAAGCGCGCGGCGCATCACCAGCGCATCCGCAACGGCGCGCACGCCGTCGGTGAAGGCAACTGCTCCAGCCTCGGCCAAAAGCCCGTACTCGGTCAACTCGCGGCCCTCGAGGCGCTTGGTTGCCGCGGCGTAGGTGCGGATGGCGGCGCGGCCGATCTCGCGCGAGCGGCGGCCGACGAATTCCACCAGGGCGTGGTCATCGATCGGCGGAGCGGTGTTGGGCAGCATCGCCATGGTCGTGATTCCGCCGGTGACCGCCGCCTCGGCACCGGTCGCGAGCGTCTCTTGATGCTCGTCGCCTGGTTCGCGCAATTGCACGCGCATATCGATCAAGCCCGGCGCGAGACAGCAGCCGGCACAATCGACGATGTGCACGTCCTCATCCAGGCCGTCCCGCGCGAGATCGGGGCCGAGCGCGGCGATCATCCCGTTCTCGGCCAGCAACTCGCCGGCGCGATCGAGCCCGCTCGCCGGGTCGAGCAGGCGCGCGTTGGTGAAGAGAATCCGTTCGGTCATGGTGCGGTCGCGGTGCGCGCCTCGCGGCTCAACGCCTCGAGACAGGCCATGCGGACCGCGACTCCCATCTCAACCTGCTGGCGGATGACGCTCCGGTCGATGTCGTCGGCAACCTCGGTGTCGATTTCGACGCCGCGGTTCATCGGCCCCGGATGCATAATCAGGGCATCGTCCTTGGCGACCGCGAGCTTGGCGTAGTCGAGCCCGAAGAAGTGAAAATATTCGCGAATCGAGGGCACGAAGCTGCCGTGCATGCGCTCGGTCTGGAGGCGCAGCATCATCACGATGTCGGCGTTGGCGAGCCCCTTTTTCATATCGTAGGACACCTCGACGCCGAAACGTTCGATCGCCGCCGGAATCAGCGTACGCGGCGCGACCACGCGCACGTGTGCGCCCATGTTGGTGAGCAAGTAAATGTTCGAGCGCGCGACGCGGCTGTGCGAGATGTCGCCGCAGATCGCGACGATCAGGCCTTCAAGACGGCCCTTGCGCCGACGGATAACAAGAGCATCGAGCAGCGCTTGGGTTGGATGCTCGTGGCTGCCGTCACCGGCGTTGATCACCGCACAATCGACTTTCTCCGAAAGCAGCTGAACCGCCCCGGATTCGGGATGGCGGACGACGAGCACATCGGGACGCATCGCGTTCAAGGTCATTGCGGTGTCGATCAACGTCTCGCCTTTCTTGATCGAGCTGGTCTGCGCCTGCATATTGATCACGTCGCCACCGAGCCGCTTGGCGGCAAGCTCGAACGACGTGCGCGTGCGCGTCGAATTCTCGAAAAACAAGTTAATCACGGTGCAGCCGCGCAGCAGCGTGCTCTGCTCGGCGCCGCGGGTTTGATTCGCGTAGACGTCGGAGCGGTCGAGAAGAAAAGCGATTTCGTGGCGGGAAAGCCCTTCGATCCCCAGGAGGTGGCGATGGGGAAACGGGTCGTTGGCCGCACCAGAGTCCATCAAAGCCGGGACTATAGGTGCTGTCGCCGCGCGCGGCAAGGCGGCTGCCGTCGCCTCAGAAAAAGAAAGCAGCCCGGGATCGCTCCCGGGCCGCATCGAACGCCGTCCAAGCCGACGTTACGGCCTGATGATGACGGCGCGCCGATTACGCGGCTCGCGCACGCCGTCGGGCGTCGGCATGGTCGGATCGGACTTGCCATAGGCCTTTTCGGTGATGCGGTTTGCGGCGGTGCCGTCGCCAACCAGAGCCTTGCGCACGGCGTCGGCACGCCGCTTCGAGAGGCCGAGGTTGTACCGTACCGTGCCCGCCAGGTCGGTGTAGCCGTTGACCTGGATCATCGCCGTGCCGTGCTGCTTGGCATAGCCGGCCGCTTCGTCGACGATCTTGAGCGCGTCTGCCGTGAGGACCGACTTGTTGAACGCAAAATAGACCGTGAACGTCTGCGGCGCCGGGGCCGCTGCAACTGGCGGCGGAGGCGGCGCCTTTGCCGCAATCTGCAGATAGGCAATGCCACCGGTGACGCCGACGCCGATTTGGCCACCGAGACCGAGCGGCACGAGATCGAAGCCGTTGCCGGCGCCAGCGAGGCCGCCTTGCACCGCCGGACCGATTGGACGCACTGAATCTGGAAAAGCCCGCCTAGCCGTGGTCGTAGGCGCGTTCACCATGCGTGGCGAGATCGAGCCCATCGCTCTCCTCTTCGGGGCTCACCCGCAATCCGGTCACAGCCGCCAGCAATTTGACGATAACGAACGTGGCGACGATCGACCATGCGGCGGCAGCGGCGACGCCTATGGCCTGGGCTGCGATTTGCCGGCCCATGCTCATGCCAGAGGCGTAGCCGACGCCGCCCAAGGCCGGCAGCGCGAAGATTGCCACCAGCAGCGCGCCGACCATGCCGCCCACGCCGTGTACCGCGAAAACGTCGAGCGAGTCGTCTATCCGCAGCCGCTGCTTGATGAAACCGGTGACGTGAAAGCAAGCCGCGCCGGCAACGATACCGATCACCAGCGCGCCCATTGGTCCGACATAGCCTGACGCGGGAGTAATGGTCGCCAAACCGGCGACCGCGCCAGTGACGAGGCCGACCGACGTGGGCTTGCTTGCACGCAGCCATTCGATGGCCATCCAGGTCAGCGACGCGGCGGCGGCAGCGAAATGCGTCGCCAGGATCGCCGAGGCCGCCGAACCGTCAGCGGCGAGTGCGCTGCCGCCATTGAAGCCGAACCATCCGAACCACAACATGCCGCCGCCAGCCATGGTCAGGCCGGGGCTGTGCGGCGGGATCAAGCTGTGGGGAAAGCCGCGCCGCGCGCCGATCAAGATCGCCGCGACAAGCGCTGAGACGCCGGCCGTGATGTGGACGACGATGCCACCGGCGAAATCGATCACGCCGCGCTGGGCGAGCCAGCCGCCGCCCCATACCCAATGCGCGACGGGCAGATAAACGATCACCAGCCAGAGCACGGTAAAGCCGATGACGAAGCTAAAACGCACGCGTTCGGTAAAGGCGCCAATGGTGAGCGCCGGGGTGATCACGGCGAAGGTCATCTGGAACAGCACGAAAGCGTATTCGGGAATCTGCGGCCGGTGGACGTTGTCAGCGATGCCTGCGAGAAAGCATTTGCTCAAGCCACCGAGCAACGGGCTGCTGTCACCGAAAACCAGGCTGTAGCCGAATAGTAGCCAGATCACCGAGACGATGCTGCAGATCGCAAAGCAGTGCATGAGCACCGACAGCAGGTTGCGGGCGCGCACCAGGCCCCCATAGAACAGGCCCAAACCCGGCAATGTCATGAATAGCACGAGCGCCGAAGCGACCAAGACCCACGCGGTGTTACCGCGGTCGATGGCGGCCGCACCGGCGGCGTGGGCGGGCACGGCGAGGAACACCAGGATGGTCGGGACAGAAGGCAACACGAAAGCAAGGCGGCGCCGCGCCGCAACCAGGCTGTGGTGCATGAATCCCCCAGTTTCTGCCCCGGAGGACGATCTCCGGATATATTTGTTCAATTTTCGCCCATTAATCACAGCCTCACAACGGGCATTTCGGGGTTTTGCACAGCAAAGCGGCAGAAAGATCGGATATGCGGTCCAAGCGATCAGGCGTGGCCGATTCGATCGAGCAAACCCTGAAGGATATAGGCCGCGGCGACACGGTCGATGATCTCGCCGCGCCGCTGGCGCGACAGCTTGCCTTCGATCATGCCGCGTTCGACGGCCGCGGTGGACAGCCGCTCGTCCCAAAAGGCAAGCGGCAAATCGATGACGGCAAGCAGGCTCCTGGCGAATTGCCGCACGCCCTGGACGCGCGGCGTCGGGCGGCCGTCGAGGCCGAGCGGCAACCCCACGACCAGGCCGCCGACGCCGTGTTTTTCCACTTCGTGGACGACGCGCTTCGCGTCGTCACGAAACCGGGTGCGCCGGATCGTGTCGAGCGGCGTGGCAATCACCAGCCGCGTGTCGCTCAGCGCCAGGCCGACGGTCTTGGTGCCGACGTCCAGGCCAAGCAGGCGTGCGCCCGGTTTGAGCAGCGCCATGAGGTCGGTCGGGTTGCAGATCGGCATATCGGGTGGTAGTACCGGCCTTCGCGAAGCCGAGGAGACATCTACTCCATGGCACTGGACAAGGCCACCGTCGCGCGGATCGCTGCGCTGGCGCGCATCAAAGTGCCCGAAGCCGAGCTGGGCGCGTTGGCCGCCGATCTGTCGAAGATCCTGACCTGGGTAGAGCAGCTCAACGCCATCGACGTCTCCGGTGTCGAGCCGATGACCGCGGTCGCACACGCGAAGCCGCCACTGCGCGAGGACAAGGTTACCGACGGCGGCATCCGCGACAAGATTCTGGCCAATGTGCCGGAAACGGCAGGTGGCTTTTTCGTCGTGCCCAAGGTGGTCGAGTGAGTCTGAACGCGCTGACGATCGCCGAGACGCGTGACCGGCTGCGGCGCAAGGAGTTCACTGCGCGCGAGCTGGCCGAAGCCTATATCAGGGCGATGGAAGCGGCGCGACCGCTGAACGCCTATCTCGTCGAAACGCCGGAGCGCGCGCTCGCCGCGGCCGCACAATCCGACGCGCGGCTGCAGAAGGACGAAGCGCTGCCGCTCGACGGCGTGCCTGTGGCGGTGAAGGACCTGTTCTGCACCGAAGGTGTCGAGACCACGGCCGGTTCGAGGATCCTTGGCGGCTTCGTGCCGCCCTATGAATCGACCGTGACCGCCAATCTCTGGCGCAACGGCGCGCTCATGCTCGGTAAGGTCAATCTCGATGAATTCGCGATGGGCTCGGCGACGATCACCAGCGCCCGCGGCCCGACCGAGAATCCTTGGCGGCGGAAGGGCGACAACCGACCATTGGTGCCCGGCGGCTCGTCGGGTGGCTCGGCGTCGGCAGTTGCGGTGCACGCCGCGCTGGCAGCAACCGGCACCGATACCGGCGGCTCGATCCGCCAACCGGCAAGCTTCTGCGGCATCGTTGGGCTCAAGCCGACCTACGGCCGCTGCTCGCGCTGGGGCATCGTCGCCTTCGCCTCGTCGCTCGATCAGGCAGGGCCGATGACGCGCGATGTGCGCGACGCTGCGATCATGCTCAAGGCGATGGCGGGACACGACCCGAAGGATTCGACCTCGGCGCCGGTGCCGGTGCCGGATTTCGAGAAGGCAGTCGGCCAATCGATCAAGGGTCTACGGATCGGTATTCCGAAAGAATATCGTCTCGACGGTATGCCAAAGGAGATCGATGCGCTGTGGCAGCGCGGGATCGACTGGCTCACCGCGGCGGGGGCGACCACGGTCGTGATCAGCCTGAAGATGACCCCATACGCCCTCGCCACCTATTACATCATCGCGCCGGCGGAGGCGTCGTCGAACCTCGCGCGCTACGACGGCGTGCGCTTCGGACTGCGCGTGCCGGGCGAGACTCTCGACGAGATGTACGAGAACACGCGCGGTCAAGGCTTCGGTGCCGAGGTCCGCCGCCGCGTGCTGATCGGCACCTACGTGCTGTCGGCCGGCTACTACGACGCCTATTATCTCAAGGCGCAAAAGGTGCGAACGCTGATCGCGCGCGACTTCGACGAGGCGTTCAAGACTTGCGACGCTATCCTGACGCCGACCGCGCCCTCGGCCGCCTTCGCCATCGGCGACAAGATGGACGATCCGATCGCGATGTATCTGAACGATGTTTTCACCGTGCCGGTGAACCTGGCGGGCCTGCCGGGCATTTCGGTTCCTGCCGGCCTATCGGCCGATGGCCTGCCGTTGGGGCTGCAGGTCATTGGCAAGGCATTCGACGAAGAAACGACGCTGCGCGTCGCCGCGGTGCTCGAAGACGCCGCCGGATTCGAGGCAGTTCCGGCGTTCCTGGCGGGTGCCGCATGAGCGCGCTGGTCAAGGGCCACACCGGCGAATGGGAGGTGGTGATCGGCCTCGAGGTCCATGCCCAGGTCATCTCCAAGGCCAAGCTGTTCTCAGGCGCAGCGACCGATTTCGGCGCCGAGCCAAACACCCAAGTCTCGACCGTCGACGCCGCGTTTCCAGGCATGCTGCCGGTGCTCAATGGGTTCTGCGTCGAACAGGCCGTGAAGACCGGCCTCGGCCTCGATGCCGAGATCAATCTTCAATCGGTGTTCGACCGGAAAAACTATTTCTACGCCGACCTGCCGGCGGGCTATCAGATTTCGCAATTCTCGCGGCCGGTCGTGGGCAGGGGAAAGATCGTCCTCGACCTGCCGGATGGCACGGCGCGCGAAATCGGCATCACACGACTCCATCTCGAGCAGGACGCCGGCAAGAGCCTGCACGATCAGCATCCGAGCAAGACCTATGTCGACCTGAACCGCGCCGGCGTCGCGCTGATGGAAATAGTGTCCGAGCCCGATCTGCGCAGCGCCGAGGAAGCCGGCGCCTATCTGCGCAAGCTGCGCTCGATCCTCCGCTACCTCGGCACTTGCGACGCCAACATGGAAGAGGGCAACCTGCGCTGCGACTGCAACGTCTCGGTGCGCAAGCCCGGCGGCGCGCTGGGCACGCGCTGCGAGATCAAGAACGTGAATTCGATCCGCTTCGTCATGCAGGCGATCGAATACGAGGCGCGCCGCCAGATCGAGGTGATCGAGAAAGGCGGCGCGGTCGTGCAGGAAACGCGCCTCTTCGACAGCGGCAAAGGCGTGACGCGCTCCATGCGCACGAAAGAGGAATCGCACGACTACCGCTATTTCCCCGATCCCGATCTGCTGCCGCTGACGCTTGATGCGGCGTGGGTCGAGAAGCTCAGGAAATCGCTCCCGGAATTGCCCGATGCGAAAAAGCAACGGTTTCTAGCAATCGGTGTCTCCGGCAACATCGTAAATTCGTTGATCGAGGAACGGGAGGTTGCCGACGCTTTTGAAGACGAGATCAAAAAACGAATTAGCCAGAAGGGGTTGTCACCGGAAGAAACAAAATCGGCCGTCGAATTTGTTCAGAGCCCAGATCAGAGGCAGCTTTCGCCCTCGTTGCTGACAGCGGTCACCAGTTCATCTGGTGCGACCTCAAGCACGATCGTGAATTTCGTATTTGCGGTTGCAAACGCACGTAAGGAGGATCGAGCAACCTTGGTACGGCGGCTGGATCTTTCAGGCTTGGGAGATTTGCAGGACAGAAAAGTGATCTCCGGCAGGATGGTTCGGGAAATTGTTGAGGAGATGGCGGACACCAAAAAGGATGCAGCCACCATCGTCGCCGAAAAAGGCCTGAAGCAGGTCACCGATACCGGCGCGATCGAGGCGGCGATCGACGCTATTCTGGCGAGGGAGTCAGCCAAGGTCGCCGAATACCGTGCCGGCAAGGAGAAACTCCTGGCCTATTTCGTCGGCCAGGTGATGAAGGCGACTCAGGGCAAGGCCAATCCGGCGCTGGTCAACGAATTGCTGAAGAAGAAGCTGGCGGGCTAGCCGCCGCTACTTCTCGATCCGGCCGTAGGTGTCCTCGATGCGGACGATGTCGTCCTCGCCGAGATAGCTGCCGGATTGCACCTCGATCAGGTGCAAGGGGATCTTGCCCGGGTTCTCGAGCCGGTGGACGGTGCCCATCGGGATGTAGGTCGATTCATCCTCGTAGAGGATCGACTCTTCGGTGTCGCGCGTGATCTTCGCGGTGCCCGCGACCACGACCCAATGCTCGGCGCGATGATGATGCTTCTGCAGGCTCAGCTTCGCGCCAGGCTTGACCATGATGTGCTTCACCTGGACGCGGTCGCCGGTGTGGATCGAGCGATACGTTCCCCATGGACGATGGACCAGTGGGTGAGCCTTCAGCTCGGCCCGGCCCGCCTGCTCGAGCCGCGCCACGAGCTGCTTGATGTCCTGGGCGCGATCGCGCTTTGCCACCATGACGACGTCGGAGGTGACGACGACGACAAGATCCTCGACGCCGAGCACGGCGAGCATGCCGCTGTCGGCGCGCAACAGGTTGTTGTGCGAATCCTCGATCACCACGTCGCCCGTGGCGAGGTTGCCGGCGTTGTCCTTGCGGCCGATCTGCCAGAGCGCGTCCCAAGTGCCGACGTCGCTCCAGCCGATCTCGGCCGGGACGATGGCGGCGAGCGGCGTATGCTCCATCACCGCATAATCGATCGAGATATTCTCGGCCTTGGCGAACTCGTCCTTGTCGAGCCGGACGAAATCGAGATCGCGCTTCGCCTTCGCCACGGCGCCGCGGCAGATGTTTAGCAGATCCGGCTTCAGCCGCTCGAGCTCCTTCAAATAGAGGGCGGCGGGCAGCAGGAAGATGCCGCTGTTCCAGGAATAGTCGCCGGCTGCCATATAGGATTTCGCCCGCGCCACGTCGGGCTTCTCGACGAATCCCGCGACCTCGAATGCGCCGGTGATGCCATCAAGCATCGGGCCTCGCCGTATGTAGCCATAGCCGGTCTCCGGTGACGCTGCCTTGATGCCGAAGGTAACGAGGCGGCCACGCCGCGCAGCAGCGGCGGCGCGGTCGATCGCCGCGAGGAACGCCTCGCGGTCGGCGATCACGTGGTCGGACGGCATCACGAGCAAGAGCGTATCCGGCGCTTCGGCGGCGAGCGTCAGCGCCGCGACGGTGACGGCGGGAGCGGTGTTGCGGCCTACCGGCTCGAGCAAGATGGCGTTCGGTTCGACACCGGCGAGGCGCAATTGTTCGGCGACGATGAATCGGTGCTCGTCGTTCGAGACCACTAGCGGTGCAGCAAAGCGCTTGCGATCGGCAACGCGCATCGCCGCCTCTTGCAAAAGCGACTGTTCGGATACCAGGGGCAGCAGCTGCTTCGGATAGAGCGCGCGCGACAACGGCCACAGGCGTGTGCCGGAACCGCCGGAGAGGATCACCGGATGGATCGCGCCATTCTGCGCTGGTTGGGTCGCCGGCATGTCCTGATCCTGCGCCACGCTATTCTAACGTGGCTATTGTAGCGGAAAGCGCGCCAAAAGCGGCGCGCCTTGTGACCAATCGGGGACGGAAGAATGGGGCGCCGGCCGGGATAGGCGCCCGGCGCCTGCCAAAAAAGGCGAAGCCAGAAGGGCTCAGGCGAGGACGGTACGCGGGCGGCCGGGCCGGCGCAGCACGCGTGCAAAGGACGCGATATTGTCGACGCCGCGTTCCAGGCACGACAACTCTTCCTTCGCACGCTCGAGCACCTGCATGTCGCGTGCATCTTCGCGGTCGGAGATATCCATATAGCTGAGCTTGATCTCGACGAGATCGAGCAGCATTTCGATTGAACGTTTCGACAGCCCCATTTTCTCCCTCCACTTTCCCGAAGTCGAAACCACGACTCCCTAGAACATGCGTCGATGATCGAGCTTTATTCGTTAAAATGCGGTGAATCGAATGCTCTGAAAATCGCATGAATTACTTGAGGTTAATTTCCGTCAACCTTGGAGCCGGAGGCAGCGTTTGACACCCCTTGGCGCGGCCTTTAGAACGGCGAGCGCATACGCCGTGAACGACACCACTCTTGCGGAGGGGTGGCCGAGTGGCTGAAGGCGGCGGTTTGCTAAACCGTTATACGGTGATAAACCGTATCGTGGGTTCGAATCCCATCCCCTCCGCCACTTC
>JAGWON010000008.1 GCA_028871055.1 Alphaproteobacteria bacterium
ATCACGCCGGACGAAATGCAGTACATCGCGACCAACAAGGCGATCCCCCCGAGCTTCTCCGACAAGACGCGCGCAATCGCGCAGACCTGCCGCTCGGTCACGTTGCCCGCGCCGGCGCACTGATTGCTGCGTTGAGGAATTGGCGTCCCCACGGGGATTCGAACCCCGGTTTGGGCCGTGAGAGGGCCCCGTCCTAGGCCTCTAGACGATGGGGACGCAGCGGGATTTTACTTAGACGCTTGCGCTACGACACGCAAGGGCCGCCACGAGCGCTATTCCCGGAAATTCACGTATTGCAGCGGCTGCGCGATCTGGAGTCCGCGCACCAGCTGGATCGCCGCCTGCAGGTCGTCGCGCTTCTTGCCGCTGACGCGCAGCTCCTCGCCCTGGATCGCCGCCTGGACCTTGAGCTTCGAATCCTTGATCGCGCGCGCGATACTCTTGGCGAGATCGGCGCCGATGCCCTGCTTCAGCGCCACGGTCTGCCGCAGCATCTGTCCGGCGGCCTTCTCCGCCGGCTTGAAGTCGAGTGCTGCCGGATCGACCTTGCGCCGCGCCATGTGCCCCTTGAGCAGCTCCTCGAGTTGGCGCAGCTTCATGTCGTCATCGGCGAGGATCGTCAGCGCCAGCTCCTCGCGCGTCACGGCGGACTTGCTGCCCTTGAAATCGAAGCGCGTCGTCAGCTCGCGCGCAAGGCCGGCGAGCGCGTTGTCGACTTCGGCGAGGTCGAGGCGCGAGACGATGTCAAAGCTTGGCATGGCGTCCTTGACGATGGTGCTCGTGCGACTTATAGCGCGGCCCAGGCAAACCAACCAGCGCAGCGAAGGCGGCGGACATGCAAAGGATGATCCTGGCTGCGGCAGGCGTGATGGGCGCGCTCGCCGTCGCCGCCGCCGCCTGGGCACAGCACCGGTTGGCAAGTGCTGGTGATGCCGAACGGCTCACCTTCGCTCTGACGGCGGTGCGCTTCGCGCTGGCGCACGCGGTGGTTCTGGTCGGGATTGCGGCGCTGCTGCGCGACGGCATTGGCACCGCCGCGCGCTATTGTTTCGGCGCCGCGGCGGCCTGCTTCGTCGGCGGTTTCGTGTTCTTCTGCATCGGGCTTTGGCTGCTCGCCGCAGGCGCGCCCGCCATTTGGGGGCGCGCCATTCCGGTCGGCGGCTCGCTCTTTATCCTCGGCTGGCTTGCCGTGCTGGCCGCCGCCCTGGCACCACGCCCCGCGCGTTAGCTGATGTCGCTCGGTCAGCGCAGGCCGCGCGGGATCGCGATGCCGACCTCGCGATAATAGCGCAACGCGCCGGGGTGCAGCCTGACGCCGAGCAATTTGAGCTGCGACGGCACGACCGCCGCCCAGGCCGGGTTCTTCTTGGCGAGCGCGAGGCGCTGCGACCAGAACGCCTTGGTGAGCGTATAGGCGGTCGCGCTCGTCATCTTGAGGGTGGTGTAGGCGCCAGCCGGCAGTGCCAGTGTGGAGACATCCTTCTCGATGCCCGGGTAGGTCTCCCGCGGAATGACGATTGCCGCCATGCTGTCGTCGGCGGCGCGGATCTTGGTAATGATCGATTGCGGCACGCTCAGCAGGCGGATCGGCGTGGCCTTGGCCAGATCGACCAGACTAGGCATGGGAAAGCTGCCCGCGACGGCAAAGCCGCCGATTTGCTTGGCCTTGAGTGCCGCGGGCGCGCCGGCCGTATCGCTGTCGATCAGCTGCACGCGCTTGCGAATGCCGAGCGCCTGGAACGTCTCCTCGGTGACGCGCTCCGCCAGCGTGCCGCGGGCGCCCGGAATGAAGGACTGGCCGGCAAAGTCGGCAAAATCCCTGATCTTGGCGTCGCGGCGCACCACCCAGTGGATGGTCTGCGCCGGGATCGGGAACAGCGCGCGGATCTCGCTGTAATGCGGATTCTTCGCGAATGGCTTGTCGCCGCGCCGCGCTTGGCGGATGACGCTCGGCGCGGCGGTGAAGACGTAGTCGGCGCCGACCTTGTCGATGTCCGCCACGTTCTGAATCGAGCCCTGGCTTTCCGCCACCACCAGCGTGAAGGCGCCGTTGCCCGCAAGCGCCAGCGCTTCGGCGAATTGGCGGGCGAGCGCGTAATTCGCGCTGTCGGCCTTGCCGGCATGGACGACGATCGTTCTTTCCTTGGCTACGGACGGCGCGGCGAGGACCATCGCCGTCAGCAGCGCCGTCGCCCGCACTCCTATCGTCATTGCACGAAACAACGGCGCGACCCTTGCCAAATCGCAGAGAGCGCGAGCCTATACTGCGGGGCGTGCGCCGAAAAGGTCCGATCGGTTGTCGCGGCGGCACGGCCTGTGCGACACTCGGCGCCGCGCAACATCCCCAAACCGCCACAAGAATGGGGCGACATGCCAACCCTTCTGGTCACGCACGAAGCCTGCCTGCGGCACGATCCGGGTTCCTATCATCCGGAATCGCCGGCGCGTCTCAAGGCCGTGCTTGACGGGCTTTCCGGCGCGCCTTTCGGCAAGCTCCTGCATCGCCAAGCCCCCAAGGCCGACCTTGCCGACATCGCGCGCGCACACCCGCGCGCTTTCGTCGAAGCCGTGCTCGCCGCGGTGCCCAAGAACGGGCACGCGGCCATCGATGCCGACACCGTTTTGTCGCCCGAGTCCGGCGAGGCCGCCTTGCGTGCCGCCAGCGCGATAGTTGCGGCGGTGGACGCGGTCGTCGAGGGTACGGCCAGCAATGCGTTCTGTGCCGTTCGGCCGCCGGGCCATCACGCCGAGCCGCAGCATCCGATGGGATTCTGCATCTTCAACAACGTGGCGATCGGCGCCGAGCGCGCGCGCAAGGTGCACGGGATCGACCGCGTCGCCATCGTCGATTTCGATGTCCATCACGGCAACGGCACGCAGGCAATATTCGAAAGCGACACCAACGTCTTCTACGCCTCGACCCACCAGTCGCCGCTTTATCCCGGAACCGGTGCGCGCAGCGAGCGGGGCGTCGGCAATGTCTTTAACGTGCCGCTGTCGCCGATGTCGGGATCGAACGAGTTCCGCGCCGCGATGAACAACATCATCCTGCCGGCGCTTGATGCCTTCAGGCCCGAGTTCATCCTGGTTTCGGCTGGATTCGATGCGCATCGCGCCGACCCGCTGGCGCAGCTCCAGCTCGAGGAGGCGGATTACGCCTGGGTCACCGAGCGCCTGCTCGAACGCGCGGCGAAGCACGCCAAGGGCCGCCTGGTTTCGACGCTCGAAGGTGGGTACGACCTCGAAGCGCTTGCCGGCTCGGCGGCGGCGCATGTCGCCGCCCTGGTGGCGGCGTAAGGGTTGCCCGACGCGGCCGTCGAACCTAGAGTGGTAGCCGTGCAGGGAAGGGGAGCCGAGGGGCGATGGCGCAGAAATCGACGCCGTCCGAAATCGCCAAGCTGAGTTTCGAGGAAGCGCTCAAGGAGCTCGAAGACATAGTGCGCCGTCTCGAAGCCGGCAATGCCAAGCTCGACGACGCGCTCGCCGCCTACGAACGGGGTGCGCTCCTGAAGCAGCATTGCGAGAGCAAGCTGCGTGAGGCGCAAGCGCGCGTCGACAAGATCGTGCTCGGGTCCGACGGCAAACCCGCGACGGAGCCGATGGCCCTTGACTGAAGCGACCTGGGCAGCGGGCACGAGCTTCGACCAGGCCCTGGGCGACGCCGCCAAACTGACGGACGAGGCGATCGAGCGACTTCTCGTCGTGCCGAGTGGATTCGAGGCGCGCGTCGTCGAAGCCATGCGCTATGCGGCGCTGGCGCCGGGCAAGCGGCTGCGGCCATTCCTGGTGCTGGCCAGCGCGCAACTGTTCACCGTTGGCCGGCGCAGCGCGCTCCAGGCGGCGGTTGCGGTCGAGCTGATGCACGCCTATTCGCTCGTTCACGACGACCTTCCGGCGATGGATGACAGCGATCTGCGGCGCGGACGGCCGACGGTGCATAAGACGTTCGACGAGGCGACGGCGATTCTGGCAGGAGATGGCCTGTTGACACTCGCCTTCGAGGTGCTCGCTCACCCCGATACGCACGGCGATCCGGCGGTACGATGCGAGCTAGTCGCGTCGCTGGCGCAGGCGGCCGGCGCCGCCGGAATGGTCGGCGGCCAAATGTTCGACCTGATCGCGGAAGAGCATCCCGAGCTCGACATCGGATCGATCACGCGCCTGCAGCGCCTCAAGACCGGCGCTCTGATCGCGTTTTCCTGCGAGGCCGGCGCCATCCTCGGCAAGGCGCCGGCCGAATTGCGGATGGCGCTGCGGGGCTACGCGCACGACCTCGGCCTTGCCTTCCAGATCGCCGACGATCTGCTCGATGTTCACGGCTCGGCCGGCGAGACTGGCAAGCCGGTGGGTCGCGACGCGGCGGCCGGCAAGGCTACCTTCGTCTCGATCCTGGGCGCGGACCGGGCCCGCGCTCAGGCCACGCTGCTGGTGCGGCAGGCCGTCACGCACCTTGATTTATTCAAGGAAAGAGCCAATCTTCTGCGCGAGGCGGCGCGCTTTGTCGTCGATCGGCGTACTTAGAAAGCTGCCCTGAAACAGCCTTAGTGTCATCCTAGAACGCCGCCCCAACCGAGGTTCATATCCGTGATTTCTCGCCGATTACTGATTGTCGCTGCCGCCGCTCTCCTGCTCGTTACGCCGATCGGTGTCCACGCCGCGGACAGCACCGGACCGGTTGCGACCGTACAGGCGTTCTACGACACGCTGCTTCAGGCGATGAAGGGTGGGCCGCAGCTCGGATTTTCCGGCCGGCGCGATCTGCTCGCGCCGGCGGTGCGCCGTGCCTTCGACCTGCCGACGATGACGCGGATCACCATCGGCCCGCAATGGACGGGCCTTTCAGCCGACGAGCAGCAGAAGCTCATCCATGCGTTCAGCGACTACAGCATCGCCACCTATGCCAACCGCTTCGACGATTACTCGGGTGAGAAATTCGACGTCGGTCCGAAGGCAACCCCATCGGCCAATGGCGACGTCATCGTGCACTCCAAGCTGATGCAGAGCGACGGCCAACCGGTGGAGCTCGATTATCTGATGCGCCAAACCGGCGGCGACTGGAAGATCGTCGACGTCTATCTCAGCGGCACGATCAGCCAGCTTGCGGCGCAACGTTCGGAGTTCACCTCCGTGATGCGCAAGGGCGGCGCTGCCGCACTCATTCAGAGCCTGCGCAACAAAGCGGCTCAGCTTGCGAGCTGAGTACCGCTAGTCTACGTTGCCGAGACTTGGCTTGAGGGCGCCTTGCGTCTGGGCGGGCGCTGTCGGGACGTCGTAGAGGCTGTCGAGTCCCGCCGGCGTCGGCGCCGGCCGATCGTGACGGAGTTCCGCGTCGCGGCGCTGACGCCACAGGCTGCGGAACGCAGCGTAATAGTCGATCGAGTTCTTCTTGAGCTCATCGATCTCGTCCATATGCCGCGAATACTCGTCGACGCCCTCGGCGCCGAAGCGATACCACGTCGCGCCACCATGGCCGTAGTATTGAGCGAGCCAATCGAACGGATCGGCCTCGCCGTCGACGCCCATGCCGACCGCATCGCGCGGATCCGACGGGCCCAGGATCGGCAAGACGAGGTAGGGGCCGGACGGGACTCCATAGTGATAGAGCGTCTGGCCGAAATCGCCCGACTGCTTTTCGAGGCCGGTCTTGCCGGCGATATCGAACAGACCGCCGACGCCCCAGGTGGTGTTCGCCATGAACCGGCCGGCCGTTACGTCGGCGGCGTGCCACTCGCCCTGGAGCACGTCGTTCGCCCAGATGACCGGCTCGTTGAGGTTCTGCAGGAAATCGTGGATGCGATTGCGGCCGAACTCCGGTATCGCCCAGTTGTAGGCTTTCGCCACCGGCCTCACGAGGAACGAGTAGAAGATGTCGTTCCCCTCGAAGATAACCCGGTTGGTCGGTTCCAGCGGGTCGTTCGTCGCCTCGAACTCGGCGCGCGCGGCCGGGTTGACCGGCGGGGTGGCGCACGCGAACAGCGGGAACAGCGAACCCGCGACGAGGAGCACACGGATCAATCGGATGGAGTGGCGCAAATTGGGAACCGGCTTCGTCCTGAGGTGATGGCGATTGCGACTCGATCTACGGCACCGGTGTCGTAGATCGCATGGTTGACAAGCGCTTGGGTCGAATGCAACAGCATTTTTTACCGGTAGCGATGGCTAAAAGCTTAATTCTTCTACGCAAGATGTACGGATGGGTGGATGCAATTGGAATGGCTTGTTTTTCCGGCGTTGGTCTGCCTGGCAGCGAGTGTTGCCGGCTTGCTATACCTCGCAGTTTCCGCATTTTCCGTCCGGTGCCTGCTCAAACGGCCGCACCGTAGCGCCGAGTCGAATCCGGTCACGCTGCTGAAGCCGCTCAAGGGCGCCGACGCGGAGCTCTACGAAAACCTGCGTTCGTTCTGCGCCCAGGATCATCCACGATTCCAGGTCGTTTTCGGCGTGGCCGATGCCGACGACCCGGCGGCGACAGTGGTACGCCGCCTGATCGCCGAGTTTCCCGGGCGCGATTTGATGCTCGTCGCCGGCGGCCCGGCTCGCGTACCCAACCGCAAGGTCGCCAACCTGATAAACATGCTGCCGGCGGCGCGCCATCGATTGCTCGTCATCTCCGACAGCGACATGCGTGTCGCCCCGTATTATGCCGGTGCGATCGCGGGGTCGCTCGCCGCGCTGGGCTCCGGCCTCGTCACCTGCCTCTATCGCGGCGTTCCCGCAGCGTCGGATTTTTGGTCGCGCATCGCCTGTCTGCACATCAATCACGGTTTCCTGCCGCTGGCGGCCGTGGGCGAAGTGCTGCGCGCGGGCGATGGCGCGTTCGGCGCGACGCTGGCACTGTCGCGCGAGACGCTCGAGGCGATCGGTGGTCTCGCAGCGATCGCGGATCGGCTGGCCGACGATCATGCGCTCGGCGCAGCGGTGCGCCATATCGGCCTGCCGGTCGCGCTGGCGCCGGTGATCGTCGACAACATCATCTTCGAGCCCGGGCTCGCCGCCATGTTTCGCCACGAGTTGCGCTGGGCGCGCACCATCCGGATGGTAGCGCCGGCTGGCTATGCCGGCTCTGTGATCACCCATCCGCTGGCGCTGGCGCTGCTCGCGTTGCTCCTTCATCCCGCGCCGTGGTCACTTTATGGCCTGATTGGGGCATTTTTGGTACGGATCGCCACGGTTTGGCTCGATGACAGGGCGTTGGGGCTGAGGCTTACGCCCTTTTACCTGATCCCGCTGCGCGACGGGTTGTCGTTTGCGGTGTTTGTCGCTAGCTTCTTCGCTCGCAGCGTGGCTTGGCGCGACCGTCGCTACCGGGTCGCCCGCGGCGGGCGCCTTACCCTCGACGGAGACAGTCCGGCATGATGAAGACGTTGTTCCTGCAGCCGCCTTCGTTCGAGGGCTTCGATGGCGGCGCCGGCTCTCGCTACCAGGCGCGGCGCGAGATCCGCTCGTTCTGGTATCCCACCTGGCTGGCGCAGCCAGCGGCGCTCGTCGCCGGCAGCCGGCTGATCGACGCGCCGCCCGCCGGAATCTCACTCGACCAGGTGCTGCCGCTGGCCAAGCGCTACGACCTGCTCGTGATCCATACCTCAACGCCGTCCTTCGCGAACGATGCCAAGGTCGCCCAGGCGATGAAGGACCAGAATCCACGCCTGAAGGTCGGCTTCGTCGGCGCCAAGGTCGCGGTCGAACCCGACGACAGCCTCAAGGCCTCGACGGCGATCGACTTCGTCGGCCGCAACGAATTCGATTTCACGATCCAGGAAATCGCCGAGGGCCGCGGGTGGGATGGCATCGACGGCTTGAGCTATCGCAACCAAGCCGGCGTCGTCGTCCATAATCCCGAGCGCGCGACACTCGAGAACATGGACGCGCTGCCCTTCGTCACCGAGGTCTACAAGCGCGACCTGCACATCGAGGACTACTTCATCGGCTATCTGAAGCATCCCTACGTCTCGCTCTACACCGGGCGCGGCTGCAAATCGCGCTGCACGTTTTGCCTATGGCCGCAGACCGTCGGCGGGCACCGCTATCGTGTGCGCAGCGTCGGCCACGTGGTTGAGGAGATTCGTCTGGCAAAGCATTATTTTCCGCAGGTGCGCGAGTTTTTCTTCGATGACGACACCTTCACCGACAATCTGCCGCGCGCCGAGGCGATCGCCAAAGAGCTCGGCAAGCTCGGCGTTATGTGGTCTTGCAACGCCAAGGCCAACGTGCCGCGCGATACGCTCAAGGTGCTAAAGGACAACGGACTACGTCTGCTGCTGGTCGGTTATGAATCCGGCAACCAGAGGATTCTTCACAACATCAAGAAAGGCATGTTGATCGACGTCGCCAAGCGGTTCACCAAGGACTGCCACGACCTCGGCGTCGTCATCCACGGCACGTTCATTTTGGGATTGCCGGGCGAAACCAAGGAGACGATCGAGGAGACGATCAAGTTTGCGACCGAGATCAATCCGCATACGATTCAGGTGTCGCTGGCGGCGCCCTATCCAGGCACCTTCCTGCACAAGCAGGCGGTCGAGAACGGCTGGCTCGATGCTGCCCATGCCGAGCTGATCGACGACCACGGCATCCAGATCGCGCCGCTCCAATATCCGCACCTGTCGCATCAAGAGATCTTCGACTCGGTCGAGACCTTCTATAGGCGGTTCTACTTCCGCGCCGGCAAGATCGCCTCAATCGTCAGCGAGATGGTGATAAGCCCCGAGATGATGGTGCGTCGCCTGCGCGAGGGCGTGGAGTTCTTCCATTTCTTGCGCGAGCGGGAGATGGCGCACTAACTGGCGACGCCGCGGTCCGAGGATCCTAGTCGGGCTTGGCCGGCGCCGGGCCGAGCAACGCCGGCAGCACGGCGAACGTGCACAACAGCGTATAGCCGAGCGAAATCGTCAGCAGCGCTCCCATCGACGCCGTGCCGGGGTGGTTCGACAGCGCCAGGCTGCCGAACGCGGTCCCGGTGGTGAGCGCGCTGAACAGGATGGCGCGCGCGGTGCTCGATTGCAGCAGGTCGTGATTGCCGGCGCGCCAGCGCATCACGAAATAGATGTCGAACGAAACGCCGATGCCGAGCAGCAAGGGCAGGGCGATGATGTTCGCGTAATTGAGCGGCAAGTCGAAGAGGACGGTGGTCGCCAGCGTCAGCAGGCCCGCCAGCAGCAGCGGCATGAGTACCAGGGCCACGTCGCGGATGCGGCGCAGTACAACGAGGAGCAGCAGGGCAATCGCTACCAGCGCGATAATGCCCGCCGTGATGAAGGCGCTGGTCACCGTGCGCGCGGATTCCTGAATCGTCACGGGCGAACCCGTCGCGTCCGGCGCCACGGCACGAACGGCGTCGACGAAGCGGCGCAGCACGTCGTTATCGTGCGTGTCGCCCTTGGGATAGACCTCGACGAGTGCCCGGCCATCCGCCGTCACCCAGTCGCGTTTCACCTCGGGCGGAATGTTGTCGAGCGTCACCTTTTGCGCGTCGAGGGCGAGCCGCACGTCCTGGAGACGGTTGGGGATTTCGTCTGCGAGGTTTGTTTTGAGTAGGGGCAGTGCGCGCGTTCCTTTTGCCAGTACCGCGTCGAGCGTATGAGCAAGGCGTTCGGCGGTGGCAAAGCGGTTGGTGATCTTCTTCAGCTCGGCGTCGGTTGCGCGAATGGCGTCGAGTATCTCTTGGTCGGTGGGCGGCGGCTTGATGGTGGCCGGCGACAGTGTCGGACCTAGCAGGGTCTTCGCGTCGGCGAGAATCGCCAGGTTGGCGTCCTGGTCGTCGGGCACGAAGCTCGAGATGGTGATGGTCTGGTCGACTTCGGGCAGTGCGTCGAGCCGCTTGGCAAGGGCCGCCGCGGCGCCGGGCGACGGCGTCAGGACGTCGATCGTGTACGGCGTATTTGTCGGGTCGGACATCAAGTCGTTGAGCGTCGCGACCGATTCGGATTTCTGATTCTGCAGATCAAGTGGGTTGAAATCGAAACGGATGCGGGGCAAGGCGAACAGGCAGGCTACGGCGATGATCGCCGCTCCCGTCAGCACCGCGGCACGCCGCCGGATCAGCAGGCGATCCGCCGCGCCGGCCCAGGCGAAACCGACTGGTCGCGGCTCGCCGCGCGGCCGGAGCAACGCCACCAGTGCCGGCAACAGCGTCAAGTTGAGCACTAGCGCGATCATCATGCCGACGCCGGCAATCCAGCCGAGATCGGAGACGCCGCTGTAGTCCGTCGGAACGAAGGAAAAGAAGCCGACGCCGGCGGCGAGCGCGGCAACGGCCATCGGCCGGCCGATGCCGTATGCGGCGCGGGTCAGCGCGTCCGTCAGGTCGCCGACGCGATACCGCTCGTCGCGGTAGCGGACACTGAACTGGATACCGAGATCGACAGAGATGCCGACGAACAGCACCGCGAAGGCGACCGAAATCGGATTGAAGGGACCGATTGCGAGCACGGCAAAAGCCGTTGTGGCGCAGAGTCCGACGGCGAGAGTCAGCACAATGGCGGCGAAGATGCGGAGCGAACGGAGGGCGAGCAACAACCACAGGCAGAGCAGGCCTAACGACAGCGCCGTCGAGAACCCCGCGCCCTTGGCGAGCGTGGCAAGCTGATCGTCGTTGAGCGCGACGGAACCTGTGATCCGGACGCGCACGCCGCGATCGGGCGTCAGCCCGAGCTCGGCCGCCGCCTTGCGGACGGCGTCGATGGCCGTCTCGCCCGGTGTCAGTGCCTTGTAATCGAGCGTGGCCTGGGTCAGCACGATCCGGCGCAGGTCGTTCGGCGCCGGCGCGGTGCCGCTCAACAAGGTCTGCCACGACAAGGGCTCATTTTCGCCGGCAAGGGCGCTCGCGGCGGCGCGCTGCACGGCATTGAGCGCGGTGGAGACGTCGCGTGGCGGCACGGCGCCCTGCTGGACGCCTTGGGCCATCAGCCTGACCACGCCGAACACGGCACGCAGGCTGGGGTCAGCGGCAAGCGAACCGAGGAACGGCTGAGCCGCAATCATCTGGTTGGCGTAATCCTGCACTTGCGCCTTCGGCAGGAATAGCATGCCGTTCCGGCGGAAGAAGCCGTTGAGGTCCGGTAGGCGCACGTCGTGGAAAATCGCCGGCTCGCTGCGCAGCTTGGCTACCAGCGCGATTGCGGCATCCTCCGCCTGGTCCGGCGTCTTGCCATCGATCACGATGACCAGCAGATCGATCTTCTGCGGGAACGCCTTGTCCATTTCCTGCACGCGTTGCCGCCACGGCAGGTTTGGCGCGATCAGCTTGTCGAGATCGGTGTCGACGGTGATGCGGCTCGCCGAGTAGAACCCGGCAACGATCGCCAACGCGAGCGTTGCCGCCACCACGACGATCGCGTTGGCGCGCGACCACTCGACGACGCGGGCGATAACGCGGCCCATCATCCAAGAGCACTCGATGAAGCGGCCGGCGACCGGCGCAGCGCGAGCGGCGACATCGGCGTCCTATGACGCGCAGGCGATGGCGGCGCGCCTAGAACTTGAAGCCGAAGCGCACGCCCAGGTTCGTGAGGCCCGGATTATGTTGGGTAATGTTGGCGTCGGAGATGTGATCGAGAAAGAGCGAAACGTTTGAACGCCACGTGAAACGGTAGCCGAGGTCGATTTTCTCCTGGAAGAGCAGGCGCGAGCCGAGGCCCTTGTGGTCGCCGCCGATCGGAACGTCATGGTCCAGCACACCCAGCTTCATCCCGTCGATAATGCCGGTCCCAGCGTGACCCGTGGCCGGAAGGCGCGCAAACGCCGCGGCTGCGATTCGCGTGACGACGTTCCTCCTCACGTCGACCTCACCGGTTGCAGCCCGCCTCGGTGCGATCGACGCGCTACTTTGGCCAAAAACCGTACACTTGCCAAGCGATTCCAGCGGTCGAGACCGGACCCCGGTGAGACTGCGCGGCCGCTATTCACAGGGTTTATTCAAGAGCTTGATGCGCTGATTCAAGCCGCCGAGGCGCTATAGCTTGGGCGCGGCACCGTACGCGCGATGCGAATCATGGTGCCATTCAACTCAGCGCCTGGACCACACTGGCGCCGGCCAAGCGGCCGCCACGCCGAATCTCGCGTTCGAGCCTCGTCAGCACATCCTGCAGCGTGCCGCCGTTGGCCAGCGGCACGCGGCGGTGGAGCAGGGCGTAGCTGTCGTGGCGCGACGCGTTCGGCGCAGTCTTGACGATGGTGAACAGCGGACTTTCGAGGCTATGCCGGAAGATCGAGAAGCTGGCGGTTCCATCGTGCTGGTCGATGGCATAATCGCGCCACGCGCCCCGCATCACCTGACGGCTGTAGAGCTGCAGCAACTGATCGAGTTCGGCGCGGCTGAAGAAGACGCGCCGCCGCTTGCGGTGATCGCTGAGGCGTGTGACGGTGGCCATCGGGATGAGCGGCCGGAGCTCGCCGAGACGGTGCATGCGTAGGGCATCAGTCTTTCCCATTTTGGCGATGAAATCCAGCGCGCTAACCCCGCTCAAATCCGCCGAAAAACACCGGGTCCGGGTTTGCAGGAACGCCGCCAAGGCGTTATGGTACCGGGCGTTTTCGCGGGTCGGGGCGAGGTTTTGAGCGACATCTTCCGGGAAATCGACGAGGAACTCCGCAAGGAGAACTTCGCGAAGTTGTGGGCGCGTTACGGTCGATGGGTGATCGTCGCGGCCGTGCTCGTCGTTGTTGTCACCGCCATCGGCGTTGGCTGGCGCGAATACCGCCAGCAGCAAAGCGCCAGCGAAGGCACGCGCTTCGCCGCAGCACTCGATCTTGTCCGCGACGGCAAGGACAAGGACGCCGCCGACGCCTTCGCCGCGATCGCGCAACACGCTGGCGGCGGACACGCCATGCTGGCGCGGATGGAGGAAGCAGCGCTCAGGGCGCGCACCGGCGACGCCGATGGCGCCCTGGTGATCTATGACCGCCTCGCCGCCGATTCCTCGCTCGACCCGGTGTATCGCAATGCGGCGACGCTGCTCGCGGCGCGCACGGCGCTCGACAAGGGCGATGCGGCTGGCGCGATGCATCGCCTCAAGCCGCTGACCGACGGCGCCAGCCCGTGGCATCCCTTCGCCATCGAGCTCATGGCCTTTGCCCAGCTCAAGTCGGGCGACAGCGCCGGGGCGCGCAAAAATTTCCAGCAGCTCGCGGATGACCCGAATGCGCCACCCGGTGCGCGGCAGCGGGCCGCACGGATGATCACGGCGCTTGCTCCATGAGCGTTCGCATCGCGACTTGCGTCGCGCTCGCTTCGTGTCTGGCGCTCGCCGGCTGTGGCGGCAGCAAGAAGGTCCATATCGAGGGCACGCGCATCTCGGTCCTCGAGCTGGAAAAGACCCTGACGCCCGATCCCAAGCTCGAGAGCACGCCGATCGACCTGCCGGCGCCTTTTGCCAATCCGGCCTGGCCCGATTCCGGCGGCTATCCCAATCACGCGATGTACCACCTCGCGCTCGGCCCCGAAATCCACCGGGCATGGAAGGCCGATGTCGGCGAAGGCGCCTGGCGTTATGGACGGGTGACGGCGGAGCCTGTCGCCACTGGCGGCCGGGTCTATGCGATGGACGCCAACGACGTGGTCTCGGCCTATGACGCCAGGAACGGCGATCGCCTCTGGCACTTCGATCCGCAGCCCAAAAACGACGACGACCAGATGTTCGGCGGCGGCATCGCTTATTCCGATGGACGCATCTTCGTGGCGACGGGCTATGCGCAGGTCATCGCCATCGATGCTGCCACCGGCAAGGAAATCTGGCGTCAAGGTCTGGCAAGCCCGGCGCACGGTCCGCCCACCGTGGCCGACGGCCGCGTCTTCGCCATCACCGTCGATAACGAGCTCGAAGTGCTTGCGGCATCGGACGGGCGCCGCCTGTGGACCCATAACGGCATCCCGGAGCCGGCCGGCCTCCTGATCGGTGCCAGCCCGGCAGTCGAGGGCGACACGGTGATCGTGCCGTACTCGTCGGGCGAAATCTATGCGCTCAGGGTGGAGAACGGCCGGGCGGTATGGTCGGACAATCTCGCGACGGCGCGGCCGCTTGGCGCGCTATCGTCGCTCGCCGACATCCGCGGCCAGCCAGTGATCGATCGCGATCGCGTGTTCGCGATCAGCCACGCGGGTATCCTGGTATCGATCGATCTGCGCACCGGGAACCGCGTCTGGGAGCAGGATATCGGCGGAACCCATATGCCGTGGGTCGCCGGCGACTACATCTATGTGCTGGCGAATGACCGGGATCTGGTGTGCCTGTTGCGATCGGACGGCCACGTGCGCTGGGTGCGGCCGCTGCCCCGCTACGGCGACGAAAAGGACAAGACGGATCCGCTGCGGTGGTCGGGGCCGGTTCTCGCCGGCGATCGTCTGGTGGTAATCTCGTCGAACGGCGAGGCGTTGTCGGTCTCGCCCTACACCGGCAAGCTGCTGGGCCAGGTCAAATTTTCCGACGGCGTCTATCTCGATCCGGTGGTGGCCGGTCGCACGCTCTACGTCATCACCGACGAGGCCGATCTGGTCGCGCTGCGGTGACGGGCAGGCCGCAATGCCGCTTTCCGTCGCCATCGTCGGCCGGCCCAATGTCGGCAAATCGACCCTTTTCAACCGGCTCGCCGGCCGGAAGACCGCGCTGGTCGCTGGCGAAGCGGGGCTGACGCGTGACCGCCGCGAGGCCGTCGCCAATCTCGGTGGGCTCGATCTCAAGCTGACCGACACCGCGGGGCTCGAGACCGGCGGCAAGGGCGATTTTGCCGTCCGGCTGCGGGCGCAAACCGAAAAGGCACTGGCGGCGGCCGACGTCGCGCTGTTCGTGATCGACGCGCGCGAGGGCGTAACCGCCCTCGACCGCGACGTCGCGCGTTGGCTCCGCCGCCAAGACAAGCCGGTCATCCTCGTCGCCAACAAGACCGAAGGGCGCGCGCCAGCGGGCTTGGCGGAAGCCTTCGAGCTCGGCCTCGGCGACCCCGTGCCGGTCTCGGCCGAGCATGGCGAAGGAATGTCCGCACTCTACGACGCGTTGCTGCCATTCACGCCGGCCCATGCCGCCGGGTCATCGCCGGCCGAAGCACCGAAGGCTGCGCGTACACTCCAGCTGGCGGTGGTTGGCCGTCCCAATGTCGGCAAGTCGACCCTGGTCAATCGTTTGCTGGGGGAGGAGCGGCTGCTGACCGGGCCGGAACCCGGAGTCACGCGCGATGCGATTACGATCGAATGGCAGTGGCGCGGCCAGCCGATTAGGCTGATCGACACCGCGGGATTGCGGCGCAAGGCCAAGGTCGCCAAGGGTGCCGAGTCCCTCGCTGTCGGCGACACGTTCAAGACGATCCGCTTCGCCGAAGTGGTGGTGCTGGTCATCGACGCGACCCAGGGATTGGAGCGCCAGGACCTGGCGATCGCCCGCATGATCGCGGATGAAGGACGCGCGATCGTGCTCGCCGCCAACAAGTGGGATGTGGTCGCCAACTCGAAGCAGACGCTCGACGATATCGTCGAGCGCGTCTCCGAATCGCTGCCGCAGCTCGCCGGCCTGAAGCCGCTGACCCTGTCGGCGGCGACCGGCACTGGCGTCGCCCGGCTGCTGCCGGCGGTGCTGAAAGCGCACGCGGCCTGGAATCATCGCGTGCCGACCGGTGCACTCAACCGTGTTCTGGCACGGGCCCAGGAACGGCATCCGCTGCCGCTGGTCGGCGGCCGCCGGCTCAAGCTGCGCTACATGACCCAGGTCAACACTCGGCCGCCCACCTTCGCCCTGTTCGCCTCCAAGCCCGGTGAACTGCCGGACAGCTGGCGCCGCTATTTGGCCAACCTGTTGCGCGACCAGTTCGATCTGCCCGGCGTGCCGCTGCGACTCATGCTGCGCAAGGGCCGGAACCCTTTCGCCGCGACATGAGCTTTTGTTGGCACATAAAGGCGCTCAATTAACGCCTTGTTATTAAAAGACTAAAGATCGATTCCAAACGCCAAGCCTCGACACGCCAGCGCCTCTGTGCGATTTTGTCGCGCGCCGATCAGGGGGGCTTTTGACAGGCGCAGTGGAGGGTCATGGCCAAGTCGCTGAAATCGCCTAACAAAGGCGGGACGGCGGGGCGCGGAAGCGGCAAGAGCACCCGGGTCTATGGGCTGCGAGGCGTCGATCTCGGGGTGACCGACCTCAAATCGCGGGTACGCTTCTACACCGACATCTGGCGGCTGGCGCCGGTGGTCGAGCATCCCGGTTCCGTCTATCTGCGCGGCACCGGTCCCTATCACCACGTCCTCGGCCTTCATGCGCGGCCGCGGGCCGACCTGCTGCGGATCGACCTGACGGCGCCGGGCAAGGCCGAAATCAATGCCATCCATGCCAGCTTGAAGAAGGCCAGCCTCGCCGAACTCGAGAAGCCTGCTTCGATCAACGAGCCCGGCGGCGGTTACGGCTTCGGTTTCAAGGATCCCGAGGGCCGCACGATACGCATCCTCGCCGGCGACAAGCGGCACGCCGATGCCGGAACGCGCGCCGACCGGCCGATCGGCCTTGCGCACGTCGTGCTGAATTCGGCCGATGTCGACGCGATCAGCGGATTCTACGTCGAACATCTCGGCTTCCGCGTCATCGACCAGACCCGGATGATGACGTTCCTGTGCTGCAACGAGCAGCATCACGTACTGGCCTTCGCACGCGGCACGGCGCCGACCCTCAACCACCTCGCCTTTGAAATGCCCGACATCGACAGCGTGATGCGCGGCGCGGGACGGCTGCGCGACGGCGGCTTCGCGATCGAGTGGGGCGTTGGCCGGCACGGTCCGGGCAACAACGTCTTCGCCTATTTCGTCGGGCCGGACGATGCGGTCATCGAATACACCGCCGAGATCGAACGCGTCGGCAAGAGCTACAAATCCCGTGGTCCCGAGCACTGGACCTGGCCGCCCGGCCGGATGGACCAATGGGGCATCGCGATCGGCCCGACCGACCGCATGAAGCAGGCCCAACAGCGTATCGCCTTCGCGCCGGGAATCTTCCATCCGGCGGGCTGACGCCTCGCGACCGTCCGTCCGCTGCGGGACCGGAATTGCTCAACATTTGAGGCGATTTGCGGCCGCTCGCATTTGAGGTGGTTACCGGCAAAGCCTAGGAAAGTCTTAGGACATTGATCGGTAGATTCTCGGACGATGATTCCGATCGAGCTAACGCGCGAGGCGGTGGCCGCGGCCTCCGACCCGGCGCCCCGCGTGGACGATACCGCCGTTCAATGCGAACTGGCGGACATGCTGTATTCGTCGCCGTGGCCAGTCGCCACCAATCTGCTGGTGACGCTGTCCGCCATTCTCGTGCTGTCGATCGCTTTCGCGACGCCGGTCTTTCTGGGCTGGGGCGTGGCCCTCGTCGGCATCTGCATCATCCGCATGGCGCTGTGGCGCCTTTATCACCGCCACCGCCACGACGCCGATTTCGAGCCGCAGGTGTGGATTCGGCGGTGCACCTACTTCGCCGCGGCGACGGGGTGCCAGTGGGGCAGCTTCGCGATGGTCGTCGCGATGTATTCCCATGCGCCGAGCGACACCTTCGTGCCGATCATCATCGCCGGCCTGGCCGGCGGCATCGCCTCGGGCTACACCGCGCACGTGCCGGTCGTGGATGCGTTTGTCTGGCCGGTGGTTGCGCCGCTGATCGTCGTCACCTTCGCCGCCGGCGATCCGGCGCACATCGCGCTCGGCGTGCTCTATCTCGCGTTTGCGGTCAATTTGAGCCTGATGGCGCGACACTCCTTCGCCTCGCTCATCGTGGTCATCCGCAACAAGGCAGAGAAGGAGAGGCTGGTTTCCCGCCTGTTCGAGGCCAATCGTCGCGCCGAGGTCGCGTTGCGCGCCAAGTCGGAATTCCTGGCCAACATGAGTCACGAGCTTCGCACGCCGCTCAATGCCGTGATCGGATTCTCGGAGATGATCAGCGGCGAGGTGCTCGGGCCGATCGGCAATGAGAAATATCTCGAATACGCGCGCGATCTAAACGCCAGCGGCAAGCACCTGCTTGAACTCATCAACGACATCCTCGACCTGACCAAGATCGCGGCCGAGCGGCTCGAACTCGCCGATGAGGTGGTCAATGTCGCCGACCTCATCGACTCGTCGATCCGCATGGTCGCGCGCCGGGCTACGGCACAGAACGTCAGCCTCGTCCAGGTGATCGCGCCCGAGGTCTATTGCGTGCGCGGCGACGAGCGCCGTCTGCGCCAGATCATGCTCAACTTGCTGACCAATAGCGTCAAGTTCACGCCGGCCGGCGGCTCGATCGCGGTACGCGCAGCGGTCGAGCGTGGCCGCCTGGCGATCGAAGTCCGCGACACCGGCGTCGGCATTGCCGAGGCCGACCTTCAAGTGGTGCTGGAACCGTTCAGCCAGGTCGACAATGCCTTCAACCGCAACGGCGGCGGTACGGGCCTCGGCCTGCCGCTGACCAAGAAGCTGGTCGAGGCACATGGCGGCATCTTCGAGATCGAAAGCGTTCCGAACCAGGGCACCATAGTGCGCATAATCCTGCCGCCGAATCGCGTCGTTTCGAACGCCTCGACGCCGGCCGAGGTCGCCGCCTAGGCGCTCACGATCTTGCCGTGATGCGGACAATCCGCCGCGGCGAGCCGCATGAAAATTTCCGTCACGTCCTCGGGCGCCTTGAGCGCGGCGCGGTCCTCGCCAGGAAACGCCTCGGCACGCAGGCGGGTGCGCACCGGGCCGGGGTCGACCAAATTCACCTTGAGCGCGGTCTTGGCAACCTCGGCCGCGTAGATGCGCACCATCGCCTCGAGCGCCGCCTTGCTGGCGCCATAGGCGCCCCAGAACGGGGCCAGGTCGCGCGCCGCGGCGCAGGTGACGAAAACGGCGCGGCCGCTGTCGGAGCGCTGCAGCAACGGATCGAGCGATCGGATCAGCCGATAATTCGCGGTGACATTGACGTCGAAAACCTCGCGCCAGAGCTTGGGGTCGATATGGCCCATGGGCGAAAGGCTGCCGAGCACGCCGGCGCAGGCGACCAGGACGTCGAGCTTCTGGAAACGCTCATGCAGCGCGCCGCCCATGTGGTCGATCGTGTCGAAGTCGCGCAGGTCGAGCGGAACCAGCGTGGCCGCACCGCCGCTGGTGCGCACGGCGTCGTCCAGCTCCTCGAGTGCACCCTGGGTGCGCGCCACGGCGATGACGTGGGCGCCCTCTGCGGCAAGACGGTGGGCCACCGCCGCGCCGATACCGCGCGACGCGCCGGTCACCAGCGCCAGACGACCCTGCAGCGCGGCCACCTAGACGGTCTCGGTGAGGAGCGAGAGCTGGGTTGAAACTTTGCCGGCGTCGTGGTCGACGAGCGGGACCGGATAATCACCGCTGAAGCAGGCATCGCAGAACTGCGGCGCGATGCGGTTGCGCTTGGCTTGGCCGAGCGCGCGATAAAGTCCGTCGATCGACACGAAGGAGAGGGAGTCGGCGCCGATGTGCTTCGCCATGGCTTGCACGTCCATCGCCGAAGCAAGCAGCTGCGTGCGCTCGGGCGTGGCAATGCCGTAGAAGCACGAATGGGTCGTCGGCGGGCTCGAGATGCGCATGTGCACCTCGCGCGCGCCGGCTTGGCGGATCATGGCCACGATCTTGGTCGACGTAGTACCGCGGACGATCGAATCGTCGACCAGGATGACGCGCTTGCCGGCGATGCTGGCGCGGTTGGCGTTGTGCTTGAGCTTGACGCCCAAATGGCGGATCTGGTCGGTTGGCTCGATGAAGGTGCGGCCGACGTAATGGTTGCGCACGATGCCGAGCTCGAACGGCAGACCGCATTCGGCGGCATAGCCGATCGCGGCGGGAACACCCGAGTCCGGCACGGGAATGACGATGTCAGCGGGCACCGCGCTCTCGCGCGCCAGCTCCATGCCGATTCGCTTGCGCGCCTCGTAGACGCTGACGCCGTCGACGACGCTGTCGGGCCGCGCGAAGTAGATGTACTCGAAGACGCAGAAGCGCTTGTGCGTGATTTCGAAGGGCTTGCTGCTCTTGATGCCGCCGGGACCGATCGCGATCATCTCGCCCGGCTCGATGTCGCGCACGAAGGTGGCGCCGATGATGTCGAGCGCGCAGCTCTCCGAAGCCAGGATATAGGCTTCGCCGAGCTTGCCCAGCACCAATGGCCGGATACCAAGAGGATCGCGCACGCCGATCAAGCCGTGCTGGGTCAGCGCCGCGAGCGAATAGGCGCCTTCGACTTGGCGCAGCGCTTCGGCCATGCGGTCCTCGACCGTGTCTTTGAGCGAGGTAGCGATGAGGTGGACGATCACCTCGGTGTCCGAGGTCGACTGGAAGATGCTGCCGCGCCGCACCAAGCGGTTGCGCAGATGGTAGGAATTGGTGAGGTTGCCGTTGTGGCAGATGGCGAGGCCGCCGAAGGTGAAGTCGGCGAACAGCGGCTGGACATTGCGGAGCGCGACCTCGCCGGTGGTGGCATAGCGAACATGGCCGATGGCCGAACGGCCGGCGAGCCGCGCGATCACGTCCTTGGAGCTGAAATTCTCGCCCACTAGGCCCAGGCCGCGATGGGCATGAAATTGCTCGCCGTCGTAGGTGACGATTCCCGCCGCCTCCTGGCCGCGGTGCTGGAGCGCGTGCAGGCCCAGCGCGGTCAGCGCCGCCGCTTCGGGATGCCCGAAGACCCCGAAAACGCCGCATTCCTCCCGGAAATGGTCGTCGTCCCAGGGGTGGGTCGTCAACATGCTGCCGCCTTTATGCGCGCTCCGGCCGCCCGCTGCCTGGCCGCCGCAAGCCATAGATGGTGTCGCCAAACGTCGCCGTCGAGGGCCAGAGCCTTCTACACGGAATAAACGGATACCGCCAGAGCGGCTTGTCGAGTCCCGCATTCCGGCGCCGAATAATTGCCGCCGCCGTGGTTAATGCGACCCCTGGTTCTGCTGGAACAGCCGGTCGAGATCGCGCTGGTCCTGCGGCGAGTAATTGGGCGCGCCGCCTTGCGGCTGGGGCTCCGACTTGGGCACGGCGAAGGCGTGCAGCGCGTCTTGAAGCTGCTGCTCGACCGACCGGGCGCCTTCTTGCGAATGAGTCGACCGTGGCGCCAATTGCCCGAGCACTGCCAGTCCGGCTGCCAGCAGCGGGCGGGTGCGCGAATTCGTCCACCAGAGCGGCGTCGCGCCGAGCGCCGGCATCATCACCAGCATCGCCGCATAGACAAGGCAGGCCAGCAAGGCGCCGCGCGCCAAGCCGAAGACGAAACCGAAGGTGCGGTCGATGCCACCCGCCGGGCTGTCCTTGACTCGGTTGGCGATCATCGCGGTGATCAGCGAAAGCACCACCAAGGCGACGATGAAGGCGACGAATGCCGCTGCCGCGCCGGCGAGCTGCTCGCTGGGCGTAAAGCGCAGCGCCAGCGGCCGCAAATAGGGAACGGCATAAAGCGCGGCCACCGAGGCGCCGAACCAGGCGATGATCGAGAGCACTTCCTTGACGAAGCCGCGCACGAAGGCGAACAGCCCGGAGGCGACGATGAAGACGATGATGGCGATGTCGAAGCCGGTCACGTGCGTCCTCCTCTTGCGCCGGCCTGGCGGAAGGTCTGCGGCGCGTTCTCGAACAGGGTCAGCAATTGCTTCAGATGCGCGATCTCGCGTGTCTTGAATCCGCCTGGCGGCGTCAACTTGTCCTTGCCGCGCGCGCGTCGCGGCGGCATTAACGCCGAGGCGAAGCCGAGCTTCTCGGCCTCCTTGAGCCGCGCCTCGGCCTGGCTTACGGGCCGCACCTCGCCCGACAGTCCGATCTCGCCGAACACCACCATGTCGGCCGGCACCGGCTCGTGCGCCAGCGCCGAGACCAGCGCCGCGGCGACCGCCAGATCGGCTGCTGGCTCGGATATGCGCAAACCGCCGGCGACGTTGAGATAGATGTCATTTGCGCCGATGGCGACGCCGCAGCGCGCCTCGAGCACGGCGAGGACCATGGCCAGGCGATTACCATCCCAGCCGACGACGGCGCGGCGCGGCGTGCCGGGCGCCGAGGGCGCCACCAGCGCCTGGATCTCGACCAGCATCGGCCGCGTGCCCTCGATGCCGGCGAATACGGCGGAGCCCGCGATCTCGCGCTGGCGATCACCGAGGAAGAGCGCCGAGGGATTGGGCACTTCGGCAAGGCCCGTGTCGGTCATCTCGAAGACGCCGATCTCGTCGGTCGGGCCATAGCGGTTCTTGACCGCCCGCAGGATGCGGAACTGATGGCCGCGCTCGCCTTCGAAATAGAGCACGGTATCGACCATGTGCTCGAGCACTCGCGGCCCCGCGATCATGCCCTCTTTGGTGACGTGTCCGACCAGCAGCAGGGTGAAGCCGCGCGTTTTGGCGAGGCGGATCAGCTCCTGCGCCGAGGCGCGCACTTGGCTGACCGTGCCGGGCGCGCTGTCGAGATTGTCGAGATACATGGTCTGGATCGAATCGATCGCCACCACCTGCGGCGCGTCGGGGCGATCGAGGCTCGCTGCGATATCGCGGATCGAGGTGCCGGCGGCCAAACGCACAGGCGCGTCGGCGACGTCGAGCCGTCGCGCCCGCAACCGCACCTGGTCGAGCGACTCCTCACCGGAGACATAGGCACAGTCGAGCTTCTGGCCGCTCTTGCCGGCGGCCAGCGCGGCCATCGCTTGCAGGATCAAAGTCGACTTGCCGATGCCCGGATCGCCGCCGATCAGCAACGCCGAGCCGGGCACCAGACCGCCGCCGCAGACGCGGTCGAACTCGGCAATCTCCGACGCCCGCCGCGCGGTAGCCTGGGCATCGCCCTGAAGTCCGACGAAAGTAAGCGCCCGCCCGCCCTTGCCGCCACCGAGGCCCTTGGGCGCGCTCGCCCGAGCCGCTTCCTCGACCAGCGTGTTCCACGCGCCGCACTCGTCGCACTTGCCCGCCCATTTCGGGTGCACGGCGCCACATCTCTGGCAGACGAAGCGACTTTCGGCGCGGGCCATGCTCAAATCTTCGAGCGGTTTCGGGCGGTCACAGTGCGCGCACCTCCATCTGAATCGGGCCTTCGGCGCGGCCGTGGATGAATTGCTCGACGTATTCGTTGCCCGATTTGTCGATGGTGCTCGCCCGACCCTGCCAGATGATCCTGCCCTTGTAGATCATAGCGATGCGGTCGGCGATCTTGTGCGCCGACGCCATGTCGTGCGTGATCGAGACCGCCGTCGCGCCCAGGTCGCGCACGCATTTGATGATCAGATCGTTGATCACGTCGCCCATGATCGGGTCGAGCCCGGTGGTCGGTTCGTCGAAGATGATGATCTCGGGCTTGGCGGCGATCGCGCGCGCCAGGCCGACGCGCTTCTGCATGCCGCCCGACAGCTCGGCCGGCCACAGCTCGGCGACCTCGGGGCCGAGTCCGACCGCGCCCAGCGTCTTGATCGCGATCGCCTTGGCTTCGTCGCGGCCGATACCGTGGCCCTGAATCAGGCCGAAGGCGACGTTCTGCCAGACGCGCAGACTGTCGAACAGCGCGGACCCCTGGAACAGCATGCCGAATTTCTGCATCAGCCGTTCACGCTCGCTGCGCTTGAGGCCGGTGACTTCCTGACCGTCGATCTTGACCGAGCCCGCGTCGGGCTCCATCAGGCCGATGATGCACTTGACCATCACCGACTTGCCGGTGCCCGAGCCGCCGATGACGACGACGCTCTCGCCGACGCCGACGTCGAGATCAAGCCCGTCGAGCACGACCTTGGCGCCGAAGGATTTCCTCAGGCCGCGGACAGATATCTTGGGTGCGGCCGTCATGACGAGAACAGCAGGGCCGAAAGGATATAATCGAACGTCAGGATCAGCACCGAGGCCGACACCACCGCATAGGTCGTCGCGGCGCCGACGCCTTGCGCGCCGCCCTTCGAATGATAGCCGGTGTAGCAGCCCATCAGGGCGATCAAAAAGCCGAAGACCGACGACTTGATCAAGCCCGAGATCACGTCGTCGCGACGCAGGAAATCGGCGGTGTTGTGCAGATAGGCCGCCGGATTGAAGCCGAACTTGTAGGTGGCGACGAGAAAGCCGCCGAACACGCCGATGATGTCGGCGATCAGGACCAGTGCCGGCAGCGCTACGATCCCGGCGAGGATCCGGGGCACCACGAGGTATTTGTAGGGATTCGTCGAGAGCGTCGACAGCGCGTCGATCTGGTCGGTGACGCGCATGGTGCCAACTTCGGCGGCGATGGCGGCGCCGATGCGCCCAGCAACCATCAGGCCGGCGATTACCGGCCCAAGCTCGCGGGTCATACCGAGGACGACCACCTGCGCGATCGCGCTTTCGCCGCCGGTGATGCGGTTGAAGCCGGTATGGAGCTGCAGCGCCAGCACCATGCCGATGAAGATCGCCGTGAGGCCGACGACGGGGAGCGAGTAATAGCCGATGTCCACGAACTGCCGGAAGATCAAGTTGACGTAGATCGGTGGGCGAACGCAGTGGCTCAGCGCGGTGAGCGTGAACAGCGCGAGGCGGCCGGCGGCCGCGAGGAACCCCAGAAAGACGCGACCGACCCGCGCGAGAAACGCCATTCAGCGCGCCCCGCGATAGATCCGCGCGTAGCGCCGGCCCAGCAGCGTGAGCATCTCGTAGCCGATGGTGCCGGCCGCGTCGGCCGCGTCGTCAACGCCGTAGCTGTCGTCGAGCAGGTCGACATAGGCGCCGGGCTTTGCCTGGCCTGCTTCGATCCCCGTCACGTCGAGCGTCAGCAGATCCATGGAGATGCGTCCAACGACGGGAACCCTTCGGCCGGCAATCGCCGCGCTGCCGCGATTGCTTGCGGAGCGGAGCCAGCCGTCGGCGTAGCCAACGGCGACGGTCGCGATGCGACTCGGCCGCTCCATGCGGTGCGTCGCACCATATCCAACGGTCTCCCCTGCGTCAACGTCGCGGACCTGGAGAATCTTGGCCTTGAGCGCGACCGTCGGCTGCATCGGATTCGGTTGGCCGGGTAGCGGATTGATGCCGAAGAGCGCCGCGCCCGGCCGGACGATTTCGAAATGGTAGGCGGGCCCCAGGAAGATTCCCGACGACGATGCCAGCGACGCGGGCGCCTTCGGCAGGCGCGCGAGCGCGGCGCGGAAGCGAGCAAGCTGTTCGGGATTCTTCGGATGCCGCGGCTCATCGGCGCAGGCGAGGTGGCTCATGATCGCGGCAAGATCGACGCGCGCGAGCAGCGCCGGATCGGCCGCGAGCCGGTCGACCTCGGTGCGCGACAAGCCGAGACGCGCCATGCCGGTGTCGAGGTGGAGGATCGCCGGCTTGCGCGGATGGGCCTTGCTCCAGCGCACCACCTGGCCGAGATCGTTAAGCACCGGGATGAGCCGGGCGCGGGCGAAGACGGTTTCGCTGCCGGCGAGCGCGCCGTCAAGCACCGCGATGGCAGCTTTGGGCAACACCTTGCGCAACGCCACTCCCTCGTCCAGCGTGGCGACGAAGAAGAGGCCGCAGCCCGCCCTGGCCAGGATCGGACCGATCCGCGCGACGCCGAGGCCATAGGCGTCGGCCTTGACCACCGCCGCCATGCGCGCGCCGGGCGCGAGTTCACGCTGCAAGCGCCGCCAATTGGCAGCCACGGCGCGCAGGTCAATTTCCAGGATGGCGCCCGCCCGAGCTGCCACCTTCCGGTCAGAAGGCATCGGGCAGGCGGTCGCCGCTGATGTAGTTGTCGAACTTGGTGGTGTTGCCGTCGAACCGCAGCGTCACCTTGCCGATCGGACCGTGTCGCTGCTTGGCGACATGGATTTCAGCGAGGCCGTAGACTTCCTCACAGCGCTGCCGGTGCTTTTCGATACGGTCGTTGAATTTCTCCTGGTTTTCCTCCGGCCGCTGCGTCGGCGGTGAGCGCATCAGGTAGTATTCCTCGCGGAAAACGAACATCACGACGTCGGCGTCCTGCTCGATCGATCCCGATTCACGCAGGTCGGACAGCATCGGCCGCTTATCCTCACGCTGCTCGACGGCGCGCGACAGCTGCGACAGCGCCAGCACCGGCACATCGAGCTCCTTGGCCAGCGCCTTGAGGCCGCGGGTGATTTCGGAGATTTCCTGCACCCGGTTCTCGAAACCGCCGCCCTCGCTCGCGCCGCGGATGAGCTGGAGGTAATCGACGACGACCAGGCCGAGATTGTGCGTGCGCTTCAGGCGCCGCGCACGGGTGCGGAGGGCGGCAATCGTCATCGCCGGCGTGTCGTCGACGAAGAACGGTACCGAGGCCAACCGCTGGCTCGCCTGGACGAACTTGTCGAAGTCGTCGTTCGACACCTTGCCCTGGCGGATCTCGTGCGAGGGCACGCCGGATTCCTCGGCCAGGATTCGCGTCGCCAGCTGCTCGGACGACATCTCGAGAGAGAAAAAGCCAACCACGGCGCCGTCCTCGGCCTTGGTGGGCTCGTCGACCTTGGGCCGATAGGCACGCGCGGCATTGAAGCCGATATTGGTGGCCAGCGCGGTCTTGCCCATCGACGGTCGGCCAGCCAGGACGACCAGATCGGAGGGATGGAGGCCGCCCAGCAGCTTGTCCAGGTCGCCGAAGCCGGTGGCGACGCCCGTGGTCTTGCCGCTACGCTTGAAGGCGGCCTCGGCCATCCGTACGGCGTCGGTCATCGCCGCAGTGAAGGGCTGGAATCCGCCTTCCGTCTCACCTGCGGTCGCCAGGTTGAACAGCCGCTGCTCGGCGGCCTCGATCTGCTGCGGCGCGGTCAGATCGAGGTCGTGGGCATAGGCCTCGTTGACGACGTCGGTGCCGACCTCGATGAGCTGGCGGCGGAGATAGAGATCGTGGATCGTCCGGCCGTAGTCGGCCGCATTGAGGATAGTCACCACCGACGCCTGGAGCCGCGACAGGTATTGGCCACCGCCGCGTTCGGCGAGCGCCGCGTCTTGGTCGAACTGGTTCTTGAGCGTCACCGCATTAGCGAGTTGGCCGCGCTCGATCAGCCGCGCAATCGCGGCAAAGATTCGGCCATGCACCGCCTCGGCGAAGTGCTCGGCCTTGAGGAAGTCGGCGACCTTGTTGAAGACGTTGTTGTTCTGGAGGACGGAGCCGAGCAACGCCTGCTCCGCCGCGAGGTTCTGCGGCGGCACGCGGTAGCCCGCGTCGCCGTCGTGCAGCGGCGTCACCCTCGACAGAGCGGTTTCCATGACGGAACTGTAGCACTCCGTCAAACGCGCGGCATGCACGAAACCGCCCGCGTCGCCTGTGAGTCAGATGAATGACGGTGTTAACATTCCGCGACTCGTGGGGCCGGGCGGAATTTTCTTACGCGGCGCGTCCCGCCTCGGCCGCCGCCGGTGCCTGATGGCTCCGCTCCCACTCGAACATATAGTCGCGCGTGAGCGGCACGGTGTCGACCCGCCGCGCCATCTGCATCTGGAAGACGATATGGCCCTGATAGCGGAAGGCGATCTCGGAGCCGGCCAGATAGAACTCCCACATCCGGCAGAAGCGCTCGTCGTAGAGCGCTTTAACGCGGTCGCGCTCGGCCAGGAAGCGCGTGCGCCACGCGCGGAGGGTTTCGGCATAATGCAGCCGCAAGACTTCGATATCGGTCACCCAAAGCCCGGTATGCTCCACCACCGGCAAGACCTCGGATAGGGCGGGGGAATAGCCGCCCGGGAAAATGTACTTGCGGATCCATGGGTTGGTGCTGGCCGCGCCGTCCGAACGGCCGATCGAATGGAGTAGCGCCACGCCATCCTCGGTGAGCAGCGATTTCACCTTCTTGAAGAAGGTCGGATATTGCGGCACGCCGACATGCTCGAACATGCCGACCGAGACGATGCGGTCGTACTGGCCCGGCTCCTGACGATAATCCATGAGCTTGAAACGCACTCGCGACGCCATCCCGGCCGCGGCGGCGCGGCGCTCCGCGACGCGAAGCTGCTCAGTCGAGAGAGTCAGGCCGGTGACCTCGACCTCGCATTCCTTTGCCAGATAGAGTGCCAGCCCACCCCAGCCGCAGCCGATGTCGAGCACGCGCTGCCCCGGCTTCAGCAGCAACTTCGCCGCGATGTGCCGCTTCTTGTTGGCTTGCGCCTGGTCGATGGTTTGATCGACGGCGGTGAAATACGCGCACGAATATTGCCGGTCGCGATCGAGGAAGATGTCGTAGAGCGCGTCTGACAGGTCGTAGTGGTGCGCGACATTCCGGCGCGAACGGCGCACCGAATTCCATTGCTGGATGGTGCGGAACGCACGGCCGAAGCCGTTATAGAGCGGCGTCAGGAAGTTCTTCGGCGCCAGGTTGATGTTGGCGGCGAGGAAATCGAGGAAATCGTAAAGGCTTGCATCCTCGATCGTCAGGCGGCCGTCCATATACGCCTCGCCCAACATCAAGCGGGGCACGAACAGGAGTTCGCGCTCGAGCTTCTTGTCGCGCAGGCGGATGGTGATGACCTTGCCGGGCGCTCCGGCGAAAACGCGCAACTGTCCCGCCGCATCAATGACGCGGAGGGTGCCTCGGCGTACGAGGTGGCGCAGCAATAGTGCGACAGTCATCGCCGTCCCCGGGTTCCCCTTGCGACGATTTTCCTGCAATCCCCAGGTTCTAGACAAGCCCCGTTTAAAGCATAGCCAGGGACGCTTTTCCGCGTGGTGGTGGGAAGGCGCGGTCAAGCGCGGCAAGTTCCGCGCTGGCCAGGACAAGGTCGAGGGCGGCGCGATTTTCCGCCACATGGGTCGGGTTGGCGGCTTTGGGAATGGCGATGACGCCGGGCCGCTGCAACACCCAGGCAAGCGCTACCTGTGCCGCCGTCGCGCCGCGCGCGGCCGCGATCTCCTTCAGCGCCCGCTTGCCCGGCAGCCGGCCCTGCTCCAGGGGAGAATAAGCCATGACTGGAATGCCACGCGCGGCGAGCGCCGGCATCAGGTTCCACTCGATACCACGGCGGCCGAGATTGTAGAGCAGCTGATTGGCGGTGCAGCCGTTGCCGCCGGGCAGGGCCCAGAGCTCTTCCATCTCGTCGAGATCGAGGTTCGACACGCCCCAGTAGCGGATCTTGCCGGCGCGCTTGAGTTCGGCGAAGCCGGTCAGCGTGTCGCCGAGCGGCACGCTGCCGTGCCAATGGAGGAGATAAAGATCGATGCGCTCGGTGCCGAGCCGCTTCAAGCTGCGCTCGCACGCCGCGACGACGCCGGTGCGCGAGGCATTCGACGGCAACACCTTGCTGACCACGAAGACCCGGTCGCGGCGGCCCCTGATCGCCTCGCCGACGAGTTCCTCGGCGCCGCCGTCGCCGTACATCTCGGCGGTGTCGATCAGGGTCATCCCGAGGTCGAGGCCGCGCTTGAGCGCGTTGACGGCATCGCGATCGTGCCCGCCGCGCTCGCCCATCATCCACGTGCCGAGGCCGAGGGCCGGCACGCGCTCGCCGCTCGGAAGTGCGACGGTTTTCATCCGGCTGTCCCGCTGCCGGCAATGAAATCCGCGAGGATACGCGCGGTCTCACTGGGAAACTGGTCGACAAAGAAATGGCCGCCCGGCAGGGTCGCAGTGCGAAGGTTGGCGCACCGCTTGGCCCATTGAGCGGCCATGTCGAAATACCGCTGAATGACACCCGCGGCGCCCCAGAGGGCGAGGGCGGGACAGGTCACCTGACGCGCCAGATCGGCCCGGTCGTGCTCGAGGTCGATGGTGGCGGCGGCACGATAGTCCGAACATGAGCCGTGTATCATCGTCGGATCGCGCCAGCAGCGCCGATAGTCGGCGAGCGTCTCGCGATCGAAATCCGCCAGCCGCGTCGCGCCCCAGCCGACCAAGCAGGTCTCGTAGAAGAAATCCGGATCGTTGCCGATCAGCCGCTCGGGAAAGGGCGCCGGCTGCGACAGGAAGTACCAGTGCCAATAGGCGCCGGCGACGAGCCGATTGGTTTCCATGAACATCGCGTAGGTGGGAGCGATGTCGAGCACCGCGAGCGACTGCACCGCGTCCGGCCGGTCGAGCGCCATGCGATGCGCGGTCCGGCCGCCGCGGTCATGGCCGACGACGTGGAACCGGCCAAAGCCGAGCCGCGCCATCGCCGCAGCTTGGTCCGCGGCCAGGGCGCGGAACGCGTAGTTCGAATTGTCGGGCAGGCATTTCGGCTTCGACGAATCGCCGTAGCCGCGCAGATCGGCGCATACCACGGTGAAGCGGCGAGCCAGGATCGGCGCGACCCGCGCCCACATCGCCAGGTTCTGCGGAAAGCCGTGCAACAGTAGCACGGGCGGCCCGTCGCCGCCGACCACGCAATTGACAGCGATGTTGCCGAGTTCGATGCGCTTGCGGTCGAAGCCCTCGAACACGTCGCCTCCTTCGGTCCCGCGGCGCGCGGCGCGACGTTATTCCTTGGTGCTCTTTTTCTCGCGCTTCGGCTTGCCAGCCTTCTCGCCCTTCTCGGCCTTCTCGCCCTTTCCCGCCTTCTCGGCCTTGGCAGCCTTGGCCGGCTTGGCCTCGGCCGGCTCGTCCGCGCTCGCCTTGCCCTTGGCTTTCGCCTTCTTGGGTTTGGCGGCGGTTTCGGGCGCCGGCGCCGGTTCGGCCGCCGGTGCCGCGTCGGCGGAAGCGGCCGACGTTTCCTGCGTGCGCTTGGTCACGTCGATGCCCTTGGCCTGCATTTCGGCTTCTTCGGTCGACTGCGCCACGTTGACCGTGATCTGGACCGCGACCTCGGGATGGAGCCGGACGCGCATCGGATAGAGGCCCAGCGTTTTGATCGCCTTGTCGAGCGTGACTTGGCCCTTGCCGATGGTGAAGCCGGCATCGGTCACCGCCTGGGCGATGTCGCGCGCGGTCACCGAGCCGTAGAGTTGGCCGCTTTCGCCCGCCTGGCGGATGATCACCACCGCGATACCGCTGAGCTTTTGCCCGACTTGTTCGGCGTCGCCGCGCCGCGCCAGATTGGCCGCTTCGAGCTGTGCCCGCTGTTTCTCGAAGATCGCCAAGTTTTCCTTGGTGGCGCGCAGAGCCTTCTTCTGCGGCAACAGGTAGTTGCGCGCGAAGCCGGGCCGCACCTTCACCACCTGGCCCATCTGGCCGAGCTTCTCGACGCGTTCGAGGAGGATGACTTCCATCATAATCTCGTCTCCCTCAACGCAGGCTGTAGGGCAGGAGGCCGAGGAAGCGGGCCCGCTTGATGGCTTGCGCCAGTTCGCGCTGCTTCAGGGTCGACACCGCGCTGATGCGCGACGGCACGATCTTGCCGCGCTCCGAGACGAAGCGCTGGAGCAGTTTGACGTCCTTATAGTCGATCTTGGGCGCATGCGGACCCGAGAACGGGCACGACTTGCGCCGGCGGAAGAACGGCCGGCGCGCCTGCTGGCGGCCGCCGCTGCGGTCGCCCCGCTCCCCCCGCTCGCCGCGCTCCTCGCCGTTCATGGCGTCTCTCCTACCGGCTCAGCTTCGGGGCTGGGCGCTCGCTCGCTCTCGCGCTCGAACCGTCGGCCGCGTTCGCGTTCGCGCTCTTCGCCGCGCGAACGCGCCTGCATCATTGCAGAGGGGCCCTCTTCCAGCACCTCGACGCGCACGGTCAGATAGCGCAGCACGTCCTCGTTGATGCGCATGGTGCGCTCGAGCTCGCTCACTGCCGCCGGCGGCGCGTCGAGGTTGAGCAGCATGTAGTGGCCCTTGCGGTTCTTCTTGATGCGGTAGGCGAGGTTGCGCAGGCCCCAATATTCGCGCTTGGCGACCTTGCCGCCGTGCTCGGCGATCAGATTGGCGAACGTGTCGGTCAACGTCTCGACCTGAGCGGACGAGACGTCCTGGCGCGCAATAAAGACGTTTTCGTAGAACGGCATCCCAGCTCCTTATGGCTGTTTGCGGCCCGGCGCTGGTCGAGGATCGAGCATCAGCCGCCCGGGCCTAGCCGGCAAAGCCGGCAAGGAGGCGGCGGACTATACACCAAGGTTTCGCCGGCGCAAGCGGGCAGAAAGCCAAACCGATCAACGCGTTATCGGCGGTCTTCGGGATAGCCAGGTCAGGAGCTCGGCGGCGTTCCGATCGGGTGGAAACACTGGATAGAACACTTGTGTCACGACACCGTCGTCGATGACGAGGGTGAAGCGTTTCAAGAGCGTCATGCCGTCGATCTCGAAGATCGGCAGGTTCATTGCGGTGGTCAGCCGCAAATCCGCGTCCGAGAGAAGAGCGAAGGGCAGATGGAGCCGCTCGGCGGCCTCGCGCTGGTACGCGGTCGGCTGGGTCGAAAGCCCGAATAGATGCGCGACGCCGTGACGCCTCAGCTCATCGAAATGATCGCGGAACGAGCACGATTGGGGCGTGCAGCCGCGCGCGCCGGGGATCATGTCCCATCCCGGCGGATTGTCGACACCGGGCTTGCCGGTGCGCGGATAGGCGTAGACGATCGTGCGGCCGCGAAGGACGGCGAGATCGATCACGTGTCCATCGGTCGCGCTGAGCGGGATCGCCGCCATCCGCGCGCCCGGCAGATGCCGGGCTGCGCCGTCGTCGACTGGCGCGGGAATCGTCGACCAATCGGGCGCGTCGACGTTTGTTTTCGCGTTCATAGGATGAAGCTGACCGCGCCCAGCGCACCCAACTCTTCGCCATCGAGGATGGCGCGGCGCTCGGCGATCCGGAGCGCGCCGTTCTCGCGCCGGAGCTTGTAACGGTAATGGCCGACGAACTCGCGGCGGTCGTTATCGCGGCGGAAGCGATAGACCACGAAATTGGCCGCGACCTCGATGGCATCGCCGTCGCTGCCGGTGATCCGCACGTTAGCGATGAGCCGCCGCGTGCGCGACGGCGGATATTCGGCATGCGCGCTCGGATCCTTGAGGCGCTTGATACGCTCGACCAGCCGCGCGTGATTGTCGGCGATGGTGAAGAGCGTCGAGCGGTGGTCGGCGTCGGGCTTGTCGTTGGGCGGCACGTAATAGCCGCAATCGGCGGTGGTGAGCGCCAGCCATTCGTCGAGCTTCCAGGCATCGAGCAGGGTCGCCTCGCGGTAGAGGAAGTCCTCGACTTCCTCCCGCGTCGCGCTCGCCGCGTTGCGCCGGTCGCTCATCCGGCGCGATCCATCAGCTCGCTCCAGCGGCGCCAGAACACGCGCACGTGGCCTTCGTCGGTGTTGAGCTGTTCGCCGGCGGATTTGGCCATGCCGCGCGACATGTCGGACCAGCCGACCTCGCGCCACGCCGCCAGACCCTGCTGCACCGCCTCGAGCGCGGCAACGTCGTCGGGCGTGGCGAAGCCGCCGGGGCCGTAGAAGGTGAGAAAGGCATCGAGCCGCCGTGCGCGTTGTGCCCGCGTCTCCTCCGCCGGCCCGAGGCACCAAGCGGTCACGCGCATGCGATCGGGCGCGATCGGGAAGAAGGTGCGCACCGTCACCGATGAGCCGTCATTGATCGCCAGATTGGGAAATACGACCAGGTTGCGGTTGGTATCGGCGATGCGCGCAGCACGCTCCGCGCCGAGGCGCGCAACCAGCTCGCGGCGGATCGCCTCGATGTCGGCCTTGGCGTCCTCGCCGTAGATCGAGATCCAGCGCGCCACCGGGCGGCCGCGAAAATTGATGTTGTCGGTCGTGAGATGGCCGTTGCCGAGATCCCTGCCCCAACCCTTGGACGGCAGCAGCAACCCTTCGTCCTTCGGCGGTCGCACGTTGACGCCGGCGTTCTTCATGTAGTTGAGCCAGGTCGTGTGCACCGTCGGCAGGTGATAGTCGTCGACGCTGTTCTCGACCAGCAGCTTCCAGTTCGCCTTGATATCGTATTCCTGCACGCCCGCGATGATCTCCATGCGGCCAGACGGCGACTGGTCAACGACCAGATCGATATATTCCTTGGCGCCGGCGAGATACTCGACGAGCGGGACGGCGGCGCGGTCGAAGCAGGCGAAGTAGAAGCCGCGATAATGTTCGAGCCGCGGCACCGGAACCAGGCCGAATTTCCGCTTGTCGAAATCCGGTCCGTAGGCCTCGGCGCCCGGCACGGCCTTGAGCATGCCGTCGGTTTCGTAGGTCCAGCCGTGGTACATGCACATGAATTGGCGCGCATTGCCCTCGCGCTCGCGGCACACGGTCGCGCCGCGATGACGGCACGAGTTGAGCAGGACGTGGATGGCGCCGGCCTTATCGCGGCAGAAAATCACCGGCCGGCCGGCGACATGGCGGGTGCGGAAATCGCCCGGGTGCGCGAGTTCCGAGGCGTGGCCGACATAGATCCAGCAGGTGTCGAAAATCGCGCGACACTCTTTCTCGAGCACGGCGGACGAAACCAGCGTCTCGCGCGACAGCGAGAAGGTGTTCCGGGCGCGATCTTCGACGACGTAGCGTTCGTTCATGGCTGCATGCGGGTTGCCGGGCAAGTATAGCAAGGCGGCCCATCTCGCAAGCGGCGGTTTTCGCGACTGACGCCGCGCCGCGCCGCGCCGCGCCGCATTACAGTCGCTTTACAGGCTTTCGGCGCGGGTGTATCCGGTGCCCGGGAGGACTCATGAAGACGTGGCTTGTCTTGGCCGTGGCGGCCCTTGCCACCGGCTGCGTGCCGGTCGATCGCGATCCGGCGCGCGACGTCATCGGTGTCTCGGCCGCGAGCGACAACACGGGCGACGCGTCGGCCGATGCGGCGGCGCAGAAGCTGTTGGCGGGGAAAGCGGGCCAGATTTGTGCCGTGCCGGGCTACGACGTGGCGAAGAAGGACGTCGAGCCGGCCGAGGGCAATCAGCGGATCGTCGACTGGGAATTGCGCTGCGCCTATTACACTCACGTCTCGCTTTTCTGAGTTAGCGCCGACGATGAGCCGCGCATTCGTATTCCCGGGCCAGGGCTCGCAAGCGGTGGGGATGGGCCGCGAGTTGCACGCCGCCTTTCCGACCGCGCGTGAAGTCTTCGGCGAGGTCGACGAAGCGCTGAAGCAGAATCTGTCGCATCTGATGTTCGAGGGGCCGGAGAGCGATCTGGTCCTCACCGAGAATGCGCAGCCGGCGCTGATGGCGGTGAGCCTCGCGGCGATGCGCGTGATGGAGCGGGAGGGCGGTCTCGATCTCAAGCGCCACGCCGCTTTCGTCGCCGGACATTCGCTCGGCGAATATTCTGCGCTCGCGGCGGCGCATGCGCTGGCGATTGCCGATGCCGCCCGACTGTTGAAGCGGCGCGGCCGCGCCATGCAGCGCGCGGTGCCGGTGGGTATCGGCGCGATGGCGGCGCTACTCGGTCTCGAGCTCGACGTCGCGCGCGCGGTGGCGAGCGAGGCGGCCCAGGGCGAGGTGGTCGAAGCGGCGAACGACAACGGCGCCGGCCAAGTGGTGGTCAGCGGCCACCGGTCGGCGGTGGAGCGAGCCGTGGTTCACGCCGCGAGCCGGGGTGCCAAGCGCGCCATTATGCTGCCGGTGAGCGCGCCGTTCCATTGCGCGCTGATGGAACCGGCGGCCAGGGAGATGGCCGAGGCGCTTGCTGACGTGAAGATCACCGAACCGCTGGTGCCGCTGGTCGCCAATGTGACCGCGACCACCGTGCGCGATCCGGCGGAGATCAAGCGGCTACTGGTCGAGCAGGTGACGGGCCTGGTGCGCTGGCGCGAATGCGTGCTCACCATGAAGAGCCAGGGCGTGAGCGCGCTGGTCGAAGTGGGCGCGGGCCGCGTGCTGAGCGGGCTCGCCAAACGGATCGACCGCGACCTGACCGGCCAGTCGATCGGCACGCCGGCCGAGATCGAGGCTTTTCTCAAGGCGCTTTGAGCAGCAGAAGGACCGGTTCATGTTCGACTTGAGCGGCAAGGCGGCGCTGGTCACCGGCGCCTCGGGCGGCATCGGTGGCGCCATCGCCCGCGCCCTCCACGGCGCCGGTGCCAAGGTCCTGTTGGCCGGCACCAAGGCGGACAAGCTCGCGACGCTCAAGGCCGCGCTCGGCGAACGTGCCTTCGTCGCCACCGCCGATCTCGCCGATCCGGTTGCGGGCGATGCGCTTGTCAAGGCGGCCGACGAGCAGCTCGGCCAACTCGACATCCTGGTCAACAACGCCGGTCTGACGAAGGACGGGCTGGCGATGCGGATGAAGGACGAGGACTGGGCCAAGGTCATCGAGGTCGATCTGACCGCCGGCTTCCGCCTGGCGCGCGCGGCGCTCCGGGGCATGATGAAACGGCGGTGGGGACGCATCATCGGCATCGGTTCCGTGGTCGGCTCGACCGGCAATCCAGGTCAGGTGAACTACGCCGCCGCCAAGGCCGGCATGGTCGGCATGACCAGAGCGCTCGCGGCCGAGGTCGCGTCGCGTGGCATCACCGTCAATTGTGTCGCTCCCGGCTTTATCGCGACAGCCATGACCAAAGGTTTGTCGGCCGAGCAAACCGAGCGCCTCAAGATCGCGATTCCCATGGAACGCATCGGCACTCCCGAGGAGGTGGCGGCTTGCGTCGTCTTCCTCGCCAGCGAGGAATCACGTTATGTCACCGGCCACACGCTGCACGTCAACGGCGGGCTGGCGATGATTTGAGGTCGAATCCGATCGAGGGTGGCCATGGCCCGCCATCTATGTTATGTCAGCCCCCGCCGCGTCCGACGGCGTCTCCCGGGCGTACGGGCGGTGTCTAACAGCTTGATCAAACAAGATTTGTAGCCAACAGCGCGTCAATCTTTCCGAGGTAAGGTCTCATGAGCGATATCGCCGACCGGGTTAAGAAAATCGTCGTCGAGCATCTGGGCGTTGACGAGTCCAAGGTGACCGAGAACGCCAGTTTCATCGACGACCTGGGCGCCGACAGCCTCGACACGGTCGAGCTGGTCATGGCGTTCGAGGAGGAATTCGGCTGCGAAATCCCCGATGACGCGGCCGAGAAGATCGTGACCGTGAAGGACGCGGTGAACTTCATCGAGCAGCACAAATCGTAGTTTCTTGTCCATGAGACGCGTCGTCATCACCGGATGCGGCGTCGTCACGCCCCTGGGCGTGGGGACCGAGGCTGTCTGGAAGCGGTTGCTCGACGGCCAGTCTGGCATCCGCGCCATCCAGAATTTCGACGTGTCGGACCTGCCCGCCAAGATCGCCGGTCAGGTGCCGCGCGGTGAAACCGCGTCCGGCTCGTTCAATGCCGACGATTGGGTTCCGCCGAAGGAACAGCGCAAGATGGACGAGTTCATCGTCTATGCGCTGGCGGCCGCGGCGCAGGCGGTGGACGACGCCGGCTGGAAGCCAGACGATCGCGCGGAGCGGGAACGCACGGGCGTGATGATCGGCTCGGGCATCGGCGGGCTGCCGGGGATCACCGAGGGCGCGCTGACGGTTCACGAAAAAGGCCCGCGCCGTTTGTCGCCGTTCTTCATTCCGGCAAACTTGATCAATCTGGCTTCGGGCCACGTTTCGATCCGCTACGGGTTCAGCGGTCCTAACCACGCGGTGGTAACCGCGTGCTCGACCGGCGCGCATGCCATCGGCGACGCAGCGCGAATCATCATGTGGGACGACGCCGACGTGATGGTCTGCGGCGGCACCGAAGCCGCGATCTGCCGCATCGGCATCGCCGGTTTCGCGGCGGCGCGCGCGCTTTCGACCAAGTTCAACGACGAGCCGCATCGCGCGTCGCGTCCGTGGGATCAGCAGCGCGACGGCTTCGTGATGGGCGAGGGTGCCGGTATCGTCGTGCTCGAGGAGCTTGAGCACGCCAAGAAGCGCGGCGCCAAGATCTACGCCGAAGTGATCGGCTACGGCATGTCGGGCGACGCGTACCACATCACGGCGCCGGCGGCGGACGGCAGCGGCGCGTTCCGCGCCATGCGCAACGCGCTGAATCGCGCCAAGCTCGCCCCCGACCAGATCGACTATATCAACGCGCACGGCACCTCGACACCTCTTGGTGACGAAATAGAACTTGGCGCGGTCAAGCGGCTGTTTGGCGACGCGGCCTACAAGGTTTCGATGTCGTCGACCAAATCGTCGATCGGCCACCTGCTCGGCGCGGCCGGCAGCGTCGAGGCGATCTTTTCCATCCTGGCGCTGCGCGACGGCATCGTGCCGCCCACCCTCAATCTCGAGAATCCGTCGCCCAGCTGCGACATCGATCTCGTGCCGCTGAAGGCCAAGGAGCGGCAGGTCCGCTACGCGCTGAGCAATTCCTTCGGTTTCGGCGGGACCAACGCCTCGCTGATCTTTGGCCCGGCGCCTTGACATGAGGTGGCTGCGTTACGGCGCGCTGGGGGGCATCGCCCTAGTGGTCGTGGCGGCGGCGACGCTGGGGTGGGTGATCGGCGACTATTTTGCTGCCGGACCACTCGCCCAACCGAAAACATTGGTCATTCCGAAGGGCTCAAGCGTCGGCCGGATCGCCGACACCCTCGCCGATGCGGGCGTCATCGTGCATTCCTGGGCGTTCGACACGGCGGCGTATCTGACCGGCACGGCGAGCCGGCTCAAGGCGGGCGAGTACGAATTTGCCGCCGCGATCAGCCCGCGCGCGGTCATCGAGTTGCTGCTATCGGGCCGGGTCGTGCGCCACAAGCTTACGGTCGCCGAAGGTCGCACCGGCGCCGAGATCGTGGCGCTCGTCGATGCGGCGCCCGCGCTCGACGGCACGATCGCCATTCCGCCGCCCGAGGGCAGCGTGCTGCCGCAAACCTATTTCTACATCTATGGCGAGCAGCGCGACGCTCTGATCGCACAGATGACGCATGCGATGGACAAGGCCGTGGCCAAAGCCTGGACCGGACGCGCACCCGGCCTGCCACTCGCCAACGCCCAGCAGATGGTGATTCTGGCATCGATCATCGAACGCGAGACCGCGCGGCCCGACGAGCGGGCGCGGGTCGCCGGCGTCTATATCGACCGACTGCGCATCGATATGCCGCTCCAGGCGGATCCGACCGTGATCTACGGCCTCACCAACGGCGGCAAGAAACCGCTCGGCCATCCGCTCGATCACGCCGACGTCCTCGTCGACACGCCGTACAACACGTACAAGTTCAAGGGCCTGCCGCCGGCGCCGATCTGCAATCCGGGTCCCGCCGCGCTCTATGCCGCGGTTCATCCCGACCTGCGCGGCGAGCTTTATTTCGTCGCCGACGGCGATGGCGGGCACCGCTTCGCCAAGACGCTCGCTCAGCAGGACAAGAACATCGCCGAGCTGCGCGAGCACGCCCAGCCCAAAACGCAAAGCGCGGGGCAATAGCGCTGCTGTTGTTGCCGTGGCGGGCCAAGGCTATAAGCTCAGGGCTACACAGGGGAATCGCCGTGCCATGAGCGTTGCGAGCATGACCGGATTCGCGCGGTCCGAAGGGCATGCCGACGGGCTCGGCTGGGTGTGGGAGATCAAGAGCGTCAACTCCAAGTCGCTCGACCTGCGTTGCCGCTTGCCGGCGGGATACGACTCGCTCGAGCCGAAATTGCGCGCGGCGCTGACCGAGCGGCTGAAGCGCGGCGCGGTAAGCGTGACCTTGACGGTCATCAAGACCGCCGCCGGCGCGCCGTTGCGGGTCAATCGCGCCGCCCTGGCCGAGATCATGGCGCTGGCGAAGGAGCTCGCCGGCGAGACTGGCGCTGCGCCACCGCGCATCGACGGCCTGCTCGCGCTGAAGGGCGTGCTCGAAACCGTCGAGGAGGAGCGCGACGAGGCCATTGCCGAGCGCCGCCAGACCGCGATGCAGCAGGGTTTTGCGACGGCGCTCCAAGCGCTGGCGGCGATGCGGCTCGCCGAAGGCATGCGACTGGTGCCGGCTCTCGAGGCACGGCTGACGGAAATCGCGGCACTGGCTGGCGCGGCGGAGAAATCTGCGGCGGCGCAGCCGGCGGCGGTTAAGGCGCGGCTCAGGGAGCTGACGGCAACGCTGCTCGACGCGGTTCCGACCATTCCCGAGGATCGTCTCGCCCAGGAAGCCGCGCTCATCGTCTCGCGCGGCGATATCCGGGAAGAGCTCGACCGGCTTGCAGCGCACGTCGAGGCCGCGCGCGCGCTGCTCAAGGAAGGCGGCGCGATCGGACGACGGCTCGATTTCCTCTGCCAAGAGTTCAACCGCGAGGCGAACACGCTTGCCTCGAAATCGCCCGACCTGGAATTGACGCGCATCGCGCTCGGGCTCAAGGCCGCGATCGAGCAGTTGCGCGAGCAGGTGCAGAACATCGAATAGCCATGGCGGTGCACGACATCAAACGACGCGGCATTCTGCTGGTACTGTCCTCGCCGTCGGGCGCCGGCAAGACCACAATCACGCGCGCGCTGGTCGAGCGAGATCGGCGGCTGACGCTCTCGGTGTCGGTAACGACGCGCCCCAGGCGTGCGGGCGAGGTCGATGGCAAGGATTACCATTTCGTCGACCCGAAGGGCTTCGACGCCATGATTCGCGACGGCGAGCTGCTGGAGCACGCAACGGTCTTCGGCCACAGCTACGGCACGCCGCGTGCGCCGGTGCTGGAAGCGATCGACAGCGGGTACGATATCGTGACCGACATCGACTGGCAGGGGACCCAGCAGCTGCAAGCGACGATCGGCGCCGATCTGGTCTCGGTCTTCATCCTGCCGCCGACCATGGCGGCGCTCGAAGCGCGTCTGAAGTCGCGCGCCCAGGACAGCGACGCGGTCGTGCGCGGGCGCATGGCCAAATCGTCCGAAGAGATGAGCCATTGGGATGCCTACGATTACGTGCTGATCAACGAGGATATCGAGGACAGCGTCCGGCGCGTGCAGGCGATCCTCAGCGCCGAACGCGTGCGGCGCCAGCGTCAAGTCGGGCTGGCGGAATTCGTGAACCGGTTGCGCGGCGCCTAGTTCGACCTCGTGATGAGAGCGCGCGCCAGCGCGCAGAACTCGGCGACCGTCAGATCCTCTGCCCGCGCTGTCGGGTCGATGCTGGCGTAGTGCAGCAACACCAGTGGGTCGCCGAGGGACTTCAGGCTTTGCCGCAGCATCTTGCGCCGCTGGCCGAAGGCGGCGGCGGTGACGCGCTCGAGCGCGTCCTGGTCGCACGGCGCCTGCGGTTCCGGGCGCGGCGTCAGCCGCACCACCGTCGATGTGACCTTCGGTGGCGGCACGAAAGCGGTCGGCGCAACGTCGAACAGCCGCTCGACATAGGCGAGCCATTGGATCAGGACCGAGAGCCGCCCGTAATCGCGCGAGTCTGGCTTGGCGGCAAGCCGGGCAGCGACTTCCTTCTGGAACATGAGGGTGAAATCGGCGAAGGCGCGGATGCGCGGCAGCCACGCGAGCAGCAAAGGCGTCGCGATATTGTAAGGCAGGTTGGCGACGATCTTGCGCGGTGCCGGCACGAGAGTCGTCGGATCAATCGCCAACGCATCGCCTGGCACGATCTCGAGCCGGCCCGGAAACGCGGCCGCGAGCTCCGCCAGTGCCGGCAGGCAGCGCTGGTCGCGCTCGATCGCCACCACGCGCCGCGCGCCCTCGAGCAGCAGCGCGCGGGTCAGGCCGCCGGGTCCGGGCCCGACCTCGACGACGTTGAAATTTGCAAGCGGCGCCGCGCCGCGGGCGATGCGCCGCGTCAGGTTGAGGTCGAGCAGAAAATTCTGGCCCAACGCTTTGCGGGCGGCGAGGCCATGGCGCCGTATAACTTCGCGCAGCGGCGGCAACGGCGGCGGCGTATCCTCCGCCAAGCGCGGTTCTCAGGCCTCGGCCGGCTGGGTTGCGCGGCGCGCCGCCATCTCGCCGGCAATCTTCAACGCAGCGATCAGGCTGGCGGGATTGGCGGTGCCTCTGCCGGCGATGTTGATGGCGGTGCCATGGTCGGGCGAGGTACGGATGAACGGCAGGCCCAGCGTGATGTTGACGCCATGCTCGAAATCGAGCGTTTTCAACGGAATCAGCGCCTGGTCATGGTACATGCAAAGCACCGCGTCATAGCGCTTGCGCGCCTCGGCGTGAAACAGGGTGTCGGCGGGCGCGGGACCGCTCACCGCGATCCCCTGCGCGGTGAGCGCCGTAACCGCGGGCACAATGATGTCCTGCTCTTCGTGGCCCATTGCGCCACCCTCGCCGGCGTGCGGATTGAGGGCGGCAACCGCGAGGCGCGGGCGGGCGATGCGGAAATCGCGCTTCAAGGCAGCGGCGGTGATACGGCCGCAGGCCACGATCGCATCGGTCGACAGCGTGGCGAGCGCGGCGGCGAGCGACAAATGGACGGTGACCGGCACCACACGCAGCGCGGGGCCGGCCAGCATCATCACCGGACGCGCGACTTTCGCAAGCGCGCCGATAAATTCGGTGTGGCCGGGATAGGCAAAGCCCGCGGCATAAAGCGTTTCCTTCTGGATCGGGTTGGTCACCACCGCGCCGGCGCGACCACCCTGGACCAGCGTCACCGCCCGCTCGATCGCCGCAATTACCGTGGGTGCATTGGCGGGGTCGGGCCGGCCAAGCGTCGGCCGGTGCGGCAAGGCCTGGCGGAGCACCGGCAACGCCGCGGGAAAGACCCGCGCAGTCTCGGCGGGGTCGCCAATCTCGCGGAGCGGCGCGTCGAGGCCGAGCGCCGCGCCCAATGCGGCGAGCCGCGCGGGGTCGTCGATGGCAAAGAACGGCGGCACGGCATCCGTCGCGCGCGCGTGCCAAGCCTTGAGCGCGATTTCGCCGCCGATGCCTGCCGGCTCCCCCATGGTCAGCGCGAGCGGCGCGGTCACGCGCGGATGTCCACGTAGGCCGCGCGGCGCAGGTCGAGAAGGTAGCGACGCGCCAGCGCATCGAGCCGCGCACGGGCGAGGTTCTGTGCCACCTGATCACGCGTCGGCATGCCGGTATTGGGTTCCTGGCGCGAGCACACCATGAAGACGCCGATCCCCGGCGCATTGGTGAGCCGGAGAGGCTTGCTTGCCCGGGCCAACTTGAGCTGCAGGATTTCGGAACGAACGTCGGACGGTAACCGACCCGCCGTGACCTCGCCGCTCTGCGTGACGAGCGGCGGGTTATGGTCGTGTCCCATTTTCGCGAGCTCGCCGCAGCTTTTTGCGGTGTCGGAAACATGCTGAGCCTCGGCCATGACCCGTTGCCGCTGGATTACGCTCGCCGTCGGCGCGACGGGGAAAACCACCTCAGTGAGCGACAAATGCGTATCGTCCGGGTTGGCCTGTCCCAGGATTCGGCGGTCGATCATGTAAAGGATGTAATACCCGCCCGGCGTCTTTAGGGGATAGGACATCTCGCCGGGCTTCATCTTCTCGAGCGCCGCACCCAGAAGCGGAGGGAGCTGACTGGGAGTCACCCAGCCGATATCGCCGCCGACGGCCGAGCTGGGCGATTGCGAGAACTGCTGCGCGACCGCCGAAAAATTCGCGCCGCCGCGGATCTGCTGGATCAGCTGATCGGCGAGGCGCTGGACGTCTTCGTCCTGCGACGGGTTGTCGACGGCAAGGTAGATTTCAGCGACGTGGCTTTGGGGCTTGCCGGCATCTTCCTTGAGCTGTGTCATCGCTTCGTTGACTTCCTCGTCGGAAACGGAAACATCCTGCGAGAGTTGGTTGCGTACCACCTTGCCCCAGGCGATTGCCGCCGTGAGCTGGTCGGTCAGCGCCGATTTGGGAATGCCAACGCGCTTCAGATAGGCTTCCAAGCCACCCTTCGGCATGTTGTTACGCTGCTCGATGCCGGCGATCGCATTGTCGATTTCCTGCTGCGTCACGGTGACGTCGAGCCGCCGGGCTTCCTGAATCTCGAGCTTCTCGTCGATCATCTGGCGCAGGACACGCGGCTGCAGCCGCTGACGGTTGTCGGGCGTGTTGGGGATGTCTGACGACGTCATCACCAGTGCGACGCGTGCCGAGAGATCATCCATGGTGATGATGTCGCTATTGACGACGGCTGCGATGCGATTTTCCTCCTGAGCCTGCGCGCCAATGGCGGCGCAGGCCAACAGGACGAGCGAAAGCAACAACTTCATGGTCCGGAAGAGTCTCGCCTTGTCAGTGGGCCGCCCGGCCCCAATGCGCAAAAGATACACCCGTCGGGCCGGGTTTTCCTACTGCTGGCGAGATCAAGCTATTCTTGCATCGAGGTCAATTTGACGCCCGTTGAGCCCAGGTTTTTAAAGACGAAGGTAAGCAACACGCTGACGCCGGGGTGGACGTCGCCGACCGTGATGCCGGATTGTTGGACGGATGTCGTAACCGCTAGGCAATCGTCCTGATAGGTCAGGTCGACGCCGGAATAGATCGTGTTGCCGCCTTGGCTGATGTTGCGGGTATCGTGCACGCCGAGCGACCAGTATTGGGTCAGAGCGGCGTTCACGGCTACGCTGATCTGATCGCCGATTTGGGCGGGCGATGTCAAACCGGGTATCGATTTGAAGGAAATGAACGATGCCGAGACGCGGAGGTTCGTCGGCCCCGTCGAAACGCCCATCTCCTGCCGGCGCATCGCCAGCGTGGCGTGGTCGAGGCGCATGCGATAGTGCAGGTCGAGCAAGGTCGACGGCGACAGCAGCAGATGCCCGACCACGTCGGACATCTGATTCTCGAGGCCGCTGCCGATCTGGAAGGGACTCTGCTTTTCGAGTCGGTAACTCTGGCCGACGAGGATGCTCGAGCTGCCGTATTCGGCGTTGTAGATTCCGGTGTGGAGGCCGTAATCAACGCGCTGGCCGCTGTCCACGCGATCGTAGCCCGGCAGGCGGTCGGGGCGGAAGAGGCTGGTCTCGTCGAATTCGAAGCCCTGGCTGTCCTCGTTGGGAATGATTGCCGGATTTCCGCCGTTGGGTGCGGCGATGAAGCCGGCCATCGGTTCGATGACTTCGCTGGTGTGGAAGTCGCTGCGCACCCACGGGTAGCGCCATAAGAGCGCCGCCTGGGGAAACACGCGGCCGCTTGCGCCCGCGTGGAGCACCTGATCGGTTGACGCCACCTGGACGTTGTCGGAATCGTAGCCGTCGGCCCGGAGCGACATCGAAAACGCGTAGCGGTCGCCGAGCGGCCCATTGAACGGCAGACGCCATTCCGACTTGGTGGACACGCGCCGCATGTCGGCGCCGCTGTGTCGTTCGAGGTTGAGGACGTTGCCGCTCAGTTCCAGCCGACCGCCAATGCGGTCGGGATTGCTGGTCCAGTCATAGCTCGCTGTTGGCAGGACGATCGGCTGGATGCCGTCGCCGACCAGCGAGTTGAGGCTCTGGAACGAGTACGCGCTGATGTTGCCATAACTTTGCGGTCCGAAATCTTCGGCGAAGACGTGACTGGTCAAGAAGTTCGTCGGTTGCGGAAAATGATATTCGAGGAGATAGGCTTGGTCGGACACGCGCTGTAGACCGAAACCGGTTCGCCAATTCTGGTTCAGGTCGAAGATGCCATTGCCGAAGAAATGGCCGCGGATCGACGTCAGCGAACTCGTCGCGTTCGGCACGCCGAGCGGGCCGGTCTGGACCTCAGGACCGCCGGCCCCGATGCTGCCGTCGAGGTCGAGTCTGCCGAACCCCCAGTCCTGACGGTATTCCTGGTCGAGGACGAAGCCCGCGCTCTGCGTGATCATCGGCCGGAACGTGATGTCTTTGTCCGGGGCGATCGCCCAGAAATACGGCGTCGTGATATGGAGCCCGAGCGTGGCTCCCGCGCCGTAGATCGGCGGCAGGAATCCGCTGGCCCGCTTTACGGTCGGATCGGGATGCGAGAAATACGGCGTGTAGAAGATCGGCCAGCCGTCGATGTCCATCGTCGCGTCATAGTATTTGATGCGCTGCGCCGGCTTGTCGTGGACGATACGCTCGGCCTTGATCTGCCACACCGGCGGCTTGGTCGGATCCTTCTTGCATAATTCGCACGGCGAATAGACGCCGCGCCGCAGCTCGGTGCGATTGCCGCCGTCGATGCGCCGGCCGGTATTCGCCGCCAGCCGCGACCGATCGGTCAGCAGAATGCGAACGTCCGTGATAAAGCCGTCGCGGAGCTGGTCGTGCAGTTCCATGTAATCCGCGAACACGATGTCGCCTTCCGGCTGCAGCATGCTGACATGTCCCGACGCGGTGACGGTATCGGTGCGCTGGTTGTACGTCACCGTGTCAGCCAGCAGGATCTGGTTGGCCTCGTCGAGCTCGACATGACCGCGCGCGACGGTGAGGCCTAGGTCCTGGTCATATTCGACCTGGTCCGCCTGGAACAGAATCGGCTGCGACGGGGAATGCGCCGATCGCTGCGCAACAGCTGGCACCGTCGCGGCGAGAACTGCGACCCCGACCAGCACAGCAAGCAGCATCCCCCCCCTCATCGCGATCAGCCGTCTTCGAGATGCAGCAGCAGGCTGATGCCGACGAGCCACGAGACGCCGGCGGGCGTCCAAGCCGCGAGCATGGTCGGTATGGTCGCGGACAGGCCGAGCGCGAAGACGATGTCGGAAAGGAAGTAGAGCAGGAACCCGCTGGCGATGCCAACCGCAATCATCAGTGTGGCGCCGCCCGCCCGCTGCATGCGCAGGCTGAAGCTAGCGGCGATTAGCACCATCGCGGCCAGCAGCAGCGGCCGCGCCAGCAACGCATCGAAATAGAGCCGATGGCGCTGTGACGAGAAGCCCGACGCCTCCAGCAGCCGGATGAAGCCGGGCAGCTCCCAGAACGACATAGTCTCAGGCGCCGCGAAGCTGTCCTGGATCTTGGCGGACGTCAGATTGGTCGGGATGTTCAGGCGGGAAAAGGACCGCGGCTGCCGGTTGGGCGACCAATCGGTGCCGTCGACGAGCGTCCATTCGCCGGACCCGAGCAAGGCTTCTTGTGCGTCGATCCGGCGCTCGAGACGCGTGTCGTTGGCCAGGAAGAGAAACGTGACATCGCGTAGCGCCCGCCTCGGCACCACGAACCGGTCGGCGTGCACGATCGAGGGGTTGCCCGCTTTGTCGCTCTGACGGAGCCAGAGGCCGGTGCTCGAAAGAGCGAATTGTGGATTGCCGCCGCGCAGCACGCGGTTTTCCAGTTTCTCGTAGCTCGCCTGCATGACCGAGGCGATGGGGTTGAACAACGTCACCGTGAACACGCCGATGAGGAAGGCCCCGGCGAGCGGCGGCGCGACGAACTGCCAAGCGGAGATTCCCGACGCACGGGCGATGACGAGCTCGTGGCTCCGCGTCAGCCGCCAAAACACCATCATCGTCCCGAACAGCACGGCGAACGGTAGGATTTGCTGCGCCATGTACGGCTCTTTGAGCACGGCGAGCTTGAGCAGCACGACTAACGTCGCGTCCGCTTTCGTGCCGGCGCGCCGGATCAGTTCGACGTAATCGAGCAGAAAAACGATGAGCATCATCGTCAGGAACACGCCGCAGAACCAGATGAAGAACTGGCGCGCGATGTAGCGGAAGAGCGTTTTCCAAGGCGACATGGCCGTTACCGTACCGCGCGCCGCGCCAGGAGCGCCCTGGGAGTCCGGACGGCGCCGGCGCGCCACGTCAGCCACAATGTCGCCAGGAACGGTGCGAGCGCGTTGAGATAGATAAGGGAGATCACGGACGTTGTGCTGCGTGCGAGGTTCGTCAGCCCGACGTCGACGATCTCCATGGCCAGCGCGACGGCGACTGCGATGAGAACGCGGCGCGCCTGGCCGCGGCGATTGAACTCGCCCGGTAGCAGGCACAGGATCGGGATTACGGCCATGGACAGCGCCATCAGCGGCCCGGCGAGCCGCATGTTGAGTTCTACCACCAGCGCCGGGTTGTCGAGGTCTTTCAGGATCTCGCCCAGATAGAGCTCGTCGGGTTGACGGTCGCGCAGCGTCGGCGCGTTGCGTAAATCCGTCAAATCGAGCGTGTAGCTCTTGAACGACAGCGACGACAGCTTCCCGGTGAGGTGGTCATATTCCTGGCGGATGCCATTCACCATCAGGATGTGCGGCCCGTCCGGCGTGTCGACGAGGGCGCCGCGCTCGGCCGAGATCGTCACCGGCTTGTCCCGGTCGGTGGTGTTCTGGATGAGCAGACCGAGGAGATCGCCCCTGGCGTCCCGCTTCCTGACGTAGACCATCAGCGTATCCGACAGGGTATTGAACACGCCTTCCTGAATAAGCGCCGCGGCGAATTTGTTGCGAATCTCGAACTGGAGGTCTTTGAAGGCGCGGTTGGATGCGGGCAGGAAATAGAACGCCATGGCATAAAGCGCGATCATGCCCGCGGCGCCGATCAGCAGCGCCGGCTTGGCCAGCCCCCATTGACTCATGCCCGAAGCGCGCATAACCACGAGTTCGCTTTCCGAGATGAGCTTGGCGTAGACGAAGAGGATTGCGGTGAAGATCGCGATCGGCAGGACGACGTCGATGAACCGCGGCAAGATCAAAACCGCGAGGTAGAGGAACAGTCCGATCGATAGCCCGCGATTGACGATCAGGTCGACGAGGCGCAGCGATTGGAGAAGCCAAACCGCGGCGCTGAAGATGACGCCGACCGAAAGCGTCACCATCAGGGCTTGGCGAAACACATACCTCGTCAGCCGGTCCATGGCACACGATTATAGGTGCGGCGTCGTTTTCGCCATAGCGGGATTTGCCGCGCACGCGCGGCTAAACGCCCGAGTCTCGGGTCTTTGAAGCGCTTGCGAGTGGAGAGCCGGCATGGAAATCTCCCCGGTCGCGGCGAATGGAGATGGCGTGGCGGGTTGGGGCGGGATCGAGCTTGCGGATTTGCCGTTCCGCATCTTTGCCGCGCTGTTCGTGGCCTTGCTCGCCGTCGCCTGCGTCCCGTTGGTTTTGACGCCGTTGCCGGCGCTAGTCGATTATCCGAACCATCTCGCGCGGATGCATGTCATCGCGAATCTCAGCCGATCGCCGTTGCTCCGGCAATACTATGCCGTGGTCTGGCGCCCGGTGCCCGATTTGGCGATGGACATCCTGATACCGCCGCTGCTCCGCGTGGTCTCGCTCGAGACCGCGGGCAAACTGTTCCTCGCCGTAACCTATTTCCTGCTGACTGGCGGTGCCGCCGTTCTCCATCGTGTGCTGTATCGCCGCTGGTCGGCGTGGTCGCTGGTGGCGTTCCTGCTGGTCTACAACCGGCTGCTGCTGTGGGGCCTCGTCAATTTCCTCTTCGGCCTCGGCCTCGCGTTCTGGGCATTTGCCGGCTGGATCGCGTGGTGTGAGCGCCGAACCGTGCTTCGGCTCGCGGTCGGCGCCGTCGCCGCGCTCGCGATCTATTTCTCGCATCTGATGGCGTTCGGCATCTACGGCGCGATGGTCCTGGGCTACGAGACAGGCCGGTTGTGGCGCCGCCGCGCCGCGCCGGACGAGGTTGCCAGCGCGCTGTTCGTCGCGCTGCTGCCGCTGCTGCCGGCCCTGGCGTCGTTTGCAGCGGTCTTCGTTCCGCTGCATGCCGCGCCGTTCGCTTCCGGAGTCCACTTCGCCCGCCCGGCGCGCAAGGTCGATCTTCTGTTTAGCGTTTTCGATCTCTACAACCGTCCCTTCGACGTGGCGTGTTTCGCGCTCGCGTTGATCGCCACGGCGGCCGCTTATTGGCGGCGGTGGCTGCGCCTCGCGCCCGAGATCGTTGCGCCGCTGATTTTGCTCGCGCTGCTCTATGTCCTCGTGCCGGACACGCTGTTTGGCGCCACCGGCGCCGACCGCCGGTTGCCGCTGGCGATGGCACTACTGCTGATCGGCGGCAGCGCATGGCAGGCGCCGGTCGCACCTCATGGGCGCGTGTTCCTGGCCGCGGCGCTGGTCATGTTTGCGGTCCGGCTCGGCATCGTCGCGGCGAGCTGGCAGGCCAGCGGCCGGGTTTATGCGGAGCTGCTCGCCGGCCTCGACGCCTTGCCGCGCGGCGCGCGGGTCGCGGTGGCCTTTTCCGCCGCCGAAGTCAACGTCGAAGCCGCACCGCTGCTCCACTTTCCGGTTCTGGCAGTGGCGCGCCGCGACGCCTTCGTGCCGACCTTGTTCGCCTATGCGACGCAGCAGCCGATTACATTCAACGGTGAATACGGCGCGCTTGCGGGGCGGCTTTCGGCCGACGCGCTGTGGCGGTTCTATATCGCTGGTGATACGCCGATGGAGCCCGCTCTTGCGCATGCACTCGCGCGGTGCGGCTACATCACCTTTGCCGGGCGGCAGCCGTTCGTGCCGCGAACCGGGACCGGCCTAATCCCGGTTTTCGTCTCGCCGCGTTTCCAGATCTATCGCCTGCCTGGGACGCCGCTGTGATCGCGCTGCTGGTGCCGAGCGTCGCCGACCTTGCCGGTTGGGCCGGGGTCGCGTTCGCCGTCCTGGTCTTCGTCGGCTTGGGCCGGGGGCTGACGCGCGGCACCGCAGCGCCCGAGATCGCGTTGGTTGTTGGCTGGGGCGTGGCGTGTCTGGCGCTCACCGCGTGGGGCGTGGCGCTGCCGCTGTCGCTGCGCGACCCGGCGATCGCGTTGGCGATGCTGGGGGTGGCCGGGCTGCTAATGCCCGGAGTTGGGCTTGGCGCGGCCGAGTGGCGCATGCTCGGACGGGTGCTCGTCCTGTCGCTGCCGCTGCTGGCCGTGATGGCATCGGCGCGGCCGAGCCAGCCCGATACCTTCCTCAACCTGCTGCCCAACGCCGCCTATCTCTACGACCACGGCATGTTCCCGGCGGTCGGGCGGCCGGACGCGCATTCCTTCCTGCCCGGTGCGCCCTACAACCTGCAGCTTGCCGATTTGATCGCCGGCCTGGTCACGCCGCAATTCCCGGCGGTGGCGCTGATCGGATTCAACGTCGCGCTGCAGCTCGCCGCCGGGCTGCTGCTCGCGCGCTTGGTTGCCGCCAGCGAGGAGGGAACGGCCACGCCCGGCTGGGGCGCCACCGCCTTCGGTCTGCTCCTCGCCACGGCGCTCAATCCAGGTTTTGTGCCGCGTTACCACCTGTCGAGCTACAGCGAACCGTCGGTGATGGTCGTTGTCGCCGTTGCCGGGTATTTGGCATTGCGGCGCGAGCGTATGTCGGCGTGCATGCTCGCGGCTACACTCGCCGCGCTGGTCGAGATCAAGCAGGACAGCGTCGCGTTGGCGTTCGGCATCGTGGTGGCAGCGGCGATCCGGCCCGCGGAGGCGGGAGAGACGCGGCGCGCCGCGGCGATGCGCGCCGTCCTCGCGGCGATCCCGGCCGCGGCACTCTATCTCGGCTGGAGCTGGTACGTGCACAGCCGTTTCGCCAATCCAGACGTCGAGCTGACCTGGATGCCGCTCGCGCAATGGCAATGGGGCATGCTGCCGATGGTTTTCCGCCAGATCGCCGGCATCATGGGCGAGAAAATCGTGTTTTTCGGCCCGCTCGTCGCCGTGCTCGCGACGTTTCTCGTCCGGGTACGTCGTGATGCGGGAATCGCGTCACCCGGCCAACGTGCCGGCTTGGTATTGGCAACGGTCACGCTGGTCTATAACGCGGCGCTGCTCGCGAGCTATGTCGGCCATTTCGGCGGTCAGATGGCCGCCGATGCCCATTCGTTTTTCCGCTACAACACGCATCTGGCGCTGCTGCTGATGGTAGCGCTTATCCTCATGCTGCGCGAGCCAGCGCAGGCGCGACTGGCGAGCCTGCCGCCGCGCTGGCGCCGATCGTTGCCGGTGCTGGCCGTCGTCGTGTTCCTCGTCTGTCCGATCGCGTTCGTGCACTTCCTGCGCTTCGACCTGGAGACGCCGCAGCGTCGCGCGTGGGACCTCGAGAAGCACCTCGCCGCCGCGATTGGGCCGAACGACCGCATCGCCCTTATCCTGCCAGGCGACGGCGGCAGCCTTTTTCCCGTACTCGACGGTTTGCTGCGCATGACCCCGCCGCGCCGGCCGGGCGTGGTCCTCGATGACGTGCCGACGCTGCGTCCGGATGTTTTTGCGGCGCTCGATGGCGATCGCTGGGCGCTGATTTCCTGCACGCCTGCGGATATGGCCGGCGTGCCGGCGGGCGAGGCGGCGCTGTTTGCGCACGACGCCGCCGGCTGGTATCTCGTCGACCGCTGGCCGTACCCGCCGCCGGACAAGGGCCATTGGTCTCGAGTCATCGCCTTGCCGCCGCTCTGCCTATCCGGTTGATCCGGTTGACACTGCTGGCGTTTCAACGCTCTATCGCTCTTTCGTCGTTTGGATCGAGGATCGGTTATGAAAATCAAATTCGTACCGCCGCGCCTGCCCAAGGCCGGAACGTTGGTGCTGTTCGTCGCCGACGGGCGGAAGCTGTCGCCTGCGGGCATGCAACTCGATCGCCGCAGCGGCAAGGCGCTGACGCGTGCGTTGAACGCGTCGCGGTTCAAGGGCAAGGCGGAGGAGACCCTCGCCATTCTGGCGCCGGCCAAGCTCGGCGTCGCGCGCGTGCTGCTGGTGGGTAGCGGCAAGGCCGATCCCGCCGATCGCGCGCTGTGGCGAAACTGCGGCGGCGGCGTCGTGGCGTCGCTCAACGGCACGGGCGAGAGCGAGGCCGCGGTGTGGATCGAGCCCGGCGATCACGCAGCCGAAATCGCAGCGCATGTCGCCTACGGCGCGCGGCTGCGCGCGTATCGCTTCGACAAGTACCGCACCAAGGAGAAGCCCGACCAGAAGCCGTCGCTCAAGACGCTGTCGGTTTTGGTCGCCGATGTCGCTGCCGCGCGCCGCCTTTATGCGCCGCTCGACAAGATCGCCGACGGCGTGTTCTTCACCCGCGATCTCGTCTCCGAGCCGGCCAACGTCATCTATCCCGAATCCCTGGTCGAGCGCGCCAAGGCGCTGACGGAACTCGGCGTTGCGGTCGAAATCCTCGATGAGAAGAAAATGACGGCGCTCGGCATGGGCGCGCTGCTGGGCGTCGGGCAGGGCAGCGCGCGGCCGCCGCGGCTCCTGGTTATGCAGTGGCACGGTGCCGAGGACAAGAAACTGCCGCCGATCGCCTTCGTCGGCAAAGGCATCACCTTCGACACCGGCGGCATCTCGATCAAGCCCGCCGCCGGCATGGAAGACATGAAATGGGACATGGGCGGCGCCGGCGCCGTGATTGGCCTGATGATGGCACTGGCGGGGCGCAAGGCGAAAGTCAACGCCGTCGGCATCGGCGCGCTTGCCGAAAACATGCCCTCGGGCACGGCCCAGCGGCCAGGCGACATCGTCAAGTCGCTGTCGGGCCAGACCATCGAGGTACTCAACACCGACGCCGAAGGGCGCCTCGTCCTCGCCGACGCGCTGTGGTATTGCCAGGATCGCTTCAAACCGCGCGCGATAATCGATCTCGCCACGTTGACCGGCGCGATCATCATCGCGCTCGGCCACGAGCATGCCGGACTTTACAGCAACGACGAAAAGCTCGCCGACCAGCTCGCGGCGGCGGGCAAGGCGACGGGCGAGACGCTGTGGCGCATGCCGCTCGGCGACGCCTACAACAAGATGATGGACAGCGACGCGGCCGACGTGAAGAACATCAGTGGCAGCCGCGATGCCGGCAGCGTCACCGCCGCGGCCTTTCTCGAGCGCTTCGTCAACAAGGTGCCGTGGGCGCATCTCGATATCGCCGGCACGGCGTGGTCGAGCAAGGACAAGCCGACCGTGCCGAAGGGCGCCAGCGGCTTCGGCGTGCGGCTGCTGAACCGCTTCGTCCGCGACAATTACGAGAACGCCGCCGGCAAGTGACCGAGATCGGCTTCTATCACCTGAAGAGCCTCACGCTCGAACGCGCCCTACCGCAGCTGCTCGAAAAAGCCTATGCTGGCGGCTATCGCGTCGTGCTGATGGCGGGCTCGGCCGAGCGCATCGACCACCTCAACACGCTGCTCTGGACTTACGGCGACGCGGCCTTTCTGCCGCACGGCTCGGTCAAAGACGGCAACGCCGCGCAGCAGCCGATCTGGCTGACGATCGAGGACGAAAACCCGAACAACGCCGACATGCTGGTGCTGGTCGACGGCGCGACGTCGCACCATCTCGACCGCTACAAGCGGGTGCTCGACGTCTTCGACGGCAACGACGAGGCGGCCGTCGCGTCGGCCCGCGAGCGCTGGCGGCAGGCCAAGGCCGCCGGCCATGCGCTGACCTATTGGCAGCAGACCGACAAGGGCTGGGAGAAGGCCGGTGGCGCGGGTTGAAGCCGCACTCCGGTCCGGCTATAAACCCGCGACTTTTACGCCAGGAAAGAGGCCCGGCCCATGGCCAAGGAACGCACGCTCTCGATCGTCAAGCCCGATGCGACGCGCCGCAACCTGACCGAAAAGATCAACGCCCGCTTCACCGCGCGCGGCCTCAAGATCGTCGCCCAAAAACGGCTCCAGCTGTCGCGCGCCGAAGCGGAAAAATTCTATGCCGTGCACCGGGAGCGGCCGTTCTTCAGCGGCCTCGTCACGTTCATGATCTCGGGTCCGGTGGTGGTCCAGGTGCTCGAAGGCGAGAATGCCATCGCACTCAATCGCGAAATCATGGGCGCGACCGATCCGGCCAAGGCCGCGCCCGGCACCATCCGCAAGGATTTTGCGGAATCAATCGAAGCCAATTCGGTGCACGGTTCGGATTCGGCCGAAACCGCAAAGCGCGAGATCGCCTTCTTCTTTCCGGATATCTAGACCAGAAAGTACGCGAGCAGCAACAGAACCACGACGATCGTGGCCACCACCCACCGCAACAGCCGGGCGAATCCCAGCCAAGTCTCGCGGTGCGGTTGCAGATCATACGTGCTCATCGAAAATCCCCGAAGAGGAAACCCGGCAAGCTATAGCGCGGCCGCCGCTTTTTGCAAACCCCCGAGCGGTCCCGTCAGCACCCGCGCCAGCGCCAGCGCATAGAACGGCAGCCACCATAACTGGTAATTGTGGTGCGCCGTCGGCGCCGCGAGGATGGCGGCCAGGGTCAGCGCCGCGGCCAGGGCGCAGCGCGCGGCGAGGTCCGGCGGCCGGCGCCAGACATGAACCGCAACGGCAAGAGCGAGCGCGGCGAAAATCGAGCGCGCCGCGACGGTCGTGCCGGCCGGCGCGAAGGCGAGCCAGCTCGTGCTGTCCGGCAGGCGAACGACATTGAACAGGACGATGTTGTCGTAGAGCGCGTGAGGCGCGGCGAGGGCATAGGGCAGGATCGGCAGCAAGCCGACCGCGACTCCCAGGCCATAACGCAGCCGCGCGGCGTTGCCGGGCGGCAGCAGACAAGGGACGAAGGCCGCGCCGGGGAACAGCTTCGCCGCGATCGAAAAGCCGGCGCACAGGCCGGACAGAAAATCGCTGCGGCCGAACGCCGTGAAGGCGAGGAGAAGCGGCACCACGGCAGCCAGGTCGGTTGCGCCCTTGGCGAATATCTGCTGCGCCACCAGCGGCAGCGACAGGTAGAGCGCGACGGCGACAAGGCCCGTCTGCCGCGAGCCGGCGCGGCGCCCCAGGTTCAGCATGAGCGCGGCAGTCGCGCCCTGGAGCAGCATGTTGGTGACCAGCACGCCGCGCGGGCCGAGCAGCAGGCCGAGCGGCAGATAGACCGCCGGCATGACCGGCAGGTATTTGTAGCCGCCGAACGCGCTGCCGATTTCGGGGTCGATCGGCAGAGTGTAGGGATTCTGGCCGGCGAGCATCGCATGACCGGCGGCAAACGTCGTCGTCGCCATGTCGATCAGGCGCGGATGAACGAGCCGAACCACGCCGTAGCCGAGCTCCAAAACCGCGAGCACGACAACCAGCGCGATCAGCGCACGCCCGGGCTTGGCATCGGGACCGGGACGCCGCAGCGCCAGGAGAATCACTGGCACCGTCGCGAGCAGCGCCAACAGCGCCAGCGCCTTCCACGGCCCGGCCTCGTCCCAGTTGAAGATTTGCACCAGACCGACGGCGAGCCAGAACGCCGCCGCGATGGAGCTGCGCGCCATGCTCAGGCCGCGACGTCGAGGCGCACCGGCCCGGGGCGGCCGTCGATCTCGATGTGGTCCGGCAGAACGCGCACGCGGCCCTCGGCGATGAGCCGCAGCGCCAGCGGATAGGCGCGGTGCTCGACCGCGAGCACGCGCGCCGCCAGCTTGTCCGCATCGTCGCCGGGCAGGACCGGCACGGAGCCCTGAACGATGATCGGCCCGTTGTCGACCTCGGCGCGCACGAAGTGGACGGTGCAGCCGTGGCGCTTGACGCCCGCGGCGAGCGCCCGCGCGTGCGTATCGAGACCCGGGAATTGCGGCAGCAATGACGGGTGGATGTTGATGAGTTTGTCGTGCCAAGCCGCGATGAACGCGGGTCCAAGGATGCGCATGAAGCCGGCGAGGCACACGAGCTCGATCCGGGCGTCCGTGAGCGCCTGGTCGAGCGCGGCGTCGAAGGCGTCGCGGCTGGCGAAATCGCGATGCGCGATCACGCGGGTTGGAATCCCGGCACGGCCAGCGCGCTCGAGGCCCGGCGCATCGCCGCGGTTGGAAACGACTAGCACGATCTCCGCCGGAAAATTCGGTGCGGAGCACGCCGTGATGAGCGCCTGCAGGTTGGAACCCCGGCCGGAGATCAGCACGGCGATCCTCAACCGGGCCACGCGCGCTCCATATTGAGGATGTGCAGGCTGGCTTCGCCGCCGCTTTTGACGATGCGGCCGATACGGTGAACGCGCTCGCCCGCGTGGGTGAGCCCGCGCGCGACGGCATCGGCCTGCGACGGCGCGGCGATCGCGACCATGCCGATGCCGCAGTTGAAGGTGCGCGCCATTTCCGCGTCTGCGATGCCGGCAGTGCGCGCCAGCCAAGCGAACACCGGCGGCAGCGTCCAGGCGGCGGCGTCGAGCTCGGCGGCGAGGCCGGCGGGCAGGACGCGCGGAATGTTCTCGATCAGCCCGCCGCCGGTGATGTGGGCATAGGCCTTGACGCCGCCAGCCGCGAGCGCCGCGAGGCACGGCTTGACGTAGAGCCGCGTCGGCCGCAGCAGCTCGTCGGCGAGGCTTCGGTTCGCGGCGAAGGGCGCGGCCGCGGTGTAGGACATCCCCGCTTCCTCGACCACGCGCCGCACCAGCGAAAATCCGTTGGAATGCAGCCCGTCCGATTCCAGGCCGAGCACCACGTCGCCGGCAGCGATGGTCGCGCCGTCGAGCACCCGGCCGCGCTCGACCGCGCCGACCGCGAAGCCGGCGAGGTCGTAATCGCCGGCGGCGTACATTCCGGGCATCTCGGCGGTCTCGCCGCCGATGAGGGCGCAGCCGACCGCGCGGCAGGCCTCGGCGATGCCCTTGACGATCGTCGTCGCCTGCGCGACCGCGAGCTTGCCCGTTGCAAAATAGTCCAGGAAGAACAGCGGCTCGGCGCCCTGGACGACGAGATCGTTGACGCACATCGCCACCAGATCGATGCCGATGGTGTCATGCCTGTTGGCCGCGATCGCGACCTTGAGCTTGGTGCCGACGCCGTCGGTGGTGGCGACCAGAATCGGATCGCGGTAGCCCGCCGCCTTGAGATCGAACAGCGCGCCGAAGCCGCCGAGACCGGCAGCAGTGCCCGCGCGCGCCGTCGCCTTGGCGAACGGCTTGATGGCCTCGACCAGCGCGTCGCCCGCGTCGATGTCGACTCCGGCGTCGCGGTAGCTGCGACTTTTCTTGGGGTCAGCCATTCGCGCGCTTTCTACGCCAGGACGGCGACGATGAAAAGCCCGGCCATGCTAGACTACGGCGATGAAAGCTCCCGCCCGAGCGGCCGCGGTCTGGCTCGCCGGTTTCTGCAGCTTCCTCAATCTCTACGCGCCGCAATCGATTCTGCCGATGATCCGCGACCTATACGGAGTCGGCGCGGTCGAGGCGAGTCATTTGATCAGCGCCACGACGCTGGCAGTCGCCATCATCGCGCCGTTCACCGGGGCCGGCGCCGACATGATCGGGCGCAAGCGGGTGATCGTCACGGCGATGGTCGTCTTGATCATCCCGACGGTGATGGTCGCGTTGTCGATGACGCTGCCGGCGATGGTGTTCTGGCGCTTCGTGCAGGGCCTGTTGCTGCCGCCGATTTTCGTCGTCACCGTCGCTTATATCGGTGACGAGCTGTCGATCACCGAGGCAACCGGAGTCGCCGGCATTTATCTCTCCGGCAGCTCCTTCGGCGGATTCTTCGGCCGCTTCCTGTCCGGTATTCTGTTCGAGCCCTATGGCACGCGCGGCGCGTTTCTGGGCCTCGCGGCGCTGACGGCGCTGGCGGCGATCAGTGTCATTGCGCTGATGCCGCGCGAGCGGAATTTCGTGCCCAGCGCCGGACCCGCCCATGCGCTGCGGCATATCCTCGGCCATATCTTCGATCCGCAGCTCGACGCGATCTTCATCGTCGGCTTCGGCGTCCTGTTCTCGTTCGTCGCCACGTTCACCTACGTGAACTTCTATCTCGCGGCGCCGCCGTTCAATTTGTCGGCGGCGGCGCTCGGCACCATCTTCGTCGTTTACCTGGTCGGCGTGGCGACGACGCCGCTGACCGGCCGCCTCATGCGGCGCTTCGGCCGGCGCCGGTTGGTAATCGGTGCGCTCGGGCTGTCGATCGGCGGCCTGCTGTTGACGCTGATCGGCAATCTTGCCGTCATCATCCTCGGCCTGGCGATCGGCGCGGGATGCGGCTTCATCGTACAGACCGCATCCACTTCCTATGTCGCCGTCTCGGCGCAGCGCGCGCGATCGTCGGCGGTCGGGCTTTACGTCACCTGCTATTACATCGGCGGCAGCGCGGGAGCGGTGCTGCCGGGCTACGCGTGGAGCCGCGCTGGCTGGCCAGGCTGTGTCGCGGTCGTCGTCGCGATGCAGCTGCTGTTGATCACGACGGTAGCGCGGTTCTGGCGCGAACCCGCCGCGGCTTCGCGCGCACCGGGCGCGTAGCCAGCCGCAATCGATCTCAGCTGCCCTGGGGCTCCGAATTCGGAAGAGCCCCCACCGGCGAGTCCACCGTGGACGCCAAGACCGGTGACGACGACCAACACCGCCGCGACGACCCAGAGACCCAGCCGTTGAGGCGATGCGCTTCGGGCAATGCCTTGATCGCGAGCGTGACGACAAAGCCGAGCGCGACGGGCAGCAGCAGCGCGCATTACACACGCGACCCGTTGATCATTCTGCAGGCGCCTTGTGTTCGAGCGGCGGATCGAAATGAACGAGCCGCATCAGTCCGACAATGACGCCGATCGTTATGAGGTAGATGGCGAGCTGTGCGCCGTCCGGTTGGGCGGTGTAGCCGATGAGTGTGTGGACGAGACGCCCGACCAAACTGCCGTCGGAGAGCAACCACGAGGTGTTCCAAACAGTGGAAGTCAAGACGTCGAGATAGCCAGCCTGCTGAATGAACGCAACCGCCTGCGAGGCAAGCCCGGCCGCGAGCAGGGTGATGAGACCAGAGGTTACGGAAAACAGATGGCGCGCGGGGATGGTCAGCAGGCCGAAATACATCAACGCTGTGATGCCGGCGCCGGCAAGGACACCAAAGGCGCCGCCGGTCATCATGCCGGCCGCCGAGGTGCCGCCCGATGCGGCGATGCCGTAAAGGAAGAGGACGATCTCCGAGCCTTCCCGCAGCACAGCGATGCCGCAGACGATGGCAAGGGCCGCCAAGGGGCGCTCGCCGGCCGCGACGGCAGTGCCAACTTGGCGCATTTGCTGCGCCATCGCGCGGCCGTGGCTCGCCATCCAGACGTTATGCCAGGTAAGCATTCCGACCGCGAGCGTCAGGATGCCGGCGTCGAAGAGTTCCTGGCCAGACCCTTCGAACAGAGAAGCAATTTGGCCGGCAAAAGCGGCGACGAGACAGGCGCCGACGACGCCGCCAACCACGCCATAAGCCACCCATAGCCCGCGGCGCGGAACGCCCTGGGTTGCGGCGAGGACGATGCCGACGATGAGGCCGGCCTCGATGACTTCACGGAGGACGATCACCAGGGTCGCGAGCATCAGGTTTCGTCCTTTTGAATGATCTCGGCGCCCTCAGCCTGGAAGTCCGCGGCCTTAATGCGGCGATGGCTGCGCATCAATAACCACCTTTTTTACCCGTGCCGACGTAGGCGAATTCCCAGCTCACGTCGAAGGGTGACCACCATGCGGCGACGCCGGTTTCCTTGTCGGTGTGGCGGTAAAAGCCTTGGTAGGGTGGCGGCATGATGCGGTAGGTCAGTCGGTACTTTCCGGGACCATCGAGCTTCACGTTGGCGCCGTAATGAGGCCCGTCGTTCGCCACCATCGGCATGAAGGCGCCGGAGGTCTCCCAACTCGTGTCAAGCTTCTGGAGGCGATAGGTGATGCCGAGATAGGGAATCCAGTCGCCCGGTCCGAAACCGTTCGGGTTGCCCTTCTGGGCATGGATATCGGCCTCGAGATGGACATCGCTGCCGCTATTCATGCCGGGCATCATCGGATCCATGATCACCGGTTGCAGATAGACTGCGCCGATCTCCATGCCGTTCATGGCCACGGATTTCCCGATCTCGGTTTCGGCTGCACGTGCATGGGTCGCCGTCAGGAGCATCAGAACGCACGATCCCCAGATCAGTGGTTTGAACAGCATGGCTCTTATTCCTCGCCCGCATTTGAAGGTTGCATCGACGTCGATCAGCCGCCCGCGATTGCCGGCCACCAGGCGGCGGCGATCAAGAGACTCGCGACGAGACCTGGCAGAAGCACGATCGCGCGTCGCAGCCCATCGAGCCGCAAGCTGCCGAGAATGCGCCAGCCGAGCCAGGCTCCCCAGCCGACTGCAAACGCAAGGGATGCGAGCTTGAGCACGCTTGCCGTGCCAGGCGGAAAAAGGGTGAAGAGCTCGACGCCTAAGCCAAGAAGGAGCGAAACCATTGCCGCAGGCGCGACCTGATACCCGATGATGACGAGCCGGTCCTGGAACCGCCCGGTGGCACCGAACCTGCCGGCGATCCAGGAGGTCAGCGCGTTCAGTGCCAAGAGCGCCGCGGTCAGAGCCAGCATGACGCCGACCATCCAACCGATGATCATGAAGAAGTCGAGCCAGACGAAGACTTCACGCGCCTCGGGATGGACCGCCATGAGCCATGCCGGCCCGGAAGTGCCGATCCAGGTCCAACCGCGGTCGATGGCCCAAGCACCGAGGGTTTGACGCAGCCACTGATACTGCGGCAGCGCCAGCCAGAGAAAGCCACCGAGCGATACGCCGGTCGCGAGATAGAGGAACCACACTTCCGATGCCACCGGATGGTGATGAGCGATATTCGCGACCTCGGCGCCCGGAGCGCGCAGTCGCAGACCGAGCCCGCCGGCGCTCTGCGGCTGCACGCAGTGCATGCACATCACGCAGTGCCGGCTCTCGGTCTTGCGCTTGAGATCGATCATGGTCGGACACAGACCGCGTTCGGAATAGGCATCGCCACCCGCGACCGGCCGTTTCGGCACGAGGTCGACGATGCCAAGCCGAGAGAACACGCCCAGCAACAGGCCAATGGGACAGGCGTGGCGACACCACGCGCGTTTCTCCCGGCCACGGCCATAGAGGAAGCCGATGATGAGGGCCGCGACGAACGTGCCGCCGAAGACCTCGAGGACCGCACCGGGATATTCGCGCACGCCGACGGTCTGGCCCAAAATCGTGATGACCAAAAAGCTTACGATCGGTGCGCCTTCCCAACGCAGCCAGCCGGGCACCGGGCGCTGCAAACCGATCCGGTTGACCCATGCCGAAGCGGCGCCCATGGGACAAAACACGCCGCACCACGTTCTTCCGGCAACGACGACCGAGAGGAATACGAGGGGAAACCACAGTCCCCAGATCAACCAATTCCCCGCATGTGCCAAATTCTGCGCCAAGGGACTCGGCGGCAGGATGAGCGGTCCGACGATGAGCACGACAAAGAACGCGACCATGCCGGCATGAACGTATGGCAGAAACGGGCGAATACCGATTACGACCGCTTCGATCCGGCGCGCGACGGTGCCGCCGCGCGGCGGCACGTCAGGAAAATCACGGGTTCGATCGGCCGTCATGACGCTTTTCCCGCGCGGCCCCGCGACATTGCAATGCGGACGCGTTTCGGTGGCCACGGCAACAGATATGGAGGCCGTCATCGGTCTCATTGCGCGGTCAACTTTCCTTGGGTCGCCGGATGGAAATCGTCGAAGAAAACATACGTGCCGACCGGCAGCGGTCCGACCCACACCAAGATCCTGCCGTTGCCGACGACGATCTTCTCCCGCCGAAGATCGGTGCTCTCGAACTCGGCCGGCGTCGGATCCCGGTTCTCGATCACGAGCTCGACGCGGTTGCCGGAGGGCACCGTGAGCTGCGCCGGAATGAACTGATGGTCCTTGAGGACAAGGATGAAGGAGGGCTCATCGGCCGCCCATGCCGCCACCGTCGCCACCAGCGGCATAAGTCCCAGCAGGGCGACGCCAAAGGGGGCTCCTCGCCGGTTTGGCATCTGACGCGAAAACCCGGCCAGGGCGTGGATGATCCGCTTGGCGGTCTCCCGCACGTATCGCTGATTTCGATCGCCGGTGTGCCTCACGCCAACAATCCCTTCAGTCCCCGCGATGCCCGGAAGCATCGATTCGGTCGCTCTGCCGTAGACCTTCGCCACGCCGACACCCCAAAATGTGCTCCCTTCTAGCCTAACTGCGATTGCTAATCAATCGCAAACAGACCCAAAACAAACTCACCGCTGGTCTGACAGATTTTTCTACCAGCGGGCTAGACGGCCCAACGCGCCGAGCCGATCAGTTGTCCTTCGCCCCTTCACGAATCCAACTGCGGATCGTGTCGCGGTCGCAACTCGAAAGCTGTTTCTTGCCATGCGGCATGCGCAATTCGGCCGACGCTTGCCAATCGAGCAGCCACATCAGGTTGCAGGTGTCGGGACTGCCTGGAATGACCATGAGGCCGAATTTGGTGCCCTTCATCAGCCCGGCATAGGTCGTAAGGTCGAGACCGCTCTTCTCGAATCCCTCACCGCCCGGTTGATGGCAGGAGATGCAGCGGCCTTTGAAGATCGGCGCGATATCGTCCGCATAGCTGATCGGTGCCGGGTCGGCGGCGCGGACCTGCCGCGCCTGCATGGACAGTGCGGTGGTCAACGCAGCAACACCACCGGCGATCGCGAGTGCCAATTTGCGACGATTGATATCACCTGGTTTCATGCAAGCAATATTCAAAGCCTGTATTCGGTCCGTCCTTGATCTGAATCAAGTTCATCCGGCGGCATCGCATGTTCGTCGCCTGCAAATGCGACATAGCGTCTCATCGACGGGCCGACGCGCACGCAAGGTCGACCGTTTCAAATGGCTGGCGAGAGTCTGAATCCGATCAGAGCGCGCTTTTAGCCGTGACAGGACGATGATCGCGGGTCATACGGAGCATCGCATAGGTAATATCGCGTATAGTTCCGCCCAATTGATTCAGATCAATACGGCCTCGCTGCACTGCATCATAACGCTGATCGTCGTTGTGTCCGGCATCTATTCAGCGGAGGCGGACGATGCATCAGGCGGACTCGCCGGTTAAACCAGAGGTTCCAAGCCGCCGCCAGTTGCTAAGCCGATTATCCGCCGGCGCCGCCGTCACAGCCGCCGCGGCTGCGACCGTCAAGGCCGCTATCGCACAGCCCAATCCCGAAACGCACGCGCTGCCGGCTTATGCTGTGAGCGGCCGCGAGGCCGGCATGGATTTCTACGACTTCCACGGCCGCGAGGCCTTCGCCTACACCAAGAAGGACGGCAACCTCGCGGTCGAAGGACAGGACGGCAAGCGTTGGACGATGCTCATCGACCTGCGCAAGTGCGTCGGCTGCCAGTCCTGCACTGCGGCCTGCAAGTTCGAGAACAATATTCCCGAAGGCAGCTTCCGCACCTGGGTTCCCGACCTCGAGATCGGCACCTACCCCGAGGCGCGGCGCGCCTTCTTGCCCCGGCTGTGCAATCACTGCGAGCGCCCGTCCTGCATCGAAGTGTGCCCGGCCGATGCCACGTGGCAGCGCAAGGACGGCATTGTCGAGATCGACTACGACCGGTGTTGGGGTTGCGGCTCCTGCGTCAACGCCTGTCCCTACGACGCCCGCTTCATCAATCCGATCACCCACACGGCCGACAAGTGCAATTTCTGCGCTCAGCGCGTCGACCAGGGTCTGCGGCCGGCTTGCGTCGAGACCTGCGTCGGCGGCGCGCGGCAGTTCGGCAACCTGAACGATCCCAACGATCCGGTTGCCCGGCAGATCAAGAGCGAGCCGGTGCAGGTCTTGAAGCCCAGCACCGGCAACCAGCCGCGCGTCTTCTACATCGCGCTGCCGGACCAGCTGCAGAACAATCTGCCGGGTCGTCCGACCTTGTGGTCGGAGATGTTCAAGGAGGCCGGTTTCAAGAATCCCGAGAGCGAGACCGCCGGAGTTTGGCAGATCGTCGCGACGCAGGAGGCCGACCATGGCTAATCCGTTAACCACCCCGCAGCCGGTCGTCCCCGCCGCGCCGCTGCACGAATGGTGGAACATCGACCACTCGCGGCCGTTCTCGCTGCTGTTCGGCAATTATTCCTGGCTGCTCGGCGCCGCCGGCGGCCTGACCGTCATCTGGGCGATCTACGTCCTGGCGGGCCGCCGCAAAGGGGTCGAATACCGTTTTGCGATGCCGCTCGCGGTGGCGCTGATCGTCGCCGGATTTCTCAACGTGCTGTCGGAAGCGGAACAGCCGTCCCGCATCCTCTACGGCTATGTTCTCGGCTGGCAGTACTGGGACACCGCGATCATCAAGTACGGCATCATCCTGCTGCCGCTCTACCTAGTGCTGTGCTGGTGGCTGACGTTCCAGGCCATGGATCGCCAGGCGCTCGGCGCCGCCATCGCGCGGCTTGGTCCGGGTTTGGGTGTCCTTGCCGACATCTTCTCCCTCTGGAGCCGGCGCTACTCGGTGCTGGAGGCGGCCGGCCCGCGCCGCTGGATCGTCGGCGTGGTGATTGTTCTGTCGCTGTTCGCGCCGATGTACTCCGGCATCTTCCTGATGAACGAGCACGGCGCAGCGATCTGGAATTCGCCGGCGCCGGCGCTCTTGTTCATGGGCAGCGCCGTGGCGCAAGGCGCGCTGATGATGATGGTCGTGCTGCCGGCGCTGGCCTGGCTGGCGACCGGCCGCGACGCGCCGTCGTTGGTCGCGCCGCTGCGCTGGACCGCGGTCATCAGCATCGCGATCGAAGCGGTGGTGTGGTTCGGCTGGATGTGGTGGATCGGCCGCTTCGGCAGCATCGAGGATCTGCGGGCCGCCGATCTCTATATGGGGCCCTATGCGTCGACGGTTTTCTGGAACTGGACCGTCGTCGGCGTCGTCGGCCCGCTGCTGTTGCTGGTGACGCCGCTTGGCCGGCGGCGCTGGGCGCAATGGCTGGCCGCGCTCGGCGTCATGTGGGGCAGCTACGCGGTGCGCATGCTGGTCCTGATCGGCGGCGAGGCGCTGATCCGCAGCGGCGCCGGCTATCAAGCCTTCACCGCGAGCGCAGAGGTCCTGCGCTACACCGGCTTCAGCGTGCTGGTATTCATCGGCATGCTGGCCGTTCTGTTGCTTGCGCTTCCGGCGGATCGGGCGCCGGAGCTCGGCTCGTCGTCCGCTCGCTGACCGGATAATGGATCGATAGGAGCGTAGCGATGATCAAGCGCAGAACTTTCCTCAAGGCCGCGGCCGTCGGTGGCGTCGGTGCCGGGTTCGGCGGTTTCTACGACACGCTCTATCACCTCGTTCCCTTCAACGACCGCGGCCGCAAGGCGCTCCATCGTGTTTACGGCAACGCCGACAGCCCCGAGTGGCTGCGCGATCCGGCCACCGGCAAGCTGGCGCCCAATCCCGACTGGACCCTGCGCCACACCGTGGATTTGCAGTGCCACAGCGAATGCGGCCTGCGGGTCAAGATCAACCGCAAGACCGGGCGGGTGCAACGCATCATCGGCAATCCCTACCATTCCCACACCTTGATCGACTACGCCGGACCCGACACGCCGCTGCTGGCAACGGCGGCCTTTCCGGGCACGGTCTGCGCCCGCGGCAACGCCGGCATCCAGACCGCCTACGACCCGTACCGCATCACCGTGCCGCTCAAGCGCAAGGGCGCGCGCGGCAGCGGCCAGTGGCAGCCGATTAGTTGGGAACAGTTGATCAAGGAAGTGACCGACGGCGGCAAGATTTTCGCCGACACCGGCGATCCCGCGAGCCAGGATATCGACGTTCTGGGCTTCAAAGGACTCTACGCCAAGCGCGGCGAGCTGATGAATCCTGACGCGCCCGAGTTGGGCCATCGCACCAACGGCTACGTGTTCGAGGGCGGCCGCATCGTCGGCAGCCGCAAGGCCTTCGCGCTCCGCTTCAACCAGGCCTTCGGCAGCGTCAACTGCTTCGAGCACACCAATATCTGCGAGGTCAGCCATCACGTCGCGACCGCGCAGGTCTATCCCGGCCAGCACATGACCAAGCCCGACGTCATGGCGGCCGAGTTCATCATCTACTGGGGAACCCAGCCGGGCGACGCCAATTTCCCGATGCAACTCTTCGCCAAATACGCGGCCCAGGCGCGGGCCAAGGCCGGCGGACTTAAATATGTCGTGGTCGATCCGCTGCTGAGCCGCGGTGGCGTGATGGGCGATAGTGCCGCGTGGTTGCCGATCAAACCCGGCACCGACGGCGCCCTCGCCCTCGCCATGATCCGCTGGATTATCGAGAACGGGCGCTACAACGCCGATTACCTCAGCCATCCGACCCAGAAAGCGGCGGAAGCCGCCGGCGAGTTGTCGCACACCGACGCCGCGCATCTGGTGGTCGACGATCCCGCCCACGCCGCGCACGGCCGCTTCCTCACCGCGAAGCTGGCCGGTGTCGCCGGCCAGGCGAAGGATCCCGAGCTCGATCGCATGGTGATCGACGCCGATCGCAAGACGCCGGTCGCGGCGGCGAGCAACTCGCGCGCGCTCGTCGAGTACACTGGCACGGTCAACGGCATACGGGTGAAGAGCGCGTTCACACGGTTGCGCGAGGCCGCGGCCGCCCACACGATCGAGCAATATGCGGAAATCTGCGGCATCGGCGCCGAGAAGATCGTCGCTCTGGCGCGCGAGTTCACCAGCCACGGCCGCAAGGCGGTGTGCGAGGCCTATCGCGGCCCGTGCAAGCATCCCAACGGCTATTACAACACCGTCGCGATCCTCTTGCTCAACCTGCTCGTCGGCAACTCCAATTGGACCGGCGGGCTGACCCTGGGCGGCGGCGGCTATCCCGCCGCCAAGGGCCGTTACGACGTGATGGCCGTGCCCGCCGCCAAGGGTGCCGCGTACGGCGTGAAGCTGTCGCGCGAGGAGGTGCGCTACGAGGATTCGAGCGAATACAAGCGCAAGGTGGCCGCGGGACAGAATCCCTATCCAGCGAAGCGGCCGTGGTTCCCGTTGAGCTTCGACGTCTTTTCCGACCTGGTGCCGTCGGCGGTGCAGCGCTACCCCTACGGCGTCGACATCCTGTTCTGGATGATGGCGACGCCGTTCTACAGCGTCCCCGGCCAGGGCAACGACGAGTTGATCGCCGCGGTCAAGGACCCCAAGAACATCCCGTTGATCATCGCCTGCGACATCGTCGTCGGCGATACCAGCATGTATGCCGACTACATCGTTCCCGACGGCACGTTCCTCGAGTACTGGACGCAGATCGATACCATGCCGACGACCCTGACCAGGGGCACCGGCATCCGCTGGCCGGTCATCGAGTTGACGGAAAAGGCGCCCGACGGCCGGCATATGTGCCTCGAAGAGTTTCTGATCGACGTCGCTAAGCGCATCGGCATGCCCGGCTACGGCGCGAATGCGATCCCCGACGCCGGCGGACGGATGTGGCCGCTGCATCGCAAGGAGGATTGGTACCTGAAGGCCACGGCGAACGTCGCCTTTGCCTCCGGCGGACCCGATGAGCGGGTTCTCGACGTCACCGCCGAGGAGATGCAGGTCAACGACCTCGGCGGCTTCCGCGACACGTTCAAGGCGACGCTGAAGCCGGAGGAGTGGCCCAAGGCGCTGTCGGTATTGGCGAAAGGCGGGCGCTTCGAGCCGCATGGCAATGCGCGCCAAGGCGACAAGCTCACCCATCGCTTCACCAAGACGCTGCACTTCTACGCCGAGGAAGTCGCGCTGACCCGCAACAGCATGACGGGGGAGCCCTTCCTGGGCACGACCACCTGGGTCGAGCCGACGACGGCGCTGGGCACGCCGCTCGACAAGCTCGACAATCCCAAGGACTGGCCGCTGACCATCCTCACCTTCAAGGGGGCGCTGCAGACCCATTCGCGACTCGCCTCGAACTACGTGCTGCGCCAGATCATGCCGGTCAACGGCATCCAGGTGGCCGCCGCCGACGCGCGCCGCCTCGGCATCCGCGACGGCGAGCAGGTCTGGGTGGTGACGCCGCACGGCAAGCGCAAGGCCACCGCGGTGGTGATCGAAGGCTTGCGGCCCGGCGTGATCACCTTCAATGTTGGCTACGGCCATTGGGGCTACGGCGCCACCAACTACCAGCTCGGCGGCAAGCGCATCGAGGGCGATCGCGTCCGCCGCGCCGGCATCCATCTCAATCCGATCATGCGCCGCGATCCGGGCGTCGAGCAGATGGCGCTGATGGATGTGGTCGGCGGTAGCGTCGTCTTTTTCAACACCCGCGCCCGGCTCGAAAAAGACGGCGCCCATGTCTGAGCCGAGCCTGTCGCGATTGCTCGCGGCGGCCGCGGCATTGCTGTTGCACCCGCCCGACGCATCGACGTTGGCAGTTCTTGCCGAAAGCAACGGGATCGAGATCGATCCGGCGCAGGCGAAGCAGGATTTCTATGACGTGTTGTGCGTGCCCCAATCCGGTCGGTACATCCCGTCCTATGCGCACGTGCTTGCTCAGGGCAGGGTGCGGGACGGCAACTGGTGGCATTTCCCGCCGCCGCGCTTCGACGGCGGCGATGCCTTGGCGCGTTGGTACGATGCGGTCGGCTTCGACACCCTGCAGCTCGACGCCGACCCGATGCTCAAGGGACCCCATCGGCCGCTCGACCAGATCGGCTTCGTCCTCGCATACCTGGCGGGGTTGGTCGCGAGCCGCGAGACCGGTACGACCGACAAGGCCACCGCCGACGCCATCATCGCCGGTTTCTTGACCGAGCATGTGGGGGCTTGGCTCGATCGCTTCTGCAATCTTCTCGGTGGTAGCGGAAGCCCGTATCTGGAAGCTGTCGCGAACGCCGTGCTCGAAGCCCTGCTGATGGCTCGCGCGGACTTTCCGGCCCCGGTCGTCGAGACAACGTCCGCGGAAGTCTCATATGCACGGCCAGAGGTGATACAGCCATGAGCGCGAAACCCAAGGACGAATTGCCCGGCTTCGCCCGCCGCGTCGCGGAAACGAAGCAGGAATTGTGGAAGGCTTACGAGAAGCTCGGCCAAGCGTGTACCGAGGCCGGCCCGCTCACCGGCACGGTGCTCCATTGCGTCAAGCTGGCGCTTGCCATCGGCGGCGGCAGCGAAGGCGCCGTTCACAGCCATGCCCGGCGCGCGCGCGCCGCCGGGGTCGCACCGGAAGCGATCCGCCACGTCGCGTACCTCGCCGTCACGACGCTCGGCTTTCCGCGCGCCGTCGCCGCCTTGACCTGGATCGAGGACGTGCTGTCGCCGTCCTCCGATGCGTGAGCGAACTCTGAAATCCCCAGGTGTCGTCGGGCTGACGCGCCGTCAATGGATGCGTTGCTGCGTGGGCGGGCTGCTGTTGGCGATGGCGGGCATTGAATCGGCACATGCTGACGCCAAACTGCCGAAGGCCGCCGTCTCTTACCGAGATCATCCGAATGGCAGCAAGGAGTGCGCGAACTGTTCCCACTATATTCGCGCTATTGGCGCGGCCGATCCGGAGGCGCCGGGGCGTTGTCAGATCGTGGCCGGGCCCGTCGGCCCGCAGGGCTATTGCATCGTTTACGCGGAGCGCAATCCCAAAAACGGCTGTTGAGCCGCCTCAAGACCACGTCAACATGGCGCGGTCGTGGCAGCGACCCTGGTTCTTTTTCAGCTAGCGGCCGCCCGAGATGCCAAGGATCGCGCCTGAGACGTAGGACGCCTCGGACGACAGCAGCCACAGGATCGCGTTTGCCACCTCGTCCGGCCGGCCCGGGCGTTTCATGGGCGCGCCCGGAAGCAAGCGCGCCAACCGGCCAGCGGGATGGAGTTCGGTGTCGACAATGCCGGGGCTCACGGCATTGACGCGGATGCCCTCGGTGGCGACTTCTTGCGCGAGGCCGAAGGTGAATGTGTCGATCGCCGCCTTCGTCGCGGCGTAGGGCACCGTCTCGCCGGCGCCGCCGAGCCGCGCCAGGACCGACGAGACATTGACGATCGCGCCGCCGCCGCCGCCGTGCTTAGTCGACATGCGCTTCACCGCTTCGCGCGTGCACAGCATCGTGCCGATGACGTTGATGGCGAACAGCTCTTCGAGCGGCGCGGCCGCGGCTGCATCGAGCCGACCGAGGGGGCCCAGGATTCCGGCGTTGTTGACGAGGGCCGTGACGCGGCCAAGCGCCTGGTCGGTTTCGGCGAAAAGCCGCTCGACGTCTGATTCGTGCGCGACGTCGGCCGCGATCGCGACCGCCTTGCCGCCGGCCTTGACGATGCCCGCCACGACCGCGTCGGCGCGCGCGCGATTGCCCTTGTAATTGACGGCGACGGCATAGCCGTGACGCGCGGCGCCGGCAGCGACCGCCGCGCCGATGCCCCGGCTGCCGCCGGTGACGATCAGAACCTGCGATGATGCAATCATGGCTTTCCCTTTGCGCTTGCCGGACCGGCCAGACTATGCCCAACCTTTAAAGCCATGATACGCACTGCGACGCTGAGTGCGACCGTGTTGATCGGGTTGCTGCTGAGCGTTCCAGTCAGGGCAGGGTCGTGGAGCGATCCGACGCTGATGCCGTCGCCGGGTCCGGCGCAGGTCATCGGCGCGCCGTGGAACGGATGCGTCGCCGGCGCGGCTTCGCTACCGTGGCAGGGGCCGGGATACGAGGTCCTTCGCTCGAGCGAGTATCGCTATTTCGGCCATCCGGCCACGGTCGGCTTCGTCGAACGGCTCGGCCGCCGCGCCCACGCTGCCGGCCTGCCGCTGTTCTATGTCGGCGACATGGCGCAGCCGCGCGGCGGGCCGATGTCGTCCAACCACGTCTCGCACGAGACCGGCGTCGACGTCGACATCTGGCTCACGCTCGATACCGTGCCGAATCTGCCGGACGCGGTACGCCAGACGCTCGAGCCGCCGGCGATGGTGCTGCCCGATCAGAGCGCGATCGATCCGGCGCGGTTCGGTCCGCGCCAGGTGACGCTGTTGCGCCTCGCGGCGGGCGATCCCGCGGTCGATCGCATCTTCGTCAATCCGGCGGTCAAGCGGGCGCTGTGCGAAGGCTTCGGCGGCGCGGGACGGGGTGACCGGACTTGGCTGCGGCGTGTGCGGCCGTGGTACGGCCACGAGGCGCACTTCCATGTCCGGCTCAAATGCCCGGCCGGCTCGCCACAATGCCGGAGCCAGCCGCCGGTGCCGCCGGGCGACGGCTGCGACCCCGCCATATTCGCTTGGTGGTCGCAGGAACTCAGCAAGCCGAAGCCGGCCGTGCCGCCGCCGCCGCGCGTCCCGCCGCCGTTGCCCGCCGCCTGCACCGCGCTCGTCCCGGCAAGGTAGCCGACGCTTGCCGCGCCGCTGTCGGATGCCTTGACGCCGGTGTCGAGGATTCCGACGTCGGCACAAATAAATGTAAAGTAATGAATCAGAGACGTAAGACAACGGTGCGGTTTTTACAGGAAAAAACCAAGTAAACACTTGCCGTTTGGTGCGTTAACTATAATAATGCCTATTGACGACCCATCTCAGACGTGCCGGTGAGGAGATCCCGATGAATTTTGCTCGCGCCTCGGCCCTGGGCCTGATGCTCTGCGCGCTGGCGGGGCCGGCCTTCGCCCAAACCTTCGGCTCGCCCGGCACCGGCCCCAACGGTCCCTATCTGCGCGGCGAAGGCGGCTGGTCGCACATGAACGACATGACCGGTCATACCACGACCGGCACGATCTACACCTCGAAGCAGGACGAAGGCTTTGCCGTCGGCGGCGCGGCGGGCTGGAAGCTCGACCAGCTGCGGCTCGAGCTCGGCCTCGATTTCAGCAATTCCGGCATCAAGGAAATCGATCTCAACAACGTGCCCAGCGCATCGGCGAGTGGCTCGGTCAAGAACACCAGCGGCATGGTTCGGGCGTTGTGGGATCTGCGCACCGGCACGCCGTTCGTGCCGTATATCGGCATCGGCGTCGGCGCGTCGCACGTCACGCTCGACAACGCGCGCTACAACGGCACCACGCTCAGCAATTCGTCCGACACCGTCTTCGCCTATGAGCCGATCGTCGGCGTCAACTATCTGATCCTGCCTAATATCGCGCTCGGTCTCGAATACCGCTACTTCGCCACTGTCGATCCGTCGTTCAGCTATGCGCCAGGCGGCCGGCTGGGACTGAAGAACGAAAGCCACAACGTGCTCGCCAGCTTGACCTGGTATTTCGGCGTGCCGGAGCCGACGCCGGCGATGCAGCCGGGCCCGACGATCTATCAGCCGCAGCCCGAAGCCGGGCCGCCGGCCGTTCCGCCACCGGTGCCGCCGCCGCCGCCCGCACCGCTGGTCTATATCGTCTTCTTCAACCTCAACAGCGCGGCCCTGACGCCTGAGGGTCATCAAGTAGTCGCGCAGGCGGCAAGCGCGTTCCAGCAGAACGGCAAGGCCGAGATCAAGCTGACGGGTTATACCGATACGGCCGGCTCGCCGCGCCATAATCTCGCGCTGTCGCGGGTCCGCGCCGTCGCCGTGCGCGACGAACTCGTACGGCTCGGCGTGCCGGCGAGCGACATCGGCATCGCCTGGAAAGGCGAGGCCGATCTGCGCGTCCCGACGGCCAATGGCGTGCGCGAGCCGCAAAACCGGCGCGTCGAGATCGTGATTCCGTAGATCGCGCGGGGGGAGAAGGAAAGAAGGCCCGGCCCCACCGGGCCTTCTTTTTTGCGCGCGGCAATCAATTCCTCCAGGCATGACCAACAGGATTGCTTTCGCCGCGCTTCGCACTGCGTCGCAATGACGACCAAGTCACGTCATTGCGAGCCGAAAGCGAAGCAATCCAGATCGTGACATCGCCGCGGTGGAAAATTTCGCCGGTCGTTCTATGGTGTCGCCCCGCGAGGCACCATGACCATCCCGTTCGCGCAGCCGTTCCACGAATTCGCGCGCCTGTTCGCCGAGGCCAAGGCCAAGGAGCCGTCGGAGCCCGAGGCGGCGACGCTGGCGACGTCGACGCGCGACGGCCACCCGTCGACGCGCGTGGTGCTGATCAAGGAAGCGAACGAGCGCGGCTTCGTCTTCTATACCAATCTCGAAAGCCGCAAGGCGCGCGAGCTCGCGGTCAATCCGCGCGCGGCGCTGCTCTTTCATTGGAAGTCGCTGGCGCGCCAGGTCCGCATCGAAGGGCCGACCGCGCCGGTGTCGCCGGAACAGGCTGACGCCTATTTCGCCTCGCGTCCGCGCGAAAGCCAACTCGCCGCCTGGGCCTCGCGCCAGTCGCATGCGGTTGAAAGCCGCAGCGCGCTCGAGGCGCGCTTTCGCGACGCCGCGGCCCGGTTCGCCGGCCGGAAAGTGCCGCGGCCGGAATTCTGGTCGGGTTACCGGCTGGTGCCGGACTATTTCGAGTTCTGGACCTTCCGCCCGCATCGGCTGCATGATCGCGAGGCCTATATTCGCGACGGCGAGGGTTGGCGCGGCGAGAGGCTGTTCCCATGAGCGAGGCGATTCCGCGGGGGGAATCGATACAGCGCGTCGGCGTGCTGATGCGCCGGGCGACCTATGCGTCGATCGCCGTCGCCGGCCTTCTGGTGGCGGTCAAGCTCGGCGCCTGGATCGAGACCAATTCCGTCAGCCTGCTGTCGAGCCTCATCGATTCTCTGCTCGACGGCGCGGCGTCGCTGGCGAACCTGGTCGCCGTGCGCCAGGCGCTAGTGCCGCCCGATCGCGAGCATCGCTTCGGTCACGGCAAGGCGGAGCCGCTGGCGAGCCTCGGCCAGGCCGCGTTCATCGCCGGCTCGGCGGTGCTGCTGCTGATCGAGGCGATCCAGCACCTGATCCATCCGCGGCCGATCACCAACACTCGGGCCGGCCTCGCGGTGATGATCTTCGCCGTCGCGGTGACGCTGGTGCTCGTGCTTTATCAGCGCTCGGTCGTCAAGCGCACCGGCTCGCTGGTGATCAGCGTCGACGCGTTCCACTACCGCGCCGATCTGGTGCTCAACGTCGCGGTGATCGCCGCGCTGCTGCTGACGGTCCAGCTCCACTACGTCCTGATCGACCCGATTTTCGGCGGCGCCATCGCGCTGTGGATCATCTGGGGCGCTTGGCAGGTCGCGAACAGGGCGGTCGTCCAGCTCATGGACCGCGAGCTTCCCGATGTCGAGCGCGAGCGCATCCGCGCCATTGCGCTGGCGCATCCCGAGGTGCGCGCCGTGCACGACATGAAGACGCGCGCCGCCGGACCGATCTCGTTCATTCAGATCCATCTCGAGATGGACGGCAGCCTGCCGCTGACCCAGGCGCATCGCATCGCCGACGAGGTCGAGGCCAGCATCCTGGCGATCTATCCGCGGTCCGAGGTGATCATCCACGAGGATCCCGCCGGCATCAACGAGCCGCGCGCCGCCTATACGCATTAGGAATCTTGCCGATACAGCCCTTAGCATCGTCATTCCCGCGAACGCGGAAATCCAGGGCAAGCGACGTACACTTGTCCTGGGCCCCCGCTCCCCGCCTGCGCGGGGACAAGCTTCGCGGGGACGACGCAAGGGTGTCGCTTTCTTTTAATCCGCCGTCACCCTAAGCTTCGCGCATGAACACCGAGCGCAAGACCATCCTGCTCACCGGCGCGAGTCGCGGCATCGGCCACGCCACGGTGAAGCGCTTCAGCGACGCCGGCTGGCGCGTCATCACGTCGTCGCGCGACCCGGTGCCGCCGGAATGCAAGCGCGATCCGAACTGGACGCAGCACATCACCGCCGACCTGTCGCAGACCCAGGCGGTCGAGGGCTTCGTCGGCGCCGCGCTGCAGGAGCTGGGCGACGCGCCGCTCCACGCGCTGGTCAACAACGCCGGCGTCTCGCCCAAGACGCCGTTCAAGGAGCGGCTCGGTTGCTTGAACGGCGATCTCGGCGAATGGCGCCAGGTGTTTCAGCTCAATTTCTTCACGCCGGTGATGCTGGCGCGCGGCCTCGCCGGCCCGCTGAGCAAGGGGAAGGGCACGATCGTCAACGTCACCTCGATCGCCGGCCACGCCGTCCATCCCTTCGCCGGCTCGGCCTATTCGACGTCGAAGGCGGCGCTGTCGGCGCTGACGCGCGAGATGGCGGTGGAGTTTGCCGAGCTCGGCATCCGCGTCAACGCGGTGGCGCCGGGCGAGATCGTGACCGCGATGCTGTCGCCCGAGACCGAGGTGCTGCTGCCGCGCATCCCGCTGCACCGGCTCGGCACGCCGGAGGATGTCGCTGCGACGATCTTCTATCTGTGCTCGTCGGAATCGGCCTACGTCACCGGCACCGAGATTTTCGTCACCGGCGGGCAGCATTTGTATTGAGCGCCAGAATGGCGGCGTCACGTTCAGCCGCGCAGCCGCGCCAGCTTGCCCTCGAGCTGGGCGATGTCGGCGTCGAGCCAGTCAAGATAGGACGACGGCGCGCCGGCATCGGTCTTGCGCAGCTCGGCGAGGCGCGCGATTTCGCCCTCGACGGTTTCGCCGATATGCGCGACCTGCGCTTCGCGCTCGGGCGGGTCAAGATGGTGCAGGAAGCGCAGCTTCAAGAGGACGGCAAGCCGAGTGAGGTCACCGAGCGGTGGCTTGAGCCGCGCCTGGAGCAACGTCGCGAGGGTGGCGCGGCCAGCCGGCGTCAGGGTCAGCACCGCGTTGTCGGCCATGCCCTTGCCCGCGCTCGCCGACGCCAGGCCCTCGACGATCAGCGCCTCGAGCGACGTGCCCATCATGTCGAGCGACGGCGCCGCGATCCGGCCGGTGAACTGGCGGATCTGGCCGGCGAGGTCGCCGTAGCGGCGCGGGCCTTCGGCGAGAAAGCCGAGCGCCGCCAGCTTGATGGCCTCGGCGGGAATCAGGGGTTCGCGGAACACGGCCGCGATTTTAGCGCAAAATCGGGTCCGCATGCCGCATGGCTTCACCGGCATTGCAACGCTGCACGGAGTGCGGCGGAGGCACCGATGGCGGGGGATTCGGAGGCAAGTCGTTGCGACGAACGCAGCGACGAAGCGATCCCGTCAACGTCGAACGGCGCCTGGCTTGCTTCGCTGCGCTCGCAATGACGGGTTCGCTGGAGAACGAAAGGAGGGGCAAGGCCCCGTCCGGCCTCAGGCGACGCGGCGGATCGGCAGGCGCGACCAGACGTCGGAGAGCGCCGCGACCAGAGTCTCGATGTCCTGGTCGGAATGGAGCGGCGTCGGCGTGAAGCGCAAACGCTCGCTGCCGCGCGGCACGGTCGGATAGTTGATCGGCTGGACGTAGATGCGATGGCGCTCGAGCAGGTCGTCCGACGCCTCCTTGCACAGCCGCGCATCGCCGACCAGCACCGGCACGATATGACTCTCGCTCGGCATCACCGGCAGCTTCGCCGCGGCGAGCCGCTGCTTGAGCCGCGCGGCACGCTCCTGATGGCGGTGGCGCAGCTCGGTGGCGCCCTTGACGTAGCGGATACTGGCGGCGGCGCCGGCGGCGATCGCCGGCGGTAGCGAGGTGGTGAAGATGAAGCCCGGCGCGTAGCTGCGCAGGAAATCGACCAACGCGGCCGATGCCGCGACATAGCCGCCCATCAAGCCGAAGGCCTTGGCCAGCGTGCCCTGGATCAGGTCGACGCGGTCCATGACGCCGTCGCGCTCGGCGACGCCGGCGCCGCGTTCGCCGTAGAGGCCGACGGCGTGCACCTCGTCGAGATAGGTCATCGCGCCGTAGCGGTGCGCGACGTCGCAAATCTCGCCAATGGGCGCGATGTCGCCGTCCATCGAATAGACCGACTCGAACGCCACCAGCTTGGCCCGCGAAGCGTCCGCCGCCTTCAACAGCCGTTCGAGATCGGCCGGATCGTTGTGCTTGAAGATGTGTTTTTCGGCGCCGCTATGGCGGATGCCCTGGATCATCGAGGCGTGGTTGAGCGCGTCGGAGAAGACGATGCAGCCCGGCAGCTGCGAGCCCAGCGTCGCCAATGCCGCCTCGTTGGCGACGTAGCCCGAGGTGAAGGCGAGCGCCGCCGGCTTGCAGTGGAGATCGGCGAGTTCGCGCTCGAGCGCGACGTGGTAATGCGTGGTGCCCGAGATGTTGCGCGTGCCGCCGGCGCCGGCGCCGGTCGTGTCGATGGCCTGGCGCATCGCCGCCAGCACGTCGGGATGCTGGCCCATGCCGAGATAGTCGTTCGAGCACCACACGGTGATCTCGCCGCCGCGCGCGTGATCGTGGGCGCGCGGAAAGGCGCCCGCCCGGCGCGCGATGTCGGTGAACACCCGGTAGCGGCCTTCGGCCTTCAAGGCATCGAGCCGCGTCTTGAAGAAAGTCTCGAAATCCATGTCGGGGAGAACCCTTCCGTGGAACTATTGAACGATTATAACCGCTTACGACTATCGCGTCAGGCCCGCAATGAGGCCGGTTGTCGCGGCAAAAGCCGCGCCGTCGTGTCGTCGAGGGCCTTGCCGAAGCGGTCGAGCATCTCGTCGATCTCCGATTCCGTGATTACCAGCGGCGGGGAAAACGCCTGAGTATCGCCGATCTGACGCAGGATCAGACCGTGCTTGTACATTTCTGCCGTGAGGATGCTGCCGGCGCCTTGATCTGCATCAAACGGCGTCTTTTTCGCCTTGTCCTTGACCAGTTCGACCCCCGCCACCAGGCCGATGCCGCGCACCTCGCCGACCAGGGGGTGGTCGGCGAAGCGCCGGCGCAAGCCGTCCTGGAGGCGCGGCGCAACCTTCTGGATATGCGCGAGGATGTTGCGCTCCTCGTAGATCTTGAGCGCCTCGATCGCCACCGCGCAGCACACCGGATGGCCGGAATAGGTGTTGCCGTGGGCGAAGATGCCGATCCGGTCGCTCTCGTCGGCGAGCACCTGGTAGATCGCGTCGCTGACGACGGTCGCCGAGATCGGCAGATAGGCCGAGGACAGCGCCTTGGCGACGGTGATGATGTCGGGCTTCAGGTCGAAGGTCTCGGTGCCGAACATCTTGCCGGTACGGCCGAATCCCGTAATGACTTCGTCCGCAATAAACAGCACGTCGTATTTCGTCAGCACCTTCTGGATCTTCTCGTAATAGGTCCGCGGCGGCACAATGACGCCGCCGGCACCCATCACCGGCTCGGCGATGAAGGCCGCGACCGTGTCGGGGTCCTCGCGCTGGATCATCAGCTCGAGATTCTCGGCCAGCCGCGTGGCGAAATCCTCCTCGCTCTCGCCCGGATGGGCGAAGCGGTAGTGGTGCGGGCAATCGGCGTGGCGGATGCCGGCGATCGGCAGGTCGAACGAGCGATGGTTGTTGGGCAGGCCGCTGAGGCTCGCGGTCGCCACGGTGACGCCGTGATAGCCCTTCAGGCGCGCGATGATCTTCTTCTTGCGCGGGCGGCCGCGCGCGTTGTTGTAGTACCAGACGATCTTGACGGCGGTGTCGTTGGCCTCGGACCCCGAGTTGTTGAAGAAGGCGTGCGACATCTTCACCGGCATCATGGCGAGGAGCCGTTCGGCGAGCTCGCCGACCACCTCGTGCGACTTGTGATGGAACGAGTGATAGAAGCTGAGCTTGCGCATCTGCCGCGCGGCGGCCTCGACTAGGCGCTCCTCGCCGAAGCCGAGCGCGGCGCACCACAGCCCGGCACAGCCCTCGAGGTACTCCTTGCCGGCCTCGTCCTTGACCCAGACGCCCTTGCCTTCGGTCACCAGCAGCTCGCCTTGGCGTTCCAGCCGGCGATGGTTGGCGTAGGGATGGAGATGGAAGGCGATATCGCGGCTGGCGGCCGAATTGCCTCGCGGCATGACGGAATCCTTCGAGCGCTGGCGGGTGGCGGCGCAGCTACTATCCGCCGCGGCGGTGGCCGGCGTCAAATCCGGCCGCCAGTTGGCCTGCGACGAGCGACTCGCGGATTCACCGCCTGCGGCATCCCGTCGCAGGGGGCGCCGCAAGGCTTTCATTTGCGGCGGCAATTTCTCCGTGTCAGGGAATGTGTCCCGCGAGTTATCCACGGCACTATCCACAGATTGTTACAACGCCGCGTAATTGATGCTGGCGCCCGCGCCGGCCGCCGACCCATGCTTCGTCCGCTTCCGCCGTTCCCCGCCTGAAGGCCGACACATGTCCGGGCTGCCGCCGCTCGATGATAAGGATTTCGACAACCTCGACATGGACCGCGTCGTCGCCGATCCGGACTATCGCCGGCGCGTGATCGACCGCCTGCGGCGCGATCCGCGCTTGGCCGAGAAACACCGCCAGGGCTCGTTGTTCTACGAGCCGCCGCCGCCCGACGAGGAATAGCTCAGCGCCGCCGGCGCGGATCGAGCGCCTGCTGCAATCCGTCGCCCAGCAGATTGCACGCCATCACCGTCAGGAAGATCAGCGCGCCGGGATAGACGGCGAGCATCGGCGCGAGCGCGATGGTCTCCTCGGCGCCGGTCAGCATGTTGCCCCAGCTCGCGAGCGGCGGCGCCACGCCGAGGCCGAGGAAGCTCAGCACCGATTCGAGCAGGATGATCTCGCCCACCGCGAGCGAGGTCGCGACGATGATCGGCGTCGCCAGATTGGGCAGGATGTGGACCAGCATGATGCGCCGGTGGCTTGCGCCCAGCGCCTCGGCGGCGCGCACGAAATCCTGTTGCCTGAGCGAAAGCGTCGTGCCGCGCACCAGCCGCGCCACAGTGGTCCAGCCGACCAGCGTCACCAGCACGATGATGCGATAGAGGCTCATCGCCTCGGAATCGCGCAGCGCCGCGGGCACGCCGAGCTTGTGCAGGTCGGCCGCCGCCAGCACGACGAGCAGCGGCAGCAGCGGCAGCGCGATCACGCCGTCGGTGAGGCGCATCAGCAGGGCGTCGAGCCGGCCGCCGAAATAGCCCGCGACGAGGCCGATGGCGGTGCCGAGCACCGCGGCGGCGAGCGCCGCCGTGATCCCGACGAGCAGCGACACCTGGCCGCCCGCGAGCAGCCGCAGCAGCAGATCGCGGCCCAGCTCGTCGGTGCCGAGCGGATGGCGGAGCGACGGAGCGGCGAAGCGATGGTAGAGGTCGACCGTGTCCGCATGCGCGCCGAGCGCCTGCGCGATCCACGGCGTCAGCACGACCGCGAGCGCCAGCGCCAGCAGCACGCTGCCGCCGAAGCGCACGCGGGGCTGCGCCAGCGCGCTCATCGGTAGGCGATCCGCGGATCGGCCGCGGCATAAGCGAGATCGGCGGCGAAATTGGCGAGCAGCGTCATCAGCGTGGCGAACAGCAGTCCGGCGAGGGCGAGGTTGTAGTCGTTGCCGAGCACCGCGTCGTAGATCAGCTTGCCCATGCCGGGATAGGCGAACATGGTCTCGGTGACGAGCGCGCCCGAGAACAGCGAGCCGAACGACAGCGCCACCACGGTGATGAGCGGAATGAGCGCATTGCGGAGCGCGTGACGCGTCAGGATGCGCGCCTCGCCGGCGCCCTTGGCGCGCGCGGTGCGGATATAGTCCTGGTGCAGCGTCTCCATCATCGCCGCGCGCATGTAGCGGAGCTGCGGTCCGAAATTGACCAGCGTCAGCGTGATCACCGGCAGCACCAGGTGATCCGCGCGGTCGGCGACGCCGCCGGCGCCGATGGTCGCGGCGCCGCCCGGCGGCAGCCAGCCGAGCTGGACCGCGAACACCAGGATCAGCATCAAGGCAAGCCAGAACGACGGCACCGAGATCGTGGCAAAGCTGGACAGATTGGCGACGCCATCGAACCACGAGCCGGGCCGCCGCGCCGCCAGCAAGCCCAGCGGCCAGGCGAGCGCGAGGGTGAGCGCGAAGCTCATTCCCATCAGCAGCGCGGTATTGCCGAGGCGCGGGATGAGCACCGCGAGCGTCGACCGTGCGTAGAGCCGCGAATAGCCGAAATCGCCGTGCAGCGCCGCGCCGAGCCAGGCGGCATAGCGCTCCAGGAGCGGCTTGTCGAGGCCGTAGAGCGCCTTGAGCCGCGCCGCGTCGGCCACCGTCAAATGCGGGTTGGACGCGATCATGAGATCGACCGGATCGCCGGGCATCAGCCCGATCAGCGCATAGATCACCAGCGACATGACCGCCAGCACGACCAGGATCTCGACGATCCGCCGGACGACGAAGCGGCTCATCGCGCGCTGGCAGGATTGGATGAGCGGTGGTGCGCCCTTCGACTGCGCTCAGGGTGAGGCGCTTTTCTTGGTGCCATCACAAATGTTCCTCATGCTGAGCGTAGTCGAAGCACGCACGATGTCCATGCAAGCGTCGGTCATTGCGCGCGGGCCTGGGCGCCGCGGCCGACGGCGTGCCATTGCTCGACCCAGAAGGTCGACGGATATTCGTGTCCGGTCGGCGTCACGCCAGCGAGCCATTTCGGCAGGATGAACGCGTCGGCGCGGAAATAGAGCGGCAATGCCGGCAGCTGGGCGGCGTAGAGCGCTTCGAGCCGGTGCCACAGCACCGCGCGTTTGGCGCGGTCGAGCTCGGTCTCGATCGCGTCGAGGAGCTGGTCGGCCTCGGCGTTGCGCCAGCCGACAAAATTCTCGCCGCTCCAGTTGTTGGCTGGCGACGGAATTTCGTCGGAGCGGAGTTCAGATCGTGGCACGTCCTCGGGCGCGGCGGACCACGCGAACATCGCCATCCGGAACCTGCGCTTGATCATGCTGTCGCCGAACAGTACGCGCGCCGGCTGGTTCTTGAGCCGCACCGCGATGCCGACGTCGCGCCACTGGCTCTGCAGCACCTCCTCGACCAGCTCGCGCGAGCGGTTGCCCGACGTGGTGGCGAGGGTGAGGACGAGGCGCCGGCCGGCGGCGTTGCGGCGCACCGCGGTGCCCTTGGCGTGCCAGCCGGCGGCGTCGAGCAGCGCCCGCGCCTTGGCCGGATCGTAGGGATAGCGCGGCACGTCGGCGGTGTAGACCCAATCGAGCGGCGGCACGAAGCTGTTGGCAACCGGGTCGCGCCCGGCGAAGAGCTCCTGGCCGATCGCCCCTCGGTCGATGGCATAGAGCAAGGCCTGGCGCACGCGCAGATCGGCGAGAACCGGATCGTCGAGATTGAGGTCGATGTGCTCGTAATTCAGTCCCGGCTTGTAGATGATGTTGAACGCGCCGCGGTGGCGCTGCGCGAACGCCAGCGCCTCGTCGAGCGGCAGGCCAAGCTCGCCCGCCACCATGTCGAGCCCGCCGGCGAGCAGATTGGCCTCGAGCGCGGCGGTGTTCTCGACGGACCAGACGACGATGCGGCGGAAGTAGGGACGCCGGCCACCCCACGCCGGGTTGCGCTCGAGCACGATGTGCGAGCCGGGCGCGACCTCGGTGATGCGATAGGGTCCGTCATAGAGGCCGCGCACGGTCGGATCGGTGTCATAGCGCGAGCGGATGCGATACTCCGCTGGCTGGGCGAAAGCCGCGCGCTCGATCCGCGCCGGCAAGATCTCGAAATCGTTGAGCGCCGCGTAATCGAACGTCAGGCGATCCAACGTGACGGTGAAGGTGCGGGCGTCGATCGCCTTGACGTCGATCATGCGGCGATAGAGTTCGGCCTCGGCAACGCCGGTCTGCGGATTGCGTCCGACCTGCCAGGAGAAAACCGCGTCGTCGCCGGTCACCGGCGTGCCGTCGTCCCAGCGCGCGTCGGCCTTGAGCGTATAGGTCAGGCGCACGCCGGTCTTGCCGTCGGGCAGGGCGATCTTCTGCGCCAGCCCGTTGGCGAAGCTCGGCAGCGTCTCGCACAGCATGCAGACGAGCTTCCAGTCGGCGTCGTAGGTGGTGAGCGGCCGGCGCACCAGGCCGAGCACGTAGCTCTTCGCCACCATCGGGTTGATCAGCGGATTGAGCGTCGCCGGGAACTGGCTGATGCCGATGGAAAGCTCATCGGCGCGTTCCGCGGCGTACGCGGCCGCCGGAACGAGCAGGCAAAGGAGGACGACAAGGACTCGCCGCATTCTGCGCGGCGAGCATATCAGACCGGGCCGTTGGCCTTAAGCGCGCTTGGCCTTGATGGTATCGAGCCGGCGCGGCAGCAGCCGGTCGCCGGCATTGCCATAGAGCGCGTCGAAGATGCGCAAGCCGTCGCGCGCGTCCATGAAGTCCTGGACCTGTTCGTCGAGCGACAGCGTCGTGGATTTTGCCCGCGTGCTCCGGCCGCGCCGCATCGCCATCGTGTCGATATTCGCCATTTCAACCCCCTTTAGCCATTCGGCTAAAAAACAGGCTAAAGGTTGAGGAGTTTCTAAATAGTTACCCGGCAATTCGGGCCGGAAATCCTCGGGTTTCGGCCGATCGGCCGGCGAACCGGGGCATCACTGTCTCGCTGAACAGACGCAACGAGCGCTCCGCCGCGTCGTAGGACAGGTCATTGAAGTTGACTTGGAGCGAGGCGCATTCGAAGCCACCGACCTCGTCGTTGTAGCGCGCCACCTGATCGGCGATCTCGTCGGGCGAGCCGATCCAGGCGCCGCCGCCCTTGACCTGGGTGTCAATCGTCTCCTTGGCCAGAATCTCGGCGATCTTGTCATAGCCTGGATAGTCCTTGGAGCTCATCGTGCCCCAGTCGGCGGTGGCCGAGGCGATCGCCTTGAGATAGCGGTTAAGCGGATCGCGCGCGACCTCGAACGCCTTCTGCCGCGTCTCGGCGCAATACATGTGGAAGGCGAGCATGACACGGCCCTTGCCGGGATGCCCGGCCTGCTTCCAAGCATCGCGATAGAGCCCGAGCAGCTCCTTCATCTTTCCGCCGGCCATCGGAATACCCATGATCGCGTGTCCGGCCTTGCCGGCGGTGACGAAGCTTTCCGGCGTGGCGATGGCGGCGACCCAGAACGGCGGCCGCGGCTTCTGCGTCGGCCGCGGCAGCGAGGTCACGTTCTTGAAGCTGTGGAACTTGCCCGCGTGGCTCGCGGTGTCCTGCTCGAGCAGGACGCGCACCTGCTCCATGCCCTCGGTGAAGCGCTCGCGGCTCTCGTTCACGCTCACCTTGAAGTTGGCGAACTCGTAGGGCAGGAAGGCGCGGGCGAAGCCGACCTCGAGCCGGCCGCCGGAGATCGCGTCGAGCATGCCGATCTCGCCGGCGAGCTTCAGCGGATTGTTGAACACCGGCAGCACCGCGCCGGTGACGAGGCGGGCCTTCTTGGTGCGCTGCGCCGCCGCCGACAGGAACACGACCGGATTGGGCGTGTAGCCGCCATAGGGCCGGAAATAGTGCTCGACCGTACGGACGTGGGCCCAGCCGCAGCGATCGGCGTAATCGACGAGGCGCAGGCACTCGTCGAAATACTGCGCGCCGGACTTCTGATCCGGCCCGACGCACGGGAAAAACTGCATGCCGAATTCCATGGCGCCCTCCCAGGCAAGCCGCTTGTTCATCGCTCATTCGAATGAATACAGATCGTCAGTACACTGTCAAGTTGTCGGGCAGCGGCGGCCGTGCTAGAGGAAACGGCATGGCCATCGTCGAGCTCCATTCCGCGCCCGGCCACCTCATCCGCCGCCTGCAACAGATTGCGGTCGCGCTGTTCATGGCGGAGACCCGGGACTTCGACCTGACGCCGCTGCAATACGCGGCGCTGCTGGCGATCCGCGAGAACCCGGGTTGCGACCAGACGACGCTGGCGCATTACGTGGCGCTCGATCGCTCGACGATCGCCGACGTGGTCGGACGGCTCGAAAACAAGGCGCTCATCCGGCGCAAGCCGGGCGCGCGCGACCGCCGGACCAAGCGACTCGACCTGACCGCCGCGGGACGCCGGCTGGTCGCCGCCGCGTCGCCTGCGGTGGCCGCGGTGCAGGACATGATCCTCGCGCCGCTCAAGCCCGCGGAACGAGCCCTGTTCATGACTCTGCTGCGCCGCCTGGTGCATCTCAACAACGAGCACAGCCGCGCTCCGCTGCGCTTGAACGGCGAGGAATCGCGCCCACGTAGAACGGCGTGACCATATACACGATCGGCCATTCGATCCGCGGCCTCGACGAATTCCTCGCCCTCCTGCGCGAGCACGGCATCGAGTGCGTGGTCGACGTGCGCAGCATTCCGCGGTCCGGCCGCTATCCGCATTTCAACGGCGGCGCCCTCGCGCCGGCGCTGGCCGGTGCCGGCATCGTCTATCGCCACATGCCGGGGCTGGGCGGCCGGCGCGGGCGGCGGAAGGGCGCGCCGTCGCGCAACACCTTCTGGCGCGAGGAGGGATTCCGCAATTTTGCCGACTATGCCGAAGGCCCGGACTTCGCCCGCGCCTTCGCCGAGCTGCGCGCGCTCGCCTATAAGCGGCGGACGGCGATCATGTGCGCCGAGGCCGTATGGTGGCGCTGTCACCGCCGGATCATCGCCGATTATCTGGTCGCCGCGGGCGAAGAGGTTCGCCATATCCTTGGTCCCGGCAAGGTCGAGACCGCGGTGCTCACGCCCGAGGCGCGCGTCTTGCCGGGCGGCGCGCTACGCTACGCCGCGCCGAATCTGCTCGACGGCGTCGCCGTCGACGGTGGCTAGGCGGCGCCCGAGATCCGCTGCCGGCCGAGCTTGTCGGTGTGCGCCAGAGTCTGCTGCAGCTGCGCGTCCGCCTGGTAGGTCATCTTGGCGAAGACGCGCAAAAAGGTGTCGGTGCGCGGCAGTTGGAACAGCGTCTCTTCGTCGTCGCCAGCGGCGCTGCGCGCCGAGACGACGACGACATTGTCCTGCGGCGTCAGGATCAGCTCGCTCAACGACATGCCCGGCCCGGTGATGTATTCGACCAGGCGCTGCGGCCGGTCTTCGGTGCTCGCGATCGTCATGCGATAGGGCACGCGGCTCGCCACGCACTCGATCAGGGCGCGGGTGAAAGGCGACAGGAAGCTCTCGTCGAAGCCCAGCACGGCGATCGCTTGGTCATCCGACGCCGACGAGCGGATCTCGAGCGTCGCCCACAGCGAGGCACGGCCGCCGAAATAGTCGACCGAGGCGAGATCGAGGTTGAGGGAATCGATCGGCTGCGGCGGCGATATCGCCTGGCTGGACAGGAAGGCGAAGCACGCGGGCTCGCGCTTGAGGCTGAGCGTCGTCGCCGCTTCGAGGTTGCAGTCGGTCAGGGCGTGGGTCGAGTAGGCCAAGGGCGCCTCCGTTCTCCGCAATTTTATGCAATTCGCGTTAAAGGAAGCATAACGCGCCGGTCACAGCCCGGCACCGGCGCCGGAATGTTCGCCCCGATCGCGGAGCCTTGAGGGTCAGAAGATCAGCCGGCCGCCGGCGGCGATCAGCGTCACCGCCAGGACGAGGCGCAGCGCCGCATCCGGCACCCGGGTCGCCGCATAGCTCCCGGCGACGATGCCGGGCAGCGAGCCGAGGAGCAAGGCGCCGAGGAGATCCCAGTTGATCGAGCCGAGGGCCCAATGGCCGATGCCGGCGATGAGCGTGAGCGGCACGGCATGGGCGATGTCGGAGCCGACGATGCGCGCAACCGGCAGTCGGGGATAGAGCAGCAACAGAGCGGTCGCGCCCAGGGCGCCGGCACCAACCGAGGAAATCGGCACCAGTACGCCGAGGGTCGCGCCGGTGGCGACCGTGAGCCAGAACCGGCGCTGCGGCGCGAGCGCAGCGAAGCGCTCGCCGTACCGTGCCATGATGCGGCCGCGGAAAATCAGCACGAAAGCGGACGTGAACAGCGCACAGCCGAGAACCACGGTGATCAGATGGTGCGCCACGGGACTGGCGAGATCGAGCCGCGACAGCGCGAACAGCGTCAGCGCCGTCGTCGGCATGCTGCCGGCGGCGAGCCGGCCGACGATGCGCCAATCGACCGTGCCGGTGAAGCCGTGGACCGCCGTGCCAGCGGTCTTGGTGGCGGCGGCAACGAGCAGGTCGGTGCCGACCGCGGTGGCGGGCGAGACGCCGAACAGCAGGATCAGCAGCGGCGTCATCAGCGAGCCGCCGCCGATGCCGGTCATGCCGACCAGCACGCCGACGGCAAATCCCGAGATCGGATAGAGCAGGCCAGCCGCGTGAACGGGGATCATCACGTGCGCTCAGCGTTCGATCATGCCGGCGGCGACGGTCGCGTGGGTCTGCTCGTCGATCAGGATGAAGGCGCCGGTGGCGCGATTGGCGCGATAGGCGTCGAAGGCGATCGGCGAAGCGGCGGCGATGCGAACCCGGGCGATGTCGTTGCGAACGAGGCCGGCCGCGGGCTCGGCCGTCAGCGTTGCGACGTCGATACGATGCACGACGTCCTGGATATGGCCCATGGCGGTGCGCGTGCCGCTCTTGATCAGGTAGCGGCGTCCTGTGGCGAAAGGCTCGTCGTCGAACCAGCAGATCGTCGCTTCGAGGCGGTTGGCGACCGTAGCGAGCGCCGCCGGGTGGACGAGAACGTCGCTGCGGGCGATATCGACCGCGTCGTCGACCTCGATCGCAACCGATTGCGGCGCCGCGGCGCGAACGAGCGGTCCTTCGAAGGTGGTGATCGCGCGAACGCGGGTGGCGATGCCCGAGGGCAGGGCCACGACCGCGTCGCCGACCGCGACCTCGCCCGATTCGATGCGGCCGAGGTAACGGCGGCTCTGGCCCTTGGCCGCAATGACGCGCCGCACCAGCTGGACCGGAAAGCGGAGCGGAAGCGTCCGCCCATCCACCGCCGGCGGCAGGCCTTCGAGGATGGCCAACAGCGGCTGGCCCTCGTACCAGTTCATGCGCGCGCCGGGAAAGACCACGTTGTCGCCGAACTTCGCCGACAGCGGCACCAGGATCGGCGGTTCGGCGCCAAGCGCCGCGGCGAAGGCCGCGACCGAGCCGGCGACCGCATCGAACGGCGCACGCGCGAACTCGACCAGGTCCATCTTGTTGACCGCGATCACCAGGTGCCGGATGCCGAGGAGGTGGGCCAGGAACATGTGCCGGCGGGTCTGCACCGTCATGCCGTTGCGCGCGTCCACCAGGATCACCGCGGCATCGGCCGTGCTGGCGCCGGTTACCATGTTGCGCGTGTACTGCTCGTGGCCGGGCGTGTCGGCGATGATGAATTTGCGCCGCTTGGTGGCGAAATAGCGGTAGGCGACATCGATGGTGATGCCTTGCTCGCGTTCCGCCGTCAGTCCGTCGGTCAGGAGCGAGAGGTCGACGTCCGCATCGCCGTTGCGCGCGGCAATGCGCTCGAGCGCGCCGAGCTGGTCGCGCGGCACCGCGTTTGCGTCGAACAGCAGGCGGCCGATGAGCGAGCTCTTGCCATCGTCGACGCTGCCGGCCGTGGTGAAGCGCAACAGCCGGGCGTCCGTGCGGTGCGGGAACGGCATCAGAAGTATCCGGCCCGTTTCCGCTCTTCCATCGAAGCATCGGAGGTCTGATCGTCGAGGCGGGTCGCGCCGCGCTCGCTAACCTCGGCGGTCAGGATTTCGGCGATGATCTCGGCCACGGTCGCGGCCTTCGATTCGACCGGCAGCGTGCAGGAGACATCGCCCACCGTGCGGAAGCGCACGATGCGGGTTTCGATTCGGTCGTGCTCGCCGAGATCGACGGCGTCCGCGACCGGCAGCAGGCTGCTGCCGCGCACGGCAACCGACCGCGGATGCGCGTAATAGAGACGCGGCAGCTCGAGCCCTTCGTGGGCGATGTATTGCCACACGTCGAGCTCGGTCCAGTTGCTGAGCGGAAAGACGCGCATGTGCTCTCCGGGATCGAGGCGCGTGTTGTAGAGGCTCCACAATTCCGGGCGCTGGCGGCGCGGGTCCCATTGGCCGAAGGCGTCACGGAACGAGAAGATTCGCTCCTTGGCGCGCGCCTTTTCCTCGTCGCGGCGCGCGCCGCCGATGCAGGCGTCGAAGCCGAATTCGGCGATAGCGTCGAGCAGCGTCACGGTCTGCAGCGCGTTGCGGCTCTGGTTGGCGCGCTTCAGCCGCACGCGGCCGCGGTCGATCGAATCCTGGACCGTGCGCACGATCAAACGCTCGTCCGACTGCGCAACGATGCGGTCGCGGAACTCGATCACCTCGGGGAAATTGTGGCCAGTGTCGACGTGCAGCAGCGGAAACGGAAACCGTCCCGGCCGGAACGCCTTCTCGGCGAGACGCAGGAGAATGGTCGAATCCTTGCCGCCCGAGAACAACAGCACCGGGTTGCGGAATTCCGCGGCGACCTCGCGCAGAACGTGGATCGCCTCGCTCTCGAGCGCATCGAGATGCGCGCCGAACGGCACCGGCGAAACGTCGTTCGATACGGCAAGCGGAGCCGCCGGTAGGGCCATGATTTCGGCGCCGCTCACGACGCTCTCCGGTGCGGGTGCAGGCCGCACTCGCGGTGCTCGGCCGACTCCCACCACCAGCGTCCCGCCCGGACGTCCTCGCCCGGGCCGATGGCGCGCGTGCATGGCGCGCAGCCGATGCTCGGATAGCCGCGGTCGTGAAGCGCGTTGTAGGGAACGGCGTGCCGGCGGATGTAGGCCCAGACTTCGTCCTGCGACCAGTCGGCCAGCGGGTTGAACTTGTCGAGCCCGTGCTCGGCGTCCCATTCCCGCGTCGGCAAGTCGCGTCGGGTGACCGACTGCTCGCGGCGCTGCCCAGTGATCCACGCGCGGTTGCCGGCCAGCGCGCGCTTGAGCGGCTTCACCTTGCGGATGAAGCAGCATTGCTGGCGCAGCGCCTGGCTGTCGTAGAACGCATTCGGACCGTGCGCCGCGACGTAGCGTTCGACGTCGGCGGTCTCGGGCGAGAACACGGCCACCGGGATCCGATAGCGCCGCGCCGTCGAATGCATGAGCGAATAGGTCTCCTCCGGCAGGCGGCCGGTATCGAGCGTGAACACGCCGATCAACAGGCCGTGGCGCGCAATCAGGTCGATCAGCACCATGTCCTCCGCGCCGAAGCTCGCGGCGAGCACGGCGGGCGCATGATCGCCGACGATGGTCCGCAGGAGTTCCAGCGTCCGACGGGTCCGCGTTTCTTCTTCCACCTCTAGTCTCCTGGCCGATAAAATGACGTTCTGGCTTGTGATAACATTTAATTTGCTGATTCTCCAACGTAGAATATTATAATAGGACATTATACTAAGTGTTATTAGTGGCCGCGCGTAAGGCCGTAAAACCCGAGAATTTGGCAATTATGGCGACCGCGGAAGCCGGCGGATCGGTTAAGACCTAACGCAACAGGCGGTCGAAGAAGCCGATGTTGAAATCGACCGGCATCGTGATCGGCGCGGTTCGGCCCCAATAGCGCTGCGGTACCGGCGGCACAGGCGAGCCGTCGTGCAGCATGGCGAGGGCGGCCTGGTCGAGGAGCGGATTGCCCGAACTGCGCGTGATCCAGGCGCCCGTGACCGTACCGTCATGCGCCAGGGTGAAGGCCACGATGACGGTGCCTTCCTGCTTCTTCTTCAAGGCGTCGTCGGGATAACGCTTGTAGCGTTCAAGATGGCGGCGCACCCGGTCGAGATAATCGTCCGCGGTGCCGGTGCCGCGGCCCGGACCGCCAGCACCCTGGCTGACGCCGAAATTGCCGTTGCCGGCGCTACCGACGCCTTCCATACCGGTGCCGATGGCCGCCGGGTTTCCGGTCGTGGCGAGCTCGGTTGCGGGCGCTGGCTGCGCCGGCGCCGGTGTCGGTGTCGCGGTTACTTCGGGCGCTGGCTCGGGCGCGGGCTGCGGCGCGGGCGCGGCAGTCGGCTTGACGACGCGCGGATGCGACACCGATTTGTGCTGGCGCGGCTTGGGCGGCGTCGTATCGCGCAGCTTGACGACGGTTTGCGCCGGCTTCGGCGGCGGCAAGGGCGGCGCGGTGTCGCTCGCCAGCGGGACCGTGTCGCTCGGTGAGGCGCGCGCCGGCGCGCTGGCGTTACGCTGCGTTGCGGCGTTGCGCTCACCGGGCAGGCGGGCGGCGCCGCCGCTGCCGCCCGGCGAGCCCGAAGCGCCGCCCGTGCCCTCAAACTTGATCGTCACCGGCGGAAACACGACTTCCTGCGCCGGCGGAATGCGCCAAAGGCCGATGAGAAGCGCGAGGATCAGGCCATGCAGGAGTAGCGAATTGGCGATGCCGCGCCACAGGCGCTTGCGGTCGTTCCGGTCACGGAATTGATCCGCCGGTTCAGGCGTTATCGGGGTGTAGACGCCCTCGGTCGCCACAGCCATCGCGCGCGTGAAGCCCTGCAATAGACGACATGGCGCCGAATGCCAAGCAAATCAACAGCCTGGGGTGATTCCGGCGACCCCTTCGGGGGGACCGCCGCGACGGGGAAGACGCGATGACGGCTCGCGATAGCTTTGCAATGCCCGAACCGCGCAGTGTCGGCGGCATCGCGGCCGTCGCCGGCCCGATGCTGGCCCTCGGCGCGCTGCTCGGATTTGCCATGGCGCCCGCCGGCTGGCGTCTCGGCCTCTGGTACTACGACGTGTCGTTCGCGATCATGCGCTACGCCGCCTATGTCGCGCTGGTCGCGGCGGCGGTGTCGTGCGTCGCGCTGTTCGGCTGGATGCGGCTGTCGCCGTGGCGCCGCGCGGCGACGCTCGGCGCGCTGGCGATCGCCGCAGTCGTAGTCGCCGTGCCGTGGCACTACGCGCGACTCGCCGCTACGACGCCGCCGATCCACGACATCACCACCGACCCGGTCGATCCGCCGCCGTTCTGGGCCGTGTTGCCGTCACGGCTGGCGGAGAACGCCAACGCCGTCGAATATGGCGGACCGGCGGTGGCCAAGCTGCAGCGCGCATACTATCCGCGGATCGCGCCGGTGATCACACCGCTGCCGCCGCGCCAGGCGTTCGCCGTCGCGTTCGCGGTCGCGCAATCGATGCCGGGATGGATCGACGTGATCGCCGAGCCCGGCGCATGGCGCATCGAGGCGAGCCAGGAATCCTTCTGGATGCGCTTCACCGACGACGTCTCTATCCGGATCGCGTCGCAGGCCGCCGGCAGCCGGATCGACGTGCGCTCGCTGTCGCGCCAGGGTCGCGGCGATTTCGGCGTCAATGCCGCGCGCGTCACGGCCTATCTCGAGGCGCTCGAGGCGCGGCTGGCCGCCGTCGGCAGCCGCTAGGCGCCTCGGCCGGATTGCAGCCGGCCGTCGCGTGTGGCAAGTTTGCCGCCCTTCCGAACCGCTCAATCACCGCCTGACCCACGAAAGGACGACGTCGTCATGAAATTGCTGCGCTTTGGCCCAGCGGGCCGGGAGAAGCCGGGCCTGCTCGACAAGAGCGGACAGATCCGCGACCTCTCCGGCGTCATCGCCGACATCACGCCGGACCAGCTTGCGCCCGCCGCGCTCGACAAGCTGCGCAAGCTCGACCCGTCGAAGCTGCCCGCGGTTTCGGGCCATCCGCGTCTCGGTCCGCCGATCGCCAACGTGCCGAAGATCGTCGCCGTTGGCCTCAACTACATCGATCACGCCAACGAGGCGACGATGAAGATTCCGACCGAGCCGGTGTTGTTCATGAAGGCGATCACGTCGTACGCGGGCCCGAACGACGACGTCATCCTGCCCAAGAGCTCGATCAAGGGCGACTGGGAGGTCGAGCTCGGCATCTTCATCGGCACCAAGGCGCAATATGTCTCTAAGGCGGACGCGCTTAAGCACGTGGCCGGCTACACCATCGTCAACGACGTCTCCGAGCGCAATTTCCAGCTCGAACGCGGTCCGCAATGGATGAAGGGCAAGGGCTGCGACACCTTCTGCCCCACCGGGCCATGGCTGGTGACGCCCGACGAGGTCGCCGATCCCCAGAATCTCGAGGTGATGTGCGAGGTCAGCGGCCAGGTCATGCAGAAGGCCCCGACCAAGGACATGATCTTCGACTGCGCGACGATCGTCAGCTATACGAGCCAGTTCCTGACCCTGATGCCCGGCGACCTGATCGCCACCGGCACGCCGTCGGGAGTGGGGCTTGGCCGCAACCGCTTCCTCAAGGCGGGCGATGTCATGCGCCTGACGATCACCGGGCTCGGCGAGCAGCGGCAGAACGTCGTTGCCTACCGCGGCTAAGACGCAGGCGCGCCGCCCGCCGGCCGGCTCGTCCGCATGCTGGCGGCGGAGCCGGATTCGCGCTAACCTAAACTGTTATTTAGCCTGTCTTGGGGAGGGGATTTCCTGACCGCCATGTACGACCGCCGTCCTGATTTTTTTCGTGCCGATGACGCGCCGCCGACTGGCCGACGCGTCGAGGGCAAGGTGAAATGGTTCAACGTCGCCAAGGGCTTCGGTTTCGTGACCTTGCCCGACGGCACGCCAGACGCTTTCCTGCCGATGGCGGTCTTGCGCCGCGCGGGGTATGGCGAGGCGTATGAAGGCGCCGCGATCGTCTGCGAGGTCGGCGCCGGCGCCAAGGGCCCGCTGGTGGTCAACGTGCTGAATCTCGACAACAGCACGGCGGCGCCCGCCGGCGGCGGCGCGCGCGCGGGTGCGCCGCGCGGTCCGGCCCAGACGATGCACGGCGCGGTCAAATGGTTCGAGTCCGGCAAGGGCTACGGCTTCATCGCGCCAGAGGGCGGCGGCAAGGACATCTTCGTCCACATCACCGCCTTGCGGCGGAGCGGCGTCGAGGCGCTCGAACCCGGTCAGCGGGTGCGCGTCGACGTCATCGAGGGCCGCAAAGGCCTCGAGGCGGATCACATCACGCTGCTGTAAAACCGGCTGGCGCCGGAACCGGCGCCTCGCAACACGGTTCGGTTGTTTCGGAGGGGGCGTCAGAGCGAGTCGTCATGGATCTGCAAGATACGCTCAAGACCTATCGGCTGTTTTCGGGCTCCTACGATTTCGTCTTCGGCCCGATCTTCCATCCCGGCCGCAAGGCCGCGGTGCGCATCGCCAACAATCTGCCGGGCCAGCGCATCCTCGAGGTCGGCGTCGGCACCGGGTTGTCGCTGCCCTATTTCCGGCCGGATTCCGAGATCACCGGCATCGACGTCTCGGCCGAAATGCTGGCCAAGGCGAAGGCGCGGGTCGCGCGCAAGCATCTCGCGCAGGTCAAGGCGCTGCACGTGATGGACGCCGAGCGGACCACCTTCGCCGACAGCAGCTTCGACGCGGTGCTGGCGCTCTACGTCGCGTCGGTGGTGCCCAATCCGGCGCGCTTTGCGGCCGAGATCCGGCGCGTCTGCCGCCCCGGCGGCACCATCGTCATCGTCAATCATTTTGCCAGCGAGAACTGGCTGATGAGCCGGTTCGAGAAGGCGCTCGCGCCGCTCGCCGGCAAGATCGGCTTCCACGCCGATTTCCCGCTCGAGGATTTCCTCACCGCCGGCAAGCTCGACGTGCGCGACATTCGGCCGAGCAACCTGTTCGGCTATTGGAAGCTCCTGCGCTGCGTCAACGACAAGGCCGCCTGAGCGACCGGGACGGCCGGTCGCCTCAGATCAGGTCGAGATCGAAGCCCATCACCGTTTGGCCGCCGGTCACCGCGGGCAGCAGCGCCGGCGCCTGCGCCAGGCGGTGCTCGGCGTAGAACCGCGCGGTCGCGATCTTAGCTTCGAGGAAGCGCCGCTCGCCGGCGCCCGCCTTCAGGCGCCGCATAGCGGCGGCCGCACTCTCCGCCATCAGCCAGCCGCCGGCGACCGTGCCGAGCAATCTCAGATAGGGCTCGGAGCCGGCCAGCGCCGCGCCCAGATCGGCGCCCGCGGTTTCGAGCAGCGCCGCGGTCGCGCGCTCCACCGCATCGATGCCGCGCGCCAGGTGGCCGTCCGCATCCTGACCGTCGCGCGCAGCGAGCGACCGGCGCATGTCGGCGACGAAATCGGCGGCGGCGGCGCCCTGGTCGCGCAGCAGCTTGCGGCCGACCAGGTCGTTGGCCTGGATGCCGTTGGTGCCTTCGTAGATCGGCGCGATGCGCGCGTCGCGCCAATGCTGGGCGGCGCCGGTCTCCTCGATGAAGCCCATGCCGCCGTGGACCTGGATGCCGGTACCGGCGACCTCGACGCCAAGATCGGTGCACCACGCCTTGACCACCGGCGTCATCAGATCGAGCCGCGCCTGCGCCTTGGCGCGCCGCGACTTGTCGGGGTGGCGGCGGGCGCGGTCGGCCTCGCCGGCGGTGTAGTAGGCGAGTGCCCGCGCGGCCTCGCTCGCCGCGCGCATCGACAGCAGCATGCGCCGTACGTCGGGATGATGAAGGATCGGCAGGCGCGCGCCGTCCCGGGCGGCGACCGGCTTGCCCTGGACGCGCTCGCGCGCATAGGCGCGCGCGCGCTGATAGGCGCGCTCGCCGATGGCGACGCCCTGCAGTCCAACGTGGAGCCGCGCCACGTTCATCATGATGAACATGCCTTCGAGGCCGCGGTTCTCGGCGCCGACGAGTGTGCCGACGGCGCCGCCGTTGTCGCCGTAGGACATTACGCAGGTGGGGCTCGCGTGGATGCCGAGCTTGTGCTCGAGGCTGACGCAGCGCAGGTCGTTGCGCGCGCCCAGGCTGCCGTCGTCGTTGACCAGGAATTTCGGCGCCAGGAAGAGCGAGATGCCCTGGCTGCCGGCGGGTGCGTTGGGCAGCCGGGCGAGCACGAAATGGACGATGTTCTCGGCCATGTCGTGCTCGCCGTAGGTGATGAAGATCTTCTGGCCGGTGATGCGATAATGGTCGCCCTCGCGCACCGCCCGCGTACGCAGCGCGCTCAGATCAGAACCCGCCTGCGGCTCGGTCAAATTCATGGTGCCGGTCCACTCGCCAGAAACCAGACGACCGAGATAGACGCGCTTCTGCTCCGGCGTGCCGAGCAATTCGAGCAATTCGCACGCCCCGATGCTGAGCATCGGGCAGAGCGACCAGGCGAGATTGGCGCTCATCCACATCTCGTTGACCGCGGCGTTGAGCACGACCGGCAGGCCCTGGCCGCCATGGTCCGGCGAGGCGGCGAGCCCGGTCCAGCCGCCTTCGGTATAGGCGCGGTAGGCTTCCTTGAAGCCGGCGGGCGTGTGGACGACGCCGTTCTCGAGCCGGCTCTGCTCGATGTCGCCGACGCGATTGAGCGGCGCGACGACGTTCACCGCGAGCTTCGCCGCCTCGCCGAGCACCGCGTCGACCAGGTCGGGCGCGACGCCGTCGCAGCCCGGCAGCTTGGCGATCTCCGGCAGCTTGGCGATCTCGTCGAGCGCGAAGCGCATCTCGTCGAGCGGCGCGGCGTAGTCGCTCATAGCACCTTGCCCGGGTTCATGATGCCGTCGGGGTCGAGCGCCGCCTTCACCCGCCGCATCATCTCGAGCTCGAGCGGCGCGGCGTAATGCGCGAGCTCGTCGCGCCGCATCAGGCCGATGCCGTGCTCGGCGCTGATCGAGCCGCCGAGCGAGACGACGATGTCGTGGACGATGCGGTTGAACTCGGCCCAGCGCTTCAGATAGACGGATTTGTCGGCACCCGCCGGTTGCATCAGGTTGAAATGGATGTTGCCGTCGCCGACGTGACCGAAAGGATAAGGCCGGATGCCGGGCAGACGCGCGCCGACCGCCGTACTCCCGCGGACGATGAATTCCGCCACCTTGCTGACCGGCACCGAGACGTCGTGCTTGATGCTGCCGCCGAGCTTTTCCTGCAGTTCGGCGACCCCGGCGCGGATGCGCCACAGTTCGCGGCGCTGCGCTTCGCTTTCGGCGATGGTGCCGTCCTGCACCAGATTCGCCGCCATCGCCACGGCGAGCAGCGCCTCGAGCGCCGCGCGGAGATTCGCGCCACTGCGGCTGGTCGAGATCTCGACCAGCGCGTACCACGGGTGTCGGGCGGCGAGCGGATCGTGGAAGCCCTGGCCGTGCTGCACCACGTTGTCGATGCCGATGCGCGGGATGAGCTCGAAGCCGGTGAGCTGATCGCCGGTCGCGGCGCGGGCGCGCGCGAATAGCTCCATCACGTCCTCGACGCGCTTCAGGCCGACCAGCGCGGTCTCGACCTCGCGCGGGCGCGGGAAGAGCTTGAGCGTCGCCGCCGTGATGACGCCGAGCGTGCCCTCGGCGCCGATGAAGAGCTGTTTCAGGTCGTAGCCGGTGTTGTTCTTGCGCAGGCCGCGCAGCCCGTTCCACACCCGTCCATCCGGCAGCACGACTTCGAGGCCGAGCGCAAGCTCGCGCGCGTTGCCGTAGCGCAGCACGTTGATGCCGCCAGCATTGGTCGACAGGTTGCCGCCGATCTGGCACGAGCCCTCGGCGCCGAGGCTCAGCGGGAAGAGGCGGTCGGCCGCCTCGGCGGCGCGCTGCAACTCGGCCAATACGCACCCCGCTTCGGCGGTGATGGTGAAGTTGAGCGCGTCGAGCGCGCGGACGCGGTTCATGCGGCCGAGATTGATGAGGACGCCGTCCTTGCCGGCGACCGCGCCGCCCGACAGGCCGGTGTTACCGCCCTGCGGATAGACCGGCAGGCGGGCTTCGGCGCAGATCGCCACCAGCTGCGCGACTTCCTCGGTCGCGGCCGGCCGCAGCACGGCGAGCGCGGCGCCGCGATAGAGGCCCCGCTGCTCGTGGAAATAGGGCTCGGCGTCGGCGCCCTCGACCACACCCTTCGGCCCGACGACGGATTTGAGGCGCGCGATCGCGTCGGCTGGGACGATGGTGTCCATGGCTAAAGCCCTATCGCTCCCGACGGGGTGCCGTCCAGTCCTCAGTTGGACCGGCCACGCGCGGCGCGGCGCAGGCGGTCGTTGATCGCGGCGCCGAGGCCGGTCTCGGGAATCGGCATGACGGCGATGGCCTTGAAGCGCGGCTGGTCGAGCGTGCGCAACGCCGCGAACAGGTTGGCCGCCGCCTCGCCGAGATCGCGCGACAGCGACAGGTTGATCGTTTCGGCCGCGCCCGGCAGCGGCGCACCGAAGGCGAGCAGCGCCTCGTCCGCGGCGACCGCGGTCGCCTCGAGGCGCAGCGGCCGCGCCGGTGCGTAATGGCGCTCGAGCCGGCCCGGCGAGCGCGGCGCATTATCGTCGCCGGCGCCGGCCAGCGGACCGAGCGCGGCTTCGATCTGCTCGCGGGTCACGCCCCCAGGCCGCAACAGCGCTGGCCGTTCTTCGGATACATCGAGCACGGTGGATTCGATGCCGACGCGGCACGGTCCGCCGTCGAGCACCGCGGCGATGCGGCCGTCGAGCTCGGCGATGACGTGGTCGGCGGTGGTCGGGCTGACATGGCCCGAGCGATTGGCGCTGGGCGCGGCGAGGGGCCGTCCGGTCGCGCGCAGCAGCGCCTGCGCCAGGGCGTGCGCCGGCGCGCGCAGCGCGACGGTATCGAGCCCGGCGCTCGCCAGACGCGAGACCGGACAATCGGCGCGGCGCTTCAGCACCAGGCTCAGCGGACCGGGCCAGAAGCGCCGCGCGAGATCGCGCGCCCGCTCGTCGAACACCGCGAGCAGCTCCGCGGCGGCAAGACTTTCGACATGGACGATCAGCGGATTGAACTGCGGCCGCTCCTTGGCGGCGAAGATCGCGGCCACGGCGCGATCGTTGGTGGCGTCGCCGCCGAGGCCATAGACCGTCTCGGTCGGAAAGGCGACCAGCGCGCCCTGCACGAGCAGTTCCGCCGCGCGACCCAGGCTCGCGCCGGTCAATCGCTCGATCACGTCCGGCCGCGCGCGACGAACGCCGGATTGCGGTAGGCCGGCTTGCCGTAGCCGAGCCGCGCGCCGTCGAGCGTGGTGACGCTGCCGCCTGCCGCCTCGAGGATTGCCTGGCCGGCGGCGGTGTCCCACTCGCAGGTCTCGCCGTAGCGCGGGTAGTGATCGGCTGTGCCTTCGGCGATGAGGCAGAACTTGACCGCGCTGCCCATCGGCCGGTGCACGGCGCCGGACACGGTCTCGAGATAGGCGTTGATCCGCCGTGATACGCCATGGAGACGGCTCGACAGAACGATGGGGTTGGCCGGCGCAAAGCGGGCGGCGATCTTTTCGGGCTTACCGCCGGCGCGTTGGCGCGTCGCGGTGCCCGGACCGGCGGCGGCATAGGTCGTGTGCTGCGTCGGCACGCCGACGACGCCGAGCACCGGCCAGCCGTTCTCGATCAGGCCGATATTGACGGTGAACTCGTCGCTGCGGTCGACGAAACCGCGCGTGCCGTCGAGCGGATCGACCAGCCAATAGCGCGGCGCCAGCGTCGCCGGCAGGCCCGAGGCCGCGACCTGCTCCTCGGCGACGATCGGGATGTCGGGCGCGGCCCGTTCGAGCACGGCGACGATCAGCCGCTCGGCCTCCTCGTCGGCCAGCGTCACCGGCGACTGGTCGGCCTTGCGCCGCACCTCGAAGGGCGTGGCGTAGATCTTGAGGATCGCGGCGGCGGCGGCTTCCGCGCCGCGGCGGGCGGCTTCGAGCAGGGCCGTGCGGCTCGCCGTCAACGGCGCGCCTGCCGGATTGCGCGCCACACGGCGTGCGGCGTCGCCGGCATCTCGATGGTCGCGATGCCGAGGCCGGCGAGGGCGTCGACTACGGCGTTCATCACCGCCGGCGGCGCGCCGATGGCGCCGGCCTCGCCCGCGCCCTTGATGCCGAGCGGATTGGTTCGGCACGGCACGACGTTGGTGGCGAACTCGATCGCCGGCATGTCGGCGGCGTGAGGCAGCGCGTAGTCCATGAACGAGCCGGTGAGCAGCTGGCCGCCGGCGTCGTAGACGCAGCCCTCGATCAGCGCCTGGCCGATGCCCTGGACCACGCCGCCGTGCACCTGGCCGGCGAGCAGCAGCGGATTCACCACGTTGCCGAAATCGTCGACCACGACGTAGCGCAGTACGGCGGTGACGCCGGTTTCGGGATCGATCTCGACCTCGCAGACGTGGCAGCCGTTGGGAAAGGTGTGCGCGGCCGGAAGGTAATGCGCCTTCTCGTCGAAGCCCGGCTCGAAGCCCGCCGGCAGCAGCAGCGGATTGAACGCTGCCTGCGCGATCTCGGCGATGCCGACCCGCTTGTCCGTTCCGGCGACGGTATAGAATCCGTCGGCGAATTCGATGTCGGCCTCGGCGGCCTCGAGCCGATGCGCGGCGATCGTCTTGCCCTTGTCGATGAGGCGCCGGACGGCGATACCAAGCGCGTTGCCCGCGACCGGCAGCGAGCGCGAGCCGCCGGTGCCCCGGCCGAAGCCGACTATGTCGGTGTCGCCCTGATGCACGCGCACGCGCTCGAAGGGTAGACCGAGACCGTCGGCGACGAGCTGCGCGTAGGCGGTCTGATGGCCCTGGCCGGTCGATTGCGAGCCGACGATGACGGTGACCGCGCCGCTCGTATCGAAGCGGATCTCGGCCATCTCGTCGAAGCCGCCGCCGCATTGCTCGATATAGGTCGAGACGCCGAGACCGCGCAGCTTGCCGCGCGCCTGCGATTGCGCCCGGCGCGCGGCGAAGCCGTCGGCGTCGGCGTGCGCGAGCGCGTCGGCGAGGTTCTTGGCGAATTCGCCGCTGTCGTAGGTCATGCCGAGCGCGGTCTTGAACGGCATGGCGTCGGGCGGAATGAAGTTGCGGCGGCGCAGTTCGGTCGGCCGCACGCCGAGCTGGCGCGCGGCGTGATCGACCAGCCGCTCGAGCACGTAATTGGCCTCGGGCCGGCCGGCGCCGCGATAGGCGTCGACCGGGACGGTGTTGGTGTAGACGCCCTTGACGCGCACCACCGCGGCCGGCGTGCGATAGACGCCGGCCAGCATCGCGGTGCCCGCCATGGTCGGAATGAAGGTGCCGAAATTCGACAGATAGGCGCCGAGATTGGCGACGGTCTCGACGTCGATCGCCAGGAAGTTGAGGCCGGCGTCGAGCGCCAACCGCGCGCGCGTGACATTATCGCGGCCATGCGCGTCGGTGAGGAAGGATTCGCTCCGCTCGCCGATCCATTTCACCGGCATGCCGAGCTTGCGCGCCGCATGGAGCACCAGGCCCTGCTCGGGATAGAGGAACAGCTTCATGCCGAAACCGCCGCCGACGTCGGGCGTCACCACGCGGAAGCGGTTCTCGGGCAGCTTGAAGACGTTGGCCGCGAGCAGCCGGCGGATCGCGTGCGAGCCCTGGGTCGAGGTATAGAGCGTGAAGCGTTCCTCGCCGGCATCGTACGATCCCAGCGCGCCGCGCGGCTCCATCGAATTGGCGACGATGCGGTTGTTGACCATGCTCAGCTCGACGACGTGCCGCGCCTTGGCGAACGCGGCCTCGACCGCCTTGCGATTGCCGCTCTCCCAGTCGAAGCAGAGGTTGCTCGGAATGTCGTCCCAGACCAGCTTCTGGCCGGGCGCAGCCGCGCCGGCGGTGTCCGCGACCGCGGGCAGAATCTCGTAATCGACCCGGATCAGTTCGGCGGCGTCCTTGGCGGCGGCGACGGTCTCGGCGACGACGAAAGCGATGCCGTCCCCAACGTGCCGCGCGCGGCCGACCGCGAGCAGCGGATGCTCGACCATCCGGATGCGGCTGCCGTCGCGGTTCTTGAGCGGCACGACGCAGGGAATCCGGCCGATGCCGTCGCGCTCGAGATCGGCGCCGGTGAAGACGGCAAAAACGCCGGGCGCCGCCCGCGCCGCCGCCGCGTCGATGGCGCGGATCGTCGCGTGCGCATGCGGCGAGCGCAGGACGTAGCCCGCCGCATGGCGCGGCAATACGATGTCGTCGGTGTAGCGGCCGCTGCCGGTGATGAAGCGGCGATCCTCGCTGCGCCGCACCGGCTGGCCCATGCCGAACTGTCCCATTGGCGGAGAATCTCGGTCTTGGGAATGAAGGCCGGTAAAATAGCGGCGGATGCACGGGCCGACCAATCCCTTTTTCGCCCGGTTGCCATGACCGAACGGAGACAGCGATGTGCGGGCGCTACACGCTGACGACGCCGGCCGAGGTGCTGCACGATGTGTTCGGCTTCGTCGAGCGGCCGAACCTGCCGGCGCGCTACAACATCGCGCCGAGCCAGGAGGCGCCGGTCATGCGCCAGCGCCGCCAACCCAAGGGCGAGCGCACGGTGCAGAGCCTGCGCTGGGGGCTGATCCCGTCCTGGGCCAAGGACGCGCGCATCGCGTCGTCGCTGATCAACGCGCGCGCCGAAACCCTGTCGTCGCGGCCGGCCTTCGCCAAGGCGCTGCGCCAGCGGCGCTGTGCCGCGCTGGCCGACGGCTTCTACGACTGGTCGGGCGAGGGCGCGGCGAGGCAGCCCTATCTGGTGACGCGGCGCGACGGCGCGCCCTTCGCCTTCGCCGGTCTATGGGACCGCTGGATCGAGCGCCGGGACGGCGCCGCGACGCCGGTCGATACGTTCACCATCGTCACCACCGCGGCGAACGAGTTGCTGCGGCAACTGCATCCGCGCATGCCGGTGATCCTGACGGGCGCAGCGCTCGATGCCTGGCTCGATCCCGAGAGCAATCCGGTGCGCATCGCGGCCGCGCTGCGCGGCGCGCCGAGCGCGGCGCTGCGCTACGTGCCAGTGAGCAAGCGGGTGAATTCGGCGCGCGTCGACGAGCCGGAGCTGGCGGCGCCAGTCGGGCCGGAGACGGTCGGCATGGATGCCGGCGCATCGATCCAGTAGGCTCGGCGCGGCACGGAACATCGGTCGGTTCGGAAAACGGAAATGGCAGAGATTTCGGCCGCATTCGGCACATCGCATACGCCGATGCTGAACAGTCCGGCGGAGGACTTCCCGAAGCACGCGGCCCTCGATCGCGCAAGCCGCCCGCTCTACGACAAATCCGGACGCCGCAGCACCTATGACGAGCTCGAGCGCAACGGCGATCCGACGATCCTGCGCGAGATCACGCCTGCGGTGCTGGCGGAGAAGGCGGCGCGCTGCCAGGCCGGCATCGCTCGCCTGGCCGACGCCATCCGCGATGCGGCGCTGGATGCGCTGATCGTCGTCGGTGACGACCAGCACGAGCAGTTCTTCGACGACAACATGCCGGCAATCTCGCTCTTTTGCGGCGAGGAAATTCCGAACACCGTCGCGGCGCTGCCCGACGATGCGCCCGAATTCTGGAAGCAGGCGCGCGCGCAGTACCATGAGCCGTCCGGCACCCGCCATTATCCGGTGGCCGCGGCGCTGGCGCGGCATCTGATCGATGCCCTCGTCGAGCGCGAGTTCGACGTCAGCGTCTCGCAGCGCCTGTCGGTGGCGCGCGGCGAAGGGCACGCATTCGGCTTCGTCCACCGGCGGCTGATGGTCGATACGCCGATCCCGATCGTACCGATTGCGCTCAACACGTATTACCCGCCGAACCAGCCGCCGCCGCGTCGTTGCTACCGCCTGGGGCAAGCGATCCGTGCAGCGACCGAAGCCTGGTCGCGGGACCAACGCATCGGCATCCTCGCGTCGGGCGGGCTCAGCCACTTCGTCGTCGACGAAGCCCTCGATCGGCTGGTGCTGGATGCGTGCCGGCGCAAGGACGCCGCGGTACTGTCGTCGCTGCCGACGCAACGGCTCGAATCGGGCAGCTCCGAGATTCGCAACTGGATCGTCGTCGCCGGCGCGGCCGAGCAGCTCGCGCTGCGGTGGTGCGACTACATTCCGTGCTATCGCTCGACCGCGGGCACCGGGACCGGCGTCGCCTTCGCAACCTGGAGCTAGCTGCCCTTCTTGTCCTTGCGGGCGGCGACGATGAGTTGGCGCAGGCCGTCGATGTCGACCGCGCCCATGGTGAGCTTGTCGCCGATCACCATCGCCGGCGTGGCGTCGACGCCGAGGGCGTCGGCAAGCGCGTAGTTGCGCTGGATAATCGCGTTGGTCTTGGCCGAGGCCATATCGTCCTTGAGCCGGGCCATGTCGAGGCCGGCTTCCTGCGCGACCTTCATCACCGCGGCGTCGTCGATCGTGCCCCGGAGCGCCATCATGCGGTCGTGGAACGCCGCGTATTTGCCCTGCTTGCGCGCGGCGATGGCGACGCGCGAGGCATAGACCGAGACCGGGCCGAGGATCGGGAACTCCTTGTAGACGACGCGGAGCTTGCCGTCCTCCTTGATCATCGCCTCGAGCGAGGGTTCGAGCGCCTTGCAGTAGGGACAGCGATAGTCGAAGAACTCGACCAGCGTCACGTCGCCCTTGGGATTGCCGCCGACCGCGGAATCGGGATCGTGCAGCAGCTCGGCGCGCCTGGCGACGATCGCCTTCTGCTGCTCCGCCGCCTTCGCCGCGGCGGCTTTCGCCTGCGCCGCTTTCAGCGAGTCCATGACCGTCTCGGGATGCTGAAGCAGATAGTCGTGGATGATGCGGTCGAGCTGCTGCTTCTGCTGCGGCGAGAACGATTGCGCCGAGGCCGGCGGCGCCGCGACCAGGGCGACGGCGAGCACGGCCAGCATGGCGGTGGCGAATTCCGTCATCGCGCTTCCTTTCATTCTACATTCTAAGAGCGAATTCCGTTCCGGCGAGATCACAATCGGTCGTCGTTCCCGCGCACGCGGGAATCCAGGAGCGAGCGACGCGCCGCCGCCCCCGGATCAAGTCCGGGGCAGGCCTTGGACCCCCGCTTCCGCGGGGGTGACGGCCAAGATTAATCGACGTCATCGAAATCCCGCCTTCAGCCCCTATGACTTGTCGCGAAGTTGCTTGGCTTGGCTGTAGATGTCCTGGGCACGCTGGCGCTGGGGACCGGCGGGCAAGAGCTTGCGCGCGCGCTGCGCCTGCTGGATCGCGGTCTTGTAGTCGCCGTTCGCCATGCCTTCCTCGGCGAGGCTGAGCGCCGCCATGCCGATGTTGTTGCTCCGGCCATAGGCGATCGCCAGGAAATGCCAGGCGTCAGGATTGTCGCTCTCGAAGGCGACGGCGCTGGACAGCTGCGCCAGGGCCTTCGGCAAGAGGGCGGGGTCGTTGGTCTCGAGCTCGACCTGGGCCAGCTCGACGCGCATCAAGGGCGCGTCGTTGAGCGCGACCGCGCGCTGATAAGGCGCCACCGCCTCGGCGACGCGCCCATTGTCGAACAGGATCTGGCCCTTGAGCTCCCAGAAATAGGGATTGTTCGGCTCGTCGTGAATCAGGCCATCGATCTCCGCTAGCGCCTTGTCCAGCTCCGGAATGCGGTAATAGGCGATCGTCCGGGCGTAACGCGCCGGCACCGATTTGTCGCTCGCGGGATATTTGGCCAGCGTCTCGGCCGGCGGATCGAGGAAGCCGTGAAGTTTGGCCTTCACGTTGTTGAGCATCGCGATCCATTGCGGCGGATCCGGATTGTTCGTATAGGGCGAGTGGGCGACGTGCTGGCGCACGTAATCGATACGCTCGCTGGTGAGCGGGTGGGTGCGCAGATAGGGGTCCTGGCGCGCCGCCGACAACAACTCCTCGGGCTCGAGGATATCGAAGAAATCGAGCAGGCCCTTGGACGATTGATGGGTCTTGTCGAGGAAAGAGAGGGCGGCGTGGTCGGCCGCGCCTTCCTGTGCCACCGAGAACGACAGGAACGAGCGCTCGCCGACGCCTTCGCCGCCGGCCATCGCGCCGCCAATCCCGCCGGGCTGGCCGCCGGCGACTGCGGCAGCGCCGCCGACCACCATGGCGATGATGGCCTTGATCGTCGCGTCCTTCATCTCGGCCTGGAAGCGCGCGAGATGGCCGCCGGCGATGTGGCCGGTTTCGTGCGCCGTGATGCCGACCAGCTCGTTGGGCCGTTCGGCGCGCTCGATCGTGCCGGTGTTCATGAAGATGTTCTGGCCGCCAGCCACGAACGAATTGAGCTGCGGATCCTGGACGATGTAGAAGTGCAGGGCATTGGGATCGAGCCCGGCGGCGCGCCAGACCGGCATTTCAAAGGTGCGGAGCATGGTCTCGGTCTCGACGTCGCGGATGAGGTTCGGCGAATTGTCATCGGCCGCCGCCTGTTGGACGAGCATGACGCTCGCCGCCAGCAGCAGGCAAACCGCCTTGAAACCTGTGCTCAAACGCAAATTCCCGGCTCCGCTTCCATCCTGGGCAAAGAATCTCCAACCGGCATACATCTTATGCCGTCGTCGCGAGAAGCGAAGCGACGAAGCGATCCAGCTTGCGTGGCGCTCCCTGGATTGCTTCGCCTACGGCTCGCAACGACACGCGAGCGAACCGGGGTGGAAGCTGCACCGCGACCAGGGCAATATGGAGACCATCCAAGGAAATCCTGCTTAGACGTCGTCGCTGCCGGGGTCAACGACGATTCCCGCGATCCGGTCCGGTTTTGATTTTCGCTGGCAGTTCCGTGCCGACTGCCTATTTCATGGCACCTTCATAGCACCGCCGGACGGGAGAGGGGCGAGCGAGAAGGGCGAAACTGGCGATATCCGAAACCGTGCCGCGCGAACGCCCCCGCGGCGCCCCGGGCGTTGACAGAACGCGCTTGTACGCTTATATAGAATGGTGTACGCAAAACACGTACCAGGGCGGTGAAGACATGCAGCTGAGGTCACTTAAGCCATTGACGGATGCGAGATTTCTGGATTCAGGGGGTCGCCCGCGCATAGCGGCGGCGAACGGTCGGGCGGAAAATAAATTTTACCGAACGAAGCCAATTGGCGGCTCCGCAACGGCCGAAAAAATTAAAATCGACAAAACAAACCCAATTTTTGGCTTAGCGCCACGACCGCGCTGGCGCGTCGGCCGCAGTTTTTCATGACCCTCAAGGTTTCCGCACGCGGACGCGTTCCGCCCTTCATCGTGATGGACGTGCTGCGCGACGCCAACGCCCGCGCGGCCGCGGGCAAGGACGTGCTGCATCTCGAAGTCGGACAGCCTTCGACGCCCGCGCCCCGGGGCGTGATCGAGGCGGCGCGCGCGGCGCTCGACCGCGACGTGCTGGGCTATACCGACGCGCTCGGCCTGCCGGCGCTGCGCGCGGCGATCGCGGGCTATTACCGCAGCCGCTACGGCGTTGCGCTCGACCCGGCACGGGTCGTGGTCACCACCGGATCGTCGGCCGGCTTCATCCTCGCCTGCCTCGCCGCGTTCGAGCCGAACGACAAGGTGGCGATTTGTAGTCCGGGCTATCCCGCCTATCGCAACATCCTGACCGCACTCGACCTGGTTCCGGTGGAGCTGACCGCCGGTGCCGACGAGCGTTATCAGGTGACGCTCGACCGCCTGCGCCGGCAGGGCAACGGCGTCGAGGGCCTGATCGTCGCCAGCCCGGCCAATCCGACCGGCACCATGATTCCGCCGGACGAGCTCGGCGCCATCGCGCGCCATTGCCGCGATGCCGGCATTCGGCTGATCTCGGACGAGATCTATCACGGCATCACCTATGGCGCGCCGGCCGCGACCGCACTTGCCTTCGATCCGCAGGCGATCGTGGTCAACAGCTTCTCGAAATACTTCTCGATGACCGGCTGGCGGGTCGGCTGGATGGCGGTGCCGGACGACATGGCGCGCGCGGTCGAATGCCTGGCGCAGAATCTCTATGTCTCGCCGCCGGCGCTGTCGCAGCACGCGGCCATCGCCGCGTTCGATTGCCGTGCCGAGCTCGATGCCAACATCGCGCGCTATGCCGAGAACCGCGCCCTGCTGCTGCGTGAGCTGCCGGCGGCGGGCTTCGGTCGGCTCGCGCCGTCGGACGGCGCGTTCTATCTCTATGCCGACGTCGCGCATCGCAGCAACGACAGCGAGGAATTCTGCCGCCGGCTATTGCGCGAGACCGACATCGCGCTGACGCCGGGCACGGATTTCGATCCGCGCCGCGGCCGCGCGACCGTGCGCCTTTGCTATGCCGGCTCGCGCGCCATCATCGCCGAAGCAGCGCGCCGGCTCAAGGCGTGGCGTGGCTAAGCGACGCCGTCAACGGCGCCACCAACCCTTTTTGGGATTGGACGCGGGCCCGGTGACGTCGTGCGCCGGCGGGACGTTGTGCTGAATCGGCTGCCGCTCGGCCTCGGCGGGCGCAGGCTCCGGCGCGCGTTCGGCCGCTGCCGCGCGTGGCGTCGGCTCATAGGCCGGCGGCGCAGCCGGTGTGGGCGGTCGTTCCGGCGTCTCCGCCACCGGCGGCGCATAGCGCTCGGCCGGCGGCGTGAACCCTTCGGTCTCGTGCGACGGCGTCGCAGGAACGGGCTCGCCGCCCGATGGCTCGCCGCGATGCTCGCCGCCGCGACCACGCCGGCGCCGACCGCCGCGCCGGCCGCGCCGCCGCCGACGCCGGCCTTCTTCCGGCTGGCCCGGCTGAGCCAGCTGTTCGTTGCCGGGCTGCGGTTCGATGAGATGCGGTTGCTCCTCGTGCGGCAGCTCGGGCTGTTCGCCTTCGGGTTGGCCCGGCTCTTCGTCGCTGCCGCCGGGTACATAGCCGGGTTCGCCCGGCAACAGGGCAAAGGACGGCCGGAACACGCGCTCGCCGCTCGGTTGTGGCGCGCCGCCGCGGGGTTCGCCGCCGGGCTGGTGGCCTTCCCCGCCGTGGAACGGCGCCTCGCCGTGGCGACCGCGGCCGCCGCGGCGTCCGCGCCGACGCCGCCCGCGCCGTTGGCCGCCCGGTGCACCGTCGGTCTGGCCATGGGCGTGCTCGCCGCCGCCACGGCCGCGCTCGTCTCCTTCCGCGGGTTCGGCGGCCGTCGCCGTGAAGGGCTCGGGCGACGTTGCCAGACCCGGAACGCCTGCAGCCTCGGCGATCTCGGTTTCCGCTTCCTCGACCGGCTGAGGCAGCGGTATCGCCGCCGGCAGCGCCGCGACTTCCGCCGGCGTCAGCGCGCGCAGCCGCTCGAGCTTGTACTGCGGCGGGATGAGCGCGCTGTCGGTCTTGATGAAGACGTGCATGCCGCAGCGCGCCTCGATCTGCTGCAAGGTCGCGCGCTTCTGGTTGAGCATGTAGAGCGCGACCGGCTCGGGCACGGCGACGCTGATTTCGCCGGAGCGGCGGCGCACGCCTTCCTCTTCGATCGCGCGCAGGACGTGCAGCGCCGTCGATTCCGTCGAGCGGATGTGACCGGTGCCGCCGCAATAGGGGCAAGGCTGGGTCGAGGTCTCGAGCAGCGACGGCCGCAGGCGCTGGCGCGACAGCTCGAGCAGGCCGAACGGACTGATGCGGCCGATCTGGATGCGGGCACGGTCCTGGCGCATCGCCTCCTTGAGCCGACGTTCGACGGCGTGCTGGTTGCGCGAAACCTCCATGTCGATGAAATCGATGACGATCAGGCCCGCGAGGTCGCGGAGCCGCAGCTGGCGCGCGATCTCGTCCGCCGCCTCGAGATTGGTCTTGGTCGCCGTCTCCTCGATGTTGCGCTCGCGCGTCGAGCGGCCGGAATTGACGTCGATCGAGACCAGCGCCTCGGTCGGATTGATGACGACATAGCCGCCGGACTTGAGCTGCACCGTCGGCGAATGGATCGCGTCGAGCTGTCCCTCGATCGGATAGCGCTGGAACAGCGGTACGTTGGGATCGCGATAGAGCTTTACGCGCCGGGCGTGGTCCGGCATCAGCATTTGCATGAACGAGCGGGCGTTGTGGTAGCCGGCTTCGCCGTCGACGACGATCTCCTCGATGTCGCGGCTGTAGAGGTCGCGGATGGCGCGCTTGATGATGTTGCCTTCCTCGTAGATCAGCGCCGGTGCGGTCGATTTGAGCGTGAGTTCGCGAATGTCGTCCCACAACCGCCGCAGGTATTCGAGATCGCGCTCGATCTCGGGTTTGGAGCGTTCGCTGCCGGCGGTGCGGACGATGACACCCATGCCCTCCGGCACCTCGAGATCGCTCATCAGATCCTTGAGGCGGCGGCGGTCGTTGGCGCTGGTGATCTTGCGCGAGACGCCGCCGCCGCGCGGCGTGTTCGGCATCAGCACGCAATAGCGGCCGGCGAGGGAGATATAGGACGTGAGCGCGGCGCCCTTGTTGCCGCGCTCCTCCTTGGTGACCTGCACCAGCATGATCTGGCGCCGCTTGATCACTTCCTGGATTTTGTAGTGGCGGAAGGGGCGTCTGGTCGGCCGGCGCGTCTCCTCGATTTCGTCGCCGCCGAGGGTCTCGACGCTTGTCTCGGTCGGCGGCGCCTCCGTCCCTTCGCCAGGCGCCGCGGATTCGGCGGGCTGCATTTCGCTGGACGGCGCGGACTCGCCTTCGGTGCCGGCCGCGAACGGCTCGGTTTCGGGCTGCGTCAGATCCAGCGTTTCATCGGGCGCCGCCGCCTCGCCGGCGGTATCGGCGGCATCGTCGCGGTGAAAGTCGTCGCGTTCGGCGTGGTCCGGCTCGCTCGAAGCCTCGGCGACGTCGAGCGGGCCGCTCGAGAGTTCCTCGGGCGGCGCGTCGAGTGCCGCGGCTTCGCGCATTTCGGTCGGCTCTCGCGGGACATCGAGGCCGGCCTCTTCGCGCTCTTCCTCGCGCCGGTTCTCGTCGGCCTCGGCGACGCGCTCGGCCTCAAGCGCCGCCTCGCGATCGGCGACCGGAATCCGGTAGTAGTCGGGATGGATCTCGCTGAAGGCGAGGAAGCCGTGGCGATTGCCGCCGTATTCGACGAACGCGGCCTGGAGCGACGGCTCCACGCGCGTCACCTTGGCGAGATAGATGTTGCCCTTGATCTGTTTCTTAGTCGACGTCTCGTAATCGAATTCGACGAGACGGTTGCCGTCGAGCACCACCACCCGAGTTTCTTCCGGGTGAGCGGCATCGATGAGCATGCGCTTGGTCATGCTGAACTCCGAGGTGCGCGCACGCGCCCGCGCGAAGGACGGGCGGCGGCGTCAACCTCATGGCTGCGAAGCCGGCGACAGCACAGCCCGTTCTGTGTTCGAACCGGGCTAGAGCAAGGGTCATTTCGAGACTCTCTGGCTGCCGCAAGCCGGCCGTGGCCGGCGCAGGCTTCTGGGTTTGATCAAACCGCGTGGTCCTCTGGCGTCCCGGCGGGGCGCGTCGCCGCATCCCGAACCGCCGCGTCGCCCTCTCCGGCCTTAGGCCGCAAGCGGACTGCAGTATTTCGCACCCTCAAGATACAGACGGCGGCACGCCGCGGCAACCGCCACGTGCGGCGCGGCGGCCGACGTCGGCGATCGGGTGCCGCGGCAGCGCTTTTATCCTTGGAAAGCCGCCTCGATGGGGCCATAAAACCCGCCGGGATCGCGCGTCGCCGGCCGATGGAAACCACCGGCGATTTGTGGGAATGGCGCCCGGAATTATGACCAAGCTGCTGAAAATCTTATTCGTTTTGGTGCTGTTCGGCGGCGTTGCGGGCGTCGGCGTGGTCGGTCTGGCGGTTTGGTATTTCGGCCGCGATCTGCCCGATTACCAGCAACTGACGAACTATCAGCCGCCGGTGGTGACACGGGTCTATGCCGGCGACGGGCGCCTGCTGTCGGAGTACGCGACCGAGAAACGCGTCTTCGTGCCGGTGAGTGCGATGCCGCCGCTGGTCATTCACGCGTTCCTGGCGGCCGAGGACCGCAATTTCTATTCCCATCCCGGCATCGATCCGCTTTCGATGGTGCGCGCGGCCGTTACTGACCTGTTCCGTCTCGCGGAGCACCGCCGCCCGGTCGGCGCCTCGACCATCACCCAGCAGGTGGCGAAGAACTTTCTTCTGACCAACGAACTGTCGCTCCAGCGCAAGATCAGAGAGGCGCTCATCGCCATCCGCATGGAACAGGTGATGAGCAAGGACCGCATCCTCGAGCTTTACCTGAACGGCATCTATCTCGGCGGCGGTACCTATGGCGTCGCCGCCGCAGCGCTCAATTATTTCAACAAGCCGCTCGACGAGCTCAGCGTCGACGAGGCGGCCTTCCTCGCCGCACTGCCTAAGGCGCCGAACCACTACAATCCGCTGCGCCATCCCGAGGCGGCCAAGGACCGGCGCGATTGGGTGATCGACCGCATGGTCGATGCCGGATTCATCATGCCGCAGCAGGGACGCGACGCCAAGGCGCAGCCGATCATTCTGCGCAAGCGCGATGCGACCGAGATGGCGCGCGCCGACTACTTCAACGAAGAAGTGCGACGTGAATTGATCGCGCGCTACGGCGACAGGACGGTCTACGAGGGCGGGCTGCTGGTTCGCACGAGCCTCGACCCCGGGCTGCAGGCGGACGCGGACAAGGCGCTGCGCGGCGCGCTCGAGGCCTACGATCGGCGCCACGGCTGGCGCGGGCCGGTGGCGCATATCTTGCTCGCCGACGACTGGCAGTCGCAGCTTGCCGCCGTGCCGATACCGGCGGGTGCCGCCGATGTCGGATGGTCGTTGGCCGTCGTGCTGTCGACCGAACACAATGCGGCGACGATCGGCTTCGCCGACGGCGGACACGGTCAGATTCCATACGACGAGCTGCGCTGGGCGCGGAAAGAGCTGAGCGACAATGCGCTGGGCCCGGTGCCGGCGACGGCGGGATCGGCGGTAGCGGCGGGGGACGTGGTTCTGGTGCAGCGGCTGGATGCTTCGGGCAAGGTCTATGGGTTGCGGCAGATTCCCGATGTTTCGGGGGCTTTGGTGGCGCTGGATCCGCACACCGGTCGGGTTCTGGCGATGAGCGGGGGCTTCAGCTTTGCGATGAGCCAGTTCGACCGGGCGACGCAGGCGAAGCGGCAGACCGGCTCGGCGATCAAGCCGTTCATCTATCTGGCGGCGCTCGATCACGGCTTCACGCCGTCGACGCTGGTGCTGGATGCGCCGTTCGTGGTGGATCAGGGTCCGGGCCTGCCGAAGTGGAACCCGACCAATTACGAGCACCGGTTCTATGGTCCGGTGCCGCTGTTCTTCGGGTTGCAGGAGTCGCTGAACCTGGTGACGGCGCGGGTGGGGACAACAGTGGGCTTGCCGATCGTCGCGCAGTATCTGGTGCAGCGCTTCGGCATTCTCGACGCCATGCCGCTGGAGGATTCCTACATTCTGGGCGCCGGGGTGACGACGCCGCTGCGACTGACGACGGCCTACGCGATGCTGGTGAACGGCGGCAAGCTGATTCATCCGACCTTCATCGACCGGGTTCAGGACCGCAACGGGGCCACCATCTATCGTGCCGATGATCGGCCGTGCGTGGGCTGCAACAACGTGGCATGGACGGGTCAGGCGCCGCCGGAGCTGCCGGATCAGCGGGCGCAGATCGCCGATGCGCGGAGCTGCTATCAGGTGGTCTCGATGCTGGAGGGGGTGGTGCAGCGCGGCACCGGTCGGATCGTGTCGTCGGTGGGAAAGCCGCTCGCCGGCAAGACCGGGACGACGAACGATTCCAACGACACCTGGTTCGTGGGCTTCGCGCCCGACCTGGTGGCCGGCGTCTTCGTCGGCTTCGACCAGCCCCGGAGCCTGGGCAAGCACGAGGTCGGCGCCACCGCGGCGGCGCCCGCCTTCCGCGACTTCATGGCCGCCGCGCTCAAGGGCAAGCCCGGCATCCCCTTCCGCATCCCGCCCGGCATCGAGCTGGTGCGCATCAACGGCCGCACCGGGCAACTCGCCAAGACCGGCGACCGCAACGTGATCTGGGGTGCCTTCAAACCCGGCACCGAACCGACCGGCGAGCCAAGCCAGGTGGTCAGCGGCAACGGCGTCACGCTTGGCGTCGGCGAGCTGGCGCCCAACGGCAACGAAGCCGGCGGCACCCAACCGGCTCCCCGTAGCGGCACGGGCGGCCTATATTGAGTTCGTACCGAATTGGCTTTCGATATTCGAGGATGACCGATGCGCGCTGAAATCGAGACGATTGCCGCGGAGATTCGACGCTCCCTGGCGCTGCTGCGGAGGCATCTTTGACTGGGACAAGTCGAGCGCCCGCCTGGCCGAGTTGAATCGCGCCGTCGAGGCGCCGGACTTTTGGAATGATTCCGAGCGTGCCCAGCAGCTCATGCGCGAGCGCACGCGGCTCGAAAAAAGCATCGGCGGCTATCGCCGGATCGAGCAGGAGCTTTCCGATACGATCGCGCTTGCCGAGATGGCCGAGGCGGAAGGCGACCAAACCATGCTCGACGAGGCGCAAAAGGCGCTCGGCAAGTTGGGCGACGACGTCAAGGCGCGCGAACTCGACAGTTTGCTGTCGGGCGAAGCTGACGGCAACGACGCCTATCTCGAGGTCCATGCCGGCGCCGGCGGCACCGAAGCGCAGGACTGGGCTGAAATGCTGCTGCGCATGTACATGCGCTGGGCCGAGCAGCACGGCTACAAGGTCGAATGGATCGAGGAGAGCGCGGGCGAGGGGGCCGGAGTCAAATCGGCGACCGTCCGATTCATCGGTGAAAACGCCTATGGCTGGCTCAAGACCGAGAGCGGTGTGCACCGGTTGGTGCGTATCTCGCCGTTCGACGCCAATGCCCGGCGGCAGACCAGCTTCGCGTCGGTGTGGGTCTATCCGGTGGTCGACGAGAAGATCAACGTCGAGGTGCAGGACAAATACCTGCGCGTCGACACCTATCGCTCGTCGGGTGCCGGCGGCCAGCACGTCAATAAGACCGACAGCGCGGTGCGCATGACGTATGCGCTGCCCGGCCAGGAACCGGTGGTGGTGGCGTGCCAGAGCGAACGCTCGCAGCATCAGAATCGCGCCAAGGCGACGGCGATGCTCAAGGCGCGGCTTTACGAGAACGAGCTGCAAAAGCGCGAGGCGCAGGAGGCGGCGATCAACGCGGCCAAGACCGATATCGGCTGGGGCCACCAGATCCGCTCGTATGTCCTTCAGCCCTATCAGATGGTCAAGGACCTGCGGACCGGCGTCGAGACCGGCAATACCGGCGCGGTGCTCGACGGCGATCTCGACCGCTTCCTCAAGGCGTCGCTGGCGGCTCGCATCAAGGGGGCCGATGCCGCCACCGCCTCGCCGACGCCCTAGCCAATTCGTCTAAATATCTGAACTATTTAGAGGATTTAAAGGCACCAGGCAGGGCTGCACACTGTCTTAAAACTGAGACGCTTTAACTAAAAATGAGTCATGGAATCCAAGAGGTTAACCACGACTCCTGCTACCAAATTTAATGATAGTGTGATAAACTATGTCTTAACAACGAAATTTCCTAAAAGTTGCTTGGTGCCAACAATACTGGAAATCTTTGGCGGAGTCCCGACCGGCTTTCCTGCATTCCCGGACACGACGCGATGGTGGTCGCGTCGCGCTCAGATCATCGGGAAGCTGAAAGCCAGGAGCGCGACGCCGCTCACCAGCAAATCGCCGCCCCAACGCTCGAGTTGGGTCTGGTGGAGGGGGAATTTCGCGGCTGCAAGCACCGAAGTCGCGCCGAATACAACGCCAATCACGCCCACGATCAGCAGCACCATCGCCTCCATCTGGCAAGCCAGCGGGCCTGTTATGCAAGGCGGCGGTAAAGATTCGGTTTCGCCGTTGTTCGGACTCCTCGTTTTCTCCTTCCGCGCGAGCGACTGAGCCGGGCGCGACAGGGGGAGGGGTCATGGCGGCGAATCGAAGCAATTTGACTCGAATTGTGCTGTCCGCTGTGTCCTTGGCGCTGGCGCCGGGCGCGGCGGAAGCACACGTCAAATGGTTCGCGCATTACGACGTGCCGGAACAGCCGGCGCCCCTGCACCAGGTATTCAACGCGACCTTCTCGCAATACGTTGCGACGGCGGCGGTCCTGTTATGGGCGCTCAGTTACCTCGAGCGTCACCGGCTGGGCGTCGTGCTCACGAACTCGCTCGATCGATTGAGCGCGGGACTCAAGCCTACCATCGAAGCGCTCTATCGCGGCGGGACGGCCGTTTTCTTTATCGCGCTGTGGGTGCTCGGCGACGTCATCCTGACGCCGGAGCTCAAGACTGATTCTCCCGTCATCCCCTGGCTGCAGGCGGCGATGGCGCTCGGTATGCTCTGGCGGCGGACCATGCCGTTGTCGGCGCTGGGCATCGCCTTCCTCTACGCCTATGGCGTTTATGCCTACGGCATTTTTCACATGCTCGATTATCCGATCTTTCTGGGTCTCGCCGCCTATCTCGCGCTGACGGGCCTCGATCTCGATTTCTTCGGGCTGCGCCCCGTCGACGTCGCGCGTTGGGGAGCCGCGTTCACCTTGATGTGGGCGGCGATGGAGAAGTGGGCGTATCCCGACTGGACCTACCCGATGCTCAACACGCATCCCGAACTGGCGATGGACCTCAATTCGCGGTTCTACATGATCGCCGCGGGCGTGCTCGAGTTCAGTCTGGCTTTCGCTCTGATCTGGACACCGCTAGTACGGCGGTCGGCAGCGCTGGTCTTGTCCATCATGTTCGCCAGCGCCGTCTTCGATTTCGGCAAGATCGACGCCATCGGCCATTCGATGATCGTCGTCGTTCTTATCAGCATCCTGGTCGATGAGAAGCCGGATACCCGCCATTCCCCGCTCTTGGCTCCGGTCGCCTATGGCGCCGCATTGGCCGCCTATTTAGGGGCATATTGGGGTTTACATGCGCTTATCTATGGAACAGTGATCTGGTGAGATGGGGGTGGCGGTCCGCTGGATACTTATCTATGGAACAGTGATCTGGTGAGACGGGAGCGGCGGTCCGCTGGATAATTGTCAGCCCCGTAACCGTTATCTATCATTAGCACGATTTTCTTCGGGACCCCGCATGCTAGACCGGATTTGGCGCGACGTCAGGGCGAAAGGCCCGGCATCTGCGCTGGCCGTCGCAGGGGTGAGTCGGGCGCGAGGCTGGCAGGACACCAAGTTCCTTCTCAAGGTCCGCTGGCGCGCGCTGTTGCGGCAGCTTGACCGCCGCCATCTGCGCAGCAACGAGATCGCGCTGACCGTGCTTGGGGTCGTCCTGGGCGCGGCGATCGGCATTGGCGTCGTCATCGTGCGACAGCTTTCGCAATGGCTACACCAGATGACGTTTCATCTGCCGCCCGACCACCTGCTGAGCGAGGGTATCGGTCTCGCCTGGTGGCGCGTGCTCATCGTGCCATGCATCGGTGGCTTGGTGGTGGGGATAACGACGTTGGTGATTCGCCGCTTCCGACCACGCGAGGTGGTCGATGCCATCGAGGCGAACGCGCTCTACGGCGGCAAAATGTCGTTGATCGACAGCGCCAACCTCACCATTCTGACATTGCTGTCAGGCGGGTTCGGCGCGTCGGTCGGCCTCGAAGCCGCCTATACGCAGATGGGCGCCGGGTTTGCGTCGAACGTCGGCGAAGTTCTGCGCTCGCGTCGCAACGACATGCGCACGCTCGTCGGTTGCGGTGCCGCGGCGGCAATCGCCGCTGCATTCAATGCGCCGCTTGCCGGCGCCTTTTATGCGTTCGAGCTGGTGATCGGCAGCTATTCGCCCGCCGTGCTCGCGCCGGTATCGGGGGCCGCGCTGGCGGCGACTTTCGTCGAGCGGCTGATCGGCCCGGCCCGTCCGATCTTCTTCGTCTCGGAATCGATAACGATCGGCGGATGGGATTATCCGCTGTTCGGGTTGCTCGGCGTCCTCGCGGCGGGCATTGGGATCGCAACCATGATCTGCGTCACGTGGGTCGAGCGCGGCTTCCGCCGCAACTCGATTCCGGTCTGGGCGCGCTCTATCATTGGCGGCGTCGCGGTCGGACTCATCGCATTCTTCTGGCCCCAAGTCCTCGGCAGCGGCCATGGCGCAATCGAGGCGGTGATCGCCAACAATTTTCCGCCCCTGGCGTTGGCGCTGTTGCTGCCGGCTAAAGCCTTGGCATCGGCTCTTTCGGTCGGCTCGGGGTTCCGCGGCGGTTTGTTCAGCTCGTCGCTGTTCCTCGGCAGCATCTTCGGGGCAGCCGCCGGCGCGTTCCTGGCGATCTTGTTGCCCGGCCTTGGGATCGATCGGCTGGCCTATACCATCGTCGGCATGGGAACAATGGCGGCGGCGATCGTCGGCGCGCCGGTGACCATGATTCTGCTCACGCTCGAAATGACGGCGAATTTCTACGTCACCATCGGCGTGACCGTCGGCGTCATCGTCGCATCGACGATCGTGCGGTCGACTTTCGGTTATTCCTTCGCTACCTGGCGGTTCCATTTGCGCGGCGTGCCGATCCGCGGCGCGCTGGATATCGGCTGGATCCGCGACCTGACAGTTCGCAAGCTGATGCGGCGCGATATCCATACCGTCTCCGAGAATCTTCCGCTCGCCGAATTGCGGGCGCAATGCCCACTCGGCGGCACCAAGCGCGTGTTCCTGCTCGATGCCAACGGCGATTATGCTGGAATGGTCGTGACCGCCGATGCGCACAACCCCGATCTCGACGAGCGCATGGCGACATTGCGGGCGGCGGACCTGCGCCAGGCCGAGACCCAGTTCCTGCTGCCGCACCAGAACGTTCGCGCCGCGCTCGATCGCTTTGTCAACGCCGAGGTCGAGGCCCTGCCGGTGCTGGCAAGCGCGACCGACCGCAAGGTCATCGGCTTTGTCACGGAAGCCTATGCGCTTCGCCGTTACAACCAGGAGCTCGAGCAGGCACGCGGCGAGGAATTTGCCGATCCGACACTGTTCGGACCGGCGTGATCTCCATTCGTTAAATTTCGTAAAGGGGCGCAGGCGTTTGGTCGTTCGGTGCGACCTGCCAAATCTGCAAGAAGGCGCGCTTTAACACAAATTTAGCCGCAATGCCTTCACTCTAGGCGAGGTGCCGCCTAGGGAAACGATCGTGTCTCAACCGCCGCATGCAGGCGCCCAGATCGGGTCGCAAGCCGTCGCGCGCTTCGCGCGCTCGATGGGCATGACGATCCGCGGCAAGATTCTGCTCGCGTTCTTCGCACTCGCGGCGTTGACCGGGGGGCTGGGTTTCTACGCCGTCAACAGCGTCGTCGAGTCCGGCCGCTTGGTGGTCGAGACCTACGACAAGCCGTTGATGTCCATCAGCTATGCACGGCTCGCGTTGTCGAACTTCACGGCGGTGGAAGTTGCTCTGACCGACCGAGTGATGTCGCACGATCCGGCCCGGCGGCAAGAGCTCGACGTGCGCATGAGCGACCTCGCCGATTCGGTCGCCGAGGATCTTGCGGTAACCGAGAGTCGGTCCCTGTCGCAGCGTGCCGCGGTCGCGGCGCACGATACGGCGGCAGCGATCGTCAATTGGAACAACATGCGGCGCGAACTGATCGACGGCAGCAACGACGAGGCTGATCGCGAGACGCTGCTCGCGCGCGCCAAAGCCATCGACGACGATTTCGACAATCTGGTCGAAGTGACGGCGGAGGACGGCTTCAAATTTCGCGAGAGCGCTTTGGCTTCGATCGCGCGCTATCGCACACTCAGCATAATCGCCACGCTTGCGGCGGTGCTTCTGGGCGCGACCATCGCGCTGCTATTGGTGCGGCGAATGGTCCGGCCGATCGCGACGGCATCGTCCGCCGCCCGTCGCATTGCGGAGGGCGAGCTCGACGTCGAGATCGGCACGGCCGGCAATGACGAGCTCGGTCAGCTGCTCGGCTCGATGGCCGTCATGCGCGACAACATCCGCGGCATGATGGAACGCGAGATCGCCGCCCGGCGCTCGGCGCAAAACCGGCTGGTCAACGCGCTCGAGAACAGCGCAGAGGGCGTCGTCCTTGCCGACGCTGGCGGCAGCATCCTGATCGCCAATTCGCAGGTCACGGCTTTCTTTCCGAGCCTTGCCGGTCATCTCGCGCCTGGCGCTCCATTCCCCGAAATACTCGAGAAAGCGCTGACCGAGCCGCGCGGCGAGATATGCGTCGACGGCGTTCGCTGGCTCCATCTGAGCCGAAGCGCGACGTCAGATGGCGGCTTCGTCGTGATCATCAGCGATATCTCCGCCCTCAAGGAGCGCGAGCTTGCCTTGAGTGCGGCGAAAGAGCAGGCCGAGGCCGCAAACCGCGCAAAGACCGAATTCCTGGCCAACATGGGCCACGAGTTGCGCACGCCGCTCAATGCGGTGATCGGGTTCTCGGAAATCATCGCCGGCGAGATGATTGGGCCGGTCGGTCAGCCGTCGTACAAGGAATTCGCGAACGACATCATGCGCAGCGGCCGCCACCTGCTCGAGATGATCAACGACATCCTCGACTTCACCAAGTGCGAAGGCGGCAGCCTCGAGATCATGCCGGAGCCCCTCGACGCGCAATCCGCGATCGCGCATGCCGCCGAATCCTTTGCCCGGGACGCGGAACGCGGCCAGCTGACCCTTGCCGTCGCTCCGGGGGACGGTTCGCTGTGGCTGCTGGCTGATTCGATGCGCTTGCGGCGCGTCCTGCAGCAACTGGTATCCAACGCCGTCAAGTTCACGCCGGCCGGGGGCCATATCACTCTTTCTGCCAAGCGCGGCCGTGACGGGTTCGTCGCCCTGTCGATTGCCGATACGGGCATCGGCATGCGTCCCGAGGACATTGCGGTTGCACTCTCGCCGTTCAGTCAGGTCGACAGCAGCTTGTCGCGCCGGTACGAGGGCACCGGCATGGGATTGCCGCTGTGCAAGGGCGTCATCGAACTGCACGGCGGACGGCTCGAGATCGCCAGCGCACTCGGCCAGGGCACGACCATGACCATTCTGCTCCCCGAAGCCGTGCGCACTCCCCACGTTGCGACGGTGGCGACGTGCTGACGCCGAAAGTGATCCGAGCCATCAGCCGCGGCCGGAAGTCGCGAACCCGCTGGGTCGCGGTATGCTGCCTCGCCGGGCTGACGCTGCTGGCGTACGACGAGTTGCCTGGAATGACCGCGCATGCGCAGCGACCATCGGACGCCGGCCTTGTAAAACTGAAAGCGGAGTTCGCCCGGCCCAAGGCTATTCCGTTCTCGGCTGACGATCCTTCTTCCAAAGCCAAGGCGCACTTGGGCGAACTGCTGTTCTGGGATCCCATCCTGTCGGGCAACGGTACCCAGTCGTGCGCCAGCTGTCATAACCCCGGCCTCTCGTGGACCGACGGCCTACGCCACGGCATGGGCGTGAAGGAAATGAAGACCCATACGCCGACGTTGCTGAACGTGGCGTGGGCACCGATTCTCGGCTGGGACGGCCATTTCCGCTCGTTGGAGGTGGTCGCTTTCGCGGGGCCGATCACCAATCCGGGCATCATGAACCGCAAGGAAGGCGACTTGGTCGCTGCGCTCCAGGCAATACCGGGATATCGCGCGGCGTTTACGACCGCCTTTACCGACCACGCGATCACGCAGGCGCACATCGCGGAAGCCCTGGCGACCTTCGAGCGCACCATCGTCTCAGGCACCGCTCCGTTCGACCGCTGGATCGCCGGCGACGAAAACGCGATCGGCGCACGGGCGAAGCGCGGCTTCATGCTGTTCACCGGCAAAGCCGGCTGTGCCGAATGCCATAGGGGCTGGGCCTTCACCGACGAGGGCTTCTACGACGTCGGCACGGCGACCGGCGACGATATCGGCCGCGCCCGGCTCTTCCCGAATACGGTCAAGCTCAAATATGCGTTCAAGGTGCCGACGCTGCGCGACGTGGCACGGCGTGCGCCCTACATGCACAACGGCTCCGAGGCGACGCTCGCCGACGTCATCGATCTCTATGATCGCGGCGGCATCGACCGGCCGAGCCGTTCCGACCTGATCAAGCCGCTCCATCTGACGCCGGGCGAGAAGGTCGATCTGATCGCCTTCCTGGAAACCCTGACCGCCAATCCGAAGCCGGAGCGCGTTCCCGTCCTGCCGCGTTGAAACTTATTTCACCGTCACCACAAGGTGCATGGTGGGATGGATGGCGCACAGCACCTGGTAGGTGCCAGGGTGATCGAATTCCAGATCCACCGTTGTGCCCACCGGCTGTTCGCCGGAGTCGAACTTCATCGTCGCCGAATCGACATAGACATGGTGGGTCACGCGGTCGTCATTGATGACGTGGACGACGGTGCCGCGCGCGATGATGAGCGTGTCCGGATGAAAATGGCGGTTGCGCTGGCTCACGATGACGATATTGACGGCACCCGCAACCGGAACCACGACCGATAGAAATACTGCCAGCGCAAGAACGCCGCCGGTTAGATCCGATTTTCGTGGCGTCACGCGAAAAGCCATCTGCCGATGTTAGCACGCCGACCGGAAACACGTCGTAGCGATCGCGGATGCCGCGGAAACAGCCGGATTACGTCGCTTTGATCGCGCCGAGCACTTCCTCGGCATGGCCGGGCACTTTGACTTTACGCCAAATACCGCGGATCACACCCTTCTCGTCGACGAGAAAAGTTGTGCGTTCGATGCCCATGTACTTGCGTCCGTACATGCTTTTCTGGACCCAGACGCCGTAGCGCTCCGTCACCTTGCCCCCTTCGTCGGACGCGAGCGTGAACGGCAGCTTGTATTTGTTCTTGAACTTGTCGTGGGAAGCGACGGAGTCGCGCGATATGCCGATCACCGCCGCATCGGTATGTTGAAACTTCGGAAACAGATCGCGGAACTGGCAGGCCTCGGCGGCGCAGCCCGAGGTGTCATCCTTCGGGTAAAAGTACAGCACCACTGTCCCGCCTCTGAGGTCCGACAGCTTCACCTTGCCGCCGCCGTCGGCTGGCAGAGTGAAATCCGGGGCTTTGTCGCCGATCTCGAGAGTCATGGTGCGCGCTCCTCCGCCATCTTGGTTGCCGCGGTCTCGACCAACCGGCGATAGAGGCCATAGGCGGCGCGGGCAGCAACATCCATATCCCGCTTGAGTGCGGCGAAGTCAATCGCGCCCGCATCGCGTGCGATCAACGCCTTGACGGCGGCCGGCGTGTCCGATTCATCGAACGGTTCTGGCACCGTCAGCTTCAATATCCCTTGCACGTTCCGCCACAGCATCAGGGCGCGGGTCAGCGTCTCGGCATCGGTACGCGCAAGCGATCCGTTCGCGGCTAGGGCAGCCAATGCCGCCATCGTATTTGGGTAAAGCACCGCCTCTGTATGGACCGCATCGCGCAGCTGGAAATATTGCGCGATGAACTCGATGTCGACCATGCCGCCGCGGCGGTGCTTGACGTCAAATGGAGATGGATTGCGGTGCGCATCGGCGATGCGCTCTCGCATTTCGACGACGTCGCGGGCCAGCGTCTTCGCGTCACGGGATCGGACCAGGACCGCGCGCACCTCGGCCATGGCGCGCTTCCGCAAACGCGGATCACCGGCGACCGGGCGCGCCCGCGTCAGGGCCATCCGCTCCCATGTCCAGCCGAGTTCGCGGTGATAGCGGCGGAACGCTTCCAGGCTCGACGCCACCGGGCCGGCGGTGCCGGACGGCCGCAGCCGCATGTCGACGTCGTAGAGCTTGCCTTCGCCGGTCAAGGCCGTCAGCGCATTGATGAAGCGCTGCGACAGGCGCGCGTAGTACGCGGGAGCCGCCAGGGGCTGCGCACCGCCCGCGCTTTCGGCGCCGGCCGGCGCATCGTAGATCAGGATCAGGTCGAGATCCGATGCGAAGGTCATTTCGCGGCTGCCGAGCTTGCCGAGGCCGAGCACGGCGATGGCGCCGCCGGCGACGCGGCCATGCGTGCGGACAAACTCCGCAATGACGCGCGGCAGCAGCTCGGCCAAGGCGGTTTCGGCGATGTCGGCAAAGGCACTACCCGCCGACTCGCCGTCAAGCCGGTTGCGCAGGACCTGGACCCCGACCTGGAATTTGCGCTCCGCGACCCAGCGTCGAACGAGATCGAGCATTTCTTCCGCATGGCGAGCGCGATCGAGCAGGCGGGCAAGATCGGTGCCGAGTCCCGCGCGCGACGGCAGCGGGTCGAAGAATCCTGACGCCAGCACGCCGTCGAGCAGGCCCGGCCGCTGCGCCAAGGTCTCGGCGAGCGTCGGTGCCGCGCCCATGATCTCCGCCAGCAGGTCGAGCAGGGCCGGATTTTGATAAAGCAGCGAGAACAACTGCACGCCCGCCGGCAACCGGCCGAGGAAATGGTCGAAGCGGATAAAGGCTGCGTCCGGCACGGCGCAGGCGCCGAACGACCTCAGCAAGACCGGCACCAGCTCGGTCAGCAGCTCGCGCGCGCGTTGACTGCGCGTCGCGCGATAGCGTCCATGGTGCCAGGCGCGCACGATCGCCGCGACCGCGACTGGATCGGCGAAGCCCAGGCCCGTCAATGTCTTGAGCGTCTCGGGGTCGTCCTCGCTGCCGGTAAAGACGAGATTTCCCGGTGCCGCCAGCGATGGCGCCTCCTCGAACAGGTTGGCGTAGTGGCCTTCGACGATCTCGAGCCGGCGGGTGAGCGCCGCGGCGAAATCGTCCGGCGTGGCAAAGCCGAGAAACAGCGCCAGTCGCCGCACGCCGTCGGCGTCTGCGGGGATGGTATGGGTTTGCGCATCGTCGACCATCTGGAGTCGGTGTTCAACCCGACGCAGGAAGCGGTAGGCTTCGGCGAGCTCAGCGGCCGCCTGGCGCGAGACGTGGCCGGTGGCGGCAAGCGCTTCGAGGGCCGCGACCGTGCCGCGGTCGCGCAGCTCCGGCTGACGACCGCCCCAGATCAGCTGCTGCGTCTGCGCGAAGAACTCGACCTCGCGGATGCCGCCGCGGCCGAGCTTGATGTTGTGGCCGGCGACGGCAATGGTCGCGCCGCCGCGCTGCGCGTGAATCTGCCGCTTGATCGAATGGATGTCTTGGATCGCCGCGAAGTCGAGATGCTTGCGCCAAAGAAACGGCGTCAGAGCGGCGAGGAAATCGCGCCCGGCGTCGAGATCGCCGGCGATCGGCCGCGCCCGGATCAGGGCGGCGCGTTCCCAGTTCTGTCCCGCGCTTTCGTAGTAGACGAGCGCCGCCGGCAGCGACAGCGCGGGTGGTGTCGAGCCTGGATCGGGGCGCAGCCGCAGGTCGGTTCGGAATACGTAGCCTTCGTCGGTGCGGTCGGCCATCATGCGGACGACGTCCTGCGCCATTCGCGTGAAGAGCGTTTGCGGGTCGTGCTCGCTGGTGGCGTGCGCCTTGTCTGGATCGAACAGAACGATGAGGTCGATGTCGCTCGAATAGTTGAGCTCGCCGGCACCTAGCTTGCCGACTGCCAGCACGATGAACCCGCTGTTGCGTGCCGGATCGGCGTCGTCGTTCCGCTCGATCTCGTTGCGAGCGACGGCGGCGGTCAGGAGGTGACGCACCGTCAGCGCCAGCGCGCTTTCGGCAAAACCGCTCAGGGCGTTCATCACGCGTTCCAGCGGCCACAGGCCGGCGATGTCGGCGATGGCAATCGTCAGCGCCGCCCGGCGCTTGAGGCGCCGCATTTCGGCCGCGATCGCATCGCGCGGCATCGTTGGCGCGAGATCGCGGTTGAGCCCGGAAATGAGTTCAGCGAAAGTAGCCGCCGCGCCCCGGCGCCAGAGCCGGGCGAGCAGGGCCGGCTCCCTGAGACAGCATTGGGCTAGGTAAGGGCTGTTGCCAAAGAGGGTCGTGAGCAACCGGCGGCCAGCGGAATCCGCGGCAAGATCGCGCATGAAGCTGGCCAATTCCGTGTCATGCGATTCGCCGGCGGTTTCATGCCAGCGTGCGAGACCGACGGCAGCGGCCGCGTCGTCGGCGGGTGGTGGGAGATTGGCGTAGGTGTCGAACGACGGCAATGACATGAGCGGCGCGGCCGGTGGGAAGTCGCCGCAGCCTGCGCGTGCGCCGAAGCGCGGTCAAGATCGCCGCGGCGCGCATGTGCGGTTTCTCCGTCACCTCGCCGTCGGCGTTGTGGCCAGCGTGCTGGTTGCCGCGGCGCTGGTCGGTGCGGCGGCATGGCGCCTGTCGCAGGGGCCGATCATTCTCGACCGAGTGACCTCCTATCTCTCGTCCGCGCTCTCGAGCGGGCCCAACGGCGTGCTGGTCACTATCGACCACACGGTGCTGAGTTGGTCGCATGGCCGCCTGCGCCTTGTCGCTGACGGCGTCCACCTCAACCAGCCTACCAGCGGTGCGCATCTGACGTTTGGCGCAATGCAGATCGGATTCAGCCCATGGGCGCTGCTGCACGGGACGCTGGCACCGTCGCGCGTGGTGCTCGACCGCCCGGATTTGCGTCTGGTGCGCGCGTCCGATGGCTCGTTTCATCTCGCACTCGGCGGCGAGAGCGAACAAACCGGCGAATTCTGGGGCGCGCGGCTGACCCGCGATCTGGCGGAGGCGCCGGGAAGCGGCGGACCGCTCAGCTATCTCACCGATTTCGCGATGAACGGCGCGACGCTGACCGTCGACGACAAATCGCTCGGCGTAACCTGGCGCGCCGATCGCGTCGCGATCGCCATGCATCGCAGCAAGGCAGGTCTCAACGGCACCATGCGGCTCGCGGTTGGCCTTGCCGGCAAGCAAGCGCTGCTGAGCGGCCGTCTCGATTACCGCGCCACCGGTGAGCTTTCGGTCAAGATCGATTTTGACAGCCTCAATCCGGCGTTGTTCGCGCCCGCCGCGCCAGCGCTTGAGCCGCTCGGCGCGGTGAACCTGCCGGTCTCCGGTGAGATGGCGCTCGGCTTCGACACCGAGACGCTGGCAATCGACGTCGCCTTTTGCGATCTGCGCTTTAGCGCCGGCACGTTGCGCCACGATACCCTTCCGGATGGTTTCGTCGCCGTCAGCGGTGGAACGCTTCGCGCGAGCTATGACCCGGGGGCGGGACGGGTCGATATCGAGGATCTCGAACTCGACATCGACGGTCCGAAGGCATCGATCCAAGGCGAGGTCGACAACCTCGGCAAGGGCCTGCTGGCGGGCAGCTGGCCGCAATCATTCGACGTGTCCGCGCGGTTGGTGGCGAAGGCGATCCCGATCGACGCCTTGCCGCATCTTTGGCCGGAGGGCGCCGGTCCCCATACCCGTCACTGGATCACGACGCGCGTCCATGACGGCTCGATCGATGACGTGAATGCCATTCTGGGGCTTCACGTCGACACGGCGGCGCCGAAAGTGGTCACCGTCACGCGTTTCGAGGGGACCGGCAGTTATCGTAATCTGACGATCGAATATTTTCCGCCGCTGGAGCCCGCGCGAGGCGTCGACGGCACGGTGACTTTCGATCGCAAGCACATGGACTTCGTTCCGACCAGCGGCCACGTGCTCGACGGCCGCGCGACAGCGGCGAGCGTCAAGCTCTACAATCTCGATACCAACGATGAGATGGGCGACATCGACGTCAGTCTGACCGGTCCCTTGCACGATGCGCTCAAGGTGCTCGATACCAAGCCGCTGGGATATGCCAAGGCGCTCGGCCTCGATGCCAAGCACGCCCAGGGCGATTTCATCGCGCACGTGTTCTTCCGGTTGCCGCTCAAGCACGACCTCGATTTCGACGAGGTCGAATATCGCGCCGAAGCCCAACTGTCCGCCGTCGCAATTCCGCACGCGTTCTTCAACCGTGACCTCAGCGCGGGCATGTTCAAGATGACGCTCGATCGTTCGGCGCTCACGCTCGACGGCACCGCAGCACTCGATGGTGCGCCGGCGAAGCTGAGGTGGACGGAGAACTTCACTGGCGGTGGGCCGAAGCGGCGCTATACCGTGCAGGCGCGCCTCGACAATGCCGCGCGCGCGCGGCTCGGCCTCGATTTCGTTGGCTATACTACTATGAAGGGCCCAATCGACGTCGATTTGAATTATAGCCAGGCCGCCAATCGGCGTGCCCGGGCCTCGGTCACCGCCGACCTCAAGAGCGCGGCGGTCGATATTCCGAAGCTCGGCTGGCGCAAGCCGACAGGCGCCGCGGCCGCCGCGAAGTTCGTCCTCGATCTCCAAGGCGACGAACTTCGCGGCATTCGGAATGCGGCGCTGGACGGCAGCGGCATCACCGCACGGCTGTCGGCGACCTTCGACAAGTCCGGTCTGGTTCGGGTCGATATCCCGCAGCTCGTCACGAGCAGCACCGACGCGAGGGTGGTCCTGGTACGGACGGGAGGCGGTTGGACCCTCACCGTCTTGGGCGCGAGCTATGACGCCAGCGGTTTGATGAGCGACGTTTCGCGCCAATCCGCCGGAAACGAGCCGCCGATTACGATCGATGCGAGGCTGGACCGGCTGGAGCTCGGCACCGGCCGACGGCTCAAGGATTTCACGGCCCGGCTGGAGAGCAACGGTCCGCATTGGCAGAAAGCTGAGATCGACGGCAAGTTCGTCGACGGCAAGAAGCTCACGGTGCGGTTCGGCGGCGCCAATGGTCCCGGGAAATTCGACCTCAAGGCGGACGATTTCGGCGCGCTGCTGCGCGTGCTCGACGTCACCGCGGATGTCGAAGGCGGCACCTTTGCCGTCCAGGGCGATGCCGTGGACCAGGACGGCAAGCGCGTGCTCAAGGGCACGTTCGATGGTGCGGACTATCGTGTGGTGCATGCGCCGCTGGTCGCGCGCCTGTTGACCTTGACCTCGTTCACCGGCGTCAGCAACTTGCTGACCGGTGGTACCGGTATTCCGTTCAATGTCCTCGAGGGCGATGTCATCTACGGCGCGGGTGCGATCAAGATCACCAACATGCGTGCCTATGGCGGCGCGATCGGCATCAACATGAACGGCACCGTGGATTATGATGCCGGCACCCTCGACGCTTCCGGCACGTTGGTGCCGGCGAACATCCTCAACACCGTCCTCGGCAACATTCCTGTGATCGGCAATTTGCTCATGGGTGGAGAGGGACAGGGCATCTTCGGTGCCAATTTCCGCATCGCCGGATCGATCAGCGATCCGCAGATCTCGGTCAATCCGCTGAGCGCCCTGGCGCCCGGGTTCTTGCGCAACCTGTTCCTGTTCAAGGCCTGGAATCCGGCGCCGAGTTCATCGCCCACGCCGGTACCGACAACCCCGACGCCACCGGCGGCGGGGGCGGCAACGCCGGGGACGCCGCCGCCGACATCCGCTCCGGCACCCGCGGCGAAGCCCTAGACCGGCTTCACCAGCGCGTGCCGCTTCTTGCCGGCCGAGAGCTTGATGACGCCATCGGCGTTGAGGTCAGCCAACGACAGTTTCGCATTCTCATCGGCCACGACTTTGTCGTTGATGCGCGCGCCGCCGCCGCGGATGAGCCGCCGTGCCTCGCTCAGGCTCGGCGCCAGACCGGTCCGATGGAAATAGTGGATCGCCGGCTGACCCGAACCGAGCTCGGCCTTCGACGTCTCGGTCACCGGCAGGTTGGCGCCGATGCCACCCTCGGCGAACACCCGGCGGGCGGTTTCAGCCGCCTCGTCGGCAACCTTACGACCATGCGCCAACGCCGTTGCTTCGGTCGCGAGGACGATCTTCGCCCGGTTGATCTCGCCGTCCTTGAGCGCGTCCACCCGCTTGATCTCGGCCATCGACAGATCGGTGAATAGGCGCAGGAAACGACCGACATCCGCGTCCTCAGTGTTGCGCCAGTATTGCCAGTAGTCGTAGGCGCTGAGCCGGTCGGCGTTGAGCCAGACGGCGCCTTGCGCCGTTTTGCCCATCTTCGCGCCGGACGACGTGGTGACGAGCTGCGAGGTAACGCCGTGGAGCACACGCTCCTCGGCGCGGCGACCAAGCTCGACGCCCATGACGATGTTACCCCATTGGTCGGAACCGCCCATCTGCACCGCGCAATTGTAGCGCCGCGCCAGCTCGAGAAAGTCATAGGCCTGGAGCACCATGTAGTTGAATTCGAGGAATGTCAGCGGCTGCTCGCGCTCGAGGCGGAGCTTGACGCTATCCATGCTCAGCATGCGGTTGACCGAGAAATGCCGGCCGTACTCGCGTAGGAAAGGGATGTACTCGAGGCGATCGAGCCACTCGGCGTTGTCCACCATGACGGCGTCGGTCTTGCCGTCGCCGAACGTGAGAAACCGCTCGAACACGCGGCGAATGCCGGCCATATTGGCCGCGATCTCGGCTTCGCTGAGCATCCGGCGGGTTTCGTCTTTGCCCGACGGATCGCCGACCTTCGTTGTGCCGCCGCCCATCAGCACGATCGGCTTGTTGCCGGTCTTCTGCCAGAGCCGCAGCAGCATGATCTGGAGCAGGCTGCCGACATGAAGGCTGTCGGCGGTACAATCAAAGCCGATATAGGATGTGACCGGTCCGGCTGCGAGCAGGGCGTCGAGCCCGGCGCGGTCGGTGATCTGGTGGAGGAAGCCGCGTTCCTCGGCCGCGGCAAGAAAGGCGGAGCGAGCCTTGGTCATGGGGACTGCGTCTAGCACACCGGCGGCGTGCCGTCAGCCTGCGCGCGGCATCCGAAGAGCGGTGCCGTGACCCTCGTAATCGGCCTAATGAGCGGCACGTCGATCGACGGAATCGATGTTGCTGCGATCGAGACCGACGGCTTGCGCGCTGTCGCACCGCGGGGCGCCCTGACCATCCCTTACGCGCCCGTCCTGCGCGAGCGCATTCGGTCCGTGCTGGGCGGCAACGGGCAGTTGGAAGCGACCGAGGCGGAGCTGACCGAGGCGCATGCCAAGGCGGTCGGGACGCTGATCCGCGCCTGCGAATTGCGCGACGTGTCGCTGATCGGATTCCACGGACATACCGTCTTGCACCGGCCGTGGGAGCGGCGGACCTGGCAGATCGGCGACGGTGCACTGCTGGCGCGCCTCACCGGCTTCGACGTGGTCAACGACTTCCGGTCCGCCGATGTCGCGTCGGGCGGGCAGGGCGCGCCCTTCGTGCCGCTCTACCATCAAGCGCTCGCCGCCGGTCTCGAGCGGCCGCGCGCCGTGATCAATATCGGCGGTGTCGCCAACGTCACCTGGCTCGGTCCGAACGAAGAGGAGATTCTCGCCTTCGATACCGGTCCGGGAAACGCGCTGCTCGACGATTGGGCCTTGATCCATACGGGCCAACCGGTCGACGAGGGCGGCGCCCTGGCCGGGACCGGTACGGCCGACGAAAGCCATGTCGTGCGCTTCCTCGCTCACCCGTTCTTCGCGGTGCCGCCGCCCAAGTCGCTCGACCGCGACGATTTCGCCCGATTCATGCCGGCGGGCGCGTCGCCGGCCGACGGCGCGACGACGCTTGCCGCGATGACCGTCGCCGGCATCGCCGCGGCGCGCCAGCACTTCCCGGCGCCAGCGAAGCATTGGCTGGTGACCGGGGGCGGCCGGCGCAATCCGGTATTGATGGCGATGCTGAAGGCGCGACTCGACGCGCCGGTCGAGCCGGTCGAGAAAATCGGTTGGGATGGCGATGCGCTCGAGGCGCAGGCCTTCGCCTATCTCGCGGTCCGGTCGGTGAAGGGTTTGCCGTTGAGCTTGCCGCAAACCACGGGCGTCGCCGCACCGATGAGCGGCGGCCGCCTGCACCGGGCGGAACCGCGCGTCTAGGCCACCGACGTCGCAGGCGCGGTTCGGCGGTCGAGGGCCTTGGCCTTGATCGCCTTTTGCAGCTTTTCGAAGGCGCGCACCTCGATCTGGCGCACGCGCTCGCGCGAAATGCCGTATTTCTGCGACAGGTCCTCGAGAGTCGCGGGCTCGTCCCTGAGCCGGCGCTCGACCAGGATGTCGCGCTCGCGGGCTGTCAGATGGCTCATCGCGTTGCGTAGCAGATCGCGCCGGAGACCCAGCTCCTGCCGGTCGCCCAATCGCGCCTCCTGGGTCGGAGATTCGTCGACCAGCCAGTCCTGCCACTCGCCGTCGCCGTCGGCGCGCAACGGCGCGTTGAGCGAATTGTCGGGCGCGCCCAGGCGGCGGTTCATATTGACCACGTCGGCCTCGGGAACAGCGAGCTCCTTGGCAATCCGCTTCACGTTCTCGGGCGACAGATCGCCCTCCTCGATCGCCTGGAGTTGGCCCTTGATCTTGCGCAGGTTGAAGAACAGCTTCTTTTGCGCCGCGGTCGTGCCCATCTTCACCAGCGACCAGGAATGCAGCACGTATTCCTGGATGGCCGCGCGGATCCACCACATCGCGTAGGTGGCGAGCCGGAAGCCGCGATCCGGGTCGAAGCGCTTCACCGCCTGCATCATGCCAACATTGCCTTCGGAGATGAGTTCCGAGAGCGGCAGGCCGTAGCCGCGATAGCCCATGGCAATCTTGGCGACCAGACGCAAATGGCTAGTCACCAGCTTGTGCGCCGCATCCTTGTCGCCATGCTCGCGCCAGCGCTTGGCCAACATGTACTCTTCCTCCGGCTCGAGCATCGGAAACCGGCGGATTTCCTCGAGATAGCGCGCGAGATTGCCTTCTCGCGCAGCTGAGGGTAGGGCGTGTGTGGCCATTTCGGGACGCAATCCTTCCTTCAGGACGATAAATCTTAGTCTCTGACTCGGGTATTGTCCAGTCTAGATAAGCTCTAAGTTATGTAACAAATCCGCGATCTGGCTTGGTAAGGCGCTTTTGAATTCCCGGTATTCGCCAGTTGCGGGGTGGCGAAACCCGAGAAGATAGGCGTGCAGCGCCTGGCGATGGAGGCTGACCGCGGCCTGTCGTGCGGCTACGGGTAATCTGGCGAGGCGTGCCGCGATATGCCGTCCTCTATAAACTGGGTCGCCGATCAATGGGTTCCCTTTGGCCAGCAGATGCACCCGGACCTGGTGCGTGCGGCCACTGCCCAGCCGGCACTCGATTAACGCTGCGGCGGTGCCGAAGCTCTTCAAGACCCGATAGCGTGTGGTTGCCGCCTTGCCGGTGGCGACCACGGCCATGGTCTTGCGGTCGCGCGGATTGCGACCGATGGGGCCGGCAATCTCGTCGCTGCGGGGCGAGGGTACGCCCCAGACCACCGCCTGATAGGCGCGCGTCACCCGCCGCGCCGCGAAGTCAGCCGCCAGGACGCGGTGCGCATGATCGGTCTTGGCTATCACCATAAGGCCGCTGGTGTCCTTGTCGAGGCGATGAACGATGCCAGGCCGCTTCACGCCGCCGATTCCGGCGAGGCTTGTGCCGCAATGCGCGATCAGGGCGTTGACCAGGGTCCGATCGGGGTTCCCCGGCGCGGGGTGGACAACGAGCCCGGCTGGTTTGTCGAGCACCAGCAGATGCTCGTCCTCGAACAGGATATTCAGGTCCATCGCCTGGGGCTCGATCGCGCTGGACGTGTGCGCGGGCAGGGCGACGGTGAAGACCTGGCCGATCCTTACCTTGAACGCCGGATCGCGGACCGGCTTGCCGTCGAGTTTGACCAGGCCCTGCTCGATGAGGCGCTTGAGTTGCGAACGCGACAGGTCCGTGAAATGGCCCGCCAATATGCGATCGAGCCGGATTCCGGCATCCGCCGACTCAACGGCGGCACGGCGGATATCGTTGTTTGTTCCGGCGACCATGGCGGCTAAATTGACGCCGAAGATGCGCGCCCTCAAGCTTCTGGTAATTGCTCTTGGGGCGCTGCTGCTAGCGGGCATCGGTGCGCTGGCGGCAGGCGTGATCTGGCGCATTAACCACGCATCGCCGCCGCGGGCGACGGCGTCCGCCGTGCAGCGAATCGTCCTGCCGTCGGGCGCCAAGATCATCGGGGCTGACGTGGCGGATGGACGGCTGGTCGTGCGGACCGACATTCCGGCCGGCGGCGTGCGCATCTTCGTCTTCGATCTGGTCACCGGCGCCGAGATCACGATGATCGAGCTTGCGCCGTCGTCGCCCTGAGACGGAGTCGCTCGAAATTCAGTCTTGTCGCGACGGCCGCAGACCGGTCTTTGCCGTTTCATTTGCCACCTGGCGCTCGAGAGGCGATCGGCGAGACGTCGCGGGCGTGTGATCGAGGCCACGACGACGAAAAAGTTTACCTTTTCGTGAATTTTTTCTTGCATCGTGGTGCGATGAGCGTATCTAAAACGTGCGACGCACTCGCACGTGCCTATGGCCCATCGTGGTTATGCAACGACGTAACGCGTCCTTTTTGGAAGAACCGGTCGTCGTGGACCGGTCCCGAGAGGGAAGACGATATGGTTGCTATCCAACGCGGGGCTTGCGCGCCTCGCTCTGAAGCCCTCAACGGGTCAGCCGGGGCCGCTGTCAGCGTCTCCAAGAGTCTCCTGAATTGAGCAAAGCGTTCCGGCTTCTAGCCGCGCCGTCCCGCAGATGGCGCTCCCCTCACTTCATTGCACGGATGCGGCGCCGATACGGTGATCGCCCGCGTTGGTAGGATACGGAGATGCGAGAGACCAACAAGAAGATCGCCAAGTTTCTGGCGGAGGTCCAACCCGAAACCCCCTGCCTCGTCATCGACCTCGATGTCGTCGCGCAAGCCTACAAGCTGCTGCGGCGCTACCTGCCGCTGGCGCGGGCGTTCTATGCGGTCAAGGCGAACCCAGCCCCCGAGATCATCGGCATGCTGAAGGATTTCGGCTCGAGCTTCGACGTGGCCAGCCGCAACGAGACCGACCTGTGCCTCGAGCGGGGCGTCAGCCCGGACAACATCTCATTCGGCAACACCATCAAAAAGGAACGCGACATCGCCTATGCCTACGAGAAGGGCGTCCGCCTCTTCGCGTTCGACAGCGAGGCCGAACTCGCGAAGCTCAGCCGCGCCGCCCCGGGCGCACGGGTATTCTGCCGCATTCTGGTGGAATGCACCGGCGCGGACTGGCCGTTGTCGCGCAAGTTCGGCTGCGCACCGGAGATGGCGGTCGACCTGCTGCGGCAGGCGCGCGATTTCGGGCTCGATCCCTATGGCGTCTCGTTCCATGTCGGCTCGCAGCAGACCGACCTGACCCAGTGGGATAGCGCGATCGAACGCGCGGCGCAGATGTTCTCGCTGTTGGCCGAGACCGATATCAACCTGCGCATGGTCAATATCGGCGGCGGCTTCCCGGCGCATTACCGGGGTGACGTGCCAGCGGTCGTGAACTACGCGAACGCGGTGATGGCCGCGATCACCAGGCATTTCGGCAACAACCTGCCCGATATCATCGTCGAGCCGGGCCGCTCGATCGTAGGCGACGCCGGCGTGATCCAGAGCGAGGTCGTGTTGATCTCGCGGAAGTCGGCGAAGGATCCAAAGCGCTGGGTCTATCTCGATATCGGCAAGTTCAATGGACTCGCCGAGACCATGGACGAGGCGATCAAGTATAAGATCAAGACGCCCGCCGATGGCGGCCCGCGTGGCCCCACTGTGATCGCCGGACCGACCTGCGATTCCGCCGACATTCTGTACGAGCGGACGGTCTATCGGCTGCCGCTCGACCTCAAAGTTGGCGACAAGGTCGAGATTCTGGCGACCGGCGCCTATACCTCGACCTACGCCTCGGTCGGATTCAACGGCTTCGCGCCGCTGAAGACCTATTGCATCTGAGTCAGATTGCTTATTGACGCCGATTCGGCCGGGCCTCGCGCCCGGCCGATGCGTTTCCGGTGCGCCGGCAGCGCGGCGATCTCGTTGATCAGCTTCTCCTGCATCGCCTGTGCGAAGGTATCGTAATTCTGCACGTCGAGCAGGAACGAGCCCTGACCGCCGATCACGTTCTGGTCGTAATAGGTCGACAGCCAGGGCTCGTTCTGGAGAATGGCGAGGCCGTTGACGGAGATTCCCTGCGCCACCAACGCGTCGCGGACATCGGCTGGTTTGGGCCCGATATTGGCCATGCCGTCGCCCGATAGATCGATCACGCGGCGCGTCGGGTGGTCTGGCAGCGTCTTGAACGTCGCGGCCGCGGCCAGCAGCGCGTCCCCGATGGCTGTCAAGCCGTTGGAGGTGCGATGGGCGGCCCGTACCTTGGCCGCGAAAGCGGCTCCCGACGCCTTGTCGGATATGCGCATCCACGGCACGATCACTACCTGCTTGTCGCGGTCGGACCACTCCATGACAGTGGCGTCGATTGCGGCGTGCGGACCGCCGGCGATCGCGGAAAGCACCGCCGGGTTCTCGAGGGCGCGCGCGATGCCTTCGTGCTGAAGGCGATATTCGCCCGGGTCGATGCTGCCCGAGACGTCGATCGCCATGACCAGCGCAAGATCGGCATCGGCCGCCCGGGCAGGCAAACCGGCCAGCGCGAGCAGAACGGCAACCCAGGTCATGATTTTCATGCGCTCAAGCAAACAACAATCGACCGACTTTGGCGAGCAATGCTTGCGACCTCGCCGGAGGGTCAACATAATCCCGTGGATGCTTCGCCTCGCTTTCGCGACCGTCGCTGCGCTCGCTGTCGTCGGATTCGGGCTGTCCGCCGGAGCCGCCGACCGCCTGTCGTCGCGCAGCTGCGCCGCCATCGCCTTCCACCCGGTCGCGCCGGGCGTTGCCAACGGCGAACAAGAGGCCGGATATTACAAGTCGCGACTGGGACGAATCGAAGTGCGTGCCTCGATCAAGAACCGCGTGCTCCAGCGCTATTACGTCTCGCTCGATGGCGCCGTGCTTGCGCCCGTTCATGGCGCCCTGCCGCCGCTCGTTGCGGCTTGCGCCAAAGCCAAGCGGTTGGCGCCGCCGATCCATCCCGACCGGAGCTGTCTGGGCGACCGCCTGGTGGTGATGATCGGTGATACCGGCGGGCACCACTACATCCTGCTCTACGCCCGTCACGGCCGCGCCTGGCACTTCTGTAGCGCCGGGCGCGCGTGATGCCTGCGGCGCGCCTCAGCGCGTGGTCGCGGCGCGGAAGTTGTGCGCGAGCTTGACCGAATCGCTGTCGAGCATCCGAGCGTAGAGCACCGCGTTGTCGAGCAGCCGATGGGCCACCCGGAGGTCCAGGCCACTGTGTTCGCGCGCTGCCGGGCAGGTCGCCCGCAGTGCGGTCCAACCGGCGTCGTCGAGCGCATCGCGCGGCGTCGTCAGCGCGGACGGCGGGCTTTTCGCCAGGATCATGCCAACGTTCGTGTCGTTGGCGAGGTCGGACGTGCATACCGTCGGCACGACGCCATGATGGTGCAGGAAATAGCCCTTAGGCGTGATCAAGCGGGCCCAGGTAATGGTGAGTTCACCGTCATTTGAGGTACGCAGCACTGTCTGCACCGTGCCCTTGCCGTAGGACGAAGTGCCGACGACCACGGCACGGCCGGCGTCCTGGAGCGCGGAGGCGACGATTTCCGAGGCCGATGCCGAGCCGCCATCGACAAGGACGACCAGCGGCAGCCTTTCGGCATGATGGTCATCGGGCGCGGCGAAATACTGGAAGCTTTCGGGATTGCGGCCGATTGTTGTTGCGATCGTGCCGCCGTCGAGGAATTGACTGGCGACCTCGATTGACTGGTCGAGCAGGCCGCCCGGATTGCCGCGCAGGTCGAGCACGAACCCCTTGAGACGGCGCCCGATTTCGCGGTGCGCGCGGGCAACAGCGTCGATCACGCCTTCGCCGGTCTGCTGGTTGAAGCTGGATATCCTGATCACCGCGACATCGCCGACCTCCGAGAGCGTGACGCTGGGCGGCACGAGATGCGCACGCATGAGCGTCAGCAGCATCGGTTTCTCGATTCCTGCCCGTTGGATGCCAAGCACGACCGTGCTCATGGCGGGACCACGGAGTCGGTCACGGAGCTGCTCCGGCGTCAGCGCGTTCGACGGCACACCGTTGAGCATGATGATGCGGTCATCGATATGGATGCCAGCGCGCGAGGCGGGAGAATCCGCCATGACCGCGGCGATCCGCGTGCTCGGCTCGTTGTCGAGCACGATGCCGATACCGCCGTAACCATCGCGCGCGGCACGCCATTCACGTGCGACCTCGGGACGGGCGTAATGGGAGAAGCGATCGAGCGTCGACAGCGTATGGTCGATAAGCGCTTGTTCGAGCTTGTCGGACCCCACCGCGGCGACGTTCGGCGATGCCTCGCGCGCTGCCGCGAGCAGCGTGGCGGTCAGCTTACCCCAATCGGCGGTGTCGAAGGGCTCCGGCGCGTGAATGCGCCACGACTGGTCGCCGTGGCGCAGGACCATGTCGCCGCCGCCGCGGCTCACCGCAAGCTGGGAGTCGAGGCTCGGAAGCTCGTCGAGCGCCGCCATGGCCAGCATGTCGGCGCGGGTCGGCTCGACATGATACTCGATGATGCTTTGGTAGGTTTCGCTGAACAGCTTGGTCTCGGCGCTGTTCGCCACGGGGACAGCTTGGGCGCCGCCGCTCACCGGTTGAGCGGCGCACGCGCAGAGTGAAAGGACCGAGAAAACCGCTGCTCTGGCTAGGACTCTGGGCGCACCTATCAGGCTTGGGCTAATTTCCCCCGACATTGTCATGGTTGGCTGAAATTAATGATTCCCCACCGCGGCCATTGTTGCCTTCAGGCGTCCCGCGTTGCAAGCGGATATAGCGTTAACAGCCCCATTTGAAAGCGTGCCAAAGGTGCTTTACGACACGCGCATTGTAGTTAACGGCGCGGTCGCTTTGACTCGCGGCGGATGTCTTCGATTATGGAGAAGAGCAGACTGCCGGTGACGGTGTCCGCTTCGGCCAGCCGAACGCGCAGGGGATCGCCCAGCACATAGGCGCGACCCGAGCGCCGCCCGGTAAGACGGTGACGGACCTCGTCGTGGGCATAGTAGTCGCCTGGAAGGGTGCGGATCGGAATCAGCCCGTCCGCGCCGGTCTCGTCGAGCGTGACGAAAAGCCCGGCGCGGGTAACGCCATTGATGCGCGCAGTGAATTCGGCGCCGACTCGTTCCGCGAGATAGGCGGCGGTATAGCGGTCAGCGGCGCTGCGCTCGGCGGCGGCGGCACGCCGTTCAGTCAGCGAGATGTGCGCGCCGACCGCCTTGAAATCTTCGTGGGCGTGCGGCAGTCCGTCGGTGCCGAAGCGATGGCCCGAGATCAGCGCACGATGGACGAGGAGATCGGCGTAACGGCGGATCGGCGATGTGAAATGCGCGTAACGTCGCAACGATAAGCCAAAATGGCCGAGGTTTTCGGGGTTGTACTCTGCCTGGGCCTGGCTGCGCAGCACCAATGCGTTCACGAGCCGCTCGTAAGGGGTGCCTTTGGCGCGGCGAAGAATAGCATTGAAGTGATGCGGCCGTACCACCTGGCCCTTGGCGAGCGTCAGACCGTGGATGCCAATGCCGTCGAGGAAGCGCGACAGCGCGGCGAGCTTTTCCGGGTCGGGCGAATCGTGCACGCGATACATGCACGGCTGCTTGAGGCGCTCGAGCGTCTCGGCGGCGGATACGTTGGCGGCGATCATCAGCTCCTCGATGAGTTTGTGGCTCTCGAGGCGTTCCCGCGGCTCAATGCGCGCAATGCGTCCCGACGCGTCGAGCAGAATGCGCCGTTCGGGGATGTCGAGGTCGAGTGTGCCGCGCGCCGCGCGAGCGCGCTCAAGCGCCCGATACACCCCATAAAGTGGCCTGAGTGCGCGCTCGAGCAGCGGCGCCGTCTTTTCATTCGGCTGGCCGTCGATGGCGGCCTGCACCTCGTCGTAGGTCAGCCGCGCGGCCGAACGCATCAAGCCGCGCCGGAAGCGATGCCGGGCGAGGCGTCCCTCGGCGTCAATCCACAGATCGACGGCCATGCAGGCCCGGTCGACGCCCGGCTTCAGCGAGCAGAGCTCGTTCGACAGGGCTTCGGGCAGCATCGGCACGACACGATCGGGAAAGTAGACCGAATTGCCGCGCTCGCGGGCTGCCGTGTCCAGCGCATCTCCGGCGCGGACATAGTGCGCGACGTCGGCAATGGCGACGAGCGCATGCCAGGAGCCTTCGCGCTCGGGATCGGGCGCCGCCCATACCGCATCGTCGAAATCGCGCGCGTCGGCGCCGTCGATCGTCACCAGCGGAATGTCGCGCAGGTCCGCACGGTCGCCCAACGCGATGGGCTTTGCGCGCGCGGCGATGTCGAGAGCGGACTTGGGGAAGGGGACCGGAATGCCGTGGCTGTGGATCGCGATCACGCTGAAGGCTCGTGGGTTGGCGCTGTCACCGATACGTTCGACGACGCGCGCCTCCGGCAGGCCCATCCGCGGCTGTGCCAGCACTTCGGCCAAGACGATCTCGCCCGGTGCAGCGCCCTTGGCGTCGTCGGCCGCGACACGGAATTCGGTGCGCAGCTTGCGGTCGGTTGGCTCGATCCGACCGCCCTCGCGGCCGGCCCGATAGATGCCGATGACCCTATCGGGCGCGCCGCCGACGGCACGGACGATGCGTGCCTCGTAGCGATGCGCATCGATGCGGCTGAAGCGGACGACGGCGCGTTCGCCGATGCCGAGCGCCGGCGCACCGCGCTCGGCGATGACGACGATGTCCGGCGGGTTGCCAGGCAGGCCGATGGGCCGACCCTGCATCTCGCCGTCGAGATCGATGCCGATTATTTCGACGATGCCGATTTCAGGCAACGCGCCGCGCGGCCCGCGCCCATCGCCGCGCGGACGACGGTCATTCCGCCGCGGTTGCGGCCTGTTTCTTTTTGGCGGGTGTCTTTGCTTCACGTTTGGCTTTCGTTGCGCGGCCGCGACTGCGCCCGCCGCGACGGCCGCCGGCCCGGGCGGCCCGCTCCGCCAGGAGCTCGACGGCGCGGTCCATAGTCAGATCCTCGGGCGCCATACCGCCGGGCAACGTCGCGTTGATACCGTCATGGCTGATATAGGCGCCGTACTTGCCATTATAGACCTTCATCGGACCGCCGGCCGTCGGATGCTCGCCCAGCACCTTGATTGGCTCGGGGGCGCCGCGTCGGAACTTGCGAGGCTCGGCCAACAGGCTGACGGCACGATTGAGGCCGATTGTCAGCACGTCATCGTCTGCGGTCAGCGATTTGTAGACCTTGCCGTGGCGGATGTACGGGCCGAAGCGGCCGACGCCAGCAACGATCATTTCGCCGTCCGCCGGATGCGAGCCGATCTCGCGTGGCAGCGCCAGAAGCTTCAGCGCCTTCTCGAGATCGATATCGGCGGGCGAGACGCCCTTGGGCAGCGATGCGCGTTTCGGCTTTTCGGCAGGCGGACTCTCGGATTTCTTCGCTTTCTTTCCTTTTTCGCGCGGCGGTTTGGGTGGCGTCTCGCCGAGTTGCACATAGGGACCATAGGGCCCCTTCTTGAACGCGACGACGAGGCCAGTCTTCGGATCGGTGCCCAGCACACGCGGCTCGGAAGCCGCCGCGTTCTCGCCCGATTCGATGCCCAAGGCGCGGGTGTAGCGGCACTCGGGGTAACGCGAGCAGCCGATGAACGCGCCGAAGCGGCCGAGCTTCAAGCCCAGGCGCCCTTGACCGCACACCGGACACAGCCGCGGATCGGTGCCATCGGCCCGCTCCGGGAAGAAATGGCGCCCGAGGTCATCGTCGAGCGTATTGATGACCTGGGTGATGTTGAGGTCCTTGGTGCCGGCGACGGCAGCGGAGAAATCCTTCCAGAATTCCTCCAGCACCTTCTTCCAGTCAATGCGGCCGCCCGAAATGTCGTCGAGCTTGTTCTCAAGATCGGCGGTGAAGTCATATTCGACATAGCGCTTGAAGAATTCGATCAGGAACGCGGTCACGAGGCGGCCGCGGTCCTCCGGGATGAGGCGCTTCTTGTCGAGCCTGACATATTTGCGGTCTTGCAAAACCTGCATCGTCGAGGCGTAAGTCGAGGGACGGCCGATGCCGAGTTCCTCGAGCTTCTTGACGAGGCTCGCCTCGGTATAGCGCGGCGGCGGCTGCGTAAAATGCTGCTGCGGGTCGACTTTGTCGCGGGCCAGTGGATCGCGGTCGTTGAGCGCGGGCAAACGCCGGTTTTCTTCATCACCTTCCGGATCGTCGGCGTCCTCGGCATAGAGCGTCAGGAAACCGTCGAAGATCACGGTCGAGCCGGTGGCGCGGAGCACGACGGCGCTGTCCGGCGGTGCGACATCGACGGCGACCTGGTCGATCACCGCGGACGACATCTGGCTCGCGACCGCGCGTTTCCACACCAACTCGTAAAGCCGGCGCTCATCGGAGTCGAGGTGGCCCGGCAGCGTACCCGGAAGGCGATGCATGTCGGTCGGGCGGATCGCCTCGTGCGCTTCCTGCGCGTTCTTGGCGACATTGCGATAGACGCGCAGCTCGTCCGGGCGGTATTGCGGACCGTACTGACCGGCGATCATCTCGCGCGCCGCGGCAATCGCCTCATTCGACAGCGATACGCCATCGGTTCGCATGTAGGTGATGAGGCCGACGGTCTCGCCGCCGATATTGACGCCCTCGTAGAGCCGTTGCGCGACGCGCATGGTCCGCGACGCGCCAAGACCCAGCTTGCGCGATGCCTCCTGCTGCAAGGTGGAGGTAGTGAAAGGCGGCGGCGGATTGCGGCGGATCTGTTTCTTCTCGACCGCGACGACGGCATAGTCGAGGTGCTTCAGGATGGCGTCGGCCGCCTCGCGCGCCTGCTGCTCGTTGGCGAGGTCGAACTTGTCGAGCTTCTTGCCATTGAGATGGGTGAGGCGCGCCGTGAACCGCTCGCCTGCGCGCGTAACGAAGTCGACCTCGATCGACCAATATTCGCGCGGCTTGAAGGCCTCGATCTCGGATTCGCGCTCGCAAATGATGCGGAGCGCGACCGACTGCACGCGGCCGGCGGATCGGCTGCCAGGCAGCTTGCGCCAGAGCACCGGCGATAGCGTAAAGCCAACGAGATAATCGAGCGCCCGGCGCGCCATGTAGGCGTCGATCAGCTCGCGATCCAACTCGCGCGGGTGCCGGAACGCCTCCTGGACCGCGGCCTTGGTGACTTCATTGAATACCACGCGCTTGACGTCGACGCCCTGGAGCACCTTGCGCTGGCGCAGGATCTCCTGCACGTGCCACGAGATCGCCTCGCCTTCGCGATCCGGGTCGGTGGCGAGATAAAGGTGCTGCGCGTTCTTGACCGCGTCGGCAATTTCCTTGAGTCGCTTGTCGGCGCGGTGGTCGACCTCCCACGACATGGCGAAGTCTTCGTCGGGGCGCACCGAGCCATCCTTCGCCGGAAGGTCACGCACGTGCCCGTAGCTCGCGAGAACCTTAAAGTCCTTGCCGAGATACTTGTTGATGGTTTTCGCCTTTGCCGGCGATTCGACGATGACGACGTTCATTTTTCCGTCGGCGGGTGGGGGCTGAGGCCCAAGAGATAGGGTTGGTTATGGTTAAAGCAAGGTTAAAGCATTTCCCGGCTGGCGCGCGACTCGGCCCGCAAGCTCGAGTTCCAGCACGATCATGAGGACGACCGCGGGCGACATTTGGCACTGCCGGAGCAATTCGTCAACCGGCAAGGGTGACGGCGAGAGCAGAGCGAGCACAATTTCGCGTGCTTCGGCGAGCTCTTTACCATCGATTTCGGCCGTCGGCGCGGCCGCAAACGCCGCGCGCTTGTGTTCGGCGAGCGGCGTGCCGAGCTGCGGGTGCAGCTCGCGCAGAATGTCGTCGGCCTCTTCGACCAGCGTCGCGCCGTCGCGGATCAGGCGATTGGTGCCCTTCGATCGCGGATCAAGCGGTGATCCCGGGACGGCGAAGACCTCGCGCCCTTGCTCCAACGCAAAGCGCGCCGTGATCAGCGAGCCCGAGTGCTCGGCGGCCTCGACCACCAGAACGCCCAGAGTGATGCCCGAAATGATGCGATTGCGGCGCGGGAAATGCCGCGCCTGCGGAACTGTGCCGACCGGCATTTCGGCCACGAGCACGCCGCGTTCGGCGAGTATCTCGTGCAAGCGCCGGTTTTCCTCGGGATAGACCGTGTCGATGCCGCCGGCGAGCACGGCGAGCGTGCCGGTGGTGAGCGAGCCTTCGTGCGCTGCGGCGTCGATGCCGCGTGCGAGGCCGGAAACGACGAGCAGACCGGCCTCGCCCAGCCGCGCTGCGATCTCGCGCGCGAAGCGGCGGCCGTTGGCGGATGCATTGCGCGCGCCGACTACCGCAACGCTGCGCCGCACCGCCAATTCGACGCGCCCCTTCATCGTCAGCAGCGGCGGCGCGTCCTCGATCGCGGCAAGCGCGGGCGGATAGTCCGGTTCACCGCGGGCGACGAGACGCGCGCCCAGCCGCGTGACGGTCTCGATCTCGCGCTCGGCCTCGGTTGTGGGAAAGACGGTCAGAGGTCTTGCGCGGCCGCCTCGCCGCGCAACTTCGGGCAGGGCGTCGAGTGCCGCGGTGGCGGTGCCAAAACGCCCGATGAGCTGGTGGAAGGTCACTGGCCCCGGTATTGGGTAGCAAACGCACCTGATATGATCGGGCGATGAGACTCCGGTCATTTTCCGCCAACGTTGCAGTAAGTCCGCGCCTTTGGGATGCTTCGGCCCTCTCCAACGGCAGCGGGGGGCTGCTATGCCGGACGTTCGCATTCCGCATCAGGTCGTCTATGACGTGCCCGAAGGTAGCGCGATCTCCGATGTCATCGAGTCGCTTCGCGCAACCGAACAGCTTTTCTTCGAGGTTGCGCCGCTGCTGGAGCAACTGGTGCCTGGCATCCAGGTCGGCGGCGTTCGCGTTCATATTGAGTCGCTCACGCAGGGCAGCCCGCTCAAAGAATATTTTTGGGTCGCATTGTTTCTTACTTTTCAGGCCGATCTGGAGCGTGACGTGCCTCCACTGATCGGAGAGTTAACCGGCATCCACGTATCCCCTCACTACGATTCGATTGTCACGGTGATTTTCTGCCTGATCCTCTTTTATGGGGCTGATTTCGTTTATAGGCAGATCGTCAAAACCAGCGCGGCATCTCGCATAACCGCACAACTGGACGGCCTCATTAAGGACGTATCGGGGCACCTTGGCGTTGATGAAATCCACATCCGAGGCCTTCTCGAAAAGCGATACGACAAAAAGCGGCTCCCAACGCTGTTGCGGTCGGCGGTCCAATTTTTTGCCCCAAGCAAGCGGCAGGGAAACGCGCCAATCACCATCGGCCGCCGGCGTGTCGATTCAGACACCGTTGCAGAGTTTCCGAGCGACGCGAGGATTCAGGATTTCGATGATCAGGAATCGACGCGGATAATCGAAGACGTCGAGATTGAGTTGCACGCTCAAGACCTTGATCGCGCCCGGCAGGGCTGGGCCGGGGTCATAAGACAAGTCTCGCCTAACAGGCTCCGAATGGATGTGTTCGCTCCCATCAAGACCGAGGAGATTTTCGGGCAAAAGCGCATACGCGGTGATGTGGTCATCGTGTCGCGCCGCGAGCCGGATGGGACGATGGAACCGTATATGTTCCACCTGATCCGCGTCCGCTAAATATCCTCTAGCCTAATCCCCTCCAATTCGAGCGCCGCAAGCGTGGCGAGAAAGAACGTCGCCGGGAATGTCCCGCGCGCGAGCTTGTTGGCGATGCTGGCCTCGGTCTCCTCTAGACCGTGCTTCTTGAGCCGCTTCGCTAGTTCCTCATAGGTCACGTCCGCGCGCTTTAGTTCCGCCTTGAGGAACCGCGCGGCCCGTTTCTCCCAATCCCCGGCCTTGGTCGGCATGGTCATATCATATACGATATTTTCCTGTTGACAATGCCATCTTATGATCCCATATTAGGTATGAAGATACCGGATACGGGATATGTCACAGCATTTTCTCCTCTCCAAAGCGGCCAGGTCGCTCTCTCTGAGCGCCGTTGCCCGTATGAGCGAGGGGGAGGCGCGGGAGGCGTTTACCGCTATCCGGTGGGCCGAAACCGCCGGTAAGCCGTTCTGCCCCCGCTGCGGTTGCGCCAGCGTCTATGCGTATGCCTCTAGGCGCATCTACAAGTGCCAAGGCTGCAAGCATCAATTCACGATCACGTCCGGCACGATCTTCGCGAGCCGCAAGCTTCCCGTCCGCGACATTCTTCTAGCCATCGCAATTTTCGTAAACGGTGCGAAGGGACATAGCGCGTTGCAGCTGTCGCGCGATCTGAACGTGCAATACAAGACCGCGTTCGTCCTGGCGCACAAAATTCGCGAGGCCATCGCCAGCGAAGGCGTCTCAAAAGTCGGCGGCAATGGCAAGCCCGTCGAAATCGACGGCGCGTATTTCGGCGGATACATCAAGCCAGCTAACTGGCGCGAGCATCGCCGCGACCGTCGGCTTGCACGCAATCAGAACGGCAAGCGCCGTTGCGTAGTAGTGATGCGTGAGCGGCGCGGCAAGACGCTACCATTTATCTGCCGCACCGAAGATCAAGCCGTTCCCGAAATCAAAGATCGCGTAGCGGCCGGCAGCGTCGTCTATGCCGACGAAGCCGGCGGATGGGAACCGTTGCACGCGCGGTATCTCACGAAGCGCATCAATCACAAAGAGGCATACAGTGACGGCGAGGCTTGTACCAATCAGGCTGAGAGTTTCTTTAGCCGCATTCGCCGTGCCGAGATCGGAACGCACCACCATATCGCCGGCCCTTATCTCGCAGCCTACGCGGATGAAATGTCGTGGCGTGAGGATAACCGGCGCACGTCGAACGGCGAGCTTTACCTAATGGCAGCGAACGCGGCGGTGAAGCACCCGACCAGCAAACAGTGGAAAGGCTACTGGCAGCGACGCGTTATCCGGGAGGCTGCGGAGTGAAGCACAAGCCTGCGATGTACGCGCTGCTCCGGCTTCATGCCGAGCTAGGCGGCAAGATCAAAGCCAACCGAACCGAAGCCAAAAAGCTGGCGATCGACATGATGCACGTTGAGGCCGTTCTCAAACTCCTTGATCCATCCTTCAATGTGCGCGTGATTGCCCCGCGACGGCGCAATAACAAAAACCCGTGGTTCAAGAAGGGCGAGATGTTCAGGCATGCGATTGACGTGCTCCGCCGCGCCAGCGGTCCCATGACGGCCCGCGAGATCACGGAAGCCCTGTTACGGTCGTGCGGCGTTGAGCCCGATACCAAGTCTGTCCGGTCGCTGTTCGGCGGCGTTCAGGGTTCGCTCCGCAACCATGACGGCGTCACCGTCAAGCGTAGCGGGGAGGGGATGCCGGCGCGTTGGAGGCTCGCTAACTAGCTTCGCGCTTGTCCCTAACCATCACAGGGTTGAAATGGATTCCCTGCATCTTGCGTCCCTTGCCACCAATAAAACTGAGCGGCAATTCCGGCTGTGACGGATCAGGAATTAATGGCAGCGCGGCGGCGGCATGTCGGCGGCTAGTAGAGAACGCCGCAGATGGCAGGTGTTCTAGCGGCGGCAGCTTCGGAAACTTTCCCTCAAAGAAATCTTCGATGGCGACGATTTGCAACTTTGGAATGTCGCCGTGCACCGTGTCCGCGATTCCGGCCGCAGCAGCTTCACGGACCATTTCTTTGGTCTGCCTATAGAGGCAAATGAACAGTCCCATCTCGGCCTTTTCGCGCCGGAGAGTGCCAGCAAACTCACGGACCATCGCCGGTCCGACATGCTCACCACCCTTGACGGACGTAAGCATGCGACCCCAGGGGCGGCCCGGTCCGTTTGGAAAGAACAGTTCACCGTCTATGCCGCGATCCATTCCCTTCTTCTCCTCGCGGAGCGCGTGAGGATTGAAAAGATAGTTAGCCCACCACTGGAATTGGTACTTGTTGGTTTCGGCGAGGCGCTTCGCGGACTCAAAGTCGCCAGGAATACCTTCGATTTTGTATTTAGGCCGCTTGGCGAAATTCTCGCCCAACCGAGCCTCAATGACCTTCATAGCATGGATAGCAATGTCGATGCCGGTCCACTGACGGTCAGCGCGCTGCGCGGCCTCGACTGTTGTGCCGCAACCGCAGAATGGGTCTAGAACAAGATCGCCCTCATTTGACGACGCGCGGATGATGCGATCTAGGAGTGCAATCGGCTTCTGGGTCGGATAACCGATGCGTTCGATGCCCTGCGACGGAATGGGCGGGATGTCCGTAATAACGTCTTGAATCTGGACTCCCTCCATATCGTCGAGGTATCGCCTGAATCCAGGAACGCCACCCCTGGCGGGCCAATAAATCCGACCAATCGAATCAAGGTAATCCAGAGCTTTTAGTACCGTCTCGGGAACGCGCTCGCCGCCAGGGAACTTACGCGGTGGTGCCCAATGACGACCTTTCTCAGTTGGATTGTGGCCGCGCCACGCCACGCCAGATTCTCCTTTCCGCGTGCCAGCCCCGGTGAGATCGCCAACGCGAAAGCGACGGCCAGAATCGTCCGTGTATTTATAGAACGCGGACGTATAGCTTTCATCGTAAGGCTGATAGACAGGGTTCCAAGTATATTTTTCCGACGCCGTGTAGAACAGAAGCGCGTCGTGAACCGGCCCCCATCTCTTTGCCGAGTTGTGCGCGCTGGTTCGTTTCCAAATCACTTCATTGCGAAAATTCCCGGCGCCAAAAATCGCGTCGAGAAGGATTTTCAGATAATGGCTGGCGGTCGGATCGCAATGAAGATAGAGGCTTCCTGTGGGCTTCAATTTCTGATGCAGCACGGCAAGCCGAACCGCCATCATAACGAGATAGGCCATCATGTCGCTTTCGCCGAGCGCTGAGCGCAACGCGTCGATGTAGCGAGCGACGCCACCGCCTAGCTTCATGCCTTCGCGGTAGCACCATTCGGCTTCATCTCCCCATGTCCAGGTGTCCATGAAGGCGCCGGCTTGGGCCGATCTGTCATCGCGCGGGCTTCGGAACAGGACGTTGTATTGGGCTTTGCTGTTGAAGGGCGGATCAAGATAGATCAGATCGACCGATCCATCGCGAACGTCGTTCCTAAGCACGTCCAAGTTATCGCCGAAATACAGCGTATTGGTCATGCGATCCCCCAAGGCACGGTCTTGCGACTCGCGCGGTTAGAACCCGCAGAATTTGGTTAAAAAGCGGTAAAGACTCTGTTGGTTGTGCCGCGCTAAGCCACTGACTCAACAGATAGATCGGCGACCTAGCCGAATCAGGGACAG